>NZ_BAAHAD010000005.1:0-452344 GCF_054777855.1 Spirosoma jeollabukense
TCGGTCAGTGGTTGCCACTGCTTGGTCATTACTTTGTTTCTTGGTCGATACAAAGTTGACTCGGCTACCAGTCCTTATCAATTCCCCAACAAACTCTAAGGAGGCCCAACGGCTATTCTTACTTGTTTTAACATTTAACTCAAACCGGCCTCCTTGTAATCTTTTTGGCTTTAGGTTATTAAATATGCCTAGTAAGGATACTTCGGCTATTAAAGAATCTAATTTATTCTCATCAGTCTCTTGCCACTCAATTAATTGATCAATATAACCTTCTCCATCACTATCTACTTTTCTTTGTGATTTTGCTTTCTGATTATAAGTTCTGCCGGGAGGCTTTCTAAACGAACCAATGTAGTTAAACGCATTATCAACGGATTTTGTATAGCGAAATATTTGATCATTAATGTTTTGATCGAAAAAAAAAGCGCTGCTCAAATAATTTAATTGATGTGCTAAATCTTCAATAGATTTATACTGTATGTCAGTGATTTTTATAATTTTATTATGTATAGATTGATTATAGCCAACTCTCTCTTTTAATATCCTTTCAAACTCACTATGGATGGCCGAATATTGTTCTTCACTTGTTTCGAAATCACCAAACCCTTTATCTAATATATCAACTGATACGTGACTATCTCTTTCACAGATTGATATCTCTATATTTCCAGCAATGGAGTTAACAGCTTTTAGTTTAGGTAATTTGCTTCTTTTGTTTACACTCCAAGTAGTTTTGAAAAAATTTTCATGTAAGAAGTTGAAAGAAAACAACTTGTCCTTTGATAAGTCAAATGCAATATCAATACTTATAGACTTCGACAAATCATTTTTAAAGGTTACTTCTTTCATACTTCCCATATCAACATACTTTCCATTCGGAGATAAGTACAGAGGGAATTGTTCAGTCTGTAAGACCGCTAGAATCGCATTGATTAACGAACTCTTCCCGCTGCTATTGGCACCCGTTAACAACGTAATGGGAGCGAACTTCACGTCGAGTTCTTCTAAGCATTTAAAATTTCTAAGTGCGAGTGAGTTAATTAGCATAGTTTTTTGTCAGCAAAGCGAGTGTCGAAAGTTAGCCATTTTCGGGGATTTTCGGCGTAAACGCTATCTTTGTGGCATCAGTAACTGATTATGACAGAGCAGAAAATTTCCCCAGCTACAACATTACAAGACATTATCTCCCACGCCAAAGAGTATGGCTTTGTATTCCCGTCCTCCGAAATCTACGACGGGTTACAGGCTGTTTATGACTACGGTCAGAATGGCGTTGAACTCAAAAATAACCTCAAAACGCTGTGGTGGAAGGCCATGACCCAACTCCACGACAACGTAGTGGGGATTGATGCGTCGATCTTTATGCACCCGCTGACGTGGAAAGCGTCGGGTCACGTTGACTCGTTCAATGATCCAATGATCGACAACCGCGATTCAAAAAAACGCTACCGGGCCGACCAACTCATTGAGCTTAAGGCTGAGACGTATGAAAATGCGGGTGACGTAGCGCGTGGGCAAGCCCTGCGTGATGAGCTTGGCCGGTTGCAAAGTGCGGAGGATATGGAAGGTCTTCGGAACCTCATCATTGCCGAAGGCATCAAAGACCCCGTATCGGGCAACGACAACTGGACGGAAGTGCGTCAGTTTAACCTCATGTTCTCCACGCAGGTGGGTTCGCTGGCCGAAGACGCCAGTCTGATTTACCTGCGTCCTGAAACGGCGCAAGGTATCTTTGTGAACTTTCTGAACGTACAGAAAACAGGCCGGATGAAGATTCCGTTTGGGATTGCCCAGATCGGGAAAGCCTTCCGGAATGAGATTGTGGCGCGGCAGTTTACGTTCCGGATGCGCGAGTTCGAGCAGATGGAGATGCAGTTTTTCGTTCGGCCCGGCACCGAAATGCAGTGGTATGAAACCTGGCGCGATGCACGGATGAAGTTTCACCAGGCGGTTGGCTTGCCCGCCGAGAAACTTAAATTCCATAACCACGAAAAGTTAGCCCACTACGCCAACGCGGCTGTCGATATCGAATATCAGTTTCCGTTTGGTTTTCGGGAGATGGAGGGAATTCACTCCCGCACCGATTTCGACCTGAAAGCACATCAGGAACTGAGCCGTAAGAAAATGCAGTACTTCGATAACGATATTGACGAAGCGACGGGCAAACCCTACGGTAATTACATTCCCTACGTAGTGGAAACCTCCGTTGGTGCCGACCGCCTATTTCTGGCGGTGTTTTGCAATGCGTTTACAAAGGAAACGGTGGGTGAAGGCGATCAGCAGAAAGAGCGGACGTACCTGAAACTGCACCCGGCTTTAGCGCCAATTAAGGCCGCTGTGTTCCCACTTGTGCGCAAAGACGGACTGCCCGAAAAAGCGGAAGAAATCGTTAAAAGCCTTCGGTCGGAGTTTCGGGTAGTGTATGAAGAGCGCGACGCTATCGGCAAACGCTACACCCGGCAGGATCTGATCGGTACGCCGTTCTGCATCGCCGTGGATTACCAAACACTCGAAGACAACACCGTTACGGTACGGTACCGCGACACAACCGAACAAATCCGAATTCCAATCAGCGAACTGAAGGCACATATCGGCCAGGATGTATCGATGGAACGAGTGTTGGAGAAGATGTAAAAGCTTCGAAATAAATTAAAAACAAATGCCCCGGAAATCATCTCCGGGGCATTTGTCATTCTGAGGAACGAGGAATCTTCGGAAGGTAATCTAACTTTATTGGCTACCGAAGATTCTTCGTTCCTCAGAATGACAAAAAAAGCCTCTTAACGAACGAGAAGCGTTCGCAGGGCGGCTATATTTGCGGTTGAATCGAACACTGCTTTCACAGGAATGGTGAAACCCGCTAACTGGTTGCTGCTAACGGTTTCTCCCAGGCGGAACAAGCCAAGTAAGGCGTAGGCTTCCGTATCCGCGTCAAGCGTGTAAAGTTCAATGGTTTGGCGGGTCGGGTCGATGAGCCAGTATTCAGCTACATTGTGAGCCGCGTAATCTTCAAACTTTACCTCCCGATCATTCTTCTGCGTACTTTTCGACAGCACTTCAACCACCAGATCAGGAGCTGGGTAGTATAATTGATCAGGTTGTATGGTCGCGGCTTTATCGACTCCGAAAAAGCAGATGTCGGGCTCGTAACTGTTACGGGTTAGCTCAACTAAGGCTTTTTCCGCACGTACTATACCTAAATTTCGTTCTGTAACGAAAACGTTTAATAGCGTTGAAAGAAACAGAACTGCCGAGTTGTGTTTATCTAATGCTGGCGAGTGGACGACGATCTCGCCGTTTATAAACTCAGCTTTGATATCGTCATCCATCCACTCATAAAAAGCCTGCCGCCGATTTTTTTCGTCATTCAGAATGGCTTGCACCTGCTGAATGATTTGCGGAGCTTTCGGAGATTCGAGCAATTGAGCAGCTAGTTCAGTCATGGTATTGTCGGGCATTTACCCAAATATACAAAATTAGCAAGCCGCTTTATGCTTCGCCTAGCAGCATCAGCGCACCAACCGTTACGTTCGAGGTTTCGTCGATCAGGATGGCTCCGCCCGAGGCCCGGTTTGTTGCATACGGGTCGAAACTGATTGGCTGGGCGGTACGTAGTACGACCTTGGCCAGATCATTTAGTTTCAGGCTATCAACATGCTCGATTTCTTCGTAGGTGTTGACGTTTAGCTGGTAAGCAATCTCCCGAACTGAACAGCGTGTCCGGAAGGTTCCCACCTGCAAAACATACTTGCTGCCTACTTTTAACTCTTTAGTGTCCATCCAGCAAAGCATCGCTTCGACGGTTTGACTACTAATCGGCTGGTTATCAGAACGCACGATGAGGTCACCCCGGCTGATATCCACATCGGTGGCAAGGTGAAGCACCACCGACATCGGTGTAATGGCTTCGTCCAGATGAGTTTCGGCAATTTCAATGGCGTCAATTGTCGACGTTTCGCCTGATGGAAATACCGTTATGGAGTCACCTTTGCGGAACACACCACTTGTGATTTTCCCGGCATAGCCCCGGTAATCGTGCAATTCGGCCGTCTGTGGCCGAATAACGTATTGAACAGGAAAGCGGCCTTGCACCAGGTTAAGATCGTCGTCAATCTCTACCGTTTCCAGGTGCTCCAGCAACGTAGGACCTTCGTACCACGGCATCGCTACCGATTTGTCAACGACGTTATCACCGTCGAGGGCACTCATTGGGATATACGTTACATTCCTGACATTCAGTTTTTGGGCTAATTCCGCGTAATGAATGCAGATATCCGAAAACACGTCCTGCGAATACCCCACTAAATCCATTTTATTGACCGCTACCACAATGTGCGGAATGCCCAGCAAGGAGGCTATCAACGAATGCCGACGGGTTTGCTCGGCCACTCCATGCCGCGCATCGACCAGCACAATCGCCAACTGACAGTTCGAAGCCCCCGTAACCATGTTGCGGGTATATTGTATATGCCCCGGCGCATCGACAATGATAAACTTGCGAGCTGGCGTCTGGAAATAGCGATACGCTACGTCAATGGTGATACCCTGCTCACGTTCGGAGCGGAGTCCATCGGTCAGCAGAGCGAGGTCAATCTCGCCGTCGTCCCGGCTTTTACTCGCGCGCTCAATAGCTTCGAGCTGATCGGCCAGGATGGATTTGGAATCGTAAAGGAGCCGCCCGATGAGCGTGCTTTTGCCGTCGTCAACCGAACCGGCCGTTATAAATCGTAAGAGATCCATTTCTTGAATGATGAATTATAAATGATGAATTATGAATGAATTGGAGCAGGATAATTCATCATTCATAACTCATCATTTTTCAAAAATACCCGCCTTTCTTGCGGTCTTCCATCGCGGCTTCCGACAGTTGGTCATCCATCCGGGTTTCGCCCCGTTCAGAGATGCGCGTGGCCTGAATTTCGTCGATCACGTCGTCGAGCGACTCGGCGGTCGATTCGGAGGCTGCTGTGCAGGAAATGTCACCAACCGTGCGGAAGCGAACCCGGCGTGTAACTAGCTGGTCGTCGGCTTCGGGTTTGATAACGCCCCCGGCGGTCGCCATGAGTTTGCCATCGCGGATGATCAATTCCCGGTCATGCGCAAAATAAATGCTTGGCAGGGCGATTTTTTCGCGCCGGATGTAATTCCAGACGTCAAGTTCAGTCCAGTTCGAAATTGGAAATACGCGAACGTTTTCACCCTTGTGAATCCGGCCGTTGTAAAGGTTCCAGAGTTCGGGGCGCTGGCGTTTAGGGTCCCACGAACCGAACTCGTCACGAACCGAAAAAACACGTTCTTTCGCGCGTGCTTTCTCTTCATCCCGACGGGCTCCACCAATGCAGGCGTCGAACTCAAATTCTTCAATTGTATCGAGTAACGTGAAGGTTTGCAGGCCGTTGCGGGTCGCGTTACGTCCTGTCGGTTCTTTCAGTTTCTTCTCCCGAATGGTATCCTCCACGTAGCGAACGATGAGTTTTTCGCCGATCCGTTCCGCCAGGTTATCCCGGTAATCAAGGGCTTCCTGGAAATTATGGCCCGTATCAATATGCACCAGTGGAAACGGAAATTTCCCCGGCCGAAAAGCTTTCAGTGCCAGATGGACTAACGTAATGGAATCTTTACCCCCCGAAAACAGCAGGGCAGGACGCTCAAACTGGCCCGCTACCTCCCGCATAATGTGGATGGCTTCAGATTCAAGCTGATCTAAATAATCTAATTTCATTTTAAAGACCGGATTGCCGGTACGATGAAAGAGCGAATGAACGAAAGCGTTATGAACGCGGTAAAACGTTCTTTTATACTCTCATTTCTTTCGTCTATTATGGTTTAAAAGCTTCCTCATGCGTGTGTAACCCACACTCTTTCTTGGAGTTATCTTCCCACCACCAGCGGCCTGCCCGGAAGTCCTCGCCTTCCTGAATGGCACGGGTGCAGGGCTGGCAGCCTATGCTTACAAACCCCCGGTCGTGAAGAGGGTTGTAGGGTACGTTATTGACTTTTATATACTGCTTCACTTCGTCGAATGTCCAGTCCAGTAAGGGATGGAATTTGAAGAGATCATGAGCGTCGTCCCGTTCGAGCTGGGTCATGGCCTGACGATTGGCCGATTGCTCGGCACGAATGCCCGTAACCCAGATTTTCTGACCTTTCAGCGCCCGATTCAGCGGTTCAACTTTACGAATGCCACAGCACTCTTTCCGGTTTTCCACCGAGTCGTAGAAACTGTATGGCCCTTTGGTGGTCATAAGCTGCTCAATGGCATCGGCTTTGGGAAAATATGTTTCAATTTTAGTACCGTACCGATCGTTGGTTTTTTTCCAGACCGAATACGTTTCCGAAAACATACGACCCGTATCGAGCGTAAAAATTTTGATCGGGATATCATTGGCAAGAATCAGGTCAGTAATAACCTGATCTTCGTAGCCCAGGCTGGTCGAGAAAACGACTTCGCCAGGAAACAGGTCGGCCAGCGTGCGCAGTGCGTCAACGTTGCTTAGGCCGTGTAGTCGCTCGCTTAAGCTTTCGAGCGTGTGAGTAGGTTCAGCGATCATAATTTCGGCTTCAATGATACCGCCTTGCCCGTTTTTGCCGATTGCCGGGCGGCATCTAAAATTTCCATGACGATCATGTTATTGTCTAATGACGTTAATTCGTCGGGTTTAGTTTCTCCATGAATCAGTCTTGCCAGATAGGCAAATGAGTCGATGGCGGGGGCGTCGGCCTGGGTGGCTTCGGCAGGATGTTCAGCCTGTTCATCCTTAAGCCGGATACGCATTTTGGTGCCGTCTACAGTGAAAACGTAGCCTGTCTGCCCATACACTTCCATGTCTTTTCGCGCAAATGGCCAGTTCCACGACGCCTGAATAATCGTCTGGGTTTTCGGATAGGTCAGTATAATGGTTCCTTCGTCGTCTACCTTTGGATAAATATCGGGCTTGATCTGCTGCGTTACCGCCAGCACCGACAACGGACGCTGGTTGTGCATCAGCCAGGTGGAGAGATTCGCACCATAACAACCAAAATCGAACAAAGCGCCCGCACCGTTCGTAACAGGATCGGTTAGCCACTCAAAGAACTCCGGGTTAACATTGATCTCTTTTGGCCCCTGGTGCCCGTCGTGTACAACGATTTTACGTAGGTCACCAATGACTTTGTCTGTATTGGCCAGCGCATAAGCTTTGTGATTGCTGCCGTACCAAGTTGTCTCGTAATTGGTTAGCAACTGAGTCTTGTATTTTTTTGACAAGGCTTCCATGTGCTGGGCATCGGCAAAGCTGGTGGCCAGTGGTTTTTCCACCATCACATGAATACCCCGCGGGGCGCAGGCTTCCACCGTTTTTTTATGGTCGACAATACGTCCGAAGTCCGTGACAGCCTCGGGTTTGGTTTTGTCGAGCATCTCGGCAATGGTTGGATACACCAGACTCATGTTGAAACCAAACCGTTTGGATAATCGCTCAGCCAGTTCGCGGTTTGGTTCGGCAATACCCACGATCTCGATATCGGCCTGATTAGGTTGCTTGTAGACCTTGTTCAGGATGCCATTCACGTGCGAATGCACCAGCCCTACCACACCCACGCGAAGCGGCTTTTTGGTAGACTGACTAAACGAAAGTTGAGCCGATAGCAGTAGGGCAATAAACAGCGTGATACGGGACATAGCGAGTCAGTTTAAAGTAGCCAGGCGCGTTATAGCTACGCTACCTTCTCCTTAACCACTTCGGCCGACTTTTCTACTGCCTGGGTGAAGTCGTCAATTAAATCCTCAATGGCTTCCAGCCCTACCGAAATACGAATCAGGCCCGGTGTGATACCCAGAGCTGCTTTTTCTTCGGGTTTCAGCTTCGCGTGCGTCGTGGTATTGGGGTTGGTAACGATGGTACGTGAATCACCCAGGTTCGAGGACAGTGTCGGAATCTGGAGCGCATCGAAAAAGGCGCTTACCCGCTCAAAACCGCCTTCCAGTTCGATGGTTACGATGGCACCGCCCGCACTCATCTGCCGCTTGGCCAGATCATATTGCGGGTGGGAGGGAAGGAATGGGTACAATACCCGCTCAACATCCACATGCGTATCTAAGGCTTCAGCCAATTGGAGCGCATTGCGGCAGTGGCGTTCCATGCGCAGGTCCAGCGTCTCCAGACTTTTCGACAAAACCCAGGCATTGAACGGCGATAACGATGGCCCCGTATGCCGGGCAAAGAACCGGATCGGCTGGATCAGATCGGCCCGGCCAACGACAATGCCACCCAGTACGCGTCCCTGTCCATCCATGTATTTCGTCGCTGAATGCACGGATAAGTCGGCCCCAAAATCAATCGGCGTTTGCAGAATCGGCGTAGCGAAGCAGTTATCTACATTCAGAATAAACCCGTGTTTCTGTTTTAGCCGCCCCAGCATCTCCAAATCAACCAGCTCCAGACCAGGGTTTGAGGGTGTTTCCAGATAGACCATGCGCGTATTGGGTTGCATAGCGGCTTCCCATTCGGCTTCCGTCGCGCTGGCGTCTACATACGTATGGGTGATACCCCACTTGCTCAGAATCTGGGTTATGATCTGGTGTGCCGACCCGAATAAGGCCCGGCAGGCCACTAAGTGATCGCCGGATTTCAGCAAACCAGCCATACTCGCAAACACAGCCGCCATGCCCGTTCCCGTTGCGATGCCGTCTTCTGCGTTTTCCAGCATGCAGACTTTAGCGACGAACTCCGAGACGTTGGGGTTCGAGAACCGTGAATAAATATTACCTTCTTCGGTTTCCTCGAAGAGGGCTTTTCCCTGTTCTGCGCTTTCGAAAGCAAAACTCGAGGTTAGATACAACGGCACAGAGTGTTCGCGATTCTGGGATTTCTCCGCCTGAATACGAATGGCTTTTGTTTGTTTTTTCATTGGAGTCGTTAGTCGACAGTCGTTAGTCAATAGGTTGAAGCCCGCAAGTAGTCAGGATCATTTATGAACGGCTACTACAGACTGATAACTAACGACTATCGACTTCTTTAAAAGAACTTAATAATCTTGCGCAAACTTACGAGGATCACAACAATTCCGACGAGTATCATCATGGTTTTGACGGGTAGTTTTTGCGCTAAACGGGCCGCAATAGGTGCTGCAATCATTCCGCCAAGGATCAGACCCAGAATAACCATGCCGTAATTATCCAGTCCGGCATAGAGGGCAAACACGACCGAACTGGCAAAGGATACGAAGAATTCGGCCAGGTTAACCGAACCAATCGTATAGCGCGGGTGGCGTCCCGACGCAATCAGGGTTGAATTCACAATAGGGCCCCAGCCTCCTCCACCAATAGCATCGACAAATCCACCGAACCAGGCTAGCAGACCAATCTGGCGAACGGGCTTTTTCTTCGTCTGCTTTGCTAAGGCTTTCTTTAGAATTAAAATACCAAGAATGGCGGTGTAAATCGAAATGGCCGGGCTAAGGTAATTAGCGACAACTTCCATATCGGCGAGTTTGGTGATCAGAAAGGCGCCAAGAGCTGCCCCAATAACCCCCGGAATCAGGACAATTTTGAATAACCGGCTGTTCACGTTGCCAAACTTCAGGTGCATATAGCCAGACACGCCACTCGTGAAAATTTCGGAACTGTGGACACTGGCTGTGGCAAACAACGGGCTAATGCCCACACTCGTCAGGAACGTAGTGGCCGTTACGCCGTAGGCCATGCCTAATGCACCATCAATCATCTGAGCAACAAATCCAGCCAGTATGAAGTAAAAAATGTCGGGTGTGAGATCTATCGTGCTGGCAATGAGCGTCAACCGATCCAGTGTGAAGTAACTGAACAGCAGATGTCCGACAATCATCAGCGCCAGAGCCGAAAAGACATAGATGGCAATTTCGGTACGTGTACGCCGTCGTAGCAGTGGTTGGTAAGCCCCAGTCTCTATAATTGCCGTTGGGAAGGCTGCCCGAAGCGCATCGGCCTGTTTCGTCGCATTATGGCCCTGAATACTAATGGTCAGTCCGTTCAGATCTATCGCTGACTGAATTGGATTGAGCGTAGTAGCAGCCGGTTCGGTAGGGGTGGCTATTGGTTCCTGCACAAGGTATAATGTCTATCGACTTAATGGATTATTTCTCTTATGAAAAACGGCACAGGAACGTGCCGCTTTTTTATTGCCGTTTGGAAACACAAAGGTAAGGCCAGTTGTGGGAAAAATCCAAATAAGTCTCAAAAAGGAGGTCCTGTTTTAAGACCAGCAACGTAGTTCGGATAGTAGCCGGCCTGACTCCCTAAACCAGTGCCGCATACCAGATCCAGATAATGTATACAGGCTGGAACAAAAGCCTCGACCAGACGTACCAGGGTTTGGCCGGTAAGCCGCCCGGCGGTGGTAATTTGTTGACTGCTACGTTAATATTCGCCGGAAACATACCAATCAGCAACGCAATTAATCCCCAGGCCGCCCAGAAGCGGGTTTCGGAGAACAGTAAGCCGAGTCCCAGAACGATTTCTGCGATTCCTGAGAGCAGGATGAGTAAGCGGGCGTTAGGCAGAAAGTTAGCAATCATGTAGGTGAGTTGGTCTGGTTTGCGAAGGTGCACCAGGCCAATCATTACGAACATGGCGGTTGTCGCTAACAGTGCATCGTGTTGCGTAGTAAGTAAATAGGGTGAGTTGGAAATCCAGCCTGCTCCGTAGAGTAGCGCGCCAATTGATACTAAACCCAGAAAAAAAGCCATAGCAGTAATACCCGTTAATGTATGGGCCAAAGTTCCGGCGGAGATACGGGCTATCCACTAACATTTGTTAGGAAATCAAACTTCCCGACGAATACGGCTCAGGCTTTCGGGTTCGATGCCAAGGTAAGACGCCAGGTGCCGCACGGATATTGTCTGCACCAGAGTGGGATTTTGTTCCAGCAACTGAACATAGCGTTGTTTGGCTGTACTCGTTAGAAACTGTACTTCGCGGCTGGTCTTTCGCAGGAACGCCTGCTCGGCAATCAACCGGCCGATACGTTCCGCTTTGTGCGACTGGTCGTACAAACTCAGCAGGTTCGTACGGCTGAAGCGTAACGCCTGAACATCGGTCAACGCCTGAACCGTGAATGCCGTGGGCTGTCCAGTCAAAAACGACGAATAGGCCGATGCAAAGTCATCACTAAAAATAAAATCTAGGGAAATATCTTTCCCATTATCATTGATAGAAAGCCGTACCATGCCCTCAACTAGGTAGTAAATGTATCGTTCGACCTGACCCGCCTGAATCAGGAAATCGTTTTTCTCGTAGGTGACAGACTCAACAATCGGTATAAACCGGAGCCAGTCCTCATCCGTTTGTGGAGACAGCGCATCGAAGCGCTGGCGAAGCCGGTCGAGGTTGTTCATTGATCATAAACGCAAAAGCGGGCGTCAGAGTTAGTTTCCAACGCCCGCTTTAAACAAATCTATACAGCTGATCTACTCACCTGCCATTGGATCGGGCGTGCCATCTGTATCGCCCGTCACCGTTCCATGCGTAGGGAACGTATTGCCCCGGATGTAGAGCAGGCCCGCTACGTGGGGAGCCGCCATCGACGTACCACTCAGGGTGGCATAGGTACCATTTCTATACGTTGATTTGATACGCACACCATACGCGCAGACGTCAACACTGCTGCCGAAGTTGGAAAACGACGCAAACTGGTTTTTGCTGTCCATAGCCGAAACTGTAAACACATTGGCGTGGTTGACGCGCGCTGGAGATAAATTGTCGCTGTTTTTGCCTTCATTACCTGCGGCAATGGCGAACAAAATACCCGCGTTGGCTGCCTGGGTGATCGCCCGGTCCAGTGTTGCGGATGTACCTTCGCCCCCCAGACTCATATTGACAACATCGCCCGCTTTGCCGTTTTGGGCTACGTAATTGACCGCCTGGATAATTCCCGACAGTCGCCCTTCACCATCTTCGTCCAGTACCCTCAGTGCTACCAGCGTAGCCCCCGAAGCAATGCCCGTTACACCAATGTTGTTGTTTTTCGCGCCAATAATACCGGCTACGTGTGTGCCATGTCCATTCTGGTCGTCGGCCGAGGTTTGGCCCGATACAAATGACTTACTACGTTGGGTGTCCACATTCAGGTCGGGGTGGTCGAGGTCGATGCCCGTATCAATGATCCAGGCCGTTTTATCCGTTTGCAAATCACCCCGGCCGTAGCCCGTTTGCTGAACGTTCCAGGTCAGGGTTGAGGTCGTCGCTACGTCAACACAGCTGCACATGGACATAATCCGGTCAGGCTCGATCAGCGTTACGGATCGGTCCCGTCGGAGTTCTTCCGACTCATTGGCCGTCAACTGAGCCAGAAAACTTGTCTGTTCACCCGATGCCAATACCGTCGTTTGCGCATTCGCTACCTTGTGCCGAGATAAAAGCTGTTGCGTAGAAAATTCGGCTGCAGCAACCCGTGCACCGGGGGCAACCGGCAGCGTTTCGGTGGGCTGATACGTAACGATGTAGGAGCCCGCAATGGCCACCCCATTATTGGAAGAGGCCTTTACCAAGCAGTCGGTTGATAAACTGTTGGCGTCAATACTGCTGTCGGTTTGGCAACCAAACAGGCTGAAGCCAAGTAGGGCGACGTTGGTGAGCGTCGCGAACGGGAAAAAACGTCGCATGAGTACGTACGAAATCAACAGGTTGAAAAAAGTAGTAAATCGTACAGGGTTATATCATACGTCGTGGATGAGTTTACTAAAAAATAAGCGGATGTAGTTACCTATACGCCAAAAACGAAATTGTCGTTGCGTCGCTTGTCTTCAGGAATTATTTTTCGTTACGAACAGGGATAAATACCACTCGCCCTGCTGCCGGAAATCGGGTTTCGGCAATCGGCTGCCCGTAGTGCTGATAAAAGTCAGTAACCTGTTTCTTTGTTAACAAATTGGAGTATAGGTTGATTCCCGCGAAGTTATTCTGTCGCAAAAACGCATCCAGAAACTGCCAGTCCTGTTGGGTGAACGTTCGGCCGGGGGTGAGCAGCCGGGGCCAGCCATCGCGTAGGAACGGTTTTATCTGATCGGGATGAAGTCGACCGAAATACTGCCCGACAGCGCTTTTGTCGTAAAACCGCCGGAACGTAAAGATCGCGTTCTGTTGCGTGTAATAGGGGCAAAGGCCTTCCCTGAACCCTACGCCATTGGCGCCAATGGTACAAAACGGAAAATCGAGTACCGCCACACCAGGTTGTTTCCGCACGATAGAACAATATCGTAGCAGATTATCCGATGCTACGTCGAGCGGATAGGCCAATCGGTTGTGGTAGCCGGTGTACCACTCCGTGCCCATCAGGCCAAGTAAAAGCAGGCCAACGAGCTGGCCAGGCAACCGTCGGGGCCATGTAAGCGGTAATGCCAACAAACAAAACAGTACGGGATAGACTAAACTGGCCCGGCCACCGTGCCGATTAAAGCTAAACCAGGGGAACAGTTTAAGCGTTGGAAACGAGACGGGATGATACAGCAGGCACAGCATCAGCATGAGCACGATTGGGAGCCAGATGGCGACCCGACGTCGGATTTGCCAGAAGCCAACCCCCGCAATCAGTACCAGATACAAGCCTGGACTGCCTTGGCCGTAGCTTTCGAATGTATCATGCAGCCATTTTTGATAAGGAATCGCGTAGCTGTGAAGGCTGGGCAAATGGGGCAGAAACAGGCGCAATGGGTGCGACCAGGCCCGTAATTCTGGCACCGCTTCGAAATCGAATGACCAGGCCGTGAAGGCAATTTGCAACGTTAACGGCAAGTACAGATACAGGCTGACGACGATCAACAGCAATCCGAGCAGAATACCTGGTTTGTGTTGTGCCCACTGCTCCTGCATGTACTGCACGGCTATTCTCAACCAGGCGGATTTTCGAAAACGTTGCCACAACACCACCGCCAGAACCGGTACGGCCAGCGTCGTAAACGTCAGCGCGAACCCGGCTACATAGGCTAGTTCCTGACTGAGTATCTGCACGTGCAACCAGACCCAGATCAGAATATAAACCAGCGAAACCGGCTTCTTCTCCACCACGTCATACAACAACCGATACGTAGCAACGATGCATAGGGTTGTCCAATGGCCTACGCAGACGTTCATATGGACCGGAAATTTCCAGAGCGCATAGAAATTAAAGATGGATACAATCAGGCCAACGATCAGCGATTTAGGTAACCCAAATCGGGAACGTAGTAGCATAAACGTACCGACGGACGTAACAACCAGCGTGTAGATGTAGTAGAACTGAAGGTAAGGACCAGGACCGTCGAAGAGTTGGTAACAGAACCGATACCAGTAATCACGCTCAAATCCCCAGTCCAGAAATACCTGATTGGCGCCGTACGGGTAAAATGTTTGGGTATTGGTCAGGTTGAGGTGCGAGAATGGGTTGAATGACAGGTTCTTCGTAAAAAAATAACCCACATACTCAAACTGGTCGGTATCGTTGCCATCGGACATGGGGTGGCTGAAATCGCCTACGACCCAGCTACCAAGAGCCATTGTCAATAAGCCCAATAAGATCGGCCAGAACCCGTTCGAGTGGTTGGCCAGCCGTATTGGATTATTTATTGAGGATGGATTCGTGAGCGATTGAACCTGGCGCATGAGGGAGATTACGACTTCATCGACGGTGAGGATAGACAAAAGTCTTAGTAAACGGCTATTTTTGCAAGAAAATAAGTAATGCGGCCCGAAAGCCGCAAAATCTCCCGAATCAGAATGCGGCTATCCTGCCGCGTTACCCTTATGGCTGACTACAACCACCGCGAAACCGAACAAAAGTGGCAACATTTCTGGGACGAACACAATACGTTCAAACCAGAAGAGCAAACCAATAACCGTGCGACGGACCGTCCCAAATACTACGTACTCGATATGTTTCCCTATCCATCGGGGGCCGGGTTGCATGTGGGTCATCCGCTGGGTTACATTGCCTCCGATATTGTGGCGCGGTATAAACGACTGAAGGGGTACAACGTACTGCATCCGATGGGCTTCGATTCGTTCGGGCTGCCCGCTGAGCAGTATGCCATTCAGACAGGTCAGCACCCGGCCGTCACGACCGAGCAGAACCTGACCCGCTACATCGAGCAATTAAAAAATATTGGTTTCAGTTACGATTGGTCCCGCGAAGTTCGTACATCCGACCCGTCGTATTACAAATGGACGCAGTGGATTTTTATGGAGTTGTTTCGCTCCTGGTATAACAAAGATACCGACCGGGCGGAACCCATTGAAACGTTGCTGAACAAGTTCGCTACCAACGGCACCACCGATGTCAACGCCGTTTGTGATGAAGATGCGCCTACCTTCACGGCGGCCGAGTGGAATGCCTTGTCGAAGGTAGAATCCTACGAAATAACCCTCAAGTACCGACTGACCTATCTGGCCAATGCCGTCGTGAACTGGTGCCCGGCGTTGGGCACGGTGCTGGCCAACGACGAGGTGAAAGATGGCGTTTCGGAGCGGGGTGGCTACCCCGTCGAGCAGAAGTTGATGCGGCAGTGGATGATGCGGATAACGGCCTATGCCGACCGGCTGCTGACGGGTCTGGACACCATCGACTGGACCGAATCGCTGAAAGAACAGCAACGGAACTGGATCGGAAAATCAGTAGGCGCCAGTGTGAAGTTCCCACTGACGACAGACACGAAGCGGTTTATCGAAGTCTTTACCACACGCGTCGATACGATCTACGGTGTTACGTTTATGGTGCTGGCACCCGAGCATGAACTGGCAGTTGAATTGACAACGCCCGAGCAGCGCGAGGCTGTTGACGCCTACGTTAACGCGGCCAAACTGCGTTCTGAACGGGACCGGATGGCCGACACGAAAGCTGTTTCGGGCGTGTTTACAGGGAGTTATTGCATCAATCCAGTCAACGATGAGAAGGTGCCGATCTTCCTGGCCGACTACGTCTTGGCGGGCTATGGCACGGGCGCCGTGATGGCCGTTCCGTCGGGTGACCAGCGCGACTGGAATTTTGCCAGACATTTCAATTTGCCGATCGTTCCGATTCTGGACGCTCAGAAAGGTATTGACCAGCAGGCAGATAACACCAAAGATGGTCATTATATCAACTCCGGTATTGTGAATGGCCTGACCTACAAAGAGGCAACCGATACGTTGGTTGCGTGGCTGGAGGAACGAGGCTTGGGCAAAGGTAAAATCAATTTCCGGATGCGCGATGCCGTGTTCAGTCGTCAGCGTTACTGGGGTGAACCGGTGCCTGTTTACTTCAAAGACGGTGGTTCGACGGGTCGATTGCCCTACCTGATCGACGAAAGCGACTTGCCGCTGGAATTGCCTGCTGTTGACAAATACCTGCCAACCGAAACCGGCGAACCACCGCTGGGCCGCGCTGAAGGCTGGAAATACAAAGGGGAGTATGAGTATGAGTTAAGCACCATGCCCGGTTGGGCGGGTTCGTCCTGGTACTGGTACCGCTACATGGACCCGAACAATGACCAGGCTTTTGCCAGCAAATCAGCTATTGACTACTGGCAGAATGTAGACCTCTACATTGGCGGCACCGAACACGCGACCGGCCATTTGCTGTACAGCCGTTTCTGGAACAAATTCCTGAAAGATCGTGGCTACGTACCGCAGGAGGAGCCGTTCAAAAAGCTCATCAACCAGGGCATGATTCAGGGGCGAAGCAACTTTGTGTATCGGATTAATACAAGTAACTACTTCGGGGGTAGTGCGAATACTGAAGTCGTATTTTTGCCGAGTATTCCATCAATCTTTATTTCAAATAATTTAAGGGAAGGGGTCGAAAATAATGATCTGGAAAAGATCAAATATTTTAATGACCGTATGATGGAAATTCAGCAGTCATTATGGCTGAAATATCCTGAAGCAAATAGCAGAATTATTTATAGCCATTCTGCCTCACGGCCGCTGACAACATCTCTTCATGTCGATGTAAATATTGTCGAAAACGACGTATTGAATCTGGACGCCTTCAAACAGTTGCGTCCAGATTTGACTGAGAATGCTGAATTCATTACCGAACCCGATGGGAAATACATCGTTGGGGCGGAGGTTGAAAAGATGTCGAAGTCGAAGTTCAACGTCGTGAACCCCGATGACATTGTCGCGAAATACGGGGCTGATGTATTACGACTTTACGAAATGTTCCTGGGACCGCTGGAACAGGCGAAACCCTGGAATACTAACGGCATCGACGGCGTATATCGCTTTATCCGTAAGTTCTGGCGCTTGTTCTACAAAGACAACGCTACAGGAGAAAGTCAGTGGATTGTGACGGACGAACAACCGACACCCGCTGAGTTGAAAATCCTGCATAAAACCATTCAGAAAGCCGAAAGTGACATCGAAGCCTATTCGTTCAATACGTCGGTGAGTTCGTTCATGATCTGCGTCAACGAGCTGGCTACGCTGAATTGCCACAAGCGGGCCATTTTGCAGGATCTGGTGTTGCTGTTGTCGCCCTACGCCCCCCACGTCACCGAAGAACTCTGGGCCGCTTTGGGGCATGAGCCGGGGTCGATCTCAAAGGCTACGTTCCCAAAATTCAACCCGAGTTACCTGGTCGAAGATGCGTTCGAGTATCCGATCCAGATCAACGGCAAAGTCCGCACGACGATCAGCTTTGCCATCGACCGCGCCCCAACTGAAATCGAGCGGGAAGTGCTGGCCGACGAAATTGTCCAGAAATGGCTCGAAGGTAAAGCCCCCAAGAAAGTGGTGGTCGTGCCGAAACGGATTGTGAACGTAGTGATTTAGGCGAGGTATCAGGCCTACATAAAGCGATAAAGGCGTGCCACGGTTTTGAACCGTGGCACGCCTTTATCGCTTTATGTAGTTTCAACTAGCGAAATTCAAGCCTGGGCAAACAACGTATTGACACTGATTGTAAAATCGGGCAAAACGGGGGCTGCTGAGCAAATATCATCTTCGAGACAGATGGTTACCTGCTTGCGGGACGTGTAAACATACACGACTTCCTGTTCAGGAATGATGTTCCAGACAACCTGTACACCTGCTTTAAAATACTCAACAATTTTCTCCTCGATTCGGTAAGCCATATCCGTTTCCGACAATACCTCAATTACAAAAGCCGGAATAACGTCCTCGCCCTTTCGACCGCTCTGGATTTGCTCTTTTGTGAAGTAGGCTATATCGGGCCGACGCATCTGAAAAGCAGTGAGCATAACATCTGGTTCAGCCATAAAGGTGCCCGTCCTATGATACCCTTTCTCGATAAAAAGGACGTTCAATACATCATAAATGAAATATTGTCTTTTCTTTATGCCCGAAAACCGTATAATTTCTCCATCATTCCACTCATACTTGAAACCGTCGGTAGGTTCCCAATCAATGAATGCGTCTAGTGTTTGAGGAAGAGCCGGGCCAGATGCTTGTACCATGGCGTTTGTTATTTGAGCGAATATACGACCGGAAAGATGTCAACTTCCCGAAAGTTTAGAACCTTCGGGAAGTTTGTTAACTGCTAAGTCAGACAACCGCTGGTTCCGACTGCTGGGCCGCCAGCGCATCGCGTACCTGCGCCGTGAGCGAGAGTGAATGCTTGCGGGCCTCATGGTCGTAAATAGGTGCCGTAATGATTAACTCGTCGGCCTGGGTTTGCGAAATAAAACTCGCCAGTCCACGCTGAACCGTTGCCGGAGAACCCACGGCTGAGCAACGTAGCATCTGGTCAATACCAGCCAGTTCATACTCCGACCAGTTGGCCGTTATGTCATCAATTGGCGGCTGCATCTGGCGCGCCCGACCACTCCGAATATATAAAAACTGTTGCTGTACCGACGTGAATAGGCGCGCAGCTTCCGCATCCGTATCGGCTGCGACCACATTCACCGCGACCATGGCGTAGGGGGCTTTCAGGTGTTCCGACGGTTGAAACTGGGTTCGGTATACCTGCATTGCCCGAAGCAGATCTTTAGGCGCAAAATGGGACGCAAACGCGTAGGGCAGGCCAAGCATGGCGGCCAGTTGCGCGCCGAATAAACTCGATCCCAGAATCCAGATGGGTATGTTCAAGCCATTTCCCGGTATGGCCCGAATAAACTGATTCGTATCGTCGGGCTGGAAATAGTGCTGTAATTCAACGACATCCTGCGGGAACGTATCGGGTCCGTTCGCATCCCGACGCAAGGCGCGATACGTTGCCTGATCGGAGCCGGGAGCACGACCCAGGCCCAGGTCGATCCGGCCAGGATAGAGCGATTCCAGCGTACCAAACTGCTCGGCAATAACCAGCGGAGAATGATTTGGGAGCATGATTCCGCCCGAACCTACCCGAATGGTTTTCGTGCCCCCCGCTACGTACCCAATCACCACGGACGTAGCGGCACTGGCAACACCCGGCATGTTGTGATGTTCGGCCAGCCAGTAGCGGTTAAATCCCAACTGTTCGGCATGCTGGGCGAGATTCAATGTATTGTGTAACGCCTGACTAGCGGTATTACCCGCTACAATGGGCGATAAATCGAGAATTGAAAAGGGAATCATACGATGTTGCTACAATTAGTTGCCTTATTTTTACAGGATTTTCCTATCTAAATCGGGCGATAAATACTACGTTGCTTTATCAACAACGCGGTTTATGAGAACGGTTCCAGAAAGTAACTTCCGTTCCGGAAAGCGAGCAACATTTGTCAACGACGTATCATGACTATAAAACAGTTTATTGTACTTAGCCTGGGATTCGGGCTGGCCACTTGTTCCCCCAAAACAACCCCCACCGGATCAGTCGGGACGGCTTACGATTACTTCCGGTATAAGCCAAATCAACTGACGAAAATATCGGTTCACCGGGGCGGGGGCGATCTGAAAGGGTATCCCGAAAACTGCATCGAGTCGTTTGACTTTATGGCCAAAACCATTGGCCGGCCCATACAGCCGGTTATTATTGAGTGCGACATTGACCTGACCAAAGACAGCGTCATGGTCATGATGCACGACGCTACGCTTGATCGAACGACGACCGGCACCGGCAAACTGATCGACAAAACCTACGCCGAACTCGACGCCTATCAACTGGAGGATAACCAGGGTAATGTTACCTCTTATAAGATTCCGACGCTGGAAAAAGTACTGCGCTGGGGTAAAAACAAAGCTACGTTTACGCTCGATGTGAAGCGAAATGTATCGTTTGCAAAGGTGGTAGACATGATTCATAAAACCGGTGCCGACAACTACGTAGCGGTGATCACCTACAATGCACAGGATGCGGCCAAGCTCAACAAACTTGACCCGAAGCTGATGATTTCGGTGACGATCCGCAACAACGCCGAATACGACCGGTTGCACGAGCTGGGTGTTCCCGACAACCGGATGGTTGCGTTTGTGGGTGTCAAAGAGCCTGATACTGCGCTGTATAAATTCCTGCACGAAAAGGGCATTGCCTGTATCCTCGGTACATTGGGCAACCTGGACAAACAGGCTGCGGCCAAAGGCGATCAGATCTACAAAACCTTTGCCGATAACGGAGCCGACATCATGTCTACCGACCGGCCGCTGGAAATAGCTAAAGCGCTGTATTGAGTAAGCTTTTTAATCAGGAGCCGTGCCACGGTTTTAAACCGTGGCACGGCTCCTGATTAAAAAATGGAGAACGTTTTCTGTAAAAACAATGCCCGCTATTCGTCGCAATAGACTCCTGTATGGTATCTTAACAATTGTCGTCTTGCTGCTCGGATTGGTATCAAGACGGTTTTTTGGGGAGATTCCATTTGTTCGGTCGTATGTTGGCGATGGGCTGTGGGCACTGATGGTGTTCTTTGGCTTTGCACTTGTTTTTAACCGCTGGCCAGTCCGTACCGTGGCGCTGGCCACGCTGCTGTTTTCGTTCGGGATTGAAGTAAGCCAGTTGTATCATGCGCCCTGGATTGACGACATACGGGCAACCCGATTAGGCGGATTGATACTCGGATTCAGTTTTGTCTGGAGCGATTTGTTGTGCTACAGCCTGGGTAGTGCAGTAGGATTTCTCGTGGAAACGGTACTGATTCCCTCTCGTTATCGGACAGATGCTACGTTGCTGGCGTTGGATAAGAAATAAACCAGGCATACGACTACTGAATCCAGCAAGGTCCCTGACTGGCTTTGGCTTCACCGGTTACCAGATTAATTTGCCCGAAAACGCATTGGTTGGCCGTAGAGTCAAGGGTGCCGTTGCTAAATAAATATGGTTGACCAGGCAGGAGATCAGGCAGAGAGGCCTGTGGATAAAATGAAACGCGGTTCGGTTTAAGCGCTATAAATCCGGTTTTTGTTTTCAACGCGTGGCAGGCATCTGCGCAGGAAGAAAACGCCAGTTTTGCGCCAAGCTGAATGGGTTGTACATCATCCCACGGCTCACGAAGAAGAAGTTGGGCCTCGGTCAAATAGACGCCACGTGGCACATTGACAGCGTATGATTTGGTTGTCACCGAATCGTATAGCACCCGGATCTGCTCGTTATGGTGAATGCTCAGCCAGTCCAGTTGATACGTAAAATCGACACGTAGCGAAACGCCTTCACGCCAACTGTTAAGTGAACCGCTGACGTATTTAATCATAGTAGCAAAACGCGCTTCGTTGATGTCGTTACGTCGAATAAAGGCACGTTTCCAGATAGCCAGATAATACTGCGTTAGCGAGTCGGGTGCCTCGTTGATTTTATAGGCTGGTTTATCGGCTATGAACGGACAGGCACAGGGCGCATCAACTTGCTGAGGTGCAATAACGACCTGTTGAGTCGCCTGCTGATGACAGCTACAAATACCAATGATGAGAAATAAAACGATAAAACGGTTGATAGTCATAGCCAGTCACATCATGCGTATATAGCTACCAGATGCTCATAAATCGCTAAGGGTTGGAAGCGGATTTTCAAAAAAAAGACGTAGCACTGGTGCTACGTCTTTTTTTTTGAAAACAGAAAAATTATTGTGAAACTACGATTACGGGAGCCACTTGTTCCGGGTCATTATCGGCCGACGCTTTCTTCTGTTTGAGGGCTTTCTTGGCTGCTTTTTTCAGCGTTACGTCGTACAAATCCGTCCGACGATCTTTCAGGACCTGCACCGATCCGTGTTCGTGTAATTCTTTTAACAAACTCAGATCAACGTCGGCGATCAGCACCATTTCGGTATTGGTGGTGGCTTCAGCTTTTACCGCGTTGGTTGGAAACTGAAAATCCGAGGGCGTGAATACCGCCGACTGAGCGTAGTTGATGTCCATGTTCTGCACCCTCGGCAAGTTGCCGACACAGCCCGAAATGGCTACGTAGCACTCGTTCTCGATGGCCCGCGCCTGAGCGCAGTGCCGCACCCGCGAGTAGCCATTTTGCGTATCGGTCAGGAAGGGTACGAACAAAATCTGCATCCCCTGTTGCGCCAGAATCCGACTCAATTCGGGGAATTCTACGTCGTAGCAAATCAGCATACCAATCTTGCCACAATCGGTATCGAACGCCCGAATTTCGTTGCCACCCACCATACCGTAGTGTCTCACCTCGTTTGGCGTAATGTGAATCTTGCGGTATTCTTCGTAAGAGCCATCGCGTCGGCAGAGGTAGGCTACGTTATAAAGTTTACCATCTTCATCTACGAGCGGCATGCTTCCCCCCACAATATTTACGTTGTAGGCAATGGCTAATTCGCACAGCTTCTCCCGTACGGGCACGGTGAAGTCAGCTAGTTTTCGAATGGCGACCGGCTCGGGCAGGTCGTTAAAATCAGCCATCAGGGGCGTATTGAAAAACTCGGGCAAGACCATGAAATCGGCCCGGTAGTCACTGACGGCGTTGACGAAAAATTCGACCTGTTCCAGAAAGGCATTCAGATTTTTGAACAGACGCATCTGCCACTGAATGACCCCCAGTCGGATAATAGAGTCAGTATGTGGTTTTTTGTCTTTTTCCGCAACGTAGTAGATGTTGATCCACTCCAGCAACGTAGCGAATTCTTTCGACTCCGAGTCACCAGGTAAATAGCCACGTAACACCTTGCGGACGTGGAAGTCGTTGGAGAGCTGGAAGGTTAGTGTCGGGTCGTAAATTTCCTTCTGCTTTACCTTGGCGATATATTCGCGGGGCGTCAGTTCGTCAGCGAATTTGTTGTAATTCGGAATACGCCCTCCGGCCAGAATACCTTTCAGATTCAGCTGCTCGCAGAGTTCCTTCCGGGCATCGTAGAGTCGCCGACCGAGTCGCAGATCTCTATAGTCGGGGTGCACGAACACCTCGATCCCGTAGAGATAGTCGCCCTCGTCGTTATGCGTCTTAAAGGTATACCCGCCTGTGATTTCGTAATACGTATGGTTATCACCAAAGTTGTCGTATTTCACGCGGATCGCCAGGGCACTGGCCACCACCTTGCCATCAACTTCAACGCAAAACTGGCCTTCCGGGAAAATGTGGAGCAGTTTTGTTATTGAGCTTTTCGGCCAGTAGTCGCCCCCAATGCCGCTGTATACTTCGATCATGGTCTCTTTCAGATCATGATAGTCTTCTTTCTGTAATGTTCTCGTTTGTATATGCATAGTTGTCAGAACCGGGATTTTTATGATTTTATTGACTGACTATGATTTTATTTTCGCTGTGATAGTGCTTTCGGAGAAAGCTTACTAATAAAATCACAGTCAGTCAATAAAATCATAAAAATCCCGGTTCAGAATTTTCTCCATCTCTACTACCATCTCGTCTGTGAAGTCGTGGTGCGTAACGAAACGCACTAAATGTTTGCCGAACGAGATGCTACGAATACCCTTAGTCGCTAATTTTTCAACGTAATCGGCGGCTAATATGGTTTCGGGTAGTCTGAAAATGACGATGTTCGTGTCAATTGGAAGAATTTCTTCAACTTCAGGCAGATGTTCGAGCATGGCGCCAATTTTGCGGGCGCGCGAATGGTCCTGTTTCAGGCGATCGACGTGGTGGTCAAGGGCATAAATGCCGGCGGCTGCCAGAAAACCGGCTTGCCGCCAGCCGCCCCCCATCAGTTTACGAAACCGACGGGCCTGCCGGATAAAATCGGCTTTACCGAGTAGGAGCGACCCTACCGGGCAACCCAGTCCTTTGGATAAACAGATGCTGATCGAGTCGAAAAGTTGCCCGTATGCCCCGGTCGGCTCCCCCGTTTCGACCAGTGCGTTGAATAATCGGGCACCATCCAGATGAAGAATTAGCCCATTTTCCTCACAAACCTTTTTAATAGCCGCAATTTCGGGTACGGTATAATAACAGCCTCCTCCTTTATTAACCGTGTTTTCGAGCACAACCAGTCTGGATATGGGTTTGTGCGGGTCGGCCGGACTGTAGATGTAGTCGCGGATGAGGCTGGGCGTAAGTTTGCCCCGTTCGCCATGCGCCAGACTCACCGACGCCAGCGCGTTGACCGAAATTCCACCGCCTTCATATTGGTAAACGTGCGAGAGGTAGTCGCAGATGACATCATCGCCAGGGCGGGTGTGGGTCCGAATGGCGAGTTGGTTGGTCATGGTACCCGAAGCGCAAAAGAGGGCGGCTTCCATCCCAAATAACGAAGCGGCTTTGGCTTCCAGGGCATTGACTGTGGGGTCATCGCCCAGTACGTCGTCGCCGAGCTGGGCGGAGAACATAGCCTCGCGCATGGCGGGCGTGGGTTGCGTAACGGTGTCGCTGCGAAGATCGATAAGCATAAGTAATTCGGCTGGTTCGTCGTCGACAACGAACCGTTGGTTATGTGTTTGTCCAGGTTGTAGAAAAATGGCAAGTTAGCGACATTCAGGAGCATCTTAACGTAACAGGCTCAAGTTCCTGATTCGTCAGAATAGGTAAATAGGGGTGTGGCTTTATACACGCTGTGTAAATAGTCAAAAACAATGGTAACCTTGTATGTATTATATAGGCATGTAATTTTGAGCAACCTTTTCGGTCAAGTCCGTCTCAACTGGGTAAACTGAAACATAGCTCAGTGGTAACCTTCACTATTCCGTACACTTATGACTAAAACGCTCTGGATTTTTCTCCTTCTGCTCTGGATGGGCGGCTCTACCTGGTGGCATGTCTGCAAAATAAAGCAGCTGTGTGCCGATGATCTGCGACCGACGGAAATACGATCCACCGATACGCCTTTATTTACGACGCCACCCGGCGCCGACGTGTTCACCATTGCCGATGGCAACAAATTCCGACTTGAACTTCCGGGTAATTTCAGCTTTGCCACGTCGGATGCCAACGCCAATATGAATACCCTGGGTGGTTCGCTGGAAACATTGATCTCGTATCTGAAAGATAACCCGGAGCGAACGATTCAGGTAATTGGGTACTATGCACCGGCCGAAACGAATGAAAGCTCGTTCGACAATCTGGGACTTGCCCGCGCAGAAGGAATCAAGCAATATTTGGTGCAACAGGGCATTCCGGCTGCGTCGATAACCACAAAAGGCGTGGAGCGGAATCTGCCATTCACAACAAAAGGCGACTCGCTGAAAGGGGGCATTGACTTTGCTTTCGGCGGGGCTGGATCGACGGAGAGTTCTTCGCCTACTTCCGGGTTAGTGGTGATGGACGAGCCAACATCAGAAAAAGAACTGGCAGAAGGACAGAAATATACGTCGGTATTCGAGCCAATTGATTTGTATTTTCCGCTGGGTGAAGCCAACTACATAAAGACACCGGATACAAAAAAATTCTTTGATGAAGCGGCTAAATTCCTGGCTGCCAACAAAGATAAAAAGCTTATCCTGACCGGGCATACCGATAACTCTGGCCCTGAAGATGCAAATATGCGACTCTCAAAAAATCGCGCGAACGAAGTGAAATCGAAACTGCGCAAGTCAGGTATTGAGTCAGACCAGATTGAGGTTATCGCCAGGGGTGAATCCGAACCCAAAGCCGATAATAAAACTCTTTCGGGACGTAAAGCCAATCGGCGCGTAACGGTGGTCGTCAAATAATAAGTCTAAACGTTTGGTTAACACGCTGATTCAAATTAACCGTAAACCTAAAATCATAAACCATTCTCATCCATGTTTGAACTCAATCCTCTCAACGTAGCCGGTGCTCAAATGCAGCATATTATTATGCTGGTCGTGGCTGGTGTGTTGGGCTTTATAATTGGTTACGTTT
Organism: Spirosoma jeollabukense; assembly: GCF_054777855.1. Taxonomy (NCBI): domain Bacteria; kingdom Pseudomonadati; phylum Bacteroidota; class Cytophagia; order Cytophagales; family Cytophagaceae; genus Spirosoma; species Spirosoma jeollabukense. The sequence continues at coordinate 26,076 of NZ_BAAHAD010000005.1, forward strand.
CGCGCAAGCAAACGATCCGCCAGCTCGAAAGCACGTTGCTGAATACCGAACGAGCTGTCGTTGACTGTTACCGGGCTACGGCGGCCGTGGTCAACAAAGAGGACGAGGAAACGATTGTACTGAACCGAATTCGGGCCCGCGCCAGCGACGTTAATTATTCGCGAATTGGAACGGCGACGTTGGCTGAAGCCGACGATCTGAAACAGATTGTTGGGATCGGGCCATTTCTGGAGCGGAAACTGCATGCGATTGATATCTATACGTTCCGGCAGATTGCCAATTTTACGGAGGAAGATATTGAGCAGGTAAACGACATCATCGAGTTTTTCCCCGGACGTATTCAACGCGACAACTGGGTTCGACAAGCTACTGAGTTAGTTAAAAAGAAATAAGTTTTCAAGTGTCAGGGCCAGTCATGACGCTGACACTAATTATCCTTAAACGATATCCTGTTATGTTTGGATTAGATCCATTGAGTCGGCCGGTTGCCATTGCCGAAATTCTGATATTATTGGCCTTTGTTGCTTTTATTGGCTGGTTATTGGGCCGCTTGATGCTGGCTGGCCGTATCACTACGTTGCAGTTGGCCATTGATGACAAAAAAGCCGAACTCGATAAATGCCGTAGTGAAAAAGCGGCCGGTTTTGTTGGCGTGAAAACAACCGAACCCGTAGCGTTTCAGCCTGTCTATCCGTACGAAGCGCCTGAGCCTGCAGCGGATGTTGAGGTACCACAATTATTTGTTTCTGCCGATCCGTTGTTGCCCGCCTATTCGCACGAGGATACGCCTGCGCCAATCGTCAATGATGAGCTTGCCGCTGAGATAATGGACGCATCTGCTACAGAAGCGGATGAAACGCCAGCGCCTGTTACGTATCCACGGGAAGACTCTGAGCCAGAAACGAGTCTGGAAGCCCCTCATCTGTTCGTTTCAGCCGATCCGTTGCTGCCGATTTATTCGTATGATGACACCCCTTCGCCTTTGGTCGATGACGACCTTGCCGGCGAAATCAATGATGCGTCAGCCCCCGTAGTGGTTGAAAAACTGTCACTGGTTGGGTCCGCGTTTGAGTTTCCCACGGAGGACGAATCAGACGCGGTTGCACCGGCACCCATTGTAGAGGATCGCGAAACTATTGTGTTGAACCGCATCAAAGCCCGCGTTTCAGAGATCAACTTCGATCGGATTGGTCGGGCTACGGCTGCTCAGGCCGATGATCTGAAAGATATTGTTGGCGTAGGGCCGTTTCTGGAGCGCAAACTTCATGCGCTGGGCATTTATACCTTCCGGCAGGTTGCCAACTTCACGAAAGAAGATATTGAGAAGATCAATGAAATCATTGAGTTCTTGCCCGGACGTATTGAGGGCGATAACTGGGTTGGTCAGGCGAAAGCGTTCTATGAGCGCAAATATGGCGCAACGAGCTGAAGGTTATAGGTTTGGGCGTTCGTGAAAACGTTTCTACGGGCAAATCTTTGACAAAGTTTTAGAGGCTGTTTTGGGTTAGAGGTGTTGAGGCTGGTTACAATTCGGTTCGAGCGTTATTTGGTCTCCGACCGGCATTCTTGCTGTTTCACGCCGGTCGGAGACCGGATAACACACCGACGAAGTAAAAAACTTCGCCGAACTATCTCCTAAAAAGCTATCTTAAACAGCTTGTAAAGCTTACAAACACAAGAAATCCCCGCCAGATCGCTGGCGGGGATTTCTTGTGTAAGACGGTAGATAAGGCTTTCGAGAAAGCGATTAATGTAGCGAACTGAAATTATCCGTGAGTATGTCTTTCCAGCGGCCTGATTCGGCAAATTGCTTTATTGTTTGATTTCGTTCAGTGAGAAAACGGGTCATATAGGCTTCTAAAAATAGCTTATTAACCCATGCACCAATCAAACCCAGTGGAGACGTAAATTGAAAAATATCACGCATTAGCGTCAACTTATCATTGTCAACCTGGGGCTCAAAATAGTGTTCATGACGCATTGATTTAAAGGCACCTTTGAGCATTTCATCGCAGAAATAGTAAGGGGCACTCGCTTCCGTAATTTTTGAGGTTAAGGTTTGCCAGATACCGAAATGTTTTGCTTTCCACGTAACCGTTTCGCCCAGCTTCATAACCCCCTGAGTCACTCCACCAATAATATGTTCACCTGTCTGTTTTGTTGAAATTTTGTGAAGATCAACACTCAGGGCCAACGCATAACATACCTCTACCGGGGCCTCAATGTAGGTTTCGAGTTCAATGACTGACATTGACTGTTATTTTGACACCATTACTGCTACTTCCTTCGGCTGGTATTTGTACCAATATTCAATCAAATCAGCCACCAGACCTGTCCAGCCGGTTTGGTGATTGGCGCCGAGGCCCATGCCGTTGTCGCCGTTGAAATATTCATAGAACAGATACAACCCCTGAAAATGGGGATCATCCTGCATTTTCCGGTCCTGACCATAAGCCGCAACCTGCCCATTCGCATCGCGTTTGAAGATGTTGATGAGTCGTTGGGCTACTAATACTGTAGCGTCTTTCACGCTCATGATCTGCCCGGAATTGGTTGGGTATTCGACCTCAAAATCATCGCCATAGTACTGATAGAACTTCAGTAGCGAGTCAATGAGCAGAAAATTAACCGGAAACCAGATTGGCCCGCGCCAGTTCGAGTTACCACCGAACATGCTCATTTCAGACTCGGCCGCTACGTAGCGTACCTGGAAAATTTCGCTGTTCAGTTCAAACTGATACGGCATTTTTTCGTGGTACTTCGACAAAGCCCGAATGCCGTAGTCAGACAGAAACTCCGTTTCATCGAACATGCGTTTCAGGATCATTTTCATCCGGTGACCCCGTAGCAAACTCAGCAGGTGGGTTTCGCCTTTACCCGGCTCGTGCCAGCGAGATACCAGCGAGGCCAGGTCGGGCCGGTTCGTAAGCACCCACTCGACCCGACGTTTGAAATCGGGCAGTTTTGATAATAAGGCTTCGTCCAGAATCTCGACGGCGAAGAGCGGAATCAATCCCACCATCGACCGGATTTTCAGCAGCCGGGCGTTGTTGTCAGGCATATGCAGGACATCGTAATAGAACTGGTCCACCTCGTCCCACAGGCTGATATTCTGGCGACCAAGGTTGTTCATGGCCGACGCGATGTGCAGGAAATGCTCGAAAAACTTACTGGCCATATCCTGATAGCTAGGCCGTGTCAGCGAAATCTCACAGGCAATACGTAGCATGTTGAGCGTGTACATCGCCATCCAGCCCGTGCCGTCGGCCTGTTCAATGCGTCCACCCATCGGCAACGGCTGCGACCGGTCGAACACCCCAATATTATCCAGGCCAAGGAAACCTCCCCCGAAAATGTTGTTGCCCGATACGTCCTTACGGTTTACCCACCACGTAAAGTTGAGCAGCAGTTTGTGGAATACCCGCTCCAGGAAGTTTACATCGCCAACGCCATTTGCTTCTCTGTCAATCTCATACACTTTCCAGGTGGCCCAAGCATGAACAGGCGGGTTCACGTCGCCAAAATTCCATTCGTAAGCGGGAATCTGACCATTTGGGTGCATGTAGTATTCGCGCAGAATAACCGCCAGCTGCCGCTTCGCAAAATGCGGATCAAGCCGGGCAAGGGTCAGGGTATGGAACGCCAGATCCCAGGCCGCAAACCAGGGATATTCCCATTTATCGGGCATCGACAGGATGTTGGCCGTGTACATATGCCGCCAGTTTTCATTGCGGGCATACACGCGTCCCTGGAACGGAACGGGCATTTTTGGGTCACCCTTAAGCCATTCGTTGACGTTATAATAATAAAACTGCTTGTTCCAGAGCATGCCTGCGTAGGCCTGCCGCTGAATGGCCAGCAATTCGGGATCGGTTACATTTTTCTGGAGATCAGCGTAAAAGGCATCGGCTTCACTCAGGCGTTTGTTCCAGATCTCGTCGAAGTCGGCAAAGGGCTGAGCCATCGTCGTCTGGTCACTGAATCGCAACCGAATGCTGACACTCTCACCCGCCGGTACTTTCCGGGTGTACTGCGCCGAGGCCTTCGTGCCAATCTGGTTGGGGTTAATAAAGGTCTTTTTACCACCCGACATGATGAAATTATTGATGCCATCTTTCGGGTATTTCGCTACGTTAGGGCGGCCATAGAGCCGTTCCGTATTCGTATCGTTGTCGCAGAAGAGTAAGGCATCAGCGTTCTCGCAGTAGAGCTTGTACTTGCCTAACTGCTTGTGATTTACCTCAATCTGATTATTGGCAATGCCGTTCAGCATGGGTCGGGCATTGTACTGCTCGTAACCCCACGACCACGTATTGCGGAACCAGATCGTTGGCAGCATGGTTAGGGGAGCCGTCTTGTTCGACCGGTTATGCGCCGTAATCGTCACCAGCCAGTCATTCAGACCGGCTTTAGCGTATTCGATAAAAATGTCGAAATATTCGTCTTTTTCGAAAATACCGGTGTCCGTCAACTCAAATTCCGGCGTCTGCCGATCCCGGCGCATCGTTTCAATGACCAGTCGATTATACGGAAATTCCTGCTGCGGGTATTTATACAGCATTTTCATGTAGGAGTGAGTTGGGGTGCTGTCCAGGTAGTAATACAGCTCCTTAACGTCCTCGCCATGATTGCCTTCTGGCCCGGTAAGGCCAAAAAGTCGTTCCTTTAGGATGTTGTCTTTGTGATTCCAAAATGCCAGCGCAAAGCAAATGTGGCCTTTGTTGTCTGAAATGCCGCCGATGCCTTCTTCGCCCCAGCGGTAAGCACGGGAGCGGGCCATATCGTGCGTTACGAAATTCCATGCATCACCATACGGGCTATAGTCCTCACGGACGGTACCCCAGGCGCGTTCCGAGAGATAAGGTCCCCATTTTTTCCAGCCTTTGTTATCGGCTCGTTCGTAAATGCGTTCGCGTTCGACTGTTGGCATATAGTTCAGAAATTTCTATTCTGTAGTACGGTGGTACTAATTCTCATTGTGTAAAATAGACACCAAAGATAGTATGCATGCTGAGTATTCTGGAAAAACCTGCTTGTAATTCCTATGATTTACTATGTATTAGTTAACTGTAGAAAAATAGGCAGCTATTGCTGTTTATTTTAGCGTGATAAGTGATATAATAGATCTATTTGGTAACTTTATGGTTTTAATGCTATTAATTTATTAGACTTAAAAAACATTAAGTTGTCACATTTAAATTGATTGAACAGGCCTTTTTTTTATCAACCAGTTGAATGATTTCACTCTTTTTCCCGGATTCAAACGGTATCTGATTGGAATCAGTTTGATACAAACGGGAATTCTCTGGCTTTAAACCATTGACCATCCTGGCTCTTCACCTGCTTTTAAACTATCTATTTGTGTAATCGTTTGAATAAATTTTTCGGGAAATTACCTACGTAGCATACTGTCAGCCTGAATCGCGAATGGGTAGCCTATAGATACTTCCCCGCCAAAAAGGTTTGTCGCCGGTTGGTTGATGGCGAAAACTGATCAGGTCCATAAGACCTGATCAGTTTAAAAAGATCGTCTATTTTTTTACGGCGGCCAATACGCGCTTAATCAATTCATTCGGGCTGCCGTTGTGCCATCGCCAGACGATGACAATATCGTGTTCGGGGTCAATCCAGATCGTGTTCGAGCCCGCTCCAATTGCGGCATAACTGGTAGAAGGCGCATCCGGCCAGGCTTTTTTGCCCGTTGAACTTGTGCCCGTATTCAGCCACCAGAGGTACCCGTAGTCCGGACCGTACTGGCTGGGTGTCGTGGCCTGTTTCACCCAGTTAGACGAAACAATCTGCCGATCGTCCCAACGGCCCTGACGAAGAAACAGATAACCGAAACGGGCTTCATCGCGCGTGTTGATGCGGAGTCCTCCGCCCCAGCGGGTACCCCCACTTACGGACGGCATTTTTTTGCCGTCAACGTCGGCAACGGCGTTTGGGTACGTAACGTACTGCCACGTATCGGATGCACCGATGGGGTTCATGATTTCGTCGCGTACTACGTCGGGGATGGGTTTCTTCCAGAGTCGTAACAGTGATAGCGCCATTCGGTTGATACGCACGTCGTTATATTCATAATACGTGCCGGGTTTCTGTAAGGTACGGGGCTTCCGTTCGCCTTTTCCGAAGGCTTCTTTCCCCACAAAGTCGCTGTTTTTGCCCCATAATTCACCTTCCCATTCGCTGGCTTGCTGAAGATGGTTTTCCCACGTAATGGATTGATTCTGTGGTGAATCATACCCGCCATCGTGGATCAGCTTCGCTACCGGATCGTGAACGTCGGGAATCAGTCCACGCTCGATCGTAATGCCCGTTACGGTCGATAATACACTTTTAGCGACGCTGTAAGTTGGATCAGGTCGTTTGGTATCTCCCCATTCAGCCACAATATAGCCGTGACGTAGCACAATACCGTTCGTAGCCGCCCGGCTGGTTGGCATGGGGCCGAGAAGCTTACCAAATATTTCTTCCTGCGTCGAAAAATCGGGGGCCATCTGGGTAGTTTCCTGCGTTTTGGCAAAGGCTACGGCCTGGTCGAGCAAAGCCGCATCCATGCCCGCTTTTTCGGGAGCTAGGTGCGCCCAGTTGTCGCCTTTTGGGGGGAAATAAGTTGTTGATTTTGCTGTTGGCCGCTGGCAGTTGATCAGCGGTGCCAGTACCAGAATGCAGAGAATGTGTTTTCGTAGGAGAAATTGAGGCATAAGTTGATGAGTAAACGTACGACAACCCGAAGGTATGACATTCACAGAAAGATATTGACTCATTCGCCACCATATTCATGACTTTTCATCCGGTACATTAAGTCGTGGCTACTGTAAATTGAGTAAATCTAAGGATTGGGAAATACGTGCAGATTGGCTTGATTGGGGGCCTCGGTCAGTCTAAAAATCAATTTTTAACGAAACATTAACGCTTTTTTTATCTCTTTTCGGGCTGTTTTCTGTTAGGTAAATAGGTAGCCAAACAGGCCGGGTACGCTGAGTAGTAAGCAATCAATTTTTAGTATATCTACTCTAGTTGTTGACCTGCGATTGCTCGGTAGTACGAACCATCTTTTTGAGAAAGTCAATTAAGTTAGTAACCATGAAAGCGTTCATCCACTTCATTCCTGCCAAAACATTGCTGCTCGCAGCGGGACTTTTGACCGCAGGATGGCAACCCACAGTTGCCCAGAATACAGGAGCCGAACAGCAGCCAGTATCCAGTAATGACCAGACGATCGTGTCGGCCATTGCTCCTTACCGCGACGACGTTCGCCGTTCTATTTTATTAGCTAGCCAACAACCACAGGTATTGACCAGCCTGGCCCAACAACGGGCCTCCAGTCAGCAGGCGTTTACTACGTTGATTCAATCCTATGGACAACAGAAACAGGGCTGGTTTTATGACCTGTCGCGTTACCCTGACGTACTGCACGAACTGGCTACGTTGCCCGTGGGTTCAAATGAATCTTCGGTGAAAAACCTGACCAAAAACATGCCTGCCGATTTGCAGACTTCTGCCTGGAAAATCTATCGGCATCACCACGATGACCTGGTGCAGATCGATAACCTGAACCAGCAGGCGCAGCAAACATTCGACTCGCTCATCAGCCCGCTGGACGTACCAACGCAGAATGCCTTTCGGCAATTGATCGACATGCCCGATGTGTTGACCCAGTTAACCGATCAGATCGATAAAACGACCCAATTGGGACAGGCTTACGCGGCCAACCCCGACCAGGTAACCAAGGGATTGACGGCCCTGCACGACAGCCTGACGGTTCAGAATCAACAGGAACTGGCTGATTACCAGAATGAACTGAATAACGATCCGCAGGCGAAGCAGGAATTGCAGCAAGCTGGCCAGGCCTACGCGCAGGCGAATGGCTATAACACCGGCATCAACCCCAACCCGGCCTGGGTCAACACTGGGTACTATTATCAGAATCCGTATCCGTTCTGGTTTGGGTATCCTTACTGGTATACATCGGCCATGTGGTATCCATCGGCCTGGTGGTACGGTACCGGGTTCTACTACGGGCTGGGGGGTAATATGGTTCTGTTCGGGTTGCCGGGGATGGGATTCTCGAACTGGTTTTTTGGGCCGGGCCGTGGTGTATATCCGCACCTGTACAACCGGTTCAATAATTACTATACCCGTACCCTTGCGGAGCGTCGTATCTGGACGCCGGTAAACGCTGGTTTCATGACATCCGCCCGGCAGGCATTTGGTCCGGCCACGGGGGCAGGTCGTGGTAACTGGTTAACGAATGCCCGCCAGTACAGCCGACCAAACAACTGGTCGAACATGACTACAACCCATAGTGCCCCATCGGCTCGTTATCAGAACTTTAACGCGGGTGGCTACCACACCCAATCCTGGGGTGGCGGACGCTCATTCGGGGGCGGCAGTTTCCATAGTGGCGGCTTCGGTGGCGGTGGCTTCCACGGTGGCGGCAGACGATAACTAATTGCTTTTAACCCCTAAACCGCATCGGCGGACCGCCCCTGAAGAGGACTTCGCTCACAAGTTGAGAAAGTCCCCTTCAGGGGCGGTCCGCCGATGCGGTTTAGGGGTTTGGGTAGTTTGGTTACCTGATTCCTTTTTCTACCGTTCCAGCTTGAATCCTTCGTCCAGACGGACCCGCGTTGGACGATTGGCTACGTCCCAGCCGGTGAGGTAAATCCACTTCGCAATGCGTGTCACCTTGTCGGTATTGATGCGATCTGGTTCATCTTTGGGCGTGTGGTAATCGGGGTGGAGCAGCGTTGTGAAGGCAATCGCTGGTACGTTCGCCCGGGCGTAAGGGAGGTGATCAGAACGGAAATACCAGCCTTCTGGATGATTTGGTTTATCCCACAACGTATCGAGTTTGAAATGGGCTTCCGACTGATTGACCGCCAGCGCGGCATTGACCAGATCGGTAGAATTGCGGTGCGGGGATTGCTGACCCAGAATAGCCGCGCTGTCGGGTGCGTTTCGACCAATCATCTCGGCGTTCAACACGGCCACAATGGAGCCTTTGGGTACGGTTGGATGCTCGACAAAATAGCGGGAACCCAGCAAACCCCGTTCCTCGGCGCCGTGAAAAACAATCAGTGCCGATCGCTTACCGGGCTTCTGGGCAAAAGCCCGCCCGATGGCCATTGTAGCCACGCAGCCACTGGCATTATCGTCGGCTCCGTTCCAGATGGAGTCACCCGCTACGGCCCGACGGACGCCGTCGTGGTCCTGATGCGTACTGAAAAGAACGTACTCATCTTTGAGTTTTGGATCGGTACCGGGCACTTTTGCCACAATATTCACCGATGGGTAATTAAAACTCTCCACGTTCACTACGTTGGTAAACTGCTGACCGGGCTGCTTGATCCACTCCAGCGCACTGGCCGGGAGCCAGACTGTGGGTGCCTGCGAAAAGACACGCGTATTCGCGCCACCCGGCAGGTCGTAACGGCCCCGTTCCAGCCCTGTCGTCCAGCGCTCGAAATAAGATTGGGCTTGCGTATCGGATACCCAAACCACAGCTAATGCGCCCTTTTTTACCAACTCGGCAGCCCGGCTGTTCATCGTGCCGAACAGAAAACGACGATAGCTTATTTCGGCTGGGCCTGTTCCCGAGAACTCAATGGCTACGGCTTTCCCTTTGATATCGACTTTCGCCAGGTCTTCGGGCGTGCCCTTGCCCACGAATATAAGTGGCGCGTCGACCGACGCAATGGCGGGTGCTAACAGAAACGCGTCCTGACCGTGGACCAGTTGATGCGCACCAATGTTTAAGCGGCTGGTTTCGGTAATGCGTGTCCGCTGAATGTGAAAAAACTGGAAGAACGTGCCGTCGTCGCCAGCGGGCTGAAGACCCATCGCCCGGAGTTGGTCGGCAATCCAGACGGACGCTTTCAATTCGTCGAGTGAGCCACCTTCGCGACCCCGGAAATGATCACCAGCCAGCGCAAACAGATCGCGTTTAATGTCACTTTCTTTAATGGCCGACAGAGCATTTGCTCCGGTTTTCGGCTGGGCATAGCTAATGGCCGAATTGACGAGCATCGACATGGCGATCGCCAGTGTCAGCAAGGACCGAATTTTCTGCGTATTGAAGTAATTCATGGTTGTATAAAAAACGGATGATTGGGGTTTTTACAAATATACGGAAAGACCGGACCGCCAACGCCACAACAAGGTGCGACTCGCTACAGAAGCTGATCGAATGTTTTTTATCGTAGTTTATTTTTGATTCCAGCCAGAATCTGTTGCGGACGCATAGGAGACGTACCGAATTGCGGCTGTACAAAGGTCATAAAACGCTATATTGGGAAAACAAACGGCCTTCCATGAAATCAACCTTTATTCTCCTTGCCCTCGTTGTCAGTAGTTTTACCCATCAGCACCTATCAGCGCAATCCAGAAAAAAGACGACGCCATCTGACCCCGTTGCCCGCTACGACGCCTATGTTCAGCAGGCCGTTCAGGATTGGCGAGTGCCCGGTCTCACCGTCACCGTTGTTAAGGATGGAAAGGTGTTGTTCAAAAAAGGCTATGGTATTCGTGAACTTGACGGGTCTGAGCCGGTAAACACGCAAACGCTTTTTGCGATGGCTTCCACGACCAAAGCCATGACGGCGGCCTGCATCGGGATGCTGGTGGATGAAGGTAAACTTAAGTGGGACGATCCCGTTGCGAATTACCTGCCCGATTTTATGTTTTACGACCCGGCCGTCACGCGGGAAATTCGGGTGCGGGATTTGCTCATTCATAACACGGGGGTTGGCAATGCCGACGTTCTCTGGGCCGCGATGGAAATACCGTCCGACGAAATCCTCCACCGGATACGGCTCATTAAACCGACCTATTCACTACGTTCGAGCTTCATCTACCAGAATATCATGTATCTGGCGGCTGGTAAAGTGATCGAAAAAGTGAGCGGAATGCCCTGGGACGTTTTCGTACGTACCCGCATTTTTGAACCGCTCGGCATGAGCCGGACAAAAGCGCTGTTCAAGGAAGTGACGGATGCTAATCGGGCCAAACCGCACGTTGAGATCAATGACACCATTCGCGCCGTCAATAGCCTGAAAGAAGAAGGACTCGTTGATGCGGTCGGTCCGGCGGGATCAATCTGGACGTGCCCGGATGATGTTTCGGCCTGGATGATCTGCATGCTCGACAGCAGCCGGTACAGTACCGGTGGAACAGGCGTCAAAACATTGCTTAAACCCGCTACGTGGGCGGAGTTGTTCAAGCCGCAAACGCTCGTCACGGACAGCGAATTTTATCCTACCCAGCGACTCACCAAACCTGTCTGGAAAACCTACGGCCTGGGCTGGTTTCAGCAGGATTATCGGGGTCATCGCATCAACTTCCATACCGGTAGCCTGACGGGTATGGTGGCTATTCACGGGCAACTTCCCGATCAGAAACTGGCCGTCTATATACAGGGCAACCTCGACCATGCCGAACTCCGCCACGCGCTGATGTACCGCGCCTTCGATGAGTTTGCAAGCTCCGACGCTCGGCTGGGTGTTGACCGTGATTGGAGTGCTGAGTTTCGCAAACTCTATGGGGGGCTTAAGCAAAATGCGAAACTGGCCGAACGAAAGGCCGACAGTACGCGGGTGCTGAACACGAAACCGTCGTTGCCGCTGACGGCTTATGTAGGCTCCTATACCGATCCCCTGTACGGAAAAACGGATGTTTCGTTGCGGGATGGAAGGCTCTATGTATCCATTAACAACGTACTGACTGGCTACCTGAATCACTGGAATTTCGACACGTTCCGGCTCGTCTACGATCAGTGGTGGAATGGGAAAGATTTTTTCAGTTTCGAGCTGGATACGAAAGGCAAGGTGGCCCGGGTGCGGGGCGCAGGTATCGAGCTAACCAAAGTGCCGGAAGGCGCAGTGAAAGGGGGGATGGAGCACTGACTTATTGAATTGCGCCGGGTTAAACCTGGCGATAATGAAAAATTACCGATTATAATTTAACTACACAACCTGACAGAATGACATTTCTTTTCAAATCAGTACTGTTTTTAGCCTGCATCATCACCATTTCCACCAACGCGCAATCACCACAACAACGCGTTCGGCAATACCGACAAACTCGTGAAACGGCACTGATGGACGAGTATCGTCGGTTTCTGGCCATTCCCAACGTATCATCGGACTCGGCAACCATACGCCAAAATGCGGCCTTCATCATGCAGATGATGAAGCAGCGGGGAATCCCGGCTTCCTTGCTGGATGGCGTGAAACCGGGTACTAATCCGGCGGTTTTTGGGGAGGTAAAGGTGCCTGGAGCTACCAAAACGCTCATTTTCTACGCGCACTACGATGGGCAACCCGTTAATCCAAAGCAGTGGGCAAAGGGATTGCAGCCCTTCGAACCAGTGTTCATCACAGCCCCTGTTGAACAGGGTGGCACCATCGTTACTACGTATAAATCGGGGGATGCGATCAATCCGACCTGGCGTCTATCCGGGCGAGGTAGTGCCGATGACAAAGCGGGGGTCATGGCGATCCTGAACGGGTACGATGCATTGGTGAAAAGCAATATCAAGCCGACGGTTAACCTGAAGTTTTTCTTTGAAGGCGAGGAAGAACTTGGGTCGACCCACCTGGGCGACATTCTGCAGAAACATCAGGCCAAACTAACGAGTGACCTTTGGCTGATTGTCGATGGTCCACGCCATGTATCGGGTAAAAAAGTAGTTCAGTTCGGGGTGCGGGGCGATGTCAATATGAACCTGACCGTCTATGGCCCAAAACGCCCGCTCCACAGCGGTAACTACGGAAACTGGGCGCCTAATCCAGCCCAGAAGCTGGTGAACCTGCTGGCGAGTATGAAAAACGACGAAGGTCGTGTGCTGATCAAAGGATTCTATGACGACGTAACGCCACTCACGGCTCGCGAGAAACAGGCGATGGCCACCGTCCCTAACATGGAAGCAGCGCTGAAAAAAGAACTGGGCATCGCCAAACCCGATGGGGGCGGGGCCTCGTTCATGGACCTGATGATGATTCCGACCCTAAATATCAACGGAATTCAAAGCGCGAATGTCGGACCGATGGCGGGTAACGTTATCCCGACCAAAGCCGAAGCCGTGCTGGATTTGCGGCTGGTTCGGGGCAACGACATGGCTCGTCAGATTGAGCGCGTAACCGAACACATTCGTAGTCAGGGCTATCATGTTACTGATCATGACCCGACCGATGCCGATCGGCAACAATACCCTAAACTGATCAAGATCACGACGGGGGCGGGCTACAACGCCCAGCGGACACCAATGGATCTGCCCATCGCCCAGGAGGTCATTGCGGCTGTGCAAACGACATCGACGGAGCCGATTGTATTGACGCCCACGGCGGGAGGTAGCTTGCCGCTCTATTTATTTGAAAAGCACTTGAAAGCCAACGTAGTATCGGTGCCGATCGTCAACTACGACAACAACCAACATGCTGAAAATGAGAACGTACTGGTGCAATACCTCTGGGATGGCATCGAGACATTGGCCGCCATCATGCAACTGAAATGAGTTTTTCCGTACCAGCATCAGACCCCAACATACGAATTATGAGACTCTCGCTACTCATTATAACCTGTCTCACTGGGGCAACCCTCACGCAGGCACAGCCAGCGGGAACAACCAATCGATTCGACGTACTGATACGGAACGGATTGATCTACGACGGATCGGGTAAGCCACCCACGTCGGGGGATATTGGCATTCGGGGAGACCGGGTTGTCGCGGTCGGGAAACTAAATAATGCCCAGGCAACAACCCTCATTGATGCGCAGGGTAAGGCCGTAGCGCCGGGATTTATCAACGTGCTTTCACACACGGGTATAGAACTGTTGCGGGATGGTCATTCGATGAGCGATCTCAAGCAGGGCATCACCACCGAAGTATTTGGTGAGGATTCGTGGGGACCAGTCAGTACGGATGAAATGCGGCAGCAGGTCAATCAGGTTCTGAAGCCGTATAAACTAACCTGCGACTGGAAGACGCTGGCGGATTTTCTAAAGAAATTACAGCAAAAGGGTATCACCCCGAACGTAGCGTCTTACCTCGGAGCCGGTCAGGTTCGTCAGAGTGTTTTGGGCGAAGAGAACGTGAAACCAACGCCAGCCCAGTTGGAGAAGATGAAGGCCATTGTTCGTAAAGCCATGGAAGAGGGCGCATTGGGTATCACAACTGCTCTGATCTATCCGCCAAATACCTTTGCCGACACCGATGAACTCATTACCTTATGTAAGGAAGCGGGGCGCTACGGTGGTCGATATATCGCTCACATACGTAGTGAAGGCGACCGGCTGGATCAGGGAGTTGCTGAGTTGATTCAAATTGGAAAAGCCGCAAAGGTGCCGGTTGAGTTATACCATTTTAAAGCCTCGGGGCAACGGAACTGGCCGCGCATGGAAACGGCCATAACGCTCATCAACGATGCCCGAAAGCAGGGACAGGACGTAACGGCCAACATGTATACTTACACGGCTGGTGCTACGGGTCTGACGTCCTGTTTGCCGCCCTATCTGTTCAATGGAGGCTTTATGGCGGGCTGGAAACGGCTTCAGGACCCCGCTACCCGCCAGAAATTAGCCGCTGAAGTTCGGCAGAGTGGTAATGACTGGGAAAATATGTATCAATTGGCAGGCTCGACTGACAATATTATCCTGACCGCTTTTGAGGTGGATTCGCTCAAAAAATACAACAACAAAACGCTCGGGCAGATAGCCGCCATCTGGCACAGAGACCCCATCGAAACGGTCATGGATTTGATCGTGGCCGACAAAAGCCGCGTCGAAACCACGTACTTCCTGATGTCGGAGGAAAATGTGAAAAAAGGAATCAGTCAGCCGTGGGTGTCATTTGGATCAGATGCCGCTTCGATTGCCGACGACCGGAAAGATATTGGCGTGGTTCATCCCCGAACGTTTGGGAATTTTTCCCGATTGCTGGGAAAGTACGTCCGGGATGAACACGTAATGTCGCTCGAAGAAGGTATCCGCCGATTGACCAGTTTGCCCGCTACGAATCATAAACTGCCCAAACGAGGGATGCTTCAGGCTGGTTACTTTGCCGACGTGGTGATATTCGATCCGGCCACCATCGCCGATAAAGCTACGTTTGCCGATCCTTTCCAATATTCGATTGGCGTTCAGCACGTACTGATTAATGGAAAACTGGTGCTGAAAGAGGGTGAACATACGGGCACTTTCCCCGGCCGTGCGATCTGGGGACCGGGTAAGAAAACCATGGATCAGTAGCGGGTAGGGGATTCATTCATCCGGCAAAATCGAACGTCCAACCAACTCATTCTGACATTCAGTTCTTTTTTGTTTCAGCTATCAATCGGTTCGTGCATTTTTGCCCTAACACATGACCCAATTTACTATGAACCGGACTCTATCTACTTTGTATACAGCCAGCTCGGCGAAATCGGTTTGCCTGCTGGTGGCCTGCCTGTTTATGGCCGGTGCTTCGTGGGCACAAGCTGTTCCCCGCCGACCACTTCCCATCATAGATGTGCACGTGCACGCCATGAAAGTGAACCCCAGCTTTGCCGTAGAAATGTGTCCGTGGTTTCTACGGGACATGCCGGGGGGCGATCCGAATCAGCAGATGCGCGCGTTCCTCAATGCCGAATGTGCTACGCCCTTACAACCGGCCAAATCGGATCAGGAGATGCAGGCTGCCGTAGTGGATGCCATGCAACGGCTCAACATGACCATTGTGGCCTACGGCGATCCCCAGATCTTACGTAACTGGAAAAAAGCAGCGCCGGGCCGGGTAATTGCGGGCATTGGCGTCAGTTCCCCCAACGACATGAGCGTGAAAGCCTTTACCGACTCCCTGTCTTCGGGTTTCTATGAGGTAATGGGCGAGGTAGCTCCCCAATATCAGGGCTTGTCGCCGAGCGATATGTCACTTGATGGCTATTTTGCCGCAGCCGAAAAATTGAATATTCCGGTGGGCATTCATATGGGAACGGGCGGAAACGGCATGGCTAATATCGGTCAGGCCAAGTACCGTGCCTCGCTGGGCAGTCCGTTTTTGCTGGAAGATATGCTGGCTCGACATCCCAAACTGAAACTATGGGTCATGCATGCGGGTTATCCAATGATCGATCAGATGATTGCGTTAATGGGCGCGAATGCCTACGTCTATGTGGATCTGGCGGGTTTCATCTGGAGTTATCCCCAGGCCGAAATACACGCGTATCTCAAACGACTGGTGCAGGCTGGGTTTGGCAAACGGATCATGTACGGCACTGATCTGTTGATTTGGCCCAAGTTATTTGAAACCTCGATCAGCGTCATCGAGAATGCGGATTACCTGTCGTTCGACCAAAAACGAGACATTATGTTCAATAATGCAGTTCGCTTTTTTCGGTTAGACGCCAGTAAGTTCAAGTAAGGGGTCGAACTAAATTAATAAATCTGATATTTAATCGTGCTTAAACGATTAAAGTGAACTATTGTGGAGGGAAGTAGGGTGGAGATAGAAATGTGTGATCAGGAAGAAATAAGTCGACTGGCCAATTTGCTGAAAGCTGTTGGTCATCCGTTACGTGTACAAATCGTATCGATCATAGCCCACGAACAGTTGGCAAGTATCACAACGATCCAGCGTTATTTGCCTGACATTGATCAATTTGTGCTCTATAGTAATTTGAGGTTTCTCCATGAGAAGACGATACTAAAAAAGCTTCGAAAAGGCCGGGAAACGTATTATTCGTTAACGGACACATCGATCAGTGATGGATTGAACCTGTTCTTTCATAGTAAACTGGTCAAAACAAGTTCTGAAGCTGACTATTAGGACAATAGTGACCGATTGCCCGTCTGGTGATGGGTGATGGTTCATCAGTAACCGCGTTGTTCAGATCGGCCTTTTATCCGTTGCGCGCTGGTTTTTACTTAAGAAAGCCATCAATCCCGTAGCTTTGTTTCCGATGGATTCACCCGCTGGCTTTTACCTGACACTCACGCAAAAAGTACGGCTCGCGCTCAGTGTTTTTGCTATTTACTGGTCCATCAAACTCTATATTTTCTTTGATCACTTGACCTGGGAAGGTGTCCAGCGGTTTTGGTGGGTCTGGTTGCTCGAAATCACCATGACCGTACTCTTTTTTACCGCCTGGCTAAGCCTATCCGAACGGCTGGAACACTGGTATGTAGGTTGGTCGGAAAGCGATTTTCTGGTGAATATCAAGCTACCGGCCAAACTCGCTACGTTACTGGTGGCGGGCGCACTGGCCATTGTGCTAAACCTGGGCTGACGTAGTGACTACGTTTATCGAATCCAGATCGGCTGCTTACAAAGAACGGTTTATGGTAACCCTGGGATCAAAAATCCGAAGTGTGGAGACCAGCCAGATTGCCTATTTTTTCTTTGAGGACAAAGCCACGTACCTAACCAATTGGGAGGGACAAAACCTGCTTGTTGAGTATAGTTTAGATAGACTGGGAAGTTTGCTGGCCCCCAACCAGTTTTTTCGGGTGAATCGCTCCTTTCTGGTGTCATTAAAATCCACGCAGACAATTCATGCCTTTTCGGGCGGTAAACTAAAGATGGACCTAATGCCTAAACCCCGTCAGGAAGTCTTTGTGAGCGCCGACCGGATTCCTGGCTTCAAAGAGTGGCTGGGTAAATAAGGCCGACTATCCCTGACGGATCACAATAAAAATATTTTTTCAGTGCAATGAAACAATTCCTGAAAATTAAATGTATATACATCAAATACGTAAACATTTAATTTTAAACTCTTACCACTATGGCAACTGAAACCGCCACCGCTACTACCTGGGTTATCGACCCTACTCACTCAGAAATACAATTTAAAGTTAAACACCTGGTTATCTCGACGGTAACGGGTTCGTTCACGCAATATGAAGGTCAGGTAGAATCTGTTGGCGAAGATTTCACCGATGCTAAAATTTCCTTCTCGGCTGACATCAGCAGCATTACAACAGGTAACGAACAACGGGATGGTCACCTGAAGTCGGCTGATTTCTTTGATGCCGAGAGTTTCCCCAAGCTGACGTTCACCTCGACAAACCTGACCAAAACAGGTGATGATACGTATAACCTCACGGGCGATCTGACGATTCGCGGTACCACGAAACCGGTAACGCTGAAAGTTGAACACGGTGGCATTATGCAGGATTTTTATGGTCAGACCAAAGCGGGTTTTGAGGCAACCGGTACCATCAAGCGCAAAGAATTCGGCTTAACCTGGGATGGCGTTACCGAAGCCGGTGGCGTTGTTGTCAGTGATGACGTTAAACTGGTTTTGAATATTCAGTTGACGAAGCAGGCTTAATATAGTTCAGGCATTTGCGGGAAGCCGTGCCACCGTTTAGAACGGTGGCACGGCTTCCCGCAAATGCCTGATAGGATACATATTGAATTCCGGTAATGGCCAAATAAACCTAGTCATTACCGGAATTTTTGTTTTGGGCATTCTTTTCGTCAGATTCAGGCTACTTTTCGTCAGCAATCACTGACAAACGTAGTAACTGCCGTAACGCTGAAAGATGGAACGTTTTCTGACCACATCGGTTGCCAGTCTTTGTGCTGCCCCCTTATTTTTTAGGCTCACGCTTCAGTTTGTCGAGCCACTCATCAGGCAACGCTTGCCCGATGGATCAGGGGCCAGTCTGGATAGAAGTCTGCTTTTTAGCCTTGCCCTGACACTTTTCGGTTTCGTGCTGGTGGCTGTCCTGGCCTGGTATTTTTCGGGACATGGCTATTTGCGCCCCGTTCAGATGATTACCTGCATCATGCTGGCAGGGTGGAGCCTGGCAGGAGTCGTGTTTTTCGGGAAAGAGCCCCGCAAACTGGACTACGACGGTCAGCGAGCTGTTTTGGAAGCAGAGGTACGTATCGACAGCTCCCTGTTGGGCGGTCGTCCTGCCAGTGAAGTTGTGGCGCTGTCGTACACGGGTGGTGATTTCGATACGTTTCACCTGGACAGGAGCAGGGAAGAAGGCAAGTTTATCGTCTTACCGTGGGAGATAACGGTACACACGGTATATACCTGGGCCGTCTGGTCGACTATCGCCAATAAAAAAAGCTATTTCCCGATGACACTTCCATATCGTCCAGGCCGATCGACAAGCTGGTCGGCCTGGGAAGCGCCCAAACCGCATCCCTATGGTACCACGCCTGAAGGGATTAGCCTTCGTTACCGGCTTTTGGTACTTCCTCAGGTTTCATCTAATCCGTAAGCAACGATTCACATGATCTGGATTACGCGCGAACGACCCAAGATTGATCGGTTGGCCTGCCCCTGGCTCATACTACGTTTTATTGACCCGGAAGCTACCATCCTGTTCGTGCCTGAAAAACAGGTTGTAGATCGGGCGCAGGAATTAGGCGCTATCCCATTCGATGTGCCGGGCGTTGATTATAGTCATTACGAAGATCGCTGCACGTTTGACTATTTCCTCCAGAAGCATGAATTGACAGATGCTGCGTTGCTCAAGATAGCGCCCATCGTGCGGGGTGCCGATACGGATGATCATACATTAGCGACACAGGCTGCGGGTTTGTGGGCGATTTCGGCTGGATTGGCGTTTAATATCGCGGACGATCAACAACTGCTGTCACAGGGATTAATTATCTATGACGCGCTCTACAGTTGGGCGAAGCATCTGCAAACCGTCAGGCATACGCAAAGTCCTACCGAACGGCTTTTGCTGGAGGTGCTTAAATCAACGGGTAAACGAAAAACGCCCGTTTGGGTGAAAGAATTAAAGGAGTTAATTCAGGATCAGATTGATACGAACCTGACGCTTAGTCTGACCGAACTCGCTGAAAGTTTAGCCGTCAATCCGGCTTATGTGTCCCGAACGTTTGCCCGTTACTTTGACGACCTGTCATTTGGCGAGTACATCCGTAAACTACGGATCGAGAAAGCCATTACGTTGCTGGAATCGACAACGTATAGCTTGGCCGAAATTGCTTACCTGACCGGATTCTCGGACCAGAGCCATTTTACCCGAATTTTCAAGAAGCTGATGGGGCAAAACCCATCGGAATACCGAAAAAACAGAAACAAAGGTAAAGCAGATACAAAAGGTTAAATCCATTCTATTTCTCACTCCCAACGCGACCTATCCTTGTGCTAAAAATGGAAAGTCATTTATGCATAAGCCGTATCACAGGATTTGGTCAGGAACGTTCGGGATGGGAGACTCCGCCCCTTCTATTTTTTTACTCATTATATGTATGTCATGCCTGTGTGTAACGCAGACTTTAGCGCAGACACAGCCCAGCTACCCCCGGATGGCTGGGTATTTGGGCGTACTTCATCCAATTGTCACGATTGACCAAAGAGGCAGCGAAACCAATTTTAGTCAGTACTACGCCGTTGGATTTCCCATTGGTTTAAACCTGTGGAAGACGCAGAAGATAGGTTTTTCCGTAGAAATCGTACCCATCATTCGGGCCGAAAACGGGACCAGTCGAGTGGCTAATGTGCTCTTTCATCCGGGTGTGCTAGTCAACCTAGGGCACGATTTTACGCTGGCCAGTCGGCTGGCGTTTGAAACGTCAGGCCGTTATGGCGTTACCCCGGTGCTCAATAAAATTGTGAAACGAGGGCAAACCCTCAACTATTTCGTGGCCGTACCCATTCCGGTTCGATTTGGTAACGACCGCCCTACGTCGTTAACTGTCGGATTGCAATTTGGGATTGTGTTTTAATCCGCAGAACGGCTTCTAAGATCAAGCACCTAAAGAAACGAACCCAGATGGCGTCACCCCTTATTCCTTATACAAAAACGGATCTGCTACGGTACTTCCTTCGACTAGGTACCAGTGGATTTGGTGGACCACCGGCTCTGGTCAGTGCTATGCATCGGGATCTTGTTCTTGAAAAGCAATGGGTTACGGAGGAAGATTATCGGGAAGGATTAGCGCTGGCCCAACTGGCCCCCGGCCCATTGGCGGCTCAACTGGCGATCTACCTGGGATACGTTCACTACGGTCTGCTGGGCGCTACGTTAGCTGGCGTTGCCTTTGTACTGCCTTCGTTCATTATGGTCGTGATACTGGGTTGGTGCTACATTCGGTTTGGTGGATTACCCTGGATGCAGGCTATCTTTTATGGCATCGGAGCGGCCGTTATTGGTATTATTGCCATGGGGACGTATAAGCTAACGACCAAAACCATCGGTAAAGACCCACTCGGCTGGGCTTTGTTTGCCCTGTCTGCCATAGCTACGGCAGTCACCGAATCGGAATTGCTGTGGCTGGTTCTACTGTCGGGAGGCATTTACTGGATCGTGAAAACCCCGCCCCGATTTATGCGGCCAGACGTAGGAAGTAGCCTTGTTCCGTTTGTGCTGCAGGTACTGGCGTTGCCCACCGATTCCGTACTGTGGAAAACTGGCTGTCTTTTTTGCCAAAGCGGGCGCGTTTGTGTTTGGCAGTGGGCTGGCTATTGTGCCTTTTTTGTATGGGGGCGTTGTCAAAGAATATGGCTGGCTTACCGAGCAGCAGTTTTTAGATGCGGTGGCCGTGGCCATGATTACACCCGGCCCCGTAGTGATTACCGTTGCGTTTATTGGCTATCTGGTAGCTGGGTTTGCGGGAGCCTGTGTCGCTGCCTTGGCTACGTTTCTTCCCTGTTATTTGCTGACTGTACTGCCCGCGCCCTACTTCAAACGCTGGGGTAAACATCCCGGCGTTAAGGCATTTGTTGATGGCGTGACTATCGCTGCAGTTGGTGCTATCGCCGGCGCAGTGGTCGTACTGGCCCGTCGGCAGTTGATTGATACAACGGCGATATTGATTGCGGTAACGACTGTTGGGCTGCTGTATCGATTTAAGAAACTGCCCGAACTAAGTCTGATTGGAGCAGCCGCCGTCATTGGGTGGCTCCTGAGGTACATCGGCTAACGGGTGCAAGTAAACTTTCCACCACCTATTTTAGCAGGACATAATAGCTACTTCTACATTTAGTGAATATTGCGCTCATTATTAAATTTTTATCGCAAAATTGACACGGTTTTGTTTCACTACATAAGTCAGTCCTATGCCTACCCGTCAAGCCATTTACCTTTTAGCTCTGCTGGTTTTTACCCCTTTCCTAGCCTTAGGGCAAAATATAGCCAACTCAGGATCAACAACCAGTAGGATCGACTTATCCGATAAAACATTTATTCTTGGAGAGAAAGGAAAGGTTAGTAAAACCGAAAATGACTTTAACCTTTACCTCATCTTTCATAAGGATGGTAGAGCTACATTCCGAGGGAAAAGAGGAAATATGATTACGAAGGATAGTCCTCTTAGTTGGCGATTTGTAGGGGACTCACTCTATTTACAGCCTAGTTCAATTGCAGTAGAAGCGGAAGGAAATACGCAACTAATTGATCGTGAGCCAACGAAGTTTGCTATTGTAAAAGCACCAAGCGGTTATATACTCAAAGAAAAAGATGATCAGATGCTTTGGATTGAGCTAAAATAATGAGATAGCTATAGCTTCTCCTGACTTTTTTCTACTAACAAAAATGCTCTTCCGCAAAGCAGGAGAGCATTTTTTTGTCAACCTATGATGAAAACAGTAAAGCGTCTACAGTACTATTACGAATTCAATTCCTAAAATAAGTATAAGCAAAACCAGGAACTTTCCTATAGTTACCCATTTCCTCACTAAAATATGTTTATGACGGGTGCCCAGCACAACTTTTGATGAGGTAGGTCTCGCTGCTACGTATCATTCTGGTACTCGAATCGTTTCTTCAGTACACAATTGGTTAATGGCCTGTAAGCCTGAATCAATTAATACCCCGCGTTCTGAACAAAGTTCTCATTAACGGCCATTTGCTGGATCGGAATCGGGAATAAAAGATACTTGGGATCGCTCGCGTAATTCTTTTCGTAGAAAGGTTGCAGGAACTTACCAAACCGTATCAAATCCTGCCGTCTCCAGTTTTCGATATACAATTCCCGGCCCCGCTCATCCAGCAGGACATCCAGATTGACCGACGGTAAGGCGCTGGCTCCCCGTGACGCATGGGTACGAATGGCGTTGACCAGCGAAAGGGCGGTATTGCCATAGCTACCGGCATTTGTGGGCGTACCACCCCGTAAAATAGCTTCCGCTTTCATCAGCAGCACATCAGGCAATCGGAAATACACGTAATCATTGTCGATCAGTCGGCTGCCATCATTGGCATGGTCAATCGGGTACTTGATCGGCCGGATTCCGGGCAGTTCCAGATTACTGCCGGTTTCGATAATTTTCACCTCTTTAGAGAAAATCAAGGGATTCCCCGTTCTATCTTTCAAGGGCGCATCGGTCGTTAAGTTGTACTGCTGACCGATCAAAAACCCCGTATTGATGCGATTGCCGGGATTAGGCAGCCCTCCCGGACTCTTATAGGCAGCGCCCAATCGCTTATCGGTGGCTTCGTATTTATCGTAAAAGGTCGGCAGGATTACCCAGCCATTGTTGCCGTTGGGATTCTGGTTTGGATGCAGGAATGTTACCCATCGGTTCCGCAAGTTGGCGTTTGGTGATACCCCACCCACATTTTCCTGCGTCCAGATATTTTCCTTCCCAATTGTCGTGTTGTTAGGCGCGAAATTGTCGTAATAGTTAGCCGTGAACTGGTATTTGTTGCTGTTGATGATCTCGTCGGCCAGGCTGATGACCTTGTTCATGTCCTCTGCCGCAAAGGTTGGCGTCGCCCGGTTGGCATACACACCTTTGTTGAGGTACAGTTTCATCAGGAAAACCCGGGCCGCATCTTTATTCGCCAGTCCGGCGGGGCCATCCGGCAAATTAGGCTGTATGGTCGTCACCTCGCTGATAATGTAGTTCAGAGCGTCCATTCCTTTCCGGACTTTGGCGGCCTGTACTACACTTTCTCCCGGCTCGCGGTAGGGCACCTGATCGTATAAATCCAGCAGCCAGAACATGCAAAAGGCGCGTATAAATCGGGCTTCGGCAGCCTGTTGCGGAGTTGGATTGAACCGCAGCATATCAGTGGCCGCAAAGACCCCGCCACTCATATTGTTGAACGTATTGATGACACGAATATGGTTGCCATCCCAGCGGTGCTGGTGCAATTGGCGCCACGTACCGTTATCATCCCAGTCCGGGCCGCGGGTTGGTCCCATCATGGCATCGGTGGTCATTTCGCAGAGGGCGTTCAACTGCGAATTGTTTTGAAAAGGTTCCCGTATGGAGTTGTAAACGCCCGTTAGTAAGGCGGCTGTATTGGCTGACGTTGTCGTCCCAATCTGGCCGGCAGTGAGGTCACCCTGGAACTTCTCTTCCAGATCCGTACAACCACCAAGGCCTAAGATCAGCGTGAACGTACTAATAATGAATACGTTATTTTTTAATGACATTATCGTAAGGGTTTATAAAGAGAAGTTGATGCCAAATGTTATGGTGCGGGCCGGTGGATAAGCCGCATAATCGATACCGACAGACGGAACACTGTTGATAGCCTTGTTTACGTTGACTTCAGGGTCAAAGCCGGTGTATTTGGTGAGGACAAACAGATTTTGGCCGGTCACGTAAACATTCGCTCCACGAATAACTTTCGCGATGTTACCGATTGAATACGAGACAGTTGCATTCGTCATTTTCAGGTAATCGCCTTTCTCGATATAGCGAGAAGAAGGCGTTACCGGGTTGGCGATCGATTCCTTGACCGGTTCCCTGAACAGCGACAGGGCGATATTCCGTCCCCCGTTGATTAGCCCGACGCTGATAACGGCATTGTTGGTATTGTTGTAAATGTCCTGTCCGAACGCTCCGTTCATGTTCGCGATCAGCGAGAGTTTTTTATACCGAAGCGTCGTGCTGAGGCCTAACAGGGTTTTTGGGTTCGGATTGCCGACGTAGAAGAACGTATTACCCGCATCTTCATAAGTCGCCAGGCCCGTCGACTCGCTCATGCCCAGATACCGGCGCGTGTAAAACGCATTGATCGGCAGGCCATTCTGAATAACTTCCACCGACACGCCACTCAGACCCGGACCATTCAAGGCGCCCGTCAGGATGGGGGCCGTTAAGCCAGAAACACTATTGCTGATAAAAGTAGCATTGGCTGTCAGATCCCAACTAAAGTTCGGTTTCCTGACAATATTGCCATCTATTGCCACTTCCAGCCCCTTGTTTTCGATACGGCCATCCAGGTTGATCCACCGAATAACCGAGCCGGGCGGAGCGGGCTGAATGGGTGGGCTGGGGAATAATAAATCGGTCGTGGTTTTATTGAAGTAATCGACGGTCGCCGTCAGCCGACTGTTCAACATCGTCAGATCAAAACCGACATTATACTGTTTGTCGGATTGCCACTTTAAGTCCGGGTTGGGGTTATTCGTCTGGCCCAGCCCACCATTATCGGTAAACGAATAGCGGGCCTGCGAAGAACCGGACGGAAACTCCTGATTACCCGTCTTGCCCCAACCACCGCGTATTTTAAGGGAATTTATGGTTTCTACGTGAAAAAACTTCTCGTTACTGATGTTCCAGGCCGCCGAAAAAGAGGGGAAATACCCGTATTTATTGTTTGCGCCGAATTTACTCGAACCGTCGGCACGTAGCGTCGCCGTCACCAAATAGCGATCTTTATAATTTCCGATGGCCCGGCCAAAGTAGGACTGTAGTTCGGCGGCTGGATCAACAAATGAGGAAACGGTGCGGCCCGTTGTGTTCGAATACTGGATATAATCGGTGTAGTCCAGTCCGTAATTGCCGAACCCGGAAGCTGGTCCTAAAGCGCTCATGGCCGACCCCTTATTGGCAAAGCTCATATACTCAAAGCCAACTAACGCATTCAGGTTCAGGTCCGGTAAAATGTCCTTGTTGAAGTTCAGCGTGTGGGTAAATTGCTGGGTACTCAGCTCGTTGTTCCCAATGCTCGCCCAACCCTTCCCCTGCGTAGCCGAAATGTTAATGTCCTGATTAATAGAGGATCGTCGCCCGCCCGCACTATAGTTGACGCTATACAGCATCCGATACTCCAACCAGTCCGTAAACTTGAAATACGGCGAAATGCTAGCCAGAATCGTGGTAACTTTTGACTGGTCATTGTATAACTCAGACATAGCCAGGGGATTGATGACCGCCCCCGCTTTTATATTCAAACTGCCGTTGGCTTTCCGCAGCGAGTCAGTTGGATTCCACTGCAAGGCATGCCCGATTAAGCTACCATTTGAGCCGGCATCGTTGGTGATGGCGGCAATGTCTTCTATATACTGACTGGAATTAACGGTCATGTCTAACCCCAGTCGTTTGCTTTCTAAAAATTTTAGATTGCCCGTGAAATTAGCCGTATATTTTTTGAAACCGGTCTTATTGATAATGCCCTCCTGGTTCAAATAACCCGCCGACAATCGGTATTTTCCGCTTTCGTTGCCTCCGCTAACGGCCAGGGTATAGTTCTGCTGCAACCCATTTCGCAAAATGGCATCAAAAGCATCGACGTTGCCACCCCGGTCATTCAGCGCACTGACTCCGTAGTATTTTATCGCTTCCCGGTATTGATCCGCATTCAATACGTTGATTTTCCGGAAGATGGACGCCACGCCCGTGTTCAGGCCGACGTCAATTTTCGCCTGACCCGCCTGACCCCGTTTGGTATTGATGATGACAACCCCGTAGGCGGCCCGCGACCCGTATATGGCCGTAGCCGACGCGTCTTTCAATACATCGATACTTGCGATATCGGCCGGGTTTAAAAAATTCAGTGGGTTGCCGCCGGGCGTGTTTCCCAGGCCGTTCGCATTCAAACCCGGCCGGGCTGATCGGTTGTCCAGCGGAATACCATCCACTACGTATAAGGGCTGGCCGCTACCGGTAATGGCCGAGTTGCCCCGAATCTTGACCGTGGCGGCTCCCCCTGGCTGGCCGCTGTTGTTTATAATTTGCACCCCCGAAACCTTACCCTGAATCAATTGATCGGGGGAGGTGAAGTTGCCTTTATTAAAATCTTTAGCCGTTACGGACGTCACCGCGCCCGTGAGGTCTCTTTTCCGGGCGGTTCCATACCCCACCACGACAACTTCATCCAGTGACTTTGTCTCGGGTTTCAACGTAACATTCACCGCTGTCTGATTACTCACCGCTACGTCCTGCGCTACGTAACCAACAAAGCTGAAGGTCAATGTTGAGGCCCCATCGGGGACTGACAGTCGGTAGGCTCCGTCTTTATCGGTCACTGTGCCTTTTTGTGTGCCTTTCACCACGACGGATACGCCGGGTAAACCAGCCCCAGATTCATCGATAACCGTACCCGAGATTGTCCGGTCGGCGGGTTGCTCGCTGGTCTCTGGTGGGGTGAGTGCAGTCCGGGTTGGCAAAGGTGGAGTCGAGCCATAGGTGGCTGTAAGTGGGAAAAGCGCAAACTGGAGACAACCCAGCCATAGGATGCGTCGCCCGGTTGTTACTAAAAAGTGTTGCATACGAAATAAGGGTTTAAGGAATGAGGGGAAAGAAATTCAAGGAAACTGATAACTTCCTTCATAGACAAGCCGTTAGCCTGCTCATCTGGCCGATCCTACATAAAGCCATGAATGCTATAAATAGCGTATTTCATCACTTTTTGAAGATTTAATTGTCAGTTACCCTTACTTGGTAAGAGCCCGAGAAATAGGGTTTAACCTCTTTTTAATGAAAATATTTTTTGAAATTATTTTTTAGAAATCAATGGGTAGAACCAGTTTAAACGTTTATAATGAATGAATTTTTGTCATGCTGAGGTACGAAGCATCTTCGGGTGAGCCAATAGTGTTTCGGTTATTGCTCCGGCGATACA
The DNA here is from genome assembly GCF_054777855.1 of Spirosoma jeollabukense. Classification (NCBI taxonomy): domain Bacteria; kingdom Pseudomonadati; phylum Bacteroidota; class Cytophagia; order Cytophagales; family Cytophagaceae; genus Spirosoma; species Spirosoma jeollabukense. Next base: position 53,850 of record NZ_BAAHAD010000005.1, read on the forward strand.
GCAAAGATGCTTCGTGCCTCAGCAGGACAAAAACGGTCGACTTGGGCCTGTTTTTAGAAGTTAAAACAGGCTCGGGGATTAATTTGCATCGTTTCAAGGAAGGGCTGAGAAGAATCAATCCGGGCAGAACGTGCGCTTTCCAATACCTGCCAGACGAAGTGACTGGGAGGTGGGAAGTACAGGTAGTGGACGTCGTCAGGAATTTTAACCTGACAATACCTTACCTGACTGAGTATAATTTAATTTAAACAACCCTTATAGGTAAGTTGCTTGACCAACGTCTCTTACCAATAATGCTAGTCATGACTCATGCTTAAGCATCGATACGTTACCTACCTGTTAAGTGCCAGCCTTGTGGGCTTCCTGAGCTTTAAAGCCAACGTTAGAAATACACTGACCGGAGAAGGACCGTCTCCAGCCAGAACCCCAACCGAAGAAGCCGCTACGTTCCAGCTCGAACCGGGTTTGAAAGTTCAGCTAGTCGCATCTGAGCCCATGGTTGAAGATCCTGTGGTGTTCACGTTCGATGAAAATGGCCGCTTATGGGTCGTCGAAATGCGGGGTTTCATGCCGGATGTCGACGGGAATGGAGAAGACAAACGTGTGGGGCGTATATCAGTGCTGGAAGATACCAATGGCGACGGGCAGATGGATGTCAGTAAAATCTATCTCGACAGTCTGGTCATGCCCAGGGCGATTGCGCTAGTCAAAGGGGGCGCCCTTGTCGCTGAGAATGGTGCTTTATGGCTCACCCAGGACACCAATGGTGATTTGAAAGCCGATACCAAAACTGTTGTAGACGCGCACTATGCTGGCGAAGGGCTCCCCGAACATGCACCAAACGGCCTCTTGCGGGGGATGGACAACTGGTTTTACAATGCCAAGGCGCGTCTTCGGTATAAGTTGGTAGATGGCAAATGGCTACGTGATTCGACAGAGTTTCGTGGGCAGTGGGGGATCAGTCATGACGACAGAGGCCGTTTGTATTATAACTACAACTGGTCGCAGCTTCACGCCGATCTGGTTCCACCGAATTACCTGTCCCGCAACAAAAATCACAAGCCAACTACCGGCATTGATTACGGCGTGACACTTGATCGGCGGGTGTACCCTATCCGTCCCAACCCGGCAGTTAACCGGGGCTACATACCCGGTACGCTGGATAAAGAAGGTCACTTGCGGGAATTCACGGCGGCCTGTTCGCCACTTTTCTACCGGGGAACGGCACTACCTAAAGATTATTACGGGAATGTTTTCGTTTGCGAACCCGCCGGAAATCTGGTCAAGCGCAATGTCGTAGAAGATAAGGAGCTACTGATTGCCGCTCATGACCCGCACCCCGGCACCGAATTTCTGGCGTCAACCGACGAGCGATTCCGGCCGGTTCACATCGCCACCGGACCCGATGGCGCACTCTACATCGCTGACATGTATCGGGGGCTTATTCAGCATAAAGCTTACGTAACGCCTTACCTGAAAGAGCAAACTCTGTCCCGCGACCTGGATAAACCCATTAATCGGGGTCGTATCTGGCGCATTGTGCCAGAGAACTGGAAGACACAGAAAGTGAAAAAATTGTCTGATGCGTCACCCGATGAGCTCGTTGCGGAATTGTCGAGTCCGGATGGTTGGCATCGGGATATGGCACAACGGTTGTTAATCGAGCGGAATGATACCAAAATCGGTTCGGCCCTGACGAATCTGGCGGTAAAAGGCACTTCTGAGTTAGGCCGCTTTCATGCGTTGTGGACGCTGGATGGCCTGAAACTAAGCAATGCTGCTACGTTGCTGAGCCTGGTGTCCGATCCGAATGAACTTGTTGGTACGACGGCTATCCGGCTGCTTGAGCCGTTTGCCAAAGCGGATAAAACCGTTCGGGCGAAGTTGGGCGAGCAACTGGCTAACCGATGGGCCAAAGCCCCGATCGAACAAATCCTTCAGATGACATTCACGGCTGGCGTTCTTGATCAGTCGGTCGCTCAGCAACTGCTGGCAAACATTGTCGGGAAGTACGGCGAATCGGCCTTAATTCGGGATGCGGCCATGAGTAGCTTGCAAAACCAGGAGTTTGCCTTTTTGCAGCGGCTGATGAAATCACCACAGTGGCAAACGAGTGAGCCACCGAAAGAAATTTTCATGGAGATGCTGACGACGTCGATTGTGAAGAAGCGCAACCCCGCTGAATTGACCGCGCTGTTGGCCTTGGTTGACTCCCATAAGGAACCCCTGGCCTGGCAGGAAAAAGCGATTCTCACCAGCATGTCGATTGCCGGAAGCAGTAGCAAAGCGAAGCCGATTAAACTAGCATCGGCTCCCAGCCTGTTAACCCAGTCAAGTCATAAAGTTGATCCAAACCGCCTGGCTACGCTGGACGCCATGTTTGAATGGCCGGGCCATATGACAGCAAAAAGTAGCGTCGTGAAAAAAAGTTTGCTGAACGACGAGGAACAAAAACTATTTGCGTCGGGGCGGCAGCTTTATCTGAATACGTGTTCGGGTTGTCATGGCACCGACGGGGCTGGTCTGGCTCGATTCGGTCCGCCCCTCATCGGCTCCGAATGGGTAGTGGGCGACGAAAAACGGTTAGCGCTTATCCTGCTGCACGGCATGGAAGGGCCAATCGAAATCAATAAACGGATCTACGACGCCCCGGATATCCTCCCGGTTATGCCTTCGCATTCGACGATGGACGATACGTCGATCACGTCCATTCTGATGTATATCCGCAATGAATGGGGCAATAACGGCGGTCCCATTGGGAAACGTACCGTGGGCATGACCCGCGTGACAGCACAAGGCCGGGTTGTACCCTGGACGGCCAAAGAATTGAATAAGTATATGACCGATAATCAGGCTGCCAGCGTGAAATAATGAAGCTGTCCCAGATTGTCCATGGCAACATTTTTTTGTTTATCATTCCGACGTCACGAGGAATCTTCGCGAAGAACAAAAAAATGACCACCCGAAGATTCCTCCTGACGTCGGATTGACAAATAAACTGGAGTGACAGAAACGTATTCATTTTTGATTGACTTACTGCCAAGAATAAAATTTTAAACAGCTTCAATATGAGTACCAACCCTTCCTACAATGCTTGACCCTTACCTTAATGGATAGACGGGATTTTTTACAAAAAACTGCGGCTGGAGCACTAGCGCTGTCGTTTCCAGCGGTACCTGATGTCCTGGTGGACAAGCGGATGGGCATTGTTGTTCACTCGTACTGGAGTCGCTGGAATTCGAAAGTAGACAGTAAAAAATATCCAGCTTTTACTAATGCCATTGAACTGCTGGATCATTGCCATCAACTCGGCGCGGGTGGTGTGCAGGTAATCGTCAATGGCTGGTCAACTGATTTTGCGAAAAAGGTACGTGATGAGCGGGAGAAGCTGGGCCTGTATCTGGAAGGGTCGATTGGCTTACCCAAAAAAGCGGACGATGTGTCGAAATTTGAACAGGATGTCGTTAATGCCCGGGAAGCCGGTGCGCAGGTGCTACGTACGGTCTGTTCGAGCGGACGGCGGTATGAGACGTATCACTCGCCCGAAGCCTTCGAGGATTTGAAGAAGAGCGCTTTGGCGTCACTACAGCTGGCCGAACCGGTGCTTCGCAAGCACAAAGTCAAACTGGGGGTCGAGAACCATAAAGACTGGCTGGCTCCCGACCTGGTAAATCTGCTGAAACAGGTTAATAGTGAGTGGATTGGTGTAACCCTCGATTTTGGTAATAGCATGGCGTTACTGGAAGATCCGATGCAGGTTGTTCAAACGCTGGCACCCTATGTGTTCAGTACGCACGTGAAAGACATGGCGGTTGAAGAATATCCCAATGGATTTTTGCTCTCGGAAGTGCCCATGGGAAAAGGTATGCTGGATCTGCCAAAAATGGTCGAACTCTGCCGAAAACATAATCCGGCCGGTACGTTCAGCCTGGAAATGATCACGCGGGACCCGCTGGAAATCCCCTGTTTGACGAATGCGTACTGGGAAACCTTCCGCGCTATGCCAGCTCCTGAACTGGCCCGAATGCTCCGAACCGTTCGGGAGCATAAATATCCGGGTGGACTTCCCCGAGTTTCCCAATTGACGCCCGAAGCCAAACTTGCCCTTGAAGAAGAGAACATTGTCGCCTGCCTGAACTACAGTAAGGAGAAATTGGGAATGAAATAGCCAAACAAACTATCGAGTATACGAATGAGTCAAGAAATACTACCTGGAATTAAACAATTTGATTTAACGGGAAAGGCAGCCATTATTACCGGTGGCTCCAAAGGACTTGGTTTAGCAATGGCCGCCGGGCTGGCATCGGCGGGGGCCAACGTCATGCTGGTCAACCGAAACGCCGATGAAGGCGCACAGGCTGCACAGGAGCTGGCTGATGATTATGGCGTAAAAGCGATTGCGTTTAGTGCCGACATCACCAACCAGGCGCAAACGGAAGCGATGGCGCAGGCCGCTATCGACGCGTTTGGCCGAATCGATATTCTGATCAACAGTGCAGGCATCAACATTCGGGGGGCTATCGACGAATTGACTGCCGATGATTTCAAGAAGGTAATAGATGTGAATGTCACCGGGACCTGGCTTGCCTCCAGGGCCGTGATACCATTCATGAAACAGGCGGGGCGGGGAAGCATTATTAATCTGGCCAGTACCCTCGGTCTGGTTGGGCTGGCTAACCGGACACCCTACACGGCCAGCAAAGGCGCCGTTGTGCAGATGACCCGCGCCTTGGCGCTCGAACTGGCGCCCTTTACTATTAATGTCAACGCCATTTGCCCGGGTCCGTTCTTAACCGAAATGAACCTGCCGATTGCCGATACCGAAGAAGGTAAAAAGTTTGTGGTCGGGGCTACCGCTCTGGGTCGCTGGGGCTTGTTGCGCGAAATTCAGGGTGCCGCCATTTTCCTGGCCAGCGATGCCGCTTCGTTTATGATCGGTTCCATGCTCACCGTCGACGGTGGCTGGACAGCGCGATAAGCACAACCTGCAAACCGAAACCCTAATCCGAAAATGGAGCCATCAAGCAGCAGTAAGCCGACCCGTGCCCGATATGGGATGTTAGCCCTCGTCTTTGTGAATGTGGTTATTAATTACCTGGATCGCAGTAATATCTCGGTTGCCGGGGCTGCCCTGAGTAAAGATCTGAACCTATCGACGGTCGAATTAGGGTATATTTTTTCGGCCTTCGGGTGGACGTATGCGGCTTTGCAAATTCCGGGGGGCTTAATTGCTGACCGGTTTGGGCCGCGCGTTTTATACGCCTTCTGTTTAATTACCTGGTCGCTCGTGACCGTCTGCCAGGGGTTTATAAAAGGTTTTGCCGCTCTCTTTTCTCTCCGTTTAGCCACGGGGGCATTTGAAGCACCCTCTTATCCGATTAACAACCGAATCGTGACGAGCTGGTTTCCCGAAAACGAACGGACCTCATCTATCGCGCTATATGTATCAGGTCAGTTTATCGGCCTGGCGTTTTTAACGCCAATTTTGTTTAGGGTTCAAGAGTATGCCGGATGGCAGGGTTTGTTTATCGGAACCGGAATAATTGGGTTGCTATGGGGTATTGTCTGGTATGTTTTTTATCGTGATCCGCTTGACCATCGGGGTGTAAATCAGGCCGAACTAACGTATATCGAAGAAGGGGGCGGCCTGTTCAGAGGTAAGAAACCGGGTGCTGCCCAAATCAACATCTGGAAATGGGAGAACCTGAAACAGGTCATTTCCCACAAGACCTTATGGGGAGTTTATATTGGTCAGTTTGCCGTCAATGCTATGCTGTGGTTTTTCCTGACCTGGTTCCCAAAATACCTGGTTGATTACCGGCATTTAGGGTTTATCAAGTCCGGCTATCTGGCTTCGGTGCCATTTCTGGCTGCCTGTGTCGGGCTGCTCTTGTCCGGTTTCCTCTCAGATCGGTTGGTTCGGCAGGGGAAATCGGTCGGTATGGCCCGTAAGACGCCCATTATTGTCGGTATGCTGTTGTCGATGAGCATCATCGGTGCCAATTATACCAACAATACAGCCCTGATAATTTTTTTTATGGCACTGGCCTTTTTTGGTAATGGTATGGCACTTATTTCCTGGGTTTTTGTGTCGCTCTTATCGCCAAAGCACCTGATCGGGCTAACAGGCGGCATCTTCAATTTCATGGGCAATCTGGCCTCTATTGTCGTGCCAATTGTAATTGGCTACCTGGTTCAGGGAGGTAATTTTAAACCGGCACTGGTTTTTGTTGGCACACTGGGTCTGGTTGGAGCCTGTTCCTATATATTCCTGGTTGGAAAGATAGAACGAGTTGGGGTCAATACCGGAAAGGAAGTATTGATTTCAGAATAAGAATGCTACGTAGTGACAACCTGGAATAAATAGCTCACTTAGAATCCTCTATGAATGCACCTACTAGTTTCCCCGGCCGTTATACCAATCAGGTTGCGATCGTGACCGGAGGAGCTGAGGGACTGGGTAAAGCCATTGCCAGTCGGTTAGGCACTGAAGGTGCCTCATTAGCACTGTTCGACCGAAACACCGACTTGCTGGATAGTACAGTCGGTGAACTGATGGCGATGAACATCAACGTTCGTGCTTATTCCGTGGATGTTTCCCAGGAAGAGCAGGTCAGAAACGCTATTAATCAAGTAGTTGCCGATTTTGGGTCAATCGACGTAGTGGTTCATTCGGCTGGGATTGTCGGGCCAACGAGTACGAACATTACCGCCTACGCTACCGCCGATTTTGAGCAGGTCTGCGCGGTCAACCTGCTGGGTAGTTTTTTGATGACAAAGTATGCCGTAACCCACATGGCTCCACAACGATACGGACGAATTCTGTTGATTGCCTCCATTGCCGGGAAAGAAGGCAACCCAGGCATGGTGGGCTATTCGGTCAGTAAAGCGGGCGTGATAGGTCTGGTCAAAGCCGTCGCCAAAGAATACGCCACTGCTGGTATTACCATCAATGGGCTGGCGCCGGCCGTCATCCGAACGGCGATGAACGCCAATACCGCTCCTGAACAATTAGCCTACATGACGGCCAAAATTCCGATGGGCCGTTTGGGAGAAGCCGAGGAAGTGGCAGCTATGGCCAGTTTTATCGTGTCGCCCGAAAACAGCTTTTCTACCGGATTTATCTATGATATCTCAGGTGGTCGGGCAACGTATTGATTTGACATCTTTCCTTGAATTACCCAACAGTTCCGTACTTTTGTGCCATGGAATTAGCGTGCATAGAAGTAGAAGTGCCTGAAATGGAAATTCTTAAAAGCGACCGACTTACTCACCTTAAATATGATATTCGAGGTCCGGTTTACGAAAAATCACTGGAACTGGAGAGTCAGGGATACAAAATTATCAGTCTGAATATCGGTAACCCGGCTACGTTCGGGTTCGACGCCCCCGACGAAATTGTCCACGATATTATTCTGAACATCCGCAACGCGCAGGGGTATTCCGACTCCCGGGGTTTGTTTGCGGCTCGAAAAGCCGTCATGCACCACACGCAGAACATCGGTTTGCCGGGCATTACCATCAACGATATTTACATTGGAAACGGGGTTAGCGAACTGATCATGCTGTCAATGCAGGCGCTCCTCAACGAAGGCGATGAAGTGCTAATTCCATCGCCCGACTATCCACTCTGGACGGCTTCCGTTGCGTTTTGTGGCGGAAAACCTGTTCACTACGTCTGCGATGAAGCCTCCGACTGGAACCCCGACCTCGCCGATCTGGAACGTAAAATCACGCCCCGAACGCGAGCCATCGTGGTGATCAATCCGAATAATCCGACCGGGGCTGTGTATGATAAAGCGGTGCTGGAAGGCATTGCCCGCATCGCCGAACGGCATAAACTCATTGTCTTCTCCGACGAAATCTACGACCGGATTCTGTACAACGGAGCAGTACATTTTCCCATTTCTAAAATGGTGAATGATACGCTGTGTATCACCATGGGCGGCTTGTCGAAGAACTACCGGGCGGCTGGTTTTCGGGGCGGCTGGATGATTCTGAGCGGAGCGCGACATCGGGCTAAATCCTACATCGAGGGCCTGACGCTGCTGGCAAGTATGCGCCTTTGCGCCAATGTACCTACGCAGTACGCTATCCAGACGGCACTTGGTGGCTATCAGAGTATCAATGACTTAGTGATGCCCACGGGTCGTCTGTACAAGCAAATGATGCTGGCTTACGATCGTATGACGGCCATTCCGGGCATCACCTGTGTGAAGCCAAAAGGAGCGTTGTATATCTTCCCGAAAATTGACCTAAGTCAGTTTCGATTTACTGACGATGACGATTTTGTCTACAACCTGCTGACCGAGCAGAAAGTGCTGGTAGTGGCCGGAAACGGCTTTAATTACATTGATAACGATCACTTTCGGGTTGTCTGCTTACCCACAATCGATGAGTTAAACGTAGCCATGGACCGCATTGAGAACTTCCTGGAAAGCCACCGGAAGTAAGGAGTCCATGTGTTTGTCATTCCGTCAAAGGAGGAATGACAAACACATGGACTCCTTACTAAAAATTACTCCGCAATGTAATGCCGTACGTTCTGGGGTTGCCTAAATGAGCCGCTCCAAAATTATACGCGTAGTCGATATAGGTTTTGTTGTTCAGGTTGCGTCCCCAGACAAATAACTCCGCGTGTCGGGACGAGAGGCCGATTCGGGTGTTTATTACCCCGTAACCATCCTGGGATATCAGGTTGGTGAGATCGAAGTACTGTTTTCCCACGTAGTATAATTCTCCCCGGGCAAGTAACCGGAGTTGCTGAGCCCCGCCTAACGAATAACCGTATTGTATGGCAATCATGGAAGTTGCGTCCGGCGTAAATATCTGTCGATTGCCTGCTAAATTCACCGCTTCGCCGTTCGAAGCCAGATTGAGCGCCCCGTATGTAGCCTCCGTATAGCCTGCCTGATACGCTATTTCCAGTCCTTTTACGGGCGTTGCCTGCACCTCAATTTCAACCCCTTTACTATCTAATTTCCCGGCATTTCGGGTAATGGTTATCGCATCGGGCAAGATCAGCGTGGGGACTTGAGCATCCTGCACCTGTGTGTAAAAAGCTGCGAGATTCAACCGGATTCGATTGTTCCAGAACGTATTCTTCAGCCCAATCTCGAAGTTATTACTGTACTCCGGTTTGTATGCATACAAAGGTGGCTGCGACGGATCGGATGAAAGTTGCGTGATGCCGCCCGCCCGAAATCCCCGACTATAGGTAGCATAAACCTGATGATTGTCGGTGACTTGGTAGTACAGGCTGACTTTAGGCGAAAAGGCTTTAAAATTAGCTGTCGATGAGGTGTCGGGCCGGGTCACCTGTATTGCGTCGCCATCCAGTTGAAACTCGCCCAGAACGGATTGCTTTTTGTGCTCATAATCATACCGAAGGCCAAGGGTTGCTTTCAGTTTGGGGGTAAGAGCATACGTTCCCTGTCCGTAAAAGGCCACACCAACACTCGTGCCTTTATTGGTATTGAGGCTGGTGAAAAAAGGAAACGGCGCACCCAACTGGTCGGAGTTTTTACCAAAATGAGTGCCTAGTTTCGTTGGGTTATCCTGGTAGAAAGCATACGTACCGGCAATCCAGTGAAAGGCCGATGTTGAGCTGGCAGGCGAGGTGAACCGAAACTCCTGCGTGCCAACCTGTACGTTATTCCATTTTTTACCGTAATCGTTGACGATCGTCACCCCGTCAATTGGCGAAAAATCACCGTCAATCGGGTGGTCGTAATAGCGATAATTGGCTTGATAAGCTGTTTGGGAGGTAAAGGTGAGCGCTTTCCCGGAATGATTTACCGATAAAGACGTGTTGAAAATATTATCGATCAACTGGCCGACGGCATTCTGATTGACCGTAAATGGATCGGCAAAAGCGTCGTTAGGGCTTGAGGCTAACGGGAATGAACCCCGATTCCGGTTGGCGTTGTGTTTTACATTCAGGGTTAATGTCCAGTTTGGGCTGGCCATATACTTCAAATAATAATTTCCCATGACATAGTGCGACCGGTCAAATTTGGACTGATCAAACACATTCGTATAGAAACCTTCCTGCTGACCGTATAACGCCGATACGCCCAGAAACAACCGGTTCTTTACCAGCGGAGTTCGCAGACCGGCGCTGTACCGCTGCTGGCCGAAACTGCCATAATTGAGTTCGACAAAGCCCCGCGTTTTATTGTCTGGTTGCTTGGTGATGATGTTAATCACCCCGCCCATGGCATTGCGTCCGTAAAGCGTCCCCTGTGGACCACGAAGTACCTCAATTCGCTCAATATCGAGGAGTTGAGCGACATAGGTGTCCAGGCTAAACTGATTAACGCCATCAATATACGTAGCAACCGTTGGGTCGTAGGACGTAGTGGTGATGCCCCGAATGGACGTTACGTTGCGACCATCACCAGGATTGGCCGAGTACAAATTCGGTATCAGGGCCGTAAGGTCTTTGCTGTTCCATAATCGATAGTCCTGAACCTGTTTAGACGACAGGGTCGATACACTGAACGGGAGCTTTTGTGGGTTCTCTTCAACTTTTTGGGCCGAAACCGTCACTTCGTCCAATCGATTCGACGCTTCAGCAAGTTGGAGAGTGATGGCCTGATTGTCATTGGTGAACGTAACGGTTTGATTAACCGTAGCAAAGCCTACGGCACTCACATTCAGGGTGTATTGGCCCGCTGGAACATTTGAGATCGTAAATTTCCCCTGCTCATTGGTAGAGGCTCCCAGGTTAGTGTTCAATAAATAGACAAAGGCACCCGGAATGCCAAGCGATTGTTGATCGGTGATCGTACCCGAAAAATGACCGGGCGTCTGACTTTTTACACTAGAAATAAATGTTGTGAGTACTATGCACAAAGACCAGATAAATTTTGTCATATACTTGAGAGAGTAATGGAGCGAGTTGGTTCAGTTAGTGAGGAACATGCCTTTCTTCGGCAGCTATAAACTGCCTGAATCGATCTTGCAATCCCCGGTAATAGGTTAAATAAGCAATGCCCTCGGCAGTAAGGGTAGCGCCACCGCCTTTGTCACCCCCGGTTTGGGTGCTAACCAGCGGTTGTTCGGCAAGTCGGTTGAGCGAGCTAACTAGATCCCAGGCCCGCTTATAGGACATATTCATGGCTTTGGCTGCCTGATTGATAGAGCCGGTACGTTGAATGTGTTCCATCAAGTCCATGCGGCCGATCCCTATAAAGCGCTCACTTTCTGATGTTTCCAGCCAGATTCGGCCGTTGATACGTAAGTTGATCATACGTAATATTTATTGATGTTACCGACAGATCAGCAGCTTGAATGACAAATAGAAAAAGTCAATCCGTTCAGACTACTTGCCCAAACGGATGTTTATTTTTCTGAAATCTCCGGCGAAGATACGTCTGAAGGGGTCTTTCTTTCGCCAGGTTGCAGGATTACCCCACTAAAAGATAGCGTAGAAAGAGCAAACAAGGGCTTTTTTTACTGATGGCTACCAATTGATAGCTTATACAAACTGGATCTTTGTCCAGTTTATACTTTACCGCCTGCGGGTGGAGGCTGGGTACTCAGATAGACTGTGTTTAGGATTGCTCCAGAAGACGAAGCTTATCTATAGATAGTTTTTGCTCGCTTCGTGCTTTGGCAAGGACTTGTTGGTACTTATGAATCAGGGTTGTGTAGTGATTAAGCAGCCGGGCGCTCCCTATCTTATCTGCTTGAACCAGAAGAGCTTCCAGCCGAACAATAGTTGAGTCGAGATTAGCGATCATACCCGTATGAATCTTGATTTTCTTATGGAGTAAGCTAATAAGCTCCTGTGTATGCCGGCTTATGACAGGCTTAGCTGGTTTCTTTAAAAGCTTTTTCCACTGTTTTTCCAATGCCTGCATAGGGGCCGAAAAGGCGGTACCATCAAATGCGTCCAGTGGAATCTCGGTTGCACCATTTTCATCAACGATGTGTGCACTAAGAATGGCGTCACCCTGCGCACTAACAATGTTTATTAAGTCTAAACCGAGTTCTAGTGTGCCGGGTTGAAAAGAAAATATTTTTATTTTCTTTTTTTCGTGTAAAGCGGTGAAGAAAAGTACCATAGCCGAAGTCTGATTATGAGGTAGCTGAAACTTCTAATTCTACTTTTTTTATTACACTGCCACGCTTAATAAGATTAACTTAGCCCTATTAAATAAGTTTAACTGCGCTAAATGTATGATAAATATAAGGCTATGGTTGTGGTTTTTTTGATTTATTATCATGTGAATGCACACGCAGGACAGGTGGTATTTGATACTGATTGTTAGACATTAAAAAACAATATGAAGTCACACTGAAAGGCAACCCGTTCAAACGGATTTGTTTCAAAAGAATGGTACCCGATCCACCACGATCTGTAGATTTACTAATTTACGTCATAGCGCTCTTACGGCTACAATCAAAAAAATATAACATTTGATCAATATAATAGTATACTTGACATCTTTAGTGTTAGTGCACTAAGGCCATCACATCCTTGGAACGTTTTACGTCGACTGATTACAGACAACTGGCTCATCAGGAGCTATGGCAACGCTTCAAAGCCGGAGACGAACGGGCTTTGGGTGAGTTGGCACGCGTACACTATCCAGGCCTCTATAATTACGGTTTGCGGTTAACGACCGACGCTGAGTTGGTCTGGGATACCATTCAGGATCTGTTTCTGGAGATTTGGGATCACCGGGCCACAATTGGCAATGCTGTTTTTGTAAAAACATACCTATTAAAAGCATTACGGTATAAATTGCTCAAAGTACGGGAGCATCAATTCCCGGTTCATATAGATGAATTCGAATCGGTTAGCCTGCCCTTCTCCGGCTCGATCGAAGAAGAAATAATTACTAAAGAGCTACATACGGAGCAGCAGCGCTTGCTGCATCAACTAATGGCTGGCCTCACCAAACGCCAGCAGGAAGTACTATATCTGCGGTTTTACCAGAATCTGGAGAATCATGAAATCGCGCAGATACTGGGCATGGAACGGCAAAGCGTAGCCAATCTGCTTTATCGGACGTTTAAAGAACTTCGAAGCCAGTGGTCGCCGAATTTACTCATGTCGTTGCTGTTGTTGGCTCTCAGCAACGAGCCATTCTGATAAATTGCACTCTAGTCGAAAATTTTTTTACAATTTCCTGAGTATTGTCCGGCAAGAAACAGCACTATAGAAATAGAAGCCACCTGTGCTAGTTGCTCCGACATGGATTACAAGACGTACAAGATCGAGGATTTTCTGTTTGACGAATCATTTCGCCAGTGGACAGCCGGTACGTCTCCAGAAGCAACCGCTTTTTGGGAGCAGTGGTTGACGCTGCATCCGGACCGGGTTCATGTTGTTCGTCAGGCACAGGAACTGGTGCGGGCCCTGAACGATCACTATCAGGATGACGCCACTGACGCGCGACTAACGAGCGAACTACGTCGGTTGGTCAGGAACGCAGCCGAACGCCGGGAGGCTGAAGCAACTGATACGCCCAGTATACCATGGGGTCAACGGATTTCGCAGTGGCGATGGGCGTCCGTTGCAGCTGTGCTCATCCTGGTTGGTTTTGGTCTCTGGCGTTACGGGAGTGTCAATCGACGGGTGGCCGCTGAATCGTATGCCCAATTAACAAAAATAGCCCAGGTTCCGCTTCAGGAAACGGTCAATACCAGCAACCATGTTGTCAACATCTTACTCTCCGATGGGAGCGCCGTAACCCTGCGACCCAAAAGCCGATTGAGCTATCCGGCTCAGTTCAAGGCCACTAACCGGGTGGTGTACCTGGATGGGGAAGCCTTCTTCGACGTAGTGAAAAATCCGGCGAAGCCTTTCCTGATCTATGCCAACCAAACCGTCACGAAAGTATTGGGGACCACCTTTCTGGTGCGTGCTTTTGAAAGCGAAAAGAATGTAATCGTAACCGTACGTACTGGACAGGTTTCGGTGTATACCCAACAGGATTTTGAAAAAGCCCAACAGTCGGGTTTGCGCCGGATTCAGGGCATTATTTTGACCCCGAATCAGCAAATGATCTACAAGCTGGGGGATCATCAACTGATGAAGGCACTGGTCGAGAAACCAGCCGCCATCATGCCCGAAACGGTCAGCCGGGAGCAGGTATTCGAGGACGCTCCCGTTGGCAAAGTCTTCGCAGCTATTGAACGAACGTATGGCGTAAAACTTCTTTATAATGAAGATGATTTGTCGGCTTGCCTGGTGAACCTCACGTTTACCAACGAAAGCCTGCTTGAGCGGCTGGATGTCGTATGTCAAACCATTGGCGCGACCTACGAAGTGCTGGATGGCCAGGTTGTCATCAACAGTAAAGGCTGTAAGTAATTGCCGTAAATAGTCTGAAATCCTTACCCTACTACGTATTGCCTATGAAGCATTAGTCCATTTTTTACAAAAAAAGCCAGTGATGATTCCGGCATCACTGGCTCTAAGTACACCCTTCTTGAGACCCTCATCCATGATGAGGCTGGGGGTTCTTTGCCCATTCCTAATCGTAAATAGCCAAAAAACAAGCAAAAGTATGAAAGAACTTCGACAACCGCTTAGTCTGTTGTGTAGCCTTATGAAATTTACTGTCTATCAGGTACTACTGGCGGCTATTATCGCCGGTCTGGCTACGGCCCGTCCGGTTGAAGCACAGCAAGTTATGGATCAGCGTGTTACCCTGCAGGCCGATAATTTGACCATAAAATCGCTGCTTAACCAACTGGGAAAACAAGCCGACGTCCGGTTTGCCTACCGGTCGGCGCTTGTGCAGTTGAAAAACCACGTATCATTAAACGCCACGAACCAGCGGCTGGGTGAAATTCTGGACAACCTGTTACAACCACTTAGCGTAGGGTACTACGTGAAAGGTCGGCAGATCATCCTGAATCAGGAGTCCATTCCGAAGGGGATTGACGTGCTTCCCCCCACACAGGATGAGGCTGTTAACGACCGCACTGTATCGGGAAGTGTGTCTGATGAAGCCGGTGCCAGGCTGCCTGGCGTGAGTATTATTGTAAAAGGAACGACGCGCGGCACTACTACCGACGCCAACGGGCAATACAAAATGACCTTGCTCACCGGTGATGCCACACTGGTATTCAGTTTTGTAGGTTATATAAGCCAGGAAGTTACGGTGGGTGATCGTAGTGACCTGGACGTACGATTGGCGACCGATACCAAAAACCTCAATGAAGTGATCGTCGTGGGTTATGGTACGCAAAAACGGTCGGATCTGACGGGCTCAATCTCGTCTGTAAAGGCGGAAGAAGTAAAGAGCCTGCCGGTACGTAGCATTAACGAAGCCTTGCAGGGGCGGGCTGCGGGCGTGCAGGTAACCCGCAATGACGGGTCGCCGGGGGCCAGCTCCGACATTGTGATCCGGGGCGTTGGTTCCATTGGGGGCATGGCTCCGCTGTATATCGTTGATGGCATACGGATGTCGTCGGGCAACAACTTCAACCTGCAGGATGTCGAATCCATCGAGATTCTGAAAGATGCCAGCGCTGCCGCTATTTATGGAGCCCAGGCGGCTGGTGGCGTCGTTCTGGTGACAACGAAACGGGGTACTACGATGGATAAAATGAGCGTAAATTTCAATGCCTATTACGGCGTCCGGAAACCTCTCCATCAGTATAAACTCCTGAATACGGCCGATTACTACACTGCGAAAACAGCCTTCGGTGTGGCGACCAACAGTTGGGGTGATCCCGCAAAATTGCCTGATAACGACTGGGTGAAGGATTTATATGGCAATGGTATTGAGCAGAGTTATTCGCTCTCACTGTCAGGGGCTTCGGCGAAAAGCAATTATTACCTGTCGGCCAACTATCAGAAAGAAGGTGGTACGTTCATCGATAACTATTTTGAACGCTACGGCCTTCGCTCCAATTCGGATTTCAAACTGAACAAAAAGATCCGGGTAGGGGAAACCCTTTATGCCTGGATGACCAGCACCAATCCGGTGGTCTCTACTACGTTGCCCTTTCGGTCAGCGCCGGTCGTGCCTATCTACGACCCGACAAATATCTATGGTGGCTGGGCTAAAACAGGCAACTATTTTGGGGGACCCAACCTGGTTGGGCAGGAGTATATGAATCACCAGTTGAACCAGACGTATGCGCTGGAAGGCAACGTATATGCCGATTGGGAGATCATTCCGGGACTGAATTTCCGGACTACGTTCGGTGCTTCGATTTACAGCGATAAGAATTACAAATTTAATGAGGCTTATGATTATGGCATTGTTGCCAACCGCGTTGCATCGCTAAGCCGCGACGTCAACAATAAGCGTAATCTAACGGCCAATTTCGTGTTGACATATGCTAAAACCGTTGGTCAGCACGAGTTCAAAGCGCTGGCTGGTTATGAGTCATATAAATCAGATTGGAGCACCTTAACCGCATCGGCGCAGGGATTCCCCTACGTAACATATAACTTAGGGTTGGCCACCAACCCCAGTAGCTACGTAGCGAGCGGGGGTGAACTGCCGCAAACGCGTATTCTTTCCCAATTCGGGCGAATCAACTACACTTACGCGAGCAAATATCTGCTGACGGCAACCATCCGCCGGGACGGTTCGGACCGCTTCGGCCCGACGAACAAATTTGGGGTGTTCCCATCGGCTTCTATCGGCTGGAAACTGAACGAGGAAGCCTTCATTCGGGACAATGTTACGTTCCTGTCAAACCTGAAATTAAGGGCCAGCTACGGGAAACTTGGTAGCACCAGTAACATCCCTCAGTATACGTATCTGCCGTCGTATGGCGGAACGAATGGTACGAACAGCCAGGGATTAGCCGACGGCAGCCGTGCGAAAGGCTACGCGCTGACGGCTCAGTTAGCCAATCAGAATATCAAATGGGAATCGGTCCTTCAAACGGATATCGGGCTGGACATCGGGCTGTTGAAAAATGCCCTGAACATCACCGTCGATTGGTATAGCCGCCAGACGCAGGGCATGATTTATCAGGTTCCGGTGGCGTTGTCGGCGGGTTTTGGCGCTTCGGCCGTATATACCAACATTGGCCAGATGAGCAACAAAGGACTTGAACTGGCGGTGGATTACCGGGGAAAAGCAGGCGCCTTTACGTACGGCATTACGGCGAATGCTGCTTTCAACCGCAACCTGGTGAAACAGTTGGATGGGGTGAACAACAACCCGATCACCGACGGGGCGGCCGGACAGGACCTTGACGGAAACGCAGCCCGCACCGAAGTTGGCCATCCGTTGAGTCAGTTTTATGGGTACCAGGTGGAAGGTATTTTTCAGTCGAATGCCGATGTCACTACGTTGAACGAGCAGGCGCAGAAAGCCGCCGGATCAACCAGTGTTTATTACCAGAATGCCGGTACCGCAGCGGGTGATCTGAAGTTCAGAGATGTGAATGGAGACGGACGCATTACCATTGCTGACAAAACGTTCATTGGCAACCCCTGGCCTAAAATGACCTATGGGTTTACGTTAAATCTGGGTTGGAAAGGACTGGATTTAACGGCGCTGTTCCAGGGTGTTCAGGGAGTGGACGTGTATAACGGCAACAAATACTTTACCCAGTTCATGTATGGTGATTACAATACTACGAGAGATATTTTCAATTCTTCTTTCTTTAACGGGAATGGCCTGACGGATCAGCCCCGGGTGGGTTCGACCAGTTCCGCGGGTGTTTTTTCGCGGGACCCGAATGCCAACTACGGTCGTATTTCCGACTACTTCGTGGAAGATGGTTCATTCCTGAAACTGAGGAATTTACAGATCGGTTATACCATTCCCAATTCGCTCATGAAGTCCCTGAAAATCTCGGATTTGAAAATCTACGTGCAGGGACAGAACCTACTCACCTTTACCAAATATAAAGGGCTTGATCCGGAGGTGCTGGGACGAAACGGGACGACGGCCCGGGGGATTGATACCATCTATTCCTATCCACGCACAATGCTTCTTTCGGCGGGCATCAACCTGAGTTTCTAACCTCCAACGCTATTCCGATCATGAACATATTCTTAAAATTATCGCTATTTGCTTTGCTGGTGAGTTTTGCCTCCTGTAAAGATAGTTTCGTTGATGTCGATAACCCGACGGCTATTTCGACGAGCAGCTACCCCGCTACCGTGTCTGACCTCGAACAACTCCTCACGGGTGTTTACGGAACGCAGCATGCAACCGGCATATTCGGCCGGGCAATTGGTCCTTACAGTACGTATCTATGGGATCATACGACTGACTTGAGCTGGCAGGGATCGCCCAACTGGATTCAGATGGGCCAGAATAACGCCCTGCCCAGCGATGCTTTTTTACTCCAGATATGGCCCGATTTATGGCGGGGTGTACAACGGGCCAATACGTTGCTGGCTGGTGTTGATCGGGTCGCCAAGACTGCTTCGGCTACGGACCTGGTCGCTGTCAATCTGATTAAAGGGCAGGCACTTTATCTGCGGGCCTGGTATTACTACTACCTGACTACGTTCTGGGGGGAGACGTTTATTGTGGATGGCGCAGGTGGCGATAAAATGGGCGTACCCATCGTCACAACCGTGGCCGACAACCTGGCTGCCACTCAGGTACCCCGCGCGACGGTTAGGCAAAACTGGGATTTTATTATCAGTGATCTGAAAGCCGCCGAAACCCTGCTGGGCACCCAGACCTGGACGGCAGCTACCGACAAACATAAAGTGACGGGCTGGGGGGTGAAAGGATTCCTGGGGAAAGTTTACGTGTTTACCCAGGATTGGGCGAACGCCAAAACGTACCTGAGCAACGTAATTACCAGTAGTGGCAAATCGCTGGTTTCGTTCGACGTCTACAAAAATATGTTCAACGGCCAGAACGAGTTCAATGCCGAGTCGGTCGTTGAGCTTAATCTGAACGTCGATATGACCTATGGTGGCGTCGATTTGTCGATGGGCTCCATGATCGGGACCTTGATTGCTCCGTCCTACGTCGGGCCTACGGGCACACCCATCGCGTCGGCCTGGTCGAACGTGTTTCCGCACGCCAAGAACATTGCCCGTTTTGGCTTCAATCAGGGCCATTATTTTCCTCAGGGCACCACCTCCGCCAACATAGCGAATGTTGATCAGTCGTACATTGCTAAATCCGTGGCAGCCCGGGCAAACAAAACCGTTGACCCCCGGCTGTGGGTAGCCTGTCTGCAGCCCTATGTCGATTCGATGGTCGTGGCTGGCGCAAAAAAGCCCATTTCGCATTACCTGGACGTAACGGAGATCGATATGGAAGCCTGGAGTTTCCGGAAATACATCAATCTGGCGGGCACCGAACTGGAAGTAAACCGGTCCAACGGGGCTAACATACTCTGGCTGCGCATGGCGGATATCTACCTGCTTTACGCCGAAACCCTGACGCATACCGGCGATAACGCAACGGCACTGGAGTACATCAACAAAGTGCACCGGCGCGCCTATGGCCTTCCCGCGGATACGCCCTCGGCCGTTGATTACAAAAGCCTGACCGACGCCACTAAAGCGCCGGATGATGGACTGAAAAATAACCCGCTCCGCTACGAACGATGGGCCGAATTTTTCGGTGAATTCAACTGGTGGTTCGATGTTTGTCGATGGAAAATCGGTCCTCAGGAAGCGGCTTATTACCAGAAGATCCGGGGTGGTGTCATCCAGTTCGATCCAGCAACGGACTATGCCCAGCCTATCCCGATCAACGAGATTACGGCGAACGCCAGCATGAAACAAAATCCGGGCTATTGAACCGGAGGCAGACCTAACCCACCGGTGACCACGTAGTGACTTGGCCATCAAGTCCTACGTGGTTTTTATTATTTTGCGGCAAAAAGGTAGACGGGGTATTCATGAAAAAGCGGGTGTGGCTATTTAAAGGAATCGCGGTGCTGTTACCGTTCCTCGCACTGGTGCTACTGGAAGGGTTACTCAGACTGATTGGATATGGCCATGATTTAAGTCTATTCGTAGAAGATCCCCAGCACAAGGGGTATTGGGTAATGAACCCGCACGCGTCGGAGCGGTATTTTACCGAAACAGAAAACGCGACGATCGGTAATTATGAGCCGTTTTTGAAGCAAAAAACAGAAGGTACGCTGCGGATTTTTGTGCTGGGCGAATCAACGACGATTGGCTATCCATACATGCACAATGGGTCCTTTCATCGGTGGTTGCAATACCGGTTGCTGCATGAATTTCCCGACAAAGATATTGAGATCATAAACCTGGCCCTGACGGCCGTCAATACCTACACTGTCTTCGGATTCGCTAACGAACTGGTTGATTATGAGCCTGATGCGGTACTGATCTACACAGGACATAATGAGTATTATGGCGCCCTGGGGGTTGGGTCCACTAGTTCCCTTGCGCACAATCCGTCGTTGATGCGGTTGGTAATCAGGCTCCGGGAATCTCGGCTGATTCAACTGGTCAATACTGCCGTAGCTGGCATTCGGAAAACCATCTCCGGCAACCAGATTGATTTGCGCGAGAATCTGATGAAACGGATGGCCGCCGATCAGCAAATCGCCTTTGGCTCGGCCGTGTACCAGGCCGGAATCGACCAATTCCGAACTAACCTGAACGATATTTGCCAGGTACTGAGCCAACAAAAGATTCCGGTATTGATCAGTAATCTGGTCAGTAATGAAAAGGACCTGAAGCCCTTTATCAGTGCACCGGGGAGTGGCGCCACATCGGCGCAGGCCAGCTATGAGTTGGCCAATCAGGCGTATACAACGGGTAATTTTGCCGAAGCGAAACAAGCGTATGTACAGGCTAAAGAACTGGATTTATTGCGGTTTCGGGCGCCGGAAGCCATGAACCAACTCATTCAGAACGTAGCAACTAAATACCCTGGCGTTACGTTGGTGGACACGAAACGGGCCTTCGACGAACACTCGCCACACGGTATTTTGGGCCAGGAAACCCTTCTGGAACACGTCCATCCAAATTTATACGGTTATGCACTGCTTTCCGATGCGTTTTACGACGCATTGAAAAAACGGCAGCTACTTCCGGCTAGCCATAAACACGAACTTTCGCTCGCTGAATTACGGCAGCGCATGCCGATTACCGCCGTAGATTCCCTGAAAGGGGCTTACGAAGTGATGATCCTGAAAGAAGGCTGGCCCTTCAACGTACCCATGCCAACCGCGGAGAAACGCGCCAAAACCGTAGAAGAAGAATTGGCGGGCGCTTTGGTTGTCAGGCAGGTAACATGGCCAGATGCCATGAATCAGTTAAGAGATCATTACCTGAAACAAAACGATACGCTCAACGCCCTGAAGGTTACCGAAGCATTTCTGCTGGAATTTCCGAACGACCCGGCTTTTTACAATCAGGCGGCTAAATTATACCTAAGCAGACATGACAATGAGGCCGCCGTTACGTACCTGAAGAAGGCCTTCCGACTGGCGAATTCGTTCGAAACGGCTCAGCCCTTATTCATTACGTTACTCAGGCTGGATCGGCCGGAAGAAGCCATGCCGTATCTGCACTATGCGGCTGCCCACAACCAAACCCAGTTCAGTTTAAACGAATTACAATCGTTTGTCCAGCAGTTAATTGCCGTAAAGAGCCAGTTTGAAAAAGATAGCACAAATGTCAAGCTGAGTAATCAACTGGCGGCCGGTTACCTCAAATTCGCCAATACAGCGGCAGCGAGTAAATACGTTGAAAAAACGCTGGAAATCGACCGGAAAAATACCGTCGCCCTACACCTGAAAGAGCAGATTCAGGCAATCAAAAACTAGCGCGGACGATCCGCGCTAGTTTCGCCCTCCAACTCAGTAGGCTATTCCAACAATTGAAGAATTAGTATAGACGCTTCGTCGCAATTCACTTTCCGAATCAGGCTGGTCGCCACAATTTTGTCGGGTCAATATAAACGTATGACAATAGCACGACCCATACGGCTGGACCGACAAGCAAGCGTCGACTCATGAAATTACTTTTCAAATAGGGGGAAATCGCCTTGCAGTAGTCATAGCCGTAATGAAGTTCAGTAAACAACATCATGAAGGCTACAATTTTATCTACTCCACAACCAAATTCTCACCCGATCAGCCGATTAAGGAGCACTTTAATCCAATCGCTTAGTCTGTCCCTTTCAACCTTATTGGTTATCACTACGTCCGCTTTTGGACAAACCGCTACGAATTCAGCCGTTATTTCGGGTAAAATCACCGATCAGAGTTCGGGTCAGGCGGTTCCATTTGCCTCCGTCGCTGTGAACGGAAAGGCTACGGGTACGCAGGCGGATGTGGATGGACATTACGAATTACAGCTTCGTCAACCCGCTGATTCACTGCTCGTATCGGCGCTTGGTTATCAGACGGCGAAGGTGGCGGTGAGTTCATCAACTGTTGACGTAGCGTTAACGCCAGCCGCAGCCATGCTCAATGAAGTTGTGGTACACGCGGGTGAAAATCCGGCGTTTCGTATCCTTCGGGAAATACACGCGCATCGGAAACAGAACGATTTCCGGCAGTTGAGCGGCTATGAATACGAAGCCTATAGTCAGCTCGCGATTAACATTAACCAACTATCCGACCGTTTTCGGCAGCGAAAGCCCGTGCAGGCAATTCTGAAGGCACTGGAGCAGAAACAAGGCAAAAAAGCTACTGTTTTGCCCGTCTTTATGTCCGAAACGGTTTCGCACCTGTACGCCCGACGCAATCCGCAGCATACCAAAGAGCACATTTTAAAGACCAACATCAGCAGCGTCGGCATCACCGACGATAGTTTCGTGGCGCTGTTCACCGGGGCGGGGTTTAACACCCTTAATTTTTATCAGAATCAGGTTAGCCTGTTCAAGAAAGAGTTTATCTCGCCACTGGCCGAGGGCGGGCGCATGGCCTATACGTACTTCCTGGCCGATACGTCTCAGGTTGGTCAGCACACGTGTTATGGCATTGATTTCGATCCGAAGAACGAGCGCGATCTGGTGTTCCGGGGGCGGATGTGGATTGATAAAGACAGCTATGCACTGGTACGTATCGATGCTCACGTTGGGGCCGCGGCCAATATAAATTTTATCAATACGATTGACATTGACCAGACGTACGAACTTGCTGGCGAATCCGGCAGTGCCTGGCTGCCCGAAACAACGCATCTGACGGTTGGGGTAGGTGAGGTCGTCAAAAATACGTTTGGCGCTACGGTCGATTACACAACGTCGGTGCGGGAGCCGCTGGTGAACCAGCCCAAATCCGTTGACTTTTTCAACGTAGACATCGATCTGGCGGAGGATCGGGATCAATCGCCCGCCAATTACTGGCAGTACCAGCGTCAGCAATCACTTCAGGCACAAAACTACGAGCAGACCCGGGCGCTGCTGGATACGGTTCGAAACCTGCCGGTGGTGAAGACTTACACCAAAGTGGCTCAGTTTATTCTCAATGGCGGCTACCTGCCCGTTATGCGGGGTGTTGATGTTGGTTCGGCCTTCTCCATGTGGGCCTACAATCCCATTGAAGGCCATCGGCTTCGGATGGGCTTGCAGACAAACAACGCCTTTAGCCGCACCTGGCAGCTGTCGGCATATGGTGCCTATGGTACGCGCGACCGGGTCTGGAAAACGGGCTGGGAGGTTAATTTTATACCTACGCGCCGGCCGTTAACGCTGATCTCGTTGCGGCATAGCTACGATCTGGAACAGTTGGGGAATCGCACGGAAGACCTGGCCGACAACTCCTTCTTTCGACTGAATAGCCGGTTCGGGCGTTTTCCGCAGGCATATTACCAACGCGAAACATCGTTGACCGCCCAGCGTGATTTAGGGCCGGATTTCACGCAAACGGTAGGGATTCGCAAGCGCTCGATGGACCTGCTGTTTCCCGTCGCGATCAGTGAGGGTAATGAATACCAGTACCCAACCGTCGGCGGTACGACTCTACGTAGCATGGAATACTTTCTGGAAACGCGCTATGCACCGGGTCGACTGCCCGCCCGGCGTGTCACGGGTCGCCGGATTCGCCGTCGTCCTACCGAGACCGCTCCGATTGTAACGGTACGCTACACCTATGGCACTGGTTCATTTCAGGGCACTACGTTTAGCGGCTACCATAAAGTACAGATGCAGTTGGAGCATACACTACGCTGGGGCTTGCTGGGCCGCACCCAGTACACGGTGAAAGCGGGCTACATCCCATCGACCATTCCCTATCCGCTGCTTCAGGTCCATCTGGGAAACCAGACGCCGTTTTATAACCGCAATGCGTTCAACCTGATGAACTACGCTGAATTTGTGAGTGACCGCTACGTATCCCTGTCTGTTGAACATAAATTTGAAGGTCTTTTCACCAACCGATTACCGCTGATCCGGCGGTTGGGCTGGCGGAATTTCGTGACTGGTAACGTACTGTTCGGGCATTTGAGCGATGACAACCGTAACCTCATTGCTACCCACGATACCAACGGAAAGCCACTGCCAAGGGTCCATTCATTACGGCAAACGCCTTATGTCGAGGTCGGGTACGGTTTCGAGAATGTCCTGAAAACAGTACGTATCGAAGCCATGCACCGGCTGACGTATCGACAAAATCCGGGTGTAACGCCTTTTGCGATTAAAATGTCATTTCAAGTTAGCCTGTAAGCAATTTGGCTTACATAGGATTGGAGATTAATTTCGTTAACAGCACGAACAACCTGTACCATGAACATAGTCCGATATTTTGCCCTGCTGATGACCTTATTGCTGACGGATCATTTACCTGCCCAGGCGGTGCGGAAGTCCTTTCCGGAACCCGCGCCGTCGCCTAACCAGCTTTTTTACCTGCAACGCAGCAAAGACATCAACACGGTTGTCTACGAAGCGAACCTATCGGCCGGGAAGAAACTGGACCCCAATAAACCCGTGCAGGTCTACTGGATTCGCTACGCCGAACAGGGGCAGCGGGAAGATTTAACCAGTGTTCAATGGCAAATGGCCTACGGTTACACGCACAGACCGCTGGCTTCCGACGCCTATGAAATCAGTTTGAATTCATTTAGGCAACGGCCCATGCAGATTATCACCCTTCGGGGCAAACCTATGGCGATGATGACCATCAATGGGCAGCGGGCGTATCTGAAAAAAGTGTTTGTGCAACTGGACCCCAAGTCGCGGCTTATGCCACGCGTTCAATACATTGACATGTTTGGGACTGACACCGACAAGGGCCAGCCGGTTTACGAACGTATCATTCCGAAATAGAGAGTGGTAGGCGTAGGAATTTTAGCACCACAACGGCGCATTGATGGAATAATGTAAGAAATAGTTACTGAGAGGATACGGTGAATGAGGCTTTTGACAATCTAAACAGATAGCCTGTGTTTACATCAAACGATCACGGAGAATTGGTAAGATTTCTTGTTGGGTTTGCTCATTCTTGTCAAAACGTTGTCGTATCTCATCACGTAAGTTGCTAACCGTCAAGGTTAATTTCGCTAATCCGTTTGCTGTAATGTCCCCTGTCGTTTGGACTTGTTGTAATTCAGCTTTCGTACTGGTGGCCAAATCTACCAATTGACCTTGTCCTTCAATCAGACGATCAACTTTTTGAAGTACATCAGACACTACTGGCTCTAATTGGTTAAGGCGTTTATCGGGCGTCATGGGACGAATATAGACGTTAAGATTGAATTCATAAAAGTGCAGTTAGTGCGCTGCTTCCTGATAGTGCACATATCATGAATGTTCTCTCGTTAATTTGCCCGGAATTATCCCGCTAATTTTTCGATACGCTGTTGAGAATCTTACTGACTATTGTTTCTATTCTGACTGTCTGTACGTATGTGCCGGCGCAACCGAATCAGCCGGGCGCTGATCATACGAACGCGCAAAAAGCATTTGTGTTGGCCAAGCAGGAGTTTGCCCGTTTTGAAAAAGCGCATGGTCATTTCAGCACGACAAAAAATGGCCGTATGCATTACCTGACCTGGGGAAAGCCTTCTGGTGTTCCGCTCGTGTGGTCGCATGGCAGCTTAACCAACGCGCTTGAGTTGTTGACGCTAGCTGACAGTCTGGTTGAAGCCGGTTACTACGTACTGGCGATTGATTATTATGGACACGGCCAGACCCCAATTCCGGCGCATGAGGTTTCGCTCTACCACGTGGCCGATGACATCAAATACATTCTGGATGAGCTTAAGATTAAAAAAGCGGTGATTGGCGGCTGGTCGAGAGGGGGAATGATTAGCACGGCTTTCTACGATGCCTACCCGGACAGGGTTTTAGGATTGATCCTGGAAGATGGTGGTTCGGTGTCTACCAATACGTTTTATCATACGATGGAACCGGCGCAGCTCACTAAGCGTATCGATGACATTTTTAAAGACCGATACCCGGATACTATGTATGCCAGTGAGTTTGCCGCTTTCCGAGCTATTTATGACACAACGCAACGAGGAAGTCAATTCGATCTGTTAGCCTGGATTCGACCAGTCAACGGTGGAAGATGGGCCATCAGTCCGGGCGTTCTGGATTTGTTCAATATGAAAACGCCGGAGCAATTTCGGGCTAATATTCTTTACCCGACGCAAGTTCCACTTTTTGCGGAATCTATGTCGGTGCTGGAACCGAAAATCATCTTTCGAAACCTGTCCGTGCCAGTCTTAATTCTGGACCCCACCAGCCCGAATGATCTGTTTCCGTTTGAAGCCGGGAACGCTGCGCTTCAAAAACAACATCCACGCCTGATTGACCACAAAATCTACCCAAACTGTGGTCATAATATCCATTATGAGCGGCCGAATCAATTCTTAACCGATATCGCTAATTTTCTGACGAAAGTGAAAGCACATAATAGAGTAAGGAAACCGCACTTCAGAAAGGCTATAGCCAGCGGCTGATGAAGTGGCTAAACGCATCTTTATATTGATCGCTGACCGAAATGGTGGCTGAGCCAATTTGTACGGAGTTGCGGGTGATGGCACTAATCCGGTCCAGGGCGACGATGAACGACCGATGCACGCGCATGAAACGTTTTGGCGGGAGTTTTTCTTCGAGCGCTTTCAGGCTTGTCAAGGAAAGCAACGCCCTGTCGGGTTCGCTTTGGCGGTATACTTTCACGTAGTCCTTGAGCCCTTCGATGTACAGAATATCGCTGTAGGCGATACGAACCAGTTGATACTCCACTTTCAGGAACAGGTAATCCTCGGCTACGTCGGTGGGCGGGATGGTCAGCGGAGTTGCGACGGCAGGAGCGGGCTCAACGCGTTGTACCAGCTCAAAATACTGCCGCGCTTTGCTGGCGGCCCGCAGAAACTCCTCATAATTGAAGGGCTTCAATAAATAATCCAGCGCATCGACGCGAAATCCCTCAATGGCAAATTGATCGAACGCCGTCGTGAAAATTATGCGCGTGGTCAGTGCCCCCCGAGCGCTACGTTCCAGCACCCGCGCCAGCTCCAGCCCCGTCAGGTCGGGCATTTGAATGTCCAGAAATATAACATCGACCGGTGATGTCAGCAATCCTTGCAAGGCTTCGACGGCACTGCTATAGCGGCCAGCGAGGGTCAGAAAAGGCGTTTTCTCGATAAATGCACAGACCAGGCCCAGCGCCAGGGGTTCGTCGTCTACCGCGATGCAGGTCAGCGTTGTCATGCCAGATTCAGGGTTAAGTGTACATGGTATTCGCCAGCGGCTGTGTGCTCGTTGATGTCCAGTGAATAGTGCCCCGGATACAGCAGATCGAGCCGTCGGCGGGTGTTGGTCAGGCCGATGCCGTTGCCCGCTTCGAGGGAGGGCGCTTTTTCGGGAAATACCGTATTGCTGACATCCAGCAAGAGCGTTTGCTGCTGTTGCTGGACGGAAATGGTAATTGAACTGGGATGCAGCGAGCTGACGCCGTGTTTAAAGGCATTTTCCACGAACGGCAGCAGGAGCATGGGCGCAATGGGCTGATCGTGCAGCGGTTCCGGTTTGTTGAGCGTAACAGTGACTTTATCGGTGAGCCGGAGTTGCATGAGCTGGATATAATCGCTCACGAACGACAGTTCTTTGCTCAGCAACGTAGTGCCCGACTGGGTGTCGTAAAGAACGTAGCGCATCATTCGGGAAAGCCGGTGTAACGCTTCGCGGGCGGTCTCCACGTCGAGCAGGGTGAGCGCGTAGATGTTGTTGAGGGTATTGAAAAAGAAATGCGGATTGATCTGTGCTTTCAAAAATGAAAGCTCTGAGGTCGTTTTCGCCTGTTCCAGCGCCGTCCGGAAGTTAGCATCGTCCTGCCATTTTTGGAGTAACGCAATACTGGTACTGATTCCCAGCACCAGCAGAATCGTAAACAGACTTGGTTGAATCCAGCCGTAAAATTTAGGCTGACCTTTTCCGTCGGGATGAAAAGCCCGGTGCATCTGGCTGGCTAAATCAAACCCCAGTTCAACACTCCCCAAGACAAGAAGCACAAAACAGATGATGCTCACCAGCGATAGTACGTACCGGCCTGTCTGCTCATGAAGTAATAATCGGGGAACCAGCCACTGAGAATTTAGATAAAATACACCGACCATGAGGCTCAAAAAGATGAGCTGACGTACCCAGAATAAGCGGGGAAACTGGATCTCGGACGTAAGCGACTGATTGAAGAAAAGCAAGTAGCCCATCAGAAACCAGCCCAGTACGTGAATCAGCACGGGAACGTAGCGACGGGATAAAAGAGTAGCAGCCATAATCGTCGGGAAAGCTGCAAGTTTAGGGTAAAAAGCAAAGCGCAGTTTAATTAATCGGCACATAAACAGAGTTTCCCGATGGGCTGAGCCTTTTAACCGACGAATGGCTTCGTTACCGGCTGGCTGAACTTTAGTACTATTCGGCAACTCATTCGTCGGCTGAAACAGCCTAACTGCCGACGTTTTCTACCGGTCGGTCTATTGCGTTTTTTGGATTAATTAAAGGAATGTTGCTTTGCTTACCAATGTCTCAATCTGAATACCGATGAACAACTATTTTTTATTGCTAACGCTGGTGCTTTGGAGCGGTCTGACCCATATCCAGACAAGCAACGCTCAATTTGGCCCTCCGGGTGGCGGTGGCGGACCGGGTGGCCCTCCGGGCATGAACAATCAGGATGGCCAGCGGAAAAAAGCGGAGTTTACCGGTGTTGCCGATGATACGCCAAAAGGGAATGGTAAAATAACGGGGCTGCTCATCGATTCGACGTCGGGGAAGCCAGTCGAATTTGTGACGATCGCCCTGATGAACGTGAAAACCAACAAACCCATCGACGGTACTACGTCGGACGCCAAAGGGAATTTCACCCTGAGTAAGCTGGCGCCGGGTGATTATCGGCTTCAATACTCATTTATTGGCTACAAAAACCTGGATTCCAAGGCGTTCACCATCGAAAAAGGTACAGTGTTGAACATGGGATCGGTGAAACTCCCCGCCGATGTGCGCACGCTGGGCGAAGTGAACGTAGTGGGCCAGGCCGCGCTGATCGAGGAAAAAGTGGACCGGCTCGTTTTCAATGCCGATAAAGACATGACCTCCAAAGGGGGCGATGCATCGGACGTATTGAAACGCGTGCCGATGCTGTCGGTTGATCTGGACGGAAACGTGAGCCTGCGCGGCAGTCAGAATATTCGGGTGTTGATCAACAACAAACCCTCGACGATTGTCGCGAGTAGTGTGGCCGACGCGCTCAAGCAAATTCCGGCCGATATGATCAAAACGGTGGAAGTGATCACCAGCCCATCGGCCAAGTACGATGCCGAAGGAGCCGCCGGGATTATCAACATCGTCACGAAAAAGATTACACTGCATGGCCTGACCTTAAATGTCGATGCGGGAGCAGGTCTTCGTGCATCCAATCTGGGTCTGAACGGTTCATTCCGTCAGGGCAAACTGGGGATTAGCCTGGGCGGTTTCGGGCGGGCTATGTACAACCGGGCTTCGTCGACCCTGGACCAGACGACGCTGGTGGGTGCCCAATCGCTACGTACCAGTCAACAGGCAACGGCCTTCGACAAGCCAATTTTTGGTCAGTACACCCTGGGCTTCGATTATGACCTGGCCAAGAATCAGTCGTTAACGGCCAATATTCGTTATGGCACCCGCAATTTTATTCAGCAACAGACCCAGTTGACCAGTACGTTCGCAATGGACTCGTTGCTGAGCATGACCAACCGTGATGTGAATCGAAAAGACCTGTCGAACTCGGTGGACTTGAATCTGGACTACGTCCGGACGTTTAAGCCGCAGCAGGAGTGGAGCATTTCCACGCAGTATAGCCGCACCGGTCTGGTCAATAATTTCTATGCGGATATTCTGGGCCAAACGGGCGAACTGACGGCTCGTCAGCGAAACCTGAACAACAACACGAATCAGGAAATGACGATCCAGACGGATTACCAGACGCCGATCAAGAAAAACCAGCTACTGGAATTTGGCGGAAAAGCCATCATGCGGAAAGTAGATAGCCGCTATGAGTATCAGATTGGCGGCAGCACGGGCGACCTGATCTACGATCCGACCAACCCGGCGGGGGCGCTGATCTACAACCAGAACATTGGGGCGG
Source organism: Spirosoma jeollabukense (assembly GCF_054777855.1). NCBI lineage: Bacteria > Pseudomonadati > Bacteroidota > Cytophagia > Cytophagales > Cytophagaceae > Spirosoma > Spirosoma jeollabukense. The sequence continues at coordinate 84,312 of NZ_BAAHAD010000005.1, forward strand.
GCTACATCTCGTACACCTACGTAACACCGAGCAAATACACGTTCAAGGTGGGAACGCGCTACGAACACACCGGCATATCGGCCAAAGCCTCCAAAACGAACGAAACGAACGAATACATAAACCTGAACATCCCCAGTTACAGTAATCTGGTGCCGAGCGTTAACGTATCGAAAAGTCTGAAAGGGGGCACCACACTAAAAGCGGCCTACAACCGCCGGATTCAACGGCCGGGTCTGCAACAGCTAAACCCGAACGTGAACAAGGCGAACCCGCAGAATATCAGCGTTGGTAATCCCAATCTAAGTCCTGAACTCACCGACAACATGGAGTTGAGCGTTAGTTCGACGATCAAGAAAACATACCTGAATGCTGCCGTTTTCGGTCGGATAACGAACAACGCCATTTCCCAGATTCGGATACCGTCGGATACAATGGCAGGAAGTATTATCACTACGTTCCAGAACATTGGCGTGCAGCGTACTGTAGGCGCCAATGTCTTTTTCAATACCAGCATCACGGCAAAATGGAGTATCAACGGTGGCCTGGACGGCTACTACATGTACATGCAGGGAACCACCGCCGGGGCTGACGGCAAGTCGGTGACCATCGACAACTCAGGCATCAGTATTGGTGGCCGATTGATGAGCCAGCTACAGCTCGACAAAGGCTGGAGTGCGCAGGTGTTCAGCTTCTTCCGGGGGCCAAACCCACAGTTGCAGGGCACAATGGGTAGTTTCTACATGTACTCACTGGGTGTCAGAAAAGACGTTGCCAGCAAGCGGGGCAGTATCGGACTGGCCGCCGAGAACTTCGTCGGAAATGGAGTCACCATGCGCACCACGCTGAATTCGCCACTGCTGTCGCAAGTGAACGTGAACCACCTGTACAACTCGAACCTGAAAGTGACCTTCACGTACCGCATTGGCAAGATGACGTTTGACGAAAATCGTCGGAAAGGCCGCTCGGTCAGCAACGACGATGTGAAAGACGGGGGCGGTGATGGGGGTGGTCAGCCACAACCGGCGGCACCCGTGGGTGGTGGACGACCCAGGTAAGAAACTGAGCCGTGGAGCCTGACGAATGTACAATGAGCACACGTTGGCTACCTGTCATTCTTTAGTTGGCATTATTCATTTTCTATCCGCAATGATTGTCAATTGATTACAAGATTCATAAATTAGCCATCGGCTATCATAGAGGTACGGTAGTTGCCCATTCATTTCTAACCCAATTAACTTTTTAACTCATGAAAGCATTCGTTTTATCTGTTGCTGCGCTACTCACCCTCTCGACGTCCTACGCGCAGACGTGGGCACTCGACAAAGCCCACTCCAAAGTTGGTTTCACCGTTACGCACATGATGCTGTCGGAAGTAGACGGGCTTTTCAAAACATTCGACGCTAAAGTCATAGCGGCCAAACCCGATCTTTCCGACGCTGTATTTGAATTTTCGGGGGATGTCAACAGCATTGATACCGGCAACGAAAAACGTGACGGGGACCTGAAAGGGGAGAAGTATTTTGATGCCGCCAAGTTTCCAACCCTGAGCTTCAAAAGCAAGTCATTCCAGAAAGCCGGCGATAAGAAGTACAAAGTAACCGGCGACCTGACCATGCACGGCGTCACCAAACCCATTACGCTGGATGTGGTCATGAATGGTCCGATAACCAATGAAAGTCCGCGTGGAAAGTCAGAAAAAGTGGGCTTCAATATGAAAGGCACGCTGAAACGGCTGGACTATGGAATAGGAGCAGGAACGCCTGCCGCGATCATCAGTGAAGATATTGAGGTGAAGGCAAATGGTGAATTCACCAAGCAGGCCGAAGCGACAGCAGAAAAGAAATAACGTAGCAAACCCCTATTAAAACCCCGGCTTGATTCTGTCAAGCCGGGGTTTTTGGTAGGCTGACTGACCAGAAAAAGCGCCTTAACCCGATTGGACGTAGCAGATTTCCTGGAAGTCGATTGTGAACCTTTGTAGATTCTTTTTTAGCAATTGTTCAGCATAATCTGCCGAATAATATGGCATTAGAGAAATAATATAGAAATTTTAGGTAGAAATACTTATTTTTAGCCCTTCTTGATTAATTAAAAAAAAGCGTCCTCATCCCTTACAGACGGCTCAAGCCAATCCATGAATTATCGAGTCTGTTTGGATCAATTAAAGTTGAATCAATTCTTAGTGACCCGTTTGCTGCGGGTAGTAATGGCTATCCTACTCCTGATTCAGGGGTTGATGATCGCCCGTGCTCAGGTGCCAACAGCCGCCATATCACTGACTCAGGTACCGGATGATGGATTTCTGTTGAAAGATGGATGGCGATTTCAGGCTGGGGACGTAGCAAACGGGGCCAGTCCGCAACTGGATGATCGTCATTGGAGCCAAATCGACCCAACCAAGGACATTCGGGAGTTACCGCAACTCCAGCGGGCGGGTATCGGCTGGCTTCGATTGCACCTGCATACCGGCCCCGACTTGCCGCCCCTGATGATCAAAATGTTTCAATCCGTTGCGTCGGAGATCTACCTGGATGGGCGGTTGTTGTATACGTTTGGCACCATCAGCACCAACCCCGACCGTGTACAGGCCTATAATCCAAGTTCAGCTTACAGTTTCCCTTTGAAAGCTTCAACTGAACACGTATTGGCCTTGCGGGTTGCCTGCCAGCCGGGGCTAATTTATACGACAAACTACTTGCATTGGGATGCGGGTACTATCCAGTTTTGGCTGTTCCCAACAACGGCCTTGCCCGCGCTCAAACCCGTTGCTGTACAGGCCATCTATCTGGCTACCTTCAAACTGGGTATCTCGTTTATTCTCTTTATCCTGCATTTAAGCCTTTTTTTTACTCACCGCACCAAACGCACCAACCTCTATGCTGCGGGTATGTATCTAATGCTGACCCTTGCCTTGCTGGCCATGGCGGCCAACGATTTTACGCACACGCTGAGCCTGCGGATTTTGGTGTATTACGGTTCATACCTGGCTGTCTGGATGCCCGGTATGGCGATTCTTACATTTTACACGATGTTCAATTTTCGCAAAGGGTGGCTGTGCTGGCTGGCCATTGGCAGTATTGGACTCGTTTTTATTCCGCTACCAGCTGATTTCCAGTGGCTGTTCTGGCCAATAAATTACTACCTGCCTCTGGAACTGATACGACTTTCACTGGTGGCTACCCGGCGCGAATTACCCGGTGCCCGAATTGTAACCAGCGGTGCTTTTGCTAATCTGGGGCTTATGATCCTATCCTCGGTCCTGTTTGCGTTGCATATTTCTGATTATGGGCATGAATGGCTTTTTCACCTGTTTTATCTGGCTGCATTTCTGTGTTTCCCACTCACGCTGTCACTTCTGCTAGCCCTGGAACACGGTTGGATCAATCAGCAACTTATGGCTCGGCTACAGGAGGTAGAAAATCTATCAGCCCGAAATCTGGCCCACCAGCAGGAACGGCAACAGCTATTGTCCCAGCAGAACGAACAACTGGAACTTCAGGTAGCTGAACGTACCTATGAACTCCATCAGCAGGCCGATCAGCTTCGCGAACTTGATCAGGTTAAATCACGCTTTGTTACCAACATTACCCACGAGTTTCGAACACCCCTGGCGCTCATTATTTCACCGGTAGAGAAATTGCTGCAGGAAAGTCGGTTTGACCGGCCGATATTGACGATGGTCCAGCGCAATGCCGATCAGCTACTTCGGCTCATTAACCAATTGCTGGATTTGTCGAAGCTGGAAGCCAATCAGATGAGCGTCTCGCTGAATCAGGGGAACGTATCGGACTTCATTAGTCAGTTGGTGGCACTGTTTCAACGGACGGCCAGCCACAAGGGTATAACACTAACGGTGCGTGCAGACCACCTACCGGAACAGGACCATTTATTCGATGCCGATAAGTGGGAAAAGATCCTCATGAATCTACTCTCAAATGCGTTAAAATTCAGCGACATGGGGGATCTGGTAACCCTAACCGTGTCGCCAGTTTGGGCCGGCAAGGAGATGGCGGGTGTGCAACTTCAACTTACGGATACCGGGATTGGCATCGCACCAGCTAATTTACCTCATATTTTCGACCGGTTCTATCAAGCCGACACGTCAGAAACCCGCGTCTATCAAGGCACCGGAATTGGTTTGGCGCTTGTAAAAGAATTGACCGACGTAGTGGGGGGAACCATCACGGTGGAGAGTCAACTGGCTGTGGGCACTACGTTCCAACTGACACTGCCGGTTCGTCCGTTGTCGGCTAACGTCAGTACCCGCGTCCTGATTCCTCCCGGACTTATAACGACAGTCAGCCAAACCGGGGCTCCTTCCATTGCGCATTCAGTGACACCACCGTCGTTAGCTGAAAAGCTGATTCCCCGAGTTTTGATTGTGGAAGACAATGACGAGCTACGGGAGTTTCTGACGGGTGAGTTAAGTCCTTCTTACCACGTCGTGAAGGCCGCCGATGGGCAGGCAGGTTGGGAATGTACTCTGGCTGAACTACCCGATATAGTTATCACGGACGTAATGATGCCCCGCATGAATGGCTATGAATTGACCCGTCGCATCAAAAGCCATCCCGATACAGATCATATCGCGGTGGTAATGCTAACCGCCAAAGCCGCTCTGCCCAGCCGGATCGAAGGCCTACGGCAAGGAGCTGATGATTACCTGTCCAAGCCCTTCAGTATCGACGAGTTGCAGTTGCGGCTCAGTAATCTAATTACCCGCCAGCAGCGATTAGGTAACCATTACCGGCATCAGTTCAACTTGCCCGGTGCGGTCGGCGTGGATTCGTCCGGCGTGGATTCGCCCGCCAGGCAACCGGCTTCTGTGCCAGCTTTGAGTACCGACCCGTTTCTGGTACGGATTTATGGGTTATTGGATCGGCATCTGGATGACTCCTCGATCAGTGTAGACTGGCTGTCCGATCAACTGGCCATGAACCGCAAGACACTGTATCGCAAAGTGCAGAGCTTGATTCAATTAGCACCGGCGGATTTGATCCGCCAGTATCGACTCCGGAAAGCGGCTGAGTTGTTAAAGGCGGGCCATAACGTAGCAGAGACGGCTGACCTGGTGGGGTTCAGTACGCCCTCGCATTTCACAATTGTTTTCAAAGAAACCTATCAGCAAACACCCACCGAATTTATGGCCAATCGCTTGAAAAACGCCTGATTCGGGCTTTTCTCTCCTTTCTACGGACAAAATGCCCCGAATCTGACAACATATGTCCCCAGTCTGACAGTGTAAAGCGCAGTAAACGTCCATCTTTGACCCACCCAAACGGGCTGTCTAGCCACACCATTTTATAAACCTCCCTGCGTATATGCAGCCTTCTAACCCTCTTTTATATCATTGATAGCCATGAACACACCCTTTGTTTTAGGTTTACTGTCTCGTTCACTACTGCTGGGTTCAATCGGCGGTTTACTGGCCTGTTCATCGGTTCTGCAGGCCACCCGCATCAATAGACCACTCGCTCAGCTACCCAACGAGGTTGTGGCTGATGCACCGCCCGAACCCGTTAACGAAAATATACTGTTTATGAACAACGCCCAGCTACTGTATTCCGAAGCCATTCCCCTTTCACCAATTTCAATGGCAACGGGCTACCAATGGGTTTTCGTCCAAAAACAGGAATCTCAAAACAGTCCCACCACAGGATATTGGCAAATTAGGCCTATTAAGTAGAACTGAAGATTTCAGATTAAATAAGAAATATTTTTAGACAGATTCTTAGTGTCCTTGAAATTACGGCTCCAGATTCCTTGATAAATACACCCATCTAACATAATTCATAAGCGAATGGCTCGACAAACGAACGTAGCTAATTCTCATCTGGATGCGGATGCCTTTGAATTTTTCAAGGAAAAAGAGCGCTGGAGAATAAAGCAGCCGCCGATAGCTTCCGCAAGAATATTCTGGAGAAAGGTGGCAGTGAAAAGCCAATGGATCTCTATAAGAAATTCCGGGGGCGCGAACCATCGCCCAAAGCCATGCTGCGACGTAGCGGTTTGATCTTATAAAGAGTAGCCATCGATAATTATCTATTCACACCAAAAATAACCTCTTATTAACCACCTATCGATTCAACTATGGCTACTACTAAAAGATCCTGGAAATTCTGGGTATCACGAACGTTGCTGCTCATGTTGCTGATTGGCTCAGTATGGCTTATCAACCTGATCTGGTTTACCCCGTTCAGTATCCGGCAGTTCTATGACCGCGAATTTATAAAGTTAGCTTTGCGTAGTCCGGAAATCGTTACAACACTCGGCATTCCGGTGCTGTACGATCTGACCAAAGACGAGTGGGACGATGTATCTGACACCCGCCTGCGGAGCGATTTTCAGAAAACTAAGGACACCTACGCTACACTTCAGTCGTACGACTTCGGGAGTCAGTCCAAGGCCAACAAGCTGAATACGAAAATATTTGGCTGGTACATAAAAAGCGAACTGGACAGGGAGCCGTTTTTTTATCATGATTACCCGCTCAATCAGATGTTTGGCGTGCAAAACGGGATGCCCAGCTTACTTGTTACCCATCATAAGTTGAAAAGTGAAGGGGATATTAAGGCCTATATGGCCCGCTTGTCTGGATTCGAAACCAAGTTTAATCAGGTACTGGAGTGCCTCAAAATCAGGGAACAACGGGGTATTGTGCCGCCAAAGTTCGTGATTAAACGCGTACTGGATGAAATGAAAGGCTTTATTGGCGGAGGGGTTGGCAAGAACATACTCTACACCAATTTCAACGAGAAGATAGCCAAGCTAGACGGCTTGTCGACCGAAGAGAAAGCGGCCTATGCTAAACAGGTGGCCGATAAAATTCAAACGTCCGTATTCGGAGCCTATCAAAAACTGATTGCCTATAACGAAGGGTTGTATGCCAGAGCAACCACCGATGACGGCGTCTGGAAACTGCCCAACGGCGATGCCTATTATCGGTATCGGTTGCGGACCAACACCACAACGGAGCTAAGCCCGGAGGAAGTCCATCAGATCGGCTTGCGGGAAGTAAGTCGGATCAAAAAAGAGATGTGGGCCATTCTGACAAGCGAAGGCTATACCGATACGACCAAGTCGATTGGGGCCGTTGTTCAGGGCTTGAGTAAAGAATCCCGTTTTCTGTTTCCCGAAACGCCCGCTGGAAAAGAGATGGTTCTGGCCGAATACGCCCGCATTATCAACGTAGCGGGTAAAGAACTGGACGCGGCCTTTGACATCCGCCCGAGGGCCGCGATTACCGTAGAGCGAGTGCCTGCCTTCAAAGAAGCGGGTATGGCCATAGGGAGTTATAACCTCCCTGCCATGGATGGGTCGAAGGGCGGTATATTTTTTGCCAATGTCCGAAAGGTTTCTGAACACCCGAAATATGGCATGAAGACGCTGGCCTATCACGAGGGCATTCCTGGCCATCATTTTCAGTTGGGTATTCAGACGGAGCTGAAAGAGCTGCCCATTTTTCGCACCATTATTCCGTTTACAGCCTACGCCGAAGGCTGGGCGTTGTATAGCGAACAACTTGCTTATGAACTGGGCTTTTACAAAAATGACCCGTTCGGGAATCTGGGTCGCTTACAGGCCGAAATGTTTCGGGCCGTTCGGTTGGTGGTCGATACGGGCATTCACTACAAACGATGGACGCGGGAAAAGGCCATCGATTATATGACAGCCAATACAGGCATGTCCGATGGCGAGGTGGTTACTGAAATCGAACGATACATTGTTATGCCGGGGCAAGCCTGTGCTTACAAGATTGGGATAATGAAGATTTTAGCGCTGCGCGAAAAAGCAAAACAGGCACTCGGTCCCAAATTTGATTTGAAGCAATTTCATCGGGTCGTTTTAATGAATGGATCGGTGCCGCTGTCTATTCTGGAAGAAAACATTGACGCCTACATCCAGCAGGAAAAGTGAGTAAGTCCGGCACGTAGCATAAAGGTAGTTAGCCCACGCTCGGTTTATGAAATAACACAATCGAAATGCCTTGATACCTAGGATACTATGCCTATATTCGGCCTGGTTATCAACGTATTCTTAAAACTAACCTCTACGAACATGAAAAAGACGTATTCCGTACTGGCGCTTGCCTTAGCCGGACTTGTGCTGCTGGCAACAACGACTCGTTCGCCCAAAAACAAGTATGGATTTGTAACCGGAACGCCCGGCATTAAATCAATCAATGCCATGACGTTCGGCCCGGCCGGGGTCCTGTTCATTGGGGATGGAAAAAGCGCGACGGTTTTTGCGGTCGACACTAAAGATGCGGCAATGAATGAAAAACCCAGCGCCGTTGAAATCAAAAACATTGATCAGAAAATTGCGGCTCTTTTAGGGACCGAAGTGAGTAACATCACCATTCAGGACATGGCCGTTAATCCGGCTTCAAAAAATGTGTATTGTGCCGTGCAGTCTGGCGATGGGACGCCGGTTTTACTCAAGATTGAAGGCGATAAAATTACCAATGTATCACTGAAAGAAATCCCGTTTTCAACTATTGCATTGACGAACGCGCCTGCCGAAGATGCCAAAGGCCAGCGCGGTGAATCACTACGTATTGCGTCTATTTCGGATATGGGTTTTGCCGATGGAAAAGTGATGGTCAGCGGCTTGTCGAATCAGGAATTCGGTTCTACGTTCCGCAGCATTCCGTTTCCGTTCACGAACGTTCAGGATCAGGCGTCGCTCGAAATTTATCATGCGGCCCACGGTAAATACGAAACAATGGCGCCCATCAAGACCTTTACGACAACCGACATAAAAGGCAAAAAGTACCTGGTGGCCAGCTACACCTGTACACCGCTGGTTCTGTTTCCGCTCGATGAGTTGAAGGCTGGAAGCCACGTAAAAGGACGTACCGTTGCCGAAATGGGCAGTGGTAACCAGCCGATTGACATGGTTACGATGAAAAAAGGCGATGAATCCTATTTGATGATGGCCAATTCGAGCCGTCCGGTTTTCAAAGTGAAGTACAAAAATATTGAAGCCTATCAGGGTTCACTGACAACGCCCGTGGTTGAAAATTATGCAACCGCCGGGGTGGATTTTGTATCGTTGCCTGTGACAAACGTGATCCAGCTTGACAAACTGGATGACTCCCGCATGGTGTTATTACAACGTCGATCAAACGGGAATCTTGATCTCTGGACTTCCAATGACCGGATGTTATAAACCTTTCGGAAAAATCTTGATCAGGTTATGCGCTACGTATGGCCTGATTTTTTTTGTTTCCGGGCTTTTTCCTGCCTGTCAGTCTTCGGAAGATGCTGAAATCACCATCCGTTGGGAGGATAAGCGCGCGGTGGGTATTTCTATTCCCAACCAGTTTACAAAGTCCATCCCGGCCGATTCGCTGGAGCAACGGCTGGCGGTGCGGCTGGCCGATCAGAACACGGCTATTTTAGGTAATTACAAACGGATTGATGACAGTATTATCTTCGAGCCGCTTATTCCGTTTACGCGGGGCCTGCGCTACGTTCTGTGGCTAAAAAATAAACGCCTGAGCGAAATTACCATTCCCGGTCTGTCCTCGGGCGACAAGCCGGCTTTGCTGGCGATCTACCCGTCTGGCGATTCCCTGCCGGACAACCTGTTGAAAATCTACCTGCATTTTTCGCGCCCCATGCGGGAAGGACAATCGCAGAAATACGTATCGCTGGTAAAAAACAAGACTGATACGTTGCCCGGTGTATTTCTCGATCTGCAACCGGAGCTCTGGAACGCCGAACGGACCATTCTCACGCTGTGGCTCGATCCCGGACGTATCAAACGCGATCTGCAACCCAACAAACGATTAGGAGCTCCTTTACAAAGGGGTGAACAGTATCAGCTAGTCGTTTCGGCTGCCTGGCCCGATCAGCAGGGAGCCACGTTGGCGAAGACGACAACCAAAACGTTTTCGACGGTGCAGCGGGACAGTCTGTCGCCAGTGCCCGCGCGATGGCGGATTAACCAGCCACGAACAGGCAGTGGGCAGCCGCTGGACGTAGCGTTTGGCGAATCGCTCGATTACAATTTACTGACCGAAACGCTGCACGTCTTGGACCAAGACAGGAAAATCGTTTCAGGGAAATGGCAACTGGCAGACAGCGAAAAACGAGGCTTGTTTATCCCCAGCGAAGCCTGGAAAGGGGGTCTGTACAGGTTGCGTATTGAGAGTCGGCTGGAAGATCTGGCGGGCAACAACCTCAACCGCCCGTTCGACCGAAACATAACCGGCAAGAACCGCCCGGTATCAACTCAGCCATTCGTGGAACTTCGCTTTAATGTGCGTTAGTAAATGGACATAAGTACACGCTTACGAAAACGTATAAACAGCATCTTATTGACAACTTGAATTTTCCCCTACTTGAACTTTAACGTAATAGCAGTTTTTTCGTGGTTATAAATCATACAGGTTATGAAAACACATGAACAGTTAGTCGAAGAAGTTTACAACAATTTGAGCTTTCGGAGTGAGTTTGTTAGCTACGCTAGATTGAGGTCTACGCTTAAAACAGAGCAACAAAGTAGACCCAAAGCGCCGTTTGCGCCAAATCCGGTCGGCGTCAGCTTTATTGCGTATCGTGACTTACTGACAAAACCTAACGTTGAACTAGATTCGCCACTTGTGGTAAAATGTAAACGCGGCATAGCGTTTCTATATTCTTCGCTTTTTAGGGCCCTGTTAGCCGCTCATAAATTAAAGGCTGAAGAAACCAGACGGCTAATAGTTGCCGTGGCGGATCGGTACGCACAAAGTTCAAATCGAAGTTAGGGACAACGCCCATTTTAAGGTATGCTGACGCTCAAAAAAATAGAAATTTATCAGTACTACAATGGCGACATAGATGCTTGGGCTCGCTCCGGTTCAAAAAAGGATAAAGCAACAATGGCCAATAGTGATTGGATAATAATAGATAGTCTTCTACAAGACTTACTACTTATGGAGTCAGGGCTTACATCTGAACAGTTTAAAGCAGTATTTGAGGAAAGACTACGACAAGAGGGGGTTGATCAACCCTTGAGAAATAAGCTAATTGGGCTTATGAGGAAAAGATAAACATCTGTCATAACGCTTTGCTTTTTTATATAGAGTGACGTAGTGTAACCTAACGTAATGACTTCTTTGCGATGTAGACAACCTCCGGCCATTCTGGCTATTACAAGAGACAAAGTTCTGCGCTCGACAAACTGAACCATAGTGAATCTAAATAGGGTAATTCGAAAACCATTAGGACCAGGCTCGTTATTACTAACAAGCCTGACTCCTAACATACATGGCACTTAAGTAAACGAGGATACTTTCTCTTCAGGTACGATTTACTCGTTTCGCAAACTTTTTACGGGATTTATGAAGGCGGCTTTGATGCTTTGGAAACTGATTGAAGACGATTATTTATACTTACAGAATCATTCACTATAGGCTTATGCCAGTCATTCGGATTCGCCATTCGACCATTTGGGTGCTTGCGCCGAAGTGCGAAGCGGTTTGATCAATTGTTAAACCTAACTGTGCTGCCCATTGCATAGCGCGACGAGGAATTTGCAGACAGCTTCCTAAGTAATCGGCTTCCTGTTCGTGCTGACTGTTTTTGCTAATCGTACTGGTTATTGCATTATACCGTCCATATGGATGTTTGAGCAATACATGGGCTAGCTCATGCATAAGGTCAGACTCTCTCCTTGCTAGACTATGATCTGGGCGATAAATAATCATTGGCGGATTTGCACCAAAAAGCATTGCTGACCAGTTCTGGGCATCCATCAATTCAATGAGCACGGCTCCATCAACTCCAGTCTGTTCAGTAGATTGAACACGAATCCCCAGCATGTTTACTAAATCGATGGCGGGCAGTGGATCAAAGGCCAATTTGTTGAGTAAGTAACGCTGCTCAGTGGCAATAGCCTCGCATCGTTGCCGGAAAGCAAAGCTCAAACTGTTGGTGGGCATCAGTTAGACTCTAGCGGATTAGGATTACCTGTTAAACTTTGATAGGCCGCTTTTATTACGGTAGCCAAGGTTTTAGCAGTTGCAGCGTCTAAATTTCTATTGGAGCGTAACAATAAAGCGACCTCTTCTAAAGGATTTGTCTCTTTACTAGCAGTCTCCTCTTCTTTTCTTAATAATTCATCCGGTGCTACCTGTAACCAGTCGCAGATTAGTAAAAAAGTAGTAAGGTCGGGCGCCTTACCATTTTCGACCCGCGACAGTGTCGAAGGACTTACCTCACCTATTTCATCGGCTATATCACGCAAACCTCTCCCAGCCCGTTTTGCACGGAGTAATGTCGCCAGCCGGTCAGCATCCAATTGATACGCCATAAAATTCTACTGTTTCACACAAAAAAAACTCATTTCATTGTTGACACAAAGAAAATAATCCGTTTTATTTGTAATACGATTGATGCACAAAGGAAACATTCGCTCTATTATGCCACAAACAATCTTATTTGATAAGCTTTTACTTGGCTTGTTTGAGCTAACCGATAAGCAACGGCAGTCGCCTTATCCCTACCCAGTTTTATTTCAACAAGTCTGTCAACGTCTTGCGTTACAACTGTCAACTAGCGCTCCCCGAACGCTTCAAGGTTGGCTCAATTTGTTTCATCAACCTATACAGTCATGGTGGCCAGCCAACTATGTATTACCACAAGAATTTGCATCGACAGATTCTTTACTGGTACAGAACCGACCGTCAGACGAAGCAGTCGCTTACTACTATTCTGTACTAAGCGAAATAGACGCTACTGCTTCACCCATGTACACAGCAGTAGGTGTAGAAAATCGCCTATTTAGATCGCTTTATCTTAATTTAAAAGATGCCTATCGAGACGAATTGAATGCTGAACAGCGGGAGCAGATTCAGCAGGAATACGTCCAATTACGCCGTTTTTTAATCGAATCACCAATTACTACGACAAATACTATCCGCAGGAAATTCTGGTCTGGCAAGTACGTGACATTTCCCAAGGTTAGCGATTTCTATGAACCATGTAATGACGGGCAAACTCAATGGTCTTGTCATCATTGTGGACCGTTGCATTGGGAAGGAAATGCCTTGGTAGGTATTAGGCAAAGTATCTGTAATTATCACCCAACCGAAGCTGAACACATTTGGCAAGAGTCTAGTGAACGAGAGCCTATACTCCGCATACGAACAGGAATCCATGTTCGTACTTGCTTTCCAGGCTTACCTGAGCTTTTTCTTTTCAACCAATTATATAAGCGCCAACAAGAGCGGCCCGGCCTAATGAAGGCGGTTGAGCTCTGGCCAGGGGTTGATCAATATGACATACGAATCGAATTTACGAGCGGAATGGCTTGGGCAATTGATGTAAAAGATTACCAGCATCCACAGCGATTACTACCTGAACTCAAGGTACTTGACGGTCGTAACGACTTAGATTACCGTGCTGCGTTTTATGTAATCCCTGACCGATGGATTGAAAATAACCCACATTACCTGCCTTTGTTGAAAAGCAACACAGATTTACCAGCCAGCCATAACATTGTCAGTAGTAGCCAACTGCTTGAGCGCCTTGATATTCACTTGAAATCTATTCGTAAACCACGCCGAAAACCATGAACTTTTTACCACTATTTGACCCACCTGCGTGCTTCACGGCCCGGATTGACGAACTTGTAAACGACGAGGTTTTGTCCAAAACGGAGGCTTACTCATTATTACGTACTGAATTAACATTTGCATTGGCCGAGCGACTAGGTTTTGCTGATGAACCTGTAACAATATTCTGGGCGCTCCTGGGCGCATCACCTTTGTTTGAATCACGACTACAACGGCTCACTGAAGAGGATCGCACCGCTTTAGATAATGTTCGTCAGATTGTTCCCTTTTCGGCTAAATCGGCATGGCTAAATGAATTACGAAGGTATCAGGAATTACCTGACGAATTGCGAGGCTATGAATTCGAACTTGACTCACCCGGCCCCACACTTCTTACTCACGCCCGACGTTCAGGAAGCTATCAACACCATATCCATTTGACCATCTACGAGCAATGTGTGGTTTCTCGGCTTGACTATCACCGCCAAACTCCTCCTAGCCTGGCTGTGGCTAACGTTTCTTACTATTTCAAAACCCATGTTCAAGCGACCTCATCCGAAGGAGTCCTTAGGCATCAAATTGTCGAAGCTAATGTAAGCTTTCCCGCAGACTTGTTGGATCAACAACTTCCACTACCAACAAACTGGTTAACTATCCCTGGTGAACGAGGTTCATTTCGAGTGTCCGTTACATCTTTACGGGCCGTAGCACAACGAATTGATCAGCGTGAACGATTACTAGCAACACGCTATGGGTATTCACCATCTTCTACTTCCTGGTCTGAACGTCTGGATCGATTGACGTTGCAAATAGTTAGGGAAAAAACTCTTGAGGAAGCCGAATGGTTGACCCTAGATGGCTTTACGCACATAGCGGGCATGGTTGCTTCGGGTAAATCAACACTAGCTATGCTTTTGGCTGCTTATATAGTTGAGCAAGCATCAAATCAGCGGCTAACATTAGTGGTAGGCGATGTTCAGTCAGCTCTTCGACTTGCGAATCAACTGAATTACTGGTTCTTAGATATACCTGAAACGGACACACCAATAGCAGTGCCGTTACTGGGACGTAACAGCCGCCAAGCTCATTGTAAAGGATTTTACTCATCAGAAGAGTATCAACGTCACCAGGCTCGCCATCAACCACATTGGGCAGAGCGTTGGATTAGCCCGCTTTGCCCATTACAAAGTTGCCTCCCTGACAATGTGATCGCTGAACGTTTCAATGGCGGTGTCTTCGTTCCTGGCACAGAACCTTGTCGGCAGTTACACAAAATGGTTAAACCGAAACCTAAAAAAGGTGGGTCAAATAATAAGCCAGAAGAACTACCTGAGAAAAAGGTAAGTGCTTGCCCATTCATAGCAAACTGCCCGCAATATCAACTTTATCGCGATATGCCAACGGCCGCTATCTGGATTACTACGCCTGGTGCAATGGGTATTAGCCCGTTACCAGTTCACTGGGATAACCGACGTCTTAGACTAGGCGAGTTGATTCACGAACAATCCGATGTGGTGATCTTTGATGAAGCCGATACCATTATTAAATGGTTTGACGATCAGTATGCTCAAGAGGTGAAGCTTACAGGTGGAGCAAAAGGCCTACTCGATAAGATCACAGTGCCAACAGAGGAATATGCCATCCAATACCGTACAATGGCCCGCGCATCACGCACACAGCGTTGGAGTGGAGCCGAGCGTTCAGGACAACAGTTGGTTACATCAGTATTGACCTTGCTCGACTCAGTCAATGACAAAGCCAACAATGATATTTTAACAAAATGGATCGCTAGACGACAATTTACGCCACAAACACTTTTCTACCGTTTAGCTAGGCGCATAGCTGGATTAAGAGAAGTGGACGGATCAGACGTTTCGCAAGCTATCCGGCAGGAACACGAACAACGTACATCGGAAGTTATGAGCGTTTTCAACGTACTTCTGGAAGCGGAAGAGTTAACGCGCGTATCAGGGAATCAGGCTGCGGCTGCTTTGTCAATGATTTTATTACGCATCGACGCGACTGGAAATAACGCTTTGAACCCAGTTATAAGGCAAGATTGTCGATCGTGGATTCTTGAGCATTTTCCGCAAACTTCAGCTCGATTGGACAAGTTGCGAGAACAGATACGTAGTGAATCTCAAGAAAATTTATCGAATGTGTTTACAGGGAAAGACGTTGATACGATTGACAGTCTAGCTTATCGACTTCAGTTTGTTCTGACTATCACGTTGCTTGATAACCGGGCCAGAATTATTTTTTATGAGTGGGACAGTCGTCCCGACTACGCTACACTTCAAGGCACATCACCCAATTATCATAGTAACACATCTATGCAGACAATCCTTCCTGTGCCTTTAACCGGACGACAGTTTGGTACATATTATGCACGTGGCGAGGGGAATCAGAGCTTAAGTTTGTTTGCCTATACTAATATCGGCCGGTGCTACGTCCTGAATTTTCATAACCTGCTTACGTCTTTGACGGGACGACGCGGTTCTAACGTACTAGCTTTATCAGGTACGTCGTACCTACCCGATTCAACAGCTTTTCATGTTGGCCGTCCTCATTACGTACTTCTCCCTCATAAGGAAGACAATGATGCTATTGCCGAGAGTCTTTTCGCATTTCTACCACAGTATGACACAAATAATAAACCGATTCGCATTTCTGGGACTGGGCAGTCAAAAGTACTGAGCCGACTAGAACAAATGATTGGACAACTCGCTGGAGCGAATGGTCGCGGGCATCTTGGTCAGATGCTTGAAAGCCTAAAACAGGCAGGGAAGCTACCTGATAATCAGAAAAATTACACTTGGGATGACCGAGACCGCTTACTTTTATTCGTCAACTCCTATGAACAGGCTAAATGGGTCGCCGATAAATTACGACTTCAATGGCCCGACCAGCAGAGCATGATCAAATACCTTGTAGCAGACAACGACGAGCAGACCTCGGAAAATGAAGTTTCACTAACAAAAGCGGACAAAGTTTTCACCGTTCGGCGCGCCGATATCGAACAATTTGCCCGATCTGGTGGCCGGGTGCTAGTGGCTCCGCTAAGTGCAATTGGGCGAGGGTTCAATATCTTGAATACGAACGGCAAAGCAGCTTTTGGAGCCGTTTATTTTCTGACGCGCCCCTATCCACATCCGCATGACACGCAAGCCATTGCTCAGGAAGTTAACCGACGTTCCCTCGACTGGCAACATAAGGCTGATTTTGCGGCCTGGCAAACAGATGGATTGGCCGGGCGCGCCGAAGCCGCACGCCGATTGGCGACACGATACTGGCAATTGGTTGAAAGCCGGCAGTATTACAGTATGCTGTTTGACAATGAAGAATTGCTCTGCTACCCTCGCAAAGATTTGGCGGCTACTACACTGGGTTATATTATTCAAGCCGTTGGCCGGTTACTACGGGGAGGGGTTCCGTTTCGGGCATACTTCGTTGATGCGGCCTGGGGGCCTATTAATGCCAAGACGCCGGGTGTGGCAGATACACCCAAAACCAGCTTACTAACGGCCATGATTCAACTACTGGCAGACTATGTAGCCGGAGATGCTAAAAACGCAGAAGAGATGATTTGCCAACCGCTATACGGTCCGTTGGCTACTGCATTAGTAGATAATATTGTTAATTTTCAATGGGCACCTGATAAACCAACCACACACCATGATTAATTCTGACATTACTTTAGCTCGCTATACCGTATCGCCGGAAGTGATTCGAGATTTGCACGTCGAGACGCTTTTATTCGACCCTAGTTATCAGCAGGCAATCGCTACGTTTAGACAGGCAATCAGCACATCCCAGCGAAAACAAGCCCCTCCGTTACGCCGTTTAAATAATGCTTTATTAGCTTGTGCGCCTACATTAACACATGGTTTTGAATGGTTTAATGCTGACAACCATAGGGCTGTCGTAGTCGGTACGAATGGTGTATTACATCGCCCAGAACTAGCTGATTTACATCCGCTTATTAATATTTGGGGACAACACTGGGTTGACACCTTGCCGCAACGGGTGAAGAAAAAAGCTGATTATAGTAAACGATTTCTTGACTCACTAAAAGAACTACCCAAGCAAGCTTCCTGGCGAACAATTAAGCCGGAGTTGTTAGTACTAAACCCCAGTCACGAAAATGGTTTGGTTTATCAAGCAGTCCCCGCTTTACTGGCTTCGTTACTTCATGAGAAGACCATTAACATTGGCGACGGACAACAAATCAAGTGGCGTCGGGTTCAGGGTAATAGTGGCGACCGCACTGGCCTGTTTGTAGTAAGTCAACCTTTTCAAGCCACATACATTCATGAAGATAAAAAGACTGGCGCAACTACTACACGCGGTGGTTATTTTGCATATCGACTCGACTTCATAGTACAGACGCAAGCTGGACGTACCTATGCAGACGGTAATTTGAAACCTTGGGTTTTCTTAAAATTAAGTTGCCAACGATATGCACATGAACGATTGGATAATGGAAATTTTAACCGAAATACATCTATATTAGTTGGAATCGGCACCGGACGTATTACGACCTATCCGTTCGACGGAACACTTGTGCGTCTACCCGTAACTCACCATCGTGATACAGACCATCTTTGTTGGGGTGAATATTTACCTGAGTTGTTGGAGGGAGTAGGCGGCCGTAAACTGGTTGGACCAGAACTCGTTCATAATAATCCTGACCGATTTGGAGTTAAAGGCAACACTACGGACCGTTTTGGTGATGAATATCTTCTTGTACATGCAGAAGGTTACAAATATCATAATCGAAATCACGGCATTAAAACTGGTTTTCATCTTGATGAGCGGCACGCGATTATACAAGCAGTTATTGAACAGTTAGATGGGTTACTACAACCAGATAGTCAGTTACCTGCCGATATATCTGCACCTATTGGGTTCTCCGCATCAGCGGCTATGTTGCCATTTAACAAGTATAGGGAAGAGCTTGCCACCCGGCGAGACCGAAAATCGCCAGCTCGCCAGGCCGGCGACGGACCTTTACAAACGTTACAGCAACGACTAGCTGTAAACTTACCTCAATCTCCAATTTCAGTTCTAGTCGTCTGTCAGGAGAACAGCACCCGTTGGTTACTGCATCAGCAACTGAAACGGATGCTACTTATTAATGAAGGGGACACATATCCAGCTTGGCTAAACGTGGTTGACGTACATATCACGAACAGCCAACTACTTTCTCTTTATAATAAAGACATTACTGACCCACTTTATAAAGATAACACAGCTCTGTATTTTCTAAAACAGCAGCGCGAGAAAAAGGCATTATGGATTGAATTTCTCAAACCGTATGTACTAGCAAATGGAGCCATAAATCTTGCACTTGTCGAGATTAATTATCAGGTAAGAAAAGGCATCGATCCGCGTCAGCAACCAAAAGGAGCTATTCGTGAAGCCTGTGCACAACTAAATATAGCGTCACAGTGTATCAAAAAAGTGAAGGAATTTAAGAATAATAAGGCAGAAACTGGTGATTTAGTACGTGCTCAATTGAGTCTGTTTGATCTTGTACTGCGTCAAACCGGTACCCTTCTGGGAGCGCCATCTGATATTTATAAGCAAGCTGGCTTATCGGATGAAGCAGCTAATAAACTTGATTTGATCGCATTATACCGGCATCAAACCAATGCTAAATCAGACATACCCAAAACGCATCTTGCTGTAGCCGTTCGACTTCGGGTGACGGGAGAAGTAGACGTATGTCTACCAAGCCAACCTAATCAATGGATACCTTATGTCGAAGCTGGACCAACCATTGGGCGTATGCTGGCAGAGAAACGGGCAGAGTGGCATAATGCGCCCGATAAGAATGCCTTGAATCTGACTAATAGTCAATTAGCTGAATTTGCTGCTCAAGTAGTAACGGCTCAACATGAACGTCCAACTGTCGTCATGATAGAAGCTGATGTTTGGCGAAATGGCAGCGGCTCAGATCCTCGTTATCATATTTGGCCGCAGCTTAAAAATGAGGAGTTAACGTCAAAACGTGATATTCTGGACTTTACTCATATAGCCAATGTGAGCGTTAAGGGTAAGTATTTGCGTCACGATAGCAGGCTAACTAATTTGCTGGGTGTTATCCGGCTACGTATGGGTAATGAAACACCACAATACATACCAACAACCGATGATGAGTCTCCCGCCCGCAACTTTACTGAGTTAAGTGGATTTCTGGATCAAACTAATCCTAATCTGTGGCATTATTTTTCTGTGGGTAAACTACCAACCCCACAAAAGGCACAGAACACTGAAGTTAGCGCAGGATTGTATAAGTTAGAAACTCGTTATGATGATAAAGGTAAAGCGATAGCAGGCGCCAACTTGGCTATTAAGCACCCGCAAGTGGTTGAATTAGTGCCTTTTTTTATTCGTCAGGATTTTCAGTCCGACGAATTATTTTTAGCCTTATGCCGAGTTGTGCACTACCTACGCTCGTCTCCCAACTGGGCGATGGGCAACACTGTGCTACCATTTCCATTACATCTGGCGCAATGCTTGTTAGACGACCAGCTATGTATATTGGGTATTATTGATTGAACTAACAAAAGCAAGCAATTCACTTTATGTATTCACCGCGTTACTTTACTGCATTATACTCTGGAAGCTAGTTCGATGCTAATACGTTCTAACAAGCGATTACACTCTACTAAGATCCAATACCAACCGGGTAGAAAAATAATTGTAGTTTTGGATATGGATAAGCAACATACATTACGATCAATTTTTGTTAGTGGCTTCCGGTCAATTCAGAGCGTCGATCTGCCGATTCAAAATCTAAATATACTGATTGGACAAAACGGCGCGGGAAAGTCGAATTTTATTGAAGTATTTCGCTTTCTTCATGAAATAATCGACCAACGTTTACAAGTTTATACCGCTGTGAAAGGCGGAGCCGACAAACTGCTACACTACGGGAGCCGGGAGACGAAAGAGATTAATATTCATTTGTTGCTTAGTGATGCTCATTATAGAATTGATCTAATTGCTGCTGAAAGCGATCGATTAATTATTGAAAATGAAGATGTTTTTTCGGCTGTTTACAATAGGGCTGGTGACTTAGCTGGTGAATCACTCTCGGAGGGGAGTAGAGAATCAGGATTAATTAAAAACGAGTATTGGATTAGTCGGATGGTTCAAGAGGCTCTGGATGACTGGCGTGTATATCACTTTCATGATACGAGTGCTGAAGCTCCTGTTAAGAAACTAAGTGATATAAATGACACCGCATTTTTACGCGCTGACGCTGGTAATCTGGCTGCTTTTCTAGGGTACATGCAACAAAAATCACCGAAACATTACGAGCGTATTATTAATACGATCCAACTGATGCTGCCTTTTTTCAGGGACTTTGTGTTTCGGCCTAACCCATACAATGAGCAGAAAATCCTGCTGGAATGGCAAGACAATCAGTCGGATATGCGCTTTAATGCAGGTGATCTATCCGACGGATCGCTACGGTTTATTTGTCTGACAACATTACTTTTACAGCCTAAGCTCCCCAACTTGATTCTTCTGGATGAACCCGAGCTGGGGCTGCATCCCACAGCACTGGCTTTATTGGCCGGTTTGCTAAAAAAAGCTGCGTCGCGCACACAGGTTATCGTGTCAACCCAAAGCGTTAATTTGGTCAATGCGTTCACACCCGATGATATTATCGTTGTGGATCGAGAAGATGGCCATTCCACATTTCGGCGGTTACAGACTGAAGCACTGTCTACTTGGCTCACCGAGTATAGCCTGGGCGATCTATGGGAGAAAAATGTAATAGGCGGTACTCCATGATTCGATTAAATGTTACGGCCGAAGGGCATGCTGAAGAACAATTCGTTAACCAGATTCTGCGTCCACATCTACTTCCATTAGGCATCTATGCTGATGTGCGTCGACTACGTACCAGCAAAGGCCATCGAGGAGGTTATACCAGTTTTGGAAAGGCAGAGTTCGACATAAGGCAGTGGCTTAGCGAAGATCCTACTGCCTGGCATACGACTTTAATTGATCTGTATGGCTTGGATAACCAGTTTCCGGCTTTCGATGAAACTCGATTACTACGTTCATACGACCGTGTTGCCCAACTCGAACAGGCACTTGAAGAACGTATTAACCACTATCGGTTCATTCCGTATTTACAACTTCATGAGTTTGAAGCGTTACTTTTTGCTGATCCAGCGCACACCGAGAGCTGGCTTCAACTCGATCATCCTGAATTGCCTACTGGTAGCTTAGCACCGATAAGACAGGCATACCAGACACCTGAAGAGATTAATGATAGTCCACATACAGCTCCGTCGAAGCGTATTTTATCACTTTGTTCAGGATACAACAAAATCGCAGATGGAATCTTAATATTGAAAGATGTCACGCTACTTGTACTCCGCAACGAATGTCCACACTTTAATGAGTGGATAACGAGGCTGGAAGGCTTGGCGAAACTATAAATATTGGTGTCCACTCCTTATTCACTTCGCAAACTCTTCACGGGATTCACCAAAGAGGCTTTTATACTTTGGAAACTAATTGTTAGGAGAGCGATGCCGATTGCCAGTAGGCCGACCACAGCAAAAAATCACCAATCCATGTTGATTCTGTAGACATACCCCTGTAACCATTGGCTCATGGCGTACCAGGCCACGGGCGACGCCCCGTTAGGCTGTAGCTCCGCCCATTGATGACGCCAAATAACCTTTCTCTTCCAGCCGGTATAAGGTGGCATGGACGGCACTCATCGTAATCGAACGCCCGGTCTGTTGCTGAATATCTTCCCAGATATTGACACCACAGGCATCGACGGTGCAGGCTGCCACTACCAGCAGCACGATTTCTTCAAACTCTCCCAGGAAGGTTCTTCTCATTGTATTAACCGACGGAAATGATTAGTTGTAATTGAGCACAACAAATCCCTTGCCAGAATTTGAAAAGGCTGTTGAAAGCCACCAGGCCCTACTTTAATGCTGGAATATGGGCGGATTCGTTAAAGAATCGGACATCCGTTGTTCACTGGTGGACAAGGTGGGGGCAGTTACCCGAGAGGAAGGCGACACCGGGGGTCAACCCGGCGCAGTGGATTAGCAATTGCTCCGGATCAAAACCGGGTGTTTCCTTGGGATGACTTGAAGATAGATCTTTGTTCAACGTACTTTCGGTGTCCACGAGAGTTCGATCAGATCACCAACGTTTAGTTGGCCCCAGGCCGGATTCGCAGAGCGCAATTCAGTCGTTTCTGTTTCGATAACCCACTGTTGATGCGCTTCGTCAAAGTCGATACGTCGAATACGCTCCCCTAAGGGGGACGTAGTAGAATGAGGTGCTACGTTATTGTAATCAGCTTGAATCTGCCCCTGTACTAACCGAATTACACGATCGGCTAACGCCTGAACGTCGACGTCGTGGTGGCTTACCAGTAGGGTGGTTGTGCCCCAGGTTCGGTGCAGGTCGAGCAGTACCTGACGTAGCGTTTGAGCGGCTGCCGGGTCCAGCGCGGCAAATGGCTCATCCAGTAACAAGAGTTTCGGTCGGCGAACAAGGGCCCGCGCCAAAGCCACCCGTTGACGCTGACCTCCAGATAGGGCCGTTGGTTTTTTGTCGACAAACGAGGTAAGTCCGGTTGAATCAATGAGTTCGTCGACGAGCTGGCGCTGACCGGCAGGCGCGGCATATTGAATGTTTTCGCGCACACTCAGGTTCGGGAATAGCGCCGTATCCTGAAATACGTATCCAATCGAACGTTGCTGGGGCGGCAGGTTAATTTGTTGGCTGGTATCGAACCAGATGGCTCCGATGATGTCAATACGTCCTGTAGGTGGCGTTTCCAATCCCGCCAATACACGTAGTAGTGTCGTCTTGCCTGAACCCGATGGACCAACCACGGCGGTCAGGCTACCGGGCGTCAACGCTAGCTGAAGCTGGAGCGCACCAGTCCCTTCGGCAAACAAACGCGGCATCACAAGATCGATATGGATCATACCGTCACCCGTTTGTTAATGCCATAAACCAGCAGCAAAATAGCGAACGAAAGTCCCAGGAGCAGTGCTGCATAGGCATGGGCTGTTTCGAAATGCAGGAGTTCGACTTCGTCGTAAATGGCGATGGAGGCCACCCGGGTTTGACCGGGCAGGTTACCGCCAGTCATCATCACCAGGCCGAACTCGCCAATCGTATGCGCGAAGGACAGGACGATGCCCGTTAGCAAAGCCGGTTTGCAATTTGGCAGTAATACGCGCCATAACGTTCGCGTGGGGGACTGCCCCAGTGTGTAGGACGCTTCTCGCCAGGAAGCGGGCAAGTTTTCCAGGCCTGCCTGAATGGGGTGTACCATGAAGGGCAGACTATACAACAGCGATGCCACTACCAGCCCCTCGAACGAAAAGACCAGTTGTACATTCACCGTACGTAGCAGCCATCCCCCCAGTCCACTCGTTGGGCTGAAAGCCAGGAGCAGGTAAAATCCTACCACTGAGGGGGGCAATACCAGCGGCAAACTGATAATGGCTTCGACCACGGGTTTGAGCCGGAATCGACTGAGCGCCAGCCAACCCGCCAGCGGTAGACCGATGATCAGCAGGAGCAGGGTAGTGATGCTGGCTAAGCGCAGGGTTAACCAAATGGGTTCCCAGTCGATGGGCATGGGTTGCTAGGTATGAATCAGGATCTGGATGAACGATAGCCAAACTGCTGCAAAATACGGTGGGCAGCCGGACTCTGCAAAAACGCGGTAAACTGTTCGGCAGCTTTCAACTGGCTGGTACGTTTAAGAATCACTACACCTTGCGCAATAGGTGAGTAGCCTTTGGCGGGCAAATCAATCCAGTGCCCTTTTCCTTTCAAACTGGGATCAAGCACGACTGACTTAGCCGTAAAACCAATCTCCGCCGAGCCCGTGAGTACGTATTGATTCACCTGGGCAATACTCTCGCCATAGACCACTTTCGGCTGGACCTTCTCGAGTAATTTCGCATAAGTCAATAAGGACACGGCTGCTTCGCCATAAGGGGCTGTTGCAGGGTTCGCAATAGCAACATGACGAATCTTCTCATTGAGCAGGACCTTCAAATCAGTCGATAACGAAAACTCGCCCAGCGTCCACAATACCAGCGACCCATACGCATAGACAACCGGTGCTGACCTGGTTAATCCCTGCTTATGCAACGTAGTGGGATAGACCATATCGGCCGATAAAAAAACGTCGTAGGGGGCTCCCTGCTGAATCTGCGTGGTGAGCTTGCCGGAAGAATTGACAATGGACTCGATGGTGATACCGGTTTTTTTCTGGAAAGCCGTCCTGAGTTCTTCCATCACGAACTGAGCGTTGGCCGCTACGGCTACCCGAAGTGCCTGTGCCTGCAAACCGGCGGGTAAAAATAGGCAGAGAAGCAGGAGGAGTTTTTTCATAAAGAGGCTATTGGCGTTGAGCCGACTCTGTCACTATCCGTCTTTTGGCTCGAGACCAGCGTTAGCAAAAACAACAGGGCTACAGAAATCTGCCTTGAAAATGGATGAGAAAGTACTGATTGCTTCATTAATAAATTCAGGGAGTGTTTAACGGCCATAATTTCCACATACAAACTGTATACCGCCACTTAAACGAATGAATATTACTCGTTATATTTTGGCAAATATAACGACTGGATTGCATAGTTGGCGCACAAGTGTTGAGGAGTATAAGCCGCATCAGTAGTTGACGGCGTTAATTTACTTTTTAGGTATCTAATCCCTGCTCATTCAATACGCCTTCTTTTGCCTAACTATATGGACCTTTTTCAACTTAAAAAAGCCCCGACTGTTTACGACGCCGTGATTGTTGGGTCGGGAGCGGGCGGTGGGATGGCTGCCTACATGCTGACCAAAGCCGGTGCCAAAGTGCTGCTTCTGGAAGCTGGGGGCTATTTTGACCCCGCCGACCCCAAGTACATTACGCAACTTAAATGGCCGTACGAATCGCCCCGGCGCGGTGCCAGTACAACCCGGCCCGGCGGTGATTTCGATGCGGCCTGGGGCGGCTGGGATATTGAAGGGGAACCTTACTCATCGAAACCGGGTGCTGAATTTCACTGGTTCCGCTCCCGAATGCTGGGGGGACGTACTAACCACTGGGGTCGGATTTCGATGCGCTTTGGGCCCGACGATTTCAGACGCGGTTCAATTTCGGGCGTTGGCGATGACTGGCCGATTGGCTACAACGACCTTAAGCCGTTTTATGACCGTGTCGATAAATTGATTGGTGTTTTTGGCTCAGTCGAAAACTTCCCTAACGAACCGGATGGTATCTTTTTGCCACCTCCCAAGCCCCGTTTGCACGAATTAATGCTGAAAAAAGCTGCCAAAGGAATTGGCGTTCCCGTCATTCCGTCGCGGCTGTCTATTCTGACCCAACCGATCAATAAAGAGCGGGGACAGTGTTTTTACTGCCATCAATGCAATCGGGGCTGTCAGGCCTATGCTGATTTTTCTTCCTCCTCGGTGTTATGTATTCCGGCGCTCAAAACCGGCAATCTGACGCTGCAGAACAACGCGATGGTGCGCGAAGTGCTGACCGATCAGAAAACGGGCTTGGCTACCGGTGTTTCCTACGTTGATACCATTACCATGCAGGAAGTGTCGGTACAGGCTAAAACGGTTATTCTCGGCGCTAGCACCTGCGAATCAGCCCGCCTATTGCTCAACTCCAAATCGGCACGTTTCCCGAATGGATTGGCAAACTCCAGCGGTGTCGTAGGTAAATACCTGAATGACTCAACGGGGGCGTCGCGATCGGGCTTTGTGCCCGCGTTGATGGATCGCAAACGGTACAATGAAGATGGCGTTGGCGGCATGCACGTATTCACACCCTGGTGGCTCGATAACAAAAAACTGGATTTTCCGCGTGGCTACCACATTGAGTACGGTGGCGGTATGGGAATGCCTGGTTATGGTTTCGGCGGAGGAATCGAAGCCCTGAATGGGAAAATACCCGGTCGAGATGGCAAGATGAAACCCGCTGGCGGCTACGGCGCGGGCTTAAAAGATGACGTCCGCCGATTCTACGGGGCGTATATCGGGATGTCGGGTAGGGGAGAGCCGGTGCCGCTGGAAAGCAACTACTGCGAAATTGACCCGAACTCGGTTGATAAATATGGTATTCCAACGCTACGTTTCCATTACAAATGGGCTGATGCCGAGATTAAACAGGCCAAGCACATGCAGGATACATTTGAGGAGATCATTCACGCAATGGGTGGTATTCCGATGGGAAACAAGCCCGGTCCCGAACAGAATTACGGCCTTGCCCCCCCAGGACGTATCATTCACGAAGTGGGTGCGGTCCGTATGGGCAATGATCCGAATAAGTCAGCCCTGAACAAATTCCAGCAGGCCCACGATGTAAAAAATCTCTTTGTGGTCGATGCCGCCCCGTTCGTTTCTCAGGGCGACAAAAACGTTACGTGGACGATTCTGGCCAGTTCGATGCGAACGAGTGAATACATCATTGACCAGGTCAAAGCGAAAAGTATATAAGGTTTATAGTCTTCGGTTTACGGTGGGCTGACGTAGGACAAGTTCGCGTCAGCCCACCGTAAACCGAAGACCATAAACCGTAAACCAAAAATTTATGAAACGAAGAGACACCCTTAAAGCCTTATCGTTCACATCGTTCGGACTAGCCGTTGGGCCGGTTGAAGAAGCCGTTCCAGAACCCAAGCCCAAAATCGTCCCTCCTAAACTACTGGCCGGACGTCAGAAATTTGAAGCTGAGCGCGACACCAAATTGCATGGCGAGAAATTCTTTACACCCGCTGAGTTGCAAACGGTCACGATCCTGAGCGACATTATTATTCCGGCCGATGCCAAATCGGGGAGTGCCTCGCAGGCGGGCGTACCGGCCTTCATCGAATTTATGATGGTTGATCAGCCAGCTAACCAGACGCCGATGCGTGGAGGGCTTCGCTGGCTCAATACCAAGTGTGTCAGTCGCTATGGTGCCCCCTTTGCAAAATGCACAAAAGCACAGCAAATCGATATGGTTGAGCAAATTGCATACCCCGGAAAAGCCACTCCCGATATGACCCAGGGCGTAGCGTTTTTTACCCGGATGCGCAATTTCGTTTTAGGTGGATTTTATACGAGTAAGATGGGGATTGAGGACTTGGGCTACGTTGGTAACGTACCGAACAATTGGGAAGGTGTGCCGACCGATGTGCTGAAACAATACAACTTAAGTTACGACGAGGACAAATAATTGTCTTGCAGTTCTGACTGATTAAATCACAAATACCCCATAAGGTGCTGATTAACCATAATTTAATCGGCATCTTTTGGGGTATTTGTATCTTGATGAATATCTCGTTTAGTCTGGCAAACACAGGGTAATTGTAAGGGTAAATGAGTCGACTGGTAATGAAAGTGAGGTAAAGAAACATTTTCAGGGAATAATTCGTTATTCGATTCCCCCTAAGGAAAATCCCAGTTGGCATGGCTGGCAACTCATTTTTTGATTAGGATGGATGTTTTATTCGAATAAGTGAGTACGTTAGCACCCACTGCCTTTTTTAATTACGTACATGGACGAAACAAAAGAAAATGTTCATCGCTCTGAAACGCAGAGCACCGAACGGATTGCCCACGATTTACCAAAGCGTGACGAATTACTACTAACACCCGACGAACAACGTATCAAAGAAGCCTTTCAGGATCATGACTGGAATGAAATAAAAACGGCCGATTCGTGGGTCATTTTTAAGGTCATGGCTGAGTTTGTCGAAGGCTTTGATAAATTAGCTAAAATAGGCCCCTGTGTCTCGATTTTTGGATCGGCCCGTACCAAGCCCGACAATCCATACTATAAAATGACCGAAGAGATTGCCGCCAAATTGGTACGGCATGGTTACGGCGTCATTACGGGCGGTGGGCCGGGTATTATGGAAGCGGGGAACAAGGGTGCTTTTGAACAGGGTGGCAAATCGGTAGGTTTAAATATTCAGTTACCGTTCGAGCAACATAGCAACATTTACATTGATCCCGACAAGAATATCAACTTCGACTTCTTTTTCGTCCGAAAAGTGATGTTCGTCAAATACGCCCAGGGGTTTGTGGTGATGCCCGGCGGCATGGGAACACTTGATGAACTATTCGAAGCGATGACGCTGATTCAGACGCGCAAAATTGCTCGATTCCCCATTGTGCTCGTCGGACGAGCCTACTGGAGCGGCCTGATTGACTGGATTACCAACGTAATGCTGGGCCAGGAACACAACATCAATGCCGAAGATATGAAGCTCATCAGCATTGTTGATACGCCAACCGAAGCGGTCAAAGTTATTGATGAGTTCTATAATAAATACCTATTGAAGCCTAATTTTTAACGTAATGCGGCTGGAAAATCGCGCAATCACACGTGTGTTTTTGTCATTCCGACCGCACCGGCGGACCGGTCGGAATGACAAAAACACGTTATTTAAGTGAATACTAAACAGTTACGTTGTTAAAACGTAAAGGGCACCTCGACCAGTGCTTTATCCCAGGCGATCATCATAATGGCGTTCTTAACGTCGTTATCGCTGGCCTTTTTGAACTGAATGCTAAGATTTTCAACGGGTTCTTCGGCTTTTTTGACTGGTACTGTTACCCGTAAAACATCCAGTTTCTCATTGTAGCTATACGCGCCCCACTGATCTAAATCGGTGTTGAAGATGAGGGTCCATTCGTTTTCATTCGGAATCGCATAGAAAGAATACACGCCCGCTTTTAATTTTTTCCCCTGAATGGTGGCGTCCGTAAAAAGCTTGAATTCAGTGGCTTCATTAGCGCCCACCCGCCACACTTTTCCGTAGGGAATCAGCTTCCCAAATGTCTCTCTATCTTTCTTGGCCGGGCGACTATAGGTTACCCGTGCAAAGACCTTATCGCCAACTTTAGCGGGAGCAAATTTCCGGTCATGCGCAAAATCGTCAGGATAGTAGGCCATATCCATTGGACTCTTGTCGATATCCCTTAATTTTTGAGCGTTAGTAGCCAGTGTGAAGCAAACCAGTAGTGAAGTGAGTAATGCAGAAATTTTCATAGCAAGATTGTATGTCGAATTTGAATCCGACACAAGGTACTTACAAATTATGACTGTTCGCCGGCGAATAGCCTATTCAGAGGCCAGCCGCGTCATTTCTTCGTCTGCAAACTTAAAACGGAGTTTCCTGACTGGGGTCTGCGTTACCAAAGTTCGACATGTTGTTAGCCTTACTCTTGAAAACGCTTCCCGCCGATGGGGGCGCATCAAAATTGCTTAGACCATTCACATCAGGAGCGAAGCCCTGTGTCGCTACGGGTTCGAAATAAGAATCCAGATCGCAGAACTTCGTGAACTTATTGATAAACCGAAGCTGAATGGTATCGAGCGAGCCACTCCGGTTTTTGGCAATGATCACCTCACCAATACCAGCCGTCGAGTTTCCGTTTTCGTCGGCTGTAATGTTGTAATACTCAGGCCGGTACAGGAAACATACCATGTCGGCATCCTGCTCAATTGACCCTGATTCCCGAAGGTCGGATAGCTGCGGTTTTTTGTCACCACCCCGTGTTTCAACGGCCCGGCTCAACTGGGAAAGCGCGATAACCGGTACGTTCAATTCCTTGGCTAAGTTCTTGAGCGCCCGTGAAATAGACGCAATTTCCTGTTCACGATTGCCCGCCTTACCGCCCGACGTATCGCCCGACATTAACTGGAGATAGTCAATAACGACCATCTGAATGTCGTGCTGGGCTTTCAAACGACGGCATTTGGCCCGTAGTTCCAGAATGGACAGCGCAGGCGTATCATCAATAAAAATTGGTGCTTCGGTCAGCCGTTGAATTTTGTGGTGCAACTGTGTCCACTCGTGCGGAGCCAGCGTCCCTTTTCTGATCTTCTCGGAATCAATTTCAGCTTCAGCCGAGATAAGCCGGTTAACCAACTGTACGGACGACATTTCCAGCGAGAAAAT
Organism: Spirosoma jeollabukense; assembly: GCF_054777855.1. Taxonomy (NCBI): domain Bacteria; kingdom Pseudomonadati; phylum Bacteroidota; class Cytophagia; order Cytophagales; family Cytophagaceae; genus Spirosoma; species Spirosoma jeollabukense. The sequence continues at coordinate 114,831 of NZ_BAAHAD010000005.1, forward strand.
TGCTACCGGTTTTCCGTGATCGACAGCAGCATTTCGAAGGGCGCTAACGACAAAGGCGGTATTATGCGTCACCGTCATGTCTTCCAGCAGAAACAGCCGATTTCCGTCAATTGAAAAACCGTAATAGTCGTCAACTTTGTCGTATTCAACTTGAATACCCGTCACGCGCCAATCAGCACGGGCCTTGAGGGGCCGGGCTTTTTTGCGTTCAATACGTACTGGAATCGAATTCAGATTACCGAAAATTCGAAGCCTGTAGACAGGACAGGTATATCCGATTGAGGTAATAGTTGCTTGTTTTTCTTTGAGTGAACAACGGAATCCAAGGGTGTCGCAGAGGTATTTTAATTGCTCGGCTAATTCTTTGTTTTTCTGAATAATCTCGTAGCAGTTAAACTCTTCCTGGTAATGGCCGTCACTATCAACAAGTCCGGCAAGTAGTTTTAGCCGGTTTTCGGTCGAATTAATTAGATATGACTTGGGTATATGTTTGTTTTCAATAATAGACAAGCCTCTCAATTGCTCCTGTACGTTGAAAACGGCTGGACGTTTGCCCCATTGGGCACCCCCGCGCTGGCCAGACGTAATGGCATGATTGGGGGCTTTGCCGACTTGCTGATACGTTGCAAACGTTATATTCAATTCATCAGCATACCCTTTCAGATAGTCAACAACTTCGTTATCGACACTGGTAATTCGGGAGCTGTATGAGTGTCCATCGCCGAGCCACAAACCTACAAAATATGGATCGAGCGGGACAGTCTGCTCCGGAAACTCAACGGCGACCTTATACCCTTTATAGTTCGTTTTAAATTTATCGCTTTTCGTCAGGTAATCGCGGACGGTAATATTCAATATATCACCTTTGACATGCGGGCCTTCCGTTCGCGACCGCTTCAGCGAAAGAATATGGCTTTCATTAACCCGATAGTCGATCCCTTTATTCTGTTTTACCCAATACATTCGTTCCTTACCTCTGGCAATGCTGAGCACCCGGCGGGGCGTTGAGTCGTCACCCATGAGCAAATCACCCTCACGAACATCTTCTACCTTCCGAAGTGACCCATCAAACATAACTACTTTGGTGCCTTTGCCGAGGCATTTCCCCATCGCGGGCCTGGCCGCCAGAATAATCAATTCGGTCGGCTGCCAGCCCGACGTAACCCGGTCGAGGTTGGTAAAGCCGGATGGTACGCCTGTTAAACCTTCCTGATTTTTCTTGGTTTCGAGTTCATTGAGCGCCATCCTGACGATGGTGCTCATGTCGGCGTAGTTCTTCTTGATGTTCGATTCCGAAATCTTGAAGAGCGATTGTTCCGTCCGATCCAGGAGTTCGAAAACGTCGGTGGTATCCTCGTAGGCGTCGCGCAGAATTGTGGACGACATCGCGATCAGCGCCCGCTTGAGTGCCTGTTCCGACACAATTCGGGAGTGATATTCGATGTTGGCCGCCGAGTTGACCCGAAACGTAAGTTCCGCAACAAAACCACCGCCACCTACCAGTTCGATCTCACCCGTTTTACGAAGCTGGTTCGTTACTGTCAGAAGATCGATGGGGTCGGAGTTGCCGAATAACGTCAGAATGGCGTTGTAAATCCGCTGGTGGGCTTCTTTGTAAAACGTCTCTGGTTTAAGAATATCGACAACGGAAGAAAGGGCGTCTTTTTCGATCATTAACGCACCCAGTACGGCTTCTTCGAGGTCAAGCGCCTGGGGGGGTAATTTACCAAGGCCGGTATCGAGCCAATGATTGCCGGCTTGCTGACGACCTCCGGCAAAGCCAGAAGGTTTACGAAGGTGTTGGTTGGGGCGTGCGTTATTCTCCATGTCTCAGTGCAAGTTTACGCATTCTCCCCGGCATAAGGCAAATTCGGGTTGTTCGACGTATAGCCATGTTACCGGCCACGTCGTCCGTAACATTCTGGTAATGTTGACGCTATCACGCCGAAAAAAAAATCGATTTTTTAAGCAACGGTGGCGGGAGCAGATTGCGTACATGGTATAGAGCCTTACCAGATCACTGTAGGTCAGCAAGATAAGTAAATATCCCTAAAAAATACCCCTTTTTGGTCAAATATTACCAAGCGATAAGAATATAGGAAAAACGAATAAATTTTCAGTGAATGACGTTGTAGAAGCAAAGAAATCGCTTACTTTTCGGAATCACATTTTAACTTTATTTAGCGTTTGGTCGAAAAAGTCATTACCCTAGACAACGTATCGCTCATCGATTTTCTGGGCGTAGAGAACCACAACATCAAGGAAGTGGCGGCTGCGTTTCCCATGAGCAAAATCATCTCGCGTGGCAACGAGATTCGCATTAAAGGTACAACGCCTGAAATTAGCCGAATCAGTGACATTCTGGACTCGCTGCTGGAACATTACCAGAAATATGGTAAGGTCACTCATGAAAATGTTCAGAATTATATTACTCACAGTGGTCAGCCAGTGAATGGCAACGGCGCAACTCCCCCCATACTACCCGACGATGATGAAGTGCTGGTTTATGGCACGCGGGGCGTAGTGGTGCGGGCCAAAACCGATAATCAGAAACGATTGGTCGAAGCGGCCGAAAAGTATGATCTGGTATTTGCTGTAGGCCCGGCCGGAACGGGCAAAACCTATACTGCCGTTGCTATTGCCGTTCGGGCTTTGAAAAATAAGGAAGTTAAAAAAATTATTATTACGCGTCCGGCCGTAGAAGCGGGTGAAAATCTGGGGTTTTTGCCGGGCGATCTGAAGGAAAAAATTGATCCGTATCTGCGTCCTATTTACGACGCACTCGATGATATGATTCCGGCAGAAAAACTTAAGTTTTACCAGGAGAATCGAATCATTGAGATTGCTCCGTTGGCCTATATGCGTGGTCGGACGCTGAACAATGCGTTTATTCTGCTCGACGAAGCACAAAATACGACGTCGATGCAAATGAAAATGTTCCTGACGCGGATGGGACCAACGTCAAAAGCAATTATTACGGGTGATAAATCGCAGATTGACCTGCCAAATAAGCAAAAATCGGGGCTGGTTGAGTCTGTTGAGATTTTGAAAAACATCAAGGGTATCGCGTTTGTTGAACTCGATGGCCGCGATGTGGTTCGTCACCGACTTGTTCGTGAAATTATTACGGCATATGATAAAGCAGGTCAATAACCTGATGCAGAGTAAACGAACCGGCTGGCGTTGGCTGGTCGGTTCGTTTGTTTTTTTAGTAAGTTCAACGGCCTGGGCACAGACCTCAGGAGTCGTTGACCAAGCGCTCGATCGCTGCGGAGTCGTTGAACACGAGCGTATCCTGCAACAACGCAACCCCAACCGCCTTAAGCAGCTGAATGAATTAAACCAGCGTGTGCAGCAGCTACAGACCGAAACCTCATTGCTGCGGCAAGCGGCCGACGGCACTACGTACCGAATTCCGGTTGTTGTTCATGTTGTGCATAATAATGCATCAGGTACGATTGGTGGGGCAGGCAATGTTAATATTTCTGATGCCCAGATTATCTCCCAGATTCAGGTCCTGAACGAAGATTATCGGCGTAAACCGGGTACTAATGGATACAATACCAGCTCGATCGGGGCCGATGCCAATATTGAGTTTTATCTGGCGACAACCGATCCGGATGGTCAGCCCAGTACGGGGATTACCCGCCATTATTACCCACAGAAAACATCTTTTGACGTCTTCAACGACGACGTACTGCTCTCAAATATAGCGTACTGGCCCAGCGATCGCTATTTAAACATCTGGGTAACCAAAGTTGACTCGTATCTTGGGTATACCCAGTTTCCAACTATGGCCGACACGTTGACGGGGTTGACTCCCGCTGCGGATTCAAACGAATTCACCGATGGCTCAATTATTGACTACCGATATTTTGGGAAGCAAACAGGCACCGTGACCAGTTCAACCTATGCACTGGGACGGACGGCTACGCACGAAATCGGGCACTGGCTGGGCCTCCGCCACCCAAACGGTGATGTTGACTGTGGTGATGACCACGTAACGGATACGCCCCCCACCGATGACCTCAATCAGACGACCCGGTGTACGGATCTATTCTCAAACTGTTCAGGTCGGCGTACGCGCGAATTAATAGAAAATTACCTGATGTATTCGCCCGATGCCTGCATGAACATGTTCACGGTTGGGCAGGTTGCCCGCATGCGGGCGGTGTTGCAGGTGAGTCCACGCCGGGCAAAAATGATCAAATTAGCCTCGGCAGCCCTGGGTGAAACAGAGACCCTTACGATCAACGTCTACCCAAATCCAACGACCTATGCCGCATCCATCGACGTACAGTTAAAAGGGTCTCAATCGTTTAGCATCGATTTGTTTGATGCGACCGGGCGTCAGCTACGTAGCTCTTCGTTCACCAATTCCCCAAGTACCAGCGTTCCCGTATCGGTTACTGGTTTGACCGCCGGCATCTACATTGTTCGCGTGAAAACCGCTGGTGAAGTAGTCAGTAAACGTTTGCTGGTACAATAAAATAGTTGTATGTTCGGTTAAATTCGCCAGGGCTGGTCAATAATCCGGTCAGTTGAAACCCTACTGGCTAGTGGTGGGGTTGGCTTTAAAACATACTTTATGATTAGTGTTTTACCTATTTCCAATCCTATTGATCTTGACTCTGCTTTTGCCATTCGCAGGGAGGTGTTTGTAGACGAGCAACATGTTTCTGCACGTGAAGAATACGATGAATTTGAGGATACCAGTACCCACTTCCTGGCTCGTGCCGATGGCGCCCCATGTGGCACTGCACGCTGGAGACGCACATCTAACGGTGTTAAGTTAGAGCGTTTTGCGGTCTTAAAACCCTTTCGAGGCATGGGCGTTGGCAAGGCCTTAGTTAAAGCTGTACTTGAGGATGTATTTAGCCAGCAGCCGGAACCCATTGAACGTATCTACCTGCATGCACAGGTGAGTGCCATGCCTCTGTATGCTAGTTTTGGCTTTGTATCCATCGGCCCCATGTTTGAAGAGGCTGGTATTCAGCATTACAAGATGGTATTGCCAGGGTCGGCCTACGCGAAAGAATGAAAGGCCATCCGTTTATTCGCTATGCGGCTGGTTTAGTCGCCGGTATACTCCTTTACGTTCAATACCCAGACTTAATAAGTGTGCCGCTGACGGCATTGATCATCGGTATTTGCCTCATTAGTTGGGGATTCATACGTAGTATCGGCCAAACTATCAAGCCGATTCAATTAACGTCTGGACTTGGTGGGTTATTGATTTTGCTGGCTTTAGGCTGGGCAATAACGTATCAACATACCGCTCGAAATCGGCCCGATGCGATTGGTCATCTGGCAGATACGTTGCAAGCCTACGAGGGTGTCGTGGCGGCTCAGCCGGAAGAACGTGCCAAAACGTATCGCGTCGAGTTAGAAATCCGTCGGGGAAAATGGGGAAGTGACCATGCGGAAAAACGATGGCAAGCGCTCAGTGGCCGGGTTATTGTGTACTTGGATAAGGCGGGCGTGCCAATGCCCCGGTATGGCGAAGTCTGGCTTGTGTCCGGTCCACCCCGACCCATTGACCCACCGCTGAACCCCGGTGAATTTAATTACAAACAATACCTGAGCTACCGGAATATTGAGCATCAGCAATACCTGCGTCCGTTTCAACGGCAGATTCTGACTGTCGATCCGCCCAACCGGATTACCAACCTGGCTGCGGTCGTGAATCGCTGGGCCGATAGTATGTTTACGCATCAAATAGGCACCCGTGCCGAATATGGTCTTGTGAACGCCATGATTCTGGGCGTTCGGGATGATCTGGATACGGAATTATATCGAGCATATTCTGCTGCCGGAGCCGTGCATATCCTGTCTGTGTCTGGCTTGCATGTAGGCATCCTGTTTACCGTGCTGACATTCCTGCTAAGCTTTCTCATCAAGCGGCCTCGCGGTAAACTCCTGATGGCAGCAATACAATTGTTGATTTTATGGTTCTACGCACTGGTAACGGGCTTTTCTCCGCCAGTGCTACGTTCAGCAGCTATGTTTACAATGCTGATAATAGCCAATGCATCAGGACGGCAACAGCAATTGACTAATACGTTGGGCGCATCGGCTTTTTTTATTCTGTGCTTCGATCCGTACGCCCTGTTTTCGGCAGGTTTTCAGCTGTCGTATCTGGCGGTAGCCGGTATTGGCAACTGGCAGTCGTCACTATATCAGTCTATTACGTTCCGAAATAAATGGGCAAATCGACTGTGGGAATTGACGGCCGTAGCCCTTGTTGCTCAACTTGTAACGTTTCCGCTTGGGGTATTCTATTTCCACCAGTTTCCAACGTATTTCCTGCTGGCCAATCCGATTGTTATTGTGATGTCGGAGTTGTTGTTGCCGTTGTCAATGGCCGCCCTGGCCTTTAGCTGGGTGCCATATATCAACGATTTACTGGGGTGGGTGCTGCAAAAAACGGCCTGGGTACTGAATTACGCCGTAACCCAAACGAGTCAGCTACCGGGCGCTGCCTGGGATGGCCTATGGCTTTCATCGACGGCGATGGTATTGATTTATGCTGTCATTCTGTGTGGCGTTGCGCTGCTGGTAACCCGCAATCGGGTATACCTCTGGGCTACCTGCCTGGCTGCACTGACGCTGGCAGGACTGACACTATGGGATGACTATGCACAGGCGCACCAACGCCGACTTGCCGTACATTTCTTACCACACCGAACGGCTGTCAGTGTAACAGATGGGCATCAAAGTACACTCCTGACCGACCTTGACAGTACGGATACGCGTTCGTACGATTTCTACCTCAAAAATACATTTGGGCAATGGGGCGTCTCAAGGCTGACTCGGGAGCGTACAGGATCAATCGATTCGTTAAAAAGTATCCCGGCTTATTACCAAACGCGCGACTACGCCCTATGGGTTTGGCGGGGTAAAACCTTACTGCTGGTTAACAAATTGACCGGCCGTAATCACTGGAAGTTACCAGCCGTAGTTGATTACCTCATCATTCGCAGAAATGCTCTCCATGCGTGGAATCAGCTGGATGGGCGCGTCGTGGCCCGACACATCATCTTTGACGATTCGAACAAGACTCCCCTGACTGACAAACTGTTAGTTGAAGCTAAGCAACTCGGTGTTGCCTGCTACTCCGTTCGGCAGATGGGCGCCTACGTGGCCGAACTGGAGTGATCTTACTTGATCAGGAATCATTATCTCGTATACAAAGCCCCTTTGGCAATGGTTGATTCGTACTCGTAGTTGATGGTTTCCAGAAACTTACCGGTTACCCAGCCAATATCCGCATTTCGGACGAACACAAATCGCTTGGGACCAGCCGCCGTTGAATACGCCTTCATGATGGCTTCCAGCCACAAGGCACCCGCAATCAACTGTTTCTCATTCAGTTGTGCTTGTATCGTCGCTATATCCTGTTGTGCCTGATTACGTACCGTTGGGTCTGTTACAGCGTTCAGATTTACTTTGGTAAGTTCTTTATAATCGGTTAAGGTCAGGCGTTTGAAGCGCTCAACGTCCTCAATCGTGATGGGAACGGCCGTAACACCAGCCTGTTCAGGATGGAGATATGTGATAAGCGCCCAGGCAATATCACCACCCACACCTACTGTTTTGCGTTGTTGCAACCCTCGGTTACCAGCGTTCAATTGAGGGGCGATTTGCGTATCCGAGAGGGTTTTTATAACCCGTTGCGCTTCTTTTCTGTAAGCATCCATGCCTAGCGAGCCCTTACTATCAATTTGATTGACGAGTGAGGTGGTGCCGAATGGAATATTTATTGGGTGAAATGTTTTGTCGTGCATGTTCACACCCTGGTCGAAATAGCCGCCAACAGTACTGTTGCTTCCCAGGTCTAACGCTGAGGTAGTTGGCCAAACTTTTCGGGGTATAGCCCCTATTGTAAACAATTCGGCTTCGCGAGGAGCGGTTAGGCTGGTGTCAATTTTAAGGGTGCTGTTGGGCAACACACGGGATAACTGATCGTACAGTTTTTTCCGGCTTTCCGGCGTTCGTGCCAGTTCTTCCCGAACCTCGTTGCTCAAAACAATGAAAACGCGCTCGTTAGGAATATTATAGCGTTGGATGGAATCCAGGCAAATTCGTAGAGCATCCTGACCACCCCGATACGATCCCGAAGCATCAGCGAATAACGTAACGGCTGGATTGGCAATATCAACCGTGGACTTGATGTCTTTCTCGTAGAAATCGGTTTCGTACTTCGTTTTAAGGATAGCCAGTTTGATGGTTGATGAACCGATCTGGATACCCGCGTACAAATTTTTACTGGAAAGATTCCGGACGATTTCATTGACACCCCAGGCACTGGCTACATATTTTAACTTCAGGTATTGGGTACGAGCCCGTTCCAGATACTGAAGCGCCGTCGTGCTGTCTTTCAAATCTTTATACGAAAGACCCAGTAGTTCATTGGTAATCGCTTCCCAGTAGAGATTAGTCGATTTTACGGCGGGTAATGCCCGCTTGAGCAAGTTTATCGACTCATCCGACTTATCGACCTCCCGGAGCGTATTAGCAAGTTTGACGTAGCGGATAGCCTGGGATAAACTTTTTGCATCCTGTGCGACGCCAGTAGTAAGTCCAACACTAAGCAAGAAGAGGGCTAAGCATAAGCGTTTCATAAGCAAGGTATATTGGTTGGTAAGTGCTATTGTTTTCATGTTGCTGGCAACTGATGCCAGATGTACGTAGTAAATCGAAAATTAGACTTACTCCCCCAATGAAAATTAGCGTGCGTCCAACCAATACGTTGCTTTATCCCGTGAAGGACAACGAAAGTGACCTAATTCGACCCAACCTTATTACTGCTTAATGAGTCTTTCTTCGGCATATTTAGCGAATCTTTTTTCGGCGCTGGTGGCCGGAACCCACCGACTGCTTTCTGCATCTCATCTTTCTTCGATTGATACGTTGCCCATTGTTCAGGCGTCAGAATGGTTTTGAGCCTATCCTCCTTCTCTTCGTTGAGCATCAGCATCATATCCTGAATCTGCTTACGCGTATCGGGTCCTGGTTTTCCGCTGGGTCCGACGATGTCTTTGATGGCGTCCTGCTGCTGACTGGCGTACTCGTTATTGAGGTTTTTAACGGCTTTCGCCTGATCTTTATCCAGATCCAGGTTTTCTTTCAGCCATTTAGTTTCCTTATTGGCTATATCGCCCGCAATATTCGGGATCGAAGGGCGGGATGGAGTGGTGTTCGGAATACCACCTCCCATTCTATTGCCGCCCATTCCCCCCATTCGACCGCCGTATCCGCCCCCATAGCCCCCTCCATATCCGCCATACTGACCGAAACTCTGAACGCTAATGGACAGACCTGCAATCAGGCTTAGGCAATACAACCACACAATTGTCTTTTTCATGATGGCTTCAACCAATTAGTTTAGAGCTTGTTTCGTGCAACTAAGTATAAATAACAGGACAAAAATAAGGGAAGTTATTGGGCTTTCAGATGCGCAGAAGCCTTAAACTTTTTCCCTAAACCTACCGTTCTCTTTGTGTATGGAAATGCTAGAAAAAATCCGCAAGGCGTACACCGAGTACGTATTAGAAAACGGGAAACAACCCCCCTCAGTCTTTCAGTTTGCCAAAAAACTGAAAATCGCCGAAGCTGACTTTTATACTCAGTATACATCCTTCGACGCCATTGAAGCCGACATCTGGCTCACGTTTTTTACCGATGCCAAAACCACGGTAGATGCCGATGAGACCTACCAGGGATATTCCGTACGGGAGAAATTGCTGGCGTTTTATTATACCTGGATCGAATTGCTCAAATCTCAACGCAGTTTTGTCGTCTACAGCTATGGACGCATGGGGCTTGGGGCGCGGGGCATAGGGCGCATGAAACCACAAACGCCTGTTTTAACTTTATTCAAGGACGCATTTTTCGATTACGCCCGTGACTTGCTGGCCGAAGGCCGTGAAAGCAAGGAAGTTGAACCACGTCCGTTTGTTACTGACCGTTACCCGAACGCGCTCTGGGCACAGACACTTTACCTGCTTGATTTCTGGGTGCGTGACGTAAGTAAGAACTTCGAAAAAACCGACTCAGCCATCGAAAAGTCAGTCAACACCGCTTTTGATCTCATTGGCCGTTCGCCTTTAGATACGTTGTTCGACTTTGCCAAATTTATGTATCAAAATAAATAGCAGGGAGCACGGGGTGCGGAGCAGGGGAGTTGTTCCCACGCTCCCTGCTCCCTGCCCCATGCTTCTGCCTATGAAAATCCAGACATCCGTTCCGACGAGTAAAGTTGCGCGTGCCAGCCAGTTTATGAAGGCTGGGGTTAAAGTTGGTGGTAATTACATTAAGCACTACAGTAAAAAACTGATGGACCCCAGCTTGTCAAAAGACGAACTACACAAAGACAACGCGGCTGATATTTATGATGCGTTGAGCGAACTCAAAGGCTCGGCCCTCAAAATGGCGCAGATGCTGAGTATGGATCGGGGTTTGTTGCCGGTAGCGTATTCTGACAAGTTCACGATGGCGCAGTACTCGGCACCACCGTTGTCGGGGCCGCTGGTCGTTAAAACGTTTAAAACATACTTCGGTAAATCGCCATCGCAACTGTTCGATAAATTTGACATTGATGCGGTCAATGCGGCTAGTATCGGACAGGTACATGTAGCCTGGAAGGATGGTAAAAAGCTGGCCGTCAAGGTCCAGTATCCCGGTGTCGCCGATGCTGTTACGTCGGATTTGAAGATTGCCAAACCCTTGGCGGTACGTCTGCTTAACCTCAATGAGCGGGACATTGACCGGTACATGGGCGAAGTGGAGTCGAAGTTGCTGGAAGAAACCGACTACGATCTGGAACTCAAGCGATCGATTGAAATATCGGAAGCCTGCGCCCATATTCCGGGATTGGTATTCCCAAAGTATTATCCTGAATTGTCATCCAAACGTATCCTGACAATGGATTGGCTCGATGGGTTACATCTGAAGGAATTCATGCGGACAAATCCGTCGCAGGCTGTTCGCGATCAGATCGGGCAGGCGTTGTGGGATTTTTATGACTTCCAGATTCATACGCTACGTCAGGTACACGCCGATCCGCATCCGGGTAATTTCCTGATGAGGGCCAACGGCACTATGGGTGTGATTGATTTCGGTTGCGTGAAAGTCATTCCCGACTTTTACTACGATAATTACTTTCGGCTCGTCAACCCCGATACCCTCGAAGATGCTGAGCTGACGGAAGAGATTTTCAATAATCTGGAATTCCTGACACCTGAAGATTCGCTAAAAGATCGACAGTTTTTCTCCGATCTTTTCAAAGAAATGACGTTGATGCTGGCCGAGCCGTTTGCTGTTGATGAATTTGATTTTGGCGATGATTCATACTTCAACAAGGTGTATGCGTTTGCCGAAGGACTAGCCAACGTTCAGGAATTGAAGAACTCGAAAGTAGCGCGGGGCTCGCAGGATGGTCTATACGTCAATCGTACCTACTATGGCCTTTATGCCATGCTGAATGAGCTGAAAGCCAGAATTGTAACGACCAAGCCCGAATGGTTGAGGTCGAAGAAACTAGTTGCATAAGCAATCCTGCTACACACAAAAAACACCTAAGCTGGTCCAGAGTCGCTTAGGTGTTTTTTTATGTGTAGTACGTAGTGTAACTCATGAATTTACGCTACGTTAACTTCTGTATCCGCTCTGCTGCTTCACCATCCAGCCGGGATATTGCAGGGGCAGCGGACTTACTTCGTCTATTTTCTTCAAATCCTCCCCGGACAGCGAAAAGGTCGTGGATTTGATATTGTCGTTTAACTGCTCTACCGACTTGGCGCCTATGATCGTGCTGGTGACACCGGGTTGCTGCCGTACCCAGGCCAGGGCTACCTGCGCTACGGAAGCTTCATACGGCTTACCAATCTCCGTCATGACGTCCACCAGGTCATAGGCTTTTTCTTTATTGATGGGCGGGAAATCGAAGCTGTCTCTGCGTGAACCCGCACTGGATTGCGCGCGGGTGAATTTGCCGGTCAGGAAGCCGCCCGCCAATGGGCTCCAAGGGAATATAGCCAGTTTATGATCGGCGGCCATTGGCACCAGTTCGTGTTCAATATCCCGACTAACCGCCGAATAGTAGTATTGTAAGCCGATAAATTTATGCCAGCCGCTGTAGTGCGCAATCGCCTGAGCTTTCGCCACCATCCAGGCGGGCCAGTTACAGATAGCGACGTAGCGTACTTTGCCCGTGTTGACGATGTCGTTCAGGGTACGTACAATTTCTTCCAGCGACGTTTTAGGGTCAACCCCGTGTACGTATAGAATATCGATGTAGTCCAGTTGCAGGCGTTTCAAACTCGCATCGACCGAGTTAAAAACATGATAGCGGGATAGGCCCAGGCTGTTGGGGAAATCATCCATACGACCCAATACTTTGGTGGCAATTACAACCTGATCCCTCGGGACGTTCAGGTCTTTCAGGGATTGCCCCAATAACTGCTCTGACTGGCCGCGCGAATATACATTCGCGGTGTCGAAAAAATTGATACCGGCTTCGGTTGCCGCTTTGATGAGCTCATTGACCTCCTGCTGCTGTAGTTTACCTATTTGCTCCCATATACCAGCATTTTGACCACCAAAAGTCATTGCGCCAAAGCACAGCTCCGACACCATCAGGCCTGTATTGCCTACATACTTATACGTCATGATTCGTCTTATTTTAACGTGTAACAATCAGCAGTTCTGACAAAAAATCCGGTTGCAAAGTTCTGCTGTCGCCAATTCACCTTTATTAAGAAAGCGGTTGGGGCGGTGGTGTTCCCGCAGGTCTGGAGTTATCGTTGGGCAAGGGGACAAACTCCCGGTTGTCATTGGGTGGTAAAGCAATACGGCCAGCCAGCCAGTCCGCTTTGGCCTGCTCGATACGTTCCCGTCGGGAGGAAACGAAGTTCCACCAGATAAAGCGCTCACCCAGCGGCTCTCCGCCCAGCAGCATAATCGTAGTCGTTTCGAGGGCAATCATCATGGGGTCGATACCCGGCGTAAAGACGAGTAACTGACCGGCTCCATAGTGATTTCCATTTACTTCCACTGTCCCTTTCGCTACGTAGGCTCCCCGTTCCGGATAACCCAGGGGCAACCCGAATCGGGTGCCCGGTTGTAAGATAACGTGGGCATAAAACAAAGGAGAATGTGTTTTGACATCATTACGCAGTCCGAAGGCATTGCCCGCAATAAGCCGCATCCAGACACCTTTGTCCGTAAAAATGGGAAGTTCATCGGGCTGGTAATTATCGAACGAGGGGGCATCTTCCTCATCCGCTTCGGGCAGCGCTACCCAGGTCTGAATCATTTCCAGCGTGCCGCCGGCCAGCATCGTTGGATCTTCAAATCGCTCCGAGTGGGCAATCCCGCTGCCGGCTGTCATCCAGTTTACCTCACCGGGTCGGATAATCTGCTGTACGCCCAGGCTATCCCGGTGCGTGACTTGTCCATCGAACAAATAACTCACGGTCGAAAGGCCAATGTGTGGATGGGGTAGTACGTCCATGCTGGAAACCTGATCGGGTTTCAGCGCCACCGGCCCACCATGATCCATAAAAATAAACGGCCCGAGCATTCGTCGGAGCCGGTAGGGCAGAATACGCCGGACATTGAATCCATTGCCTAATGAAGCGGGTCGGGCATCAATGACTATATCTAGCATGAAGGGATGTGTTTTATTGGAATTTTTTCGACAGGATTGTTTGTCAGTAATTTAATCCTGACGAAAAATTAGCTTTCTGCCGACGCATAAATTCGCTCCACGATTTCCTGTAAAATCGCACCCTGTTCGGCCGTACAAACGGTCGACGGTTTTCCCTGGCAGGCATCCAGGAAGGAGGCTGTATTTTTAAGCTGAATGTCCACCTCTTCCAGATACGGAAACCGAACATCAGCCAGTTCGCCCGCTATTTCGGTATACATCATGAACGGAAACAGCTTAACCCCGGCTTTGCTGCCGAAAATTTCCAGATCACGATCTTTGTCGGCCTGCGTGTTCAGGGCAAACGACGCCGATAGCATGATGGACACTTTGTTGGGAAACGAAAGATAGGCCATTGCAGCATCCTCTACGCCGAAGGTTTTGGGGTCCCAGCTCCCCATCAGGCCTTTTCCGCCCGTTTTTCCGATAAAATCATACGTATTGCCCAACACCTGATCGGGAGTGGGGTAGCCAAGGGCACACAGCGCCAGATCCAGTACGTGAACACCCAGATCCATCAGCGCACCCCCGCCCTGTATGTCCTTGTTCGTGAAATTTCCCCAACCCGGAATCCCCCGCCGACGCAGGAAATGAGCTTTGATATGATAAATGTTGCCCAACAGGCCTTCGTCTTTGCAACGCATAAACAACTCCCATTCGGCCGATTGGCGTAACTGGAAATTATAGGCAAGTACCAACCCTTTCTGAGCCGCCAGATCAGCCATTTCACGGGCATCCTGAGCCGTCAGGGCGGGCGGTTTTTCGCAGAATACGTGGCAGTTATGTTCCAGTGCTTCAATGGTTTGTGGATAGTGCAGGTGATTGGGCGTACAGATCACCACCAGATCGAGCGGACATTGCTGATACATTTCACCCGTGTAGGAAAACGCGTTGGGAATGCCATGTTTATCGGCCAGCGCCCGGGCTTTCGTCAGGTCCCGGCCACACACGGCAACCACCTCTACCTGCTCACCTAACTGCTTGAGGGCGGGGATATGATTGGTATCGGCAATATGGCCTCCACCGATGATAGCTGCTTTGAGTATTGACATGCCGTAAAGAAAGTAAAAAGTTGGTAACCTTTCCTACAGGGGCGATCTTATTTGGGCTGCGTGGGTTTGCTGGCTGAACATTGGGGCAATTGGCGCACCAACACGTATCTTTACCAAATGTTACGTACTGCTGATTCGCCTGCTAAACCCCGCTTCGACGATATTTTTATGGAACTGGCTGTTAATCTGGCCAGACGGTCGCACTGCATCAAGGCGCAGGTCGGGGCTGTACTCACCCGCGACACCCGAATTATTTCCATCGGCTACAACGGCCCCCCCGCTGGAACGCACAATTGTGATGAGGAATTTCCCGATGTAGGATGCCCGCGTGACTCTAAAGGGTCGTGTTCACTGGCGCTTCACGCCGAGCAAAACGCTATTCTTTATGCCGCCAAAAACGGCTCGGCGATTGAAGGGTCCACCATCTACGTAACGTTATCGCCCTGCATCGCCTGCGCCCGAATTATTTACAGCATGAAAATTGCCCGAGTGATCTTTCTGCATTCCTATGCTGAATATAAGGGTATTGGCTCCGACGAAGGCGTTGATTTTCTGCGTCGATTTGGCGTATCGGTTGAACGGTACGTATCGGGCGAGGGCGTTACCTTGCTGGCTGAACCGCCCATTCCCGCCAGAAAGCCATGAACATTCTGGCGCATGGTTATCTCTCCGGCCGAAACACAGATTTACTTATCGGTAACTTTATTGGCGATTTTATCAAAGGAGACCCTGCCAGTCCGCGCCATAACCTGACGCCCGGCGAAGTAGCGGGCGTTCGGCTTCACCGCGCTATTGATACATTTACGGATGCGCATCCTGACGTAGCGGCCGTGCGTGACCTGTTGCATCCACGCTGTCATAAATACGCTGGGCCAGCCGTGGACATATTTTTTGATCATTTTCTGGCGGCCAACTTTCAGGAACTCACGGGCGAGCCACTAACTGAATTTGTTGCGTTTTTCTACCAGACGTTGCAGACCAATGTATCCAGATTACCAGTCCCGGCTGCTCGAATGGTTGAGTACATGATTCGGCAGGATTGGCTGACGAATTATCAATTTATTGATGGGATTGATCGTTCGCTGAAGGGCGTTTCCCGCCGAACCGCGTATCCATCGGGATTAGATACGGCCATTGAGGATCTGGATCTGTACTATGAGGAAATCGGGGCGCATTTTACGTATTTTTGGCCTGATTTGGTCGACCATTGTCAACAGACACGTATCGATTTATTAACGCTGCTATAGTTTTTTCCTGTGACCCAAGTACCAGCCCCAACTGAGCCTCTGCTTCCCGAGCAGGAAGAAAAACTACGTGAGTTAACGACCCAGAGCTGGAACCTCGAACTGGTTATCTCGGGGGCGGCTTTGTTTGCCGTCCTGCAACTGCCCGACTTGCTCGATGCCGCCTTTGATTACTTTCGCTACAATTTATTGACGCAAACCGTGGGGATGCAGGGACTGTTTCCGTCGATGGCTTATAGCCTAATGAAGGCAATCTGCTACGTCCTGTTCATCGCCTTTCTGACAAATTTCGTTATGCGTGGTTTTTGGGTTGGCCTGGTTGGTTTACTGGCTGTTTATCCAACGGGTATTCACTACGACCGAATACCGTTTTCCACTAAATACGCCCAGGATCGGATGGCGGCAAAACTGGGACCGCTGGATGCCTACATTATACGGCTGGATCGACGATGCAATACGGTATTCGCAATAGCCTTTCTATTTGTTCTCATCCTGATTATCGTTGCCTTTTCCTACCTGTTGACCGTATTGATTTACTCGTTTCTGCGGCCGTTTATCCCGGCCCAGTATTGGCAGGGGGTCAAGCTAATGGCTTACGTACTGATGGCTGGCTATTTGCTGACCAGTATTGTACTGAGTTTACCCAGGGTCAAAGCGCATCCGAGCGGTGTCAGCCTGCACTATCGATTTACCGAACTGAGCAAGCTGCTATTTTTGGGGCTCTACAGACCCTTTGCCTTTATTCTCAATACGTTCTACAGCCACCTGTCGTATCAGAAAATCCTCAGAACGATAGCCCTGATGACGGGCGTTTTCATGGTGTTGATTGTCGTCGAATTTTTCGCTGATTTCGCTCGACTCGATCGACGGACAGTAAGCTTGAACCGACGCCATCTCTATTCGGCCCGGCTGGATAGCCTGTACATTAATCCAGGTTCCTATGATAACCAACGAGCTGAGGGTCAATATATTGGCGTGGCCTCTATTCAGGAGGATGTGATTCGTGATCCGTATATTCGGTTGTTTATAGCGTATCCCAAAGCCCTGGATACGCTCCTGACCAAACTAGCCCCGGAGCCTGTGTGGAATGATTCTTTGTCCAGAGCTGAAAAACGCCGACTGGTTGCGATGTGGAGCAGCCAGCAGATTAACCGCTTGATACACATTGATATAAATGATTCGTTGTATCGTAACCCGAACCTCTTGTTCACGATACGGGAGGCTCCTCAGCAACGCGGCTGGCAAACGATCTTACTACCAACTAACCTCAAAACGGGCAGGAACATGCTTCGGATTCGCATCCAGGCCGACTCTGCTGCCAGGGGCGAGGAAATCGTTACCCTTCCGTTCTGGTATGTACCCGAGAAATAAAAAGATAAGCGTATCCGACTTAAGGATTAAAATTGCTTCTTGCCTAAAAATGAGCGGCATCGCTCCATGATGTAGAAAAATAGTCAAGTTATGAACCAGAAAAAAACAATCTCCTCACTGATCCTTGCCATTACATTGATCTGCGCCATTTTCGCCCAGATTAGCTGGAAAAAAGCCGAGCCCTGGAGCCCTGAGCAACTGCTCGAACCGGCTGACTTAGCGGCTACAATCGCCAGCCCGGATGCGAAACAGCCGCTCATTATCAGCATTGGGCCAGCCGCTACGATCAAGACATCGGTGGGCGTTGGGCCAGCCAACGAGGCTGAAAATATAGCGAAACTGGAAAAACTGCTCAGCAAAGAGCCGAAAGATCGGGCAATTGTGATTTATTGTGGATGTTGCCCGTTCAGTAAATGCCCCAATGTTCGGCCGGCGTTCACGAAGCTTAATGAAATGGGATTTACCAATCACAAACTGTTGAATATTCCCAAAAATTTGAAAACCGATTGGCTCGATAAAGGCTATCCGGCTATTGATTGACGTGTCTCTGTGGGCTTTAGCCCCTGTTAAGTACTGATTCAAACACGGGTAAAGCTCACAGAGACATTACTCGTTCAGTACCGGATTTTCTACGTTAGACTCTTCGGGGCGCTTTCGCCAGAACCAGTAAAAAGGCAGGCCCGTAGCAATCAGACCCAAACCCGTTATGGCCTCGCGGGGCTGATTGATGAGCGTCATACAGACCAGCAACGCACAGCAGGCACAGAAAAAAACAGGCACAATTGGATAGCCAATAGTCCGATAGGGGCGTAGCAAATCGGGTTGTTTATACCGTAACAGAATGACGCCAAGGGCCGTAGCTCCGTAGAAAATAAAGGATGCGAAGACCAGCATATCCGTTAGCTGGTCGAAGCTCCCCGACCAAACCAAAACGACCGACCAGACGCTTTGCAGCAAGATGGCGACCGATGGCGTTTTATAACGGGGATGTATGATCGCGGCTGCCTTAAAAAACAGCCCGTCGCGGGCCATCGCATAGAACACCCGGGCAGGCATCAGGATTGACGCGTTGGTTGAATTTGATGTCGTTACCAGAATCAATATCGAAATAAACGTAGCGCCCACCCAGCCAGCCGCCTGACGGACCACTTCGACACCCGCAATCTTGCCGGGCACGCTGGCCAGATCAGCCAGCGTATGTATGGGGAGGACGTATACATAAACGACGTTCAGCAGCACATAAATCGCGATAACGATACTGGTTCCTACCCCGAGGGCGATGGGCAGATTGCGCTGTGGATTTTTGACTTCCTCACCAATATACCCGATCTGATTCCAGCCTTCGTATCCCCAGAACGCGCCCAGGGAAGCGGCAACCAGTGAACCCAGTAGCGTGTGGGATGTAGCGCTGGGCCTCGGAATGGCCTGTGTCAAATTGGCCAGACTGCCTGTGTCGGCTCGAAAGCCGATGAAGGCAATGACGGCCACAGCCGCAAAGGTAAGGTAGATGAGGGCCCGGCTAAATCCCTCCGCAAACGTAACGCCCCGGTAATTTAGCAGGCTTAACACGCTGATAAGCAACGTAGCGACGCATTTCACGGCGAACTCGACCGAGGAATCGCGTAAGCCAGTGAGGGATATCAGCGATTGGCCAAAGATATGCGCGAGGGCGGCAATCGTGGCGGTTCGCATGACGGTGAACGCGCCCCAGCCATACAAAAACGCAAATAAGCGTCCGTAGACTTTTTTAAAATAGACGTACTCCCCACCTGATTGCGGAAACATGCCGGCCATCTCGGCATAAGTAAGCGCTCCAGCGAGACTAATCAATCCGGCTACGATCCAGCACGCTAGCACCAACAATGGGGAACCTAGTTCAGCCGCCATGGGCGCTACTTTCTTGAAAACACCCGATCCCACAATACCACTGACGACCAATAAAATAGCAGGACGTAATTCAATTGTGCGGGCGAGTTTGTGCATGAGGAATGTTTGGCTAATCGGAGCTGAGTGGACGTACTATTTTATATAATAGCAATAGTACGAAATAATTAGATAGCGATTGGCGGCTTTACAGAGGTTTTGGTGTAGTTAAATAAACAAGGAGCGAAGGCGTAAAAGCTGTCATACTTTTGTAATCCAGCATTGCCGGTGGCGTGGTGCTGAATACTTGCGCCATACGCTCAGCGCGCTCGGGGTCGGCAGCTTCGTGCGCAAGCAGATTCTGATACGTATGGATACCGAACAGGATGGCACCTGAACGGGATAAACGGGTGAGGGTTTGTCGCTCGACTCGGACGAAAAGCTCTTGCCCGATTGTTTCGGGTGTCAGGCAGGGTAGCCGATTGGCGAGGAGTTGTTTGAGTGCTGCCGTATGTCGGCTCGTCATGTCCAGCTGATCACTCACTTTCACGCTCCAGTTCGTCCGCCAGAAAGATCGACCAGCGGACAGGCGTTCCATGAATTTCCGGGCAGCTTGCATCATCGGCTCCACAATTGGAACAATCGGTGCATGAATCTGCCAGAAGGGCAATCCTATTTTCTCATCAAGACACCAGTCATTAGCGAAGCAAAGTTGTCCGGCCACCAACGTAGCGTCATCGCCTGAGAGCAATACCAAATCTTCCTGCACCTGTCGGCCTACCCAATCGAGCGGCTCCATCGGTAGCGTGCGCGAATCCCCATATGTAAAGCTTACGGTTTCATTCAGTAAGCGATTGTGCCAGTACCAGTTATCACCTTTAAGGCGAAGCGTGAACTGATCGGATTGGAAACGGGAAAGATTATTTAAAACAAGATTCACTACGTCCCACTGCGCTGTTTCGTAGCCTGGTAGGGCCTGAAAATAGTACGCAGGAAGTTCAACTAGGAGCTGCCTTTTCAGAGTAATCTCAGTCAGGTAGTGCTCATCAACCTCTATCAGCCGGTCATGTTCAGCCAATGGAGCTGTGCCCATTTTGTCATTAAACTGCTGGCCGAAAGGGAAGTAGGGGAGCATTTTCGATGTATGATATCGGATATATGATGTATGGAATGGCGGGAGCCGACGCTGGTTGTCAGGGTTTTATCAAAGACGAACCAATCCCAGACCCGCGCCGTCGGTGGGGCGCATAAAGCCATCTTCGATAAGGAAACCACCCGATACAATGTCTTCGGCCAGGTCAAGACTACCATCCAGGTCGATGTAGCGCGTGTTGACACTGGCGAAGGCTGCATGAAGGGCTGCCGCGATGCTCACCCTGCTTTCGTCGTTGCATCCCCAAAATAGCGAAATTTCAGCAGGCCGGGCAATCGTAGCGATCTCAAGAGCCGCTTTAATACCCCCGCATTTCATCAGTTTGATATTGAAAATGCCAAATGGTTGGGGTTGCTGCGCCAACTGCAAAGCTGCTTTGGGGTCTTTTAACGATTCATCGGCCGCTAGAAATTGTCGGATATCGGTTGATAAACCCAGCAATTCGTGTTCCTGGCCCACTGGTAAGGGTTGCTCAATCAGTTCAACATTGGCTGTTATTGTTGCTGTATAAAAACGGTTTAAATCAGCCAGTGAATAACCCTGATTCGCATCGACACGTATCGTCAGTTCATTACGGAAAGTCTCCCGAAGTTTCACGATCCGCTCGATGTCTTCCGCTACGTCCAGTCCCGTTTTCACCTTCACCACCCGAAATCCCTGCTTAACATAGGCGGCCGCTTCGGTCAGCGTATCTGCTACGTTCATAATACCGATGGTGACAGACGTAGGTAGTGACCGTATTTTCTGTCCGTAAAACTGCACAACTGGAATGCCCAGATATTGCCCGAAGGCATCGTGCAGTGCAATATCCAGCGCGGCCAACGTGCCGGGCGCATTCGGAAACTGTTGTTGAGCCTCGTCAATCAGGCTGAGAAAGAGACGGATGTCCCGCCCAGCCAGGTTCTCAACCCACTCACTCTGAAGATTTTGCAGGGTCTGCGCCGGAGATTCTCCCACTACTTCGGGGGACGGGTTCGCGGCTCCAAGACCAACCATGCCGTTGTCGAGTTCGATTTCCAGAAAGACATTCTCGACCGACGAGGTTGTCTGATAGGCAATGGTGTAGGGTTTGGTCAGAGCCAGATCCTGAATGAACGCCCGAATGGATTTAATGCGCATGAGTTTTGGAAAGTAGTGTCTCAAGAACCGGCAGAATTGGGTCTACACCCTCTTGTAACGGCAATAATACCGGAATGCCGAGACGTTCGGCGTACTGTTTTTGGTACATGAACGCTTCCTCAGTACTACAGTCTTCAGTATTGAGCGCCAGGGCGATAACGTCTGAGTTGTAGGCGTTAATCAAGGCAATTTCTGACTCGACGGATGGAATTTTACCCCAGGTGGGGTCGTGGTCGTAATATGTCCGTTTGGGGGCGTGAACCAGTACGACGTGACGTGCGTTACCCGAAACCAAAAACTCCGATCCGCAGGGACCACTCGGATTCCGAAGGGCGGCCTGCCCTTCGATCAGCAACAGATCGGCCCCGGTTTCGCGCCAGCATGATACCAGCGCATGTTCCAGTTCACCCGATACGAAATCGTTGAGCGTTGAATCGAAAATGAAACCATACTGAACCCCTTGTAACCAGCCCGTTTGCCCGGTATAAATCATCTGTGCATTCAGGCCAGTACGTCCGCAGGCTTCCCGGATCAGGCGGGCGGTGGTACGCTTTCCCAGCGCGCAGTCGGTACCTATGACCGCAATAATCGGGGCAGTAATTTGATTGATTTCACCCGTCCAGAAATGCAGTTCGTTGCGCGCTTTGGGCCGTCGCACATCAATAAGCTGTCCGCCATATTGCTGCGCTAGCGGCACCAGTTCCGGTTTGTCATTGAGGAATTCGTGCAATCCATTGACGATAGAAAGTCCCTGTTCGAGGCTGCGCTTAATGTCGGTCAACATCGTGGGCGGCAACACGCCCCCGTTGGTGGCGATGGATACAATGGCATAGGCAACGTCGCCAAGTTGTGCCAGAGCTTCCTCGACGGAGGCAAAAACCGGAATGTCCCGAACGTGCCCATCCAATACATAGCCAGCGTCTTGTCCGGCTGTCGGTACGTCAATGGCTCCGACAACCGTGTAGCGCTCTGTACCGCGAATCAGACCGTGGGCAGTTTTGGCATTCGGCGTACTTAACAAGCCATCAGTCAACAGAATAGCTCGATTATTCATTTGTTAATTGTTCTAAAAATTTTGATAAATCTATAGATTCGTTCTTATAATTGCTTAATTGATTGAATAAAATTGTGCTAAAAAGTAAATAGTGGAATAATATTCTATACACCTGTTAGATTGCCATTTTGAAAAGAATATTATTTCAGGTTGATTATGCTCGATGACGTTGACCTTCGTTTGCTCGCCCTGTTGCAACAGAATGCCAAACTCACGATTAAGGAGTTGGCTGAACAGCTAAGCATGACCACCACGCCCATTTTTGAGCGTATCAAGCGAATGGAGCGCGACGGGGTCATCGAGCGTTACGTAGCGCTGGTCAATGCCGAGAAAGTAGGCCGGCCACTAGTCGTGTTTTGCAACGTGTCCATGCCCGACTATACACCCGAAAATATTACTGAATTTGAAGAGAACATCCGCCTGATGCCCGACGTCCTGGACGCGTATCACTTGGCGGGAACCATTGATTATCAATTGAAAGTAGTGGTCCGTGACATCAAAGAATACGCTCAGTTTTTGCAGCAACTGGCCAGGCTCCCGATGATACGTGTCCACAGTAGCGCCATAGCCCTCTATGCCGTTAAGCAGTCAACCGTTGTGCCAACCTACCCAAAATCATGATGTCCCAATTCTTTCGCTACATTCTTATAGCCTTTGTAACCGGACAGCTCACCGCTCAGGCGCAGTCTGTTACGTCCCCGCTGGCATCTCGCCTGAAAACGCTCGACTCCACTTTGACCGTACTTCATAACCGGGCTATGTTTAACGGCGTCGTGCTGGTGGCTGAGCAGGGTAAAGTCCGGTATACGAAGGCATTAGGTACCGCCAACATCGCTACCAACGAACCGCTGGCGATAAACTCTGCTTTCAATCTGGCGTCGGTGTCGAAGCAGTTTATGAGCATGATGATCATGCAGTTGCAGGAGCGGGGAAAACTTCGGTACGACGAGCCGGTACGAACGTATCTGCCCGAATTCCCTTACGAAAAGATCACCGTTCGGCATCTGCTGAACCACACGTCGGGGTTGCCTGAGTATTTCAATCTGGCGCAGCAATACCTCGGCCCGCTGGATACGCTCACCAATGATGGGATGCTTCAGTTGCTGCATCAGTACAAACCCGCCCTTATTTTCCAGCCGGGCGATCGCTGGGAATATTGCAATACGGGCTACGTATTGCTGGGGTCGATCATCACGAAAGTGGGCGGGATGCCGATCGAAACATTTTTTGATCAGCACATCGTCAAACCGCTCAAACTGAAAAATACGTACATCTATTACCACAAAAGCCGCACGACGCCCCGAAATCGGGTGTATGGTTTTCAGAGGGAGAACGGCACAAACGTACCAAATGACCTGATTCGGATCGACGGGGTCATCGGCGATGGGAATGTTTATGCATCCGCCGAGGACCTGCTGACCTGGGATCAGGCATTATATACAGAGAAACTGATCAAAACCACTACGTTACGCGAGGCTTTTACGCCCGTAAAACTCAACTCAGGTGCTACGTATCCCTACGGGTTTGGCTGGATGATCGAGGAGGGCGGTAACGTAATTAGACATACGGGTAGCTGGGTCGGTTTTCGAACCCTGATTACGCGCTACATTGATAAAAAACAAACGCTGATCGTTCTCACGAACGGGACGAATGCGGCAGGTCGGGTGGCCGAGGAAATTCTGGCGCGAAAGACGCCCGTGCTGGCCCGGACGAATCTGATTACGAACATCCGGCTCATCGATGGTACTGGTTTACCAGTTAAAAAAGCGGCTGTCCGGCTCAGAAACAACAGAATCTGGGAAATTGGCGATTTGAACGCTTTTCCAAATGAACCAGTCACCGATGGTCGTGGGATGGTTTTGGCGCCGGGTTTTATCGACAGCCACAGCCACCATGATTGGGGGCTTAAACCTGACGCACTTCCGATTGTCAGTCAGGGTGTTACGACGATTGTGGTGGGGCAGGATGGGGGCGGAACACCCATGGACACGCTACAGGCCCGACTGAAACGGCAACCCGTGGCCGTGAACGTAGCGAGTTACACGGGACATGCCATGCTCCGTCAGAAAGTTATGGGTGCCAACGGATTGTACCGAACCGCCAAACCCGACGAAGTCAATCGCATGAAAACGCTGTTACGTGCTGAGTTAAGCAATGGCTCGCTGGGCCTGTCGACGGGGCTGGAATATGAATCGGCCTTTTTCTCGAACCGCGACGAAGTCATACAACTGGCGCAGGTAGCGGCCGATTCAAGTGGGCGGTATATCAGCCACATACGGAGCGAAGACATGATGATCGACGATGCCATCGATGAGATTATCCAGATTGGTCGAATCACGAAAATGCCCGTTCAGATTTCACACATCAAAATCGCGTTGCGTGATCAATGGGGACAATCGACTCGTATTCTGGCGCAACTGGAACAGGCTCGGTCTGAGGGTATTAACATCACCGCCGATTGCTACCCGTATGATTACTGGATGTCGACGTTACGGGTACTGTTCCCCAAGCGCGATTACACCAATGCCGCCAGCGCGGAGTTTGCGGTCAATCAGCTCTTCGATCCTGCCCAGTCGGTGCTGGTGCGTTTCGCGGCCAATCCATCGTACGCGGGAAAAACCATTAGTGACATTGCCCAACTGCGGCACGAAAAATCCGCACAGACACTCATGGGACTGGTCGCCGAAGCGTCGGCATTTTCGCAGAAAAATCCTGACGCAGACGGTGTTGAGGGGATAATGGGTAAGTCGATGGACGACCCGGATGTAAAGAATTTTCTGGTCTGGCCGCACACCGTTATCTGCTCCGACGGGGCTTACACCGGCCATCCGCGGGGGTATGGGGCTTTCACACGGGTACTGGGGCGCTATGTTCGCGACCAGAAACTGATGCCGCTCGAAACGGCCATCTACAAAATGACGGGGCTATCGGCCGAACATCTTGGCTTGAAAAACCGGGGTATAATTGCGCCCGGTTACTACGCTGATCTGGTATTACTCAACCCCGACACGGTGCAGGACAACGCCCGAATTGGCGATAGCAGCGCGCTGTCAACGGGTATTGAAGCCGTTTGGGTCGCTGGAAAGCTTGTGTACAAAGAGCAGAAAGCGACGGGTGAGCAGCCAGGGGTATTGATTCGGCGAGAATGATTTTTATAAGTTCTGTTCTTCGCTCACGCTTGGCTTTCCGGCCGGGCTGGATAAAACCCTATATCGTTTTCAAAAGCAGCGAACTGTACCAGATTGCCGCTCAAAACTAAAGTGGGCATACCTATTTGATGACTTCCTCAGCTTCCGGGGTCGCTTCTCTGACTATAGCATGTAGTTGCTCCAACATGTGCTGTATTTTTTTTGGAGCCTGCAATATACGTATCAACATCAAGGGTAGTCTGTAACATACCTATAAGTGAACCACTGGTTTTTCAGGGAGATGTCCTGAAATTTAGTGTTTTTGTCCAGAAAATGAGTAAAGTTCTCTTCGATACCCTGCAATTTTGAACCAACAATTTGAGCTCAATTGCACAGCAGGCGGACGCTGAAAAGCCTTCATCAGAGTAAGCAATAAACTTTAGTAATTAAAAAAATGGCTAACTCATTACAGAGTATCACTGATGCCTGGGGAAACTGGATGAACGCTCAACTAAACGGTGGTGGCGTCAAATTTACGGAAAGCACCAACTATGGGGCCCAGTCTTACCTGGCTAATTATCATCAATATCAAACCAGTGCTACGTATCAATCCTTGAATTACGATACCAGCAACTATAATCCGGTGTCGGGTTCTATTTCCTCAACCGTATCGGCATTTAATAATAACAGTTCAGTGCAGGATTCTCAGGCATACGTGCAAAGTGTAACAACTACACAGCAGTTTGCCTGGTCCATAACCGAAAGCCTTCAGGTTGGGGTTCAGGTAAGCGCTACAGAAGGGGTTCCCAGTGTTGCTTCGGCAACGGAGCAGGTTTCCGTGAATCTAACTCTGTCGAGCACACAGTCTGAAACGACAACTAACTCCCAGAGCTGGTCAATTAACACGACCATAAATGTTCCGGCGGAAAGTGTCGTCGATGCTACGTTGGTTGTAACAACCAATCAGTACGATATTCCCTGGACAGCCACTTGCTTTCTTTCGGGATCAGTTGCCATTTGGTTCAATAATAAAGTAGATCTGAATCACAACAATGACTATCACTGGTTGTGGTTTGTGGATATCGGAAGTGTTTTTACCGATTGCATTAATAACAATATAATAGATACGACCGGGTATCAGGTTGTGAACGGGGGGGTGCAGGCAATGGCTTCCGGTACGTTTTCCGGATCACAAGGCACGTCATCGAATGTAAACGTTGTTCAAAAGCCACTGCCGCCAAGCAATGCGACAATAACTACGTATTCAATACCCGTTTCTAATAACGGTTCATTGTTGAGGATGGCCGCGTGATACGTTGATTTTTCTGATAATTATCGTTATGTGCCCCAGATAATCTACTACTGGAAACCTGGGGCATATAACGCTGTTTGAGCCATGGTGGTAAACCTATATTCCCATTAATTCCACCAGGCGGGTAAGCCATTGTCAGGGATGTAGATGGGTAAAAGAATAACTGAATTTAATTAAAAGAGCTTCTAAATTCCAGCGGTGATACGTTCGTTTTGCTCTTGAATAATTTATTAAACGATTGCGGGTATTCGAAACCCAGCTGGTAGGCAATTTCACTCACGGATAAAGAGGTCGTTGTTAAGGCTACTTTGGCTTGTTCAATTAATTTATTGTGGATGTGCTGCTGGGTGTTTTGGCCCGTCAATGTTCGCAGCATATCACTCAAATAGCTGGGCGATACATTCAGTTTATCCGAAATATACTGAACGGTAGGCAAGCCTAATTGCTGCACCGTGTCTCCCGTAAAATAGTCCGCTAAAATGCCATCTAACTGGATTAATAAATCACTACTGGCTGTCTTACGAGTTATAAATTGCCGGTTATAAAACCGGTTGCAATAATTGAGTAATAATTCAATATGAGAAACCATAACATCCTGACTATACGTATCAATTACTGACCGATATTCCTGATCTATGTTTTGCATGATAGTTGTAATCATGGCTTCTTCTTTTTCGGAAAGATGCAGGGCTTCATTTACGGCATAAGAGAAATAACCATAGTCTTTAATTTTTTTGCCTACCGAATAATTCCGTACGAAATCAGGATGGACAACCAGCCACCAGCCCGACAATGATATGTCCTCGGGCGTTTCCGTAGAGACGACCTGTCCGGGCGAGAAAAACGTCATTACGCCTTCGTCAAAATCATAATAGTTTTGCCCATACTTCATTTTTCCTTTGAAGTCTTTTTTGATACAGATCGAATAGAAATTATAGATCACACTACGTAAACTTTCATCCAGATAGCACTTTATTTCGCCAAGATTAATGACACTCACCATCGGATGTTCCGGCTTGGGTAACGCTAATAAGCGATGCAGGTCGGAAATTGAATTAATAACGTAGGGGTGGTTTGCTTCTTTTTTCATCAGCGTACATAATAAATAAAGTTGAGAAAACTAGCAATGCTTTCTCAACTTTATTACTGGTTTATTGATCAATGCCTGCCATGTTGGCCGCATCGTAACGGTCGCCGGTAGAGATCCCCAGGGGTACAATAGCTTCCAATTGCTGCTTCTCGTCCGGACTTAGAATTATATCGGCGGCAGCCAGATTTTCTTCAATGTACTTAACTCGCTTAGTGCCCGGTATCGCTACAGCGCCTTTCGACAGCACCCAGGCAATCGCTAATTGCGACGAAGTAATCCCTTTTGCCTCGGCCAGTTTTTTAATTTCAGCCAATAACTCCATGTTTTTGTTGAAATTTTCGCCCTGAAACCGGGGAATATATTTCCTGAAATCGGAATCATCAAAATCGGCTGGGCTTTTGATGACTCCATTTAAAAACCCCCTGCTCAACGGTGAATACGCCACAAACCCAATCCCGAGTTCATGTAATGTAGCTAAAATTCTGTATTCCTCCACACCTCGTTCAAACAGAGAATACTCCGTCTGTACGGCGGTTAACGGATGCACCTGGTGCGCTTTTCGGATCGTCGCTGCCGACACCTCCGAAAGCCCGATGTAACGAACCTTGCCTTCTTTCACCAGATCCGCCATGGCCCCAACGGTCTCTTCGATGGGCGTGTTCGGATCGAGCCGGTGCAGATAATAGAGGTCAATGTAATCGGTGCCAAGGTTTTTAAGTGAGCGTTCGGCGGCTTTTTTTACATAGGCAGGCTGGCCATTGAACTGCCAGGTCAATTGTTCAGTATCGTCTATTTCGTAACCGAATTTCGTCGCTATAACGTATTGATCTCTGGCCCCTTTGATAGCCTTCGCCACCAGCCTTTCATTTTGCAGCGGGCCATAGAGGTCCGCGGTGTCCAGAAAATTGCCGCCCAATTCCAGCGAACGATGAATCGTTGCGATGGATTCGGCTTCATTGGCTTGTCCATACACATCATTTCCCGCAATTTGGGTCATTCCCATACACCCCAGCCCTTCCACGGGAACAACAAGCCCCTGACTACCTAAGCTGATTTTCTTTATACTATTCATGACTCGACTGGTTGATTTATGATCTACTGATTAACAAGGCAAAGGTCAGTAGACTTGCCCGCCAAAAAGTAGCCGAATCGAGCGGAGTTGTATCCAAAATGAAGTCGTTAAATTAGTCAGGCTTTTTTGCAAAAAGTAGTGCCTGTTACGCAAAAATAGGGGAATAAGTGGGCTAAAATGACCAATTTTTGCGGCTCACATGACTTTACTCCTCATTAACTTAGCGGTTTATTCTTTTAGGCAATGGCGCAAACTAACGCAACGATACTGATCCCGGATATCAGCGGATTTACCGAGTTCATGAC
The DNA here is from genome assembly GCF_054777855.1 of Spirosoma jeollabukense. NCBI lineage: Bacteria > Pseudomonadati > Bacteroidota > Cytophagia > Cytophagales > Cytophagaceae > Spirosoma > Spirosoma jeollabukense. The sequence goes on from NZ_BAAHAD010000005.1 coordinate 144,305, forward strand.
AACGACGGAACTCAACCATAGCTCACACGCCATCAATTTACTCATTGATGAAATAGTGACGGCCGTAGGGGATGAATATGACGTATCAGAAATTGAAGGCGATGCTGTTTTGCTGATAAAAAAAGGCCCGGCGCCTGCCAAAAAAGACGTACTGGACATGTGCCTTAAAATCTTTAACGCCTTCCATTTCAGGCGGATATGGATTCAGCGCTATACCGTTTGCCCTTGCAAAGCCTGCCAATCGATTAGTAATCTAACCTTGAAGTTTGTCGTGCATCATGGGCCGCTGGCTGAAATAAAAGTAGGCCGTTTCACAAAACAATCGGGCCTGGATATGATCGTTGCCCACCGTTTACTGAAAAATGATATTGAAAATCATGAGTACGTACTGATAACGGAAAAACTGCTGCAACAGGAGGCTGATTCGTCGGAAACGGAGGACATGGAATGGACTATTTCGTCATCAGAATATGATTCGATTGGTAAAGTGGAGTATCGCTTTACCATGCTGAATGGCCTGAGAAAACTCGTGCCTGAACCACCGGCCCCACCGGTTTTTTACCGTACGGATACGACGCCATACCATGACGTCGAGATAGCGGCAAACGTTCGTGATGTTTATATGACATTTGTTATGAATATAGCCAACCGTGCTGACTGGGTTCCCGGTTTGCAAAAGGTAGAACAGGACATATCCGAAGTGTTCATTGGCAGCGTTCATCGTTTCACTTTCGACAAGTATGAAGCCATCCTATCACCCCGACGAATGACGATAACCGAGGATGGGTTTATTTATGCCGAAAGTTGCCAGATTCGGTCGATGAATCTCTCGTTGATTTATGAATATGTATTCAAAGAAATTGATGAAAAGACCAGTACTTTTAGCTGTCGTTTTATGAATGCTGACGAATCCGGTTTGCCGGAAAAAGTACGTGCTACGTTCCTTGAGAGGCTACAACAGATGGCAGAAGGACTTAAGACATATTGCGAGGAAAAAGTTGAATTTGATCTTTAGGGTATTTTTTTTGGACTATGTTAATACTGTTATCGCCATTATGCAGGACTGGGGCTTGAAAGATTTGTAAATTTAACGTAGTGAAACTTTGAAAGTAGGAAAGACAGAAAATGAGTTACTTATTGATTTCACTTAGAAGTTCATTGAATTTTCTGTATATCGCTTTCCTTCTATACTAAATGATACTCTCTTATCCTTTACTTTCTCGGTTGAACTTAATTCAATGTATTCATCCACTCTTGTAATAGAATGATTTTTATTTAAGTCAAATATCGTTGGAAATATAAATGGAAGAGCCTGTAATTTAATTCCAATTTTTTCTTTTGCGCTGTATGGAATTAAAGTTTGGAAAGCGAAATTCCCATATGAGAGCACTAAAATAGAATGTGGGACATTTTTAGTACAATTATTTTTTCTGACAAGTATTGAACAAAATATTTCATTGGAGCTTATAGTGAAAGGGTATAAAGAAAATAACATAAAAGGCTTTATATTTGATTGAATGCTTTTATCCATTAACCATACAATTGTATTTTTGTAGTTTTCTAAATCTTTTTCAGGAATAATGCTTAGCCCAATTTTAATTAAACATCTATATATGAGTTCAGGAATATGAGATGGTAAAATTATTTTAAACTCTAAATTTGAATACTCAGAATCTGATAAAATTTGATCAGAAAAATCACTGATAGAAATTATTCCATTCTGATTATTAATTTGAGGCTGATTGCTGGATTTAAATTTAGGCGCATTATTGCCTTTTGATTTTGTTCCAGCTATTACGTTAAAAGGTAGCATAAAATTTGCTAGCTCGCTTTCGAATTCACTAAAATAGTTGTTACAAGTATCACACTCAAATTTTGCAAGTAAGCATTTGTTGCCAATAAATTCCGGTATTGCGTGTGCAATTTTCCTAAATTTAACATGGGGGAAAGATTTTCCACAAAATCTGCATTTATTTTCAATAGAACCCTTTAGGAAGTTCTTATCCCCTTCTCTGTTAAATCTTTTAATTACTAAAAAATCGTAATCATGCTGTAATTCTGAAATTGCTTTTATTGCATCTTCATTTATTGGATAATCAGCAATAATTTCCATAAATTATATTTGTATTTTATATTAAGTCCAATAAATAATCGCACTTTGTAATCTATTGTTATTTACTGTAATCTATTATTTTTGAGTTAAAACTCTCTCACTTCCCCACTACGCTCAACTCCAGATGCGAGGGAGCCGCAGCCGATCGGAAAATGGTGTGCGTGGCTTTTTGATAATCGGTTTCTTTGGCCTCAAAAATGTTCGGCATAAACGTCTGGGGATTCCGGTCGATAATGGGAAACCAGGTGCTTTGGATCTGTACCATCATCTTGTGGCCTTTCTGGAAAACGTGATTGATCGTGTGCAGATCAATCGAATACATTTCGGTTTTATTCGGTTGAATGGCTTCCGGTTTTTCAAAACTCTTCCGGAACCGACCCCGAAAAACATCATTCGCCACCATGAACTGATAGCCGCCCATGGCTGGCTCCTTTGGGTAATGAGCCGGATAGACATCAATCAACTTGATAACCCAGTCGGCGTCGCTGCCGGTGGTTGCCGCAAATAATTTGGCCAACACCTCGCCCGTCACCGTTATGTCCTCCTGAAGTGCATCGGTTTCCCACGAAAGTACATCCGGTCGGTTATGCACAAATCGCTGATCTTCCGTAAGCCAGGTGCGCCAGCGAGACCCCGGACCGTAGGTTGCTTCAATGGGGCGCGTTCGGTAGGGAACGGGTTTGGCGGGGTCCGATACGTAGCTATCGGCGCCGGCTGCAACGTTGGGCGCGTTGAAGGATAATTTGCCGTTTGCCTGAAAATAGAGATTGCGTTTGGTGGCTTCGTTGGGCGGCCAGGTTTCGTAGCGTTTCCAGGTATTTGAGCCCGTCTGGAAGGTAACAGCTTCGGCAAAATTTCCCGACCCCTTCCCCTTTAGATAATAGGCAAACCACGGCGCCTGAATCTCCTTTCGGAACGTAACAGATGTGGCCGTATCGAACTTGATATTGCCCAATGACCGGCCATCACTCCGCCCCCAGCCGCCATGGTTCCAGGGGCCAGCCACCAGAAAATTTTTGTGCGATTTGTCCTGCTTTTCCCAAAGCTGATACGCTTTCAGCGGGCCGTAAAAATCTTCCTGATCCCACCAGCCCGCTACGTTCATGATGGGGATTTTTGGGCTGTCGATGCGGGAAATAAGCGATTGTTTCTGCCAGAATCTGTCGTAATTCGGGTGTTTCACAAAGTCGTTCCAGGTGGGTAATTTCTCCTTGAAATACAGCTTGTTAACATTCGAAAGCGGCCCTAGTTTCAGGTACCAGTCATACGTATCATAACTGGGGAAGGGAAACAGCGAGTCCGTTTTGGTCGCTTCCTCCATGAACGCGTACTCAAATCCGTAACTCAGCCGAAACGCACCATTGTGGTGAAAGTCGTCGCCCAGAAACATGTCTGAAGGCGTCGCCTGTTCCGAAACGGCTACCAGGGCCGGGTGCGGATCAATGGCCGCAATAGCGGTAGTCCAGCCTGAATACGAAATGCCATACATGCCTACCTTTTTATTATTGTTAGGCACATTCGCCAGCAGCCAGTCGATGGTGTCATACGTATCCGTGCTCTCGTCGATGGCTTTTGGGTCTTCTTTGTTGCGGCTGAATCGTTGCATCTCAAAAGTGCCTTCCGATTTATACCGTCCCCGAATGTCCTGATAGACAAAGATGTAGCCATCGTCGGCCATATCTTTTACATACGGTATACGATCCGGACTGTCGGTTTCACTGACGCCATACGGGGTGCGGGTCAGCAGAAAAGGTACTGGTTCCTTACTGGTTTTAGGCGTATAAATAACCGTATTCAGCCGAACACCATCGCGCATCCGTATCAGGACTTCCCTGCGTTCGTAGGAACTGGGTGCCTGGGCGATTGATGGCATTGATAAAAGCAGAAAAAGTCCAGGGAGCCAGCGGGAAATGATTTTCATGGAGTGAAGCGTCTGTGCGTGAGGGAATAAAGATAGAAAACATAGCCACATCATCCCTATGAATCACCGGATAGCTTTTTGGTAAGGCCCTAAATTTCTAAATTTGACCATTAGAACGGATGCAACCCAGCGATACACGGCGAATAAACAGAGTTTCACTGAGTTTTTTCATTTCTCAGAAATCTATCCCGGTGTATCTCCGTATTTCCTCCGTATATCTCTGTATTACAATTTTCTTTATTCCCGAAGCTATTTTGATTCCTGCCGTTGACGCCCTGTTGAAAGACATCCGTAATAAGCGGATTGCCCCCGTTTACCTCATTCACGGCGACGAGCCATTTTACCTGGATCGTATTGCTGACGAACTCGAAAAAGTGGCTGTACCGGTTGCTGAGCGGGGATTTAATCAATTTGTCCTGTTCGGGAAAGATACCGATGCCGGGGCGGTGCTGAACTATGCCCGTCGCTATCCGTTCATGGCTGAACGCCAGTTGGTACTTGTCAAAGAAGCCCAGCAGATGAACGGTATCAATGACAAATCGACCCAGACCTTGTTTGAAGATTATGCGCTGAATCCATTACCTAGTACCATCCTGATGCTTTGCTACGTCAAAGAAGAGGGAAAGCCAGCGCTCGACGAGCGGAAAGCCTGGGTAAAAGCCTTTGGTGCGAAAGGCAAACTGTTAGCTGTCAAGAAGCTATACGATAATAAAATTCCAGACTGGGTAGGGGAGTACTGCCGCGAACAGGGCGCAAAGGTCAGCCCCAAAGCCTGCCAGCTGCTGGCCGACCACATTGGCAATGATCTCAAACGACTGGCCAGCGAGATCGACAAGATTCTGATCAACCTCCACGTTGGCGAAGAGATTTCGGCGGCTACGGTTGAGCGGTTAGTGGGGATCAGTAAAGAATACAACGTATTTGAATTACAAAAGGCCCTCGCCCAGCGCGATGTTGTGAAGGCCAATCAAATTATTGACTATTTTGGGCGCAACCCAAAGGACAATCCACTGGTGGTGATTCTGGCGCAGTTATTTGGTTACTTTAGTAAAGTGTTATTGGTGCAAGCCTCTAAAGATCAGACCGATAAAGGATTAGCTCCTTTGTTGGGCGTCAATCCATTTTTTGTGAAAGATTACCTCTCGGCCGCCCGTACGTTCCCGTTGCCCAAGGTAGCCGCTATCATTCAGGCCATCCGTCGGGCCGACGCCCGGAGTAAAGGAATCGACGCACCCACCATGACCGAAGGCGATATCCTGCGTGAGCTTGTTTTTGAGGTGCTCCATTAATGGTTTTGAACGTAGCTAGGTAGGGTGCAACAAGATTGTAGGCCTATTAGTAGTTAATTAAGACTACATCAAACAATTCGGTGCTGTATACGGTACAAGTAGGACCTACTAGTAGGAAAGTATGCCCATTGCCTAATACGTTGACACGAATGAATACGGATAGAGCCTGGATTGCCCTTTTGGATGAGGATGAAGATGATTTTCTTTTCTGGCGGCATGGATTTCAACGCTGGGCGGGTGAAGTAGACCTAAAATGGTTCAGGTCTGCCGAAGCGTTTTTGTTAGCAACGGCAACGGGGCCTAAGCCTATGGCAGTGGTGCTGGATGGAGTTGTACCTACAGGTGAAGAAGAAGCTTGGTTAAGCAAGTTTTTGGTCAATGATTGCTGCCTGAACACGCCCGTTTTTATGCTCGCTGAGCAGTTTAACGAAGCCGACCAGCAAGCCTATCAGGCACTTGGCGCGACAGGTTATCTTTGTAAACCAATCAATCGGGATGAATTGCAACGTATCGTTATTAAACTAATTGGTTACCAATCCACGGCTTCCGGAAGCCCTAAATAGCGTCACTTGATGTCATTATTTGGTCGCCAAGACAGAATTGAGAATATTTGTGGTAGTTTAAACCAGGCCATGAAGTATCTTTTCTGCTTATTTATCACCCTTACCGTCTTCTCATTGGCGCTAAACGCTCAATCCATACCGCCTGGCGCGACGGGTATTGAATTGACCACTACGTTAACCGACTCTACCTTGTTTGAGTCAGTTCAGGCCTATCTGGAGAATGAAGGGTTTACGATAGAAAAAGCCGATGAAGAGGCCGCTACTATTGTTACCGAATACAAAAATGTCTACGGCGAAACAGAGATACGGATAATGGCGAGCATTGAAAATAGCGTGGTTATGTTTACTGCTCAGGGCACCTTCGAAACAAAGGGCCAGCAGTTTGAAGATGAACCACTGGCCAATGAAGGTCCAGAGGATGAATCCATAAAAGGCGGTTTTATGGCCTTCAATGGAATCATTAACCGATATGCGCAAACGCTTGAGCAAGCGACATTAGAATATACGCTACCCTAACTTGTCGGTTTGTAATGAAGTCGGGCTTCATGCCCGAATCCAACTTACTACATCATGTTAAGACGTGTGAAAACTGAGGTATTGCTACTGCCTTTATTACTCGTAGCTTTTTCCTGCGGTGAACCCAGTAAAGAACAACTTCAGGAACGGATTGATCAATCAATTTTAAGCTACTTTAACGATTTCAATGATTGGCTTGCCTTAAAGGATAAGCCTATGATCTATGAAGTCAAAACCACTGATTTTAAACGGATCAATGCCGCTGGATCACCTTCATCTGGACTTAAAAGTGATGTGTCCCACGAGGATGCTCTGTATTATACAACGACAATTGTTACAAAAACCGTTGATAGCTTAGTGATACAGGATACAATTCATTGCACACTGGATAGAAGTTTTAACGTGATCGCTTCTACGGGTTTGTCAACTAATAGACGGTATCCCTGATCGTACTGAAATCTACACTATGGAGGCCTTAGTACGCTTTCCATTATCTCGACGGTAGCCAACGACGTTTTTTTAGGTTCGAACGTTAGTCCTACCTAACCGCCCAAATCACCTGTAGCCATCCGACCGCGTTACGTATCGAAAAGGCGCTCCTTACCGATATAAATCTATTTTTCAGACTTGCCTGGTTCTATTTTATATAGATAACCCGACCGTGAAATTGCGTTTGATTGTGTCTGGCTAATGGCGGTGAGAAGAAAAACACGGAACTGAGCAGGAAATCTAAAGAAAAGGAAGGCTACTTTTAGGCGATGGCTTGATATAAGAGAAAGTAATGATTTTTACTAAATCCAGCCATGCCTGAAATGAAATAACGCTTAACCAATTGATAAACAATTAATTAAGCGTTATCTGAGTAGCGGGGAGCAGGATCGAACTGCCGACCTTAGGGTTATGAATCCTACGCTCTAACCATCTGAGCTACCCCGCCGTGTTGATGCCACAAAAGTAAGGAAAAATTGGCTTAAGACAAAAAACATCGTTGACTTTCGCAAAAAAAATCGTTTACCTTTGCTAATATCGCCATTTATAAAGTAGCTCGAACTATGGAGAAAATAAAATTTATTACTGAATACGAACTCCGGGCATCTCCAAAAATGCTTTTCCCGTATATCAGCACGGCGTCGGGTCTATCACAATGGTTTGCCAGTAAGGTAAATACAATGCCTGAACAACGGTTCGATTTTCAGTGGGACAATGAAAGCCACATTGCCCGGCAAGTATCCATGCGACAGAATAAAGGCGTTCGCTTTGAGTTTTTAGATACGGCTGAGCCAGGTACCGACAACAACTACGTTGACTTCCGGGTTGATCAGAGTGAATTGACACAATCAACGTTTCTACGGGTTACAGACTATTCATCCACAACGGACCAGGAAGAGCTCAAAGATCTGTGGGATGGCCTGATGGATAAACTGAAAGAAATCGTTGGAAGTTAAAGTTTGTTAATGGGTAATGGAAAATGAACCGCACGGGCGGCCCCGAATGTATAATGTGATTGACGGCTTATAGAAAAGACATTATCCATTTTTCGTTTGCATTATACATTTTTAATGAAGAAGATAGATAAGTTAGTGCTCGGCTCGTTTTGGGGGCCGTTTTTTTTAACCCTGGGCGTCGTCATCTTTATATTTCTGATGCGACTGCTGATGTTCTACATTGACGAGTTTGTCTCAAAAGACCTCGATCTGGCTACCTTCGGCCGCCTACTCTTCTACTTTGCGCTCTTAACCATTCCGACTGCCTTGCCACTGGCGGTGTTGCTCTCCTCACTGATGACATTTGGGAATCTCGGTGAATTCTTTGAGCTGACCGCATTGAAAAGTGCCGGTATTTCGCTTACCCGAGCTATGCAGCCACTGCTTGTCGTGGCGGTTGGCATCAGCGCTTTCTCATTCTGGTTTAATAATTCAGTTGCACCCTGGGCTAACCTCAAGGGGTATAGTTTACTTTATGATATCAAAACGGCCAAAGCTACGCTAAACCTGAAAGAAGGTATTTTTTATAATGATTTGCCGGGGTATAGTATTAAGGTCGACCATAAAGTTAAAGCCGCTAAAGGGAGTGCTACCGGCGATTTATTGAAGGGGCTGATCATTTACAAACAATCAACGAATGGTCTTGAGTCAGGCAATCGAGAGATTATTCTGGCCGATTCGGGGCGTATGTATACGGATAAAGACCGCACATACCTCGTTTTTCAGCTATTTAACGGCAATGATTATCAGGAATATTCAGACAACACCATTAGTTATACCAGCAGCGGGGGGGGCGCTCAGGGTGCCCAGTTTATGCGAAATGGGTTTAAAGACTATCGACTCGTCATCAGCCTTGAATCGTTTGGTATTAAACGTACCGACGAGAATCAGTTTGAGTACCATGAGTACATGAAAAATCTCAGGGAACTCTCTACCCTGACCGACTCATTACGTAAAGATTATAACCGGACAAGCTTAAGCGTGGCCGGTACATCGCGTCAATACTATAATTACCAGTTTAAAGCGGATGCCGTGCTCCGGCAAAAAACAGTGAAGGATGGAAAATGGGTGGATTCGCTCTTGAAAAAACGAGCCGTATCCCGTCCCGAATTAATGCAGATGGCGCTGAGTCAGGCGCAAAATATCTTGTCATACTCAACGTCGAACGTAACGTACCTGAGTGAAAAAGAAAAGAATGTCTGGAAATATCAGTTAGAAAGTCATCACAAATTCACACAGGCCATCTCGGTCTTTGTTATGTTCCTGATCGGCGCATCCATGGGGGCAATTATTAAAAAAGGGGGATTTGGGCTACCCGTGCTCGTTTCCATCGTGTTTTTCATTGCTTTATACGTATTAACGCTTGTCGGCGATAAGTACGCGAAAGAAGGCCTGCTGTGGGTGCCTATTGGTGCCTGGATGGCTAATCTGGTCTTGTTTCCCGTTGGCTTATTTTTGATGCAGCGTGCCCGACATGATTCACGCTTATTTGATAAGGACGTATACACGATTGCCTGGGAACGATGGAAACGCAGATGGGCTGATCGTAAAAGTCGTCGGTCAATGGTTGTTAGTTAACAGAGGTTTATAGGCCCCAGTAGAAAAACTAAAGGCTATTGACTAATGACTTTCGACTATTTTTACTACCTTTGCACCCGAATTCATTTTTTTACTTAAATAAGCTGTCTGAAGATGTATCTAACGACCGAAAAAAAACAGGAGATATTCTCCACCTCGGGCCATGCCAAAAGCGCAACGGACACCGGGTCGGCCGAATCCCAGATCGCGCTGTTCACCTACCGGATCAGTCATTTAACTGAACACCTGAAAGTCCACAAGCACGATTACGGCACCCAACTGGGTCTTTTGAAATTAGTTGGTAAACGTCGGCGGCTGCTGAACTACCTCCTGAAAAAAGACATCATGCGGTATCGGGCCATTCTGGCCGCGCTGGGACTACGGAAGTAATTGGGTCAGCCCATGAAAAAAAGGGAATCTGCTACACAGTAGATTCCCTGATTTTTGTTGTTTCAACAGGAGCGTAGTGCCAGTAAGTGAAAAAAGAGTAAAAAGTAAATCAGGCTACCCGGTTTGCCGGGCCGCCAGAGCGGTTTAAAGCTGTAAGAGGACGTATCAAAATCTGTTTTATGTTTGAAATAACCACGCAATCCGTTGCGCTGCCCGACGGGCGGGAAATTACCATCGAAACCGGAAAACTGGCCCGTCAGGCCGACGGAGCGGTGGTTGTACGGTTGGGCGACACGATGTTGTTAGCCACCGTCGTATCGAGTAAAGACGCGAAAGAAGGCGTTGATTTTCTCCCCTTATCCGTTGATTATCAAGAAAAATTTGCCTCCGCCGGGCGTATTCCTGGAAGCTTTCAACGGCGTGAAGGCCGGTTGGGCGACCATGAAATTCTCATTAGCCGTTTAGTTGACCGCGCCTTGCGGCCAATATTCCCCGATAATTACCACGCCGACACACAGGTGATGATTACGCTGATTTCGGCTGATCCCGAAGTTCAGCCGGATGCACTGGCAGCTTTGGCGGCATCGTCCGCATTAGCTGTATCGGATATTCCGTTCAACGGGCCTATCTCTGAAGTGCGTGTCGCGAAAATTGACGGGCAATACAAGATCAACCCAAAAACGACCGAGCTGGCACGGGCAACCATTGACCTGATTGTTGCCGCTACCGAAAAGGATATTTGTATGGTAGAAGGCGAAATGAACGAATGTTCTGAAGCCGAAGTCGTTGAAGCGCTGAAGATCGCTCACGAAGCTATCAAAGTACAGTGCCAGGCACAAAAAGAATTGACCACTAAAGTTGGTAAGACCGAAAAACGTCAGTATAACCACGAAACGCACGACGAAGAACTTCGGGCGGCTGTTCGGGCGGCTACGTACGATAAAATTTATGCCGCGGTCAGTCAGCAGAACCCAAGCAAAAAAGGACGTTCCGCAGCGGCCAAAGCCATTCGCGACGAGTACATAGCCTCCTTCCCTGAAGGCTCCGACGTAAATGTTGGCTTGATCAAAACCTATTTCCATGATCTGGAATGGGAGGCATCGCGCCGGTTGGTACTTGATGAACGGGTTCGTCTGGATGGCCGGAAGCTGGATCAAATTCGCCAAATTTCGGCTGAAGCGGGGTATCTGCCAGGCCCGCACGGATCTGCCTTATTTACACGTGGCGAAACCCAGTCACTTACGACGGTAACGCTGGGTACCAAAACAGACGAGCAGATTGTCGATCAGACGATGTATCAGGGCTATAGTAAGTTCCTGCTACATTATAATTTTCCCGGTTTTTCAACGGGTGAAGTGAAACCAAATCGGGGTGCTGGCCGTCGCGAAATCGGTCATGGAAACCTGGCCCACCGTTCCTTGAAAAAGGTGTTGCCGGCTGGTGACGAAAATCCGTACACGATCCGGATTGTGTCCGATATTCTGGAGTCAAACGGTTCGTCGTCAATGGCAACTGTTTGCGCTGGTACCATCGCGCTGATGGATGCCGGGATCAAAATCAAGGCACCCGTAGCCGGTATTGCCATGGGCTTAATTTCCGATGGAGACAAATATGCGGTGCTGTCGGATATCCTCGGCGACGAAGATCACCTGGGTGATATGGACTTCAAGGTAACCGGTACCGAAAAAGGTATAGTTGCCTGCCAGATGGACTTGAAAGTTGATGGTTTATCCTACGAAGTACTTGCTCAGGCACTGGAGCAGGCACGCGTTGGTCGTTTGCACATTCTTGGCGAAATGATGAAGGGTATTTCTGAAGTTCGTTCCGATCTGAAACCACACGCTCCACGGGCCATGGTTATCAAGATCGATACCAACCAGATTGGCTCCGTCATTGGACCCGGTGGTAAAGTCGTTCAGGATATCCAGAAGGACTCTGGCGCCGTCGTCAATATTGATGAGCACGACAACGCAGGCTGGGTCAGCATTTTTGCGACCAGCAAAGAGAGTATGGACAAAGCCGTATCGCGTGTGAAAGGCATCGTTGCCGTTCCTGAAGTGGGCGAAACGTACGTTGGTAAAGTAAAGACAATCCAGCCCTTCGGCGCGTTCGTCGAGTTTATGCCGGGTAAGGACGGACTTTTGCACATTTCCGAGATCAAGTGGGAGCGTCTGGAAACCATGGATGGCGTCTTACAGGTAGGGGAGGAAGTGACAGTAAAGTTGATTGACGTGGATAAAAAGACCGGAAAGTACCGTTTATCGCGTAAAGTTTTGCTGCCGAAGCCAGAGAACAAAAATGCGTAAGTAATTGTTACTTTTTCGTGTAATGCAACGTCAAAGGTTCGCGTTATACATGACTCCACCGGGGACAACGTATCATGAGACAGCTAAAAATTTCAAAACAGATTACCAACCGCGAGAGCCAGTCGTTAGACAAGTACTTGCAGGAGATTGGTAAAGTAGACCTGCTTACGCCCGATGAGGAAGTAACGCTGGCCCAGAAAATTCGGGAAGGTGACCAATTGTCGCTGGAGCGGCTAACGAAAGCAAACCTGCGCTTTGTGGTGTCGGTGGCTAAACAATATCAGAATCAGGGACTTTCGTTGGGCGATTTGATCAACGAAGGTAATTTGGGCTTAATCAAAGCGGCTCAACGGTTCGACGAAACGCGCGGATTCAAATTTATCTCCTACGCTGTTTGGTGGATTCGCCAGTCGATTCTTCAGGCGTTGGCTGAGCAATCCCGGATTGTTCGTTTGCCGTTAAATCGGGTAGGCTCGCTTAACAAGATATCAAAGACATTCTCAGACCTCGAACAGAAATTTGAACGGGAGCCGTCGCCGGAAGAATTAGCCGCCGTGCTGGAAATTTCGGCGGCTGAAGTGGTTGACACCCTGAAGATTTCAGGTCGTCATGTATCGATGGATGCGCCATTTGTGCAGGGAGAAGAAAACAGTTTGCTCGACGTACTCGAAAATGATGGTGAAGACAAGCCTGATTCAGGCCTGATAAACGATTCGCTACGTAAAGAAGTGCAACGGGCCCTGTCGACGTTAACGCAGCGTGAGGCTGATGTTATCACGCTTTATTTCGGGCTTAATGGCGAACATGCCATGACGCTTGAAGAGATCGGTGAGAAGTTCAACCTGACCCGCGAACGCGTTCGGCAGATAAAAGAAAAAGCCATTCGTCGGCTGCGCCATACCTCACGGTCGAAGGCACTGAAGACGTATCTGGGCTAAGATTCCTGTTTGTAATGTATGTGCAAGACGGCTTCTGCGAAAGTAGAAGCCGTTTTTGTTTTACTCCCCGGTAAGGGTAGCGCCAAGAGTCCGGTTTTAGAGTAGAGTGGTAACGTTCCCGGCAACGATTGCGTAAAAAAAGGTATAGACCTTCTTGAATAAGTACTGATTTAGCAATCACTTTAGGGTATTATTGGCAAGCTGTCAGGCTCATTAGTACCTGCTTATATCAACGGTCACATTCTCTTTCCTTTTTGAAAACAATGAAAATAATTGCTGGAATAGCCTTGTTCGTTACGTCAATTGCCTTTGACGTAGCGCCTGCGTTGCCCGATGGCCCTGGAGTGAATTTGTCCGGTGCACCTGACATTCGTGATCTGCCAAAAGTACAAATGCCTGCTTTTCGGAAAGATACTCTGACGATCAGTACGTTCGGTGCTGTTGCGGATGGGGTAACGATGAATACGTCGGCGATCAATAAAGCGATTGAGCAATGCAGTCGCGGTGGCGGGGGCGTCGTTCTGATTCCGTCCGGCTTATGGCTGACTGGACCGATTACTCTCAAAAACAACGTGAACCTACACCTGGCGACCGGAGCCCTGGTACAATTCACCAATAAGCGAACAGAGTACCCACTGGTGCATACTACCTGGGAGGGTGAAGACGCTGTTCGGAATCAGGCGCCCATTTCTGGTACTGACCTCGAAAATATTGCCATCACAGGCCATGGGATTCTGGATGGGGCGGGTGATACATGGCGCATGGTCAAGAAAAGTAAACTAACCGCCGATCAGTGGAAAAAACTGGTTGCTTCGGGGGGTGTAGTAAACGATAAACAGGATGCATGGTACCCATCTGCTCAGTCACTTAAAGGCGCAATGACTACGATTAAAGCGGGCCAGGCACCCGCTTACTACGAAGACATCAAAGATTTTTTACGGCCTAATATGTTGAGTCTTACGCGTTGCAGGCGAATTCTCCTGGAGGGTGTTACGTTCCAGAACTCGCCTGCGTGGTGCTTACATCCACTGCTATGCGAAGACATCACGCTACGTAATGTCATGGCTAAAAATCCCTGGTATGCCCAGAACGGGGATGGGTTGGACCTGGAGTCGTGCCGGAATGGCGTCGTTGAAGGCTGTACATTCGATGTAGGGGACGATGGTATCTGCATCAAATCGGGGCGTGATGAACAGGGCCGCAAGCGCGGTGTTCCGACTGAAAATATTGTCGTGCGGAACTGCCGTGTCTATCATGCGCACGGTGGGTTTGTGATTGGCAGTGAGATGTCGGGCGGTGTACGGAACCTTTACGTATCGAACTGCACGTTTATGGGTACCGACGTGGGGTTGCGCTTTAAAACGACCCGTGGGCGGGGTGGGGTCGTGGAGAATATTTTCGTGGACGGGGTGGACATGACCGACATTGCAGGCGAAGCCATTCTGTTCGACATGTATTATGCCGCCAAAGATCCCGTACCGCAACAGGGAGAGAGCACTGAACTACCGGTCATTCCAGCGCAACCGCTATCGGAAGCAACCCCGCAGTTCAAATCGTTTCAGATTCGGAACGTGCGCTGCAAAGGGGCAGAAACCGCCATTATGATACGCGGCTTACCCGAGATGGCCGTGAAGGATATTTTAATCGAAAACGCCGTAATACAAAGTCGAAAAGGGTTTGTTTGTATCGAAGCTGACAATGTCCGGCTGAAAAATGTGGCCATCATTTGCCCCGTGAAAATCCAGAACGGCGGACCGCTAATCCAAATTCAGAACAGCCATAACCTGACGCTCGATGCCATTCGCTACGCCGACAATACCGATCTGCTTATGCACATCGCCGGTAATCGCTCGAAAGACATCAAGCTGTTGAATACCAATACGTCGCAGGCGAAGAAAACGGTAGAAACAACCACCGATGTTTCTGCTAACGTACTGACAATGAAGTGATACGTAGTATATAGGCTTATAAGCCGCTTTGTTCCCGCAGGATAGGCGAAGTCTGCAAGCGTTCTGATGAGGCTCGAATAACCATCCGGGTAGGAATCGTTATCCGACCCGGATGTATGTCTTTTTGCTTTCCTTCAATCTGATTGATCAATTGTTCCGCAGCCATCTGTCCAATTTCCAGCGCAGGCTGTTCCACAGTACTCATGGGGGGGGCCAGCAAATCGGCTACCGGGGTGTTTGTAAACCCAATGAGCGAAACCGTTTCAGGAATCGAAATAGCTCGCTTCTTCAAGGCGGCCAAGCAGCCGATGGCCAGCCGGTCACTGGCGGTAAAAAACGCGTCGGGCGACTGATCGAGTAAGGTATCGACGAATGGCTCTACGTCATTCTGGCCGAATTCTGTATACCCCACCAGGTTTTCATCATACGGAATACCATACTTCTCGAGCGCTGCCCGGTAGCCCGCCAGTCGTTCCTGTGTAATGGAAATATAAGGCGGTATGGTCAGGTGAGCGATCCGTCTTCGGCCTGTTTGAATCAGGTGTTCGGTCGCGGCAAAGGCACCCCCAAAATTGTCCGCAGTTACAAAAGTCGTATCCAGGTCTTTCGAAACCCGGTCGAATAGAACAATCGGCAGTTTCCGGTCCTGTAGTTTCCGCAGATGTGTCACATCCGACGTGCTGCTGGATAAGGAAATAAGCAGGCCATCAACGTTGCGGGCAACGGCTTGCTGCACCGTCGCTATTTCCCGCTCATATGATTCGTGGCTTTGAAAAATAATGACGTAGTACCCACGGCTATAGGCAATGGCTTCAATGCCATTGATGGCCTGTGAAAAGTAATTATTGGCAATCTGGGGGACAATCACGCCGATGACCCGACTTCGATTTTCCTTTAAACTAAGCGCAATCGAGTTGGGGCGATAATTGAATCGCTCGGCATATTCAGTGACCAGTCGTTTGGTTTCGGGATTTATTTCATAACTATCCCGCAAGGCCCGCGAAACAGTCGAGGTCGAGAGATTTAAGGCACGGGCAATATCTTTTATAGTGATGGTATCCAAGGTGTCTGATATTGGTAAAATACAAAAATTTAAATCAGTTGGTACGTATCAGTTATACGGGGCTGTCGACGGCTGCCTACTCGTTTTATGGGTCAATAGACCGTGAATTGAAATCCGGCAACGTTCCCGATAACGTTTGCGTGAATAAATATCTTTATTAATTTCTATATAAAAAACATCCTACTTAATCTTATAGAACCAATGACTGAATTAACCCAGTTGCCAGTTAACGCGACATCTGTAAAAAAGACAACTTTACCTTAGATCTATAACTTCCTGACGTAGCAGCATGCATGCGAATCTGCCGGTCGTGGACGTAACACTCGCCTACTGTATGAATCCTTTATCGTTTCAGGCGCTGCCATCAATCCAGCCAAGTATCCCGGTGAATCTGCCGTCCGCCCAGTTACAGGACTTACCTGAAAAGGTATTGCAGTTCGGAACGGGGGTGCTGCTCCGGGGCTTACCCGATTATTTGATCGACAAAGCGAACCGGCAGGGTATCTTCAATGGACGGATTGTTGTCGTGAAATCCACCGACGGGGGCGACATGACTGCGTTTGCCCGGCAGGATAATCTGTACACACTCTGTATCCGCGGGGTTGACAATCGGCAACTCATCGAGGAAAACGTAATCTGTTCCGCGATTAGCCGCGTATTGTCCGCCAAACAGGATTGGGATGAGGTGCTACGAGTAGCTACCAGCCCTGATTTACAGCTTGTCATTTCCAATACGACCGAAATGGGTATCCAGCTCGTGGAGGAAGCTATTCAGCAGGCGCCACCTGAGTCATTTCCCGGCAAGCTGCTCGCTGTGTTGTATGCCCGCTATCAGGCGTTCAACGGCGATCCAACGAAAGGGTTAGTCATTGTACCTACGGAACTCATCCCGGAAAACGGTACGAAACTGGCTGCCATATTACGGGAACTGGCGCACCGGAACAAACTGGAACCGGCGTTTATTAGCTGGCTTGAAAAAGCGAATACCTGCTGCAATTCATTGGTTGATCGCATTGTGCCGGGTCGTCCCGATACCGCTACATATCAGGCGCTGACCGAACAGCTTGGTTATGAGGATGAACTGCTAACCGTTTCGGAAGTTTATGCGCTATGGGCCATAGAAGGCAATAAACACGTACAAACTGTGCTCTCCTTCCATCGGGCTGATGAACGTGTGATTATTCGGCCAAACATTGACCAGTTTCGCGAACTGAAATTGCGGCTGCTCAATGGTACGCATACACTAAGCTGCGGGCTGGCGTTTTTGAGCGGGTTCGACACGGTCCGCGAAGCTATGGACGATGAGGTATTGTCGGCCTTTATGAGCAGTGTCATGTTAGGTGAACTCATTCCGGGTATTCCGTATGCTGTCGACGACAAAGTAGCGCAACGCTTTGGTTTTCAGGTACTGGACCGCTTCCGGAATCCGTACATCGAGCATCGCTGGCTGGCCATCACGATGCAGTATTCGGCTAAAATGCAGATGCGGAATATCCCGACCCTGCTTCACTATTATAAAAAGTTAGATTCGGTAACTCCTCGCTACGTATCGATCGGCTTTGCGGCTTATCTATTATTTATGCGGGCAGTCCGGCAGGAAAGTGGAACCTGGTTTGGCGAACGGGATGGAGAAACGTATCCGATTCACGATGCCCAGGCGGCCTACTTTGCCGACCTGTGGGCACGTCTAATACCCAGCGAAGTAGCTACTACTGTGCTCCGGAATACGGCTCTTTGGGGGCACGATTTAAGCCAGTTGCCGGGCTTTGCTGATTCGGTAAGTACTTACCTCGCCGACATGCTGGAGAACGGCGTAGTAGCTACCATTTCGGCTCAATTTGGGCATATTGACATCGTAACCAAATGAAAAACAACGTACTAAAGATACATCCGAACGACAACGTACTGGTTGCACTAACCGACCTTGAGCCGGGTGACCGGGTGCAAAATGAGGGTGCTTCCCTGATTGTTACGGAAGCCATTCCGGCCAAGCATAAACTGGCTATTCAGGCATTCGCCCCCGGTGATTCGATCACGATGTATGGGGTGCTGGTCGGGAAAGCCAAACATACCATTCCGGCGGGCGGGCGACTGACGACGTTCAATGTACAACACGCGACGAACAGCTATGACCTGAACGCGTCATCCTATCAGTGGATTCCGCCAACGGTCAACCAGTGGCAGAATCAGACGTTTATGGGGTATCATCGCTCCGATGGACGCGTGGGGACAGCCAACTACTGGCTAGTTATTCCGCTCGTCTTCTGCGAAAATCGCAACATACAGGTGCTGGAAGAAGCATTGGTAAACGACCTCGGTTACGGCCGACGGCATACCTACCAGCGCCAAACGCAGGAGCTGATGGCGTTGGTCCAGGCGGGTCATACCATTGAAGAGGTTCTACAGGCGGACCTCCAAACGACAGAACAGTCGTTAAGTGGTCAACTACCACTCTTTCCGAATGTCGATGGGGTGAAATTTCTATCGCACGATGGCGGTTGTGGCGGCACACGTCAGGATGCGCAAGCCCTTTGCGGATTACTGGCGGGCTATATTACCCATCCGAACGTAGCAGGTGCGACGGTGCTGAGTCTGGGATGCCAGAACGCGCAGGTGGGGATGTTGCAGGAGGAGATTCAAAAACGAAGTCCACAGTTCGATAAACCGCTGTTCGTGCTTGAACAACAAGCCATTGGCACCGAAGAATCACTAATTAGCCAGGCGCTCCGGCAAACGTTCGCCGGGTTGATGCAGGCAAATGCCTGTGTGCGGAAACCCGCGCCACTGAGTAAATTGACGATTGGGCTGGAGTGTGGTGGATCAGATGGGTTTTCGGGCATATCGGCCAATCCTGCCGTTGGACACGCATCCGATCTGGTTGTTGCCTTGGGTGGGGCAGTCATTCTGGCCGAATTTCCCGAACTCTGCGGGGTGGAGCAGGAACTCTGCGACCGCGCCGTCGATGCTGAAACGGCTAACCGGTTTAAGGAGTTGATGAACACCTACGCGCTGCGGGCCAAAGAAGCCGGATCGGGCTTCGATATGAATCCATCGCCGGGCAACATTCGGGATGGGCTGATCACCGATGCCATGAAATCGGCGGGTGCGTCCAAAAAAGGCGGTTCGTCGCCGGTAGTGGCCGTTCTCGACTACCCCGAACTGGTGACCAAACCAGGCTTGAATCTGCTCTGTACGCCGGGCAATGACGTAGAATCGACAACGGCCGAAGTGGCCTCAGGTGCGACGGTCGTTTTATTCACAACGGGCCTTGGTACGCCAACCGGCAATCCAATTGCACCGGTTATCAAAATTTCCAGCAACACAGCGCTGGCCAATCGAATGCCCGATATTATTGATGTTAACACGGGTACGGTTATCGACGGCGA
Source organism: Spirosoma jeollabukense (assembly GCF_054777855.1). NCBI lineage: Bacteria > Pseudomonadati > Bacteroidota > Cytophagia > Cytophagales > Cytophagaceae > Spirosoma > Spirosoma jeollabukense. Next base: position 163,801 of record NZ_BAAHAD010000005.1, read on the forward strand.
CGAAACGATTGAGCAGGCGGGCGAGCGGTTGCTGGCACAGATTATCCGCGTCGCCAGTGGTGAACTGGACGTAGCGGCCGTTCGCCACGGACAAGATGATTTTATCCCCTGGAAACGGGGTGTTTCGTTATAAAGAGTGAAAGAGCGGTCCGCCGTCGCGGTGAATAAGCGAAAAAGCGACTCGCCAGTTCCGTCTTTCATTCATTCTTTCGCTCATTCGCTCTATAACCCTATGAAAAAGCCCTTTCTGAACGACGATTTCTTGTTGCAAACCCCCACGGCCCAGCAACTCTACCATGAGTTCGCCAAGTCGATGCCTATTATCGACTATCACTGCCACCTGCCGCCCGATCAGATGGCTGAGAATAAGCAATTCGAGAACCTGACGCAAATCTGGTTGTACGGTGACCATTATAAGTGGCGGGCCATGCGCTCGAATGGGATAGACGAAAGCTTTTGTACGGGTAACCAACCGGATTTTGCCAAGTTTCAGAAGTGGGCCGAAACCGTGCCCTACACCGTCAGAAACCCGCTTTATCATTGGACACACCTGGAGTTAAAACGGTATTTCGGGATAACCGAAACGCTCAACGGCCAAAGTGCCCGCCGAATCTATGATGCCTGTACCGAACAGTTGCAGTCGCCGGATTTTTCGGTGCGTAATCTACTCCGGCGAATGAACGTAGAAACCGTTTGCACGACCGATGATCCGGTCGATTCGCTGGAACACCACCAGACGCTGGCAGACACCGGTTTTGATATTGGGGTATTACCGACGTTCCGCCCCGACAAAGCGATGGCGGTAGAAGACCCGGCGACCTTCAATCATTACGTAGCGCGGCTGGAAGCGGTTAGCCAACGATCGGTTACTACGTTGGCTGATTTTCTGGATGCCCTTCGCCAGCGACACGATTATTTTGCAGCTATGGGTTGTAAGCTCTCCGATCACGGCCTGGAGCAGATTTACGCTGAAGATTACACAGAAGCCGAAATTCATACCATTTTTGATACACTTCGGTCGGGCAAAACGCTTACTCCTTCAGACGTACTGAAATTTAAATCAGCGATGCTGGTTTATTTAGCCGAGATGGACTGGGAAAAAGGCTGGACACAGCAGTTTCACTTGGGGGCGCTACGTAATAACAATTCCCGCATGTTGTGGCAACTTGGTCCCGACACAGGCTGGGACAGCATTGGTGATTTTTCGCAGGCTCGGGCGCTGGCCAAATTCCTTGACCGGCTGGATAGTCAGGATAAACTGGCCAAGACAATTTTGTACAACCTGAACCCCGCCGACAATGATCTCATGGCCACCATGATCGGTAACTTCAACGACGGATCGGTGGCTGGTAAAGTACAATTTGGCTCAGGCTGGTGGTTTTTGGATCAAAAAGAGGGTATGGAACGCCAGCTAAATGCTCTTTCCAATATGGGCCTGTTGAGTCGGTTTGTCGGAATGCTCACGGATTCGCGTAGTTTTCTGTCCTATCCGCGTCATGAATATTTCCGCCGGATTCTGTGTAACCTGTTCGGCAATGACATCGAAAACGGCGAATTACCCGACGACATTGACTGGATGGGCCAGATCGTACAGAATATTTGTTACGGCAATGCCAAAACGTATTTTGGGTTTAGTATTAAGCCAATGGCGTTGCGTGTCTGAGTGAGTGCCAGAACAATTCATTAATGTGACTTTTTTGAGTATTATGTTAATGATCAGGTAGTTGATCGTATTTTGTATGGCAAAAGTTTGTTGTCTCGGCGAATTGTTAGTGCGGTTTTCGCCGGTGGCCAATGGCGAATGGATTCGGCAGGCGGCTATGCCGGTATTTGTTGGCGGGGCTGAACTGAACGTAGCGACGGCGCTGGCCAACTGGCATGTGCCCGTGAAATACAGTACGGTTCTACCCGAAAATTCGTTAGCCGACGACATTGTGGCCTACATTGATGAAAAGGGAATTGACCCATCGGGTATTGTTCGGTTTGGACAACGGGTCGGGAGTTATTATTTGCCGCAGGGAACGGATCTCAAAAACGCAGGTGTTATTTACGACCGGGCTCATTCGTCATTTTCTGAACTGGCCGTTGGTAAAGTTGACTGGGATGAAATTCTGCGAGACACGGGCTGGCTACACGTGAGCGCGATTAGTCCAGCCCTGAGTGCCTCCGTGGCTGGCGCTTGCCAGGAGTTAATGGCCACGGCTTCCGCAAAGGGCATAACTGTATCGATCGACCTGAATCACCGGGCACGGCTCTGGCAATACGGTATGGCCCCAACCGAGGTTATGCCTAGTTTAGTGGAATACTGCGACGTAGTGATGGGGAATATCTGGTCGGCAAATGCGCTATTGGGGATTTCGGTCGATGAGCACATACACACCAAAGGCCAACAGGCTGATTATGTGGAGCATGCACACGCTACGTCGGCGGCTATTCAGGAACGGTTTCCGCGCTGTAAAGTAGTGGCTAATACGTTCCGGTTTGATCAGCCACCAATGGGTTTGCGGTACTTTACTACAATATATGTTGATGGTCGGCAGTACGTGTCGTCTGAATGGCTGACCGATTCAGTTGTTGATCGGGTAGGAAGTGGGGATTGTTTTATGGCAGGTCTGATTTATGGACTTTATCATCAGCATGCCCCTCAGGACGTAGTAGATTTTGCCGCTGCCGCTGCTTTCGGTAAGTTGCAGGAACTTGGCGATGCTACCGCCCAAACAGTGGCTGATATTGCCAAACGCCTGGACACTATAAACTCAATCACCTAATACTATGCCCGTTTTTTCAACAGATAAGATTTTTGACCTGGTTGTCCATAACCCCATTGTTCCCGTCTTCTACCACGCCGATGTCGATCATGCCCAGGCCATTGTCAAGGCCTGTTATGACGGGGGGCTCCGGGTCTTTGAATTTACCAATCGGGGTGACAGGGCGCTATCGGTTTTTACGACGTTAGTTAGCTACGTGCGGGAAAACTGCCCCGACATGGCACTGGGCATCGGTACGATTTTGACACCGGAGGATGCCAGCCGCTTTATTGATGCGGGCGCTGATTTCGTTGTACAACCCGTCATTACAGCCACAGTGGGCGATGTGTGCCGGGAGCGGGGCGTCCCCTGGATGCCCGCGGGTTCTACTTTAAATGAAATCTATCAGGCCACGTTGCTGGGGGCTAATCTGGTAAAAGTATTTCCGGGAAACGTAGTTGGACCGGATTTTATTAAAGCCATTAAAGGGCCAATGCCCTGGCTGAAACTCATGGTAACCGGGGGCGTTGAGCCAACCAGCGAAAGCCTGAATGCCTGGTTTAAAGCAGGTATTACGGCGGTAGGTATTGGCTCTCAGCTGTTTGCGGGCAACAGCGGGGATCCGGCGGCTTTACGCGATAGGATCGCATCACTGGTTCAGATTGTTACACCTTTTGTTCCACAACCTGCATGAACAAACCGCTGGGAAGTTACCGCTGGACCATCGTAGCGCTGTTGTTCTTCGCTACAACCATCAATTACCTGGATCGCCAGGTTGTTGGATTGCTAAAACCGACGCTGGAAAAAGAATTCCACTGGTCGGAGCTGGATTTTAGTCGTATTGTGCAGGTTTTCTCGGCGGCTTATGCCATTGGCTTGCTCATTTTTGGGCGCGTCATTGACCGGATTGGCACCAAGATGGGGTATACCATCTCGATCATTTTCTGGAGTCTGGCGGCCATGGGTCATGCCCTGGCAACCAGTACGTTTGGCTTTATTATCGCGCGGATAGGGCTCGGGTTGGGCGAAGCCGGAAACTTCCCCGCAGCCATCAAAACCGTGGCTGAATGGTTCCCGAAGAAAGAACGGGCCCTGGCAACGGGCATTTTTAATTCAGGCGCCAATATTGGTGCGGTTGTAGCGCCCATACTCGTGCCCTGGATTCTGGGTGTTTACGGTTGGGAAATGGCCTTCATAATAACCGGTGCTGTTGGCTTTATCTGGCTGGTTTTCTGGCATTTTACTTATCAGATACCCGCCAGGCAGGCTAAACTCTCGAAGGAAGAATTCGACTATATCCACAGCGATAACGAAACCACGCCAGACGAAGTAGCCGATCATGGCAAACCGGTATCCTGGGCTAAATTGCTGAGTGTTCGCCAGACCTGGGCATTTGTCTTCGGCAAGATGCTTACCGACCCGATCTGGTGGTTTTTCCTGTTCTGGTTGCAGGATTATTTCGCGACTACATTCCACCTCGATACCAAAAAGCCAAACCTGTATCTGGCGGTACTCTACACCCTGGTCAGCATCGGTAGCATTGGGGGCGGGTATCTGTCATCGGCGCTGATCAGTCGGGGATGGACCGTCTGGCGGGCGCGCAAAACGGCAATGTTCATCTTTGCCCTGTTAGTTTTACCAGTTATCGCCGTGCGTTTTGGACCGGGTATCTGGGGGGCTGTTGCGCTGATCGGCCTGGCTGGTGCGGCTCACCAGGCGTGGAGCGCCAATATTTTCACGACCGCTTCTGATATGTTTCCCAAGCGGGCTGTCAGCTCAATCGTGGGAATTGGCAGTATGGCGGGTTCGGTAGGGGGGATTATCTTTCCAGAGATCGTTGGTCGTATCCTGGACAGCTATAAACAGGCGGGTGATGCGCAGGGCGGCTATAGTATTATCTTTCTCATGTGCGGATCGGCCTACATGCTGGCCTGGGTGGTCATGCATCTGCTGACGCCGACCATGCAACCGGTCAGGCTCGAAACCCCTGAATCTGAACCGGTAATTTAAGTTTATGGTGGGCTGGCGCGTCAATGCCACTCGCGTCAGCCCACCGAACACTGAATACCGTAAACAAACAACAACCTATCATAAAACAATAAATCCTGTCTATAAACCTATAAACTCTGTAAACTATCTATTCAAATAAATCTCTCCTTATATGCTTATGGACGTCCAACACGTAGACATCACAGCTTCGCATCCACTAGCCCTGCCCGTCGGGGTAACGCTGGACCGGTACATCATGCACCGGCAAACGGCCTTCCCGTACGCTACCGGCGAATTATCGCAATTACTGCGTGACATTGCACTCGCAGGAAAAATCATTCACCGGGAAGTGAACCGGGCTGGTTTAATCGACCTCACAGGCGGCATGGGCGTTCAGAATGTACAGGGAGAAAGCCAGCAAAAGCTAGATATGATCGCCAATATTCGCTTTAAACGGGCGCTTACCAATGGGGGCGAAGCCTGCGCTATTATTTCAGAGGAAGAGGAGGATATTATTTATACGGGTAACAATAACGGAAAATACGTAGTGGCGATGGACCCGCTGGATGGATCGTCAAATATTGACGTGAACGTATCAATTGGTACCATTTTTTCCATTTATCGACGAATTACGCCCATTGGTAGCGAACCAACCATGGCTGATTTTCTACAAGGCGGGCGTCGTCAGGTGGCAGCTGGGTATATTCTCTACGGCTCATCGACCATCATGGTGTATACGACGGGTCATAGTGCCAATGGGTTTACGTATGATGCATCTCTGGGCGAGTATATTCTATCCCATCCCGACATTCACAGCCCTGCCAATGGTCAGATTTATTCCTGCAATGACGGGAACAGCGATGGCTACGAAGACGGTGTCCGGGATTATCTGACATCTTGCCGCCGTAATCAATACACGGCCCGGTACATCGGATCGCTGGTCGCTGATTTCCACCGGAACCTGCTGAAAGGAGGGATATACCTGTATCCACCCACGAAGAAAAATAAAGAAGGGAAACTTCGGTTGCTCTACGAAGCCTTTCCACTCGCGTTTCTGGCCGAAATGGCAGGCTGTTTAGCTACGTCGGGGCACCAGGCCATTCTGGATATCAAGCCTACCAGCCTACACCAGCGAACCCCATTATACATTGGCTCCCCGGTAATGGTAGATGACCTGGTTAATTTGCTCAAATAGCCTACTACTATTGATAAAGCTTATCCAGAAATAAGTCACGATTTATCTCTCTCATTGGGTGGTAAATCGTGACTTATTTTTATTTTAGTTGTATAGCTATGGTGGGTGTTGCAAAAGTAGAAACCCACTTATCAGAGCTTGGTGGATCAGTAACGTTTAGCCATTTAATAGCCATAGAATGGCTGCCTAAACAGGCTCTTTGAATCCCTTCCAGACTTTTGCAATAGCCACTGGCATTACGTAAAGTTGCTATACTTCTACCTAACCAAGACAACTTCAATCGAACCAGCAGGGCCTTTCATGTGGATGCGATTGCACTCATTGCTAATGACTTTCAGGTAGTAGCTAGTCACGTTTTGGAGATCATTCGTTCTGGTTTTATAATATTTACGTACCCAAAACATTTCCCCATACTTGTAGTAGGAGCCCGTTTTAACCGTATCTGTTTCAAGGCTATAGGTCTTGTATACCACAGGTGATCCATTGTCTAAACGATTGCCAAATATTGAATCAGGGTCAATAACCATCTTATCTGCTCCGAAAGTAACCGTGCCAAATCGATTAAAAGTGGCTGTTGTAAATGGAGCGGATTCGGGTAAAGGATCCCCGTTCCCACTTAACAGTAACCCACATTTCCAAGCGCCCTTAATATTGGTGAGGATGGGTGGCGCTTTACAAACTTGTTCAGTTTTGGGTGGGTCAACAGGTGGGGGTAAAGGCGTAATTCGAATTCGGCAAGCTTGAAGAGCTAGTAGAAGAGCCAATAAAATTGCGAGTTGACATGAAGACGTTTTCATACCCTGAGCGATTTGCTTGCATAACGAGTGACCTTCTTTTCTGTTGTATAATCTCCGTGGCTGTTGCAAAAGTCTAGACCGGATTATACAAGCATGAGTTGTAAGTTAATTACGACCCAATTAATAGCCGAAAATTGCTTAATCGACGAGCCAGCCTGAAGCCATATCGACTTTTGCAACAGCCACTGTGAATATGTTATGTGAAATTAGCCAAAGAGAAGGTTGATTTAAGGAGATTTTTCTAAAAATACCCCAAATTAACGGCCAATAAATTTGTAGTAATGCCGGATCGTGTCTGCCTTTTCACTGTACGTCTTCATTAGCTCACTCGTTTGCATTTCTCTAGTTACGTTATCTGAACCTCTTGTCAGATAATATTTTAAATACTGGGATCCGTATTGCTCCACAACCGTAAACAGCTTCTTATCTTCTTGATAAAATGTGCGTGAATTAGTCAATTCCAAATACAGAGAATCATTTTGATAGAAGGCAATGTAGTCACGGCTTCCATCATTTTCATGTTGGAAAACACGATTATACTTCATTGTTTGCGGAGTAATCGTACGACTTGGAGACACCGTTTTTATCCATTCCCATTGGCCCATCAACGCTGAACTTAACGGAGGAGCGCACCCGCAGTCCGGCTTTTCACAGGCTTGTAATACTGAGCAGAGAACTAAGGCTATAACTAGGGAGATAATTGGTTTCATACAGTTTCTGAATTTGCAGTTAATAGACCCATATCTACTGGCAAAGGTTGTATCTTCCTGTTGTATAAATGGCGTGACTGTTGCAAAAGTCGGTTGGAGCCACTACTAATCCCTCAATTTATTACTCCTACTTTTGTTTATTTAAATTATACCCCACGCCAAACCGGAGGTTATCGTTATACAAGTCAAAATATTGCAAATTGTCCCCTGAGCGTAGGAATCGGTTTAAGGCTCTGAAATAGTCAACATTGATCGCCAATCGGCCAAGCTCGTAACGCACGCAACCGGATACACCCCATTCTACACTTGTAAAGGAGAGAGTTGATTCTCGTTTAGTCGTTAACAGATTAATTTCTGGACCAGCGAAAACACCAACATGATTCAATCGAAGAATACTAAACAACTGGCGAAGACTTAAATAATTGAAATTAGAGGTTCTTTTATACCAAATTCCGTTAGTTATAGCGTCAAACATAACGCCTTTGACTTGATACGTTAATTCGCTTCGGGTTGCAAAAGATGCTGAAAATATCTTTTCGTAATACAATCCGGTATAAAACCCAGGTTTGCCATAATAGTCAGATATGCCTACGAGGTTTCCCGGTGATTCAACTACGCGAGTAAGTGAATGCAGGTAGCCTACAGTCAATACAAGTTTACCCGGATTAGCCTCTGCCTCGATCGCTTGAGCAAATACAACCAAGGAGTTCGTCATAAAAAACAGAAACAATAGAACTGGTTTCATAAGCGTGTTCGGTTATGAAGTCAATAAACTATAATTTGAACCTACCTAACCCGTTGCGACCAAACGCTTTTCAGCTATGTAAATCTATACGACAAAACCGGGCCACTATGACGCAACTAAACTGACAACAGAGTTTTAGAAAAGTCGACCCAGGGTAAGGAAACTAGCTCCCTGATTACTTCTTAATGAACTGCACAGTAGCTTCAACTTTACTGACTGGCGTTATAAAATGATAATCATTTATCGCTGCTTTGCCGCAGCGCCTTCTCACCAGTTCCCCTTCCGATGGTTGACTAGAATTAGTAGGTAACCTTATCACGTAAGTTATACAGTTTATTTGTTTCTTATTAGCAATATGGCGTCTATCTCCTGGTCGACTAACACCTTATCGTATAGCCGATGGCTACCCAGTGAATAATCTCCATTGGCAGTAGCGTTGATCTCCACGCGTACCGAATCGTCGGTTACGGCCGTCTCAGCATTAAGGTCATGGTTTGACCTTGAATGGGATAAAAGTCGCCAACTCCCGTCTTGTTATTATAGGGGAGAAGATAGCGGCCAGGATGGGTCGGATCGCCTTGTGGGAGTTTGAGGATTATCAACCCTACCAACCGCCTACTGGTTAACCGGTATTTACTATCCTGCGTGTCAAGTGGTCATGAGGGAATCAAGACTTTACTTCCATAATTGATTCGCAGCTGTCAGGATAATTGGTTGCTTATTGGTAACGACAATCGTTTGTTCATGCTGCACGGCAAAACTGTCCCTGGCAACTAATGTCCAGCCATCCCCCTTCTCCTGGGCATACGTGGCTTTGGTGGATATAAACGTTTCAATGGCCACCACCGAGTTCGTTCGAAAACGCGTTTTATTAGACCGGTCATAATAGCAAAGAATTTCATGCGGTTCTTCGTGCAGGCTCCGGCCTATGCCGTGTCCAGCCAGATTCTTTATGACTCGATAGCCGCTTCGCTTGGCTTCCGTTTCAATTAAACGCCCAATCTCAGCGATTTGTACGCCCCCTCGGATGTGGCTGATAGCTTTGGCCAGGATTCGCTTTGAGGCCTCCACCAGGCCACTACGCTGATGAATATCGTTTCCTAACACGAAGGAACCACCGTTGTCTGACCAGTAGCCATTCAGTTCAGCCGATACATCAATGTTGACCAAATCCCCTTCCTGCAGGAACCGTCTCGCCGAAGGAATGCCATGACAGACTTCCTCGTTTAAACTGATACAGGTCCAACCCGGAAAGTTATAGGTGAGCTTGGGAGCCGAACGGGCACCGTGCTCTTCCAGCAGTTGTCGCCCATATTGATCCAACTCCAGCGTCGACATCCCTGGCCGGGCATATTGCTGCATGCGCTTAAGGGCTGAGCCAACAATCTGGCTAATCTGCTGCATACCTGTCAGGTCCTCCTCCGATTTCAACGACATAACTTTGTGGTTCCGGTTAATGATAAAACGGTAGGGTAACTCACAAAAAAGACAGCCCCGAAGAGCTGTCATTTTTGTATGAAGTCGAAACGATTAGTTCGTAAATATCCAGGCGGTTGAGCCGATCATTTTACTGATAGCCGGTACGTTGGCCTGTGCTTCAGCCCGGTCGGATGAGCCTACCGCGGCTACTTTATACCGTAGTCCTTTCCGACCCTGCACCATGATAAAGGCATCTCTATAGCCCGCTTTGTGTAAGTACTTGATAAGGGGAATGGCATTCTTTTGACTGGCGAATACACCCGCAATCACGGTATAATAAGCGCCTGCGTGCGTTTTGGCAACTACACTTGCCGGAAGCATTTTAACGGCCTCCACAGACGTGCCGGCAACAACTTCAGCCTTCGTTTCAATGGGTGCGGGTGTCGGAGCAACGGCTATGGGTTCAACAGCCGGGGAAGCCACCGGCTTTGTTTCGGCAATTGGCGCGGGCGCGGGTGTAACTTTATGTACTGCCACCAGCGTAGGGGTTTCTTTTACGGCTGCTGGCTTCGATGCGAACGAGGCCGGTAAACGAAACAGGTTGGCCGGGTCTAAACTACTTTGCAGGGGTTGGCCCGGTTTAATAACGGAGAAATAACTGGCTACCCCTAATGAGCTAACCAACAGCGCGATGGCGGCTACACGCCAGTAAGAACGGCCTGGTTGTAAAGGGGTTAACGTCGTATCTTCATCACGAACCAACACAGGGCCAAGGGTTGTAACAGGAACGGCTTCGATGGCTGGTTCGAGTTGGGGTTGGCGGTTGACCAGTTGAACGGACAAAGCACTCATGCCGTAAGCTTCACCGTAGAAATTATGCCGCAGACTGGGATCAAATTGTAAGCGGCCTTCGTCGTTCCGGCTGAACGTACCAATGCCATCAAGTTCAAAACGGCCTACGCTTTCTACATCTTGCAGTAACTCATTGACAAACAGATGAATATGACGCTGGGCCCCTTCGCGGGTGACCGGCTCATGAAGCATGATGTAGTTGGCCAGAATGCCATCGTCAAAACGAAGCGCTTCGTTGAACGCCACGCGCTTACGGGGCGGCAGGTATAAGCCACTGGTTTCGGTAAAGGCTGCAGGTTGGTAGTGAGTCAGGAAAGCCCCGAACTCCGGTACGACCACACAGTCGTACTGATAGAGCAGCTTTTTTAAATAATCGTTTACGGAAGCCATAGGTACGTGCCGGTGGAAAAATTAGAACGAATAACTGATTCCTCCGAGAAAGTTAAGGCCTTGCGACTGATAATACAAATACCGCTGGTAATTCTGCCCGAAGATATTATTTAATGATACAAAGGCGGACACCTGCTTACCCAGGAAATAGTCAATTTTTACGTTTGCGTCGTAGATGGGTTTTAGGGTATACGTTACGTTCGAACTGAAGTTTTTGTTTTTAATGCCCTGATAAAAGTACAAATCAGCGGTGATGAACAGTTTTTTGTTCAGGATATACGAATTACTCCAGGTCGACGTGAAATCGGGCCGCCCCCAGGGGGCTTCCAGCCGGTCGAGTCCATAATTGAAGTAGTCGATTTTAAGGGTCGAGCGAAATTTGTCTTTCTGAGCATAAGCCAACTGTCCGGAGATGGTCAGTACGTTCGAAACCCCACCGTCGTACAGCACCGAGAACTTCGTCGTATCTGTCATGCTGTTGTTGAATACCGAGAAATTCCGGTAGCGGGCGTACGAAACTTTGCCCTCATAGGAGAACCCACCGCCTACATTGCCCTTCGAACCCGCGTAAATATCAAACGATTTGACCGTATTCGCTAACACGACTTGCGGACCAAGCCACTTGTTTTCCGCGAGTAACGACCGGAGCGTATTCCGGTTGATATCCCCGTCAACCCCCGCAAAAATATGAATATTAGCGAGTGGTGCTACGTCAATATCCACGACGGGGAACGCTCGGGTGTCATTGATGCCCTGCCGCTGATCGGTTTGATTGACGGCATTGATCCCCGCCGTTATGGTGAAGAGTGACGAGGTATATTTAAAGGTTGGCTTCACCCGGAACAGGTTTCGGTTATCGACAATGGAACCGTCCGTGCGTTGCGTTACGTACGCATCGGCCGCCACGAGCGCAAAAACATTGTCGGTAATGCCAAGCGACGCATTGAAATTGGTACCCCAGTCAGTTTCCGAAGCATTGTAAAGATCTTTCAGGGACGTAATGCCCGTTTTGAGTGAATAGTCAATGGCGTTATCCGAATTGGCATTCTCAATCCCCACTTTAAAATTAACCGTACTCAAGCGTTGCTTGATCAAGTCAGGATTGAAGGTGGGCAGGCTGGCGTACTCGCGGCTGTAGCCGTAAAAATTATACGCGTTCCGGTCGTAGCCCAGGTCAGCCTGGAGTTTAAAGGCATCGGCCAGGTATTTGCCCGTCACCCGAACCCGCGTATCACTCTGCCCCGAATTCTTGCCATCCACCGGGCCAATGCCCGACGACAGATGCCGAAGGGAACCCTCCAGCGCCAGATTGGGCATGGTATTTACACCTACAAACCCTTCGCCCAGAAACGAACTGTAGTTCCCGGCGCCCAGCTTCACGTAATTACTGTAAGCGGGCGAATCGTCGGGCTGGGTCGTTGCGGGCGACAGCACGTTGGGCGTGATTTTTGGGTCGCCAACGGTGAGCTTGCGGTCTTCAAACTCGTACGTCAGTTTGCGCTGCTCGGCCGATGGTTTGAGCGACTGTATTTTATTGAACAGCCGGTTCGCGGGCGGTACCACGATTTTGCGGCTTTTTTCAACCGTAATTTCCTGATTGTCGACTTCGCCTTCTTTAACGGGCCGGGTTGGCTTCGGCTCCTGCTGCGCGAACAGCGTGGCCGACAATGAAAGGAGGGTAAGGGTAATTAGGGAACGGGTAAGGTAAGTCATACTTTTGATGTATGATGTATGGTGTATGATATAGATAGTACAGTTGCTTTTTAGCATTCATATATCCTATATCATACGTCCTACATCCTGATGTTAATTTTTAGCTTCCAGCGTGGCCAGTTTTTGTTTGGCTTCGGCTTTGATGGTTTCGTCGGATGTGTTTTCGATGATTGAATTCAGGACGGCTTTGGCCTGGGCCGTTTCATCCTGCGCTACGTTGTTGTCGGCTACCAAGATGAAGGCTTTACCTTTCCAGTACTCAAATTCAGCAAACTGTTCGTTGAATTTGAGCAACGTAGCAACCGACTCTTTATACTTTTTCTGCCGGAACAGTATATCGCCGAGGTAATACTGCGCTTCGGCTCCATTGACGTCTTTGGCCAGCGCAATTGTCTTGTCAAACTCGGTCTGGGCGGTTTTGTAATCGCCTTTTCCGAACGCAACTTTACCCAGCATCAACTGCGCCCGGTTCTGGGCCCCCGGCACGACACTGCCGCCCGCTACGAGGTCGCGGGCAATCACCGCGGCTGAATCCGGTTTGGGATAGACGAAGTACGTATCCATCATCCCCAACTGAGCCGCTACCTGCTCGGCTTTGCTGCTCGACTTGCTCAGGATAATCTGGTAGTTCCGTATGGCACGGGGGTAATTTTTCTGCTTCGCTTCCAGATCAGCCGCCCGTGTTGCCGCCCGTACCAGGTAGTCTGATTTATTGTCGGTAACAATCAGGTTGTAATAGCGAAGTGCATTGGCTACGTCGCTGGTCTGACGATACGATTCCGCTACGTAGTAACGGGCTTCATTGGTATTCGGGCTGGCCGGATACTCCTGCATAAACGCCTGCAACGATTGGATGGCCTGCGGATATTTTCCACTCGAATAAATATCCTTGGCGTTCTCGAACTGCACCCGCTCCACATCGGTACTGGCCGGGTTGCTTTTCTTGTATTGGCCGAGCACCTTCGAAAACTCTTCCGGACGACCCGCATCGTTCAGCGTATTCTGAATGCCTAATAAGGCACTTTGGGCCTGTTCAGAATTGCCGTAATTATCCAGAATGCGTTTGTAGTCGGCTACGGCGGGGTCATATTGCTGGATGTTGCCGTAAGCAATAGCCCGTTTGAGCAGCGCGGCCGGAATGATCGGGCTGTTGGGTTTATCCTGGATAAGTTTGGTGAATCCCTGAATAGCGGCTTGATACGAACCCTTTTCAAAATCCACGTTGGCTGTCTGGAAGAGGGCTTCTTCCACAAAACGGGACGTCGGGTATTGCTTCTGCACCTGATCGAACTGCGCCTTTGCTTCAGCATCGCGCCCTACGTAGCTCAGAATAACCGCTTTCTGGTAGGCGGCATAATCCTTGTCGGGGGCGTTCTGCGCAATCGCCAGATCGTAGGAGCGCATAGCGTTTTCGTACTGCTTGGTGGCGAAATATGAATCCGCTAGGCGAATCGTCGCATCCTGCACCTGGGCCCGGTCTTCGGCCGTCGCTCCCTTGCTGACGTAATCGCGAAAGTACGGCAGCGCATGGGTGTAGTCTTTTTTATTGAAGTACGCATACCCGAGCGCATACAAGCTCTTGGTTGCGTAAGTGCCGGAACTGGATTTTGAGATACTGGCGTAGAGTGGAATGGCTGTATCATATTGTTTGCCCGCCGAATAGGCTTCGGCTTTCCAGAACTGGGCGGCCTGCTGCAGATCGGCGTCAACGGGAAATTTCAAGGACTTGTCGAGGTTGGCGACAGCCTGCGGGTAACGTTCGGCATTGAAATCGCTCACGCCCTGGTTGTAGGTCAGTCGTTGATACGTAGCGTTTATTTTAGGCGTCCTCTTCTTCAAGCCTTCAATGTAAGCAATGGCTGCCGGGTAGTTGTTGGAGGCAAAATAGGCCTCGCCGACTAACTCATTGGCTTCATTCTCAAATTTGCTGTTCGGGTACTGTTTCAGGAAGCTGGTCAATTCCTTTACGGCATCGGCTCCGTTGTTCTGATCTACCTGCAGTTTCGCATGGTTAAACCGGGCTTCTTCCTGGATCTCGGGGTTGAACGACAACCGCCCCGCCTGATCGAATGCATTTAAAGCGTAACTTGGATTCTGCGTCTGTAAGTAGCTAACCCCCAGCGTATAAGCGGCATATTGCGCCGTGGTGTCTTTGCCGCCCGCCAAGGTCTTCAATTGGGTAATGGCGTCATTATAAGCTCCCGTCCGGAACAGCGACTGACCGTAGCGAAATTTAACAGCGCCCGGTGTTTTGGCCCCGGCTGCCGTGAGGTACTGCTTATAATACGGAATCGCTTTGGCGAATTGATTCTGCTGGTAATACACTTCGGCGGTATATAAAGCCACTTCGCTCATGGCCGACCCCTGGTTCCGCTTTAGCAAGGGTTCGGTATACGCCAGCAACTCATCAAAGCGACGCTGGCGGTACAGTGCCTGCGCGATCCAGTTCGGAACCTGATTCTGATACGTTGGATTGTTTTCAATACGCCGGAAATCCGCGACGGCTTCGTTGAAGTTCCGGTTGCGGAAGTTGATGACGCCCGCGTAGTAGGACGCTGCCGGCGCATCGGTCGAGTTGGGATCAACTTTTACGTCGTTCAGCAGCGGCAGCGCCTTTTTTAAATCCTGGGTATTGTAGTAGGAAAGCGCCAGCTGGTATTTAAACGTTGTCTGCTGGGCACTGCTGCCTCCCTGAGCTACCGCTTTTTCCAGGAAATCGATGGCCTTGGTATAATCCTGCCGATTATAATAGTACGTACCTAAATCGCCGTACAACTGGCTCGCTTTTGGGTGCTGGCTGTGGTTCTTGACGAAGCGATCGACAAGCAACTCCGCGCCGGGCTCATCGACATACAAACTGGTGAGGGCCACGTAGTACTCGGCTTCTACCGCGTTCTGATCGCCCGTATTGAGCAGTGTCTGCGAGCCATCGCCCCGCCTTGGTTCCAGATACTGACGAAATTCATAGCGAGCAGCGGCATAATTAGCTTTCTCGAACAGTTCGAGCCCATTCCGAAAATGGTAATCGGGCTCGGCGTAACTCTGGGTGCGCTGGGCAAAAACCGACAGCGTTGTAAGTAGCCCAAGGGTCAGGGAGAGAAAAAGCCGACTACCTAAGAAATAGACTGGCTGGCGTTGACCCAATTGGGTGGTTGAATAGGGCATAAACGAAATCAACGGTTGTGAATGCTTGGAATGCGTCGTAGTTTCGCCGACGAATTGGCGAATTACATGTCAAATCTGGACAAAAAACGAAGGTATTCCTGTTTCCGTATGAAAAAAAACGCCCGGCTCCTGTATTTACTTACTGTCTGGACATTTTTTATCCCATTTTTTTCAATTGCCCGTTCCCGTTTGGCCGATGATGAAACACCGGCAGCCGCGTCGCCCGTCATTACGTACGTCCTGTCGATGCCCGAACCCCAGACGCACTACTTTGAGGTTGAGATGCAGGTAAAGAATACGGCATCAGCCACGAATGCGAAAAAAAATGGATACCTGGATATCAAAATGCCCGTCTGGACACCGGGTTCGTACCTGATTCGGGAGTATGCCCGGAACGTCCAGGGATTTGCGGCCACGGCGGGCGGGAAACCGCTGACCAGCGAAAAGGTCAGCAAAAACACCTGGCGCATAACATACCCTGCTGCAACGGAAGACAACCTGACGATTCGCTACCGGGTGTATGCCAATGAACTCACCGTTCGGACGAGTTTTGTCGATGCCGACCACGGGTACGTAACGCCCGCGAGTATGTTTATGTACCATGATGCGCTGAAAAATATACCCCTGCGCGTGGTTGTGCAGCCGTATAAAACCTGGAAAAGCGTAGCTACAGCGCTGGAACCCGTTGTCGGACAGACGTTTACCTATGAAGCGCCCGATTTTGACCTACTGGTGGATTCGCCCATTGAGATTGGCAATCATCATACATTTACCTTTACGGCTTCAAACGTACCGCACTCGGTGGCCATGTTTGGGGATGTAGATTACGATGAAAAGCGACTAGCCGCGGATTATAAGCGCGTTTGTGAAGCCGCTGCGACGGTTATCGGCGAACACCCGTGCAACCACTATACCTTCATTGTGCATCATATTCCGTCGGGTGGGGGCGGGCTGGAACACCTGAACTCCACGACGCTGGAAACATCCCGTAATGCGTACGCCACCGAAGCGAACTACAAAGGATTTCTGACGCTGGTTGCCCACGAGTATTTTCACCTCTGGAATGTAAAACGGATTCGACCCGTCGCGCTGGGACCGTTCAATTACGAGGCCGAAAATTACACCCATATGCTCTGGTTGTCGGAAGGCGGCACCTCGTTTTACGAAGACTACATTCTGCGTCGGGCCGGCTTTCACACCCCGGAGACCTACCTGAATATTGTCGGGATCGATATTACCAACATCGAAAACCAACCCGGCAACCGCGTTCAGTCAGCGGCTGAATCGAGTTGGGATGCGTGGATAAAAGAATACCGGCCCAACGAAAATTCGGCCAACACCACCATTTCCTATTACAGCAAAGGCAGTGTGCTGGGAACATTGCTGAATCTGGCGATACTGGCGGGAAGCAACGGCGAACGTAGTATGGACGACCTGATGCGGTTCCTGTATGCCGAATACTACAAAAAACAGAAACGTGGCTTCACCGATGAGGAGTTCCGGCGGGCGGCTGAGCAAATCGCCGGTCGATCACTTGACGATTTTTTTACCATCGGTGTCAATTCGGCGGAGCCAATCAACTACAACACGTATTTCGAACCGGTAGGCCTGCGACTCGTCAACGTAGCGGCTAGCGGCCCGGCGGCCCGGAACCAGGACGGTTTCCTGGGGGCGTCTACGACGGTGTCAAACGGGAAAGCGACCATCGCGAGTGTCCGGCGTGGGTCGGGTGCCTATATCGGTGGCCTGAACGTAGGCGATGAAATCATCTCGGTCGATAGCGTGCGGGTCGGCGACGATCTGCTCCGGCTCATCAGCGGTCACCGGGCTGGGGAAACCATTAACGTGCTCGTTAACCGGGGTGGTTTTCTGCGGGAAATCCCCATCACGCTGACACAAAACCCATTGGCCAGCTACCGGCTGGAACCGCTGCCGAACGTATCGCCCGCCCAGAAAGCGCTCTATAACAAATGGCTGTACATCAAATAGCCGCTGCTACGTTGGTCGCGTAATCATTGGCTTGTAGACAGGCGAATTAATCGTCAGCTCGGTGGTTTACTTAGCGATTTGGCCACATCCCGAAAACCACCGTGGTTTTCGGGATGTCCCGGCTTATTTACGCGCCAATTGCAGTTCGGCGTTCTTTTGGGCGACGTTATTCCTGATTTTGGGTACGGTTTTCAGGTATTCGTAGATAGCGCCCACTTCGCGGTCCGACAACGACAGCTTAGGTTCCATCGGGTATTTTAAAATACTGCCATCGGGCCGAACCCCCGTTTTTACGGCCCGGATAAACTGCTCTTTCGTGTAGGTTTTGGCAATGCCCGTCTCCTGGTCGAACGTCAGGTTGGCGGTGATTACTTTTTTGCCTCCTTCGCCGACCATCTCAATGCCCCCGCCATAATAGCCTTTGGTTTTACTCGGATGGACTTTGTCTTGGTCAATCAAATCGCCCGAATGGCAGGCGTAACAATCACCGATCGCATCCGCTGTGTACTTGCCCAGGGCCACCATATCGTTGCTATCAGGCGACGCCACAATCGTTTGTGGGTAAGGCAGTGGTTTCATCAGCGTATGCGTCAGCACCTTCGAAATCAGGCTTAGCTCGGATGCCTGAGGCTCCTGCTTCGATGCCTGCACCGGGAACCGATCCGAGCGCAGCCAGGCTACCACCGACCGGAGATCTTCATCCGCCATGTTCGGGTATTGGGGCATAACCGGCGCATACGACCCATCGCGCCGAACGCCCGTGCGGAGAAAATAAATAAGTTCTCCATCGGTCCAGTTGCCGATACCCTTCTCTTTGTCCTGGGTAATGTTTTTGGAATAAAGCTTGCCAAACAGGGCCGGTACTTCGGCCAGGTACTTGCCCGTCACCCGATTATCTTTATCGGCGTGGCAACTCATGCACTGAATCTGAGCGATCGCTTCCCCCCGGGCAATTCGGCTGGCGGTGACGTCCACCTTCAGGTCGGGAATCGCCGGTGGATCGTAGGTTGGTACGCCCGAAATCGCTACGTAGATGCAGAAGCCGGCCAGCAGTGCAAGGACGCTTCCCAGCACAACGCCGATGATTTTACTTATTTTTTTCATGGTCACTAACGAATTAAAAAGAGGAGATTTGTTGGGTACTGATTTGGGTAAAATTGTAGCCGGAGCGCCCTGTTTTCAATCAGAATGTCTCCGAAACGGAAAAAGCACCTGTTGAAATGAGGCAACAGGTGCTTCAATTGGCGAACCTGAACGAGCGCGGCTCCTTCGATTTATGGGCCGCTCGATTCGCCAAAATCATTCTTACTTTATTTCGCCCCTGTCCGTAATTTTGCGGCATGCAAAAACCCACAGTACCCAAAGGCACCCGTGACTTCGGTCCGGAGCAAATGCGCAAACGGCTCTTTATTTTCGATACCATTCGGCAGACCTTCCAACGATTTGGCTTTCAACCCCTGGAAACACCGGCCATGGAGAATCTCACTACGTTGACCGGAAAATACGGGGATGAAGGCGATCAGCTTCTCTTTAAAATCCTGAATTCCGGTGACTTTGCCGGGGATCTGACGGCGGCAGATTTACAGGCCGGTTCAAAAAAAATTACGCCTAAAATTGCCGAAAAAGGACTGCGTTACGATCTGACGGTACCGTTTGCCCGTTACGTAGTGATGAACCGGAATGCGCTGACCATGCCGTTCAAGCGGTACCAGATGCAGCCCGTCTGGCGTGCCGACCGGCCCCAGAAAGGCCGGTATCGGGAGTTTTATCAGTGCGACGCCGACGTAGTGGGAACGGATTCACTGCTATGTGAGGCCGAAATTGTGCTGATGATCCATGAGGTATTCCGGAATCTGGGTGTTCTGGATTTTACGCTGAAAATTAACAACCGCAAAATTCTGGCGGGTATTGCCGAGGTCATTGGCGTACCGGGCCAGGAGGGATTGTTGAGCGTAGCGATTGACAAACTCGACAAAATCGGGAAGGAAAAGGTGCTGGATGAACTGCGTGAGCGGGGTTTTGGGGAGGAAGCTATCAGCCAGCTCAATCCGCTCTTCAGCTTTGGTGAACTTGATCCGTTGCAGGTAGTAAAGCAACTAAAAACGTGGCTCACTACGTCCGAAACCGCCCAACAGGGCCTTACTGAACTGGAAGAGACACTGCAATTTGTCGATCAGTACGGTCTGACGGATTCTCGTATTGAGCTGGATCCTACCCTGGCGCGCGGACTTTCCTATTATACCGGTGCCATTTTTGAAGTAAAAGCCAACGGGGTGTCCATGGGTAGCGTGAGTGGGGGCGGGCGATACGATAACCTGACGGGAGCATTTGGTATGCCGGGCCTGTCCGGTGTGGGCATTTCGTTCGGGGTGGATCGGATTTATGATGTCATGGAGGAACTCAACCTGTTTCCCGCCGGTGCCGGGCAGGGTACACGCCTGCTGATTGTTCCCTTCGATCCAGAAGCCCGTGCGGTAGCGTTGCCGTTGTTGAGTCAGCTACGGGCATCGGGCGTTACGGCCGAGGTCTATCCCGACATAGCGAAAGTGAAGAAAATGCTCGATTACGCGAATGCAAAGGCCATTCCATACGTAGTGCTTATCGGATCAGAAGAAGTGCAGACGGGTTTGTTAACCAGTAAAGATATGGTGACAGGCCAACAAGGGAAGACAACCGCCAGTGAATTGATTCAATTACTGGCACCTGGCTCATTTTAATGTAGTTTTAATACCTCATAGCGGTCAGAATACGGTTTATTTACGGTACTCGTTCATGTAAATAGCTGGGCCTTTAGCCCCTGTATGTCGTCTAATTCAATTAACAAAGTTTCGCCACAGGGACTGCTGGTCGCCATCGGTATCGTTTTTGGAGATATTGGCACGTCGCCTTTATACACCCTGGCTGCTGTCATGCGCGGTAAGGAGTTATCCGAAACGCTGGTGCTGGGTACGCTGTCGTGTGTGATCTGGACGCTAACCCTCCAGACGACGATCAAATACGTGATCATTACCCTGCGCGCCGACAACAATGGCGAGGGAGGGATTTTTTCGCTCTATGCACTGGTGCGTAAGTTTTCGGGCCGCTGGCTTATGTACCCGGCCATTATCGGGGGCGCCTTCCTGCTGGCCGACGGCCTGATCACCCCACCTATTTCAGTGGCGTCGGCCATCGAAGGGTTATTGATTTTCGATCCGAAACTCAACACTGTACCGATTGTCATCGGGATTCTGATCGCCCTGTTCGTGAGCCAGCAATTCGGTACGCAGCAGTTGGGCCGCTTATTTGGGCCGGTTATGCTGGTCTGGTTTACGTTCATCGGCGCTATCGGCTTCTATGCGTTATGGGGGCAACCGTCGGTCCTGAAAGCGATCAATCCCCTGTACGGGGCCCGGTTACTGATGCAATATCCCGGCGGCTTTTGGCTATTGGGCGGTATTTTTCTCTGCACGACCGGAGCGGAGGCCCTTTACTCCGATATGGGGCATTGTGGCCGGGGTAACATTCGGGTGAGCTGGGCCTACGTAAAACTTACGTTACTGCTTTCCTATGCCGGCCAAACGGCCTGGCTTATGCAGCACCTGGGCACACGATTAAGCGAAACCAGCCCATTTTACAGCATCGTACCGGGGCCGATCGTCGTGTTCAGTATTATTCTGGCGACCATGGCGACCATTATTGCCTCACAGGCCCTGATCAGTGGGGCGTTTACGCTCGTCGGGGAAGCCATGCGGCTAACCTTCTGGCCCCGGCAACGCGTCGCCTATCCGTCCGATGAACGGGGTCAGCTATATGTACCGTTTGTGAACTGGGGGCTGATGGTAGGGTGTATTCTGATCGTCCTGCACTTCCGCGAGTCTAAAAACATGGAAGCGGCCTACGGGCTGGCTGTTACGTTGACCATGCTCATGTCCACGATTCTGATCAATGCCTATTTACGCCATAAGAAGGTTAATTCAATCATCACAGTATTGATAACCGCCCTTTTCCTGACTGTCGATATCACGTTTTTAGCCGCTAACCTGGTTAAGTTTGAAGAAGGCGGCTGGATTTCGGTGACGCTCGGGCTGCTGTTGATGGCCCTGATGTTATTCTGGCACCAGGGCGAGTCAATCCTGAAGACGTTTATCCAGTATGATTCGCTGCCGGGCAATCTAAACGTACTGAAAGCCCTGAGCAATGACACGTCAATCCCCAAATTCGCTACGCATCTGGTCTACATGACCACCGCTGAGGATGCGAAAGAGATTGAATCGGAAATTCTTTATTCCATCCTGAACCGGGCGCCCAAACGGGCTGATATTTACTGGTTTATCCACGTCGTTGTCGAAGATGATCCGTATGGGATGCGGTATAAAGTGGATACGCTGGCGCAGGAGGACGTCTATTTCGTTACGTTCTTCTTAGGTTTTCGCGTCGAGCCACGGATCAACCTGTTATTCCGCATGGTCGTGTCCGAACTGGAAAAGAATAAGGAAGTCACGGTTGAAAGTCGTTACCAATCACTTAACGTCCACCGCGTTCCGGGCGATTTCCGGTTCGTGCTCTTCAAGCGATTTTTGTCGTACGACAACGACCTGTCAATTGGTCAGAAACTTATCATGAATGGCTACCTGGCCCTCAAATACATTTCCCTGACACCCCAAGCTACCTACGGGCTGGATACCAGCAATATCGTTGTCGAGGAAGTGCCGCTGGTGCTGGCCACACCTAAAATGCTGCCTTTAGAGCGCATTCTTCCCAAGCAGCCAAGCCATAGTCACGCCGGAAATGTGTGACAAATCGACGACCGGGTAGGCGATTGTGACCATGTCAGCCTGGCTACTACGTTAGATTGACCTGGCAGCCAGATGAACAGCGGCCAAGCTATCGGGTTGTGCCAGGCTGGCTACGTCTCCAATGACGATGATGGCCGGATTGCCAATGGTGCTGGAGGCTACTTGTCCTTCTATAGTCGATACGCGCCCGACGATCATTTGCTGATCGGCCAGGGTACCGTTCTGGATAATAGCCACCGGGGTTTCACCTTTACCACAGTCCGCAAAAACGGCGGTTATTTCGGCGAGTTTGTGCATGCCCATCAAGACCACAACCGTGGCTGATGACTGGGCCGCCAGCCGAAGGTCGGTAGAGAGCTGTCCGGCTTTTGTCGTACCCGTGACGACCCAGAAACTTTCCGAAATACCACGGGTTGTGAGCGGAATACCCACGGAAGCCGGTACCGCGTAACTGCTTGAAATACCCGGAATAACCTGGGTTTCGATGCCGTGCTGACGGGCAAACTCAATTTCTTCGTACCCCCGTCCGAACACGAACGAATCGCCACCTTTGAGTCGTACGACGTGCCCGTACTGCTGCGCATAATGCACGATCAGCGGATTGATGTCTTCCTGCATACACGAATAGGCACCCCGACGCTTGCCTACGTACACCTTGAGGGCATCGGGGCGGCAATGGTCGAGTAAATCAGGATGAACCAGGGCGTCGTACATAACCACATCGGCCTGTTGTAACGCCTGAATTCCCTTTACCGTTATCAGGTCCGGATCGCCCGGACCGGCTCCTACAAGCGTGAGTTTCATGAAGATGTATGGTATAGGATGTATGGTATAGGATGTGATTTCCTGGGTGAAGAAATACAGTCTATATCATACATCATACATAAATTTAGCTGTCCTGGGCCTGCGTTAATGCCTGTAATTCAGGGAGGCCTTCCCGTTCAATCTGGGCTTCGCGGTAGGTTTGAACCGCCTGCAGGAAGGCGTCTGCCTGCGCAATGAACCGGCGGGCAAATTCTTCCGACGGCTCCTGCTTGTTGATACTGAACACAAGGGTTTTGAACTCGCCTTCCTCCTGATGGAAATCGGTTTCGCCCAGGAAGTTTTTGTCGAAATCGCTCACGATGCCGTGCTGGGTATTGGTCGGAATGTCGCGGCTCATTAACGCGGCCCGGGCCCCGGTGATAAATACGTTGTAGCTATGGTATAAGGCATCGGCCCAGCGGCTTTCCCCAATCGCTTCCCGCGCCCAGCCCAGTTTCTCGGCCGCTTCGGTTAACGTAGTAGCCACCAGGTCGATCAGCACACTGGCGCATTCACCAATCCCCACTTCCGTAACGTACTGTTCGGTATGGTCCCAGTCAATGTAATCGCTGTCGACCAGCGTTTTCAGATCGGCTAGCGGCTTCAGGAGCTGGTAAAAATAGTTTTTACCCTGGCGGGCATAGTAGTCACTATAATATTCACCGTCCAGGCTGTTTGCTTCAGCATCACGTAATAGAACCCGCAATGAATCGGGGCCGCGTTTCGCCGGAATCTTAATGACTTTATCCGCAATTAACCCTTCCCCTTTTCCGTTGAAGCCCCCCCCCAGCAAAACCTGAAGCGCCGGTAACACATACGCGCCATTCTTGAGGGACGAACCATGGTAGCCGATGTTGGCTACGGAGTGCTGCCCGCAGCCGTTCATGCAGCCCGAAATCTTGATTTTGATGTCATCGTTGTACACCAGGTCGGGAAATTCATCGTGCATCATCCGTTCCAGCGCCCGCGTGATGCCGTAGCTGCTCGATATGGCGAGGTTACAGGTATCCGTTCCAGGGCAAGTCGTAATATCAGCGGTGGTATCGAAACCGGGCTCAGCCAGCCCCAACGCGTCGAGCGCGTTGAATACAGCGGTAAGATCCTCCGGCCGGATAAACCGTAGTAAATACCCCTGGTTAACCGTTACCCGTATGTCATCGGCCGCATACTGCTTCACGATCTGAGCCAGTGCCCGCGCGGTATCCGAAGGCATGTCGCCCAGCAGAACCCGTAATTGCACCGCATACCAGCCCGCCTGCTTTTGCTCGAACACGTTGGTCCTGAACCAGGTATTCAGTTTTGGGTTTTCGGTCTGGAGAACGTAGTTGCCGACTTCCGGACGGCTTGGATACTGTTTTTCCGCCGAAAACGGTGAGCTGTCAACGGTGAACGTTTTGTTTTTGAGGGCCAGTGTTTCGTCGTTGACCCGGCGGAGCAGTTCATCCAGTCCAATGTCGTTCAGCAGGTATTTCATCCGGGCCTTGTGACGTTTCTGGCGTTCGCCGTAGCGATCGAATACCCGAATAACGCCTTCTATAAACGGAATGACGCGGTCTTCTTGCAGAAATTCAAAGGCCGTCTGCGCCGAAAAAGGCTGCGCGCCCAGGCCACCACCGAGCATCACCTTGAAGCCCTGTCTGCCATCCTGAACACGTGCCACTAAACCGACATCATGCATATAGCCGTAGGCTGAATCCTTTTCGCTCGATGAAACGGAGATTTTGAATTTCCGGCCCATATCCTGACAGATTGGATTGCGCAGGAAATAATCAAAAATCGAGTAGGCGTAGGGCGTAATGTCAAAGGGCTCTTCGGGATCAATGCCTGCCCGGGCCGAACCTGTTACGTTCCGAACGGTGTTGCCGCAGGCTTCCTTGAGCGTAATGCCGGCGTCTTCGAGGTCGGCCCAGAGCTGGGGCGAGTCGGCCAGTTTAACAAAGTGCAGTTGAATATCCTGCCGGGTGGTCGCGTGGAGATTCCCCGTCGCGTAGGTGTCCGATAAATCGGCAATGCGAATGAGCTGGTCGGCCGTGATCCGTCCGTGGGGCAGTTTGATGCGAATCATCTGCACACCCGGTTGCCGCTGGCCGTACACCCCCCGCGTGAGCCGGAATTTCCGAAACGCTTCATCGGCTATATCGCCGGCGCGGAACGAACTGATTTTCTGTTCAAGGTCCAGAATGTCACGACGGGCGGCTTGGCTTACGTTATCGGTCAGTAGGATAGACATAATGGTATGTAGTCTATAGGATTAATCAACTAATATCTTAAAACGAAACGCCGGGTCATTCCGGCGTTTGATTTACGTACAAATATAAAACCCATTGGCCCCGGTTAAGTTCACCAAATGCCCAACTTCTGGTTATGGACGATAAAGTGTGGTTATATCCGGGTATGCATCACAGGGAACAGTCATTGACACATTCGTGCCACCAAATGAGGCCGATGTGAGATTGAACCGGGCACTAAAGAAACCGTCACCCTAACCGGCCGTTCAGGATCATACACCGGTCTATCCCCTCATTTTTAAACCCACGCCTGTTGCTCCCCGGTCGGAGTAAATCTTTTCATCTTTCCGGTTCTTAACGTAGTGAGGAGCAATACGCAATTCTCATGACCGTCAGGTCGATAATTTATCGGGCTTTTGCATAACTCTTGTCAAACAGCGACCTGTTTTATCTAGTTGTACCCCTGTAATCGAATGGTAGGGAGAGTCTGGGTTAAGTTCAGACCACTTGTAGGTTGACCGATAATTGGCTAATGTCATTATATTGGGCGTTGAAATAGCGTACTAATGCCGTCTGTTTTACGAAACAGTAGCCTTATCAGGGAGGGAATAGCCAGACGGTCAGCCGGATTAGCGTCGTTGTGGTGGCCAATAAGGCGGTAAGTGGACGAACGTGTTTTTCGCTGAAATGATAGATTAGCCTCAACCAAAGGCTTATAGATAGATTTCGGAACTATTTTTAGGGCTGGTTTCGCTTACCTAAAATCAATTGTTGTATTTTTGGAGATAAGGGGAATTCAAAAGTTTGCCGTATATTGACGATTTTTGCGAGTCTTCGCGTTCGATTACTTGTTGGGCCTTTTCATTCTAAATTCATTTTTAACTTTTAAAACTATGAAAGTACGTTTTTCTCATTTTGTTACATTCGGAACTGGGCTGGTAGCGCTGTTGCTCATGCTTGTTATTTCCTGCAAGGGTCCTGAAGGCCCGGCCGGACCAACAGGCGCAACGGGTGCTACTGGAGCAACAGGCGCCACGGGGCCTGCCGGAGCCAGTGGTGTAGCGGGTGCCACTGGACCAATGGGTAATGCCAATGTTGTTTATACGGATTGGAAGGCCGTTGATATAAGCGGTACTGTTTTTAAATACCCGAACCTTAGCCGGGTTCAACTGGTGCCAGCCAGTACGTCGAATGCCTTGCTTACAAAAGACGCGATCGATAAGGGTGTCATTTATGTCTACTATAAATTTGGTCAGCTTTCGTACAATCAGACGTCCGGCTACACGCTGGTCGAACGGATCAAGCAGGACACTGTAACGGCCGCCGTCAAAATTCCCGGCCGTACGACCAATAATATCAACGATTACACTAGTTATCAGATTGTTACGGATGATTTGGGGCAAAATTACTTTTCGCCCAGGATCTTCATATTTTCAGGTATTTACAATACCACCTCGGGTTCCTATGATGCAATTCCGGAACTGATGTTCAAGCCAGACCAGTTATATCGGGATATGCTGGCTACCTATCCGCAGTACCGTATCGTCGTGGTGTACGGTAGTGTAAAAGGTCGTGTGGGGGCGGTTGACTTCCATGATTATGCCGCCGTTAAACAGGCCTTTAATTTACCTGATTAACGAAACTTAGGCCAAAAAAAGATCGGTCCATGGGAAGACGCTTCCCATGGACCGATCTTTTTTTGTTATTTACTACCGCAGTGTTTGCGGACCGGCACACTCCTCAGTCATGTTGCGTATTGCTTAAAACATGTCGTGCCTGTTACCGGCGTCCTGCCAATCGGTATCCATGTCGCCAAATCGTTTGGCTACCCTACTAAGAAAGGGCTCGTCGAGCATCAGGTGCACAGCGGTAGGATCACTCATATCCATTTCGTTGATCTTATACGTTTGTTCATAGGGACCCGCTTCAATTTTGACGATATATTTGCCATTCCAGGCGTAAAGGCCGATACGGAATTGAGGGTGGGGGATATCCTGAACGAAACGCATGGTAGCAATGATTAATTAACAATGATTACTAGTTTTGACAATGGGGTATAGACTGACAAAGGTAGGCAACTCTTTCTGCCACTCGTTCATTTGGGTATTCATCATTTATCATTCAGCACTCATCCTTCTTTCCTGTTCTACTGCCACTGATGAAGCGGCTCAGTTTTTTCTGAAGGGCAATGTACAACTGCAAAAGCGCGAGTATCGGGAAGCCATCCGGTATTATTCGGAAGCGCTGGCAAAAAAGCCAGACTTTGCGGATGCGTACAGTAATCGGGGTTTAGCAAAGTTTCGAAACGACGATCGGGAGGGTGCCCTCGCCGATTATACCCGGGCTATCGACGCCGACGCTGATTTTAGTACGGCTTATTTTAACCGGGCGGAGGTTCGACTGGACATGGGTGACCTTACGGGTAGTCTGGCCGATTTACAACGCATCGAAAAACAGTATATAGATTCTACTTTCTATCAAACCCGACTGGGCGATACGTATGTACGGCTCAACAAACCTGCCGATGCTCAGGCAGCGTATGATCGGGCCGTTCAGCTTAAGCCGGATAACGTAGAAGCCCTTACGAATCGGGGCGCCTTGTTTTTTAGTCAAAAAGCCTATGAACAGGCTGGTCAGGACATTCGGCGGGCGCTGCAGCTTAACCCCAATCAGGATGCCGCGCTGAACAACCAAAGTTTGTTACTGGCCCATGCCGGAAACTATGCTGAAGCGCTTACCTATGTAGAGCGGGCCTTAGCTGTACGGTCGAATCAACCTTATTACCTGAACAATAAAGCGTTTTTACTGCTGAAACTGAATCGCCCAACCGAAGCGCTGCCCCTGGTGCAGGAATCCCTGCGGCTCGACAGCCAGAATGCCTGGGCGCATCAAACCCTTGGGCTCTACTTCCTGAGCGTAAAACAACCGGATAAGGCACTCCCCGAATTAAAACAGGCGGAAAAGCTGGACGCATCCGTCGATGCCTTGTATTATACACTAGGACTGGCCGAATGGGCAACCGGGAACAGAGCAGCTGCCTGCACGGCCTGGCAACGGGGCGAATCTGCCGGTGATCAGGCGGCCAAGCGCGAACGGGTGCTACGTTGCCGGTAATTCGCACGTCAAATGTTCAGTTAATAAACG
This sequence comes from Spirosoma jeollabukense, assembly GCF_054777855.1. Lineage (NCBI taxonomy): Bacteria > Pseudomonadati > Bacteroidota > Cytophagia > Cytophagales > Cytophagaceae > Spirosoma > Spirosoma jeollabukense. The sequence goes on from NZ_BAAHAD010000005.1 coordinate 192,463, forward strand.
TAGCGAATAACACCGGCCATCATTGAGCAGAGGAGGGGGTTATTTACTTTGGTCTCTTCACTGGCCAGGCGGCCCTGCGCATCATACGTTTTCTCCACCAGCGAAATTTGTTCGGTCGAATTGGGCAGGTATTCGCTGATCTGACGGCGATTATCGGCAAACCGGTGTTCAAAACGCCGGAATACTACGTCGTTGGCGCCAGACCAGGTTTCACGAACGAGCGTGTTGTTTCGGTATTCGTAAACGACCCGATGGTTCAGGATATGCTGGGCATCGAACCATTTCTGCTCCGTTTTTTTACCGTCCTGAAACGTGTAGTCAATTGTAGCCGTCAACACGCGTTGCTCCGGGCTATGCTGGTTGAAATACGTCTGTTCCTGGCTCAAGACCCCGTTGGTATATACATAGGTGGACTCGTTGTAAGGAACCCAGGTGGCTGTATTTCCGTATTTCCCATAAGTGATCTTGCTACTAAGCTGACCGTTCGGGGCATACAGGTAGTCGGTATACCCGAACCGTTCCATCTGGCCGGAAATCGCACGACTAAATTGTTCCATACGGGCTACTTGCCCGGCGGCATTATACGTATAAACTTCTTCGCTGGATGGGTTTTCACAATTAATCGAACCGCAAATCAGCTTTTTGGTCATGGGCGCTTCGTCTGTATACGTACCCAGTTGCGGGTCTATGCCGAAGGTCGATGCGTCATTGGGTTGGCAGGCTATCCCGCCTAAGGCTATGAACAGGAGTAGTAGTTGGGTTTTCATGCACAACAGGGCTGGTTAGTGTACCGTAAAGACCTCATTGAGCAGGTTTCCGTTGGAAGGCTCTCTCCGTTTTTACCTCTTTTTTTTTATCAGGAAGCTAATGCCAGCTTTATGTGAGCCAGATGATGTTGTACATGCCAGGCCGACATGGCCAGCGCCTGGGCCTGATCGACCCAAAACTGACGTACCGGATTGTAATACCGAATAGCCAGCGTTGTGTTATCCAGTGATTTTGCCAGGTAAACGTAGCGACGGTGAACGCCTTCGAACAAAAGCAGCGAATCCTCGATGGGAGCCGATGTTGCATCGGACGTAGTAGCCCAGGCATTCATATCGATCATCGTGGCTGTTTTATAGTCAGGCTCGGTGAGGGCTTTCTTCATGCGGACATAGTGCAGTAGCTGGATATCGGCAACATGATGCACCAGTTGCTGGATGGTCCAGCTACCTTCCCGATACGTTCTGGCCAAGTCATTGGGGGCGAGGTTTTCTACTAACTGCCGGTATTGAGCCGGACTGGTTTCAAGCACTTCAATCGCCTGTCGACGTTCGTCGGGGGTGTAGGTTGGCTGAAGAACTAACGGGCCGATGGGAAATTTACGATCCAGCATAAGTGTACGATTGACGAGTAACTACGGTCATGGAGCCTTACTCGTAGGGGATATATATTGATTACTCTCAGGAGTCTTTACGAAGCCAGGCTTTTTCCTGGCTTCCTGGTATGCTGCGCCAGTTGATTCAACTTTTTCCGCATGGGTAATTCGATCACGTTATAGGTCAGCGCCGATATCAACAGCACAATCGTAATATAGGCAAAACTGTACAGCCATAAAACAGGCATACTCGCACTGAAGGTAATGGATGGAAAGCGCTTTATGTATATTAACAGGAAATACATAATTGGCAGGTGCATCAAATATAATGAATAGGAAATATCACCCAGCCATACCAATGGTCTCAGATTCAGCAATACATTAGCGGCTCCTGAATTATACGCACTCATCAACACAATAGCGGCAAAAAGAAGTACCGTAATCATATCAGGTATATGGATACTTAACGTAATGAAAATCAGCGCTACCAGGCCCATCCATAAAAGACTGCTTTTCAAGGTTGCATAAAGCCATTTTATTTTATACAGGTCATAGATAAGCATACCAAAAAGGAAGCCGAAAAAACACCGGACAAAGCCATAGTCGTACGTAACATCAATCGAGTTTACTCTGGTCAAGTCGGGATAAGGCGATTTCGCCATAGACAACGGGTGTAAGTAGTAACTGATAAACAGATAACCCGCGATAATAAACCACAGCATACCCAATCGTTTACCTGGCGTTGTTTTCTGGAAGAACAGCATCAGCAGGGGAAAGAGAACATACATCCACCATTCTGTACTTATTGACCAGGAAGGGGCATTCCAGCTGAGAAACGTATGTACGCCCAACCCGTGGATTAAGAAAAGGTTGGTCGGTATGGCGTTTAGGTTATAGAGCTGATGGTCGAAGGCAGTTAATGTATTGGTTGCTTTATACCAGAAGTAGAAAGAAACCATGCATAAAAACGAAAACAGGTGTAATGGGTAAATGCGGGCAAAGCGCGCCCACATAAAGCGTTTAAACAGGTGCAGGTTGCTAATCGCCGAGAACGAATGGCCATAGACATGCACCATAATAAATCCACTGAGCAGAAAGAAGAAATCAACCCATAGATACCCCTTTCGTATAAAAAAATGGCTACCTGCCGGGGCTAATTGAAAGCAAATGCCATCAATGTGCAGAAAAATAACCAGCAGGGCTGCGATTCCCCTGAGGGAGGTGAGGGAAGAGAGATAGGTAGTTGGTTTCAAAAAATAGGGCCACGCATAGGTTGTTTACGGATACGCTGGTTACAACCGATCGTGTTATAGGATGGTAAGATTGAAAATTACTAACAAAAAAGTTTGGTAGTCGTATTAAAACAGGAATACTTCATAGAAACTGAGTAACTGGGACGGCCAGCCAATTTCTGGTGGTATGTCATCCTGAAAAGGTATATCTGTTAACTATAACTACAGGTATAGTTCCATAGCTATTCGATTATTTTATAGTCGCCTTGTAAGCCAGAAACTGTTCCTGGTTGATACGTTTATCGGTTGATATCTCCAGGAGTTTAGCCTGTTGACCCGGTTGAAAAAAATCAGCCAGGAGGGGACGTAGTGTTTCGAGCGAATCGCACAGTTGATACGCTACATGCGCATCTTCCGCCGTATGACGGGCGGTGTACCCGTGGGGTGTTTCAAAATAGGTTTCCAGCTCTGGCTGACGGCTGGGGCCGTCAATAATTCGGAAGATATGTCCCCCGTCATTATTGAGTAAGACAATCCGCAGGTTGGGTGGTACCGGTGCCGACCAGAGTGCGTTGCGGTCGTAGAAGAAGGCGATATCCCCAATCAGGACGGTTACGAGCTGATCCGTAGCCAGGGCGGCACCCACTGCCGTACTCAGACAGCCGTCGATTCCGCTAACCCCCCGATTGGCCGAGACGCTGATCTGTTGCGTTTCCTGAATCCCGCAGAGGTTAGCATAGCGTACGGGCATACTATTCGCCAGGTGGAGGATAGAGCCGTTGGGAAGGTGTTCCAGCACAACCTGAACGGCCGACCAGTCGGTGAGGGGGGTATCGGGTTGATTGAGCGTTTTGTCAATGTGCCGGGCGGCCCGACGGTCAAGAGCAAGCCATTGATTCAGGTACTCATGACGATCGTCGTCATCGTCGCCCTGGAGAAACCGCTGGTAATCGACATCGGCAAATAGTTTTTCCAGGAACAGCAGCGGGTCGGCGGGTATCAGCGTGGTCAGGCTCTGGAACGAATCCGTGATCCGGTCAACCGTGGGTTGAAGGTGCCAGTGCTGATGAGCCGCGTAGGTCCGGAAGAAGGTTTTTAGGTTTCGTGTTAAAAATGAGTTGCCGACGGTAATGAGCAGATCGGGACGTAGGGCATCCCCTGTTTTATCATCTAACAGTGTTAGAATCGTATCCGTATGGGTAATAAACAGGTCATTAACCGGTATATTGCCCGTAATCTCGCCAATAATCGGAATGCCAAGTTCTTCGCTTATTTTTCGGAGTATACGTAGCAAATCAGGGTTTCTGGGATAGTGTCCAACGGCGATCAGAATCCGTTCACTACGTTCCCATACCGCAAGAAGCTGATGCCAGGTGTCGGGGGCCAGGGTTGGTGTTCCGGTAAGCGTATCAATAAGGCGTAAACGCTCAGCCTGGAATGTCTCCCTGGCCGTTGGGTAAAAGGGTTCCCGCAGGGGGACGTTCACATGCACCGGCCCTGTAGGATACGATCGACTCAAGGCAATCGCTTCGTTCATTGACCGCTCGATAAACCAGCGGGCATCGGGGTGTGCATAATCGGCGGGAAGATCATAGCTACGTTTTACCTGCGACCCGAATATTCCCGGTTGATCGATGGTTTGGCCATCCTGCTGGTATAGCCATTCGTGAGGCCGATCGGCGGTCAGGAGCAGGAGGGGTACCTGCTGGAAAAACGCTTCGGCTACGGCGGGTGCCAGATTATAGACGGCACTGCCCGACGTACAGATCACGGCTACCGGTTTCCGACGTTGCTGCGCCATCCCAAGGGCGACAAATCCAGCCGATCGTTCATCGGCCACCACCCGGACGCGTAGATGCGGGTGCCGGGCAACGGCCAGGGTGAGGGGCGCTGAGCGTGAACCGGGCGAAACAACGACATCAATGATTCCTTTCTGGTAAAGTAGTTCGGCGATGTTGACGATTGGCTGAAGAACGGGCATATTCCTAAAAACTGAACATTGGGTCGGCAAATTGCAAACATAGGTACTAAAGTTTAGTAAAGCGCCCGGTTAGCGTAGCCATCTATCCGGGATTTTATGTTACTTTGCTTACGCCGATACCAATGTTGCCTAACGACCCATATAACGAAGCGGACAGTATCAGCGTTATAAGGCAGAAGGAAGACTAACAAGACTAAAACCATACGTACTGTATGACCCGTATAACATTTGAGAATGAGGACGACATTCGGGTGAAATCCTTAGCTGGTGCGCTTATCATCAATGTACTTTTAATTGCGTTGCTGTTACTCGTTCACCTCTCGCAAACCGTTCCAAACCCGCCCCCGATTCAATTCGTGGAAGTAAACTTCGGCACGACCAACCGCGGTAGTGGCCGCATCCAGACGCACAATAAAGCGTCGGATTCGCCCGATCCGGAAGAAAAGCGGCCCGCCGAGAAGACACCAAATCCCAAAGTCAATACAACCCCCCGGATTGAGAAAACCCACGTAACGCCCAGCCCCAAGGTAGAGGATGCGAAACCGGCTAAGACGGTCACGGAAAAACCGGTCATTGCCAGTAAAACCGAAAGTCCCGTTACCGTACCGGATCGACCTGAACCTAAACGGGTTGAATCGCCTAAGGCAACGGCTCCGGTCGAGAAGATAGCCCCCCCGGCTCCACCCAAAAAAGTGGAAACGGTGAATAACGATGCGCTTTTCAAAAAATCGTCGGGCGGGGGGGGCTCGAACGGCACCATAGGGAAAGCCTCCGGCACCGGAGGCAACAACAACGGCGACGATGCCAGTGGGGTAGGTGACAAGGGAAATCCCAATGGCAAAATAAATGCAAAGGAGTTTTATGGTACGCCGGGTGGTGCCCCAACAGGTGTTGCTTTTGACGTATCCGGCTGGTCGATGGCCAGCAAGCCGAATGTCAACGATGACTCGGATGAAACGGGTAAAATTGTCTTTAAGATCACGGTAGATGGTGATGGCGAAATTACGTCCGTCCGGCAGTTGCAAAGCACCGTAAGCCCTTCTGTCGGGGAAGCGTACCGGAGAGCGGTTCAGAAACTCCGGCTCCGTCCAAAAGGAGGAGCTACCCCGCCTACGTCGAGCGGCACCATTACGTTTATCATTAAGTCTAAAGATTAATGCACTACCCGGAAGCGATCGACTATCTATACAGTCGGCTCCCCGTTTTTCACCGGATTGGTCCCAAAGCGATAAAGCCGGGCTTAGGGAATACGCTTGCCTTGTGTGAAGCGCTTGGAAACCCTCACCAGAAGTTTCGCAGCATTCACGTAGGGGGAACGAATGGGAAGGGGAGCACCTCACACATGCTGGCCGCCATCTATCAGCTGGCGGGCTACCGGGTGGGCCTGTATACTTCGCCCCATCTGAAATCGTTTACCGAGCGTATCCGGCTCAACGGCCAGCCGATTGAAGAGGACGTTGTTGCTGCGTTTGTAACAACGCATCGGGTATTAATCGAAATGATAGAGCCCTCTTTTTTCGAGCTAACCGTGGCGATGGCGTTTGACTTCTTTGCGCAACAGGCCGTTGATGTGGCCATTATCGAAGTGGGGTTAGGGGGACGACTCGATTCAACGAATGTTATTACCCCCATGGCCTCGGTCATTACGAATATCGGCTACGATCATACGGACATCCTGGGGGATACGTTACCCCAGATTGCCCGCGAAAAAGCAGGTATCATCAAAGCTGGCGTGCCGGTAATAGTAGGAGAGACCCATCCAGAAACAGGTACTATTTTCCGGGATGTAGCAGTCTCCATTCAAGCCCCAATTCTATTCGCTGATCAGCAGTATGCGGTCGAGGACAATGGGGTTGTTAGGGGATTTCGACAAGCGAGGGTAGCCCACGGTGGGGGCTCATCCCGGACAATTGAATTGGATCTGCTTGGCAGCTATCAACTCCGAAACCTGGCCACTGTGCTAGCGACCGTTGATGTATTGCAGTCGCAGTTGCCCGTATCAGTGGATGACGAGGAAAAAGCCTTAGCGGCTGTTACGTCGTTAACTGGTTTAAAGGGACGCTTCCAGACGCTTCAGAACGCCCCTCGTGTCGTTGCTGATACGGCGCATAACCAGGCGGGTTTAGCCGCGTTGTTCGAAACAGTCCAGACACTGTCTTACGACGTGCTGCGCATTATCATTGGTATGGTAGCCGATAAGGAACGCGCTAACGTACTGGCAACCCTGCCACCAACGGCGGTGTATTATTTTTGTCAGGCTAACACACCCCGCTCGCTGGCGGCTACTGACTTGCAGGCTGAAGCTGCTGAGGTCGGTCTATTGGGGGATGTATTCTCCGATGTTAATACAGCGCTTGCTGCAGCGCTGCAGCAAGCCTCTACAAACGATTTAATCCTACTAACTGGCAGTAACTACACCATTGCCGAATTAATCGATTTATAATAACCTTGACGCGTCGTAAAGCACAGTTCTTTCTGCAAAATGCCGAAAGTGAAAACGTTATTGAAGTAGGTAAACCTCTCTACAAAACCATTCGTGGCCACTGGCAACGTGACTATTTCAGGAACGGAAATCCCATTGTTGTGGAGTTGGCCTGCGGTAAAGGCGAGTATACTGTCGGCCTGGCACAGGCTTTCCCTGACACTAATTTTATTGGTGTAGATATTAAGGGAGATCGTATTGCCCGAGGCTCACAAGCTGCCCAAACATTGGGGCTGACCAACGTAGCGTTTTTACGCACGGACATAAATTTTCTGACTGAATTTTTTGTAGAAGGGGAGATTAATGAAATCTGGATTACTTTCCCTGATCCGCAGCCCCGTCCCAAGCAGGAGAAACATCGATTGACTCATCCCCGCTTTCTTGAACTCTATAAAAAGCTACTTGTGCCGGACGGCATGTTGCATTTAAAAACAGATAATCCTGAGCTATTCGCGTATAGTTTAGGAACCGTTAGGCAATTGGGATTTGTAAATTTACAATATACAACTAACTTATACCAGTCCTCATTGAATAATTTACATTTGGGAATTAAGACTAGGTACGAACAGCTTTTCTTTAATAAAGGGTTTACAATTAACTATTTACAATGTAAAACGGGTGCAGTTTAACAAACTACACCCGTTACCATATTAAATGTAAATCTATAATTGTATACAACTAAAAATTCACATATTTGTATTTGGTTAAGTTGTTCACTTAACTAAATAGCTTTACAATTAAATCAGCCACGCGGCTAGAGTATCCGTATTCATTATCATACCAGCCAACAACTTTAACCAGTGTACCGTTGGCCGATGTCAATTTAGAATCGAAAATGCAGGAGTGAGAATTGCCCACGATATCGATCGATACAATCTCATCGGTGCAATATTCAAGATAACCTTTGAGTGATGTTTCAGAAGCTTCCTTTAGTGCGTTGTTGATTTCTTCAACCGTAGCTTCTTTTTTAAGAATGACTGTTAGGTCGGTTAATGAGCCGTCTGGTGTTGGTACACGTAGCGCATAGCCATCCAGTTTGCCTTTTAATTGAGGTAGAACCAATCCTACAGCTTTCGCAGCACCCGTTGACGTTGGTACAATGGATAAAGCAGCAGCCCTGGCCCGACGTAGGTCGGAGTGGGGAGCATCCTGTAGATTTTGATCCGCCGTGTAGGCGTGGATCGTAGTCATGTAGCCCTTTTCAATACCGAATACATCGTCCAGAACTTTTGCCATTGGCGCCAGGCAGTTGGTTGTGCACGAAGCATTCGATACGATCGTTTCGTTGCCGGTTAGCGTATCGTCGTTGACACCAAGAACAACTGTAGGAATGTTGCCTTTTGCAGGAGCGGAGATAACTACTTTTTTAGCACCGGCCTCCAGGTGTTGGCCAGCACCAGCTTCATCAACGAAACGCCCTGTTGATTCTAATACTACATCAATATTTAATTCTTTCCAGGGTAGTTTCTTAGGATCCCGTTCAGCATACGCATTTATACGTGTTCCATTTACAGTTAAGCTCTCGTTATCTGAAGCGACTTCGCCATTGAATTTTCCATGAACCGAATCGTATTTCAGTAAATGAGCTAATGTTGCGTTGTCTGTAAGGTCGTTTATAGCTACGACCTCAATGTTTTCTTTTTCTAGTAGTTTTCTAAAGGATAATCGTCCAATGCGGCCGAATCCATTAATAGCAACACGTATTTTTTCCATGAACAGAGAAAATTGGTTTGTTTTCAGGGGCAAATATACGGATTAAATAAGGTCCGTAATAAACCTAATAAGTAATAGTATTTAGTAAAACAGGGGAGACGTTTTAGCAAAACGATCAATTTTAGGGCATTAATTAGTATTCAAGTGGTAATTTGCTAAATATAAATAGCAATTTTAGCAAAATGTACTAAATTTATTAGTATTTTGACTTTAGTTTACTAAATAATTTTGGTATTACTCTAATGTTACTAAAGATACAGTCCTTACATTTTACTAATGGGGTAATGTGGCTACTACTTAAGATATACGCTTACATTTCTTTATCTGCTTACACTTTCATACCGTTAAAATTTATCAATCACAGCTAAATACTAAATAGAGGTCAGTTTAATAGCGCCTACAGGGTAGCCTAGTTAGCCAGATTTGAATGATCACATCATGTCTTTGATTCAACGTGAGATGTTTAAAATAAGATTAGCACAAATTAGCAAGACCTACACACACATCATTATAACGTTAACAGAGCGAGCGAGATACATTCTGAGTATAGAAAGGATGCTAGAGGTAGGCGTACGTTTAGATAGTATTACAATCGTCGTATGCAGAAGCATTCGTTGTCAATCTATAAAAAGCCGCGAACAGTTTGATCAAGATAACAACGCACCACCCATACAAAAATGCTACGCTACTAGAACGTTCCCGGTAAAATCCACTGCTTGATCGCAGAATCTTAGTTCAGCTACTTGAGTAAGATAATACTGGAGTTAGTTCATGTGATTCACCACCAACTGTCATCACAAACGAGAAGGTCACACAAGCTCTGTTAGCAAAGTGTATATCTTTTTTCAACACCATTCAGATACCTTCTGCACCGAATCCTTATTTCCATAAACTTTACAATTTCATTCAATGTTAACTCTGCCTGTTCGATATGCTACTTGTAAGTCTTGAAACTTAAGAGACCATCATGCATTCGGTCTGGCAAAACAACTCACTGAAAAATATTTAAACCATATATTTCAACTATACACGTCTAATGATTACCTTTGAATCAACTTAATAGCCTGAAACAGTAGACTATATTCTATACCAAAGGAAATTTTGCCTATATATTCAGTATATTGATTATCAGAAAGTTATATTCTTATATATAAACAATTACTTTATCTTAATGACCACCGAAATAGAGAACATATGGGCTAATAGAGAACTGTTAGCAAATCCCGAATCAATTCAACTTATTCGAAACGTAATTGATCAATTAGATAGGGGAGTACTCCGGGTTGCCACTCCTCCAAACAACGAGTCCGGCGAATGGACGGTTAATGAATGGGTAAAAAAAGCTATCTTACTCTATTTTATCAGCCAGCAGATGAAGGCAGAAGAAGTGGGCATTTTTACCTTCAATGACAAGATTCCGCTAAAAACAAATTTTGCTGAAGCGAAAGTCCGCGCTGTTCCACCAGCCGTGGCCCGCTACGGTTCCTACCAGGCACCCGGCGTAATCCTTATGCCATCGTATGTAAATATTGGTGCGTATGTAGATGAGCGTACAATGGTGGACACCTGGGCGACGGTGGGTAGCTGCGCACAAATTGGTAAAGACGTTCACCTAAGTGGGGGGGTGGGTATTGGCGGAGTCCTGGAACCTCCCCAAGCAGCGCCAGTGATTATTGAAGATGGCGCTTTCATTGGATCGCGTTGTATTGTGGTTGAAGGAGCTCATATTGGTAAAAGGGCTGTATTAGGAGCAGGAGTAACTATCACAGGCTCGTCCAAGATAATTGACGTGACTGGTACTAAACCTGTCGAGTACAAAGGGTTTGTACCGGCTAATTCTGTGGTAATTCCCGGGAGTTATGCTAAACAATTTCCGGCTGGTGAATACCATGTACCCTGTGCCATTATTATCGGCCAACGAAAATCGTCTACTGATCTAAAAACATCGCTGAACGATGCGCTCCGTGAAAACAACGTATCCGTTTAAGTTAGACCACTGTTTAAATATGTCAATTGTGATATGTTAAATTATTATTGTTAAATTTTACAAAAGCACACATTGTTTGTGTGCTTTTTTTATTTGTAAATAATAGATCATGTAAACGATGTACATAATTTACGTTTATATTTGTCACTTAGCATCTATATCTTACCATTATGGGAATTAACGATAAAATTAAGCAGATCCTGATTGATAAGAATTTGACGCCGTCTTACTTCGCTGATGAGATTGGTGTGCAGCGATCTAGTATATCACATATTCTTTCAGGTCGCAATCGCCCAAGCTTCGATATTATTCAAAAAATAATTCGACGATTTCCTGAGTTAGGCTATGAGTGGATTATGGAAGAAGATAATCAATTCACTACGTCTCCATCAGGTTACCCAACTCGTAGTGGCTCATCGGCCATGCGATCGACACCCGATCAATTTAGCGCTGGACCAGCACCGGTTTCTTACGCGCCACAGCCTATTACTATTCGAAGTCAGCGTAATGAAATTCCGCCAGCGGGCGTTTCGACATCGGCATCTGTTGAACCTTCTGCACCACTAATAGAACAACCTGTATTGACTAATGAAAAAAAGGTAGAACGCATTTTGATTTTCTACACGGATGGATCATTCCGAGAATATACTCCGACGAATTAGTCTACCCTAAATATCAATAATCCTTCGAATTTAAACGGAGGTAATAGATATGATAAAGTATTGACTAACCTAATCATAAAAATCTTAATACAGAACGGATGGCTCTGCAAGTCAGTAAAAATAATTGTAGAATAGCTAAACGGATAAATCTAGTAGCAGTAATGCATGTCTTAATGGAAGTTCGTTTGAAACCTGGCTTGCAATCCCACTTGTTTTCTTAATTCACATATAACTTTAGTATACTTACTCATAACTTTTAAACTAATACGTTCTCCATCATATGGCCTCTTTTGAGTGCATAGAGGCCATTTTATCACCAAAGTACGTAACTTACTGTAAAGCAATGCTTTAGTGTTCCACGTGGATTCTATAATGGTTGGCCTAATATAATAACGTAGCACTTTTGTTGTATAATTTATATTATGTTAAGTAAAGTGGTAAATAAATAGGGCCGATACGCCTGGTACCAGCCCTACTACCTCTACTTGCTTTCGATACAGACGATCTTCTTCTCTTCGTACTGCTTCAAAATATTTTCCGTATTCGTTAAATTATCCGTCAGCTCAGGTTCGTCCTTAACCGTCTTGGCCTTCTGAAAGTAAGGTAATGCCTGCTTGAATTTGCCGCACACTTTACCATCCGCTTCTTTACCGACTTTGCTGTATTCGGCCATATCCATTTTATCCACAGCCTTCTTCAATTCGACCGCTTCATTGAATACAAAAATACCCATTGCATAATTGGCATCGTAATTGTTGGCATCCACGGCCAATGCCTTCTCCAGGTATTGCTTCTCCAGCGCTTTCGTTTCTGCTTTTTTCTGCTTCAGTTCTGCCAATCGTTTTTCTGAATCCGCTGCCGCACCCGCATTAGCCGCTGCGGCTTTAGCATCTGCTTCCAGCTTGGCCATTTCCGTTTTCTGTTCAGCTAATTTTTTCTGAACATCCGATAGCTGGCGTTTCAGATCGGCATTCTTTGGCTGTTTTTTGATCAACCCACCCAACCGGGTAATTTCGCTGTTGTAGGCATCAATAATACTTTTGCTGTCAGCCAACTGCTTAGCCGTGTTACCGCCCTTCTTCGTGTCTCCTTCGAGTTTCCGAATCTCCTCATCGCCTTTACTCGCAATGTTGTTATAGACAATCGACAGGTTTACCAGATTCTGTACGTTGTTAGGATCTTTCTCCACCATCGCCTTCATGCCCGTAATAGCCTCATCCATCCGGTTCGATGTCAGCATCAGATTGATCTTCTCATTAGCCAGATCTTTATTACCTGGCGCTAAGGCGATCCCTTTATCCAGCGCAGCTAATGCCTTGTCAATTTCATTATCACCGCGATAGAGCATCGCCAGCGACCCGTAGATAGCCGCATCTTTCCCACCCCCGGCTATGTACTTTTCTAACTGTGTCTTCGCTGTCGCATTGTCTTTAATTTGCTGCGCAGCGATGGCCGTATAGAGAGGAGCTAACGTATCTTTAGGATTAATTTCGCCCGCCACTGTCATTGCCTTCATAGCATCGGCGTAGTTTTTTGCCTGGAACTTGGCTACCCCCTGCTGCATAAAGGCCCCATACATCGCCTGGCCTTTTAAGGCTTCTTCCGCTTCCTTCGCTAATTTACCAGGACCACCTTTTTTGTCCTTGTCCAGTTCTATGACTTTTTTGAAGGCGTCATAAGCGGTTGTTGCAGCTGCCGAATCAATTCGAATATATTGACCGGCAATGTTTTGATACGTCTTAGCCCGATCCATCCAGGTACTGGCCTTGGCAGAAGCTTTAGGATCTGCAATATCTTTATCGCTTTTTTCCTTCTCCTTCTTAAAGCTATCCATGGCTGCCTGATCTAACGCCGACGCGCCCGCAGCCGCTTGCTGTGCGTATGCACCTACCGATAGGCAACACGCTACGAGGATTACAAAAACTTGTTTCATGTTTTAAATGGGGTTGTGTTTTCTTTTCAGAAACGAAATTACGGAATCTGTCTGTATAAGCATGACTTCACCTAAATTGTTTGAGCCGCCCAGCTCGACGATTAAATCAACTGGACGGCTCAACGGATTGAACACTAGTAACTGTTAATCAATGACTAGTCAACAACAGGTTCCGGTTCAGTCGGCGTTACCTCCACGCCTTCTTCCTGTTTTATTTTTGTTACGGATGATATTTCATCCCCGTCGCGCAGACTGATTAATCGTACACCCTGGGTATTCCGGCCAATAACGCTAATACTGGCCACGGGTGTCCGGATCGCAATTCCCGATTTATTGATAATCATCAAATCATCATTATCCGCTACGTCCAGCACCGCTACCAGGCGACCAACTTTCTCCGTTATTTTTAACGTACCGACGCCTTTAGCGCCCCGGTTTGTAATACGGTATCCATCAATATCGGACCGTTTACCGTACCCGTTCTGAGAAACGACCAATAATTGGGCATCGGTAGAGGAGATACAAACCATCCCCACGACATGATCCGTCGTATCCTCATCATCGAGCGAGATACCCCGTACCCCAGCCGCCGTACGACCCATCGGCCGAACGCGACTTTCGTGGAACCGGACGGCCTTACCCGCACTGGATGCAATGACAATATCGTTATCGCCATTGGTCATGCAAACCCCAAGCAGTTGATCGTCCTCATCAATCGTTATGGCAATGATCCCATTCTGACGCGGACGTGAATACGCTTCCAGCATGGTTTTCTTAATCGTCCCCTTGCGCGTGCACATCACAATGTAATTATTGTTGATGTAATCCTCATTCTTCAGATCCGTTACGTTGATGACTGCCCGCACTTTATCATCAGATTCGATATTGATAAAATTAGCCAGCGGCCGACCTTTCGATGTCCGTGTGCCTTCGGGTAATTCATAAACCGGTAACCAGTACAAACGCCCTTTCTGCGTGAACGCCAGGAGGGTATTGTGCATAGTGGCTGTGAACAGATGCTCCGTAAAGTCTTCTTCCTTGGTACCGGCGGCCTTCGCTCCTACTCCACCCCGGCTCTGCGACCGGTATTCGGTCGTTGGCGTTCGTTTGATATACCCTTCGTGCGAGATGGTGATCACCATGTCCTCATCGGCAATAAGCGATAGGTCACTGATATTTCCGTCACCCAATGGGTTAATCTCCGTCCGACGTTCATCCCCGTAGCGGGCACGGATATCGGCGAGTTCGTCTTTGATAACCTGCCGTTTGCGTTCCTCACTAGCCAGAATCTCTTTGTAGTCGGCAATCTCACGCATCAGCTCGTCATACTCTGCCTGGAGTTTATCCCGCTCCAGACCAGTCAGACGCTGCAAACGCATTTCAAGAATCGCTTTGGCCTGCAGCTCGCTCAACGAGAACTGCTCCATCAACCCATTTTTAGCGATGTCAGCATCACGCGACGAACGGATCAATGTAATGACCGCATCAATATGGTCGAGCGCAATCAGCAAACCTTCCAGGATATGCGCCCGCTTTTCGGCCTCCCGAAGTTCATATTGTGTCCGGCGCGTTACTACTTCGAACCGATGCTCGACGTAGTATTTCATCATATCTTTCAGGTTCAACAACAAAGGCCGCCCTTTCACGAGTGCTACGTTATTGATGCTGAAAGATGATTGCAAGGCTGTATGCTTATACAGATTATTCAATACGACGTTCGGAATAGCATCCCGGCGAAGATCATAAACGACCCGAAGGCCATCCCGATCTGATTCATCCCGGAACGCCACGATGCCCTCGATCTTTTTATCGTTGATGAGTTCGGCCGTTTTTTCCAGCATTTCTGCTTTGTTGACCATATAAGGAACGTCCGTTACGATGATCTGGGTTTTGCCGCGATTTTCTTCAATCGTCGCATGCGCCCGCATCACCACCCGTCCCCGACCGGTCTTGAAGGCCGACTTCACGCCCTCCATCCCATAGATGGTAGCCCCCGTTGGGAAGTCAGGTGCCTTGACGTAGTGCATCAGCTCCTCAACCGTAATATCGTTGTTATCAAGGTAAGCCGTGATGCCATCGACGACTTCAGTCAGGTTGTGGGGAGCCATGTTGGTGGCCATACCCACCGCAATACCCGACGATCCGTTAAGCAACAGGTTCGGCAGTTTAGCCGGCATAACCGTTGGCTCTTCGAGCGAATCATCGAAGTTGGGCTGAAAATCTACCGTTTCCTTATAAATATCGGTCAGCAATTCTTCCGCTATTCGCTTCAACCGGGCTTCGGTATACCGCATAGCAGCCGGAGAATCACCGTCAATAGAGCCGAAGTTTCCCTGACCATCGACCAGCGGATACCGTAGTGACCAGTCCTGGGCCATACGAACCATAGTCGAGTAAACAGAGGCATCACCGTGTGGGTGGTATTTACCCAATACCTCCCCAACAATACGGGCTGACTTCTTATGTGGTTTGTTGTAATTGACGCCCAGTTCAGCCATTCCGAACAACACCCGGCGATGCACCGGCTTCAGGCCATCACGAACATCAGGCAACGCGCGGGAAATGATAACCGACATTGAGTAATCAATGTAGGCACCACGCATTTCGTCCTCAATGTTAATGGGAATGATGTTACTGGGGGATTCGAGGTCGGGATTTTCTTCCGCCATGTGTTCAAGGAGTTTCTCAGAAAATTACTATTATGGCTCACACAATACGCGTAAACCACGCTATATACAAATATACAAAAATTTCAGGAGAAAACAGAATAATCCCGTAAATAAGCCTTATAATGGCCTAAAGAAGGCACAAGAATAGCCGGTCTGTTCAGGCCGGAAGCCACTTACTGGACCATTTTATCATCTAAATGAAATACAATTCTATTTCAACTAAAACGCATCAAATCAAGGGCGGCAGATTTTCACGTTATTGGCCAATCGAAACAAGGACGCCCACGCTAGGATTTAATTCGTGGATCGAATGTAAATGGCTCTACACCAACTAATTTAATACGTAAAAAGTCAGGGTGGGCGGAATTCAGGAGGTAATTACATTCATTGGCAATGATGGCCGATGGTACCCGCATAACGGCCGACTGGCCTTTCCGAAGCCACTCCCCTCCTATCTGCTGACAGGCGTCGTATTGGCTAAACTCATACCAGTCAGGTGGTAATCGGTCAGGGTCAATAATCTCGACGGGCAGGGTAGCAGGGATATCAATACGCATCACCCGAAAATTATCCAGCAGGCCTTCCCCACTGCGGTGCACCACGTTTTCGAGGCAGGCAAGCGCCCGCGTAGCGGCCGTGTAAATAACAAACTGACCCCGACTATTCCAGCGGGCCGCCCCACCGGATGCTACCAACCGATCGGCATATATCGCCTTGGTAATTCGATAGACAAGCATCCGTCAGGCCAGGTCGCCGTATTCGATACGGATGACTTCGTCCATGACCAGGTCAATCCCCCCCGAGGTATGCAACAGATCGAACGGAATCTGGTTCCCTAACCCATAGGCTGGTTTGTCCATCCACCGCCGGAAGGCACTACCCGTACCGAAAACCGATTCACCCGTTTGAAATAGCGCCATGATTTTAAGTACTTTCTCGCTGTCCTGCGGGTTAAGCTTTTTTTGCTCGCGTTCATAGCGTTGGAACGTCTTGAGCGACGTATCAAAAACCTCCGCCAGTTGTTCACGTTTATAGCCGGTCAGGTCGGCAATCTCAAAAAAATGAGTCGCCGGAACACCTTTGAGTGCCCGAAAAACAAGGGCTATGCGATCTGGAGTAACCATATACCAAAGGTAGGAATTTTGTCTGAATAACTTAGAATTTTGTCCAATAGTTCATAATACGTGTTGCTGATCACCTTACCTGACAATAATATAGTCGGGTGATCCTGTCTGTGTTCAGCTAGTCAAAACCTAAGTGGTTGTTAATGGTTGTATAGATAATTCACCAATTAATCACGTTATGAAAAAGATAAGTTTGATGCTGTTACTGGCCGTTACTACGTTGAGTTTCCAGGCGTGCAGCGACAAAAAGAAAGAGAGCACGGATAGCGTTGAAAACGCAGAGAATGCTAATGATGCCAAAGAAGATGCCGGGACGGGCCAGCCAGAAGACACCAATGAGTTTGCGGTAAAGGCCGCTAATGGTGGCATGCTGGAGGTAGAACTGGGCCGGTTAGCGCAGGAAAAAGCGCTGAGTAAGGATGTAAAGGACTTCGGGGCTATGATGGTAAAAGATCACTCGAAAGCCAACGATGAGTTTAAAGCCATAGCTACGCTAAAAAACATTACGTTACCGTCTACGCTGGGCGAAGATGAGCAGAAACACGTAAATGAACTGGCTAAATTGTCAGGGAAAGAATTTGACAAGAAGTATGTCAGCATGATGGTCGACGATCATAAAGAAGACATCGACCTGTTCAAAAAAGCAAGCGAAGACGACAAGAACGACGCTAGTATCAAGGAATTTGCCGCTAAAACATTGCCAACGCTGCAAAAACACCTGGATGCGATAACGGCAATCGATAAGAAAATCAATTAAGGACCGAACAGCAAAATCCCCGAATTAGTTGTTCGGGGATTTTGCTACTACATCTTATGAAAACAATCCTGATGGCAACCTGCCTTTTGTTAACAATAGGCTTTGTACAAAAAAGCTGGGCACAATCAACAACGGGTGGACGTAGCGGGGGCTCAACTGCGTCGACTGGTACAGGTTACCTGACTCCAGGCAAACGACCGGCCACAACCAATGCCGCCAGCATGACCATTGCCGACGAAGGTGCTTCACGAGCTTATATGTATGTGCCCCCCACAAACTCGACTAATCGCGCTGCCTCGCCAGATGGTTCGGCTCCTTCATCCATGAAAAAAGCAACAGGTGCTTCGAGCGGCAAATCGTCAGAGAAGCGGAAGCAGAATCCGCATCAGCGCTAGACAATACTTATTTGTACAGCTCATCATCAACGATCTGTGTAAGCTGCTGCTGCAGTACTTTCGCTGATTTAACCGTTTTCCTGACGAATACACCGTAGTATTCTTCCAGTGGCGCTTTATGGCGAATCAACGACTCTTTAATTTCCAGAAAAGCCCGGGGGTTAAGGTACTCGATGTGCAGCCAATCTTCTTTTTTTAACAGGGCAAACAAGTCCTTGATCGTCAGGTCGCCATGGGGCTTAGAGGTCGGGACGATTGCTTTGGTAGTAACAATACGGTATAAAAGATCCCGGGTATTGATCGTGAGTTGCAACGCCTTCACCTGCCTATCCGCCAGGCAATTAATGAAGTCGTTTCTTCGGCTAGTTTCCTTTTCAACAGTGTCAGCTATGGTTAGCAGGTCATCGAACGACAATAAGCGTATGCGCTGCGATAAAGTCATATAGTGGAGGATATATTACGGCCCGTTTCCTTGTTTCCAGTTACAATAATACTAAACAAAAAGAAGGTATTCATGACGTACTCACGTTCTATAGGTAACGGAACAAACGCATTTGACCGGCTGAAAATAAAGCAGTCGCTAGCGCCTATCTACTCAAATAATCAATTCACATACAGGCAGTTAACGATTGCCTATAGGCTATTATACCCTTTCATATAAAATACATTATAGCGATCAGAAAACTCAATTTATGCGATCGATTGTCCAGTTGATACAATTGTTAAAATATAATTACCTTTTTATAGTCTATGCATAAAATCGAGTTATCAAAGGAGACAAATACAGTATTGGTCAATATAAACTGACTATAATTTCTTACCAGGTCGAATCGGTTACCGACTTTACAAGGACACGCTACAAATAATACTGGTTTGATATGGCTATTGTGTATACCCCCAACCCCCTGAAGGGGGCTTAGGTAGAGAATAGTCGAGCTAAGCCCCCTTCAGGGGGTTGGGGTATACGCACTGGCTGAATGGCTAATTGAATTTAGTATAGCTTATGTATCCTACTACGTACAGGGACTTTTTTTTATATATGAGCCACTATAATTTACTTTTTCCTGTAAAAACGCTATTTTTGCGTTTTAATCGCTCCCACCTCAACAGGTTTGGCGAATTGATTTGAACTGATATATAAAAAGATACCATCATGGGAGTAACGGAATTAAAGCGTAAAGCGCGTCGGAATCGGGCCATTGCCAACAACAAGACTAATGCTATCAAGCAACTGTTGCGCAAGCCAACGATCAAAAATGTGGATATAGAAGCCATCAAGGCATCATTCGCCGAGAAAAAAACAGCATAATCTGGCAACGACCAAGTACCCAGGTATTTTGTAGCGTATCAAGCCTCGCCCTTACTCGGCGAGGTTTTTCGTTTTTGGCGGAACCGACTCCATTCACGATCCCGCTTTTTAAGTTCGCGACGCACAAAACGACGGTAGTCTAACTGAGCTCGATACCGAACGGCCTGACCGAACAGCAACAGCCCTCCGTTGATTAAAATAAGGCTGTAAGCACCCCACAAAAACCACTGCCGGAACGGAGCACCGGCATATTTAGCATCCGCAGCGGCACTAAACACACACAAGCCCACACTAAACAGAAGCAGACCCACGGGAGCGGCAATAAGTCCCTTTGTGCGCGTGCTCATCTGTTTAACTAATCGTTGGCCGGGTGGTTTAGCAAGCTTTGCCATAGTGCGTTATATCGAATGTAGGTTCCTGAATTGTAAACGACGAACAAGCCGAATTTACTATTATATTCGATACAATGGCCGGAATTAGTGGCAATTGACGTAGTGAGACGTAGTGATTGGATACGTTCATGACGGATACTCCAGACTGGCGCCCGTTTCGCGAAAGCCTTTCGGTTCCCTTAACCGCTTCCAGCCTTCACTCAAAAAACCTACTCCATAGCCAGTCAGTTGAACGAATGTGGCTACTACACTCAACAAACCGACTTTCAGACTTTTTTCTTTGCGTGTAGCATCTACAAAAATAAGGAGAGTAATCCCTATCAATGCACCGATCGCCAGACTGAAAAGTACCCAACTAATCAATGCCCAAACAGGAATTGACACCAGAAACAACGTAAACAGCGCCGGTATGGCATGGACAAGTTTTAACTCAGCCGGGTAGTAACGCGAGATGTTGATGCGGGAGCGCCCAAAAAAACGTAATTGCCGGAAAAACTGCCCGAAGTTCGTCCGGCGTTTGTGGTAAATGAACGCCTGTGGAATGAGTCCCGTCGTGAAACCGTTTTCGATAATTCGGATGGCAAACTCAATATCCTCGCCCATCCGACTCATTTTATACCCGCCTACGGTCTCCCAAACGTTTCGGGACAGTCCCATATTGAAACTACGGGGATGATACGTACCACCCAGATTTTTCTTGCTCCCCCGAATGCCACCCGTCGTAAAGGGTGAGGTCATGGAATAACTGATGGCTTTCTGAACGGGCGTAAAGTCAGGATGAGCCGCGTCTGGTCCCCCATAGGCATCCAGCCAATCATTGGTCAGGCGTTCATTCACAACGGCGAAGTAATGCTCAGGGATCAGCGCGTCGGAATCGAAAATAACAAAATAGTCGCCCAAGGCCCGCTCGAAGCCGTAGTTGCGGGTAAATCCTTGTCCGGAATTTTCTTTAAAGAAGTAGCGAATCGTGAGTTGATTCGCAAACTCTGCCACCACCCCATCGGCCCGGTTTTCGGAACCGTCCTCAATGACCAGCACTTCAAAATTTCGGTACGTCTGTCTGGTCAGACTAGCCAGCAGCTCACGAAGTTCATCGGGACGATTAAAGACAGGGATGATAATGGAGTAGCGCATCTTTTGAATGATGAATGATGAATGATGAATGATAAATAACTGCCTTTCGACAAAATCATTTATCATTCATCATTCATCATTCACCTTAATCATTCATCATTAGTTGAAGGCTTTCTTCATTCGCCTGAATAATCTGGTCGATCAACTGATCCGTTAGCGCGATAGACATGAATAGACTCTCGAATTGCGACGGAGCTAAGTAAACACCCCGATCCAGCATGGCGTGAAAATATCGACCGAATGCGGGCAGATCACAGGTCTTGGCTTCCGTGAAGTTCGTTATGGACCGCTCAGACATGAACAGGGTGAACATCGACCCAATATGATTGATGGTATAGTTCAGACCCGCCTTCTGCAATCCGGCCCGAAAACCTGTTGTTAATTTTTCGCCGATTTCATCCAGGCGTGTATACACCTCCGGATGCTCATTCAGATGATGCAGCATGGCCAATCCCGCCGACATGGCAATTGGATTACCCGAAAGTGTACCCGCCTGATAGACTGGCCCGGCAGGCGACACCATATTCATAATATCAGCCCGACCGCCATAGGCGCCGACGGGCATTCCCCCACCAATGATTTTACCCATTGTGGTCAGGTCGGGTGTGATACCAAACCGTTCCTGAGCGCCCCCTTTCGCTAGGCGGAAACCGGTCATCACCTCGTCAAAAATCAGGATGATACCGTGTTTATTGCAGAGATCACGGATGCCCTCCAGAAAACCTGGCTCGGGCAGTACGCACCCCATATTACCCACAACGGGCTCCAGAATGATGGCAGCCACCTGGTTATGGTTGTTATCCAATAAGGCTTCAACAGCGGCCAGGTCGTTAAAAGGCGCCGTAAGCGTATCGGCAGCGGTAGCTTTGGTCACGCCCGGGCTGTCCGGAATCCCCATCGTCATAGCACCACTCCCGGCCGCAATCAGAAAGGAGTCGCCGTGTCCGTGGTAACACCCCTCAAACTTGATCATCTTGTCGCGGCCCGTAAATCCCCGTGCCACCCGAACAGCGGCCATCGTAGCCTCCGTACCGGAATTGACCATACGCACCTTCTCCACAGAAGGAACCATCGTGGTGATTAATTCAGCCATTTCAACTTCCTTTCGCGTGGGTGCTCCAAACGAGAACGAATGCTGAATGGCATCGCGAACCGCTTTTTCAACGGGTTCAAACGCATGACCCAGAATCATGGGGCCCCATGAGTTGATCAGCTCAATATACTGGCGTCCATCCTCATCATAGAGGTATGGCCCTTTCGCCGATTTAATAAAGACCGGTGATCCTCCCACCGCCCGAAACGCCCGAACCGGTGAGTTAACTCCACCCGGAATCAGTGTTTTGGCTTTTTCAAACAGTTGCTCGCTCGTTGTCATAATGTAAAAGAGCGAAAGAGTGAATGAACGGTCCGCCGTAGCGGTGAATGAGCAAATTGGCTTAGGCAGTTTTTCGCTCTTCCGCTCTTGCACTCTTTCATTGATTAATTCTCACAAACCGCCCGTCTTCGTACTTCACGATGGGAACGATCTGGTTTTCATTAGTTTGTGTATAATCAAATCCCGACAGTAAATAGTCATCCGTATCGGAACGCAGATTGGCTCGATTGCGCAGTTGGGTACCATTCTTAGCCAGCTGTCGTCCAAAGAATAGCATCATGTCGTAGCCTTCACTCGCGAAAACAGAGGGGATGGTGTTGCGCTTCGCTACGTATTCTTCCTCAAACGCAATGACCGGCTCCCGGGATGAATCTATGAAATCAGGATAGAGTAAATACAGCTCCCGACGGGTGAATGTCGACAGGGAATTTCGATAAAAGTCAAAGGCAGAAGCCGTGGCAATCAGTGGGCCACTCACCTTCCGGCGACTTAGAGCATCCAGCAGGCGGGCCCCATCCTCGTCATTACTACTGGCATAAAAAACATGACCCAGGCTAATGGTGGCCGTCATATTCACCGGGCGTGATGCCGTGACCGGACCGGCGGGTTGCATGGCATTGGCCATCATCTGGGCATTACCACTTAGTTTCCGAAAGTCAACAACCTGGAAATTCTGCCGCTTCAGTTCATTCTGATAGGCTACAGCCATTAGTGAATCCTTGCGGGACGTACCAAAATAAATGGCAGCCCGACGCCCTGTATTGAGGTTAATGGCCTGTTCGACTACTTTCAACGCCTGCTGATTCAGCGATGGTTGCGCCAGAAACGACATTGGCTGGTTGGCAATCAACTCACTACTCGTTGCCGTAGGATTCAACAGCAGAATACTTTTCTGATTGGCATAGGCCGCAGCAATCCGGTTGGGTTCAACGTAGAGCGGTCCAATAATCATGTCGGTCTGGGCAAACGTAGGGCTGTTTACTAACTCCAGCGTCTTATTGGCATCGTTGTCAAGGTCATAAGCAAACAGGTTCACCGTGATTCCTTCTTCCTGCAACTGCGCCTTAGCCATTTTGATGCCCTCGTACAGATCATATACGTACTGATTGGAGCGCCCCCGTTTCTGGGCATCGAACTCATCCAATCGAAAGGGGAACATCACCGCTACGTTATAATATCCTTTGGGGCGCGCATTACGACTTGGTTGCATTACGGCCGATGGTGGCCGGGTGGCCGAAGAAACGGTCGTACTGCTGGCAGACGTAGCGACCATGCCCGGTACCCCGAACCGGTTCGTGAGCCGATCGGACAATTCCAGATCATCCTTATCGCTGGCCGTCCGCTGAATCAGGTCGATCAACGCCAGGCCAATAATTCGATCATTCGGAAAATCCCTGTTCAACTGCTTCAACCGGTTCAGGTCCGTAAGGCGCGGTATAAAATACTGTTCGAGTTTCGTTACGTCCGGCCGCAGCGTTTGGTCACTAATTTGCTGGATGGTGGTTAGCGCATCTTCGTACTGACTCAGTTCCATGTTCACAGCCGCGAACAGATAATGGGCATCGTCCAGCTTGCGCCAGGTGGGAAAGCGCGTCATTAATTGTTTCAGCATGAGCCGGGACTGACTGTAATTCTTCTGCCGAAACGCAGCCAGCGCGTAGTAATAATGGGCGTAAGGGGCTAACGGGCTCTCCTGCTGCGTGAAACTGTTCAATTCCGATTTGGCTCGCTCATAGTCGCCGGCCTGTAGCAGTTGTACGGCGGCCTTGTACCGTTTCTGGGCATCGACAGTTACCTGCGCATTGGCAACGGGCCCACCCAACAATCCCCAAAAAGTGATCACTATGGTTAGCCAATAAAGCTTACTAGTCATAAATACTAAGCGTTCATACACAAAAGCAACGCCCTCGCGTTGCTTTTGTTCTAGACAATGGTTTGATGAAGATATGACGGATGCATTTCTGCCTCGTAACATGGTTCATGCCACCTTGCTCTTATTTTTTCTGCCTGGCTCTTTTTGAGGCTTCGTCAGCCTGTTTACGGGCTTCCTCAGCAGCGGCAAGCTGCTTCTGTAACAGTGCCTGAAATCCACCCGGTTTCTTGCCCAGACCAGCCGCATTTTTCCGGCGATTTTCGTCCAGCACCGCTTTGATTTTATCCTCGTCGACAAACCGGCGAATGAGCTGCTGTTGTAAGATCGTCACTACGTTCGAAACAAAATAGTAGAACGTCAAACCGGCGGGGTATGAGTTCAGCACGAACATGAACATGAGCGGGAAGACGTAGCTCAGCGCTTTCATGTTAACCGGACCCGGCTGCGTTGGGGTTGTCTGATTATTGTAATAAGCGTAGGCGATGGACGAAGCCGTCATCAGTACCGTAAACAAACTCAGGTGACTGCCAATAAACGGAATGGCCGGGAACGTCAGGAATGCATCGTAGGTCGAGAGGTCATTGGCCCACAGGAATGACTTCTGCCGCAACTCAATCAGGTTCGGGAAGAGCATGAACAGGGAGAACAGGATCGGCATGGTAGCCAGTACCGGTACACAACCGCTCAATGGACTAACGCCCACTTCCTGATACAACTTCATTTGCTCGGCCTGCTGCTTGGCCATGTCATCGCCAACGCGTTCCTTCATTTCATTCAGCTCGGGTTGCAGCACCCGCATCTTCGCCATACTGACGTACGACTTGTAGGTTAATGGGGTGATGATGAGCTTGACGAAGACGACCAGCGCAATAATCAGCAGGCCATAGTTTGTGATAAATTTCTCCAGGAAGTTAAATACCGGTACAAAAAAGTATTTGTTAATTGGCTTCAGGACCGAATACCCCAGGTAAACGTTCTGATCGAATTCGGGGGCTACGCTGCCCAGCAATTGAAAATCGTTCGGGCCGTAGTAAAATTTGTAATTCCCTTTGCCCGCTTTCACATCGGCCATCGGCAGAAACACATCAGCCAGGGCGGTTTTCACTACGCTACTGTCAGCGGGATCAGCCAATGCCTTGAAGCTGGCTTTTTGTAAGGGGGCATTTTTAGCCACAAAGGCCGACAGGAAGTATTTGTGCTTGATGGCAAACCACTGCACGGGCTCTTCCAGGGTAGCTTCTTCACTGGCTTCACTCTCCTTCAATTTATCGAAATTATCATCCGCCGTCAGGTAGTCGATCGTAGCGGCCCGGCGGTTGTTAGCCAGGTCATTCTCGTACTGCCGCATCTTATCTTCCCAGAAGAACCGAATATTGCCGTCCGCTACCGCATTACCCAGCCCATTCAGTTTCAGGTCATACTCCAGTACGTAACCTTCAGCCGGTATGGTGTACACCTGTTCAACCGACTGACCCGGTGCGATTTCAGCCCGGAACGTTATTTTCTGCGGCTGGCCGTTTAGGGTGCTATTCTGGGCGGTTGTCTGGTAATAGATTTTATGCAGATCAACCTTACCCCGATTGGTTGGCAGTTCAAGAAGCGTTCGGCTGCTCTGCCCGTCAATCAGCATCAGCGGTTTCTGATCGTAGGTTTTGTAATTTTTCAACACAACCTCTTTCACACGCCCACCAAGGGTACTGAACGTTACTTTGATCTCTTTATTCTCAACCACAATGTCGCGGGCTTCACCCGTAGCAACCGTGGCAAAATCGCCAAATTGGGCCTGGGCAGCGGCTGAATCGAGTGGTTGTTCTGCCTTACTGATGGCAGCAGCCGCACCCGATGCCGTCGTCGGTTTGGTAGTCTGTGTTTTTTGGGCCGGTTCCTTTTGGGGCGCGGGTTTCGGTACCAGTAGCTGATAGCCGACCAGCATCGCCAGAATCAGGACAATGCCAATAAGTTGATTACGATCCATTATTTGAGTTTACGGTTTTCAATTTTCAGTTTTCAGTTGAAAAGCCGGTTACCCGAACTGAAAACTGAAAACCGTAAACTGAAAACTATTTTTTTGCAAAATTACGGCAATCTGGCCGCTTAATCAACCACCTCGGCAGTTTCTACACGGGCGGTAGAAATGTCGGATGTAGTGAGTTCTGAGCTTGATTCAGAGGCATTTCGTTTCTGCTGGCTATAGGTGAGAGCAGCCCGCACAAAGTGTACGAAAAGTGGATGCGGAGTCATAACCGTACTTTTTAGTTCCGGGTGAAACTGCACACCCACAAACCAGGGGTGGTTATTGAGTTCAACAATCTCGACCAGCCCGGTGTCGGGATTGATACCCGTTGGACGAAAACCGGCCTTTTCAAACGCATCGAGGTAATTATTATTAAATTCGTACCGATGGCGATGGCGTTCGCTGATCTGGGTTTTGCCGTAAATCTGGTGCGCCTTCGAGTCCCGCTTGAGCTTACAGGCATAGGCGCCTAACCGCATCGTACCGCCCTTATCCGTGACTTTTTTCTGCTCTTCCATCATACTGATGACGGGGTTCGGTGTATGAGGCTCCATCTCGGTCGAGTGCGCATCCTCAATCCCCATCACGTTACGCGCGTATTCGATGACGGCCATCTGCATACCCAGACAAATACCCAGGAACGGAATTCCGTGCTCGCGAACGTAGCGAACGGCATTAATCTTCCCTTCGATACCCCGCTCGCCAAAGCCAGGTGCCACGAGCACGCCATCCAGGGGCGCCAGTACGTTGGCACAGTGGTGTTCATCGACCAGCGTCTCGGACTGAATCCATTCCAGTTGCACTTTGCATTCGTTGGTAGCACCTGCGTGGATAAACGATTCGGCAATGGATTTATAGGCGTCGTGTAATTCGACGTATTTACCCACCAGCCCGATCTTGACGGTGTCGCCCGGATTCTTGAGCCGTCCCAGAAACGCCTTCCAGGAATCAAGATCCGCATCTTTATCATTGTATAGGTCCAGCATATACAACGCCCGCTGATCGAGCCGCTCTTTCTGCATCAGCAACGGTACGTCGTAAATTGTCTCGGCGTCGATGGCTTCAATAACGGAACTCACCTGCACATTGCAGAATTGGGCAATTTTCCGGCGAATGTCCTGCGGCAGTGGATGCTCGGTACGGCAGGCAATAATGTCGGGCTGAACCCCGTTTTCGAGCAGCATCCGAACAGAGTGCTGGGTCGGTTTGGTTTTCAATTCACCCGCCGAACGCAGGTAAGGCACCAGTGTCAGGTGAATGACGAGGGTATCTTTTTCGCCCAGTTCAAACTTCAACTGGCGAACCGCTTCCACAAAGGGTAACGACTCGATGTCGCCCACGCAACCGCCAATTTCGGTAATTACGATGTCGTATTCGCCCGTTTCGCCCAGCAGCCGGATGTTCCGTTTGATTTCATCGGTGATATGCGGTACAACCTGCACCGTTTTACCCAGGAAATCGCCCCGACGTTCGCGGGTAATGACATTGTTGTAGATACGTCCTGTGGTGATGTTATTGGCCTGAGACGTTGGGCGGTTCAAAAACCGCTCGTAGTGACCCAGATCAAGATCGGTTTCAGCTCCGTCGTTGGTAACGTAGCACTCGCCGTGTTCGTAAGGATTCAGGGTGCCAGGGTCGATATTGATATACGGATCGAATTTCTGAATCGTTACCGTAAGCCCCCGTGATTGAAGCAATTTTGCCAGCGAAGAAGCGATAATGCCCTTGCCCAGTGATGAAGTTACCCCGCCCGTAACAAAAATATACTTTGCGGATTTTGGTCCCGTAGCCGCCATGATTGAAACCTGTTTAGGTCGTTACGGGATGTAAAGGTACAGGAAAAAAGGCGGAAAGGGTGAAAAAATAAGGAGAAAGTTAGTAGGTTTTGGCTAATCAGTTGGTCATCAGTCAGCTGTTCATTAAATTTTCCCGGTAGACTTACGAAGGCAGCAAGTAGCCATACTGGCACGATCAAACTAACGTAGTATCGAAGCGAACAAGCCCACTCCAGCACCCTACACCTAAACGAAAAGGGCCTCATCGTCTGACAAGGCCCTTTCTGTAGGTTACTTTTTATAATCTTCCGGCCAATCCTTCTTTATCTCACGTTCTTCGTAGGCAAGCCCATATTGCTTCAGTACGTCCTCTGGAACTCCGTCCCATTGATTAGGCGTATTACCCACGTAGCCAAGGTCTTTGATGCCCATCTGGCTCGTAAAAAAGCCAGAGGCCGTCATATTACGCATAAAGCTGAAAAAAGAAGCGCCCTGCGTCATGTCGGGTTTAGCCTGCGCTGGATAGGCAATCTGCTCTACCATGTCGATCTGCTGCGCTTTGGTGCAAAGGGCAAATTTCTTTCCGTAGCGTTTAACACACGTATTGTCGAGCCAGCGAATCCCCCCTCGCATAGGTGTCTGGTTTCTGGGCTGGTCTTTCATCATAAATTCGATGAAGGCCGGCACGCCCGCCTGTGAGGCACTCCCCGATTTGGCATCAGCCGGAATAATGATGTCACACAGGAGGGTTACGGTCTGCAGCTCGTGCGGTGTGAAGAATTTTTCGGCGTTCAGTTTGGCATCGCGCTCCGCTTCAAACTGCTGACGGCCACCCGGAACTTTTAACGGCTTAACATCCGGTGGAGCGGGTACAGCGGCTTCGACAGGATTGACAGCCAGACCGAAACCAGTAAGAGAAATGGCTTTTAAGGAATCTCTGCGTTTCATAAATAGTAAGGTTATCGGTTTTTAGTTTTCGGTTTACGGTGCCAGGCCTGGAAAATCCTCGACCAAATAAACGATTTCGGACTCATCTACTTTGTATCTCAGTCCGCGGACGGGCGATTTTTTCAAAGACTGAACCAGACCAAACAGCATTTTACCAATACGATCAGTTCGGGCATACAGGTCATTAAAGCAGTCCAGATCAATATGGTGACGATCAAAAGCTCTATACAATTGAGACTTCACTTCAGTACCCGAGCCTAGTGAATAGCCCAAAAACAAAATAAATTCAGCCCGGTTCGCTCGTCCAAATCCTTCAGCAATATTATCCATGATTGAACCAGTTGCCCGATTAATCTGATTTTTCAGCTCGAAATCTTTTGAGAAAGTATCTTTCTGCGTTAGCCAATAAATGTCATCCGACAATTGGCGAGCCAATTTCCAAACGTCCAAATCCTCAAATCGATTAATCGTTGCCATTACCCTGGTCTCTCCCCGTAAACCAAAAACCGTAAACCCTAAATATTCTTCTGTTTGACTTGGTCAATCAAGTATTCGCTCGTCCGCATCGAAGCCGCCAGAATCGTCCACGTTACGTTCTTGTCGCCCTGTGAAACGAAAGGAGCCGCATCCACAACAAACAGGTTTTTCACATCGTGGGCCTGCTGCCATTTGTTCAGCGCCGATTTGTTAGGGTCATTGCCCATACGAACGGTACCTACTTCATGGATGATTTTACCGGGTGCTTCCAGTCCGTAATTGGTCTCAGGACCGGGCTTATTGCCCAGTGGCGTGCCTCCCATCGAGGTAATGATCTGCTCGAAGGTATCCTGCATGTGCTTGGCCTGCTTGATCTCGTAGTCCGACCATTTGTAGTGAAAACGTAGGGTCGGAATCCCGTATTTATCGACGGAGTTCGGGTCAATTTCGCAGTAGTTGCTTTCGAGGGGGACGGGTTCGCCACGGCCTGCCATGCCGACGTACGCGCCGTAGAACCGACGATAGTCATCTTTCAGACTCGCGCCATACCCGCCACCGGGTTTCATTTTACCATCGCGACCCGGCACTTTTCCGTTCATGTTCTCAATACCGCCACCAAACCCGTAGCCGGGCATCCCCATGCCGCCACCGTACTCGATGTGATACCCACGCGGGAAATCCAGCTTTTTGTTATCAAGCCACCAGGGCGTAAATACGTGCATGCCGCCCACGCCATCTTCATTATACCGTTTGCGATCCATCAACGCGGGAACGAACCCGGAGCGGCTGGCACCCGTGGAGTCGTTCAGGTATTTACCGACCACCCCACTGCTGTTAGCCAGCCCCTGCGGGAAGCGAGATGATTTGGAATTGAGCAGGAGCCGGGCCGACTCACAGGTACTGGCGCTCAGGATAACGGACTTTGCCCGCACAGTCACCTCCTCCAGGGTCCGGGTATCTACGTAACTAACGCCCGTGGCCAGACCCGTTTGCGGATCGGTTAACACTTCACGGGCCATAGCCCCGTTGATAAGGGTTACGTTCCCGGTTTTAACCGCGGGGATACAAAGCACCGACGAGGATGAAAAGTCGGCATAGGCCTGACAGGCACGCCCGCACTGGCTACAGTAGAAACAGGAACCACGCTCGTTGTTGATGGGCTTGGTCAGGATACTTAACCGCGACGGAATAACGGGAATGCCAATACTCTGCGCGCCTTTCCGCAGCATCAGCTCATGCAGACGCGGTTTGGGTGGCGGCAGAAAGTACCCGTTTGGTTCATTCGGAAAATTCTCATTTGACCCAAAAACGCCGATTAATTTGTCGACACGGTCGTAGAAGGGTTTAAAATCCTCATACGTAATTGGCCAGTCATCGCCGACACCGGTGAGGGATTTACGGCGGAAATCGTCGGGGCCGAATCGCATGGAGATACGCCCCCAGTGGTTGGTACGTCCGCCCAGCATCCGGGAGCGGAACCAGTGAAATTCGGTGCCCGGTTTAGCTGAATACGGCTCGCCTTCAATTTCCCAGCCCCCCCAGGCGGCATCGAAATCGCCGAAAGCCCGTGTGGTACTTGCCCCCCGCCGGGGCGACTCCCACGGCCATTTCAGTTGTGTAATATACTTCGGATCGGCGGGGTCAAAGTAGCCGCCCGCTTCCAGCAGCACGACTTTCGCCCCGGCTTTTGCCAGCGTGTAAGCCGCCATACCTCCCCCGGCCCCCGAGCCAATAATGGCTACGTCGTACTGGACAGGAGCTTTTTGAATCTGAAATGGGTCCATGTAAAAATTAACGATTTATTGGTTCTAATCAAAAAAGCAATCAAACAACACTCACTCAAAGCCAACGAGACGCGCAATTGTCTCTTAAATAATTTAATAAGTAGAATTTCGTTTTTCCTTACCTGTTGTCAAGGTAAATTAATCAAATAAATACCAGTCGACACCGAAGGCGAAGCCCCGGCGCATTTGCAAATAATCGGGCGCCACAAAATAGCCCGGTGAGAATAGGCCCTGATTCGCGTGGGTCAGTTTCACAAACAAGCGGGTGCGGTTGATCCGTAGATTTGCGTAGAGATCCGCCAGCACAGCGCCTTCGACAGCCTGCCGATTCTGAAGGTAAAACTGCTGATTGAGTGGCATATACGCATCGGCATAATAAGACGACTTATAATGTAAATCAATCCCGGCCTGAATGTACAGCACTTTCGCGTAGAGAAATTCATACTGCAGGCGCATATTGACAAACAAAGGCGGTGTCCGCAAAATGTCCGTCCGCGACTGAACCGTGTAATAGGCCTGCCCGGCGATCAGAAATTTACCAACTGGCAGATGATACCCCAGCCCGGCTCTGAGCACACTAAACGAACCGGCGGCCTGGCGGGCTACGGCGGCCGTATCGAAATAGGTGTAGTTACTGAGCAGGTAATAATCCAGTCCCGGTTCGATACGTAGCTGTTTATACCGAAGGTTCAGTTTTCCATAGGCATGGTTGAAACCCCGCAAGCTGAAATTATTGCGCCAGCTATAAATCATACTCTGATAGCGTTCCTGCAACAACGTTGGGTTCACCAGTTCCGAGGAGTACCCGGCGGTTAGCAACTTACTCTCCAACTGACCCTGTAGCCGATACCCACCCCCAACCTGGTACTCAAGTTCAGCGGTGATCCGGGACAGGCTGTCAGGAAAATAATACCCCAGCCAGCCACCCAGGAAGGTTTCGGTACGTGGAATTTCATATTGGTTATACGTATACCGAGCGGTATTGTAGAGGGTGGTCTGTTTATAATTCCGGACGCGCAGGTAGGCCCGGTAATTGAACGACGCGCCTTTATATTGGGCAATGCCTTTTAAGCCAAACTGATTTTCCAACAGCCGAAAGCGCGTATGCTGCTCAATGCGGGACGTATCGCCCACAATGGACGGGTAAAAACGAAGCGGAGAATTGCTGCCTAGCGGGGTAATCGACTGATTCAGCCGCAACGTATCGTCCTGGTAAAAATTCTTCTGTGTCTGGTAATCAAATCGATGGTAAACCTGAAACCCCTTGTCGAGCACGTATTGATGGTAGGCATGCAGGTCGTTTCGAATTTCCCAGCCGTGTGGGCCATGGATGGACGTGCTACCGCTCCGCAAGCGGGAATCACCGGTGTAGTTATAGATGATGATTGACCCGTCGGTGCTCTGTCCCGGCAACACGCCCCCCTGCTCGTCAAGGCTGTGATTCATGTTCTTAAAATGCGCCAGCAGGATATACTTGTCGTTTTTCGAGCGGTAGTTCGTGTGCAGCAAGAGTCCCCAGTTCTGGGTCAGCAGTTTATACGTGTCATTGGTTCCTGCGGTACCAAACTGTTTCTGCGACGTAAACCGCTGTACGTTAAAGCCGACGTTCAGGCGGGGATTAATATTCTGGGCCATATCGAAGCGCAGAATATTCTGGTTGTTTCCGCCCAGGGCAATGTACATATCCGTGAATGGCGATTTCGTATCGAAGTATTTAACGTCCATCGTCTGGTAAGCGTAGGGCGAAAATACGTAATAACCAGACTGAGCCCCCAACTGCTGCGGCTCCTGCACAAACACGGGGCGCATGGGCGTTCCGAGGTTACCTAAGTCCTGGTACAGATTCTGATACCGTTGTACGTAGGTATACCGGTGCACATCGTCCATGGTGGTATCCATGGTGTAAAGTTTCCGGCGGTTATTGAAAATATCGCCCTCCAGCACGTAGCGCGTTGACTTCGGACCATAAATTACCTTCGTCGAGTCGTCGATGATCCCCTGGCCCCGGTTACCCGTCGTTGAGGTCGGCATGGCCTGCCGCCCCCCGAAACTATTGGGATTCTGGGTAGGCGAACCCGGAAATTGTTGCGCCCGGCCAATAAGCGACAGACCCAGTATAAAAAGTAAGGCAAGAAAACTCCGATTCATCAGATCAAAAGTACACCAAAACGACGGATGGCCGAAATCCGGCGTCATCAGTTAACGATTTTTAAGGGTATGTTCGTCTAGAAAGGCTAGAAATTGCGCTTCCTGACCGGGTAAAAACTGCACGGCCACCGGCAGGTAAAATAACGGGAGTGGCTCGCGTTCAGCGGGCGTTAGCAGGGCATCCAGCTTTACCCAGTCTTTCTCGGTTGTCAGGATCGCCGTGTCAGTTGGTAACCCGTCCAGCAGCTCATCGAGATCCGCCCGGGTGTACTTGTAGTGGTCTGCAAACCGATAATGATGATGGAGGTGAAACGCCTGCCGAACGTAGTGCTCGAGCGGATCGGCATTGGCCAGCCCCGACACGAGGACTACGCTGGTCAGGCTGGAGTTGGCCCGATGATCAGCGAACGAAACGGGTGGACTGTAGTGCAGTCCGGCAAAGAAAACAGGCGTGCCGGGGCGGGCATACGGCCGGATGCGGGACACGATACGTTCCTGCTCCGTGGCCCACAGATTCGCCGGGCATTTGGTCACGACAATCCCATCGGCCCGCCGGGCACCCTTCCGTCGCTCCCGCAGTCGACCGGCCGGAAACGGGTAATCGTCGTAAAACGGTCGGTTGTAATCCATCAGGAGAATATTCAGGTGCGGCTGCACGGCCCGGTGCTGAAATGCGTCGTCGAGCAGCACCTGCTGGGTGTCAGGATGCCGTTGAAGTAAGGCTTCAATAGCCTCGACCCGGCGTTCCCCCACGCATATACGCACCTTCGACCTAAACTTACGGTAGAGCTGGAGCGGTTCGTCGCCAATGGTCGCGGCCGTATCCGAATCGGTTGCGATGCGAAATCCCGTCGTGCGTCGACCATATCCGCGGCTGAGTGTAGCGGTCCAGTTGCTCCTTTCCGTAGCTGTCAATTGATACCATTTAATCAAAAATTCAACCATTGGCGTTTTTCCTGTACCGCCCACCGTTAAATTACCGATACCCACCGTATAGACGGAGGGACGTATCGTTTTCAATAACTGATTGTTAAATAGCCAATTACGAAAATCGGTTACTAGTCCATATAGTCCACTGAGTGGCAAGAGCAGCCATTGGCTAAACAAATGCTTCATTAATAATTTCGTAATATTGCCCGCTTGAGCAGTCAAAAGTAGTACTTTTAGGACTGGGAACACCCGTCCTCACCGCCCGGTACAATGAGTTTAAAAGTCGACTACCTAACATACACGTTGCATTTTCGCTTCGAAGCGGGTACGTCGCGCGGCACCCTTACGGAAAAAATGTCCTATATTCTTCGGATCTTCGATGACGACGATCCGGCGGTTGTTGGGTATGGTGAATGCGGGCCCCTTAAAGGATTAAGTTATGATGATCGGCCCGATTTTGAGGATACCCTACAACAGTACTGCCAGGAATTCAATGAGTTAGATCTTCAGCTGTTCAGCTGGAACGTCCCCATTGTGCTCGACCAGCTCATCAGCCCCCGCTTTCCGAGCATTTTATTCGGCTTTGAAACGGCCATGCTCGACTTTCTGGGGGGTGGGCAACGTATCATCAAGGCATCGGACTTTACGGCGGGGAACCGGGCCTTACCCATCAACGGCCTGATCTGGATGGGCAGTCCGGCATTCATGCGTCAGCAGATTGACGAAAAGCTTCAATCAGGCTACACAACGATAAAGCTCAAAATTGGTGCCCTTGATTTTGAGCAGGAGTGCGACCTGCTGGCCATGATACGGGATCGGTTTACCGCCGACCAGATTACCTTGCGGGTCGATGCCAACGGTGCGTTTCAACCCGGCGAAGCCATGGCGAAACTGGACCGATTGGCCACCTACGATCTGCACTCGATCGAGCAGCCGATTCGCGCGGGACAGACCGACCTGCTGGCTGACCTCTGTCAGCACTCGCCGGTGCCCATTGCCCTTGATGAAGAATTGATTGGCCACATGGAATATGTGAACAAATTCAAACTGCTGAAAAAAATTCAACCTCAGTTCATTATCCTCAAACCAACGCTTTTGGGTGGTTTACACCACTGCGACGAATGGATCGAAGTAGCTGGACGACTCAATATTGGCTGGTGGATCACATCGGCCCTGGAATCGAATATTGGCCTGAACGCGGTGGCTCAATACACGGCACAGTTCAAACATTTGTTGCCACAGGGACTGGGAACGGGTCAATTATACCATAATAACGTCGATAGTCCGTTATACATTAACCACGGGTGTTTGCACTATGATCCGGCCCGGCTCTGGAACTTCGGCTCCCTGGCGGTTAATAAATCCGGAGCGGCATCCCACTAATTACTTACCTATCCGTTGAATCTTCCTACCGATCATATCCGCCTGCTGTTTGGCCTGAAACTACGCCAGTTGAGAATCGACAGAGGCTTGTCGGTCAGCGAGTTGGCACAAAAGTCCAGCTTATCGGTTTCGTACGTAACCGAAATTGAAAAGGGACGAAAGTACCCCAAAGCGGATAAAATTTCGGCCCTGGCCAATGCCATGCAGGTGGACTACGATACGCTCGTATCCCTGAAACTGAGCAAAAAACTGGAGCCCATTTCGGATTTACTGCGGTCGAAATTCCTGACCGAGATTCCGCTCGAACTCTTCGGCATCGACCCGTCTGATCTGCTCGAATTGCTGGCCGAAGCGCCCGCCAAAGTCAGTGCCATGATCCGTACGTTCATGGATATTGCCCTGAGTTATAACATGAGCGTGGAGCGGCTGTATCTGACCATGCTACGTTCGTATCAGGAAATGCATGACAATTATTTCCTCGATATTGAAGCCGATGCCGATCGATTTCTAACTGAATTTTCGCCACCAACCGGCTTATCATCGAACCCCGTCGTTAGCGAAACGTTGCTGGCAAACTTGCTTAAAACACGCTATGACGTACGCATTGAGCAGTTTGATCCACTCGCCAATCCAGAATTGGAGTCCCTTCGATCGGTCTATCGGCCCGCACATCGAACCCTGCACCTCAACGCTGGCCTGTCTCAGGAGCAGCGGGCGTTTATTCTGGCCCGGGAAGTCGGATTCCAGTTCATGAACCTGAAAAATCGACCGTATACGTATTCGTGGGTCGAAGCGGAGTCGTTCGAGCAGATGCTCAACAACTACAAAGCATCGTATTTTGCCGGGGCGATTCTCATTCGCCGGGATACCCTGGTGGCAAAACTGACCGAACTGTTCGCTCAGGAAACCTGGAGCAACGACGCGTTCCTGCAACTCATCACCGACTTCGGCGCCACGCCCGAACGGTTCTTTTACCGATTGAGCAACGTACTGCCGAGCCATTTTGGCATTGATCAACTGTTTTTTTACCGCTTCAATCACACGGCCGGTCAAACGACGTTTCAACTGACCAAAGAGATGCACCTGTCGCGGCAACAGGGGCCACGCGGCATCGTAGACGAGCATTTTTGTCGGCGGTGGATTGCCTGGACGATCCTGCAGGAGCTTCAGTTCCTGCAACAAAACAAGGGATTCGACCGTACCCTTTGCCGGGCGCAACTGTCAGAATATGCCGATTCGGGTCATCAATATCTGATTATTTCGGTAGCCCATCCGTTTCAGCCGCAGGTACAGCAAAACATGAGTGTATCGATGTGTTTTGCCGTAAATGACGCCCTGAAAAGCAAGATGAAGTTTCTTAATGCAGCGAAGGATATCAACGCCCTACACGAAATCCCCTTTCGCATCGTGAATCAAACCTGCGAACGATGCGGCATTTTCGACTGCCGTGAGCGCGTAGCGGCCCCTACTGTCTTGCAGAAAAAGCGTCAGTTTGCCGCGGTGAAGAAGGCCATGGAAGCCTTGAAATAAGCCCGCCGTTCTCATGAAATCCATACTACGCTATTTACTCCTTGCCAGCATGGCTACGTTAGCCTTGCTCGCGATCTTTTTCTATCAGGAATACATGGGCGAGGACACAGACCCAACCGCTGGGAATCTGACAAATCCAGTCATACATAAGCGGCTGAACGCTATCGTTACGGATACCGCAAGCACTAAGGCAACAGCTAATTCAGCACTCGCTTCACTTAAAATAACCTACACGGATCTTGACACCAAAGAAGCGGCCAGCTTCCGGATGAATTACCGATCTCAGCCAGCCATTGCCCCGGGCGACACGGTGACCAAGGATAAAGATGAGAAACTCCTGCTCGTCTATAAACCAGATGGAACCATTGTAACGGTGCCTATTGAATAGACCGGACTTCGATCAGTGAACATGAACCGGGGTCGAAGCCATGGTGGTATAGCTACCACTATAGATTCGACCCCGGTTCTAACCGAGGCTTTTTATTTCATTTTGGGGATGCCGATTTGCAGGCCCACATTCACGGTAAAGAACTTCGAGGTCTGATCAAAATTCACATTACCAATCGTACCGACACTCGCGCTCCCGTCGTTGTTGCCGAATATGATATTGTAGGCACCTTCGGCAAAAATTCCCAGATTTCCGACGGCCAGCATAAGTCCCACTTTGGGTGCCACACCCGCATTGGTCGAATTAATTTTACTGCTTTCCTGTCCGTTGAACTTGATGCGTGTACCCACGGAATAAGCCCCTACTTCAGCCCCAACATAGGGTCGTAGAACCCCCTCCGTAAAATAATAGTCAATCAGGGCCGTAATGGGAATGATAGCCGCTGAATACTCCAGCGTTTGTCCAGCAGCCGAAAAACTACGGCTTTCACCAAAGGCTTTGACGCCGATACCCACGTCGAGCTTTGACCCCAGGAAAATTTTGGCGTTCAACCCACCTCCATAAATCGTTTTCGAATTTTGAACATCCGAGAAGGCTGCGGACCCGTTGATCCCAACCGAGAATTGCGCAAAAGAAGGCGTCAGCGCCAGTAGGAAAATCCCTAAAACGGCGATAGAAATCTTTTTCATTATGATGATTGATAAATAAAGTGAACAGTTTGTAGGCAATAACTGCCAAATGATACAATAGTTTACCCGAACAGCGCGTGTATCTTCTTACTCCCATCCGCCACCCAGAGCCCGGTATAAACCGATCAGCGACAGAAACTGTGACCGCTTTGTTTCGACCAGGGCCAGTTCGGCGTCCAGCACACTACGTTGGGCCGTGATCACTTCCAGATACGTAGCATAGCCATTCACAAACAATTCATTCGACGTCGTAGCGGCCTGCCGCAGCACGGCCACTTCCTGCCGTTGCAGTTCCGCTACGTTCCGGAAGTTGTCCAATCCCTTCAGGCTGCTCACCACTTCGCTAACGCCGGTCAGAATCGTTTTTTGATAGGCAAAATAAGCTTCCCGACTCCGGGCAACGGAAATCGTATAATTTCCTTTCAATAACCGGCGATTGAAAATAGGGGCCGCCAGTCCGCCAATGGCACCAGCCGCAATGGACGCCGGGTCCAACAGCGAGGACACGCGAAACGCATTAAAGCCTACGTAGGGCGTTAGTGTCAGCGAGGGCAAAAACTCGGCCTGGGCCACGGCAATATCGACGTTGGCGGCCTCCAGTTCACGTTCTGCCTGCCGAATGTCGGGCCGACGACGTACTACTTGAGACGGCAGACCAGCCAGTATCTGAGCTGGAATTTTTTGATCTTCGATGGATTGCCCCCGGACGATCGGCTGCGGATACCGACCCAGTAACGTATTCAACTGATTCTCGGCGTCGACAATCTCCTGCCGAACCCCACCCTCCCGACTGCGGGTGTTCAACAATTGAGCCGTAAACTGCTGCACCGCCAGCTCCGTTACGCGACCGGCGGCTTTCTGTACGTTCACCAGTTCAACAGCCCGTTGCTGTAGCGCTTCATTCTCCCGAATAATGTCCAGTTCGGCATCGAGCGCCAGGAGCGTGTAGTACAGCCGGGCTACCTCACCCGTGAGGGCCGTAACGACCAGGTTGCGCCCTTCCTGTGATGCTAGCAGGCGCGTATAGGCGGCCCGTCGTCGGTTGCGCAGTTTACCCCAGATGTCCAGTTCCCACGAACTGCGCAATCCCAGGAAGTAATCAGGTGTGGGGTTGGGAATGCGGCTCTGACCGACTATGTTTTCGGATAGATTCGTGTCATAATTTCCCACGCCGTTCAGGGTATATTTTCCGTATCGGTCAACCCCGGCGGCAGCAACGGCGTTCACGCTCGGCAGCAACGCACCCCGGCTGATCTGGAAACTGGCCTGCGCCATCTCGATACGTTGGAGCGCCATCCGAAGATCAGGATTTTGGGTCAATGCCGTATCAATCAGTTGCACCAGATTTTTATCGGCAAAGAGAGTTTGCCGGGGTAAACGCCCGATAGTGGTAGAGTCGGTGCTGCCCGCAAACGATACGGGTAGTGAAACGTCCGGCATTTTCGGTGGCGTATGCATAACCCGGCAACCGCTCAGGCTGACCAGAAAAAGAAGCAAACCGAGACGATAACCCATTTTAGGCTTGTTCAAGTAAGGCACCATTTGTTTTCTTGGAAGGGATATGTGGCAATGATTCGTCGTCGGCAGGTGGGGTTTTCGATGCGAATCGCTGCGCCAGTTTAGCAAACAGACTATAAAGGCCCGGCACCAGCACCAGCCCAAATACGGTGCCAATGAGCATGCCGCCCGCAGCCGCCGTACCAATGGATCGGTTTCCTACGGCTCCGGCCCCAGAGGCAATACAGAGCGGAATCAGCCCGGCAGTAAAGGCCAGGGACGTCATCAGAATTGGTCGTAACCGCGTGACAGCTCCCTCAATAGCCGCCTTCACAATGGAGAGTCCCTCCTGCTGACGCTGGTTGGCAAATTCCACGATCAGAATGGCATTTTTTCCCAGCAAACCGATGAGCATAACCAGCGAAACCTGCGCATAAATGTTGTTTTGCAGCCCCGCCAGTTGCAGGCACAAAAACGAGCCAAAAATCCCCGCCGGTAACGACAGCAGTACCGACAACGGCAAAAACAGGCTTTCGTACTGCGCCACCAGCAGCAGGTACACGAAGATCAGACAGAGCAGAAAGATGTAAATAGCCTGATCGCCCGACAAGACTTCCTCCCGCGACATGCCTGACCATTCAAACGAGTAGCCGCGTGGTAGTACGTTCGCGGCCACTTCCTGAACGGCATTCAGGGCATCGCCACTGCTGTAGCCCGGTGCCGGGTCGCCGTTGATGAGGGCCGACATGTACATGTTGTAGCGGGTAATCTGCTCCGGCCCGTACACCCGCTTGAGGCTGATAAAGTTGGCGAACGGCACCATTTCGCCCTGATCGTTTTTGACCCGCAGCGCCAGTACGTCCTCGGGCTTGGCCCGGTATTCGGGCAGGGCCTGCACCATGACTTTGTACATCTGCCCGAAACGGATGAAATTGGAGGCATAATAGCTTCCCATCAGCGTTTGCAGCGTACTCATGGCGTTGTCAATCGACACACCTTTCTGAGCGGCTTTGTCCTGATCGACCTGCAACAGATACTGCGGAAAACTTGGGTCGAAACTCGTAAACGCGTTTCCGATTTCAGGCCGTTTTTTCAAGGCCGCAATGAACTCATCGGCCACTTTTTTGGTCTTTTGCAGATCGCCGGAGCCCGTACGGTCGAGCATCCGTAGTTCAAAACCGCTGGAATTCCCGAAGCCGGGAACGGTGGGTGGCGGAAAGAACTGGATGCTGGCATCCTGAATGGGCCGGGTTTTCGCTTCCAGCGCGGCAATAATGTCCTCCATCGTTTGAGTCCGCTGATCCCAGGTTTTCAGGTTGATCATCCCCATCCCGTAAGACGCTCCCACGCCATCGGTCATCAGACTATACCCCGCCAGCGTCGATACGTTCTCGACGGCCTCCATTTTCGATGCAACCTGTTGAATTTTATCCAGAACGTCTTCGGTCCGTTTGACGGTTGCCCCAACCGGAGTCGTTACGTTGACGTAAATCATGCCCTGATCTTCAGTCGGAATGAACCCGCTGGGCAGGAGTGAACTGATGCCCCAGGTGCCGGCCACGAATACCAGAAACATCGCCACCGTTACCAAACCCCGGCTGGCCACCCGGTTGAGCAAGCCCTGGTAGCGACCCGTTAGTTTGTCGAAGCCTCGGTTGAAACTGGCAAAAAAGCGCCCTAAAAGGCCCTTGGGCGCATGGCCGTGGGTATTACGTAGCAAGAGCGCGCATAAAGCCGGGGTTAACGTAACGGCATTGACGCCGGAAATAACAATGGCAACCGCCAGCGTTAGCGAGAACTGTCGATAGAAAA
Source organism: Spirosoma jeollabukense (assembly GCF_054777855.1). Classification (NCBI taxonomy): domain Bacteria; kingdom Pseudomonadati; phylum Bacteroidota; class Cytophagia; order Cytophagales; family Cytophagaceae; genus Spirosoma; species Spirosoma jeollabukense. The sequence goes on from NZ_BAAHAD010000005.1 coordinate 234,216, forward strand.
TCCCAACCGGACCCGACATGAACGCGACCGGCACAAACACCGCCGACATCACCAGCGTAATCGCGACCAGCGCCCCGCTGATTTCCTTCATGGCAGCAAACGTAGCGGCTCGTGGCGACAGATGGCCAGCCCCGTTTTCGGCCATTTTAGCGTGTACGGCTTCAACGACCACAATGGCGTTGTCGACTACGATACCGATGGCCAGCACCAGCGCAAACAGGGTGAGCAGGTTAATCGAAAACCCGATCAGGCTCATGAACGCAAAGGCACCGACCAATGCGACCGGCACGGCCAGCGCACAGATCAGCGTGGAACGCCAGTCTTGCAAGAACAGAAACACGACCAGGAACACCAGTACGAATGCCTCGATCAGCGTGCGGATAACTTCATGTATGGACGCATCCAGAAAGCGCGATACGTCATAGGCGAAGTTGTAGGTCATGCCGGGCGGAAAGTTCGTTTTCTTCAACTCCGCCATGCGGGCTTTCACGTTGTTGATCACATCCCGGGCGTTGGAGCCAGGGCGTTGTTTCAGCATGATCGACGCCGATGGTCGGCCGTCGGTTTTGGATAATACGTCGTAATCCAGCGACCCGAATTCCACCTCGGCCACATCTTTCAGGCGCAAAATCGAGCCGTCTGGTTCGGCCCGCAGCACCAGATTTTCGTATTGTTTGGGCTCGAAGAACTTACCGCTATAGCGCAATACGTATTGAAGCATATTGGGTTTCCGGTCGGCGCTTTCGCCCGCTTTTCCGGGGGCTGCCTCCACATTCTGCCTACGAATGGCCGCAATAACGTCGTCGGACGATACGTCGTAGGCCGTCATCCGGTCGGGTTTGAGCCAGACGCGCATCGAATATTCCCGCGAGCCCATAATGTCGACAAAGCCCACGCCATCAATCCGCTTGAGTTCGGCCAGTACGTTGATGTCGGCGAAGTTGTAAATGAACTTCTCGTCGACCGACGGGTCTTCACTGAAAATATTGAGGTAAAGCAACATACTGTTCACCTCTTTTTCGGTCGATACCCCCGCCTTGATGACTTCTTCGGGCAGTTCGTCCAACACGGTGGTTACGCGGTTCTGCACGCCCATGGCCGCCAGATCGGGATCGGTGCCTACGTTGAAAAACACCTGAATAATCGTGCTGCCGTCATTGCCCGACACCGAGTTCATGTATACCATGCCCGGCACCCCGTTGATGGCCCGTTCCAGCGGCATGGCAACCGCTTTGGTAGCCACTTCGGCGTTAGCGCCTGTGTATTTGGCCGTTACCGTAACGGAGGGCGGAACAATGTCGGGAAACTGCGTGACTGGCAAGCCCGTCAGCGCCAGCACCCCCAGCAACGTAATGACAACCGAAATCACCGCCGATAGCAGCGGTCTTTTTATAAATAAATCAAACATGAGAAAACCGTTTACAGTGGTCGGTTCGGTTTACGGTTTCTGGTATACGGTTGGCTGACGCGAGCTACTTATGTGTCAGCCAACCGTATACCAGAAACCGTAAACCGAGAACCTGTTATTGTTTAGCAACCGTGTTGGAAGACGATACCGTGTCGGCAGAAAATGCTTTGGGAATGATCAGCATACCATCGCGGATGTTCTGAATGCCTTCGTAAACGACCCGCTCACCCGCTTTTAGACCCGACAGGACAATGTAGTTGCTGTCTACCCGTCCCTGCGGCACGAAACTTCGGGTTTTCACTTTGTTGGCCGCATCAACCACATAGACGTAGTTCTTGTCCTGCACCTCAAATACTGCTTTCTGAGGCACCAGCAGCGCATCATTGACCGGGTTGGCCAGGCGAATTTTACCGGAAGCGCCGTGCCGGAGCAATTTGTTGGGATTCGGGAAACGCGCCCGGAAGGCAATCGTGCCCGCCCCTTCTTCAAAGACACTTTCCATCGTTTCGATGCGTCCTTTGTAGGCGTAGGGCGTTTCATCGGCGAGCAGCATTTCGACTTCCTGCCCATTCCGACCGTCGCGTTTGGGATTCTTTTTGAGGTAATTCAGGTATTCCTTCTCCGATACGTCGAAGTAAGCATACACATCCCGCACGTCGGAAACGGTCGTCAGCAGGGCTCCTTCCTCGATTAAACTCCCCATCTTGAATGGAATCCGGTTGATCGTCCCATCAAAAGGCGCTTTGATACCCGCATGCGACAGCCGTAGTGCGGCCGTTGCGCGAATCGATTTCATTTCGTCAATAGCCGCCCGTGCCGCTTCAAGTTTGGCCTTCGCCAGTTCCAGTTCCGAGGGCGACACGATCTTTTTATCGACCAGCAATTGCACCCGCCCCATTTCAACTTCATCGGTTTTGGCTTTGGCAATAGCACTATTGAGGTTGGCACTCGCCCGGTCGAATTCGGCCTGGTATTCGGCTTCATTCAATTTGAAGAGTAATTGCCCTTTATGGACCGTCTGCCCTTCATCCACGTAAATTTTCTCCAGAAAACCAGACACACGAGCCCGGATCTCGACATTTTGTGTGGCTTCTAACCGACTCACGTAGTCCCGTTTCAGCGTTGTCGATTGTCGTGTCAGTTGAACCACGGGCAGTGTCAGTGTCTCCGGCGGCTCACTTTCCGCGCCGTTGTCTTTGGTGGCGCAACTAACCAGCAGTAAACCGACCAGCAGGGGCATCAGACTTACCTTGTTTTTCATATACAGAGTGATAAATCAGCAACCGCTACCTGAAAAACCACATGGATTCTCAACTAACCAGGTCGCTGGAAATTGACATAAAAAGAACGTAGCAAAAAGGGTAGGGAAACGATATGGATCGTTCAAGCAGCCCATCCAAAACTCAATACGGCAATGCGTACGAGCGTTGGCTCAGGCCCTGTACTGAGGGGGTGGGGCAATAATCTCCGACACGGCTATCGGCATGTGGGCCGGTCGAAAATATAAGGTGCTTCTCGTCAGATAATGAATGGACGGCAACAGGGGGGTAAACCGGAACAGTTGCGTGAACGCGTAGTCCTGTTCCTGTTCGGCAGCTTCAGTCTCATCGTCCGGGTCATCATGTTCCGGGATTGCATCCGCCATACCCAGGCACTTTTCCAGTACAAACTCGCTGATACTCTCTATTTCATTGATCGACAAGTCTTTGTGGTACGTAGTGGCCCGACCTGATAGCGTAGTCCTATCAGGCGTGTCTATGCTGCTATTGAGGACGTGAAGCGCCATCAGAAAGCATAGGATTCGGTACACCAGAAAATTTCGTCGACGTATGTCCATACCGGCTAGAAAAACAAATTTACACCGGTTCATTAAAAACACATTAAAAAAGTAAAGATAAAACCCCTGACTTTCTGTTAAACTTCTTAAAATATAACTATATCAGGAATTGGTTCAACTGAGGAGTTTATCGAACCAGTCAGTAGCCTTACTTTTAGCCAAAGCACCCGTTTAATTGAGTTATGAGGGCAGGCTGGCCTATTTTTGAGTATGACTTTTCTACGAATCACGGCTGAACACCCACATCTGTCCACCATCCAGACCTGGTATGAATCCTCATTTCCAGCAAATGAACGACGCCGTTTTAATGCGCTACGTCAGCTTCTCTCCTGCTCCGATATGCATCTGTGCGCATTGATCGATCAGGGCCAGCTCGTTGGATTTATCATCTACTGGCAATGGCCGTCCGTACTATTTGTCGAGCATTTTGCCATTGACCCAACCCGGCGTGGCAACCAGTTAGGCCAGCGGGCGCTCGACGAGCTACTACGTATCGACAGTTTCTATTATGTGTTGGAAGTCGAACGGGCCGAGGCCGATATCAGCCGCCGACGGATTCAGTTTTACGAACGACAGGGGTTTTCGCTCAATCCCTTCCCCTATGCGCAACCGCCCTACGAAGCGGGGAACTCACCCATACCCATGCACTTACTATCTATCCCGATTATACCCAGCCAGGAAGATTTTAATACGATAAGTGCCATGATCAAAGAGCGGGTCTACGAACGATTTTATCAATAATTACAGATTGAAACCCTTATCTTATCAACTAAAACACAAGCTGTCACACTCTTTATGGCAACCATTTTTCTAACGGGCGCATCGGGAGGCTTAGGCCACGTCGTCACACAAACCTTGCTAAATCAGGGGCATCGGGTTATTGCCACAGTGCATGCCGCCACGAATACCCATCAACGATCGGCCGACTCCCCTGGTGAACTGTTTTCGTATCCAGTCGACCTAACCGATGCCGGGGCGGTTGACGCGTTGGTTCAACAAGTCATATCGAATCATGGGCCCATCGACGCGGCTGTGCTACTGGCGGGCGGGTTTGCGCCGGGTTCGTTGCTGGAGACGGATGCCACGCTGATCGACAACATGCTAACGATGAACTTCAAAACAGCCTACAACGCCGTACAACCGATTTTCGCCCACATGACCCAGCAACCAACCGGTGGTCGGTTTGTACTGATTGGGGCTCGCCCGGCGCTGGACGTGCAGGCGGGGCAGCATCTGGTCGCCTATGCCCTGTCGAAGTCGTTGCTGTTCCAATTATCGGACATCATCAATGCCAGTGGTAAGTCGACCAGTATTGTTTCGACCGTTATCGTGCCCAGCACCATCGATACATCCACGAATCGGCAGGCTATGCCCGACGCTGATTTTACAACCTGGGTCGATCCGCAGGATTTAGCCGACATGATCACCTTCGTCCTATTCGATAAAGGGCGCATCTTACGCGAGCCTGTATTAAAAGTCTACAATAGAGCCTGAGTTTGGCAGCCAGTCGGGCGGGGTTTTCAGCCGGTCCTGCTTCCTGTTCACCAGTGAGATTTTGGCCTATTCATAAATTAACACAGGCGATTTGGTAACTGTAGACGCGTTTACCGTGTTGACTTTATAGGACGATGACAATGGATTCAGCCCTGGTGAAGGATGGATTCTGCCATCTCCTGCTGAAACAATACTTACGCAAACCATCTAATCACAATCAGTATGAAACGTATTGCCTTGTACGGGTTCGGCCGAATTGGACGGCAGTTCCTTCGGGTTGGTCTTAGCCACAACTTGTTCGTTCCCGTTTCTATCTCAGACATTAAAGATGAGCCTACGCTGGCGGCTTTGTTTGAAGTCGATACCAATTACGGGCGCTGGACAGAGCCGGTTTCGGGCGGAGAGGGCCATATTACCGTTGGTGATCGAAAAATTCCATACATCAATTCAGCCAAAGAGGTACCGGATTGGGCAGCTCTGGGCGTCGATCTGGTGGTCGACTGTACAGGCCGGGCCACCACCCGCGCCGGGGCACAGGCTCACCTCGACCGGGGCGCCAAGTACGTTTTGGTCAGCGCCCCCAGCAAATCGCTGGCCGATTGCGACGCGGTTTTATTGAAAGGCATCAACCTGGATTCGTTCGATCCGGAAAACCATAAGATTATCAGCATGGCCAGTTGCACGACCAATGGGCTGGCGTCGGTGGTGAAAGTCATTAAAGAAAACTTTGGCATCACGTCCGGACTCTTCTCGACGGTTCACTCCTATACCAACACGCAGTCCCTAACCGATCAGCCGATGAAAGACCGGCGCGATTCGTGGGCAGCCGCTGAAAATATTATTCCTTCGTCGTCGGGAGCCGCGCGGGCGTTGCAGTTTATCTGGCCTGATCTCAAGATCACCGGCAAAGCGTATCGGGTACCAACCCGCACGGGCAGCATCGCCGAATTAAACCTGCTTACCGAAAAACCCTGCACGGTGCAGGAGGTAAACGATGCGTTCCGCAAGGCGGCTGCAGAAGGTCCACTGAAAGGGGTGATGGACGTATTAGAAGGGGAATGGGCCTCGTCGCGCATTGTTGGCGATCCGCATTCGTCTATTATTGATCTACCGCTGACCATGAAAGAAGGCGATCTGTTGTCGGTAGCTGCCTGGTATGACAACGAATGGGGCTTTTCAAACCGGCTGGCTGAAGTAGCCGCGTATCTGGCTGAACGGATTTAGGTAAATCCCCAGCTATACGTAGCAGAGAAATCAAAACGAGTGAGCAGGCGTTCGTCAAAGACGCTTGTTCACTCGTTTTGATAGTACACTGTCTACCAGTACGTTGCAAAAACGTTATTTCTACCAAAACAGGAATTAGGTCGTCTCTTCTTTGTAAAGGACCATCCCGGCATGATAAAGAATGCCATCCCGAAAGTCGCCGTCAGCCGTAAATCCGGTATCGTCTACGTACTCAATGTGGTTTCCCTCCAGCGTATAACGACCCTGGTACGCGCTTTTACGGGACCCTCTGGCTTCATCGTAGCGGCCATTCGGCAGAAGTTCATGACGGATATACCCGTCTTTAGTGACCCAAAGGCCAATGTATGGTTTAGTTTCCATGATCCTGTAATTTCGCATAAAGTGTAAGGCAGTATATTCATAGTCAACACCTTATGATTTCTTTTAATTTTTAGGCGTCAACGGTAAAACCGGTTGACACCGTTACGTCCTTCCAGGTTTCCAGGTCGTTTTGAACGGCCTTTATTTTCACATACGCCATATCGTAGGCATCCTGGCCTAAGAATAAATGCATCGGCGGGTTTTCGACCGACGCCAGTTGAATCAGCGCGGCAACAGCTTTTTCAGGGTCGCCCGGCTGATTCCCGGCGATCGCCGTCTGGTGAGCTACCTGCGACTGCCTGACGGCTTCGTAAGCGTCAATCTGGCGAGTCGGAACGCCCAACGAGCTGGAGGAAAGAAAATCCGTTCGGAAGTAGCCCGGCTCAACCACCGTTACGTTGATACCAAATGCGCTGGACTCCGCAGCCAGCGATTCCGAGAAACCCTCAACCGCAAACTTGGTGGCACAATAAATACCAAATCCTGGGAATGCACCCGTGAAACCACCAATGGATGAGATATTAATAATGTGCCCGGCCTGCTGGGCGCGCAGATGTGGCATAACATTCCGGATGACGTTCAGCGAACCGAACACATTCACATCGAAATTTTCGCGCGCTTCCTGATCGGTCAGTTCTTCGATACTGCCTAACAACCCATAGCCCGCATTATTTACCACGACGTCGATACGGCCAAAGTGATCAATGGTGGTGTTGATAGCCTCTGCCACACTAGCTTCGGTTTTTAAGTCTACGGCCAGGGGCAAAAAGCGGGTATCGGAAATGCCCACAGCCTGGCGTAGATCGTCGGTATTTCGGGACGTAGCGGCCACGGAAAAGCCCTGGCTCAGCAATTGTTTCACTAATGAAAGGCCAAGGCCTTTGGAAGCTCCGGTAACGAACCAAATCTGTTGTGTATTCATGGAAATGTTTTGTTTTTTAGTAGGTAAAATCCGTTGATGTAGTCAATGCTTCCTGACGTGTAAAGGCGTTGTTAAGCAGGTCAAGCTTGTTCATCGCCCGCTGATAAGCATCGCTGCCCAGAAGTAAATAAAGGGGGGGATTCACCTGGTTCGCGACCTGAATCAGGACCGCTGCCGCTTTTTCGGGATCACCAGCCTGGGCACCATCCATTGTCAGGTACTTAGCGTGTGACGCCCGAACGTCGGCGTAAGCATCAATGGGATGCTCAGCCAGCATGAGGGAGTCGGGCGTGAGGAAACTGGTGCGAAAAGCACCCGGAACGACTACCGTTACGTTGATACCGAATGAGTTAACGTCCTGAGCCAGCACTTCAGAAAGTCCTATGACGGCAAATTTTGTGGCGGCATAAACTGCCCAACCCGTGTTGCCCGCGATACCGGCAATGGACGAAATGTTGATGATGTGCCCGGACTGTTGGGCGCGCAGGTACGGCATTATCTTCCGGATCACGTTCAACATGCCAAATACGTTGACGTCGAAACTAGCCCTGGTTTCCTGATCCGTTAGTTCCTCGATGCTGCCGCCGATGCCGTAGCCTGCGTTATTAACGATTACGTCAATACGGTTGAAAGTATCATGGGCTTTCTGAATAGCCAGCGCGACACTAGCCTCGTTGGCCAGATCGACCTGCAAGGGTAAGAAATGGGCGCTCGGTGGGCCAACAGCCCTGATTAATTCGTCCTCATGTCGGGATGTAGCGGCTACGGAGTGGCCAGCCGCCAGCAATTGGGTAACTAGGCTAAGGCCCAAGCCCTTAGACGCCCCGGTAACAAACCAAACTTTTTCATTGACCATAATTTTGCTCGTTTAACGAGAGCAAAATTAATGGGTGTCAAGGCGGTGGTGCTTGCGCCATTCAAACGAATACTTGCAAAATTCAAACAGTACGATACGCGGAGGGTGTCAATTGGGTCTGCTTTTTAAAAAAGTTATTGAAATGAGCGGGTTCTTCAAAGCCAAGGCTATAACTGATTTCGGCAATATTCCAGTCGGTATGCTTCAGTAAGGCTTTGGCTTCACTTGCCAGGCGTTCCGCAATATGGTCGGTTGTGGTTCGGCCGGTTGTTTCCCGAATGGACCGGTTCAGGTGATTCACATGCACCGAAAGCTGCTGGGCAAAGTCGTTGGCTGACCGCAGCTTAAACCGCTGCGCCGGCGATTCGATGGGAAACTGGCGCTCCAGTAATTCGGTAAAAACGGCCGTAATCCGGGATTTGGCATCGGCGTGCTGGTAGAGCGTTTCGGAGGGCTGCATTTTGAGCGCATAGTGAATCAACTCCGTTACGTAGTTTCTAAGCAGGTCATACTTATACTGGTAATCACCGTTCATTTCATCAATCATTTTCACAAATAATTGACTAACATGTTCATCCTGAGACGGATCAAGTAAATAAGAAGGTTTGCCACCCGCGCTGAACATGGGCAATTCATGCACGCTACCCCGAATTTTCTGGGTAAAAAAAGCTTCTTTAAAGATGCAGAAAAAGCCCGTTTTATCCTCCGATTTTGACTCCCAGGCATAGGGCACCTGCGGGTTGAAAAACATAAGTGTCGACCCCTCGATCTCGATGCTCTTATCCGCGTAGTGATATACATTTCGCCCCCGGATCAGGCTAATCTTATAAAAATCCCGGCGGCTATACTGAACGGGAACAGCCGTTGGCCCAATACAATCTTCTAATCGAAATACATTGAAATGCCCAATATCCTGTTGCAGGTTATCGGGCAACCAATTGAATTTCTTTTGGTAGAAATCTTCCAGCGTTTCAATTTGTGCCATGTAGCAAAATTATACAATTCAAACCAAGGTACCTAATCCATCCATGGCGCAAGTTCAGCATCAAAGCGTGATTTGTCCACCACAAACCGTCATTTGTCGGACAAATCGCCCATCTGCGTCGTTTACTTTTGCCAGGAAAAAAACAATAGCTATGGCAAATATCATTAAAAGGGCTGCCTTTAAGCTGATGGAAAAAACGTTGGCATATGCCAACGTGCTGGATGTCAGAACATGGAACCCGGCTACCATGTATGAAATAGACCTGTACCTGCCGACCGTCGATATGAGTAAATGGAAAAGCGTCCGTCGGCTTAAATGTAAGGTGGATGAGTTTGACTATCGGGATTACACGCCTGCCTGGTGGGAGGCTGAGAAAGGAATTTGTACGCTGTATGTAGAGGCCGGGCATGAGGGAGCCGGTAGCCGCTGGGCACAACGTGTTCGGCCGGGTGATCAGATCATTGTGGGGCCTGCTCATGCGGCACCCTTACCGGCAAAACCGGGTAAAGTTTTGTGCCTGGTTGATGGTAGTGCCCTTGGTCACGTATTGGGGTTAAAACAGTTGACCGATCCAACAGACTATCCTTTGGAGGCAGGCGTATTTCTTCATGATAACTACCAGATTCCGGCTACCTTGAGCCGTGAAAACCCGGAATTTGATTTTATAGTCAACCCTGAGGGCAATAGTCTGGAAAGTTTGAACCAATGGTCCTATTCTAAAGATCTAAGCAACTATTCGTCAATTTATATTGCGGGTTACATACCCATGGTTAAGGAATTACGAAAAAAGCTGAAAATCAGAGCGGATCGGTACGCAACTATCTATGCACACGGATTTTGGCACTAGGCCAAAACAAAGCCTATGGCCAAAGAACCCATACATGTGTACCAGATGGCTGAAATTTCGGACGGGATAGCCCTTTTTCCGTTGTCTCATCCGGTGATACAACAGCATCAGATTGAAATGGCTATTCCGCATCGGCATGACCATTACACCTGTTTCTTTCTTGAAGAAGGCACTACCGACCTTAATATTGATTTTCAGCCTGTTACTATTAACAAAACGTCCCTTCTGGTATCCTATCCGGGCCAGATTCATCAAGTCAGTTCTGCCCATCAGTGTCGGGGCTGGATTCTTCTGTTCGATGCCAAACTGATTGACGAAACAGCCAGAGGCTTACTCGAACAGTCGCTGTCAATCGTTACGTTAGTAGCCATCAATGAGGTCGAAAATGAGTGGTTCAGGACGATACTTACGCTGCTTGATCAGGTACTGAACGAACGGAAAATGGTCATTTTTTACCATCAACTTGTTCAGGCACTGCTCAATGGGGTTATTTACCGAATTGCTGCTATTTTTCAGGCCCAGGTATATGAACGCATCCGGGACCACTCCTCGCGCAACCTGGAGTTGACAAAGAATTTCCGTCAGTTGCTGAACCAGCAGGCCCTTACCTGTAAAAAGCCGTCGGCCTATGCCCAACAGCTGAATGTATCGGCTAGTCACCTCAACGATACGGTCAAGTCAGTTACCGGCTTTTCGGTTACGTATCATATCCAGCAAGCAGTGTTGACAGAAGCACAACGCTTGCTGGTGTATACTAACTTAAGCATCCAGGAGATTGCCAGTCGTCTGGGTTATGAAGATCCTAAGTACTTTATCCGCTTATTCGGAAAACGAGTGGGTGTGTCACCAGCTACCTTCAGAAAGAACAATAAATAAAAAAGTAAGCGGCTTATGGACAGCCAATCGTTAGCGTGGGGTTGAGCTGGAAGTGTTGAGCATAGGTTCAACTTCGCCGAACCATCGCCGAAAAAACTAACTCAAACTCACTTATAAGGTTTCTAAAACCGAAGCGTCGGACCGGCGAATAGAGTTGTTGTCAAACCAGAAGGCCCTTCACTACTTTCCCGGCTACGTCGGTCAACCGGAAACGGCGGCCCTGGAATTCGTAGGTAAGTTTTTCGTGATTCACCCCCATCAGGTGCAACAATGTCGCCTGGAAATCATGGACGTGAACGGGATTGCGCACGATATTGTAGCCGAACTCATCCGTCTCGCCATACGTAATGCCCGGTTTTATGCCGCCCCCCGCCATCCACATTGTGAAGCAGCGCGGATGATGGTCACGCCCGTAGTTGTCTTTGGTCAACTTCCCCTGCGAGTAGTTGGTCCGGCCAAATTCACCGCCCCACACCACGATGGTATCCTCCAGCAAACCGCGCTGTTTCAGGTCCAGTACCAGAGCCGCCGACGCCTGATCGGTCGCTTTGCACTGCCGGGCAATTCCTTTGGGCAAGTCTCCGTGTTGGTCCCAGCCCTGGTGATAGAGCTGCACGAACTTTACGTCACGTTCCAGCAGGCGTCTGGCCATTAAACAATTGGCGGCAAACGTACCGGGTGTCCGTGCTTCGGGCCCGTACAGATCAAACACCCAGTCCGGTTCATCCGACAGGTTGTTGACTTCCGGCACCGACGCCTGCATCCGAAAAGCCATTTCATATTGCGCAATGTGGTTGGTAATTTCCGGATCACCGTAGATTTCTTCCTGAACCCGATTGAGGTCTTTCAAGGCATCGAGCATATACCGCCGATCCGACGATGTGTAGCCGCCGGGGTTGCTCAGGTACAAAACTGGATCGGTGCCGGAGCGAAACTGCACGCCCTGATGCCTGGACGGTAAAAACCCATTACCCCAAAGCCGGGCGTAGAGCGGCTGATCCTGTGGGGCATTTTTCGAGACTAGTACGATAAACGCGGGCAGATTATCATTCGCCGACCCAAGCCCGTAACTTACCCAGGATCCGATACTGGGGCGCCCGGCGAGTTGGTTGCCCGTCTGGAAGAACGTCAGAGCCGGGTCGTGGTTGATCTGCTCGGTATACATGGATTTGATAAAGCATAGTTCATCCACGACCTTGCTGGTGTACGGCAGTAACTCACTCACCCAGGCGCCACTTTTGCCATGCTGCGCAAAGGCATAGGGGGAACTCACCAGCGGCAGCGCCGATTGCTGAGCACTCATGCTCGTTAGCCGTTGTCCTTTCCGTACTGAAGCAGGCAGGTCCTTCCCATGCATCGTTTTCAGATACGGCTTATAATCAAACAGCTCCAGCTGCGACGGCCCGCCACTCTGGCACATGTACACGATCCGCCGGGCTTTGGGAATAATCGGTGCGGATGACAACGCCCGCTCGGCAGGTGCTGATTTTGACAGAAGTTGCTGCGGCAACAACGTCCCAAGGGCTATTGAGCCCAGGCCCAACGTAGCTTTCGTTAGAAACGACCGTCGGTTAAAGGTATCGGCCAGGGATTGCGTTACGGTATCGTTCATGGCATTGTTGGGTTAATGCTTTGTAATGAAAGCGTCTGAATTCATGACGGTGCTGGCCACCACCGCCCCGGCCGCCAGCGCCGGCCGGTCGGTTACTACGTTCGATTTATGTTCACCCGCTAGCAGCCAACCCTGCATTTTTGCCGGTGATTGCTTAAATTTCTGGTATTCCTGCCGGTACAGTCGCGTTAGAATGGCCAATTCTTTTGACGTGGGTTTTCGGCTGGTCAATACCCGAAATACCTGCGTCAGTTGGCCAGGAAGCGTTTGTTGTTGCGCCAACGAGCGCTCTGCCACCACCCTGGCCGCTTCCACAAACTGCGGATCGTTGAGCAAAATCAGGGCTTGCAGAGGGGTACTGGTTTTCTGTCGCTGCACCACACAATAGCTGCGAGAGGGTGCATCGAACGTACTCATCGACGGCGGTGGGTTGGTCCGGCGAACGAAGGTATACAGACTCCGGCGGTATAGATTTGCGCCAGTATCGGGTTCATAGACCGCATTATTGACGGCCCACAAGCCGTCGGGTTGATAGGGTTTTACACTCGGCCCACCCATTTTTTCGACCAGCAGTCCACTGGCCCGCAAAGCATTATCCCGGATCATTTCAGCCGTTAGCCGGAACATAGGCCCGCGCGACAGCCATGTGTTTTCCGGATCTTTCCGGAAGCCTTCGGGCGTGGCACGGGATGCCTGCCGATACGTGGCCGACAGCACAATCAGCTTTTGCATCGCTTTCATATTCCAGCCGGACTCCCGGAACGTAACAGCCAGCCAATCCAGCAATTCAGGATGCGTGGGCAGTCCGCCCTGATTCCCGAAATTGTTCGCCGACTTCTGTAGGCCCGTTCCAAAATACGTCTGCCAGTAGCGGTTCACCACCACGCGGGCGGTCAGGGGATTATCGGGATGGAGCAGCCATTGGGCCAATCCCAGCCGGTTGCGCGGTAAGCCGGGCAAAAACGGCAACACGCTGGCCGGTACGTCGGGCTGCACCCGCTGGCCGGGCACATCATAGGCACCCCGTTTGAGCACGAAGGTTGGCCGGGGTATTTTCATTTCCTCCATCACCATGGTTTCCGGAATGTCTTCCACCACCCGGTTTCGCTCGGCCCGTAGTTTTTGTAAGGCCAGTTGCTGCTGTCGATACACGGGCGATACGTTACTGAGATAATAACCAATCAGTGGCTCACCCGGCATGGACGTAACAGTCGCCCCAAACTGGGCCAGCGCCCGCACTTCCGGGGGTGTCAGCGCCCGGTTGTACACGGTCAGTTCATCTACGCCCCCCTTCTTAAAACCCGGTCCCCGCATATCAGCGCCTACCATCAGGCCCGTTTGTTTGCCTTTGAACAGGATGTCTTTATAGAGGTTGTCCTTTTCAGTGAGCAGCGCCATTTCCTTACCGTCAACGTAAAGTCGGAGGCCATTGGCTTTGCTGGAACCGTCGTAGGTCATGGTCAGGTGAATCCATTTTTCTGTCGGCAGCCGTTGCCGACTCACCCGAACCAGGCTGTTATAGGGCCAGGTGTGGGCCATTAGCAACTCCGCTTTCCCATCACGGATATTCAGGTAATACCCCCGAAAATTGTATAGAATGTCGCCATTGCCTTTGTGAATGAGCGCTGCTTTCACTACGTCGTTGGGAATGTTCACCCACACGCCGATTGAAAAAGGCTGCGCCCGGTTGAAAACACCCACCTGCCCCAGCCTGAGAATATCGTCACCGTTGGATTGAAAGGCGTTTCCCCGTCTCCCCGGCACCAGCACCGGATCAGCCACGTTGCCGCTGTCTTTCGGGTTGATGTCACTAACAAATCGACCGTCAATCAGCCTGTCGAACGTAAAATGTGCTTGTAAACCGGCCTTCAGCTCAACGGGAAGCGACGGACCGATTTTAGCCTGCCACTGGTCAAATGCTTTTTGCTCGCTACGGACCGTTTGATTGAGCGCGGTTTCGACCGTTTTGATCTTGGCGTCGATGTAAGCCAGCAGGCTATCCTGTTTCTTATCGGTCAAGAGCATGGTCGGTACCGGCATGGCATCATCCCAGGAAATCTGGCCGACTTCGTCGATGTTGTTGAAAAAAGCAAAAAGGCTGTAATAGTCTTTCTGGGAGATGGGATCGAATTTGTGATCGTGGCAACGGGCGCACTCGACCGTCAGACCCAGCATGGCCGTTCCCAGTGTATTGGTGCGGTCGGCTACGTATTCGACCCGAAACTCCTCGTTGATAATGCCCCCCTCCATATTCTGGGAGTGATTCCGGTTGAAACCCGTTGCCAGCCGCTGTTCCCGCGTGGGCCTAGGCAACAGATCGCCCGCCAGTTGCCAGGTCAGAAACTGGCTGAACGGACGGTTCTTATTGAATGACTGAATCACCCAATCCCGCCAGGGCCACATGGGCCGGGGCCGGTCAACGGTGTAGCCATGAGTATCCGCGTAGCGGGCCAGATCCAGCCAGTCAACCGCCATTTTCTCGCCGTAATGAGGGGATTGCACCAACCGATTCACCACTTTTTCGTAGGCATTTGGCGAGGTATCAGCCAGAAACGCATCGATCTCGTCGAGGGTTGGTGGCAGCCCCGTTAAATCAAGCGACACCCGACGTAGCAGCGTTTCTTTATCGGCCTGCGGAGATGGTTTGAGCCCGTTTTCCTCCATCTTCTTAAGGACAAAGAAGTCGATTGGATTTTGGGGCCACTGCGCCTGTTGTACGCTGGGCAATTGCGGTTTTTCTGGTTTGATCAACGCCCAGTGCGGTTTATATTCGGCGCCCTGTTCGATCCACTTAAACAGCACGGCTTTCTCATAATCCGTCAGTACCCGGTTCGAGGCTTTGGGCGGCATCATTTCCTTCTCGTCCGTCGTAATGATGCGTTGGTATAGCGCACTGCTGCCCAAATCACCGGGTACGATGGCGTGTTTACCCGGTGAGTCTTTGAGGGCGGCCATGGCACCTTCGCGCGTTGCCAGTTCCAGCCCGCCTTTCTGGCTAGCCTTGTCGGGACCATGGCACAGAAAGCATTTATCCGACAGTATGGGTTTGACGTGCCGGTTGTAGTCGAGTTTGGCGGGAAGTTTGTCGGCCAGTTGGGCAATGGCTGCAGGTTTCTCGACACCACATCGCTGAAATACAACGCTTGCACTGAAGGCGATCAGCCCCCCGAAAAACCAGCCGATCCGGCGGCTGATTTTTGTATACGTAGTGTTTACCATTGCCTTATGCTGAGTACCTGAAAAAAATCATTTACCAACAACATGTTGGGTATATATCATCTGGCGAAACTTGTTCGATCAATAGCAAAAGCAGGCCTAAAGCAAGCCTATAAAAACTGGAAAAATAAAGAACTATCACCTTTGATCAGGATCAGATTCACCCTGAAGAATCCATCAAGACTTTCCCAAAAAGGGTATACCTGGGTGGTTTATAAAATTTTTCTTTAACAAATTCTTGGTATAGTGTAAGCTGTATATCCTTCAAAGGAGAGGTGGACAACTTATCAGATTCATGCCCAGGCACATACAAGGAACCCTGTTTTATACCCTCCCGGAAGCAGCCATAGCGTTGCATATCACGGTTGGCAAGTTAAAAAGCTACTTAGACCAAAGCAGGCTGACCAGCGAACGGATTGGCCGAACCGTACTGATTCGGGAAGAAATTCTGAGCGCTTATCTAGCTAAACGAACGTAGCTCAGCCCGTTTGGCAACGGCTAGTAACCAGCGGCCTGACCATCTTTACGCATTTCGCTCGCGCCCCGGTAAATTCGGTTCACGGCATCCCACTGAATGGCCTGATACCCACCAAAAAAATCCGTCCCGGTCAGGTGATGCCCGCGCTTTTCAAGCTCCGTCCGCACATCGCTCGAAACTCCGCTTTCGAGCGCCAGCCGTCCGCCATCGGTCATGAGCCCGCCAATGGGCTCACCACTGCCGGAATGACTAAATCGGGCCGCATCGCCCGCTTCCTGAACGTTCATCCCGAAGTCAATGATGTTGCACAATACCTGTACATGACCCTGGGGCTGCATGGCGCCACCCATGACGCCAAAACTCAGAAACGGCTCGCCATTTTTGGTAACGAAGCCGGGAATAATGGTCGAGAATGGGCGCTTACCCGGACTATAAACGTTAGCATGATCGGGTTGTAAGTTGAAGCTTGTCCCTCGGTTATGAAACACAAACCCCAGTCCGTCAGGCACCATGCCACTGCCAAACTCCAGCATATTGCTTTGGATTAATGACACCATGTTACCCTGATCATCGGCAACGGTCAGGTAGACCGTATCGCCGTTGCGCAGGGTCGGCATGCCAGCGTCAATGCGTTCGGCGGCTTTCTTTGGATCAATCAGCTTGCGTCGCTGGGCAGCATATTCTTTGGAAATCAGCCAGTTGAGGGGTATTTTAGTAAAATCTGGATCGGCATAATAACGCGCCCGGTCTTCAAAGGCTAACTTCTTGGCTTCTACCAGCACATGGAGGTAATCAGCGCTATTATGGCCCATTGTTTTCAAATCAAACCCTTCCAGCATATTCAGCATTTGCAGCACGGCAACGCCCTGGCCGTTTGGGGGTAATTCGTACACGTCGTACCCGCGATAGTTAACCGACACCGGCTCTACCCACTGGCTTTGGTGAGCCGTCAAATCGGCTTTGCGGAGATACAAACCCGCCCGACGAGCGTAGCGGTCGATGGCATCGGCGATTGAGCCTTTATAAAAAGCATCCCGCCCTCCACTGGCAATTTTCTCATACGTAGTGGCCAGATCCAGATTTCGAAATACCTGTCCTTCAGTGGGGGCTTTTCCCTCGATGAGAAACGTCTTACGAAAATTAGTAAACTCGTTGATAACCGTTTCCTGGGCGGTCAGGCGCTGAACGGCCACCTGCCAGGAGTAGGCAATCACCTGTGGAACGGGCACCCCTTCGCGGGCATACCGAATGCTGGGCGCCAGCAGTTTAGCGATTGGCAATTTGCCGAACCGTTTGTGCAGTTGAAACCAGCCATCCACGGTGCCCGGTACCGAAACCGACAACGGACCGTAAAGCGGAATCTGCGTACGGCTTCCCAGCATTTCTTTCATTGCCTGATACGTCAGCCCGCTGGGCGATCGTCCACTGGCATTCAGGCCGTATAGCTTTCGCTCCCTGGCCGACCAGACAATGGCGAATAGATCACCCCCAATTCCGCCATTATTGGGTTCAACTACGCCCAATGCCGCATTGGCCGCGATGGCTGCATCGACGGCTGTGCCACCCTGTTTCAATACGTCCAGACCAATCTGGGTAGCCAGCGGATGGCTCGTCGCCACCATACCCTGTCGGCCAAGTACCGGGCTCCGGGTAGCAAAATTAAGTCCAGTTAGCCGGTCACCTTTGCCGGTCTGCTGCCCATGCAACCGAACAGTCGTCAGCAGCAGCCCCATCAATACGTACCCGAGATATAAAATTTTCATCTGACGATAAGTGGTAAAGTGTTTCGCAACGAGCCGTACCTTAATTCGAAGCGGTGTCACGGATCGTTGTAAAGCACTTTAGTTAGTTTAGTCCTGCGTACAACATCCCCTTCTCCATTTCTTTCACGGCTTTGATGGGCGGCTCTGGCTTCGATCGCCACAAACGTCAAGGAAGGATTTTGGCTGGCTGTCGACGTCGGGCAGGGACCATTCAGGTTGATCAAGCTAAGCAAGCCTAGTCAGAAAGTCATCAATTGTGGATGGAAAAACGATGTCTGTAAAAGCGTTGATTTCCGCTTTTTTTACTGTAAAAGCCTGTAAACTCCCGATCTCATATGCATAAAAACAGGTCGGCCGATTGTCAATTGACAATCGGCCGACCTGTTTTACTACTAAAAATAGGGTTGCTTACGCGCTCTGCTTCATCCGAATGATATTCAGGGCAGCACCCGCTTTGAACCACTCGATCTGACCTTCGTTGTACGTGTGGTTAACCAGAAACTCATCCGTCGTGCCATCGGCGTGGTGCAAGACGATTTCGAGCGGACGACCTGGTGCGAATTCCGTCAGGCCTTCGATGTCGATGGTATCGTCTTCCTGAATTTTATCGTAATCGGCGGGGTTAGCGAACGTTAAGGCCAGCATACCCTGCTTTTTCAGGTTCGTTTCGTGAATACGGGCAAATGAACGTACCAAAATGGCCCGAACACCCAGGAAACGGGGTTCCATAGCCGCGTGTTCACGGGATGATCCTTCACCGTAGTTTTCGTCACCTACCACGATTGACCCGATGCCAGCGGCTTTGTAAGCGCGTTGTACAGCCGGCACTTCACCATATTCACCCGTCAGTTGATTTTTTACGCTGTTGGTCTTCTCATTGTAGAAGTTTACCGCGCCAATCAACATGTTGTTCGAAATGTTGTCGAGGTGACCACGGTATTTCAACCACGGACCTGCCATCGAAATATGG
Organism: Spirosoma jeollabukense; assembly: GCF_054777855.1. Classification (NCBI taxonomy): domain Bacteria; kingdom Pseudomonadati; phylum Bacteroidota; class Cytophagia; order Cytophagales; family Cytophagaceae; genus Spirosoma; species Spirosoma jeollabukense. The sequence continues at coordinate 253,085 of NZ_BAAHAD010000005.1, forward strand.
TCGGTTGTACACTTGCCTTTCGCTTTGATCAGCAGTTTCAACCCTGTCAGGTCGGTCCCTTCCCAGGGAGCAAACGGAGCCAGCAGTTGCAGCCGGTCGGACGTTGGACTAACGATAACCGAAACACCCGAACCATCTTCAGCGGGCGCCTGGTAGCCCGCGTCGTCGACAGCATAGCCTTTTACCGGTTGCTCGATACCCTGCGGCTCATCCAGTTTCACCTGCTCGCCGTTTTCATTGGTCAGCGTATCGGTCATCGGGTTAAACGTCAGGTCACCGGCAATCGCAAACGCGGTTACGATTTCGGGCGAGGCCACGAAGGCGTGCGTGCTGGCGTTACCATCATTCCGTTTGGCAAAATTCCGGTTGAAAGACGTAATGATCGAGTTCTTCCGGGTTGGATCGTCCATATGACGGGCCCACTGCCCAATGCAGGGACCGCAGGCATTCGCCAGCACAACCCCACCAATTTGTTCGAACGTATCCAGCAGACCATCCCGTTCGGCCGTAAATCGAACCAGTTCAGACCCCGGCGTTACGGTGAACTCCGCTTTGGTTTTCAGATGCTTGGCGGTAGCCTGAGCGGCAATAGACGCCGAGCGGGTCATATCTTCGTAGCTTGAATTGGTGCAGGAACCAATCAGACCAACTTCCAGTTTGGCGGGCCAGTTATTTTCCTTGACGGCTTTGGCAAAGTTAGACAGCGGCCAGGCCAGATCGGGGGTGAATGGACCGTTGATATGGGGCTCCAGCTCCGACAGATTGATTTCGATCAGTTGATCGTAGTAGGCTGCGGGGTCTGCATACACTTCCTCATCCGAGCGGAGGTCTGCTTTCACGGCCTGGGCAGCATCGGCAATTTCAGCCCGGTTGGTCGCCCGGAGGTAATCGCCCATCTTGTCGTCGTAGGCGAAGATCGAGGTAGTAGCCCCAATCTCAGCACCCATGTTACAGATGGTACCTTTACCGGCTGCCGACAGCGTTTCGGCGCCTTCGCCGAAGTACTCGACAATGCAACCGGTGCCCCCCTTAACGGTCAGGATACCCGCAACGCGAAGAATAACGTCTTTTGCCGACGACCAGCCACTCAGTTTGCCGGTCAGTTTAACCCCGATCAATTTCGGCATTTTCAGTTCCCAGGCTAAACCCGCCATCACGTCGCAGGCATCAGCCCCACCGACACCGATGGCGATCATACCCAGTCCGCCCGCCATTGGCGTATGCGAATCGGTACCGATCATCATGCCCCCCGGAAATGCGTAGTTTTCCAGCACCACCTGGTGGATGATACCACCGCCTGGTTTCCAGAAACCGATACCATATTTATCAGAGACAGACGCCAAAAAGTCATAGACTTCTTTGTTTTTGTTTCTGGCAATATCTAAATCCTGCTCCGCTCCTACTTCAGCCTGAATCAGGTGGTCGCAGTGAACCGTTGATGGAACGGCTACCTTTGGCCGACCGGCCTGCATGAATTGCAACAGGGCCATTTGCGCCGTTGCATCCTGCATGGCTACCCGGTCGGGTGCGAAATCCACATAGGCTTTACCGCGCTCGAACGAGCGAGTCGGTTGGGCCGACGAACCAGGCCCAGCAAATAAGTGGCTGTATAAAATTTTCTCCGACAGGGTCAGCGGTTTGCCCACTGCCTGCCGGGCTGCTTCGACGCGTTCGCCGAGGTTAGCGTAAACGCGCTGAATCATGTCTACATCAAAAGCCATAGCAAGTAGGAATAAAAAAACAGGTTACTAAAAGTACATTCTATAATGACAACCAATGAATTCATAAAATGGATTCTGGTTAGTGGGTCAAAATTAGAAGATTCTTGATCGTTTTGGAAATATTCATCGAAATGGGTGGCAGAACGTATCTATATAACCCCTTCATTATACCATTTACTCTGTTTATAGTTGATTTTTTATGGCATAAATAGATAATCAAGCTATCTTGGCAACCAAAATAGCGCTAAGCGGTTAAACTCAGTATTGATTAACGGCCTTATTCGTTGACGCACAGACACTAACTGATTATGAACAAAAAGAACACTCTCTTATCGATTGCAGCCCTGCTCACAGTAGGGTTGGCCTTAACGTCCTGCCTTGACGACGAGAATCCGTATACCGTAGGACTGGGCGTAACGCCACCCACTATGTTGACGGCTACCCTGACCGGCGCTGGCGAAAAACCTACCTCAACGACGGTGGCGGCAACCGGCACATTTACAGGCAGTTTGAATACGACAACCCGTGTATTGAGCTATACTGTAACGTATCAGGGCTTTACGGAACCACTGACAGGTGGCCACCTGCACAAAATTACCGCAGCGAATGGCACCGGACCCGTTGACATTCCGTTCCCATCCTTAACGAGTCCGATCATTGCCACAACTGCCGCTCTTCGGCAGGGTCAGGTAGATAGTCTGGTGGCGGGACTATACTATGCGAACTTACATACCGCTACGTATCCAGCGGGTGCCATCCGGGGCGATGTCAAAAAGCTGTAACGTTAAGAGGTTTCCCATTGCATAAACAAGCCGCCTGGCTACGTAGCCAGGCGGCTTGTTGTAATTCGTAGCTACTACCTTCAGGGGGTTGGGGGTAAATCGAAACACCTAATATTTCCGCCCACTCACTCATACGTGAAGGGATTACCCGAGGGAATGTAGCTGATGGGCAGATCGGGTAACTGAGGCTTCAGCCAGGGAACCAGCCACGCCATCCCGGCGGCTTCACTCATAATGTGGCCGAGTACAACCAGAGAAATCGTTTGTCCCTGCCGTCGGGCATCCCGAATATACTCGGGCGTTTCCCACTCGCTGGCTTCTCCACACAAAACAACGTCGGGTTTGGCTTGCTCGATAGCCGCGATCTGATTCCGCCCGCCCGCGGCTCCCGGCAGCAACAAAACCCGCTGACAACTCTGTGCCCTGTCACCAACAACCCGAACCATTTTGATGTCCAGTTTCGCTTTCACCTGCGTTATGAGCTGATGCAGGGGTGTAGCGGGCAGCGTCAGTACGCCCCGATTCTGGGCATCAACGTACTTCTCCCATCCTAACGCAGACAGCATGCCTGTCCAGATGCCATCCGGTCGGTGGGAATGCCAGTAATCATGAAATCGCCAGACAGCGATGCCGTGTTTGGTCAGCAGTTCCTGCTTGTGCTGAAAAACAGGATCGTTTTTCAGCCAATCGGTTTCGTCAGCGTGGTTATAAAACGTCGGTTCGTGGGCAATGATGAAGTTAGCCCCGGCGGCAATCGTTTTTTCAATGACCTCACTGGTCGCAAACATCGTTGACACAATACCGGTCACCTTTTGGGACGCGCTACCTGATTTTAACGTATCGACCGTCTTGGGAAACGGCGCATTGGGAATTGTTTTAAGAATAATGTCCATTACCTGGCCAACCGTGAACGACGGTGGGGTTTCCCGACCGTGTCGGGCTTGCGTTAGTAGCGGTGTGTTAATGAACATCGACGTTCCTACGGCTTTGGTCAGGGTGGCGACAAATTTTCGTCGGCTGGGTTTATGGTGCATGTTGGTCTTCCGATTTTAAGCACCAATAATAACCAACTTTAGCCACAAAAAAGCCAGACCGAATCATCGGTCTGGCCTTTTTACTTAAGTTCACTACGTAACCAGCCTAGCTCACCGTGATGGTTTGTGCCGGTTTATTCGTCGCTGGATTTTTGGGCAGTGTCACCTTCAGAATGCCATCCGCATAACTCGCCGAGATGCTTTCCGTGACGACCTTATCGTTGAGTTTAAATGACCGCTCAAACGACCGGTTGCTGTGCTCCTGATACGTGTATTTGCCTGCGGTAGCCGACTGATCGTCGGCGGGTTGATCGGTCCCCTGATACGAAATGGTCAGTACGTCGTCTTTGACGGATAACGTTACGTTCTCTTTGGCCAGACCGGCCGCAAATAACGAGATGGTAAATTCGGTATCCGTTTCCTCAATATTTACCGGTGGCTTCTGATGAAATCCGCCAGCGTGGCGGCCAAAGAAACCACCGAATTTACCGCGGCCAAACGGACCGCCAAATCCTCCGCGACCCATTGGGCCACAACCACCTTTATTACCTGTTTCGAATGCGTGTTTATTATACATGATTTGTGTGTGTTTTAGTCTTGTGTTTACTGATTTTGTGGGATTGTTTTTTATTGTTTTGACTTAGGCGATGGGGATAATACGTCCAACATTACCCCGGCTCGCACCTGACCGATAGGCTGGATTGTCGATCGAGATTATGTCTGACGATTGCCAGTCACCCCGACCTAGCTGACCAAATCCCCGTCGTCCCATCAACCGTGGACCGACTACCCTGGCCAGCAGGAACAGTCCCGCGCCTACCAGAAGGATTTTAAGAATGAGTGTTAATAGAAACAGGGCCAAACCGACCGCCAGCGCTACAGCCGCTACTCTCCAAATGATGTTCATGTTGTTTATAATTTAATGGGTTACAAAAGTCCTGTTGATCCGGAAGCGGGTTGAAGCTGAACTAAGCGGTAGAAAATCTGACGTTTTGTTCAGGGCCCTCGCTTCCTGGTTGGGGGCTTTACTAGGGATGACGGCGATGCTTTTGCTTTTACTTTAAAAAATCACAAACTTTTTTCTAAGGCATGCTTACAGGAGGCTACTGTGACTAAGTATTTCCTACAGTTATCATCAATATTTATATAATCCACCTTATTGATTGTCAATAATTTACTTTACCTTGACAATCTTTTCATTACTCAAATAAAAAATTCTAAATTTCAAGAAAATAAACGATCGCTAAAGACATCCAGCTTGGTGTGGACTGCGTTAATACGACCAAATGCGTTCGGCTGAACGACATTTTTCCGTAATCGATTGCCAATCATTTCCTGTATTTTTTCATCCCTTACCCATTAACTACATCAAAAAAATGAGCAAAAAATCTACCCTCCTGTCCGTAGCCGTCCTGCTTGTCGTCAGCTTTACACTCATGTATTGCAATGACCACCAGACCTTTCCATCAAATGCGAAAATTCAATTAGTGACTACCCTGAGCGGTGCCGGGGAGAAACCAATCTCCGTTGTGTCGCCGGGTATGGGTTCGTTTGTTGGCACAATCGACCGGGCTACCCGCGTGCTGAGTTATACCCTTACGTATTCAGGTATAACGCCCACAATGGGCCACCTGCACCGCATCACTTCGGCCAATGGAACCGGTCCTGTTGAGATCCCCTTTACCAGCCTGGCCTCGCCCATCATTGGCACCGCTACGCTGACTACGGACTCCCGGGTGGATAGTTTGATCAATGGATTTTATTACGCCAATCTGCACACACCCATGTATCCAGCGGGTGAAATTCGGGGGAATGTCCGGGTGAACGGGCAAATCAAATTAACCGCTACGCTGAACGGGGCCAGTGAAAAACCCACGCCAACCCCGTCGGCAGCAACGGGTGCGTTTGTTGGGGTCGTCGATCCAGCCACCCGCGTGTTGAGCTACACCGTTACGTATTCGGGCATAACGCCTGCGATGGGCCATCTTCACCGCATCAATGCGGCCAACGGCACAGGCCCCGTCGAGATCCCATTTACCAGTCTGACCTCGCCCATCATCGGGACCACTACGTTAACCACCGCTACCCGGCTGGATAGTTTATTCAATGGCTACTATTACGCCAACCTGCATACGCCGATGTATCCCGCTGGCGAAATCCGGGGCGATATCAAGTAGTTTTTTAAACGCTTCAACGCAAAAAATCCCGGTCAGGTCTGACCGGGATTTTTTGTGATACGGTTTACTACGTTGCCTTCTGGCATTCGCCGGTCAACCTACAATTTTCAGGATTGTCTGATACAGCACGTCGCTTCCCAGAGCCAGATCGTCGTACGAGGCATATTCCAGCGGGTTATGACTGATACCGTCTTTACAACGAACGAAGATCATCCCATAATCGCAGGCTTCCGACATCACGAGGGCATCGTGGAAAGGACCACTGACCAGTTCGGGTGCCTCCAGCCCTAGATCGACGCAACTTTCCCGAATCGTATCTTTGATCCAGTCGGCGCAGTAACTTGATTTGATGTCGGTATCGACGGTCAGTTCGTAGGTGAGTCCGTGGGTCTGGGCAATAGCCTCAATCTCTTCTTTCAGCTGGCGTTCGCATGTATCCCGGCGTTCCATGTCAATATCCCGGAACTCCATGGTCATATTCACCGATTCGGGAATAATATTCCGGGAGGATGGAAACACGTTTAACGTACCGACCGTACCGACGGTTGGCGCGGGCGTGAACTGCGACGCGATTTCGTTAACGGCCACCACGACTTTGGCCGCTCCCAATAACGCATCTTTACGCAATGGCATCGGTACTGACCCCGCATGACCGGCCATCCCGTTCAGATTCAGGCTTAGCAAAAGTGGACCGGCAATGCCACTCACAATGCCAATCGGCTTGTTTGTTTTATCTAAAATCGGCCCTTGCTCAATGTGCAGTTCAATGAAACATCGAATGCTGCCGGGGGCATATTCATCGTCCTTGAATCTGGTTATGTCGCAGCCAAAGTCGAATAAAGCCTGCTCGCGCGTGATTCCGTCCTTGTCCTTACGTTGCAGCTCACCCGCTTCCAGCTTCCCTAAAATTCCCCTCGATCCAAAAAGACCTTTGTTGAATCGCCAGCTTTCTTCATCGGCGAAGGCAATCACGTCAATACTACTGTCGGGCACGATGCCTTTTTCGGCAATGGTAATAACGGCTTCAATCGCGCACAAAACGCCCGCAATACCATCGAAACGCCCCCCATACGGTTGTGTATCCAGATGAGAGCCGGTCATCAAAACGGGCGCATCCGGATTTTTGCCGTTGAGCCGACCGATTAAATTTCCAAAGCTGTCTATACGTACCGTCAAGCCCGCAGCTTCCATCCAGCCTCTGGCGTGTTCAAACATTTTCTTCTCCAGGGGCGAATGGGCCGGGCGACACATGCCGGTTTCGCCAATCCGGCCAATCTCACTCGAAACTTCAAAGAAATGCCGAAGGCGTTCTGCGTTAATGTTCATTATGAAATGGTTTAGTAACACGGGTGGAAACCCGCAAGCCTAAAAAAAGTGGGTTTTCACCCGCAACGGCGGACCGTGCGCGTTACTGTCACGAACCGCGATAGGTGGAATACCCAAATGGATTTACCAGCAGCGGTACGTGGTAATGCTCGCCGGTCGTTATCTGAAATGGTATTTCGATGTATGGGTAAAATGTAACGACCGCAAGCTGTTCGAAATAAGCGCCGGTTTCAAACCGCAGTTTGTAAATGCCCGTTGGTAAGACGGTTTCTTTGGGTAATAAATCACCGATTCGCCCGTCGGCATTGGTGAACCCCCGCGCGACTTCGGTCCATTCCCGGAGCTGCTGATACAAAACGATACTCACCCCTTCGGCTGGTTTGCCACGGGTTGTATCGAGAATATGCGTGGTGATGAGGCTCATGGCGTGAGTAGTTTTTCCAAACGTAGTTTAGTAATCTTGTTCTGCTCCTGCATGGCAATCAGGATTTCTGTTTCCGGGCTGTTCGGCAAGCGGGCGTTCAGGATATCCAGCATTTCCCGAGCCGATTTTCCCGTGGCACAGACGATAAAAATATAACCAAATTTGGCTTCATACCGCCGATTTCCTTCCGATAAATCTTCCAACACCTGCTGTGAGGCTACCGAAACACCCGACTGTTCACCTGCTGCCCAGGCTTTTGTACTAGCAAATTTCTCCCGCAGCGAATCCATATCGCCAATTTTTGGATGATGGCTGAACGCTTCCCGCCAGTCGCTTTCAGAACAGGCAAACCAGATGCTTTCCGCTTGTTCGAACAGGCTTTCTTCACTCTCGACAGGAAAAACTTTTGCCAGTTCATTCACCCAGGCCGTTGACCCGCAACACGTAGCCAGCGCTTCTTTTAGCTCAGCAGGCGGCAACTGATTTAATTCCGGCAGTATCATCAATTAAACAGTTGTTGGAAAGCGGTTAACATTCTTGTAGTAAATATAAACCGCGGGTTCTTTGCCCATCGCCGTGAACCACTGCTGACAATAGGGCGCCATCCAGATCGAATCCCCTTTTTTGATCGGATACCAGTCCTGATCGAGCCTATACACGCCCTGCCCTTGCAGATACATCAGGCCATGTTCCATAATATGTGTTTCGACAAGCGGCAAGTGCCCCCCCGGATCGTAGGTAAAAATATTGACCGCCATATCGAATGACAATTCTTCGGGCAACAACACCTGCAACCGTAAGGCCGGATCACCCATATACATAGGGTCCGCTACGTTTGCGGCATCCCCGAAAATCACCGAGGGCACGTCATAGCCATCCAGTTTTTCGTAGACTTTATGAAACGTAAGTAGTTGAGTACCCGCTTCCGGTTTATCAAGCGTATACGATTTGCCAATGGGTATATAAACGAACTGGCCGGTCGTCAACATGTCAGATTGCGTGCCAACGCTTGCCCGGCATCGCCCACTGACGACATAGAAAAACAGTTGCGAGGCTTTCGTTGTGCCAACAAGTTTGCCGTCCCAATTCATTGTGATGAGCGTCTGGCACAGATTGGCCCCCATTTGCTCATTGATAATGACATTGACCGTGCAGTTGTCCCAGCCGGGCACGCGACTATTGATGTATCCGTCGGGACTGATGACCGCGTGATTGCGTTTGACAACGGACCGGGTAAGAGCAGATATTTCCATGTTCTCTACGTAGTTGGGTATTCGTTTTTTATAATGCTGGCGTTCCAGCAGGCCATAAATCGGCAATAAGTTTATCAAAAAACGTATCGGCAACGCGAAGGGTGGCGGCCATATCGCGCAGATCCACATTTTCCAACGGATTGTGACTGATGCCTTTGAAGCAACGCACGAATAACATGGCAATGGGCGAAACCTGCGAAATCGGAACACCATCATGTCCGGCACCACTCACCAACCGAATGACGTCATACCCGCTTTCGGTTATTGATTGCGCCAGCAGTCCATTCAGGGCCGGATCACAGGCGACCGGTGCCGTTGCCTGAATCAGATTCCAGTGGAAACGGGTGTTCCGTTCTGCGCAGATATTAGCGCATACTTTCTGTAGTTTTTGGTAGGCTGCCTCCAGCGCTGCCAGGTCATGACTACGCACGTCCAGACTACACATAACTTCACCGGGAATGACATTACTGGCGGCATTCACTACGTTCAGTTTGCCAACCGTAGCAACCAGCGTAGCTCGGCTGGCAACGCCATATCGTTCGACTGCCAGAATAAATTCGGCGGCCGCGCACAAGGCATCCTGGCGCATATCCATTGGCACCGTTCCGGCATGACCAGCCATGCCGGTAAAGGAAATTTCGACTCGTTTCTGGCCAGCGATGGCGGTTACAAGGGCCACCGGTACGTTGCGTTCATACAAAACCGGCCCCTGTTCAATGTGAACTTCGAAATACCCTAACCAATCGTCGGGCTTAATCGCGTCGTTGACCAACCGAGCGCTGTCGCCACCCATTGACTGAATGAGGTCGCCCAATGACGTACCGGATTCGTCTTTCCTGTCAAGCAGAGACGGATCAAACGAACCCGCGACGACTTTGCTGCCAAGGTAGGTCGTGTGAAAGCGCACCCCTTCTTCATCGCTGAACGCAATCAATTCCAGCGTAAAGGGCAGTATTTTCCCCGATCGAATCAGGTTGTCAATCAGGTACAGGCCCATAATCACGCCCAGGGGTCCGTCGAACTTCCCGGCATTGACGACCGTGTCCATGTGCGAGGCAATGACAATTGTCTTCGCGCCAACGATCGGACTCACAAATCGGCCCCTTACGTTACCAATGGCATCCACCCGCGTTTGCAGACCAATATCCTGCATCCATGTCTGTATCAGGCGACTCCCCTGCTGAAAGGCAGTCGTGCCAAATGTGCGATTAATACACGTCGGATCGTCGCTGAGTAAAGCCAGTTTGTTGATCTTATCCAGTACGTTTTCCGCCCGCTTCTGATAGTTAGTCATTTCGTTGATAAATCACTTTCCCGGCCTTCAACTTCACTATCTCGCCATCCTCAAAAACCTTTACACCACCCAGATACGTCTGCTCAACTACGCCATATAGTTCCTCGCCCAGATACGGGGTAATTTTGTGTTTATGCTGAACAATTTCGGCGGATACAATGAACGAATCTTCCGGATTCCAGACAATCAAGTCGGCGTCGTACCCTACCGCGATACGTCCTTTTTTATGGACTATACCCATCAATTGGGCGGGTTTCTCGCTTAACCACCGGGCCATATCTATTACGTCAAAACCGCGCTGCCGGGCGGCCGTCCACAACACGGGCAGGGCCAGCTGCAACGACGCGATGCCACCCCAGGCTGTCATGAAATTGCCGCTTTGCATTTGCTTTAGATCGGGCGGGGCGGGCGAATGGTCGGTGGCAACGAAATCAATGATGCCAGCACGTAGTGCGTCCCACAACCGGTCATTATTTTCTTTTTCCCGGATGGGTGGCGCACATTTGAATTGCGTCTGGCCATCCCGAATCATTTCGGCGTTGAAAAACAGATAATGCTGCCCCGTCTCGACCGTAATCGGCACCCCTTTTTGCTTCGCCCTGGCAAGTGGTTCAATCGAATTGGCCGACGACAAATGCACGATGTGGGTCCGGCAATTGTATTCTTCGCACAGCCGGATCATCATGGCAACGGCGGTATCTTCCCATTCTTTTGGCCGGGACGACAGGTAATTTTGATACGACCAATTATCGCCGGTGGCTAATTTTTCGTCGGTCGATAGTTCGCAATGCACCAGTAACGGCAACCCGTGTCGGGCAATAATGGGCATCGCTTTACGCAGATCGTCTTCCGTTACGTTCGGAAATTCGTCGATGCCGGAATGCGTCAGGAAGGCTTTGAAACCTAGTACGCCTTTGTCAATCAGTCGCTCAATTTCGTCCGTCTTTCCGGGCACCAGTCCGCCCCAGAACCCGACATTCGTATGCAGTTGCCCGCTGGTGGCGGCAATTTTCTGGTCGAACGCCTGCGCCGTTGTCGTCACGGGCGACGCGTTCAGCGGCATATCCACGAGCGTTGTCAGCCCACCCGCTATGGCGGCCCGGGTGGCGGTTTCGAAACCCTCCCAATCCGTCCGACCCGGTTCGTTGATGTGGACGTGCGGGTCGATAACACCCGGCATCAAAATACTATCCTGAATATCGACTACGTCGGCGCTAAAACCATCCGGCAACTCCGCAAGAATATCCGCAATCAGGCCATCTTTTACCAGAACGACTGCCTGCCGGATACCATCGGGGGTAAGAATTTTATTTCCTACAATTGCGACATCAACCATACGGCTAAATAGAAAAAAATGGCTAGTATAGAGGTCAATACTACCCAAAACAGCCGAAACAACCATGAAGATCAGCCTTAAAAAAAATGCGTACGGCAAGAATGCCGTGAATCTGTCAAAAATCATTCGGCACCCTGCCTATCATGAATTCAGGCAGATCTCGGTCAACGTATCGCTGGAAGGAGACTTTGAAACTGCCCACACACTGGGCGATAATTCTAAAATTTTGCCAACCGATACGCAGAAAAACACGGTCTACGCATTGGCGAAAGAGCACTTTGTTGACTCCATCGAGAATTTTGGTCTGTACGTAGCCAATCATTTTATTCGAAATAATCCGCAGGTGTCGCAGGTTACCATTGAGATAACGGAGCATCCCTGGACCCGGATGACCTTCGATCAGGAACCGCATCATCATGCCTTTGTGGGGGGTGGCTCCGAAAAACGGACAACCACGATCGTTCAGACTGCCCACGGGGTTACCATTACGTCGGGTCTCAAAGATTTTCTGATTCTAAAAACAACGGATTCTGGTTTTGAAGGTTACATCAAAGACCAATACACAACGTTAAAAGAAACGGCAGATCGCATCCTGGCGACCCAATGCGAAGCCACCTGGATATACACCAGCCATGCCCTTGACTTCACAGCCCTTTTCGAGAAAATCCGCCAAACACTGTTAAAAACTTTTGCACATCACAAAAGCCTGTCGGTGCAGCAAACCTTACTGGCGATGGGGTCGGCGGTGCTGGAAGAAAATGACGTAGTGAGCGAAATTAACCTGATCATGCCCAATAAACACCACATTCCATTCAATCTGGAACCGTTTGGCATGGACAACAAAAACGAGATTTTCATCGCCACCGATGAACCGTTTGGGTATATCACCGGAACGGTGACGAGGGAATAGCCAGTGAAGCATTTCGTACATCCTAGCTTTTGCCACAACCGCACGGCACGTTCGTTACTCTTGATGACGATGTTGAACTGCATGGCTTTATAGCCAAACCGTTACCCTTCTTCCAGCGAAAACGCACATATCATTCTTCCAATTCCCTGTTGCGCTCGCTGGGTCCATAACCTGCATTCGCTCTATGTGGCCCCCGATCGGGCTGGTTGGCCTTGATAACAAACGTTCCTACCTCATTGCCTTTTTGGGTCGCCACATCGGTATGTATGTCGGGGACGTAGTGCGTTTGTGCATTTCATAGCAGGCACCCGACCAAAGGCACGACAGGAAGATTTCCGATATCTCTGGCTCACTCGTCTAGGTCTATTTACTTATAAGGACATAGTAGCTTAACAATCGAGTTGACTGACTTTAAGCGATTTACCCACCCAAATGGGTCAGCTAGCCGAGTCCTGGTCTGAGCGGATTTAACTATTAAATATTGTGTTTTTCTGGGTATTTTTAATTTTAATTTAATACTTGCGGGTTCTTTTCAGATTTTATCAAAACCAATTTTTCATTCTCTACTAACTTCTACAATTATGAGACTTTTTTACCTGTCTCCTCCATTCTCCCGAAGATGGAGCGTATTGTATTGCTTTCTTCTGGCAATCAACTCACTAAGTGCAACTGGGGAAAACTTTTCAGCCACTTCCCCAACAACACGCTACGTCAGTATCGACAAGCCCGTAGCCGATATGACCATCAGCGGACGCGTGACCGATGCAGCGACCAACGAAGCCCTTGCCGGATGCAGCGTCCTGTTAAAAGGGACTCAGAAAGGCACAACCACCGATGCAAAAGGCGAATACAAAATCGCAGTTCCCGAGGGTGGACAGGCCGTGCTGGTCTTTGGTTTCATTGGTTTTGTTTCGGAAGAAGTTCAAGTTGGCGGACGTAGTACCATCAACGTAGCGCTGAAGGCAAGCGCATCCGAATTGTCGCAGGTGGTGGTCATCGGGTACGGTAGCACGACCAAACGCGATATGACCGGCTCGGTAAAGTCGATCAAAAGTGCGGATTTCAACCGGGGGATCATCAACTCGCCGGAGCAACTGATTCAGGGCAAAGTGGCGGGCGTAAACGTAACGTCGGCCAGTGGCGAACCGGGGAGTTCGCAGAGCATCACAATTCGGGGGCCGGGTGGTGTTCGTACCGGCAGTACGCCCCTGTTTGTACTCGACGGAATTCCCCTCGACAACTCCAGTACGGGGGGCACAACCAATCCGCTAACCTTCCTGAATCCACAGGATATCGAATCGGTCGACGTATTGAAAGATGCCTCGGCAACGGCTATTTACGGGGCGCGGGGTGCCAACGGTGTCGTATTGATTACCACCAAAAAAGGGAAAGCAGGAAGCGCTACGTTCAATTTATCGTCCAGCCTGGGTATTTCGAAGATGGCCCGACCGCTGAAGGTGTTTTCGGCGGACGAATACCGAACACAGGTAACCGCCCTGGGCGGGATACTGGATGATAAAGGGGCATCGACCGACTGGCAGAAGGAGATCAGCCAAACCGCTTATACCCAGAATCATAACCTGTCGTTTAGCGGTGGCGCCGAGAAATTGACGTACTACGGTTCGTTTGGTGTACAGGATCAGCAGGGTATCCTGAAAAACAGTTCGCTCAAACGCTACACGGGCCGCATCAACGTATCACAGCGGTTTCTGGAAGACCGGCTCACGGTAGACGTGAACCTGACCGCTTCGCAAACGAACAACCAGCGGCCACCGAGTGGCAGTTCGGTGGGTAGTGGCGCGGGCGTTACGGTTATTGGAAGTGCCATTTCGGCCAACCCAACCTACGCGGCTTATGACGCCAATGGCAATCCATTTCAATATCAGGGAGGCACAAATCCGCTCATTACGCTGAATCTGGAAAAAGACGTAACGACCATCAATCGGGTTGTGGGGAGTATCTCGCCTTCGTTTAAAATTCTGCCGAACCTGGTCTACAAACTCAACCTGGGCGTCGACAATTCCACTTCAGTGCGCGACCTGCAGACATTGGCCAATGCCGTTCCGCAACAGGATGGCCGGTTAGAAAGCATCTACAAAACGAATCGCAACACCCTGATCGAAAACTACTTCACCTACACGCTGGCGAAATCCAGTCATAACCTGACCGCGTTAGTGGGCCATTCGTATCAGAAATTTTTCGTTCAGGAACGCGACTGGAGCATCAACAAATTTCCGATCACGCCCGTTGAGCCCATTTACAATCCGGGCCTGGGTCAGGATCTGACGCTGGCCAATAACCGGCCCACTGGCTCGGCGCTGCAAAACGAACTTCAATCGTTTTTCGGTCGCCTGAACTACCAGTTCAACGACAAATACCTGTTGACGGCTACGGTGCGGGCCGACGGTTCATCGAAGTTTGGTTCAAACAATAAATACGGCGTGTTCCCATCCATCTCAGCGGGTTGGCGGCTGTCTGACGAAGCTTTTCTAAAGTCAGGGCCGTTTAGTGACCTGAAACTGCGGGCGGGCTGGGGCCAGACGGGGAACCAGGAAATTCCAGCCAAGATCACGCAGGCACTCTATACGGCACAAGTCTCGGGCACAACCAGTTATCCGCTCGATAATACAACCAGCTATCCCGCCGGTATTTCGTACACGCGCCTGGCCAATCCCGACATTCAGTGGGAAGTATCCTCGCAGGCGGATGTAGGGCTGGATTTTGCGTTGTTCAAGGGTGCCCTGTCGGGGTCGGTCGATTATTTCAACAAGGTCTCCAAAAAGATTCTGCTGGAAGTAATTCCGGCCGATCCTATCCAACCCGCCAGTACGTACTGGACCAACGTACCGAACATGAGCATTTCCAATCAGGGGGTAGAAATCGACCTGAACTACCGGTACCTCAGCCAGAGCGGGTTCCGGTTTGACATCGGCGGTAATATGACCTTTATCAAAAACATTGTCCGCAATTCGCCCTATTCAGTCATTACGTCGGGGTCGGCGCAGGGCTCGGGGTTGACGTCGGCTACGGTTAACGGATACATCAACGAGCAGCCCATCGGTACGTTCTTTCTAAAAGATTTTACCGGTTTTGATGACAAGGGTATCAGCACCTACCGCGACACGGACGGCGATGGGATTGTGACGGACAAAGACCGGATTGCCGCGGGCAGTGCGCTGCCAACGAAGCAGTTTAACATCAACACGAGTCTGGCCTATAAGGGCTTCGATCTGGCGATTAATTTCAATGGCGTATCGGGCAATAAGGTGTACGACAACACGGCCAATTCCAATTTCTACAAACTTCGCCTGTCAAAAGGGCTGAATACGACGGCTGAGGCCATCAAATACCCCAATGAGTCCATCAACAACTCGGCGCCGGTATCGACACGCTTCCTGAAAGATGGGGCCTTTTTCCGGCTCAACAACCTGGCGCTGGGCTACAGCCTGAGCCCCAAGCTGATCGGTATGAATCGCTGGATCAACGCCATCCGGATTTCGGTAACGGGCCAGAATCTGTTCGTCATCACCAACTATGACGGCTACGATCCGGAAGTCAACACCGACCGGACGGTCAACGGCATTTCGTCGTACGGCATTGATTACCTCAGTTATCCCAAAGCCCGGTCGGTCGTTTTTGGCCTCAACCTCACTTTTTAATACCGAACGACATGAAAAAAATAGTTCTTTCACTACTCGCGCTGGTCAGCCTGGCCAGCACCTATAGCTGTACGAATCTCGCAGAAAACGTGCTCGACGAAGCATCGGTATCGGGTCTGTCCGACAAGCAGTTGGCCGATGGCAACATCGCGCCCGTTTATGCGCAGTTACCCAATATTTTCCTGCACACCAATTATTTCACTCTGCAGGAAATCTCGACCGACGAAGCTATTCTACCGTATCGGGGCGGCACCGACTGGGGCGACAATGGCATCTATCTGGCAATGCACCAGCATACGACCACCAGCACCGACCCGAACCTGCTGAGCACCTGGAATTATCTGGTACAGAGCCTGTCGCGTTCGGTTTCGGCCATCAATACGTTACCAACACTCAAGGATCCGAGCGCTAAGGTTTATCTGGCTGAAGCCAGGGGAATGCGGGCGTACTATTCCATGGTGATGCTCGATCTGTTTGGTGTTGTCTTTGTCAAAGATGACCCGCAGGCCAACTCAGCTGTTCTTCGCGGAGAGCCTGCCTACAACTACGTACTGAGCGAACTGCTGGCAGTAGAACCTGATTTGCTGCCTACCGTTGGTCCCGGTCGATTGAGCAAGGGCGCGGCCTGGGGACTCCTGGCCCGTTTGTATCTGAATGCGGGCGTCTATCGCGATCGCTACGCGAGCCAGTTTACGTTCCAGCCAGCCGATATGGACAAAGTCGTTGAATACTGCGACAAGATCATCAACTCGGGCCAGTACCAGTTGTCGCGGGACTATTTCTCCCTTTTCAATCAGACGAACCACGACAACAAGGAGTTGATTTTTGCCGTCGATCAGCGGGCCGAGCTGAACGGCAATAACCGGTTGGCGTATTTCTCGCTTTCCGGCGATCAGTTTCCCATTCCAGCGTTTCCGGCGGCTAATGGCACGGACGGCCCGGGTATTACGCCCGACTATTATCGCACCTGGGTGAATGCCTACGGGGCAAAAGACCCGTCGGTCGATCCCCGTTTTTACAAACAAAACCTGTCTATTTACTCCAATCCTGGCGATTCGTGCGTGGCCGAAGCGGATTTCAATGTCAACCGGGGAATTTTGCGGGGACAGCAGTATGGATTGATCCGGGTGAACGGTGCCTTTGTGAAATGCCCGGATGGTAAGTACAAGGTCGGCAAGCTCTTCAATGTAACGCGCAACCGGCCAACGCTTCCCGTAAATTTTACGGAGCAGATCAACTACACTGTAGCGGGCAGTGACTACAACACGGGGTATCGGGTGGAGAAATACGAGTTCAGCAAGAAGTCGACCAGCGGCCGCAACCTGGGCGACGCCGACATCGTCATCGTGCGACTCGCCGACATCTACCTGATGCGGGCCGAAGCGAAGCTCCGAAAGAGCAACGATGCCGCCGGTGCGCTCGCCGACGTAAACACGGTTCGGGCCTCGCGCACCCTCACAACTCCGCCCCCCGCGCTAACGGCGATGAACCTGGATTTACTGTTTCAGGAGCGGGGTTTTGAGTTCTACTGGGAAATGCTTCGCCGTACCGACATGATCCGGTTTGGCAAATACGAGGGCACATGGACCGAAAAAACGAACACCGATAAACAGAAGCGGATTTTCCCGATTCCGCAGACAGCCGTCGACGGGGCGTCTAACTTGCCGGGTTATTTAGTTCAAAACCCTGGCTATTAACCCTGATTCGTTGCCTATTAGTACAGAAAAGCCGTAAGCAGGAACCTACTTACGGCTTTTCTATGCATTCTTCACCTGGATAATCTCCGCAGTATACTTTTTAGGCTATCATTTCCAGATCACTTTCAATCCTAGTGAGGTGTAGTAGGGGAAGAATTCATCGGGCGTTACGACCGGAAGCGAATGCGTCAATGCATGGGCAATAATCATTCGGTCAAATGTATCTTTATGAACATCGTTCTTTACCCCGGAAACTATTTCTCCTTTTAACTCTCGCGAATAGGACTTACTAATGACCTGATAATCAAACGTACTCATGTAAGCCAGGGCTTGCCAATCGATTGGCAGAAGGGTTAGGTGATAGGTACGTATCGCCTGTCTGAAGTACTTTTCGAAGGGTACAGATAATATCAATTGACCTTGTCGAACATGATTAGATAATTCCCATAAGCTTACTGCTGAGATGAAAACAGCGTCGGCTTCTTCGATAGATAAGCGGGAATTAGCGGGTATTTCATTGGGATTATGCAGTAGTAAATCAAACGTAATCGTATCAAGCAGGAGATCATTCATGGACAGTTAGTTCTCGCTACCACCTGTGGCTATATCATCATCCCATTGGTGTGGATCACGATAAATAACATATTTTCGGAGCGGAGAAGCTTCCAAGACCCGTTTAGACTTATTTTTACCAATTGACTTGGGCAGCGTTTTGCCTTTTCCAGGTGTGATTTGGTGCGTATTTTTCATTATTGTGACTATTTACTACTTACAAATATACAAGTTTTAGCCCGCGTTTTTCACCTGGATAATCTGCGCAGCGATGCTGACGGCAATCTCTTCGGGTGTCTGGCTATGGATAGGCAACCCAATGGGGGCGTATAGTTGACGGAGTGTTTCCTCGCTGATGCCTTCGGCCCGATACTCCGCAAATAACTTGTCTAGTTTAGCCTTGCTGCCCAACACGCCGAAATAAGCAAACTCTTTATCCAGTAACGCTCTGATGGCCAGATCATCGGTGCGATACCCGAACGTCATGACCACGACGTAGTGATGGTTGCCCGACGGAATCAAATCGGCTAATTCCCTGTACCTGTTAACCACTATTTTCTCGTGTGCTGCGTGGTTCAGCACCATTGTGTGGAGGTCTGGCCGGTCGTCGAATACGCGGATGTAGAAATCCATTCGGCTTATCAATTCGGACAGGGCTAACGCGCAATGCCCTCCGCCGATAATGAACAGTTGATTTTTGTACCCAATTTTCTCCCGATAGAACCACTCACTTTCAGCTTGCATCCTGAATTGATAATCGACATCGGGCCGTTGATCGGGAATGAAATTGATGCCAGCCGGGGAGAGTTCGAGTGTGCCGTTTTTGTGCTGTTCCAGACAACTAATTACTCCCTGAACTGCCGACGTGTCGCCGGGTTGAAGCCGGTAGATCAGGATCGTTTGATCGCCCGAACAGATCATACCGCTCTGGTTGTGAGCCGCACTTTTGTCATGGTACTGGGTTCGTATGGAAAGCTCAGCGACACTATGCTGGAGCTTTTCGTTCGCCATCTCGACAAATTTGTGCTCCATGATGCCACCGCCAATAGAGCCTTCCATCTCACCGGAAGCATTGATAGTCATCATAAAACCCTGCCTACCGGGGCTGCTGCCATGACTTTCCAGTACATAAAGCAACATAACCGGCAGGTTCTGCTGAAGGCTATTAGCCAGTAACTTCCAGACCTTTACCTGTTTGATCATTAGCAATTGTCAGGGCAGGATTGACGTCATACAAAGCCAGCAGGACTTTCTCGGGCGTCATGGGCGCATCGAAAGGAATAGTTGCTGCTGGATTAAAGGCTAACACGGCATTGCGCAACGCAAAATAAGCGCCAATCCCGTACATCAACGGGGGTTCGCCAACGGCTTTGGACCGGAAAATAGCCAGATTATCCTGCTGGGTCTGTAAAAAATCAATCTGGATTTCTTTCGGAACCGAGAAAATATCCGGCACTTTGTAGGTCGATAACGCATTGGATCTGAGTCGGCCCGCCTTATCGAAGACAACCTCCTCCATCGTCATCCAGCCAATCCCCTGCACAATGCCGCCTTCAATCTGTCCCCGGTCAATTAGTGGGTTCATGCTGGCGCCAAAATCATGGACAACCTTCACGGATTCCATCTCATACGTACCCCGTAGACAGTCAACCGTTACGTCGACAATAGCCGTACCGTAAACGTGATACGCAAAGGGATGTCCTTTCTCTTTCGTGGCGTCGTAGTGAATATCCGGTGTCGCATAATGCGCGTGTTCCGACAGACTGACCCGTTTGGCATAGGCCTCCATCACGAGTCGCTGCCAGTGCCAATCCGTCTTTTTATCGCCCACATACATGTATTCATCCCGCAGGCTGATTTCATCAACGCTGGCCTGCAACGCAGCCGCGGCTACTCCTTTCAGCCGGTTGAGAATATCGGTGCAGGCAATCTGGACAGCCCGACCGTTCAGGTCGGCGGTAGCGCTGGCAGCCGAAGGGGACGTATTGGCAATTCGATACGTACTGGTCGACTGTAGTTTTATCCGCCCCGGCTGAATCGAAAACGTCTGAGCGGTCACCTGCAACATCTTGGTATTCACCCCCTGCCCCATCTCGACCGCGCCGGTGCTAACGCCTACGCTACCATCGGTGTAGACGTGCACCAACGCCCGTGCCTGGTTCATTCGGGTATTCGTGAACGAGATACCAAAACAAACCGGCATCAGCGCCATGCCTTTTTTATAAAGGATATTCGCAGCATTGAACGACGCTATATGGCTTCGTATGGCTTCGATATCATATAGTTTTTCCGCTTTGGTCCAGCAGGCATGGGCTTCGCTTTCGGCCTGCTGTCCAAACGGAAATTCGTCGCCGGTTCTGTTCAGATTTTTCGCCTGAATGACGGCCGCATCAACCCCGAGTGATTCAGCGGCTTTGGCAATGGCGGCTTCGATGACAAACATACCCTGCGGCCCACCAAAACCCCGAAAGGCCGTATTAGGCGGCAAATTCGTTCGGCAGCAATAGGCCGTTGCGGTTACGTTCGGAATGAAATAGCTGTTGGTGCAATGAAACAAGGTGCGCTCCATGACGGCCGGAGACAGGTCGGCAGCGGCACCGGCATTCTGATAAAACGTGACTTCATACGCCATGATCTTCAGGTCGTTATCGAGGCCGATCTTAAAATCTGAGGAGTAAGGGTGACGCTTGCCGGTCATGGCCATATCTTCCAGGCGGTGCAGCGAATATTTGACGGGCTTTTTCAGGATATTCGTGGCCAGTGCACACAAAGCCGCCCACATATTGGCCTGATCTTCTTTGCCGCCAAACCCTCCGCCCAGCCGCGTTACGTCCACGTCGATCTGGTGCATCGGCAAGCCCGACGATTTGGTGATCGCACGCTGTACCGCCGTTGGTCCCTGCGTGGACGAGTAGAGTTTGATTCCGTTGTTTTCCTGCGGAATGGCGTAGGCACCCTGCGTCTCGATGTATAAATGTTCTTGCCCATTCGTGTCGGCAACGCCCTCAAAAATATACGCACACCGCTCCCAAGCAGTAGCGGTTTCCCCGAGCCGGAACGTTCTTGGCCGTACGATCAACTCGCCTTTTGCCTGCGCGTCGCGCGGGTCCGTAATGACGGGTAACGGCTCAATAGTGACCGTTATTTTTTTGACAGCCGCCCGGGCTTCGTCGTCAGTTTCCGCCAGCACAAACGCGATTGGCATACCACAATAATGGACGTGGCGTTCAGCCAGCAGGGGTTCGTCGGGCACAATACCGCCGATCTGGTTTTCGCCCGTTACGTCCTTGTGTGTCAGAATTCGCACGACACCGGGCATGGCCTCGGCTTCCGTGAGGTCCAGGCTTCTGATGATGCCGTGTGCGACCGGCGAACCGAATGCCACGCCGAACAACGTACCACGAATCAGCGGAATATCGTCCAGATAAATCGACTCGCCCCGTACGTGCGTGCTGGAATCTATGTTCTTCATTGGCTTCCTACCACTTTTATTACGATCCCCTGTTTATCAAAATTACAGGAATCGACGTAAATACCTAATCTAGTTACGGATAGGCCAGTCGAAACGTAGTAAACAGCCAGTTCAGGCACAGGTTAAAAGCTAGCCAAATCAGGCTGCTGCTTCCTGTTTCAGGAAACTTATGTCACTTTTCTTTATTTTTTCTAATCCAATCCGGCTGTAGGGAGTTACTTAGTAACTAACCGTTGCAATGTGCATTCAGCCTATTCGGGCAACTCGTTATTTTCACAAAAACCTTCAACTTATCTGGTCATGACAGACAAGCAACTCGAACTTGACCTCGATCAACTCAGTATCAACACCATCCGGCTGCTGGCCGTCGATGCCGTCCAGAAAGCCAACTCAGGTCACCCCGGTCTGCCACTAGGCGCAGCACCGATGGCCTATGTACTCTGGTCGCGTTTTTTACGCTTTAATCCGCAAGATCCGCACTGGCCCGACCGGGATCGGTTTATTCTGTCGGCCGGTCACGGGTCGGCGCTGCTGTATAGCCTGCTGCATCTTTACGGCTACGATCTGTCGCTTGACGACCTGAAACAGTTTCGGCAACTGCATTCCAAAACGCCCGGCCACCCCGAATCCAACCTGACTGCTGGTGTAGAAGTGACAACCGGGCCATTGGGCCAGGGTTTTGCCAATGGCGTGGGTATGGGGATGGCCGAAGCCTTTCTGGCCGCTACCTATAACAAGGAAGGGCATACACCCGTAGATCATTACACCTACGTTCTCGTGAGTGATGGCGACCTGATGGAGGGCATCGCGTCGGAAGCGGCTTCGCTGGCCGGGCATTTGAAACTGGGGAAACTCATTTATCTATACGACGATAACCTGATTTCGCTCGACGGCCCGACCGATCTGGCATTCACCGAAGATCGGATGGAGCGATTCGATGCCTACGGCTGGCACACCCAGCACGTAGCCGATGGCAACGATCTGGATGCCATCGAAGGCGCTATCCGGGCGGCTCAACTCGAAACAGAACGACCTTCTATTATTTCGATTCGGACGATCATCGGTTACGGCAGCCCGCAGGAAGGCACCAGCAAAGTGCACGGGAGTGCGCTGGGCGAAGAGAACGTACGGAAAACCAAAGCGTTCCTGGGTTTTGATCCCGACAAATCGTTTGTCGTGCCCGACGAAGTACGTGAATTTCTGCGCGAACCGGGCCAGCGGGGTGCCAAGCTACAGGAAGAATGGCAAACGAAATTTGATGCCTACAAAGGTCAGTTTCCTGCCGAAGCGGAGCAGTTTTTGCTGTCATTTGGCGGAAAACTCCCGGAAAACTGGGATACCGATCTGCCGAAGTTTACCCCCGCGGATAAAGATATGGCAACCCGGCAGGCATCGGGCAAAGCCCTCGAAGCGCTGAAAAAATCCGTCCCCTTTCTGTTCGGTGGATCGGCAGATCTGGCGTCATCAAATGAGATGCCGACCAAAGGCGACATTAGTTTCCAGCCGGGTCATTACGAAAATTCGAACATCTGGTTTGGTGTCCGTGAACACGCGATGGGGGCAGCCCTGAACGGCATGGCCCAGCATGGGGGCGTCCATCCTTACGGCGGTACGTTCCTCAATTTCTCGGACTACATGCGGGGCGCCATCCGGTTAACCGCCCTGGCCGAGTCAAAAGGCACTTTCGTGTTTACGCACGACAGCATCGGTCTGGGTGAGGATGGACCCACTCACCAACCCGTTGAGCAGGTCGTTTCACTACGTACCATCCCAAATATTATCGTGATCCGGCCGGGCGATGCCAATGAGACCGTTGAAGCATGGCGTGTAGCAATGACCCAACCTAAAACCCCGGTCGTCCTGATTCTGGGCCGCCAGAAACTGCCCGTTTTCGATCAGGAAAAATACGGCTCAGCACGGGGCGTCGAAAAAGGGGCTTACATCCTCAGCGAAGCCGACGGCACACCCGAGCTTATCCTGATCGGAACCGGCTCAGAAGTATCGCTGGTGTTGAAAGCGCAGGAAGAATTGAAAAAACAGGGTATTCGGGCGCGGGTCGTGAGTATGCCGTCCTGGGAATTATTCGAACAGCAGGATCAGGCCTACCACCACGAAGTATTGCCCCCGTCGGTTCGGAAGCGGCTGGCCGTCGAAGCTGGTTCGCCCATTGGCTGGCACAAGTACGTTACGGATGAAGGGTCTACCATCAGTATGAACCGGTTCGGTCTTTCGGGCCCCGGCGAAGAGGTCATGGCGTATTTTGGCTTTTCGGTCGAGAACGTAGTAGAACAGGCAAAAGCGGTCCTGAAAGGCCAGACACCGGGCATCGAAAAAAAGGAAGTGCTGTCCTAAAAGCATTTGTGGCGACAAAACACGACCTTCAAACCCAAGAATATAAATTACTTAGTCATGGAAAATAACGTAAAGAAGATTCACGATTTCGACCAGAGCATTTGGCTCGATTATATCGACCGGAAAATTATGGATACGGGTGAGTTGCAAAAACTCATCGACGAAGACGGCGTCCGCGGGCTTACGTCCAATCCGGCCATTTTCGAGAAGGCCATCAGCAGCGGTTCCGACTACGACGAGGATATCAAAAAGCTCGCGCAGGAAGGAAAGAGCAACGAAGACATATTTTACGGCGTCGCTATCACCGATATTCAGCGAGCCGCGGATTTGTTCAAGTCCGTTTACGATGAAGAGGTTCGGGGAGCCGATGGGTATGTAAGCCTGGAGGTGTCTCCGCACCTGGCTCTGAATACGGACGGGACGCTCCAGCAGGCCCGCACGTTGTGGAAAGCGGTGGATCGAAACAACGTCATGATCAAGATTCCCGGTACGGCGCCGTGCCTGCCCGCTATTCAGCAGAGTATCAGCGATGGCATCAACATCAACGTTACGTTGCTGTTTGGCCTGGAACGCTACGAGGCCGTTGTCAACGCCTACATTTCGGGTTTGGAAGAACGAGCGAAAGCCAGACAGCCTATTGATCAGATTGCGTCTGTGGCCAGTTTTTTCCTCAGCCGCATCGACGTTCTGATTGATCCGATGCTGGACGAAAAAGGATTGGGCGATCTGAAAGGTGAAGTAGCGATTGCACTGGCCAAGAAAGCTTACGAAATCTACAAGCGCGAATTCAGCAGCGACCGATTCAAGCAACTGGAAGCTAAAGGGGCAAAACCCCAGCGACTTCTTTGGGCGAGTACAAGCAGCAAAAATCCAGCCTTTTCGGATGTCAAGTATGTAGAAGCGTTGATTGGCCCCAAAACGGTGGACACGATCCCGATGGAAACGCTCGAAGCCTTCCGCGATCATGGCCACGCAGCTTCCCGTCTGGAAGACGATCTCGACAAAGCAACCGAGACGTTGGAACGCGTAGAGAAGGCCGGTATTTCGCTCAAGGCCATCGCTCAGCAACTTGAAGATGAGGGTATTGAGAAATTTAATAAGCCCTATGATAAACTGCTGGACGCCATCAATACGCAGAAAGAAAAGTCCCTGGCAGCTGCCTAAAAGCGTCTGGCAGTAGAACACCACATAAAAAGCGGTTACAGCAGTGATTGTCTGCTGTAACCGCTTTTTATGTGGTGTCATTTCTATTTATTTCGCCGTCGTTGGGATCAAGCGCCCGATCTGAAGCGTAGGGAACAACTTAATAAAATGCGCTTTGATCAACTGACTGAGCAGCAAGCGCTTATACGTTTCGGTGCCACGTGCGTCGCTGATAGGTGAAATTTCGGTTTGCGCAATGGCAATAGCGTCGAGAATCAAGGCTTCGGTCAGCCGTTTGCCGGTTAAAAATTCAGCCGTTTTTGTCAGTTGTTTCGGGATAGCCGCGACACCCCCAGCAGATAATTTGACGTTGGTAATAACCTCGTTTTCGACCGTAATACGGATGGCCGAGTTGACGCTGGCGATGTCGAGATGCGTCCGTTTGCTGACCTTTTCGTAGTTGAACCTTGTGTTTGAATTGGGCAGATCAAAGCGAATTTGCTCCAGATATTCGTCGGGTAGTTTGTCGAGCGTTTTGTAGCCCAGATACAAATTACGTAGCGGCAGCTCCCGCGACGTATCCCCATCGCTGAGTGTCAACGTAGCATCCAGCGCCAGAAAGAAAATCGTGAAATCGCCGATGGGAGACGCATTGATGAAGTTCCCTCCGATAGTCGCCATATTACGGATGGGCGTCGACGAGATCAGTTTGGTATAGGTATTAAAATCAGGGAAGTATTCCTGTATAATCGGCGACTCGATCAGATCGGTCACCGTCGCTGACGGGCCAATCCAACATTGATTTCCTTCCTGTTGAATGCCTTTCAATCCGGGTTGATCGAGTAGAAAACGAATGGACGCGTCCTTAATTTGATCGTGTTTCTGTACGTATAAATCCGTTCCGCCACCAACGCGCTGAGCCGCTGGATTCGCATTCGTCAATTCACCATTCAGGTTTAACGCCAGCGTCTGCAAGCGTTCCTTCATGTTGAAAAAATACGAAGGCAAAATAGCCTGCTTCACGGCAAATTTTGCTGGCTCTTCGTCAGTACGTTGCCTCAGCAAGTCAGCAACCCGAGCAGCCGCCCGCTCAATGGATTTATAGCCCGTACATCGGCAGATGTTTCCATCAATAGCGGCAATGGCATTCTGTGAAGTTGGTTCTTTTTTACTCAGACAGAATCCTGCCATCGACACCACAAAACCCGGTGTGCAAAACCCGCACTGCGTCGCCGATTCGTCGGACATTGCCTGCTGAATTGGATTCAACTCGGCCATATTAAGCCCTTCAATCGTAACGATGTGTTTGCCATGTGCGTTTCCCAACGGCATCAGGCAGGACGTAGCCGTTCGGTAACGCAGCTCGCCGTTGTTCAACTCACCGACTATGACCGTACAAGCCCCGCAATCGCCCTCGCGACAACCGATTTTCGTACCCGTCAGGTATTGATTATAGCGCACGAAATCAAGCACAGCTGTACCGTTTGGCATCGCTGTACTGACTTCTTTATTATTTAGGATAAACTTGATCAAGGGTATTTTAGATGGATTTTTGTCATGCTGACGAAGGAAGCATCTTCGGATAAGCTATTATTTCTGCTCGCCCGAAGATGCTTCCTTCGTCAGCATGACAAAAACATTTACACCACTTCAGCAGGTTCTTCTTTCAGCTGCTTTTGATCGCCGATTGGCAATAGCAGATTAAGCAGTAGAGCGACCAGTCCACCCGCCGAGACGCCTGACTCTAAGAACGTTTGAACCACGCTCGGCAGTGTTTTTAGCCATTCCTCCTGCGAGGGAACGCCAAGGCCGACACCCAACGAAATCGCGGCAATGAGCGCGTCTCGTTGCGACAATCCGCCCGACACCATCAGGCGAAGTCCCGATACGGCCACCAGCCCAAAAAGCATGATCGCTAGGGCGCCTAATACGCAGGGCGGCATGACGGTAATCCAGCGACCTACGGGCGGAAAGAGTCCCAAACAAAGCAGAATGATCGCCATCATCCAGCCGATACGTCGGGCGGCAACACCCGTCATCTGGATAACGCCGTTATTCTGGGCGTAGGTTGCACTCGGAAAACCACCGACCAGGGTCGAACCAATGCAGGTCAGTCCATCGGCTAAAATACCCCCGCGAATTCGTGCCCAATGATCGGGGCCGTCGGTGGGTAAGCCCGATAATTGCGACGTAGCGGTTATGTCGCCCATCGCTTCCAGGACGCAGACGAGGTAGATAAACGCAAATGGGAATAACAGTTCCCATTTGAACGCCAGACCGTGCGGAAAAAGCCGGGGCAACGTAATCCAGGAACCATTACCGGGAGCAGGGCTTTGAAGCCAGCCCATCGCCCCACAAATTATATAACCCGTAACCACGCCAACCAGCACAGCCGCCATTCGTGCCCAGGCTTTGTTAATCGACTGAGCGATAACCATCATCACAATGACGATCATCGCAACCAGACCACTGCTCCAGGCGGGAGCACCTTCGGCGGGCAATTGAGCAATACTTCTCATACCCGTTGGAATCAGCGAAAGCCCGATCAGTAAGACAACGATCCCTGAAACCAATGACGTAAAAACGCGTTTCAGTTTGGGCAAAAAGGGTGCTAACGCCAGTTGTACGGGGGTTCCCGCCAGCGACATACCCACCATGAGCGGCAATCCACCCGTTGTGCCCGCCTGAATCAGCGGGGCCAGAAACGCAAAACTTGTTCCGGTAATGCTAAGTAGTCCAGAGCCGACAACCCCAAAGCGCATCGTTTGCAGGAACGTACCGAGGGCCGATGCCACCAGTGCCATGCTGACCAGATAGGCCGTATCCTGCGGATTAACATGTAAAATACCCGACAAAATCAGCGCTGGCGTAATCGTTCCAACGACCATAGCCCCTACCTGCTGTAGACTTACCAGGAGTGCCGGAATCAGCGGAACTCTGTCTTCCAGGCCGTAAACGAGACGGGTCGGTTGCGCGTTGACGGGTTCGTTCATAGGTTGTAAATGATGAATTATAAATGATGATCAAGCTAGTAATCAGTAGAAATCATCATTTATCATTTTATTAGTGGTCGTTCAATGGCAAACCGCGCCGTTGAAATTCTTTCCAGTTTACATAGTCGTCGCCCTTGCGTTGCTCCACCATCGTAATGCAACTATCGACGGGACACACCAATTTACACAAATTACAGCCAACGCACTCATCTTCTTTGATCGAATACGTATTAAATGGCTTGCCAAACGACAGATTGATCGACTGGTGCGATGTGTCTTCGCAGGCGATGTAGCACAAGCCGCAATGAATGCACTTGCCCTGGTTGATGTTGGCGACGATGTGGTAATTGATGTCAAGATCCTCCCAATGCGTGATCGTTGGCACCGATTTCCCGATGAAGTCGTCGAGGGTGTTGAAGCCTTTTTCGTCCATCCAGTTGTTCATCCCATCAATCATATCCTCAACAATACGGAATCCGTGTTTCATGGCCGCCGTACATACCTGCACGTTTGAAGCACCCAGCAGCATAAATTCAACGGCATCTTTCCACGTACTGACACCCCCAATTCCCGAGATTGGCATTCGGGCCGTCATCGGGTCCTGGGCAATGGTGGTCAGCATTTTAAGCGCGATGGGTTTAACCGCCGGTCCGCAATAACCCCCATACACCGATTTTCCGGCTACGTAAGGATTGGGTACGAACGTATCCAGATCGACACCCGTGATCGACTGGATGGTGTTGATGAGCGACAGCGCGTTTGTTCCCCCCTCAACCACAGCCCGGCCTGTCGGCACGACGGAATGGACATTGGGCGTCAGTTTGGTTATGACCGGGATGGTTGCTTTCTCCATTACCCATTCGACCACCATTTTGGCAATCTCCGGGTCCTGGCCCACGGCCGCCCCCATGCCCCGTTCGGTCATGCCGTGCGGACAGCCGAAGTTGAGTTCGAGGCCGTGCGCACCCGTATCTTCGACCTGCGCAATTAGCTCATGCCATTTTTCGCGGCTGTTGTCGGCCATAAGCGACACGATCATTGCCCGGTCGGGAAACAGCCGAACACACTCCGCAATTTCGCGGAGGTTAATGTCCAGCGGCCGGTCGGAGATGAGTTCGATGTTGTTGAATCCCATCATCCTGGTTCCTCCGTAATCAATCGACGAATACCGCGATGATACGTTCTTGACCTGACTCCCCAAGGTCTTCCAGACGACACCACCCCAACCGGCTTCGAAGGCACGTAGTACATTGTATTGTTTATCCGTTGGGGGGGCGCTCGCCAGCCAGAACGGGTTAGGCGATTTGATACCGAGGAAATTTGCGCTTAAGTCAGCCATGTTATAAAGAGTGAAGGAGCGAAAGAGCGAAAGAGTGAAAATTGCTTACGCCAGCTTCTATCGAACCAGCGAACCGCTCTTTCACTCTTTCGCTCTTTCGCTCTTTATAAAACCTAGTATCGCCCTCGCACCATCCTTACCCGCCTGCACCGCATCGACCACTTCTTTGCCGCCGTTGACGCAGTCGCCCCCCGCGAAGACGCCGGGAATGTTAGTAGCACAATGGCTGTCTATGGCAATTTTACCGTTCCAGTTAGTAATCGCATGGCTGCTCACCAGTCCTTCATAAGGAACCTGACCGGCGGCTTTGATTACCATATCGACGTTTAACGTAATGGTTTCACCCGTTTCCACCGGTGACCGGCGACCGCTGGTATCGGGTACGCCCAGTTCCATTACGTTGCAGATCAGCTGCGTTACCTGGCCGTTTTCGCCAATGATTTCTTTGGGCGACGCCAGCCAAATGATCGTACAGCCGTCCAGCTTCGCCAGATTTAGCTCCACTTCGGTGCTGGGCATTTCGGCCTGCGTCCGGCGATAAACGATTGTTACTTCTGTGGCTCCCAGCCGTTTAGCCTGGGTAGCCGCATCGATGGCGGTCATGCCGAGGCCAATGACCGCCACTTTATCGCCAACGGGTATGGACGGATACCCTTTCTCCCGAATGTCGTAAATGAACCGTATCGCATCTTCAACACCCGCCAGGTCTTCGCCGGGAATGTTCAGCTGCCGTGCCACCCCAACACCGATGCCGATATAGATCGCATCGTAATTGACCTGTAATTCGTCCAGCGATACGTTCCTGCCCAGTTCCTGCTCATACTTAATCTCGATACCGCCCAGCGACGTAATGAAATCAACTTCATCTTCACAGAATTCGGGCGTCACTTTATAGGCCGCAATGCCGTAGGTCATCAGGCCACCGCCTTTGCTTTCTTTCTCGTAAATCGTTACGTCCACGCCTTCCCGGCTCAGTACGTGTGCGCAACTCAGTCCCGCCGGACCCGCGCCTACTACGGCGACCCTCCGCACGATTGAGGGCTTGCGCTGGAACAACGGCCATTTGTGTGCAATCGCTTTTTCGGTCGAGTAGCGTTGCAGTTTGGCAATCGGAATGGGCGGTTCCTCCAGAAAATTATACACGCAGGAACCTTCGCACAATTTCTCAACCGGGCAGACTTTCGAGCAGCCGCCCCCCATAATGTTGGCATCCAGAATCGTATAGGCCGACCCTTTGATGTTGTCGGTGGTGATCTGCTTGATGAACTTAGGAATGTTGATGCTCGTCGGGCAGCTTTTAATGCAGGGGGCATCGTAACAAAACAGACAGCGATTTGCTTCCACCAAAGCCGCTTCGCGCGAGTCGAATGGCGGGTGGATGTCGCTGAAGTTTTGCTCGTACTGTTCAGCCGTTAATCGATTGTTGAGAATTGCCATACTTTTTTAGTGAAGAATGAAGAATAAAAGCATCTGAGTTATTCTTCACTCTTTACTTTTTAACCTTCATCCCATTTTAGCTTTTAAGAGATTCTCTTGTGCAGTTTTTTGGATAGACCCCAGAATTTTGACTAATTCTTCACAATCTGATAACATTGATTCAAAAGTCTTTTTATCGAGATATTCTGTTGCTCCCAATAACCTCAACCAGTATCTAGTTTCGCGAGCTTCTTTATAGGCAATTCCTATTTTAGCTGTAAATTCCTTCTTCGTTAATCCACCAGTTGCTTCTTCTACATTGGAACCTATGCTGGTTCCGCTTCGCAGAATTTGATCTGCCAGAGAATAAATTCGATGTTCTTTACACAGCCATTGGTACATACGAATAATACGTATTGAAAAGTCAAAAGACTTAACCTGAATAATACTTTCTTTTTCGAACATACTTGCCTACTAGTTAAAGAACAGAAATGATGAATATAGGCGATTCTCAATTTTTTATTCTTCACTCATCACTCTTAATTCTTCACTAATTTAAAGTTCGACCAATTTATCATACGTCTCCGGTCGCCGATCCCGGAAGAACTGCCAGACGCTACGTACTTCGTCAATTACGTCGAGGTCAAATTCGGAAATAAGCAATTCATCCTTGTCTTCGGAGGCCGTAGCGAAAATCTGACCCCGTGGGTCAACGAAGTACGACGACCCGTAGAAACGACCCAGATTCCAGGGCTTTTCTTGCCCGACGCGATTGATACACCCCATAAAATAACCATTGGCAGCCGCGTGGGCGGGTTGCTCCAATTTCCAGAGGTATTGCGACAAACCCGCTACCGTGGCCGATGGATTATACACGATTTCGGCACCGTTCAGGCCCAGGCAACGGGCGCCATCCGGAAAGTGACGGTCATAACAGATGTACACGCCAACTTTGGCATACATCGTCTGGAAAACCGGATAGCCCAGATTACCGGGTTTAAAGAAAAATTTCTCCCAAAAACCCGACGTGTGTGGTATGTGATTCTTGCGGTATTTGCCCAGATACGTACCGTCGGCGTCGATCACAGCAGCCGTGTTGTATAGCACACCCGGCTGCTCTTTTTCGTAGACAGGAACGATCATCACCATCTTGTATTTTTTGGCGTACTCGGCCATCCGGTCGGTGGTTGGACCGGGAACGCTTTCGGCCGACGCATACCACGCGCTGTTCTGGCCCGGGCAGAAATACGGCGTGTTGAAAATCTCCTGCAAACACAGGATCTGCACGCCTTTTTCACCGGCCTCTTCGATGAGCGGAATGTGTTTCTGCACCATCGCTTCTTTTATTTCTTCAATCGTGCCTTCCCCCTCGGTCTTCGGCAGGCTCATTTGTATCAGTCCCGATTTAATAATTCGTGGCATACTAGTGTGTTTTCTGTTTACGGTTTTCTGTTTACAGTTGGCTGGCGCATGAGAAATGATGCGTCAGCCAACTGTAAACAGAAAACCGTAAACGGTGAACTTGTTAGATTTTTCCGTTCATTTTACTACGTTTAATAAACTGGCCGTATCCCTTATCAACCAGGCATTTATCGCCGTCAATGGCCACCCGACCACGTAGTAAAACGGTTTTTACTTTTCCGGTTAGCTCCCAGCCTTCATAACCTGAATAATCGACGTTCATATGGTGGGTTTTCGCCGAAAGTATATGCGTTTCGTTGGGGTCGAAAATGACAATATCCGCGTCGCTGTCCACCGCAAGGGTTCCTTTTCGAGGAAACATGCCGAAGATTTTCGCCGGGTTTGTACACGCCACTTCGACGTATTTATTCAGTGTAATTTTGCCTTTGTGAACCCCTTCGCTGTAGAGCAATTCCATCCGGTTTTCGATGGCCGGATGCCCGTTGGGAATCTTCGAAAAATCGTCTTTCCCCATCAGTTTCTGCGCCCACATAAACGGGCAATGATCCGTAGCAACGACCTGCACCAGACCCTGATTGATACCGGCCCACAGCGCTTCCTGATCTTTTTTCTCCCGTAACGGTGGACTCATGACCCACTTAGCCCCTTCGAAATTTTGCTCGTAAAGGGATGCGTCGAGGATCAGGTATTGGATGCAGGTTTCGGCATATACTTTCTGATTCCGGCGGGTTGCGTTCCGAACGCCGTTCAAAGCACCTTCGCAGGTCATGTGAACAATGTAGCCGGGACATCCGGTGTAATCAGCCAAGTCGGTAAAACGGCAGCTGGCTTCGGCTTCGGTCACTTCGGGCTGCGAGAGATAATGATAAAGCGGACTTAGTTTGCCTTCCGACCGATGTTTGGCAATGAGGTAATCGATCATGTCGCCGTTGGTTGCGTGAACCGTCACCAGGCCGCCCTGCTGCTTCACCTCCTGCATCAGCCCCACCATCTGGCTGTCATTGATCATCAATGCTCCTTTGTAGGCCATGAACGTCTTGAACGACGTAATTCCCTCGTTTTCAATCATCTCCCGAATCTCAGCTTTCGTATTTTCGTTGAAATCCGTGACGGCCATGTGAAAGCTGTAGTCCCCAACGGTGGTGCCTTTGGCGCGGGAATTCCAGTCATCCAGTGCCTCTTTGAGCGAATGCCCCTGTTTTTGCAGGACGAAATCAATGACAGTCGTTGTGCCACCGTGCAAAGCCGCACGGGTGCCCGTTTCGTGCGTATCGCTCGAAAACGTCCCCATAAACGGCATCGCCAGATGAACGTGCGGATCGATACCGCCGGGAAAAACCAGTTTACCCGACGCATCAATGGTCGTATCCGCCTGAACAGACAGATTCTTGCCGATGGCGGAAATCGTTTCGCCCTCCACGAAAATATCGGCAACGTAATCGTCGGCAGCCGTAACGATCCGACCGTTTTTAATAAGTATAGACATGTTCGCTCTTAGTGTTCTTGGCTAAGAAATCGTTTGAAAACCCCTGAATCCCCTGAAGGGGACTTTCCTCGCATATAGACAAAGCCCCCTTCATGGGATTGAGGGCTTCTCAAACCTACTACCGCATTCGTTATGCATTTAGCGAAAAATCCTCTGTGCTCTTTGCGCTATACATTGCGCCTTTTGCATTTATTTTTCCTCTCATCAACCCCAAATACAAAAGCCCACTCACGAAAAAACCGACGAACCAAGCGTAATTGTAAAGCTGGGAAATCCAGCCGGGAACACTGTCTATGGGGATGACTTTGATGGTTGTCAGGAAACCCGGAATATTCGGAAGAATCCCCGCCAGCAACGCAATAATGGCGGCTGAATTAAAGCCGTTTTTAAACTGGTAAATGCCCGTTTCGCTGTACAAATCAGTGAGTATAAGTTTCTGTTTGCGAAGGAAGAAATAGTCCGCAATCATGATACCGCCAACGGGGCCAAGCAGGCTGGAATACCCGACTAACCAGGTAAAAATGAAGCCCGTCGGATCGGCGATTAGCTTCCAGGGAAAAATTAAGATACCGATCACGCCGGTGATATAGCCCCCTTTTCGGAAGTCAATTTTCGAGGGAGCCAGATTGGCAAAATCATTGGCCGGACTGACAATATTTGCCGCAATGTTGGTCGCCAGTGTTGAAACGGCTACCGCAATCATGGCAACGCTCACCAGAATTTTACTATCAAATTTCCCGGCTAAAACGAGCGGGTCCCAGATGGTGGTGCCGTAAATGATGGTCGTCGCCGACGTAACGACGACGCCGATGAACGAGAAGAGCGTCATGGAGGGTGGAAGGCCAATAAGCTGCCCCCGAATTTGTGCCCGCTGCGTGGTGGCGTAGCGCGTGAAATCCGGGATATTTAGCGATAACGTAGCCCAGAAACCAACCATGCCCGTCAAGGCCGGAAAGAAAAATGCAAAAAACTCGGCTGAGGTCGCGAATTTGGCTGGTTGCTCCAGAATCGGACCAAGACCATTTCCAGCCGATATCGCCCACCAGAGCAACGCTAACGCGGCAACGGGCAGAAAGAAAGCCTTGAAAACCAATAGTTTGCGAATACTATCAACGCCGAGATAAACGACGTACATGTTCAACAACCAGAACAGCAGGAAGCAGATCGCCGGACCCGTTTGCAAGCCAAACGAAGCCGGAAAAACGGGCGGTAGTGTCTCCAGCGACGGAATCCATAACCGAAGCATCTGGTAGATCGAAAAGCCGCCAATCCAGGTCTGAATGCCGAACCAGCCACAGGCAACCACGGCACGTAGTAATGCGGGAATGTTAGCGCCACTGGTCCCGAAACTGGAACGTACCAACACCGGAAACGGAATGCCATATTTGGCCCCCGCATGCCCATTCAACACCATCGGAATCAGCACAATACTGTTACCCAGGAAAATGGTAAAAATGGCCTGCCACCAGTTCATGCCACCCTGTATAAGCGAACTGGCCATCATATAGGTGGGAATACACAGGCTCATGCTGATCCAGAGAGCCGCATAGTTCCAGGTATTCCACGTTCGTTTCGACGCGGGAATGGGCGCTAAATCTTCGCTGTACAGGGCGGACGACTCATCTACGGTTGCTTCAGTAAATTCCTGCATAAGTTTTCGGTTTACGGTATTCAGTTTTTGGTGGGCTGACGCATGAGCAGGTTCGCGACAGCCACCAAAAACCGAATACCGTAAACTACAAATTATTCAACTCATTTTCAACGTATCAAATACCATTTTCTTAAACTTGGCTTCGTCGGCCTCCACGCAGATCGTAGCATTAGGCGGTTTTCCCCAGACGCCGAGTTCGTCAATAGCTAACGCCCCCAGGGTTAATTCTCCCCGCGTTTCGACATCCACAAAACGCGAGACTTTCTGCGTCACCAGCGTTGGGTCAATCACGGCGGCTATGGTAATGGCGTCGGGGTGATTGGACCCGTCCATCTTCTGATGTTCTTTGCAATACTTCCGACGGACTTTGTTGATCTTCATGAAAAAGTCGCTGTATTTCGTCCCTAGCTTTTCCACTTTGGCGTAGTCGTTATCTGTAAACACAGAGCTTTTAACACTCACGTCGAAACCAACCGTCGTAAGCGGAATGCCCGATTGAAAAACGATTCGGGCTGCTTCGGGATCAACCCAGGCGTTATACGTAGCACCTGGGTTGATGTTGCCATAAAACTTGTAGAAACCGCCCATGAAATACAACTCTTTGATCTTTTTCGCAATGGATGGTTCTTTCAGTAATGCCAACGCTATGTTAGTGAGCGGGCCAATCGCCACAATCGTCAGTTCGTTTGGGTACTTGTCCACCAGTCGGATAATGGCATCGACGGCGTGTTCTTTCTCCGGTTTTTGTTGCGGGTCAGGGAAGAATGAATCGCTCATGCCATCGCTGCCATGCACGTATTTCGCATTGCCGTGAACCTCCCGAACCATTGGACGCGCCGAACCTTGATAAACCGGAATCTGATCCTTCTTTCCAGCGATCTGAAGTGTATACAGCGCATTCTTTGTTTGCTGGTCAAATCCAACATTTCCGCACGTAATGGTGATGGCTTCAACGTTCAATCTGGGTGACGTAACGGCCATCAGCACCGCTACGGCATCGTCTGTTGCCGTGTCGCTGTCCAGGATAATTCGCTTTACAGGATCGGCTTTTCCAACTGACGCAAACGTTGTAGCGGGCAGTAAAGCCGAGGCCGTCCCCACTGAAAGTACCTTGATAAATGTGCGTCTTGCGGTGAGCATGTTTTTACGGTTTATAGTTTACGGTATTCGGTTTTTAGGAAAACTATCGCATGGTTGTCTTTGCGACAGCGAACCATAAACCGAAAACTGTAAACCTAGCTTACGTATTCGTCAGCAATTTTAAGGGCTTCGCTGATGATCGCTAAACCCTTGTCAATTTGCTCTTTGGTGACGCAAAGCGGTGGTGCCACAAATACGTAACTCCAGCGGACGAAGGTGTACATGCCCAACTCTTTGATCTTGGCAGCTACTTTGCTCATCACGGCCATTTCATCGGGCTTGGCGTTGAAGGGCGCCATGGGCTCTTTCGTCTTCCGGTTTTTGACCAGTTCAAAACAGCCAAGCAGACCCGTATTTCTGAAGTCCCCGATGCTCGGATGCTTCTGCATCAAAATAGCAGCTTGTTCATCCATGTATCTGCCCATTTCGACGGTGTTCTCGATCAGATTTTCGTCCTCATATACTTTCAGGGTTTCCAGCGCAGCCGCACAACCCACCGGATGCGCAGCATAGGTCATGCCCGTCGCTAACACTGTATCGTCGTAGCGGGACGCGATTTTATCCGTCACCATCAGGCAGCCGAACGGAATATAACCGCTCGTAATCCCTTTTGCCATGGTGACCATATCCGGTACAATGTTGTGATTTTCAAAGCCAAACCATTTGCCGGTACGTCCGAAACCACTCATCACCTCGTCAATGAT
Source organism: Spirosoma jeollabukense (assembly GCF_054777855.1). Taxonomy (NCBI): domain Bacteria; kingdom Pseudomonadati; phylum Bacteroidota; class Cytophagia; order Cytophagales; family Cytophagaceae; genus Spirosoma; species Spirosoma jeollabukense. The sequence continues at coordinate 290,368 of NZ_BAAHAD010000005.1, forward strand.
CAGCAAAATACCGTGTTTGTCGCAGATGTCCCGAACGGCGGCCAAATAGCCAACCGGGTATTGCAGACAGCCCGACGTTCCCGACTCGCCTTCCAGCATAATAGCCGCAATGTTGCCCGGTCCTTCGTAGGCAATGATTCGCTCCAACTGAGCCACAGAGTCCGTCAGCATACTGGCTTCGTCGTGGTTCCAGCGGTATTTATACGGAATATCGATGTGCACAAAATTGGGCGCCTGCTGCGCGTCATCGGGGAGTTTGCGGGGGTCGCCACCCACCGATAACGTACCATACGTAGCGCCGTGATACGATTGGTAGCGACTCAGGATTTTGTGTCGTCCGGTATATAAGCGCGCCAGTTTAATAGCTGCTTCATTAGACGTAGCCCCACACAACGTGAAGAAGGCTTTATTCAGATCGCCGGGGCAGATTTCAGCCAGCTTTTTACCCAGTTCCCCCCGAACTTTAGTCACGCAATAAGGCGTCACATAGCTCACTTCCTGCATTTGCCGAACGACAGCCTCCGTAATCCGCTGATTCCCATGCCCGATATTCACATTCATCAGACCCGACGAAAAGTCGATGTATCGCTTGTCGTCGTAATCGTACAGGTAAACGCCTTTGGCGTATTTCACCGCGATGGGCGAAATATTTTTCTGTTTGCTCCAGGCGAACACGGTGTAATCGAAGCTATCCTGAAGAACTTCCTGTGTTTCGGAAAGTGTTGCTGTGTCAAGCATAGTTTTTTTGGTTTATGGTTTGAAGTTTACGGTATTTGGTTTACAGTTTACGGTAGGCTGACGCGTCAGTTACTCATGCGTCAGCCTACCGTAAACTGTAAACCAAATACCATTCTAACTCATCCAGTTAATCCCCGCTTCGGGGTTCCATTTAGTCGTGCTTTTCTTCAGTTTTGTCCAGAATTCGATGGAGCTTTTGCCGGTGATATCCCCTACCCCGAAGCGACTGTCGTTCCAACCGCCAAACGAAAACGGTTCACGCGGAACGGGGACACCGACGTTGACACCCACCATGCCGGCACTGGCTTTGTCGATGACGTAGCGCGCCATGCCGCCGTTCTGGGTAAACACCGAAGCTGCATTTCCGTAGGGATTGGCGTTCTCGATGGCCAGTGCTTCATCGACGGTGTTGGTCCGCATGATGCTGATGACCGGCCCGAAGATTTCTTCCTGCGCAACGGCCATATCGGGTGTTACGTAGTCAATCACCGTTGGGCCGACATACGTACCTTTTTCTTTGCCTGCTACCGTCGGATTCCGGCCATCAACCAGCACTTTCGCGCCCTGCCTTTCGGCATCGGTAATGTATTGTTCGATACGTTCCTTGGAAGCCCGGTTGATTACAGCCCCCAGATTTCCGCCGGGAATCATTTTTTGAGCTTCCTCACAAAGTTTTTCGATGATGTGATCGACCGGCCCGACGGCTACCATCGCCGAAGCCGCCATGCACCGCTGACCCGCGCAACCCGCCATCGACGCCGTAATGTTTTGAGCTGTCATACCCGGAATGGCATCCGGCAAAACGATCAGGTGATTTTTGGCACCACCCAACGCCAGGCAGCGTTTGTAATTGCTGGTGGCCCGTTTATAAACAGTTTTGGCGATCTTCGTCGACCCCACAAATGACACGGCTTCGATGTCCGGATGGTCGCAGATGGCTTCTACTACGTCTTTATCGCCGTGTACTACGTTGAACACGCCCGCTGGCAAACCCGCTTCCTGTAGCAACTCCGCCAATCGGCCCACACTCAGCGGCACTTTCTCCGATGGCTTGAGAATCATGCAGTTGCCCAATGCAATGGCGTTCGGGATTGTCCAGTTGGGGACCATGCTCGGAAAGTTGAACGGCACGATGCTGGCAACCACGCCCAGGGGTACGTGTTCGGTGCGGCACTCAACCCCCCGACTCACTTCCAGAATTTCTCCGGTAACGATTTGGGGGAGCGAACAGGCAAATTCGGCCAGTTCAGCGCCTTTCTCGATTTCAGCTACGGCTTCTGCGTAAGTTTTCCCGTTTTCTTCCTGAACCAGCAACGCAAGTTCGTCTATATTCTTCTCTAACAGCGCTTTATAGCGAAAAAAGACCTGCACTCTTTCTTTGATAGTCGTCCGGCTCCAGCCTGGGAAGGCCGCTTTAGCCGCCTTGACTGCAGCATCCAGATCATTGGCCGTCGATAGCGGAACCGTTGACAGAAACGTACCATCAACAGGGGAAATCACTTCCTGCGTTCGGTCGGTCATTGCCTCAATAAACTGGCCGTTTATATAATTCTGAATGGGGGTATACTTCATGGTTTTGTTGCGCTGCTGCACTTTTTGCAGAAATAAGATGTGTAAGCTAAAAATTATTTAGATAGTAGTCAAATTTTAACAATATTTTTACGGTGCAAAACCACGGTAATGGAAAAGACACAAAGCACACTGGATGAATTAGACTTCGCGATTCTGTCGTGTCTACAGAAAGATGGACGTATGTCCTTCACGGAAATTGCCGAACAGTTGAGTGTGTCGGTGGGCACCGCCCGTACCCGCCTGAACCGATTAATTGACGACGGAGTGATTAGTATCATCGGGCGGGTTGACCCCGATAAAGTTGGCTTTAAGGCCTATGCGCACGTGGCGGTATACATACGGCCCGCTACGTTGAAAGAGCAGGTTGCCCAGACAATTTCCCAAATGCCCGAAGTGAGTTTTCTGGCCAGTACGTCGGGGGATTATGACCTGGAAGTGGACGTTATGTGTCCGACAAACAACGATTTGGTCGAGTTTATCAACGAGATTTCAACGATCGAAGGCATTTACCAGACCAAAACGACGCTCTATTTTAAAGTCTATAAATACGCACAACCCGATCTGAATTTACTCAAGTAAATTTGGCCATTTCTATTTTTTGTCCTCCCGACAAAGGAGGGGCAGAAAATAGAAATTCAAAGTACCTGTTGATCTTAGTTGAAGGCAGCGAAATAGGAAATTTCGCTGCCTTCGTATTTTTCATAGATAGCTATATCAGTAACAATCAGCCGTTGATTGCTTGACTACTGATAAGCGCAGCACTTACCTTGCTGGCTGCCTATCCGCAACTTAATCTTAAGGCTACTATGTCTTTAAAACTTGTCTGTTTCGGTTTGGCATTGATGCTGAGCGGTGGATTCTGCCTGCCCGTAGCGGCTCAAAACCTACCGCCCAGGATGCTATTTGGCGACGCTACGTACCGAAAATCGGGCTATTCCAAAGATCCGCACGTTGTTCGGTTTAAGGGGCGCTACCTGCTCTATTATTCCGTGCCGATGGGAAAAGACTCTACCGGCGCCGACATATGGGGTATTGGCATTGCCAAAAGTCTCGATTTAACGAACTGGCAGAAAATTGGCGAAATCAAACCGGCTACCGACTATGAGAAAAAAGGTCTGTGTGCGCCCAGTGCACTTGTCCGCGATGGCAACGTACATCTTTTTTATCAGACCTACGGCAACGGCCGGAAAGACGCGATTTGTCACGCGGTTTCTGCCGATGGTATTCAATTTACCCGCAATGCTACCAACCCGATCTTCAGCCCTGCCCTATCTGACTGGTCATACGGGCGGGCCATCGATGCGGAAGTCTACAAGTTTAAAAACCAGTATTTTCTGTATTTCGCGACCCGCGATACGGCCTATAAAATTCAGCAGTTGGGTGTTGCCGTCGCCCCGGCAGCGACCAACTTTAACCGCGACGACTGGAAACAGGTTGCCACCGACGGACCCATTCTAAAGCCCGAACTTCCCTGGGAAGGCGAGTGCATCGAAGCGCCGTCCATCATTCAGCGGGGCAACGAACTGGTCATGTTCTACGCCGGAGCCTACAATAACTGGCCGCAGCAGATTGGCGTGGCCAGCAGCAAAGACGGTCTGCACTGGGAACGGATGCAGTCGGTGCCTTTCCTGAAAAATGGGTCGCCGGGCAGTTGGAACGCCAGCGAATCGGGGCATCCGCATATTTTTCTGGACACCACGGGCAAAACCTACTTGTTTTTTCAGGGAAATAACGACAAAGGTAAAACCTGGTTTTTGTCGAATATTCCCGTCACCTGGAACGGTAAAAAACCGATTCTGAGCCCTTAATCGGCGTTTACATCCAACAGACACGCTTACGCAATGATCACGAAAAACTCATTTCTGAAGTCCATAACGTGGCTGGTTTTCCTGCCTTCCCTCACATGGGCGCAGGTGGATCGGGTTGGAGCTGCCAGATTTCCGGACCATCCACGAATTCTGTTACTAAAAGGCGAAGAGGCAACGATCCAGCGAACCGTCAGCGCCGACAAAACCTGGGGACATCTGAACCAGGCCATCCTGACGGAATGCGACGGAATGCTGCCCCTGGCTCCCTTAGAACGTATCAAGATTGGCAGACGGCTGCTTTCTACCTGCCGGGAGGGGTTACGCCGGATATTTTACATGGCCTATGCCTATCGCATGACCCATCAGGAAAAGTATTTGAAACGGGCTGAACAGGAATTGCTGGCCGTATCGGCTTTCAGCGACTGGAATCCAACTCATTTTCTGGACGTTGCCGAAATGACGATGGCCGTCTCCATTGGGTACGACTGGTTGTATAACGCCCTGTCGGCTGAATCGCGGGCGGCTATCAAAGACGCCATTCTGAAAAAAGGCGTTGAACCGTCGCTGGACACGAAATTCAATAGCTGGCTCACGGTTACCAACAACTGGAATCAGGTTTGCAACGCGGGCATGGCCTACGGAGCGATGGCTATTTACGAAGACCAGCCGGAGCTTGCCAAACGTATCATTAATCGGTCGATCGAATCGATTGTGCGGCCCATGGGCGATTATAGCCCCAACGGCGCTTATCCCGAAGGGTACAGCTACTGGGGATACGGAACGAGCTTCAACGTCATGTTTATCAGCGCGCTCGACAAGTTGTTCGGCACCGACTTTGGCCTCTCGCAGAAACCGGGCTTCCTGAATTCAGCGGGCTATATGGAAAACATGACTGGCCCAACCGGTGACGCCTTCAATTACTCCGACTCGGGTCTTAACGGGGAGTTGCAGCCAGCCATGTTCTGGTTTGCCAACAAGCTAAAAGACCCTTCGTTGCTCTGGGAGGAACGTCGTTATTTGACCAACCCCGCCGAAACAAAACGGCAGGTAAAAGATCGGTTGCTGCCCGCTACGTTACTGTGGAGCAATGGTATTAGTATGGACGCCATTCGTGCGCCTAAATCCACTACGTGGGTTGGATCGGGAACCACACCCGTTGCCCTGATGCGGACATCCTGGTCTGATCCGGCAGCTATTTTTGTCGGATTTAAAGGCGGCAGTCCCGGTACGAATCACGCTCATATGGACGCCGGTTCGTTTGTGATGGACGCGGATGGCGTACGCTGGGCGATGGATTTCGGGATGCAGAGTTACGAAACGCTGGAATCGAAAGGCGTTGATTTGTGGAATAAAACCCAGCATTCGCAACGATGGGAGGTATTTCGCTACAACAACTACGTCCATAATACGCTAACCATCAACGATAGCCTCCAGCGCGTCGCGGGAAAAGCGGAGATTACCAGCGCATCGAACACGCCTTTGTTCATGAATGCCACTACTGACCTCACGACTGTTTATAAAGGTTCGGTGGCGCAAGCCAAACGCGGCATTGCCATCATGAACAAAGACTACGTAGTGGTTCGGGATGAGCTGGAAACACTGCCAACAGCCACAACGGTTCGCTGGACGATGCTGACATCCGCCACGGTTACCGTCACTGGCAATAAAGCCGAATTGACGAAGGATGGCAAAAAACTAACGCTGCTCGTGCAGGAACCGGCAACGATCGAATTAAAGACCTGGCCTACCGATCCGCCCCACGACTACGACGCACCCAATCCGGGTACAACGCGGGTCGGGTTTGAGGTAACCGTTCCCACTAAGGCTAAAACGGCACTCACGGTGTTGCTCATTCCTGAAAAAGCAGCTACGAAAATAGCCACCAACGTACAGCCACTAGACCAATGGCCACATTAACTTTGGAAGCCCTATGATTACCCGCAAAGAATAAATTCATAGTGGTTGCGTACCTGACGGCATGCGCGAAACGTATTTCTCCATTTACCTACCGACGCTACGCTGATAAGCCCTTACCGGGCTAGAAAGTAATACCAACTTCCCATATTTTAAACGTTGGCCTGCTGTTTCTGGCGACGCCAGCGCTGAATCAGCCAACTAACCAAAAGGACTACCAGGCCCACTGGCAGAAAGTAAAATGCGCCGATCACTACGTTCCCCATTAATCGAAAACCGTCGGTGAAATTGCGCCAGATCTGCGCATAAAATGGTTCCTCGGGCCGCAGAGCGACTTCCGTCTGCTGATAATAGGTTAGCTGGATGGTACTCAGGGCAATTTCGTCTTTCAACTGGCGAAATTCGGCCTCCTGCACTTCGCGCTCCTCCCGAATCTGACCCAGCTGTTCTTCCACTTTCAGTACATCCGCTACGGAACGGGCCTGTTTAAGCAGTTTCAGGTAGGTTTCTTCAACCGCTTTTTTGCTACGTATCCGGGCATCCATATCCACGTATCGGCGCGTAATATCTTCCGTGGTAATCGTTTTGGTATCGGTAAACATGGACTCTTTCAGGATGGAGGCCAGCAACGCATCGAAGCGAGTGGCGGCTATCCGAATCGTCAGGGCGTTTTCGATGCTGTTATCGGTTTTGGTTTCGTTCGAACGTTCAAGCTGCCCACCCGCCTGCTGAACGGCCTGTTCAATATTCTTTCCCGACGCCGTAAAGTCGTTCACACGGATGCGCAGTTGAGCATTCCGGACAAGCTGCCGGTTGATTACGGCGGTTGGCTGATTCTGCTCGGGTTGTGGGGACGGCAGGGGTTCTGTCTCCTCAGCCGCTTGCGGTGAAGCCGCCAATTTCATGGTGGCCATATCCGTAGGAACCGCTTGACTGACCCTCGACTGACTGGTGCCGGACTCCGACTGGCAAGCCGTAGCGGCCAGTAATAAGACGAATAGTAAAAAATTATTCATACCGCTTAGATGCTTGACGGCACCAAATTCCATAAGCTGGTTTTAACGATGGAATATCCCTTAAAATAGGCCATACTAGCTCATTTATATGGGTTTTATGGTGTATAACCGAACTGGGAGTCATTACGTGTTGTTACCTATATACAAGTGCTCCGAGAAGCCAACAATCCTCCACTTTAGTATCGTTTCACAAAACTTGTCTTGCACAAGTCAGTGCTTTTGCGTCTATATTTGGCTCGATTCGTGGTATAAGGCAGCGGAGACCGTTTCAACTTAATAATCGATTATGTCGAAAAACTTAGTCATAGTGGAGTCGCCGGCGAAGGCGAAAACCATTGAAGGCTACCTGGGCAAGGACTTCACCGTGAAATCCAGCTTCGGTCACGTACGCGATTTGCCCAAAGACGGGCTTGCCGTAGACGTACTGAACGGCTTCAAGCCATCGTACGAAGTTTCGCCAGACAAGAAGAAGTTAGTTAGTGAATTGAAATCGCTTGCCAAGGCAGCCGACGAAGTTTGGCTGGCAACAGATGACGACCGCGAAGGCGAAGCCATTTCGTGGCACCTTAAGGAAGCACTCGGTCTGCGCGACAATACCAAACGGATTGTTTTTCGTGAAATCACGAAGACGGCCATCCAAAATGCCATCAAAGCACCCCGCACCATTGACGTCGACCTGGTGAATGCTCAGCAGGCCCGTCGTGTACTGGACCGGCTGGTGGGCTACGAACTCTCGCCGGTACTGTGGCGCAAGATCAAAGGCGGCAGCACAGGTTTATCAGCGGGGCGTGTGCAGTCGGTTGCGTTACGGCTCGTTGTCGAACGGGAGCGCGAAATTGACAAACACTCGGCGAAATCGTCGTTTAAGGTGACCGCTCAGTTCATTGTTGACGGCAACAAAGTGCTGAATGCTGAGCTGCCTAAGAACTTTGCTACGTCGGGTGAGGCCCGTGCGTTTCTGGAGGCTTGTATTGGTGCTACGTTCACGATTAAGAGTTTAGAAACCCGTCCGGCCAAAAAGACGCCCGCACCACCGTTTACGACGTCGACGCTGCAGCAGGAAGCCTCGCGCAAACTGGGTTATTCGGTAGACCGCACCATGCGCATTGCGCAGAACCTGTACGAAGCTGGTAAGATTTCGTACATGCGGACTGACTCGACGAACCTCTCGCAGGAAGCGATTGATAAAGCGGTGGCCGAGATTAGTTCGGAGTTTGGCGAAAAATACATCCAGACCCGGCAGTTCAAAACTAAAAATGAATCGGCTCAGGAAGCGCACGAAGCCATTCGGCCCACGAACTTCAACGACCGGAGTGCGGGTGCCGACCGCGACCAGAAACGGCTGTATGAACTGATCTGGAAACGGGCGATTGCCTCCCAAATGTCCGACGCGCAACTCGAACGCACGACGGTAACGATCAGCATTAAATTTGCGAATGGCGTAACCACAACGGTTCAGACCAATATTGACGATAGCCCATTTGCAGATACCCCTACTACTGGCAAGGTACAGTCACTTCCAAATGAGCTGGTTGCTCAGGGTGAAGTGATTAAGTTCGATGGATTTCTACGCGTTTATCTCGAATCGAAAGATGATGAGGACGACGAAGATGCCAAAGGTATGCTGCCTCCGCTCACGATCGGGCAATTGCTGAACCTGGGTCAGATGAAAGCCACCGAGAAATTTACACGGCCGCAACCACGCTACGCGGAAGCCTCGCTGGTGAAGAAGCTGGAAGAAATGGGCATTGGCCGCCCTTCGACGTACGCGCCCACGATTTCGACGATCATCAACCGGGGCTACGTTGTCAAGCAGGACAAACCCGGCCAGGAGCGAAAGTACGTTGAATATACGCTTCAGCAGAATCAGGTCAGCGAAACCAGTGGAAAGGAAACGTTCGGCTCCGAAAAAGCCAAATTATTCCCGACCAATACCGGAATCGTGGTGAATGATTTTCTGGTCGAATATTTCCCGGATATCGTCGATTATAAGTTCACCGCGACGGTCGAGAAGGAGTTCGATGAGATTGCCGACGGACGCATGAACTGGCAGACCATGCTGGGCAGTTTCTACGGCGATTTCCACAAGAACATCGAAGACATTCAGGGTTCGTCGATTGTCTCGTTCAAAACCGGCGCCCGCGATCTGGGTCTTGATCCACGTTCGGGCAAGAAGGTATCGGCCCGATTGGGCAAATACGGGGCCTACGCGCAAATTGGCGAATCGACCGACGACGAAAAGCCGCAGTATGCCAACCTTCGCGATGGTCAGTTGATTGAAACCATTACGTTACAGGATGCACTGGACTTGTTTACCTTACCGCGCGAAGTCGGTTTCTTTGAGGACAAACCCATGACCATCGGCATTGGTAAGTTTGGGCCTTACGTGAAGCACGACGACAAGTACGTATCGCTCACGAAGGAAGATGACCCATACACGATTGACGAAGACCGGGCGATCCAACTCATCCAGCAGAAACGGGCGGAGTCGGTCAGTGAAGCGCTGGGCGAGTTTGAAGGCAAATTAGTCTCGACAGGCAAAGGTCGCTTTGGACCCTATGTCAAGTTTGACGATAAATATGTTTCGTTACCCCGCAATGAATCGCTGGCGGACCTGACCCTCGAACGGGCCATCGAATTGATTCAGGCCAAGCGGGTAACGGAAGCCAATAAATACATCCGGGAATTCCCGGAAAATCCGGCTGTGAAAGTCGTGAACGGCCAATACGGTCCTTATCTGGCCGTGGGCAAGCGGAACGTCAAAATCCCTAAGGATATTGATCCCGCTACGTTGACCCTCGAAGATTGCCTGAAACTGGCGGGCGACGAACCCGCAGGCAAAGCACCGGCAAAAAAGGCGGCCGCTGCCAAAGCGCCAGCCAAGACAAAAGCGACAACCGCTACAGCCAAGAAGCCAGCCGCCACGGCGAAGAAGGCAACGGCAAAGAAATAGCGTAGCGAATTCCGCCTTCAACTAAAAAAGGTTGACTTGCAGCAAGTCAACCTTTTTTAGTTGAGCAAAACTGGGTTATTGCTTATTGAATTACCCCCAACCCCCTGAAGAGGGCTTAAGTTGAGAATAGTTGAGCTAAGCCCCCTTTAGGGGGTTGGGGATAATTCACGATTTAATCAAATTCCTAACACACCAACCAGTACGCCAAGCGCGCCCACCAAGCCTATAATCAGGCCAATAAAGGCGACCGTGCCAGAGCCTGCAATCAACATGATTAACCCGGCGATCAACAGCACAGCGCCACCGATCAGCTTGCCGTTATTGATCATCGCTTTTTCGGGGTGGTTCGGGGCAAGTTGCTTGCTGATCTGTTTATTCATTTTCTTAATCACCAGCCGCTCCATCAAGCTCATTTTGTGTGATGAACGGGTTGCCTTCGGGCTCATCGTTCCATCAGTTGAGGTCAGCAGATGGGTCAACCTGACCATACGCGTAGTCAGGGTTTTACTGGTCGCCTGTTTGCTATCGGTGCTGACATAGGCTTCCGACTGAGCGATCGCCGTACTGGCCTGCGCAGGCGACTCGTTCAATGGCGCACTAGCCTGAACAGGTACAGTTACTGGCTGCGGGTTAGACGTAGTGAACGTTTCAGTGGAGCCGTGCTGAAAATAAGCAACCGGGCGGCTACATGAAGAAAGTATGGCGGCAGCTACCAAGGCCGCACTCAGTTGTTGAGTGAACGTAGAGGTCATTAATCATTCTTGTTTTTAAAGTAGACATTACCGGGCTTCTTGACCGCATCCGTCCAGACGGGTTAATTTACAGGTCAGAAAACTCGTGCCGCTAAGTAAAACGGTTTTTCAACCGCAACCGCACGGCAACGCTATTTATAATCTGTTCTTAATGGTCTTCCCATCCCTACAGCTTCTCTTTACGGATAATCCAACCTGGTTGTTATCATCTACCGGGAGGTCTTTTATTTTGTGCCCTTTCGAAAAATCATCGCTATTTTGCCACCTAAACCATAGTATCGTCGCTATATCAGCCGCATGAAATACCTGCTTTTTTTTCTGTTTACTGCCAGCTCGGCATTTGCTCAACCCGATAATCAATACAACCTTATTCCCTTTCCTGCCCGATTTGCCGGACAAAATGGTCAATTCACGCTCTCGGCCAGCACCCGTGTGGTGGTGGCTCCGGGCACGGATGCGAGTGTCAAAGCAGTAGCGCAAACCTTTATCAACCAGGTCAAAACAGCTAACGGCTTATCGCTGACGCTGGCACCCACCAGCCCGGCGTTAACGAAAGGAGCGCACATTTTCCTGTCACTGAACAAGAAACTGGCGCTTGGCGACGAAGGCTATAAACTGACCGTAACTCCAACGCGGGTGCTGGCCGAAGCGGCTACGCCTAAAGGGTTGTTTTATGCGGCCCAAACCATGCGGCAGCTCTTACCGGTAGGCCCTCTGCCCTCCGCCCAAAGCTCTTCGCTAACCATGCCTGCCTGCGCCATTACTGACAAACCCCGCTTTAGTTACCGGGGGCTTCATCTCGACGTATCACGGCATTTTATGCCTGTGTCGTTCGTCAAAAAGTACATCGACCTGCTGGCGATGCATAAACAAAACACGTTTCACTGGCATTTGACCGACGATCAGGGATGGCGCATTGAAATCAAAAAATACCCAAAACTGACGCAGATCGGTAGCAAACGGGCCGAAACAGTCGTCGGTCAATATTTCCAGAATTACCCGCAACAGTTTGATGGCAAGCCCGTTGGTGGATTTTATACGCAGGAAGAAATCCGGGACGTAGTACGCTATGCGCAAAGCCGGTTCGTGACCATTGTCCCCGAAATTGAAATGCCCGGCCACGCGCTAGGTGCCCTGGCCGCTTACCCCGAATTAGGCTGTGAGCCAACCAAAGCCTATCAGGTAGCCACGAAATGGGGCGTTTTCGATGATGTCTTCTGTCCATCCGACAAAACGTTTGGCTTCTTGCAAGACGTATTGACGGAGGTTATCGCCTTATTTCCCGGAAAATACATTCACATCGGGGGCGACGAGTGCCCGAAAACAGCCTGGAAAAATAGCGCGTTTTGCCAGGAGTTGATGAAGAAAAATAACCTGAAAGATGAACACGAACTACAAAGCTATTTCATCCGACGTATTGAGAAGTTTGTGACCAGCAAAGGCCGGGCCATCATTGGCTGGGATGAAATTCTGGAAGGTGGCCTTGCTCCGAACGCGACCGTAATGAGCTGGCGGGGCACTGAGGGGGGCATTGCGGCCGCTAAACAGAAACACAACGTAGTCATGACGCCCGCCGGCACCTGCTACATGGATTACTACCAGGGCAACCCGGCTACCGAGCCGCTGGCGATTGGCGGCTACCTGCCGCTCGATCAGGTTTATGCCTACGAACCCATGCCTGCTGAACTATCGCCCGCCGAGCAGAAATACATCCTGGGCGTTCAGGGGAACATCTGGACGGAATATACACCCACACCCGAAGCCGTTGAGTACATGGTATTTCCCCGGGCGATTGCCATTGCCGAACTTGGCTGGATGCAGGCCGGTCCGCATAATTTTGAGGATTTCGCGCAACGGCTAAAAAATCACCTGCCGCGTCTTACCGGGGTCAATTACGCTAAGCGGCTCTTTGATATTTCGGCTACTACGCAGGCTAACGATCAGGGTCAAATACAGGTCGTTCTGAAAAAACTGGACGCTGACAGCCGGATTTTCTATACGCTGAACGGCAAAGAACCTAATCCACAAAGCACCGAATACATCGGACCAATCACGCTCACGAAAACCACGACAATTCGGGCCATCACGCAAACGGGCGGCCAACTGACGCAGACGTTCACCCTCCACAAGGGCAAAAATAAGCCGTATACCTATGCCAGTGCGCCCAACCAGCGCAGCGACCCGAAAACGGTCAAACTTACCGATGGCGTTCGGGGAGAAACACCGCGTGACCGACGACAATGGGTAAGCTTCTCCGGTTCAGATATGGACGTAACGGTTGATCTTGGCGACGTAACGAGTGTCACGAAAGTGTCGCTGAATTTCCTGAAAGTCATTTTAGAGAAAAACTTCCCGCCCACGTCTGTTGACATTGCGCTATCAAAGGATGGCACCGACTACAAAGAAGCCATTGCCCAACCCGTCAAGTATGAGCTGAATGGTCCCTGGGACATTCTGCCCGTCGTGGCCGACTTTAAAACAGCCCGCGCGCGCTACGTTCGCATTCGTGCCAAAAACGCGGGGGTCTGCCCGGCTGGTCACCCGAACGCTGGTGAAAAAACGTGGTTCGCCACGGATGAAATTGTAGTAGAGTAAATTTTACAACACAGAGTTACTGAGAAAAACAGAGTGCACAGAAACAAAAACTTTGTTACCTCTGTGCCAAAACTCTGTAACTCTGTGTTTAAATCTCTTTATCTTATTGTTATGGGAACTCGCAAAAAAATCGTCGTTTTATCGGGTGCTGGCATCAGTGCGGAGAGTGGCATTCCAACGTTCCGTGCCTCGGATGGACTTTGGGAGAATCACCGCATCGAAGATGTGGCTACCCCCGAAGCCTGGGAACGCAACCCGGCGCTGGTGCAGGATTTTTACAACCAGCGCCGAAAGCAGGCACTTACCGTTCAGCCCAACGCGGGACATCTGGCCCTGGTGAAACTGGAGGCCAAATACGACGTAACGATCATCACCCAGAACGTCGATAACCTGCACGAACGGGCCGGATCATCGAAGGTCATTCACCTGCACGGTGAGTTATTCAAATCACGCAGTACGAAATACCCGAGCCTGATTTACGACATCGAAGGCTGGGAATTGAAAGAAGGCGATCTATGCGAGAGAGGCTTTCAGTTACGTCCGCATATCGTCTGGTTTGGCGAGGCCGTGCCCATGATGGACGTAGCACTTGACATCACGAATGAGGCTGACTTGCTTATTGTTGTGGGCACATCGCTAAACGTATATCCAGCGGCTGGCCTGGTCTACGCCGTTCAGGATGGCGTTCCGATCTACGTTGTGGACCCCAACATTCCCACCATGCACAAACGCCCCAACGTTACGTTCATCGCCGAACCGGCTACCGTTGGCCTGACGGAGTTGGCGGAGGAGTTGTTGGCGAAGGAGTAGGTAACATAGTTGACTGTGGCCAGTTTATAAAGGAATAGTCATTATAGCATAAATCAACTTATAACGGTACCAAGTGTACTATGAGAAGATCATTTTTTGTGTTTATTGCCAGTTTACTTGTTGCCGGAATGGTCAGCGCCCAAACGAAAGTGGCAAATTATTCCTACGGGAAACCCGGAACGGATACATATGAGCAGCTAAGTTTCTGGATGAAAGATGGCCAAAAGAGTAGCATCGATTATACATATGGCAAAGACCGAAAAGACGTTAAACTACGCTACGTCGGTAAATACGAGGCTAGCTTTCAGGTCCGGTTTCCGAATAACACTACCCTAACTGTAAATCCCAAAGGCACTACGTTAATAGTGGTCAACACTAAATCCAATTACGCCAAAACATTTGTCTGGGAATACGAAGGCCCCGTCAATGGCATTGGTACGTTTTGTAATGTATGTGCCCAGGATGAAAAAGAGGCCATGCGGCTTATCCGAACTTATTATCTCCACTAAACGACTGCTTTTACTGCGTAGGCTTGAGATTCGCTCATGTCAAAAGCGAGATCAACCCCGCTACGTCCAGCACATAATCAATGGGAATGCTCAGCATAGCCTGTCGGGGCATGAAGGCAACCTGGGCGGATTCGGGCTGCTGAACAACAATAATACCCCCCGCTTTTTTGATGGCTTTGAGTCCATTCGTACCGTCGGCGTTGGCGCCCGACAGCAATATCCCCAGCAACGAAGGGCCGTATACATCGGCAGCCGACTCGAAGGTTACGTCGATGGACGGGCGGCTGTAGTTTATTTTCTCGGAGTCGTCCAGCGAAAACGTTCCGTCCTGTTCGATCAACAAATGATAGTCGGCGGGGGCCAGGTAGATGTGGCCCGGCACAATGGGCTCTTTGTCATCCACTTCTAGGAGGGGAATACTGGTTTTGAGCGCAAACAGATTCGCCAGGTTGGAATCGGCCGTATTTTTCCGGTGCAAAACAATGATCATAGCATAAGGCAAGGGAGCGCGTAGAGCCGGTAACAGACTCAGCAACACGTCGATACTACCGGTAGACCCCCCAATCAGGACTACCTTACAGGCGTCGATCACTTTATTTTCCGCCATATCTTTTCGTTCTCTACCTGTTTGAATTTCGACTGGATGGTGGAGAACTTCAGGGTTTCCTTGGCCCCTAACGCCAGGTAACTGAGCGGCCCCAGACTCTCATCAAATAGCGTTAACACTCGTTCCTGCAATGCCTTATCAAAGTAGATCAGTACGTTCCGGCAAAGGATCAGGTCGAACTCATTGAACGAGCCATCCGACACGAGGTTGTGCGTCGAGAACACCATCTTTTCGGCCAGCTCTTCCCTGAATTTCACCCGGCTATATTGTGCCGTGTAGTAACTGGAAAAATCAGCCGTACCGCCCGATAGCATGTAATTTTCGGAATACTGCTTCATCGGGGCCAGGGCAAAAATACCTTTGCGGGCCGCTTCGAGCACTTCCGGGTTCAGGTCCGTGGCATACAGCAATGATTTGTGTAATAGCCGCGCTTCCCGGAGTAAAATGGCCATCGAAAATACCTCTTCGCCCGTCGAACAGCCCGCATGCCATATCCGGATAAACGGCTTGGCCGACAAGGTCGGCAATACCTCGGTTCGGAGCGTCTTATAAAATTGAGGATCACGAAACATTTCCGTAACGTTCACCGTCAATTCCTCCACAAATCGCTTTATGTAATCCGAATCGGACTTGACCCGATACCGCAATTCAGCAAAGCTCGGAAACTTGTCTAACGCCCACAGGCGATTGATACGTCGTTTCAGTGAAGCTCTGGAATAGTGGGTAAAATCGTACCCGTGAAGCTCATAGAGATCATTCAGCAATAAATCAACTTCGTTTTCTTCAATCATGATCCCCCGTTAAATAGTCGACAGCAAATGCAACAGCCGATCCACGTCAACTGGCTTTGACAGGTAATCCGTCGCTCCAGCCCGGAGGCATTTTTCCCGATCGCCCACCATCGCCTGCGCCGTAACCGAAATGATCGGCGTGTCTTTTCGGTTCTCCAGATTTTTGATCCGGGGAATCGCTTCGTAGCCGTCCATCTCCGGCATCATCATGTCAATCAGAATGGCATCGACTACGGCATCGGTTTTCAGGATTTCCAGGGCTTCTTTGGCGCTGAGGCACGACAGACAATCGAATGACCGGGCCTTCAGGGTAGCCGTCATCGCAAATATATTCCGGCTATCATCGTCAATGATCAGAACTCGTTTTTTAGGCATAATATCGTTTGTTCAACACAGAGAAAACAGAGGACTAACGGAGAATACAGCGAACAAAAGGAAAGTTGGTGTACTCTGTTTTCCTCCGTTTCCTCTGTGTTTATAGGTTAAGACCGGTCATATAACCAGACACGTAGTAACGAGATAAGCTGGTCGATGTCAACCGGTTTGGTGATATAATCAGACGCCCCAGCCTGGATGCACTTTTCCCGGTCGCCAGTCATGGCTTTGGCCGTTACGGCAATGACCGGCAAATTCTTCCACTGGTAATGCTCCCGAATTTTTCGGGCCGTTTCGTAGCCATCCATCTGGGGCATCATCATATCCAGCAGCACGACATCGATGGTCGGGTTTTCGTCTAATTTTTGCAGGGCCTCTTTGCCATCCAGCGCCGTGATAACGGTCATGTTATACTGCTCCAGCGCCTTCGATAACGAGAAGATATTCCGTACATCATCGTCGGCTACCAGCACCGTTTTATTGTCCAGCACCTGACTCAGTCCACCCAGTTTTTTGGTCGTGCCACTCCCCTTTTCCTGCTTGTTCTCCTCCACCAGGTGTAGGAAAAGCGAGACTTCATCGAGCATCCGCTGATAGGAATGAGCCGTTTTGACAATGATCGAGTCAGCGTATTTTTTTATTTTCAGCTCTTCGGGCATCGACAGGCTTTTACCCGTAAAAATGATGATAGGCAGGCTTTCCATACCCGGATTTTTCTTGGCTTCTTCCAGCGTTTCGTAGGCTTTATTGTCCGGGATACCCATGTCCAGGATGACACAGTCTACTTCCTTGCGTTTCAGCGCATCGATGCCTTCCGCTACGTTACTTTTCAGTTCTGAATTGATGTTGAATGTCTCCAGGAAGTACGCTAATGCCTTGGCATGCTTGGGATTATCCTCAATAATCAGCACTTTCTTGTGCTCTCGATTCAGGACGTATTCGATCTTTTTAAAGACGTCCTGCATTTGCTCGAAGGCCATTGGCTTGTCCACAAAATCAACGGCTCCTTTCAGCAGACTCTCATTTTTCAGCTGGTGGGAGGACATGATATGCACCGGAATGGGGCGGGTACGCGGATCCGCTTTTAGGGCATCCATCACCTCCCAGCCGCTCATGACCGGCAATTGGATATCCAGCAGAATACCAAGTGGTTTATAAATAGCCGCCAGCTCCAGCCCTTCGTCACCCCGAACGGCGACGATGCCTTTGTAGCCCTTTTTACGGGCATAATCCAGCAGCGATTTGGCAAAGTTTGTGTCGTCTTCAACAATCAGGATAATTTTATCCTGCGCCGTGATGGACGCGCGGTCATCTGGAATGGCCTCCGGAATCGTTGAACTGAGGTACTGATTAACGGCTGTAGCAGGTTTTGAAAGCGGCTGCACCTGACTGGCCGGGGATGGCTCTACAGTACGTTGAGGCAGCGTTTTTTCGACCGGTGTTGCTACGTGAGAACCCGAAACCGGTATGTTGACCGTGAATTCACTTCCCTGATTAACCTGACTGGTCAGTGTAATTTCGCCCCCCAGTAGTTTGGCCAGTTCGCGGCTGATCGACAGGCCCAATCCTGTTCCACCGTATTTCCGCTTGGTCGACCCATCGGCTTGCTGGAAGGCTTCAAAAATGAGCGGCTGTTTCTCAGGTGCGATGCCGATTCCCGTGTCTTTAACCGAAAAACTGACCGTATTGGCTTTCTGTGCGTCGCCGGAATCCTTCCTGATGGTCAGGCTTACGCTGCCGCTCGACGTAAATTTAAGGGCATTGGAGAGCAGATTCTTCAGGATTTGCCCCAGTCGTACCTTGTCCGTTTCAATAATCGAGGGAACATCCGGCTCAACGTTGATCGAAAAATCAAGTCCTTTTTCCTTAGCCATCAGTCCGAAAAGCGACTGAAGTTCGTGGGTAATTTCGGAAACGGGTACGTCCTGATACTCCAGTGTCATCTGTCCGGCTTCTATTTTAGACAGATCAAGTATCTCATCAATCAGGCCCAGCAAGCCATTGCCCGACGACTGAATGACGCGCGCATATTCAACCTGATCGGTGTTCAGATTTTCGTCCGTATTCTCGGCCAGCAACCGACTCAGCAATAAAATTGAATTGAGTGGCGTCCGAAGTTCGTGGGACATGTTGGCCAGAAACTCTGATTTGTAGCGGGTGGTCAACTCCAGCTCGTCGGCCTTTTTCTGAATTTCATCGTTTTTTTCCTCCAGGAGCAGTCCGCGCTCTTCCAGTTCGGTATTGGTCTGTTGCAGTTCTTCCTGCTGCACACGCAGTTCCTCTTCGGACGCCTGAAGCTTTTGGGCCTGCATTTCCAGTTCCGCATTCAGGTTTTCCATCTCGTTATGCTGCGCCTGCAATTCCTCCGACTGTGCCTGCATTTCTTCCAGAAAATTCTGCAACTTAACGTAGTCGAGTGCGGCATTGACGCCAATAGCCATGGTTTCCTGATTGTGTTCCAGAAAGTCAATCTCCAGGGAATTGGGTTGGCGCAGCATACCGACTTCAATGGCTCCCAGACACGTATCACCATACACCAGCGGAGTAATTACCAGCGAAGACGGGTAGGCATCACCTAACGACGAGGTAATCCGGCTGTAATTAGGTGGTACGTCCTGAACAACCAGTGTCTTTTTGCGCTCAATGGCCTGGCCAACCAATCCTTCACCTACGCTGATAATCGTTGGCGCCTGCTGAGTTGCGTAGCTCCCAGACAATTGAAAATTCCCTTCATTATCAATCAGATACACCGTAGCCAGTGGGGCATTCAGGTAGTCGGCGATGGTGTTAACCAGCCGGACCCCTAATTTTTTTAGTTCTTTTTCACCCCGAATCGCATCACTTAGCCTGACGGCTCCATGTTGCAGCCAGTTTCTATTATTTAAATCCGTAAATGTCTGCTCCAGCGATTCCGTCATTTGGTTCAACGCCTTCGAAATACGGCCCAGATCATCCTCTTGCGTATCGGGACTACGTACTGAATAATCTCCGCCCGCAATTTCCCGGGTTACCTCTTCCATCACGCCAATGCGGTTGGCCGTCTCAATGTATTTGGCTTCGTCCAGTTTCTGTTGCGCCAGTCGATCATCCAGATCTCGTTTGATACGCACATACGTAAACGCTGTGATCATCATGGAGATAATGGCCGCAATAATCAGCAGAAAGGGCGTATAGGTAATGTAGATTTGCTGTTGCTCAATCCGGGTTTGCAAGAGTTTAGTTTCCTGCGCTTTCATCCGGTTGACTACCGCCCGAAGATCATCCATGACCTTTTTCCCTCGCTTCATCTCTTTTAACTGCTCCACCGTATCCCGGCTAAAGGTCCGATTCCGTTTGGTCATGTCGATGATACGTTGCATCTGCATGAATTTGGCTTCATACAACGCTCTGGCCTGGGCAAGATTCGTTTGCTGACCGGGACTGTCAGCAACCAGAATCTGCAGCCGGTCGTCGCTGTCTTTTACCTTTTCATAGCTGCCATTGTAGGGTTGTAAAAAGAGCGGGTCGAGGGTAACCAGATAGCCGCGCTGCCCTGTTTCGGCATCTTTCACGTAGGAAATGATATTTTCGGATTCGAGTAGTACCTGATTGGTGTGGTTGACCAGTTGAGAGTTGGCAATCAGTTTCTGAATGCTATAAAACGACGCGATCAGACTGATCAGGAGTAAGAGCGTTGAGAAAGTAAAAACAAGTTGCAGTTGCCGAATAACCGAGTTCGACATGGTGGTTTGTGGCATGGTGGTAGGCAGATCGGGCTATAATATGTCAGTAAGTTGTGTCTGGTTGCTTTGTTTGACCGGCAGAACGAGGATAAAGCGCGTTCCTTCATTAATCCGGCTTTTGGCAGAAATGAGGCCATTATGTTTCTCGATATTCTTCTTCGCAATGGCCAGCCCGATGCCGGTCCCTTCATACGTAGCCCGGTTGTGCAGGCGTTGAAAAATAATAAAAATACGATCCAGGAATTTTTCATCGAAGCCAATGCCATTATCCTGGACTACAATCCGGCAATACGTTCCGGTGGGTGATGGGCTGGCATCAATGGCCTTACTATCAATCAGCTCGCCACTGATACGTATCTGTGGCGGTTCGTTTTCTTTGGCAAATTTGAGGGCATTGCTGATCAGGTTCTGAAAAACCTGCCGTATCCGGCCCGGAATCGTGTCAAGAACCGGGAGTTCATCGAAGATAATTACAGCTTTCTTTTGGCTGATGGTATCATCAAAGTCAAGCAGGAGTTCATGGAGCAGGACTTTAAGATCGGTAGGCTGATAATCTTCCGGCATTGAAAGCCTGGAATAGGCCAGTAAATCATTGATCATCGTCGACATGCGGGCCGCCGACCGGATGGCCCGATCCAGGTAAGAGACCGCATCGGGATTATCCCGGAGGTACTTTACCTTGATGGTATCATTAAGCAGCTGAATCTTTCGCAGCGGCTCCTTCAAATCGTGCGACACCACCCAGGTAAACTGCTGGAGTTCGTGGTTAGTACGTTCTAACTCGACATTTTTAAGCTGGAGTTCATTGGTTCTTAACTCGACCTGTTGCTCCAGCAGTTCGGCAGCCTCCTTTTGCGAATGAATATCCGTAAATGTGCCAATCCATCGAATCACTACGTCCTGCTGCTTGATGGGAACGATACGCAGAAGATGATAACAGTACGATCCGGTACTCAATTCTTTCAGGCGCACCTCCCGCGTAAACTCTTTCCCATTGGCAAAGGCTGTTTTCCAGTCGTCGCAACTTTCGTCATCCGGGTGGTTTTCGGGGAAGTCCGTTGCACTAGCGGCATAGCGAAACCAGTGTTCATTCACGTATTCGAGTTTACCCGACGGTGCCATTGTAAAAGCCATCTGGGGTAGGGAGGCCAGGACTTTCTGTAACTCCTCCATACGCTCACTCAGGGCCTCCTGGGCCTGTTTGCGCACGTCAATCTCCTTGCGCAGCGAGTCCTGGGTAGCTCTAAGCTCTTGTTGCTGCTCATACAGTTTCTGGAGCGTCTTTACTTTCAGGACCAGAATATCGGGATCAACGGGTTTGGTCAGGTAGTCAACGCCCCCGGAGGTATAGCCTTTGGTAATGAATTTTTTCTCGGTGTTTACGGCCGACAGAAAAATAATGGACGTATCCTTGGCTCTGCTGAAACCAGCAATGGCATTGGCCACTTCAAAGCCATCCATGCCGGGCATTTGTACATCAAGAATAATGACGGAGTACGCGTTTTTAAGGACTTTTTTTAAGGCTTCCTCCCCCGATTCGGCCGTATCAACCGAAAAACGATGCAGTTCGAGAATCTTTTTTAAGGGAAGAATATTTTCCCGTCTATCATCAACAATAAGAATCATGCAAGACAATCAGTTAAACCGTTGAGATAGAGCCGTTACCTGACTCTATTCCCAGGAAAGACATTCCATGTGATAAGCGACGGGCAATCACAATAACGCGAAAAGACGTGCTTTCCTGAAAATATCGAGTGAAGATAAAGTAGGGAGGGGAATGCATCCAAATTAGCGTCTGTTGAATGGCAATAAATTGATCGTACTAGCTGAATTGGTCAAAATGGTCACTTATTTCCGCTCAAAAGTCGCTAATCTTTAGCCCGATAACTGAACAAAAATCAGGTTTTCGTATGATTTCGATCAGGAATTGAGAAAGGCCGTTCAACGTCCTTTGTGTCATCATTTAAATACACAATGCTCATGGCAACCCTCACACATGCAACAACTGATTATTCCAGTACCTCATCCAGTCACTGGCTAACCACGTATAAAAATTACGTTGATAAAGCCGAATTCAACCGCATCGGCTGGGCGGCTACGGCGGTGGCCCTTCAGGGCTGTATCCTGTCGCCAGTGCTTCTGCTGGTGATGTTCAACACCGGTGGGGGCGATTGGCAATTCCTGATGAGCATGCTTTGTTTTCTACTGGTGCTGGTACCGGTTCTATCCGCATTACCCGTAAAATATATCTTCCCGGCATTTGTAACCAGCTTGATTTTGCATGTGCTGGTCATACTGATCGACTTGCTGTAAACCTAAATCATTTAGCCCCAACCGGGTAAGTCATGGACTCAATTGAGCCTATGATTTACCCGGTTGTTGTTTTACCTGGGTACGTATCAGCCAAAACCCCGCCAAAACCAGCTACTTATTGATTCATTCCCACCAGTTATCGACTCCCGCGTTGACCCCGCCGTTATGTAGTGTTTCTTTGCAGTAAGTAAGCTACAAAAACTTAACACGATACAATGGCAAACGCAAAAACTGTAGCCGACGAATGGTCGGTACGTGACCTCGAAGATGGGTCTTCATTAACAATCACCGTCGTAAACTGTACGGAGCTGGGCAATCAATCCTTACCGGGTATCCAGGTTCTTTACATGGGAAACACGATCAACTATGAGCCGCTGATAACGGAACGATGGGCGTATCAGGCCTCCAAAAAGGGCGTTGACGAGTACTTGCTGGAAAACAATTCCTGGATGGTGCATCAGGATCAGTTCGTAAAAAATTACCTCGTGCTTGGCTCACCTCTCAAAGCCAAAGTGGAAGTAAAAACGCGTAGCTCGAAAGTAGTTACGAAAGAATACGACCTTCCCTTCGAGGTGTAGAAAGCCTTGTTTTACAACAGATTCAGGCTCATCATTCCCGACAGAAACTGAAGGCATCCGTCCTTGATCCGGGAAAATTCGCTGATCAGCAACGTAGTGTGTCGCTCAATGGTGGCTGACAGGCCAAAGTGCACATTGTCGCATGCCAGTTCCTGTTTGGCGGGTGAGCAATCGACTCCGTTGCAGATCAGGTCGCGGTGAAGTCGATCAAGTTTGGTTTGCAGCTGGTTCAGATCCTGGTAATAATCGATGGCATCGTGGCGCAGGCTCCGGCAATTGTACTGATCCATTACATCGAGCAACAGCGTCCTAAGCTGTTGAATTTCCTCCTCCTGCTGGCGAATAATTTGTTGCCAGTGCTGATGTTCCTCGTGGCAGGAAGTAGTCGTTATAGGTAGCGGGAACAAGTTGATTGACGGTACACGATTCATGCCGATGGGTGATTTTAGGGAGTTAACGATTTTCTTTCAGTTGGGTGGAGCAGCGCAAGCCCCAGGAAACTGCCGCTATGGAGCGATGACAACAAGCTGGTTAATCAGTCAAAGTTGAGCGTTTCTAAATCGCCAGTTATTGATATATGTCAGTCGGAAAACTGATTTTCGTCAGGTACGTTAACCAGCGTGCATAGAGCCGTATATGTTTAGTGAGTACTCAGCCGCTTCCTCAAATCAGCAATGACGTGACGGGTTTCCTCAATGCGGGTTTTGAGGCCTTTTTGATAATACCAGGCCCGCGACTCGGGGTTATCCTGCTTTGTCTCCAGTTCCTTCTCTAACTCCTGCAGGTATTTTTCGCTTTGATTCAGGTAGTTTCCGGCCGTTTCAGGATTATGGAATCCACCCCCGTCGATGGTTACGTACACAGGCGTCGTGTGAGCCGCTTGCTGTGAACCGCCATAGCACCGGGCTGCGATCCACAGGCCCCGTTCGATGGATTTCAGGTTTAGGGTGATAACCAGATGGCTTGCCGATTGCCCTGGGTCATTCCTGGTGATACGTCCTAAAACCCGACCGTGGCCAATAATGTCGATAGAATCGAGGGGCATTTGTGCTGAGTGACCAAAAGCCTGCGCCGTAATGGTCAGATTATCCCCCTTTTTCAGCCTTAGCCGGTCGCCCGGCAAGGCGTTGTTCACCCGAAAGTCAAGAATCGGTCCGCTCGTTACAAACGTGTGCCCAGCCGCTACAGCCGCTAGCCAGGCCTTGTGGCTAAAGGGACCGGTCAGGTAGGTATAAAAACGGGCATTTCCGATTTGGGCTGAGTGCTCGGGTGGTCCGTGGTCATGATCGTGACCGCACCACGGGAAATCGGAGCCAGCGGTTGCGGTTAAAGGAAACCCCAGATCGAGCAGATGGTAATAGTGTTCGGTACGTAACGGCTTGTCCGACACGCAGTACTGAAGCAACTCCAGCACATCCACTTTAGCGCGCAGTCCATCCAGCATCAGTCCCCGATACCCGTGGAAGGACTCGGCCTGGTGCGCGTAGCCCGTAAGACCACCCCGTTTGTGCACCTCGTCAAATACCTTATCGTAGTAATAATAATCCCGGCTGTAGCGCACGGACGACGTAGCGCCAAAACCCAGCGCATGGCCAATCTCGGGGGTGCGCGGGTCTTCCTGACCGGGCGTCAGCAGGTAGTTACCCCGTCTATACACCCCTTTTTCTCCGAATGCATACTGCGGGTAATAGGTTTCCCAGAAATCGCCCATTTTCAGCAACACGCCCACGTTGATATCTTCAGCCTGAATCCAGTCAAGTAAGGGCTGATCTTCATGGGGCGACCGCCGAATATGAATATGCCCATCCGCCGAATACCAGCCACGAGCGGCCATATTGATCCAGCGCGCCAGTCGATACGTTTGCCGGATTTCCTGATTTGGCTTAATCGTCACTGAATGCGTTTGACGGAGGTATTCATTTCCTTTCGATACCACAAGTTGGTAAGTTCCTGGCGGCAATGTCATGGTAAATGAACCCGCCACGTAGAACGAACTATCGGGCTGAAAGGCAAATCCATCGGCATGGTCCCACAACCCATACGAAACAGCTACGGCTTCATCGGGAACAGCCGCCACCGGTTTACCCAATTGCGTGATCCTCACCCGCACGGGCGTCAATTTACCCGTAGCCGCATCCCGACTGTCAATGTGCAGCCGTCCCGAACGCAGCGTGTCCGTATCGGTAACGCCAACAGCCCAAAGCAGGAACGTAGTGAATGTGGTAATGAGCCATCGAATCATAGATGATGTAGTTGTAGAGACGGTCTTATGTTGCGTCCCCCCATGCGTCTTTTAAAAAAGTACTGGCAACTACCGCCTGTCAATTTATCGAATCAAATCTGACGGAGAAACCATTAACTTTACCCGGTAAAAAGTAGCTCATCTAAATCAATAAACCAGTTTAACCATGAAAAAAATAATCGCAAAAGGGCTTGTCTTAACAATTTTTGGCTTGTTGTTGTCTACGGTAACCTGGGCACAGGGCGATAAAGCGAGTCGGCCAAGTCCCCCGGCAACGGCTTCTGGAAAAGTGGGCGGAGCAACCATTACCATTACGTATAGCAGCCCGTCCGTTAAGGGCCGGACTATCTGGGGCAGTTTGGTACCCTACGGCAAAGCGTGGCGGGCCGGTGCGAACGAAGCGACCATTTTTGAGACCGACAAGGATATTATGGTAGAAGGCAAAAAATTACCGGCGGGCAAGTACAGCCTGTTTGCGGTGCCGGGCGAAAAGGACTGGAAATTTATTTTCAACTCCGAAACGGGCCAGTGGGGCATAAAACGAGGGGGCGATGCAAATATGGACCCAGCAAAAGACGTACTGACTGTTGACGCAAAAGCGGGAAAAGCCGCCAGCATGACGGAGAAACTCAAATACGACGTAACGGGCAAAGGGTTTGTGCTTACCTGGGAAAATGTGGAGGTGCCCGTCTCCATAAAATAAGGCGCTATTTATCAAAAAAAGGCCCGCTGGACGTCAACGTCCAGCGGGCCTTTTTTTATGATTAAGAAGCCGAGAATACTCGTATTTATCCCCTTTTTTCAACCAATACCTACCGTTAACTCTAATCCGTATACCATTTAATTAAATTACTCGGTCAGTGCATTCATATTTCACTAAAATTGCCTACCTCTTTTAAAATAACATAACAACAAGTAGTTCATCTACAGCCCGTTATGGTACCAAGAAATAAAGACGATTAGCTGATGGAACTCTACCAGATTACCGACGAAGGCACTTTATTTATCTCTCCTTCTATTGACGATTGGACCCCCATTTCCCAATTAGCCATTGACGCTGTATTCAATCTGGATTGTACGCTGGATCAGAATATTCCGGAAGTCATGAATGAGACGCTTTACATTTTCTTTCCCTTCGAAGATCAACACCTGCCTGACCTCAAAAAATTACACGACCTGGCCCGGCTGGGTGCCAATTTAATTAACAGCGGCCACCAGGTTTTGTCGCATTGCGGCATGGGCCATAATCGCTCGGCCTTACTGGCGGGCCTGGTTCTAACGTATCTGGGCCTGAGTGGCAAAGAAGCCGTTCGGTTGTTGCGTGCCAAGCGTCAGGGCGCGCTCTATAATAAAGAGTTTGCGGCCTACCTGGAATCAGTGCCAGCCAATGGAATTCCCATCAACGTCCAACGCCCTGCCACGATGTTTCAATAAGGCATTGGGAAACGCAGGGCCGACCGCCGATGTGTCGGACCACCCGGTCGGCCCTACGAACAGTATCCGCTATTTCTGCCGCGCGGACCAGGCATCCATTTTGCGCTCCAATACGTCCAGTGGCATACAGCCATCTTTGAGAAACTCATCGTGGAAAGCCGCCAGGTTGAATTTTGCGCCGAGTTCCTGCTCATACTTGGTCCGCAACGCCCGGATCTTCATGGCCCCGATTTTATAGGATAGTGCTTGGCCCGGAATGGCCATGTAGCGTTCAATTTCGGCCGTAGCGCCCTGTTCAGCAATGGGTTCGTTGTCCATCATGTACTTGATCGCCTGCTCGCGCGTCATGTGCTTCGTGTGCAAGCCCACATCCACCACCAGCCGGATGGCCCGGTGAATTTCGTCGCCCAGCGCGCCCATGTACTGATACGGATCGGTATACAGGCCCAGTTCTTTTCCCAGCGATTCGCAGTACAACGCCCAGCCTTCGCCGTAGGCCCCGTACCAGGCAAACCGCCGAAACTTGGGCAGACTGGTGTTCTCCTGTTGAAGTGACAACTGATAGTGGTGACCCGGAATGGCTTCGTGCAGAAACAACGACTCCATGCCCGAAGTGACATTGAATTTAGTCGCGTCGGGGATGGGGACGTAGAAAATGCCCGGACGGCTCCCATCGGCCGATGCCTGGTTATATTCGGCGCTGGCCGACGCTTCACGGAATTTCTCGGTTTGCCGAATTTCGAATTTCGACTTGGGGGTGTTGATGAACTCTTTTTTCAGGTTCGGCTCGATCTTGGCCAGAATGGTATTGAACGCGTCCAGTACGTCCTTGGGGCTTTTGTACGGATAGAATTTTCTGTCGGTTTTGAGGTGCGTAAAAAACTCAGCCAAACTACCGGTAAAGCCAACCTGCGTTTTCACTTTCTCCATCTCGCTCTGAATCCGGCTCACTTCCTTCAGGCCGATCTGGTAGATTTCCTCCGGCGTGTCGTTGGTCGTGGTCTGCACTTTAACCAGATACTTGTATAATTCCGGTCCCTTCGGCAACACGTCAATGCCCGATGTGGTCCGGGCTTTGGGCAGGTATTCATTCTTCAGAAAAGTGCCTAACTTCTGGTAGGTCGGCACGATTTGTTCCGAGATAGCTTTCTTATACGCAGCGGTTAGTCGGGTTTTGTCGGCCTCACTAAACGTCGCAGGCAGTTTCTGAATGGGTCCGTAGAACAGGCTTTTTGTGGGATCGGTCACGACCAGATCTGTCATCTGCGGAATCATCTTCACTACCAGGCTTTTTGGCAATACGTTGCTGGTGGCCATGCCTTTACGGAACGTAGCGATGGCCGTATCACCCCAAACGGCAAAGGCCGAAACGCGTTTTAACCAATCGTCATAATCCTTCACTGTTTTGAACGGTTGCGCCCCTTCCCCACTGCCTAGCTGCCCAAACGTCAGCGTCAGGCCGGTAAACTGGTTAAACGGAATATCTTCCAGATGAAACGGATACTGCTCCAGTTGCAACTCCAGTTCGCGTTTCAGAATGTCGTAAGAAATCTTGTCTTCATCCGACAGTTTTTCCCGATCAAATGGCTTTAATTTATCCAGTGTAGCGGTATAAAAGCTTTTTGTCTGCTCCAGAAATGCTTGTGAAATATCGTTGGGTAGCTGGTCATTAAAGCGATTGTCGCCCTGGCTGGTAGCCTCCAGGGGAAACAGCTTTAACCGTTGCTCGTAATAATCATCCAGGACGGTCGCAAAGCCGGGATCGGACGTAGTGTTTTCGCTTTTGTTGGCGTTGCAACCAATGAGCGTCGCCATAATCAGGGGTAGTAAAATACGCTTTTTCATACGTAATGTCTGGTGTTTGTTGGATGTGAAAGGTACAATTAACTGGTATAAAAGTTATTAAACACAGAAGCGCAAAGAACACAAAGGATTAAATTGCTCTGTGTTCTTTGTGCCTCTGTGTTCATTTTAATTATGGCAATTCAAACAAGAGCACAACTTCTCCGCCCAGCTCAATCTGATCGCCGTGCTGAAGGGGATAGCCCATACCGGGAATGTCGGCCCGTTCAGTGGTGTTGTCGGGATGGAAGATTTTGGTTTTGTTGCCGCTGGATGGCAGTCCGCCCGCATCGACAAGGAGCGCATACCGTTGGTGTGCTACGTCGTAACGGATGGTCGCGTGCGAACGGCTGACAGCTCCGTTACCTCTCCCCTTCTCAGGATTGAACGCCGGATCGTCGTCATTGAGGATCACGATATCATTGGTTCGCACCCGCCCCGACGTCGTCTGCACGGAATGCCCCCGCCCGATGCAGAACATGGTTTTCTGCGCAGGATCAAGCGTGTAATCGGTTTGTTCCGTCTGGCCTACCAACGCCGATACGCGAGCCCGTTTGGGCGGACCCGTTGGTTTCGAATCATCCAGCACAAGTAGACCCAGACTACCTTCGCGATACGTGCAATCCGGTAGCGCATCTGAATAAAAAGTATACTCAAACCGCCAGTTTTCGGGCAATTTGATATAATTATCCGCCAGTTGCCGACTTAATTCTTTCTGGAATTTGCCCGGCTGGCTGGCCCATAAAGCCACTCGGTACAATTCTTCCTCCTCAGTATTTTCAGGAACAATGCATAGCTTAACCCCAGCAGGCGTCGTTTCCGGCTCATTCTGGTAAGGTCGCAATTTATCGACGATAAACCGGAGTAACTGATCCCGTCGCTGTCCAGCCGGGGGCGGTCCCTGCGGTGCTGGCTTAGGCGTTTCTACAACAGGTTCAGCAGATTCCTCCGTCGTGTTGACGGCCGGAGCAGGTTGGGCCGGGGTAAATCCGAATAGGTTTTTGACGCTATCGAGAATGCTCATGTAGTCTGTTTGTTTATTTTCGCTTTACTTCGCCGGGTGAGAGCCTTGTTAAAAACTCCCTAAATAACCACGCTGTTTTAGGATTGGCGCCACCACGGTGTTGGCTAGCTGGACGGCGTCAGCCGATGAATCGCCCAGCTCGATGCGTACACTAACCACCGTATGCGACCGACCGTCGGGCGTGGGGGCAAAAAACACATACCAGCCATCGTTCCGTCGAACACCCTGCACGATACGTTCGGGCGTGCCCGTTTTACCTGCTACTTTGGCTATACTAATTTTACTACGTCCCGAGTTCGATTGATCAATCATAAACGATTCCAGTTGCTCAGCATACTCAGGCTGCCGGGCCAGTCGGCTGCCTGCTGGCACGGGTTGCGGTAGACCAGCCCGGTTCAGGACGTAGCGCGACGGTTGCAGGACGCCTTTGTTGGCAATGGCTCCAGCCATCCGGGCTAGGGCTACGGGGGTCGATGTTAACTGTCCCTGCCCCCACGCCAGTCCTGAAAACTCACTTCGGTAGCGACGGGGATACTGCGTGCTGTTGTACAAATTCCGGCGCACCACAAACGACGAATCGCGCCAGTGTTGCTCAATCTGATCCTTCTCTTTAGCCGTGCGGGTATCGGAAAACGAATACCCCCCCACGAAGTCAATGTTCATGCCCGTCGCCAGATACAGGTCGGCCAGTTCGTTATCCAGCTTATTGTCGTTCGCGGTGCGAATAAAATACACGTTACTCGATCGAACAATCGCCTTGCGCATATCCACCGATTCGTTGCAGGGCTCCGATTCCCGCGTGCCCCGACGGATGATTTCCTCACACGAAATCCGGTAGCTAACGGCCGATGCCGATGAGCCAAGTTTATTAAAGGCCGCCATCGCCGTCAGAATTTTGGCCGTTGACCCCGGAGCCGTTGGATAGGTCATGCCTAAATCGCGCTCGGTTACAAGGTACGGCAATTTCTGTCGGTCCCGGTCAGCCAGCAGCATCGCATCGGGCGTTTGCAGGTTCGGCAAGGGATGCATAGCCGAGGCCAGCACATCACCCGAGCCAGCATCCAGCACCACCACCGAAATACGTTTATCGCGGTAGTCGGACGTAGCGAGCGCGTTCTGGATCGCTACCTGTAAATCAGCGTTCACGCTTATGTGAAGATCACGATTTCTGGCTTTACGTTCGGCCACTTCCCGACTGTCGATACCTGCCCGCAAAGCCGGTGCCAGCTCGCTGTAATCGTATACCGACAACGTCCGCGTTTGCGGAACCGATGGACTAAAGCGATCGGCCCGGTAGTCGGTCGTGACGAGGTCCAACTTTCGGGGGCGACTGTTGAAGCCCCGCAACTCGCTCAGGTGCGTCGCTTCGGCATAGTAGCCGTTGCTTTGCCCCCAGAAAAGTTGCGTATTCAGGTCGCCAAGCCAGAAAAAAAGCTGATCCCCAAACGGGTAATATCGCTGAAGCCGTTTCTTCGTCAATGCCTGAACCTGACTGGCATTGAGCCCGCTTTGCTGTAATTTACCCAACTGCCGGGTAATCAGGCCGGGTTCACTGGTGGCCAGCACCAGCCCATTTCGGTCGTAAATCGTGCCCGCAGCGAGCGCCCTCGTCAATCGTTCAATACGTGGATTGTAACTATATACCGGATCGCCGTTGCGCGTGACCACCCGCGCGGGCCGCACAATGTAGGCACTTCCACGCCAGCCAACGATGGGCAACAAGTGTCCAATAAGCACCACGACCCCCGCCAGAAACCCGGTGATGCCCGCCATCAGCACTACGTCGTAATGTTTCTCAAGGTATTCGCGCTGAGCCACTTGCCCCGGTCGGTGGGCCACGCTAAATACGGCGCCCATCGCGGTCAGGTTAATAATGAGTGAAATTTTTCCGTAGCTCAGAAATGGAACGCTGATGCCCGTGAGCGGCAATAACCCGATAGACCCACCCGCGATAATCAGAAACTGGATGCCTGTGGCTATGGCAATGCCAGCGGTCAGGAAAAAACTAAAGGGCTGACCCGCCCGTCGGGCGTGAAGAAAAATCCGATGCAACAACACGCCGAACAGAAGAAAAACGCATACGACACCCAGGCCACCCAATTCTTCGCCCAGGCTGGGCAAAATCATGTCGGTATGGGCAGCTGGTATGGCGTTGGCAAAGGCCTTGCCCAGTCCCTGTCCCGACCAGCCACCGGAGGCCAGCGCCCAGAATCCGTGCGCCAGATGATCCCCCCCATACACGTCGTTGTTCCAGGGATTTAGCCACATTGCCTTGCGGTCGGCCAGGCGGCTCCCCACGAACGGTAATAGATCACCGAAAGCAAACATGGCCATCACCAGCAACAGCAGTACGGGTGCTTCAGCCAGCAAGGCCAGCCAGCCCAATCCGGTTTTCGATCGGGCATCGCCCTTCCAATACATGTAACCAACCACGAGGACAAGTACTAGCAACGTAGCGAGCCAGCCCGGCAGCAACCACAACGCGACGCCATACCCAACGCCGGTTGCCAGTGTCAGGGGGAGGTTGCCCCGCGCAATGCTGTAGAACAATAAGAACGTAAAACAGACGACCAGCGCCGGTCCCATATCGCCCAGCAACAGGTAGAGAAACATTAACAAACCGGCCCCGGCCAGTGCACCGAAACTCACGGTAAACCGCCAGCGCAAGTCAGGTAATTGCCGGATTTGCTGCTCGTTGGCCGCAAAAAAACCGGCAAAAAAGAGTAACAGCAAGTATTTGGTGATTTCGCTGGGCTGAAACGTTAGCCCCAAAATGGATAAGTTTACCCGCACACCGCTTCCTTCCGGACCTGACCCTACCAGCAGCGTCAGTCCGGCGAGCCCAACGGCCAGCAACAGCCATGTCCAGCCCGATAACCGAACCGACGACCGGCTCCGAAAGGCAAAAAGCCCGTCAAACCACCAGGTAGCGTAGAATCGACCGATGTTTATCTGCGACAAAATGGTCATCCCCACCAGACCAAGGGCGATACCCTGAACCGTTTGGGCGGCATAGAGCGTGTCCTGCAACGGGTCCTGAATCGCGAGTAACGTCAGCACCGACAAGCCGGTGAGCAGCATCAGGATCGGCAACAACAACGGATCGGGTTGAAAGCGCCGAAGTGACCAAATCCACTGCACGACCCAGAAGGCCAGGAAAAAACCGAGTACAATTCCCCAGAATTGCCTGCCATACGTAGCCGGTGTTCGAACGGCAAGGGCATGGTCTGCTTTGAGTTGCCCGTACACCGTCGATCCAATCAGTCGGAGATGATGCGGGCGGGCGGCAAACGAAAACGACTGATCGCTGGTGAGCCGGGACGTACCGCGTCGACTGCCAAATTCAAAGCCGGGTTTGAGCGGCACAACGCTATAGCCCGCCCCCGCTTTCAGACCTGTAAACGAAAAGTGGCCATCGGCATCCGTACGAGCGTAAATAAAGCGATCGGGAAGCGTATCGGGCTGGGCCGTCGCCGGATGCCGTTTGAGCTGTACCAAAACTCCCGCCATGGGTCGATCGTCCCGGACTACCCGACCCGACATAGCCACCGGACCACGTCCCGTATTTACGACGGACGGATACGGCTTGGGATTGGTCAACTCCCGATTGTACAGCACCGAATCGAAACCCATCTGCTGACGCGACACTTGCAAGCGGCTTCGAAAATCGGCCCCTCCCATTCGACTACGCCAAGCCACTGGAGCCAGCACAGAAAATTGCCGCTTGTTCAGGGCTCCGAGATTATCCAACGTACCGTTCTGTGCAAGTTTGGCGGGCAGCGAGTCAGCCACGAGGGCTACGTCCCGTGAGTCGGTATAGTAATTGCCGGTGGTGAGCAGCCGCTGAATAGCGGTCGATTTTAGCCCCACTTCTACCGTCAGCACCTGCCCCTTTGCATACGCTTGCTTCGCCTGATTCAGGACTGGTAATAAATTGATGTATAAGCGGGTGAACAGTAGTAATAGCATGACCGATGCGCCAGGCAGATACAAACGTCCGGAAGAAACTTTCATACAATGATGACTAGTAGGGAGGCAGGAAATCACACAAAGAGACCAACTAATCAGCTAATTCACTGTTTCATAGCGAATTAATTAACTAGCTGGCCCTTAAAAAAACGTATCAAAATTTTTACACCTGAACGAATAACGAAACGCACTACGTCCGCATCCCCAGATTTCATAGACTTAACGCATAGCGCAATTCTTTATTCTTCGGCCTGCGGATTCTACCGTTGATCGACCCCGTATTGACTCTCACTAATTAATCCTACAAATATCCCGTAGGGATTCAACAGCGTAGCGTCAATAGTTTATGGTAATTCACAGCTACGTTAGCGTGTCGTCAGGTACGCGACGATTCGATGCGGTTGTGTACCTGACGGCACGCTATCTCGAGTTAGTTAGCCATTTTTTACTACCGACGCTATGCTGTTAAGCCCCTAGCGGGGCATTTCGGTTAATACCACCTTTGCGACGCTTACCCCGTTTCTCAAAAATCCTGGATCTCTTTACGCGGCTTAAATTCTTCCTTCGGCATGGCCTGAACGTCGCCCGAACAAACGCGACACAGATAGACCAGTTCTACCGACCAGCCTTTGTCCACGTTGCCCAGGGCCAGACTGATCCGTGTTCTGGGAGTCATCCATAGCGTCTGTTTGATCTCCCCCACTTTGGCCGATTTCCCTGGACCGTATTTTTCGGTTAGTAAGGCCTCAAATTCTGTGGCGGCCGCCACTACATCCGACTGAGTAATGGACGCGTTCACGTAATAATAGTAGGATGCCGAGAGTAGTGAATCGCCGTTAAACTCATATTCGAGACCCACCATCCGATTGCCAAGCGGCACCTGAGCATAGATTAGCTTATCACTTCGGGTGGATGTCGGCTTTTTTTCTTCAGCCTCTCGAACTTGTTTTTTGGAATAGCCCCAGCGTATCCGGCGCAGGTCGGGCGCTGACTGTGCGAGGCTATTGCCAACGGTGGCGACCAAAATTCCCAGTACCAAAATGAGTCGTTTACGACAGATCAGC
Organism: Spirosoma jeollabukense; assembly: GCF_054777855.1. Classification (NCBI taxonomy): domain Bacteria; kingdom Pseudomonadati; phylum Bacteroidota; class Cytophagia; order Cytophagales; family Cytophagaceae; genus Spirosoma; species Spirosoma jeollabukense. The sequence goes on from NZ_BAAHAD010000005.1 coordinate 324,996, forward strand.
ATACGATTAAACTTGTTCAACTACTGACATTTGATTCCCTGAGGCTACGTAGTAAGCAGCCTCATTTCTTACTCTTGGACGGCGGAACCATGGGTGAAAACCCCGATTCATTCTGCTCATATTTAGGCACTTTGGGGGCACCATGTACCTTGGGAGCCTTTGTAGCCACTTTCTTGACGTTCTTTTTCTGTTTTTCTTCGCGGGCCATAATCGTACGTTTAAAGGTATAACGGCTAAATTCGTTAAAACGCTTTATTTAATAGTGAAGGGCTCTCGATTCGGTCTTATAAATTAAGGTTTTGAGTGCGTTACCAGAGAGACTATGTCGACAATCAATAGTAACTACCTCAGGAAATACCTTTGAGTAATCCAGTTTATCATGACCCACATGAAATTTAAGGCCTATATTTACCAATCAATCTAGTAGACTTCATTAACCCATGTCCCTGCAAGGTCCTATTATTTCTATTGAGGATGACGAAGATGATCAGTATCTTATTAGCCAGGCCATTCAGCGGCTCGGCGTTGTCAATGAGGTGATTTTCTTCGCTAATGGTCAGGATGCCCTGCATTATTTCGAAAACACACAGCAACAGCCCTTTCTGATTTTGTGCGACATCAATATGCCGCTTATGAATGGGCTGGAGCTTCGGCAATATATTAACCAGAGCGAGTATTTAAGGCGGAAATCCATTCCATTCGTATTTTTAACCACAGCGGCCAATTCCCAGCTTGTTCGTATGGCCTACGATGCTACCGTTCAGGGATTTTATAAAAAGTCCCCGTCTTACGATGGCCTTTTTAACCAGATCAAGCAAATCATCGAATACTGGAAGAGTTGTTTGCACCCCAACAGTACCTTATAAGGGTAGCTTCGTTTGGCCATGAACCTCCTATCCTAAGGCGCCCCTGCACAAATTACGGGTCCTGTAAGGCAACGTGGGTTCGGTAAATTAATACCCTCAACCACTTTACTGTATAACGCAGGCAGTAAGTCAACCGTTAGTGGGCAAATTACCCGCATCGTACTGATGGCATAAGGCAGGATAATCAACATGATATCGGGAATTAGCAGGACTATCTACGGCGTGTTACTACGTCTATGTTTCTCCACTATAGCTACGTTCTTGACGGCTTCGGTTACGCTAAACGCCCAATCCTACGGGTTGCGCTTTGTTGGACAGGAAGAAATACAGGATAATCGTACGTCGTTGAATCTAAGTCCCGACAACCCGTTGTGCCTAAACGGAACCGTTGAGCTATCATTTGATTTATCCCTTGCGCCAAATTACACCACCTATTTCGGGTATATTTTCAGGATCATTCAGAATGAAAAGCAAAACCTTGATTTACTGTACGATCAAAAATCGAAAAGTTTTAAAATCATCATCGGCGAACGGTTCTCGAAATCCGTCATAAAGATTGACTCGGCTCAACTTTTCTACCGCTGGAATACCTTCAAAATCCAGCTGGATCTGAAGCGCCAATCCCTACTGGTCTTCACGAACAATAGACTGGTCGTTCAGGAAAAAGTCCCCTTCGATCAATCCGGTTGTTTTACGATTCTTTTTGGCGGCAATGAGTTCAGGGGGTTCAAGTCGAAAGATTTGCCTCCCATGAACCTGAAAGACATTGCGATCGCCGAAGACGGGCAGCGTACGTATTACTGGCCCTTGAACGAAACCAAAGGCCCTAGCGCAACCGATGAGCTAGCTGGAAAAGTGGCTTCCGTCAAGAACCCTGTCTGGATCAAATCGCTGCATACGGACTGGAAATTAGCCAAACAGTTCAGTATAAATGGCAGTGCCAGCGTAGCGTTTGACCCCACCACCGAAACGGTCCATGTTGTCGGTTCCGATATTCTTTATCGGTATGCTGTTCAGAACCGGCAGGTCAGGGTCGTGGCTCACAAAAATCAGCCACCAAGCTTTTTGCCTGGGAATCAGTCCATTTATAACCCGTTCACCCAAAAACTGTATACGTTCTACGCCGATCAAAAGGCGGTATCTGCGTATGACCCCGGCAGCCGCAGCTGGAAAAATGAGGCTATTACGCCAAAGTACACCATTGCCACAGAGTACTGGCAGGCGAATAAATTCATTTCCGGGGTTGATTCTGCCCTCTACATTCTCGGCGGCTACGGTCAGCTGACGTACAAAAACAGCATTCAACGCTACCGATTTGCTACTCGAACGTGGGAAATTATTCCGACCAAAGACAGTACGTACACCCCACGTTATTTGGCCGCATTAGGTACTACGTCCGGAGCTGACACGGCCTATGTCATTGGCGGTTACGGCAGTCTGACCGGCGAGCAAATGCTGAATCCGAAAAGCTCGTATGACCTGCTGCGCTACGTAGTAAAAGAAAATTCGTTCAAAAAACTCTATGAGTTACCCCTTCCGAAAACAGATTTCGCCTTCGGGAATTCGCTGATAATCGACGCCAAAGCAACGCTTTTTTATGGCCTGATCTTCCCCAATCAGCAGTTTAAATCGAAGCTACAACTCATTCGGGGGTCGTTGATTAAGCCGACCTACGAACCCGTTGGCAATTCTATTCCGTATCAATTTCACGATACGCATTCGTTTGCAGATTTGTATTATTGTCCCGCCAGCCATCAACTGGTTGCGGTCACGCTACTGCGAAGTGAAAAGAACACAACCGACGTAAAAATCTACACGATCTCGTTTCCGCCTAATGTGCTGGAACCCCGGGAATCAGCAAAAAAACTATCCTTTACTGCGTACTGGTTTTGGGCGCTGGTCAGTCTTATGCTGGGTATTGTAGGCTTCCTGTATGTGCGGAAGCGTTTACACCCAAAGACGTATCGATCTGAAGCAGGGCCACTTCCAGACCAGTCAGCAGAAGTAAGTCCCCGGGCGATACCAACCGAACCAACGCTACTGGCTGTCGTCGCCAGCCAATCGGTGCACACGGCCAGCGTCTATTTTTTCGGTAATTTTCAGGTGTTCGATCAAGCCAGTAATGATATCACCAAAGCGTTCACGCCCTTGCTTAAGGAGTTGTTTTTATTGCTGTCCCTCAATAGTATTGGCAAACAACGGGGCGTGCCGTCCGAAAAACTTAATGAAATTCTGTGGCCCGACAAGGCCGGTCGTGATGCGAGCAATAATCGATCGGTAAACATTGCCAAGCTGCGGCATATACTGGATAAAGTTGGCGGCTGCTCGCTCTCAAAAGAATCGGGTTACTGGAGCATTACGTTCGACTTCAGGCAGGTTTACGTTGATTATGAGCGCTATATGGGTATCGTTACCGATAAAGCAACGCTTACCAAACAGACGATCAGTGAACTGGGCGAAATCACCAAACGGGGTTCTTTTTTACTGAATACGGAGTATAATTGGCTGGATGAATTCAAATCAGACATTTCCAATAAAATTATCAATACATTTCTGCAATATACTGAAAGCCTGAGCATTAGCACCGATCCCGAATTTCTCGTTCAACTTACCAATTACATTTTCTATTACGATCCGGTCAATGAGGAAGCGATCGTGATGAAATGCAAGTCGCTGGCCCTGATGGGCAAACATACGCTGGCCAAGAATGCCTTCGAAAAATTCGCCAGAGATTATAAAATCATCTATGGCGAAGATTACCGACAGTCGTTCTCAGCCATCATGGACTGATTTGGAACGGCCTGAAAATCAGTACTGACCAGCCTTAAAGCTCATTTTAACTTTTCAAATAGCTCCACCATCGTTTCCGGGGTGATAGTAGCCATCTCAACCAGTTTCAATGATTTTACCATGTTCAGGGTAGAGGTTTTGTAGTGCTGAAAATGCGGTGTTTTCAAATGCGACTGGTAAGCAGCCTGGCTGGCGTATATTTCTACCAGCCTGATTTGGGTGGGTTTTTCTTTCTCATACATCGGAAAAATAGCAATGACCCCAGGCTCTCGTTTAACCGATGCGGCCGACTCTTCCTTCAGAATAGCCTTATATTCATCCAGATGATCCGGCGCGATCTCAATTTCCGCAATACGTACCATCATATCCGGTTCGATGACCGGGACAGCAGGCTTGCCTAGTAAGGTACGTAGCGTGTTTGCCTGGGTTCGGCTGACTAACGTTTCGATTAAGTCCGCAACCGCTACCAACTGACTTTCGGTAATGCTGGTATTCATCCCCATTTTTAGGTGAGCTTGTAACTGGGATGTAACGCCCGACATGGCAGTTAAGGCAGATATGGTTACCAGTTCCCGTTGCTGATAGGTTAGCACATCGCTGCTGAATATGTCGGCAAAAAGGTGTTCCTTTAAAAAGGCATCTATCCGTGGAGCGAATTCACCAAAACCGGGCGCTGGCTTTGATTGGGGCGTTTTCGTTAAGGTCTCCAGTACTTTTCGTCCCTGCTCGTAGGTATCGGAACGGTCGTCAGGCAACCGGATTTTCTTGCCCTGCGGGTCCTGAATGCCTTTCGCTTTCCGGTCGTCCAACACAGCCATAAACGTGGTTATACCGTTCAGACTCCTTGGAAAACCACAATAAGCGTATAATTGCACCAGTATTTCTTTGATTTCATTGACCGTTAGACCGGCATCGAGCCCCGCGCTCAGCTGCGCTTTCAGCCCGTCCAGATCGCCCGTGGCGGTTAACGCAGAAATGGCGACGATACGTTGCTGCCGGGCATTTAGTACCTGATTTACGGCGCTTGCCTGCTGTGCCTTCATGACCGTTGTAGGTAATAAAATAACAAAAAGTAGTATTCCGGACAGCAAGTTGGTTTTGCGCATTACGTCTGTCGGTTAGTGTGCATTGACTTCCGTGTAGTCTTCGGTCGAAACAGGGGTGAGCCATACCACATTGGTATCGCCCCGGTAATTGGTAATCGCGATATGAACCAGTTTATGCGTGACCGATGCGCCATGCCAATGCTCTACCTGTTCAGGAATATTGACCACATCCCCTTTCTGTATGCGTCGGGCAGGCTTGCCTTTTTCCTGATAAAACCCTTCGCCTTCCGTAACGAGCAGCACCTGCCCTTTCGGATGGGTATGCCAGTAGGTTCTGGCACCGGGTTCAAACGTTACGCTACCCAGAGCAAAATCGTTATTTTTATCTCTCGCCCCAAGGGACGTCAGGTAGGCATTCCCGCTAAAGTACTCATTCGTTAATTTTTCGCCCTTTGGAAAAAGAGACGTGTTCGAATCGGTTTTCATTTTTTGATGCTGTTTAGTGCCAACACAGGCCGTCATGGATACGAGCGTACTAATAAACAACCCGATAGCTAATAATGTGTGGAAAGATTTCATGACAATACGTTTTGTTTGCTGGTTTGGCGTCAAATTGTCTTCAACACCTTCGCTGGAATCCCGGCAACGACCGTATTGGGCGGTACATCCCGACTTACCACAGCCCCCGCTGCCACCACCGCGTTTTCGCCAACCGTAACGCCCGGTAAGATGGTGGCCCCCGCGCCAATCCAGGCATTCCGTTTGATCAGAATGGGTTGAAGAAGAACTGTTTTACGATCTGCGGGATCCAGCGGATGATTTTCGGACGTAAGCTTGACACTGGGGCCGATCTGAACATCGTCTTCGATTGTAATCCCACCAATATCCAGAAACGAACAGTTGTGGTTGATAAAGACGTTTTTGCCCAGGCGAATAAACTGGGCAAAGTTGGTATAAAACGGAGGGAAAATCGTCGTCGACTCGTCGATCCCGGTCCCAATAATGGCACTCAACTGGCTGCGGACCTCGTCAAGCTCGGTAGCCGTGGCGTTCATCTGGACGCATTGCCGGATGGTACGGGCCACGACCTCGGCGAATGTAGCGTATTCAGGATCATCTTTTCGCAGCGGTTCACCAGCCCGCATCCGCTGGAAAATATCATTACTCACTGATTCAGGCGGCATAGCTTTACTAAAAATGGTCGTGCTATAAAGTAGCCATGTCGATGACAAACCGGTAGCGCACGTCCCCCTTCACCATACGATCATACGCGGGTTGAATGTCTTTAATGTCAATCATCTCGATGTCTGAAACAATACCATGCTCGGCGCAGAAATCCAGCATCTCCTGAGTTTCTGCAATACCGCCAATACTTGATCCGGCAATACTTTTCCGACCAATGATGAGGCTAAAGGCGTGCATGGCCGACGGTGTTGGGGGAGCACCCACACAGATGTGTACGCCGTCAACTTTCAGCATCGTCATATACTGCATGTAATCATGCTCCGCCGATACCGTATCAAGGATGAAATCAAATTGCCCTTTGGCTGCTTCGAGCTGAGCGGGATCACTCGTTACCACAAAATGATGCGCGCCCAGCTTTTTAGCATCGGCTTCTTTCTGGGGGGATGTACTCAACACCGTTACGTCGGCCCCCAGAGCTACCCCGAACTTGACGCCCATGTGTCCCAAGCCTCCCAGACCCACGACAGCCAGCTTATGACCCGGCCCCACCTTCCAGTGGCGTAGGGGTGAATACGTAGTAATGCCGGCACAGAGCAGGGGAGCCGTAGCCGCCAAATCCAGATTCTCAGGTATGTGTAGTACGAAATCTTCATTGACGACGATGGTATTGGAGTAGCCACCATACGTAGGGGTTTTCTTATCCTGCTCCAGTCCGTTATAGGTCTGGCTATTGCCGTTGAGGCAGTACTGCTCCAGGCCATGCTGGCAGGATTCGCACACGCGGCAGGAATCGACCATGCAGCCGGTGCCCGCTAAATCGCCCACCTTGAATTTGGTGACGTGCTCGCCAACGGCGACGACTTTGCCCACGATCTCATGACCGGGTACCATCGGAAAAAGGCTCCCACCCCACTCATCTTTGATCTGGTGGAGATCCGAATGACAAACGCCACAGTAGAGAATGTCAAATTGTACATCGTGGGGACCAACCTCACGGCGCCCAAAATTCCAGGGGGCCAGGTCCGACTCTTTGGTTTGGGCTGCATACCCTTTTACTGCTATCATATCAATCGGCTGCCGAAGCAACTGTCTAGGTTTATCTGCTACATTTATATACAGACAAAGCTACAGCCGGAAAGGATAGGTCAGTTAAAAGTATTCAAACCAATACTTATACATTTCAAACCTCCGCCAGACGGAAGTTTCGGGGATTGGTACCCGTAAACTTTTTGAAGAAGTTGTTGAAATAGGAAGGATAATCAAAGCCTAGGGCATAGGCAATGTCGGAAATGTTCCAGTCGGTATGTTGTAGCAGGGCTTTTGCTTCGCCCAGTACGCGTTCTGCAATATGAGCCGTGGTGGATTTACCGGTCACCTCATTAACAGCCCGGTTTAGGTAGTTGACGTGAACATTCAGGCTCCTGGCGTAATCCTGCGCCGTAGTCAGTTGCAAGGGACGGGCGATGGTCTCAATCGGAAACTGCCGTTCCAGCAATTCAAGAAAAACCGCGGCCAGCCGGGAAGCGGCATTCTTGTGTTGGTCAAAATGTTGCGAGGGCTCTAGCTTCAGCGCTTCGTGAATAATCAGGTGTATATAGTTGCGCATCAGGTCATCTTTGTACGAATAATTGGTCTGCTGCTCCTCAATCATTTTCTGAAAGATTGTATTTAAAAACTCCCGTTGCTGCTGACTTATCATAAATATCGGTGTGCCGCTGAGCTTGAACAAAGGAGAATTTTGCAGGCTTTCTGACCGGTCGGACAACTTGAGGAAGTCCTCAGAAAACAGGCAGGTGTAGCCCACGTAAGTAGTTGAAATCGTTTCCCATGAATAAGGAACGTGTGGATTGCCAAAAAACAGAACCGTATCGTTGTGCTCAAAACTCCTGTCCGCATAATGGATGATGCTCTGGCCGGTTGTCAGGCAAATTTTGTAGAAATCTTTCCGGCTATAGATGCGGGTGGCGCTGCTGTCACATTCTATCTCAAAAACATTGAAGCCTTTTAATTTTAGCTCATTATTGAACTCCGAAACCGAACGCATGAATTGATCTGCCATACTCAAAGTTAAGGAATTCAAATCAGCCGACCAACTCAAAAGCTGAGTTGATTGGTTGAAAAAGCCTATCGGGCACCCCATCAGTACGCTCATCAAAAATCGGTTACTGATGTTTATCTGCTGAAAACCAATACGGCATATATAAGAAACCCCAGTTAACGATTATCCATCATGTTCATACGCCAATAGCGCCACGTATGGATTCCCCTGAAGGCCGAGCAATAGACCGAAAGCCGGTTCAGTCTTGTAGCCTTTTCGTTTGAGGACGATAATCTCCTGTCGGAACGCTTCACCGCGCTCTGACAGGAGTTTGTATTCGATCAGCATATGCCGGTAGCCCATTTGTTGCCGGGTTGGAATGTTCTGTCCATAGATTTCAATAGCAAACCCCTCAAGGTTAAAATTAGCCACGACAATCTCCCTGTCCGGCGTTAACGATTCTCGGATCCGGAATCCCTTTTCGGAGCTAAATTTTTCTCGAACGAGGGCCGTAAACGTCTGCCTGTCGGTCCAGTAGCAGATAATATCGAGGTCGCTTGTTTCAATATCGATGTTGATGGGTAGGGTACCCACCAGGATGGGAGAAAAAGCATCCAGCTTAGCCAGGACCTGGTGTTCTGTCAACACCCGATGTACTTCCCGTTGCCGGGGGGTTCCACTGTTCAGATAGTCAATCGTGTCAAAATTCATCGGTCTCCAAAAAACTAATCGACTAACTATATAAGGCTGTAAGCCTGATCTTTGGCACGAAATAAGGTGGCTCTCTTCATTGCAGAGGAATTCTACTACGTCACCTTGTCTTCATCACGGCCGATCGTATTGGTTGAGGACCTGGACGAAAGCACAGGAAAAGCCTGCTTACCCCTCAAATTTTCTCTTTTTTTTCCTAAAAATCCCTCCATTACTTACATATTAAGCATTTGTTAAGATTTTTTTAAGTATCTGCCATTTACTTAGCAGTCATTTATTTAGAAAGATAATGGTTTTGTAGCATTCGCTTTTGTCACTAGAAGCCTTTGCTTACAACCCCATTCGCGTACCTTTACTACGTCATACGATGGGTGTTCTACGGAAGATGTATGCAACGATAAGTGGTCCGGACGCCACCCCGGACGCGCTTGACCTGGACAGTCTGTTCAAGGAACTCTATGATCGTCTTGTCTACTTTTCCCAACAAATTGTTCGTGATCAGGCGCAGGCGCAGGACATTGCCCAGGATGCTTTCATAAAATACTGGCAGGAACGTGAGTTTATCCTGGCCAATAAAGTAGCGGTGAAAAACTATCTGTACAGCACCGTTCGTAATGCCAGCCTGAATGTAATACGTCACGCGAAAGTGGTTGATGCATACCTACAGCAACAGGGAACCAGTGAACCTGAGGAAGCAACCATCATGGATGCCATCATCTCGTCGGAAGTGATGGCCCAAATTCATGCCGCCATTAATGCCCTACCCGAGAACTACCGGACAATTTCAGTCATGAGTTATCTCGAAGGGAAAAAGAATCAGGAGATAGCCGACGAGTTATCGATGTCCATCAATACCGTCAAAAAACAGAAACATCGGGCGCTGGAACTGCTAAAGCTAAACCTGTCGCCCGAATTATTTGGCTTACTTATCCTCTGGAATACACTTTAAATTTGGTTAGGGTAGCTTTTAGGCCGTGGTTCGGTAAAGTTAAGTTCTCCACTTCGCCGGAGACCAGCTAACCCTCGCACATAGTTTAACCTATGCTCAACCTTTCCCCTTCTTTTAGTGTAGTACTGAAAATCAACGGGATACTATTATAATTTTAACCGCTCCAAGTTGTCGTCAAAAAATAGTTCATTAAAATTTTTATTTCCTTTATCCTATTATAGAAGTCAGGTGTCTCTATTGCGTAAAGCAGCACAATGGAAGACTACAGCGGCTATTTCAGGCAAGGCGACCTGATTGCAAAGTACCTCAAGGGCGAATTGAGCCATCAGGAACGGGAAGAACTGGCCGATTGGATCGCCCAAAGCGAGCACAATAGAGCGCTATTTGAGAAGCTGACGGAGGAAGGCACTCTTGGTCAGGAATTTGATCAATTTGGTTCGGCCAATAAAAAAGCGGCCTGGGAACGGATAGTCGCCGAAACAGGGTACGCTAAAGCGGCACGTACTACGTATATAGGCATTCGTTTAGCCCAGTTCATGGCGGCAGCCCTTGTTATCGTCATTTCGGGCCTTCTCGTTTATCAGTTTGTTTATAAGGATAAACCCACTCAGCCAGTTGCCCAACAGCCAAACGACATTCTACCGGGCGGAAGCAAGGCCGTTTTAACACTGGCCGACGCATCTCGGATAAACCTGGACGATGCTACCAATGGTGAAATTGCCAAGCAAGCGGACATGGTAATCACCAAAACCGCTGATGGTCAATTAGTTTACGACCTTTCTAAAGCAACAGCGTCTGTATCGTCCAAACCAGCGCTGGCTGTTGCCTATAACACCATTACGACACCCCGCGGAGGGAAATTCCGCGTCATTCTTCCCGATGGCAGCAAGGTCTGGTTAAATGCCGCGTCATCGCTGAAATATCCCACTAAATTTCTGAGCCACGAGCGGCAGGTCGAGCTGAATGGCGAAGCTTATTTTGAGATTACCCACCTAAAAACGGGACCAAATGCAGCGCGGCCGTTCCGGGTCCGTTCGGCAGGTCAGGTTGTCGAAGTGTTGGGGACTCACTTTAATATCAATAGTTATTCGGACGAGAGAAGCGTCAAAACCACCCTATTGGAAGGCAAGGTAAAGGTCATCAAAACACTGGCTAACGTATCAACCAGTCGACTCGACGGGAAGGCTGCCCCGGCCCTGATTCTTAAACCCGGTGAGCAGGCGCAACTGGCCTCGGGGAACCGGCCAAACCTGAATCTGATCGCGCAGGCAGACCTGGAAGAAGCGGTGGCCTGGAAGAATGGCCAGTTTCATTTCAAAGACACCGACCTGCCCACGATCATGCGCCAGATCGCCCGCTGGTATGATGTTAAGGTTAGCTACCAGGGCAAAATACCGGACATGAAATTTAGAGGCAAGATTTCCAGAGATGTGCCTCTCTCCCAGATTTTCCAGATCCTGCAATTGAGTGGTGTAAATTTTAAACTAGACGGACGAAAAATAACAGTTAAATCATGATCGACATGGCCGTATCGGGCAAGGCTCGGCACAGCCGCAGGGTATCCCACAAAAAAAGCCGGAACGTGTTGCGAGCACTTCCCGGCCTGACGCTTGGAATAACCTGCCAGTAACACAGGCAGACACGTAAAAACTATTGACCTACAAGCATTTACAAATTCCAAACCCATACAAAAGTATGAACTATTCTACTTTTTACCTATGGCATCGCCTGGCAGCGCCCTGGGAAAAGCTTATAAATTCCCGGCTGGCCGAATGCAGTCCGGGCATGAAACGAAAATTGATCATGCGACTCAACATTACCAGTATGCTGATCCTGGTGTCCTGTTTGCACATGTATGCATCAGGCTACAGCCAGCGCATTACCCTGAATGAACGGAACGCTCCGCTCGAAAAAGTGCTGGATAAGATCGAGAAACAGAGCGGTTATTCCTTTTTTCTGCAAACGGATCTGCTCACGAAAAGCAACAGGGTTTCCCTTCATCTGAAAAATGCTACGTTAGAAAACGCGCTGGATGAACTGTTTAGGAATCAGCCGTTAAGCTATTCGATTGTCAGCAAAACCATCGTTATAAAACGGAAAGAAGAATCGGTACTGGAGAAACCGGTTAACGGGTCAACGCCCCCAACGGCAGAGCTACGAACCGGGCTTCGTTTAGATTCCAGGTCGGAAGTCGCGAAAAAAATGTCGGACATGCTCACCGACAGAGTTCAGAGTTTCAGACGTGCATTGGCGCCAATAACGGGCCGGGTTACCGACGAAAAAGGCGAAGGCCTGCCCGGCGTGAGCGTTGTGGTCAAAGGCTCCCAGCGAGGCACAACGACCGATCCGAACGGGCAATTTCAGCTCGACCTGCCTGAACGAAATGTAATTCTTGTGTTTAGTTTCGTCGGCTACGAGAGTCAGGAGGTAACCGTTGGCGCGCAATCCACCCTGAATGTCACCCTAACCGTGAGTGAGAAGGGACTACAGGAAGTCGTCGTCGTTGGGTATGGCGAACAGCGGAAAAGCGACGTAACGGGGGCTACCAGCACAGTTAGCGCCAGAGAGATCGCCAAGCGGCCACTCGTTCGGGTCGAACAGGCGTTGCAGGGCACTACGTCCGGCGTGGTGGTGGCCAGCAGCAGCGGGCAGCCCGGCCGTGGGTTGAGCGTTCGCATCCGGGGGGCCAATTCCATTACGGGCTCCAATGACCCGTTGTACGTAATCGATGGATTCATTGGCGGAAACATCGAGTCGATCAACCCCAATGACATTGAGTCGCTGGAAATCCTGAAAGATGCTTCGGCTACCGCCATTTACGGTTCCCGAGGCTCGAATGGGGTCGTGCTGATTACGACGAAATCGGGGCAGGAAGGCAAAGCCAAAGTGAATTTCAGTACGTGGTTCAGCCGGGCCAGCATGCCCAAAAAACTGTCGTTGATGAACGCCTACGACTTTGCCCGGACGGTTAATACGCAGTTTGCCTCGACGGGTAATGCGCCTGCTTTTTCGGACGATCGGCTGCAGGCCCTCAAAGCCAGTGGCGGCACCGACTGGCAGGATGAACTTCATCAGGAACCGTTGGTCCAGAATTATCAGCTCGACGTATCGGGTGGATCAGCCAACGTTAAATACTTGCTGTCAGCCAATTACCTCGACCAACCGGGCCTGATTCTCAACCAGTATTACAAGCGGGCCACGCTGCGCGCCAACATTGACGCCAAAATCAACGACCGGATCAATGTTAAATTCAACCTGTCAGCCGTGTTGCCCAATAGCCGGAACACGAATTATTCGGGCGATTTGACGGACCCCTTTACGCAGGCCACGGAATGGGACCCGACTTCCCCTGTTCGCAACCCGACAACCGGTGAATTCATCCTTACGGCGCCCTATGCGTCGATCCAGTTCAACCCCGTGGCGCGGGCAACCAGCCAACTCGATGACAGCCGGAATACGAACGTCGCCGGAACGGCCATTCTAACGTATCAGATCATTAAAGGTCTGACGTTTACGACCAACACTACGTATCAGATCGGGTCTCCGTTTAACCAGTCGTTATTTGGTCCGGGAACAGGAAATGGCGTGCTGTATGCGCAGGTAAACGCATCCCGGAACTGGAATTTCCAGAATAGTAACTTCCTGACCTACAAAGCCGATTTTGGTGAGCACGCGCTGACCGTTACAGCCCTGTATGAACAACAGCAGGGACAGGGCATGTCGGTCAATGCGCGGGCAAACAGTTTGTCCACCTATGCGCTGGGTTACTACAATTTAAGCCTGGGAACGTCGCAGCAAACGTCGTCGGGTTACTCGGCCGATGGCCTGCAATCGTACATGGGCCGGGTCAACTACGCATACAAGGATAAATACCTGCTCACGGCCAGTGTTCGCACGGATGGCTCATCGCACCTGACCCAGAAATACAGTACGTTCCCCTCACTTGCTCTCGGCTGGAACCTGGCCAAAGAGACTTTCCTGACCAACTCCAAGCTATTTTCTGACTTAAAAATACGCGCCAGCTACGGCCAGACCGGCAATCAGGCGGTTGGTGCCTACGCGACCATTGCCCAGGTAACGACGGGGGGCGGTCAACCAGCCTATTATTTTGACGGCACCACCCCCAGCGTGGCGACGCCCCTGGGATCGCCCGTGTCGAACAGCCTGAAGTGGGAAACGACCACTCAATACGACGCCGGTCTTGATGCCTCTTTTCTGAATGGACGCCTGCGATTTACGGCCGATGTATATCAGAAAAACATCACGAATCTGCTGTATAGCTATCAGGCACCCTTCTACTTAGGGGGTGGCGACTACCTGCGCAACATCGGCAGCGTCGAGAACAAGGGACTCGAATTTTCGCTGAGCGGAACTCCCGTTGCGACCGGCAAACTGCGCTGGACCAGCAATTTCAACATATCCTTTAACCGCAATAAGGTCACCGACCTGGGTGGGCTCGACAATGTCATCGTGAACGGCGTCGGGTCGGCCTTCAACAGCGCATCGATCCTGCGGGTTGGCCGACCCTTGGGTGAGTTTTTCGGCTACCAGTTCCTGGGTACCTGGAAAACGAACGAAGCCGATCAGGCCGCTCAATTTGGGATGAAACCGGGCGACGCCAAATACCTGGATGTCAACGGGGATCATGCCTACACAACCGACGACCGAGTGGCCATTGGCAACGGTACGCCCAAGTATTCGTTCGGGTTTATCAACGACGTAAGTTACGGTAATTTTACACTCAGCTTCATGTTCCAGGGTACGCATGGCAACCAGATCTATTCGCAGACACTGGCGTATCTGTGGGGAGGTCTGGGCGACCAGCGTAACGCGACCACAACGGACGCGCTGAACATCTGGACGGCCAGCAATCAGACCGATAATCCGGCGTTCAGCAATACCAGCAAGAACTTTAACAACAGCAGCCGCTACGTATACGATGGTAGTTACACCAAACTGAAGAACCTGTCGCTGACCTACCGCATTCCGGAAACCCTGTTAAGCAAGGCAAAAATCCGCAGCCTCGAAGTGTATGTGAGTGGGCAGAATCTGTTCACCATCACCAAATACCCAGGCTACGATCCAGAAGTATCGAACGGGACCAACGCGATCACGCAGGGGCTGGAAATGGGCGTTATTCCAAATCCTAAAACCTATACGGTGGGCCTACGGCTCGGCTTATAACCGCTATTTTTCCGTTTTTGATCGCTAAATCAAGAGACATAATCATGAACACCAACTACTCAGTACTTCTCGTATTCATCGTGATGATTTTGGCGGGCGGCTGCCAAAGCCTCACCGAGGACCCCAAAGGCAGCTTAACGCCGGGCACCTATTTTAAAACGCAGGCCGATCTCGACGCATCCGTGGCGGCTATCTATATCCAGTTCGCTCGCGATGGCGCCTGGGGTTTCACCAACCGTAGTACGTCTTACTTTGGGTCCGACGACTTCACGACCGATCCAGGTTTGAATAAAGAAGACTTTCGCCTGTTCGATCGGCTCAGTGGCGGCAGTGGCAACCTGAGTCTGGTGGCGCAATGGCAGGGTCCGTGGCAGGGCATTTATCAGGCCAACAACGTGATTGCCAACTACACCAAAGTGGCGTCAACGGACGTACTGAAGAATCAGGCTGCGGGTCAGGCGTACTTCCTGCGGGCGTTGGGCTACTATTATTTGGTGCGAACGTTCGGCCCGGTTCCAATCATCCTGACGCAGATCGATGTGAACGACCGCCCGCCCAGAGATCCGGTGGACAAAGTGTATGCCGCTATCATCAGCGATTTGCAGAAAGCGAAAGAGCTATTGCCTGCGTCCTTTCCGGGCCAGCCGGGCAAAGCCAATCAAATGGCAGCCCGTTCGCTGCTGGCCGATGTGTATCTGACCATGACGGGCTGGCCCCTCAAACAGGAAAGCAACTACAAACTGGCTGCGGATGAAGCCAGCGCGGTGATTCAGTCAAATCAGTTCAACCTGAATACGGCCTATGCCACCGTTTTTGCGACGAACAATAGCCCGGAATCTATCTTTGGTTTGCAATACAATGTCAGCGGTGGCCTGCCACTACGTAGTGCCGGGTCATCGTCGGTGCCGCTCGACGAAGTGGCGACGAACGGGTCAAGCGGGTGGGATGATTATTACCCCGAAATCAATTTTTACAAAAACGCCCCGCCCTGCACCCGGACCGACGCTACGTTCTACACGACCATCAAGCTGCGCCAGCCCGATGGCAAGACGTTTAAACTGGTTCCCTGGGACTCGCCCGAAACGCACGCTGGACATCCCTATTACAAGAAGTTCCGGGCGGGCCTGAATGGCGATGGCGTCTCTGAAACAGAAACCGTCATCAACGCCATCAATCCAAGTACCAACAAAGTGTACGACATTATTCGCTATCCCCTGGTGCTGCTCGACTACGCGGAAGCCTCTGCGATGGCCGCCGGTGGACCAACGGCTGACAGCTATAAAGCCATCAATCTGGTGCGCAAACGAGCTGGCTTGCCCGACCTGACTCCCGGACTTTCGGCGACTGCCTTCCGGGACGCGGTGGTCTATGAACGCGCCTACGAATTTGCCGGGGAATTTGGCGTGCGGTGGTTCGACATCGTCCGGCTCCAACTACTTCCGCAGATTGTGGCGGCACGGAGTTCTTCCGAAAACCCGATTCCGGCGAATACCAATTTCGCCCAGAAATACCTGGCCCCTATTCCCATCAATGAGATGGCCAGAAATCCGGCCTGGGTCCAGAATGAAGGGTATTAATTAGTTTTTTTCAATACAAACATATTTTTTGAACATAGAGACACAGAGTTTTAATAGCTTTTATAAATTGACAACCAGACTCTATTAGTTTTTTAACCCTGTATTCTCTGCGGTCCGACGCTTCGGTGCCTCTGTGTTCAAAAAATATATAAGGAGAGTGAATTATTTATAAATAACGTAGTCAACGATGAGTGTCGTAAAAGAATATAAACCAGCCGAAAAACAAGCGTCTAAAAGGATTATATTCTTTAAAGTAATTAGCGTTTTACTTTCTCTTTTTCTTTTATGTCTCGTTGAAATGGCCTTACGCCTTTTTAATTATGGGCAGGATGTGCGCTTATTTATTGACTACCCCACCGACAGGAATTTCTTAGTATTAAATCCTGACGCATCTAAAAAATATTTTACCAATCAGGCAATAGCCACAACGGGAAATGTCGAGCCTTTCAAAAAGAAAAAAGACGCCAATACGTTACGAATTTTTGTGCTTGGTGAATCCACAACCATTGGGTATCCTTATTTCCACAACGGTTCTTTTCATCGCTGGCTTCAATATCGATTAACGCACACATTTCCAGACCGAAATTTTGAAATTATCAACATCTCGCTGACCGCCGTCAATTCATATACCGTGTATGGCTTTGCAAAAGACGTAGTGAATTATGAACCCGATGCGGTATTGATTTATTCCGGCCATAATGAATACTATGGTGCCTTAGGAGTCGGCTCTACCGAACACATTGGCGGCAATCCGCAGCTTGTTAATACACTCCTCTATTTACGCCAGTTCCGGCTTGTGCAGTTGATGACCAACGTCTATGAGAAGCTACACCGTACGGCAGGCGGAGATAAGGCTGGCGAGGGTGGCACACGCATAAAGCTGATGGTTGCCGAGCAGAAAATAGCCTTTGATTCAGCCCTTTACCAGCGGGGAGTTGAGCAGTTCCGTCATAACCTGGAGGCAACGCTGGCGCTGCTGGCTCAACATGGCATTCCTGTTTTTGTCAGCAATCTGGTCAGTAATGAAAAGGACTTGAAACCGTTTGTCAGTTTCCCGGTCGGACGTACTGCCTTTCCGGGTTTCAACCAGCAATATGCGCTGGGCGTAGCCGCTTATAATCGAAAAAATTTCTCCGATGCGTATACGTATTTCAAGGCCGCTAACCAGATTTATACCGGGCATGCACGTTGCCATTATTACCTGGGGCAAACAGCTTATTTGCAGGGTGATTTTAGCCAGGCTAAAACCTATTTTGACGAAGCAAAAGATCTGGATGGTTTGCGTTTTCGCGCACCTAATAGTTTCAATAAGATACTCTACCAACTATGCAGCAATTACAAGAATGCACACCTGGTCGACGCAAAGGCAACCTTCGAACGTAAATCAGCAAATGGCATTATTGGCGATGCCTTAATTCTCGAACACGTTCACCCTAATTTATTGGGGTATGCCTTATTGTCTGATACGTTTTATGAGGCCCTGAAAAAAGAAAAGTTTATTTCCGTACCAAAAGAAAAAGAAATAAGCATTGATCAACTGCTTCAGGACATGCCCATCACAAAAGTAGATTCATTGGCGGGGCGCTACAAAGTAAGTAATCTCAAACGAAACTGGCCCTTCAATGAAGTGATGTCCGCTCAACCGTTTACGATTGAAACAACCGAAGAAAAAATAGCGTATGACCTGACCACGCAAAAAATAACCTGGCTCGACGCGCTCAGTAACGTATACGATTATTATCTGGCTCATCATGATTTTCGAAAAGCCCGGCGCACCGTAGAAGCACTCGTGCTTGAGTATCCAATGGACGCCCGCTACGTTGAAAAAGCAGCTATGTTAAGCGGGGAATTAAAAGACGACCAGAACGCTATTTTCTATTTTCAGAAAGCTTTTGCCTTGGCTCCTTCTTTTGATAAAGCCCGCTACTTGTTTGTGCTGTTTCTTAAACTCGATCGGCCAGAACAGGCCATCCCCTATCTGGATTTTGCCATTCAAAACAATACGTCCCAATTCAACCTGAACCCGGTTAAAGCATATGCTGAACAGGTCGTACAATTGAAAAAACAATTGGCTACTGACCCAAAGAATGTCACCCTTTTAACCCAGATCGCGAATGCTTACTACCGAATGGATAACAAAGCGGGGGCAGCCAACTACGGACAAAAAGTTTTAACCGTGGATGCTGGCAACAAAGAGGCTCTATCCCTGATGGCACGGCTGAACTAAACGATTCATAGGCATGAGCGCACGTAAAAAACAGGTACATAAATTTAACAAATTCAACGTATTGAAACGTCTCTCAACTCAATTTTGGCCGTTTTCTGATGCAACAACCCGCCACGTAGCAGCCACTGGACTACTGCTGGGAAGTTGCCTGATTTACGGCATGCAGGAACGAAACACGGCCGTCGATACGGGCCGGGACTGGCCCAATTATGGGGGTAACAAAGCCGGAAATCGCTATTCGCCCCTCACCCAGATAAACACCGGAAACGTCAACAATTTACAGGTTGCCTGGCTATATGATGCCTCCGAAAAGCCCGACCCGAACAATCCCGGTCGGCGGAGGGATCGGGCGATTCAGTGCCAGCCGATTGTTGTCAATGGGGTGCTGTATGGCACCACGCCCGAGCTTAAATTATTCGCGCTCAAAGCCGGGACGGGGGAGCAGCTCTGGAAGTTTGACCCCTCGAAAAACGACCGGCTGAACTCAAATCGGGGCGTTGTTTACTGGGAAAAAGGCAACGACAAGCGTATACTCTATACCGTTGGGTCAAGTTTGTATGCCGTGAATGCGCAAACCGGAGAAGGTATTCTCAGCTTCGGTACCGATGGCAAAGCGGATTTACACGAAGGCTTACAAACCAATCTGGACCACGACGTCAGTAAGCTGTCCGTCAATGCTACGTCGCCGGGCATCGTTTACCGAAACACGCTGGTTATTGGTTCGGCGGTGTCCGAAGGGGGCGATGCCGCACCAGGGCACGTGCGGGCATTCGACGTCGTGACGGGCAAACTGAAATGGGTGTTCCATACGATTCCGCAACCGGGTGAGTTCGGCTACGACACCTGGCCGCCAGACGCTTACAAGAAAATTGGGGCTACCAACAACTGGAGCGGCATGTCGCTCGATGAGAAACGGGGCGTGGTTTATTTCGGTACGGGTTCACCCGCGTCCGACTTCTACGGGGGCGACCGCAAAGGGTCCAACCTGTTTGCTAACTGCATTATGGCGCTGGATGCCGAAACGGGCAAACTAAAATGGTATTACCAGACCATCCATCATGATTTATGGGATCGGGACCATCCATCGCCCCCGAACCTTATTACGTTAAAACACAACGGAAAGCTGGTCGATGCGGTGGTTCAGGCGACAAAAGACGGCCTGGTATACGTACTGGATCGGGATAAGGGCACGTCGCTCTTTCCGGTCGAGGAACGTAAGGTCCCGGTCAATGGGTTGCCCGGCGAACACCCCTGGCCGACCCAGAAATACCCGCTCAAGCCGCTGCCCCTTTCGCGTCAGGTCTACACCGAAGCCGACATCACCGATCGCTCACCAGAGGCCCATGCCTACGTGAAGGAACGGTTTGAGAAGATACGGACCACCAACAAATTTGCGCCACCCAGCACAAGCGGTACGTTACTTTTCGGCTACAGCGGTGGGGCAGAATGGGGCGGCAACGCCATTGATCCTGATGGCGTTCTGTATCAGAATGTCAACGAGGAACCCTGGGAGCTGATCATGGCCGAACGAACGGGGATGAACGCTCAAAACAAACCACTCACCGCCGGAAATGCGCTTTATGTTGCCAACTGCTCGGCCTGCCATGGGCAGGATCGAAAAGGAAGCGGCCCCGAACTGCCCTCGCTGGTAGACATTGGCAAAAAACGGTCGGTGGAGGAAATCAGGTCCATTCTGAGAACCGGCAGTGGTCGGATGCCATCGTTCCAGCAACTGTCGGAGAAGGAACGGGATGCGCTCATCAGCTTTTTGCTGAACACCGAAACCGGCCCGGCAAAGGTGGCGGCCTCCCCTACCGAAACGCCCAAAACCGGCTTCCCTTACATGCCCGCCTACGTGAGTAAAGTCTGGCAGCGCTTCACCGATCAGGATGGTTATCCGGGCATCAAACCACCCTGGGGCACGCTGAACGCCATCGACCTCAACACCGGGAATTACCTCTGGCGGGTGCCGCTGGGCGAGTACCCCGAACTGGCAAAAAAAGGCGTTCCGACAACCGGCACCGACAGTTATGGCGGGCCACTGGCCACAGCGGGTGGGCTTGTGTTTATCGCAGGTACGAAAGACGAAAAGATTCGGGCGTTTGATCGAAAAACGGGCAAAGTTGTCTGGGAATACCAGCTTCCGGCGGGTGGCTTCGCCACGCCGATCAGCTATGAAGTCGATGGAAAACAATACGTTGTCATCGCGGCCGGCGGTGGGCGAGGCCAGAAAATTGGCGGTAACTACGTAGCCTTTGCCTTAAAATAGATCATGAAAAAATCGGCGATACGTACCTGCTTTCTCCTTGGCGCACTGGCTGGTTTGACCATCAGCATGAAATCGGTTCCGGAGGTTCCCGAAGCCGATATAACGAACGGGCTGGTTCACGCTCATCTGTACCTGCCCGATGCGGATAAAGGGTATTATCGGGGCACTCGTTTTGATTGGTCAGGGGTGGTGGCCAGCTTGGACTACAAAGGACATACGTATCACGGCAAATGGTTTGATACGTATCATCCAACAACGCACGACGCCATTATGGGACCGGTTGAGGAGTTTGAACCGCTGGGTTTTTCTGATGCAAAAGCGGGTGATACGTTCATCAAAATTGGTGTAGGAAGCCTTACCAAGCCCGATGAGAAGCCCTATAGCTCATACAAGCCCTACGAAATCGCCAATTCCGGTACCTGGAAACTAAAAAAGACGAAAAATCAGGTCCAGTATAGCCATACGCTTTCTGATACCAACTACGGATATGAATACCAGAAAACGCTGACGCTCACCAAAGGCAAACCCGAACTGGTAATCACGCACAGCTTGAAAAATACGGGCCGTCGTGCCATCGAAACGATGGTGTATAACCACAACTTTTTCGTAATTGACCAGCAACCGGCGGGTCCCGGCTATGTGGTCACGTTACCCACCAACAACCTGTCAGCCGAGGGCGGGAAAGGGGTTGGCGATCTAGTGAAACTCCAGGACAATCAACTGGTCTATCTCCGTGATTTAGGGAAACGGGAACAGGCGTATTTCCCTAACCTGACGGCTGGAAAACCCGTGGCGTATTTACTAACTGTCGGAAATACGAAAACGGGCGCCACGGTGAACGTAACGGGCGACCGGGAAATTGCCAAACTCGTGTTCTGGTCTTCGTCAACGACCGTGTGCCCCGAGCCTTATATCAACCTGAACGTAGCACCGGGCAGGACGTTTAGCTGGCAAATCGCCTACGAATACGGGGTGAAATAACCTATCAATTTACGTTAATCTCCAATCAGTCATTCGATAAACCCTTATGAAAAACCAAGAACTACATCTGGAATCCAGCCGCCGAAACGCGCTTAAAATGCTGGGATTAGGCTCAACAGCCGGACTATTTGGTCTGTTCGAGAGCCCGAAAGCCCGCGCCGAAACCTACGCCACCCCGGCCTACGCCAAAGGTACGGCACCCGTTACCATCAAGGGTGTGCGGGCCATCACGACAGCCCCGGGTGGCTCTAATCTGGTGATTGTGAAAGTGGAAACCTCCGAACCTGGTTTGTACGGGCTGGGGTGCGCTACGTTTACGCAACGGGCTCTAGTCGTGGTGCCCGCCATCAATACGTATCTGAATGACTTTTGCGTCGGTAAGGACGTCGACAACATTGAGGATATGTGGCAATCGGCTTATGTCAGTTCGTACTGGCGTAACGGTCCTGTCCTTAACAATGCCCTTTCCGGTCTGGATCAAGCCCTGTGGGATATTAAAGGCAAACGGGCCAATATGCCTGTTTATCAGCTTCTGGGTGGCAAAGCCCGCATGGCGGTGGATACGTATACCCACGCCAGCGGACCAACGCCCGAAGCCGTGGCCGACAAAGTGCAGCAGTTTATGGAGATGGGTTTCCGGCACATCCGCATTCAACAGGGTGGCTATGGGGGTGTGGGTGCCATGGCCGACATCAAACCCGACTTCAAAGCCGCCGGATTCGCCAAAGAAACAGATGATTTCTCCGATCAACGGACGTACCTGAAACGGGTACCCAAGATGTTTGACATGGTGCGCAAGCGCTGTGGGGAGGACATTCAACTCCTGCACGATATGCACGAACTGGTGGAGCCCATCGACGCCATTAACATGATCAAAGGGCTGGAAGAATACCGGCCGTACTTCATCGAAGATCCGTTCTCACCGGAGAACATGAACTGGTTCAAGCTCCTGCGTCAGACGACTTCCGTACCGATTGCGATGGGCGAATTGTTCAACAATATCAATGAATTTAAGGAGCCAATGGCCAACCAGTTGTTCGACTTCATCCGAATTCACATTTCGCAGATTGGCGGCATCACACCCGCCATGAAGGTGGCTCGTCTGGGCGAATGGTTCAACGTCCGCACGGCCTGGCACGGGCCGGGTGATACGTCGCCGGTGGGCCATGCGGCCAACAACAGCATCGACATTGCGGTCTGGAACTTCGGCATTCAGGAGTCGCAGATGTTCAATGACAAAGTGAAGGAAGTGTTTCCGGGTTGCCCGACCATCAAGAATGGCTACTACCAGGTCAGTGAATCACCAGGTCTGGGCATCGATATCAACGAAAAGGAAGCTGCCAAATATCCGATCGGTACCAAATCCCGCTGGACAGTTCGCAAGAGTGACGGTACGTTACTGAAACCATAATATGTTGACTTGTTCGGGGTAACGAAACCCGCTAAAAGATGAGCGAATTTGTCATTCCAACGCAGGAGAAATCTTAGTGTGTGTTGTTTCAAAAATTCCTCCTGCATCGGAATGACAAATTCGCTCATGAAAACTAGACCTGTTTGAGACATCCTAGCATGAAACATATCAATTACCTGGCCATCCTTTTATCTATTCTTCTAGCTTATAATGCCCAAAGCCAGGCTGTCAAGTATGATGAAACGGGCTGTTTGTACACGAGCTACAAAGGGCTGGTGATGGCGGGCTATCAGGGGTGGTTTGCCGCCCAGGGCGATTTATCAGAACGGGGGTGGCATCACTACCAGAAACAGGGCAAATTCGAGCCGGGTTATGCCTCCATCGACTTCTGGCCAGATGTAAAAGACTACCCCACTACGTATAAAACGCCGTTTCGCTACGCCAACGGCGAGAATGCCTACGTCTATAGCCCTTACGATGAAGCCAGCGTCGATCTGCATTTTAAGTGGATGCGCCAGTATGGCATCGACGGCGTGTTCATGCAGCGATTTCTGTCGGAGATAAAGTCGGAGAAGGGCAAATGGCATTTCAACAAAGTACTGGAAAATGCACTGAAAGCGTCGAAAAAATACAAGCGGGCGCTGTGCATCATGTACGACCTTAGCGGGGCAACATCGGCCGATATGGAGGTACTGATCAAGGATTGGCATGACGTTCAGCAGCTTTTTGATTTGTTCAACAACGAAAAAAATCCGACTTATCTACGGCACAACGGCAAACCGTTGCTGGCGATCTGGGGTGTGGGTTTTAACGACAATCGCAGATACACCATTGCCGATATTCAGGGGCTGTTGGGTAAGCTTAACAGCCCCGCTAAAAAATACTCGATTCTGCTGGGTGTGCCATATTACTGGCGAACAATGACGAAAGATACGGAACCATCTGACTGGCTTCATCCGCTCATTAAAAGCGCCGACATCATCATGCCCTGGGCTGTAGGCCGCTATAATGCAACGACTTATGCATCCGTTTCGGGGAGTACGCTGGTGGATGACATTGCCTGGTGCAAGACAAACAAAGTCGATTATGTACCACTGGTTTTTCCGGGTTTTAGCTGGGGAAATTTAAAAAACAGTCCCAACGTCTATAACCAGATTCCACGACTAAAAGGCGATTTCCTGTGGCAGCAGGTGGCTGGGGCGAAGCAGGCTGGAGCCCAAAGTCTGTACGTAGCTATGTTCGACGAGGTTGACGAAGGAACGGCCATTTTTAAAACCCGCAAAGAAGGTGAATTACCTTTAAATGGCGATGGTAAATTTGTGGGCATTGACGCTGACCTTGATACTGATTATTACCTCTGGCTCACCGGCCAAGCGGCTAATTGGTTTCATGGCAAGAAAGGCTATCTTGCCCAAAAACCGTCCCGACATAAATAACCTGATGCTACGTATTTCAGCCCTTGTTTTTGCCTTGTTGCTTACCATTCAGTGCCTGGCGCAACCAGCCAGCCGTCCGCCCGGCCCAACCACTACGTATCGAAATCCGGTCATCACGGGCGACTTTGCCGATCCGTCGATCATTCGCGTGGGTGATACGTATTACGCAGCCGGTACATCGTCGGAGTGGGGACCGGCCTATCCGATTTACACCTCAAAAGACCTGGTCAACTGGGACTACGTTGGTCCGGTTTTCACTACGCCACCCGCCTGGACAATGGGCAGTTTCTGGGCACCTGAGCTTTTTTATCGCAACGGTACGTACTACGTGTATTACACCGCCCGCCGGAAAGCTGACAAGCGCTCGTACATCGGCGTTGCCTCCACCCCAGACCTTCGCAAGGGCTTCACCGATCATGGTTTATTGCTCGAATGGACGTCCGAAGCCATCGACGCGTTTGTTCTTGAAGACGGAGGCAAACTGTATATTACCTGGAAAGCGTACGGCCTGGACAAGGGCAAAGCCATCGAACTTCTCGGGGCCGAGCTTTCTCCTGATGGCTTAAAAGTGACGGGCAAAGCCTTTACCTTATTGACGGCCGAACGTAACAACTGGGAAGCGGGTGGAGCGGAAGGCCAGGCTATTTTCAAGCGGGGGCGTTATTACTACATGACCTACTCCGGCAATGCCTGCTGCGGTGCCCGCTGCAATTATCAGGTGGGGCTGGCCCGCGCCGAAAAGCTACAGGGGCCGTGGGAGAAATATGCTAAAAACCCGGTGCTGTTCAGTGACGACAGTTGGAAATGCCCCGGTCATGGAACCGTCGTAACGACACCCGACAATCGCTATTTTTACCTGCACCATGCCTACAACGGTACGGATTTCACCTTCGCCGGCCGCCAGGGCGTGTTGAGCGAATTGGTTTGGGACGACAAGACTCAGTGGCCTGCTTTCCGGTATGGGACCACGACGCCCGCTCAGGCCGAATCACCATTTGGCGCGATTCAGAAAAAAGGGCAAAACCTGACCGTTGATTTCAGTAAACCCATGCCTGACGATTTCTGGGTGTGGGACGTTAGCCTGCCTAAACCAACGTTCAGCGTCAAGGATGGAACGTTGCAATTGGCCAATACGTCAGGCAACCCAACAGGCAGCTTTCTGGGCGCTGTCATTAAAAAAGGAACGTATACATTACGGGCCGAGGTCAGTCCGCAAGCCGATGTTCTTCAAAGCATTTGCCTGTACGGCGACGACAGCAATGCCGTAGGATTTGGGGTTAAGAAAGGGTTGCTGGAACTTTGGCAGGTCAAAGAAGGGACTCGGACAGTGCTGAAAACACAGGTACTTCCAGACAATCTTTCTCCCGTTACCTTACAGCTTCGTAGTCGTTTTGGTGAGTTCTGCGAGTTTGGCTGGTCTGAAAAAGCGGGCAAAATGCAGTTAATTAATGAAGCTCCGCTGGATGGTTCGTATCTGCCCCGCTGGGACCGGGCACCACGCGTGGGCCTGAGTGTATCGGGGGAAGGCAAGAGCCTCGTTCGATACATCCAGATGACATACGATTAACCATTCACTGGTTGATTTAACTACCAGGAATGATAAGTAGCTGAATTAATTTCTTTGCGCTCTTTGCGGATAAATTGACGCTACGTTACTGCGTATATCTGCGCAACAAACCTCTTTGTTATTCATAAAAATACGTTAGCATGGAAAAAATCCTGGCACAATCCCGTTGGTATCGCCTGATACCCGTGGCCTTTATCACCTATAGTCTGGCGTACCTCGACCGGGCAAATTTTGGCTTTGGGGCCGCCAGTGGCATGGCGAGCGATCTGCACATTACGCCGTCGATGTCCTCGTTACTGGGATCGCTTTTCTTCCTGGGGTATTTTTTCTTTCAGGTGCCCGGCGCCATTTACGCTGAAAATAAAAGCGCCAAAAAGCTGATTTTCTGGTCGTTGATTCTGTGGGGTGGCCTCGCCATGGCCACCGGCATTATCAGCAATGTGAATCTGCTGATTGTGATTCGCTTTGTGCTGGGGGTGGTCGAGAGCGCGGTAATGCCGTCCATGCTGCTTTTTTTGAGTCGGTGGTTTACCAAAGCCGAACGCTCACGGGCCAATACGTTCCTGATCCTCGGTAATCCGGCCACGATCCTGTGGATGTCGGTGCTGTCCGGCTATTTGATCAAAGCCGTAGGCTGGCGCTGGATGTTTATTCTGGAAGGCCTTCCGGCCATTATCTGGGCCTTTTTCTGGTGGCGTCTGGTAGCCGATAAACCAAAAGACGCCGATTGGCTGACCGAATCCGAGAAACAGGATGTAGAAGCAGAATTACAGAAGGAGCAGCAGGGCATTAAACCCGTCAAGAACTACGCGCAGGCGTTTAAATCCAGAATTGTCATTCTCCTGAGTCTGCAATACGCCCTGTGGAGCATCGGCGTCTACGGCTTCGTGATGTGGCTGCCGTCCATCCTGAATGCCGCCCCCGACATGAACATTGTCAAAACCGGCTGGCTGTCGTCGGTGCCGTACGTACTGGCGATTATCGGCATGTTAAGTGCTTCCTATTTTTCCGACAAGACCCTGAACCGGAAGCTATTCGTCTGGCCGTTTTTGCTACTGGGCGCGCTGGCCTTCTATGCCTCTTACCTGGTTGGCACCGACCACTTCTGGCTATCGTTTGTACTCCTGATCATTGCCGGTGGTGCCATGTACGCCCCCTACGGACCGTTTTTCGCTATTATCCCCGAAATTCTACCCAAGAACGTAGCGGGTGGGGCCATGGCGCTCATCAACAGTTTTGGCGCGTTGGGGTCGTTTATCGGCTCCTACATCGTGGGCTATTTGAACGGTACAACCGGCGGCTTCGGCGCGTCGTATATTTTTATGGCAGGCTCCCTTTTCCTATCCGCCATCATTACGTTGATTGCCGTAAAAACACCTGAGCCCCAACCCAAACCTGAGAATTTGGTGGTTCAATAATGAATAGAAATAGCGGAGAAACGATGCGTATCGTTTCTCCGCTACATAGCAGTATGAGTTTCGCTTCGAGCCGTGCCACGGTTTTGAACCGTGGCACGGCTCGAAGCGAAACTCATACTGCTATCAACTTAAAAATCAAGATTTTCGGTGATACGCTTGCCTTCGTTGGTAAGGGTATCCATGTATAACCTGATCCGGCGCTTTGCTACGTCGAGGTCGAGGTTATTGAGATTAATATTCAGCAAATCAATAAACCAAGGCGGTTTTACGTCGCTCAGCATGTAGACATCCGCAATCTCGCGGGCGATGGGCAACGTAGTGGTTTTCGACGAATCGAAGACATCCTTAGTACCCGCCTTCAAGAGTTTTTCGTACTCCTCATCCCGTAACCGTTCGTACACCGCTTCCGTAAAAACATCCCCCGCTTCAGTACCGGTTTCGCTATCACTTTCCGTGAGAATGGCCCCTTTATGCATCCACTCCCAGAGAATACTCAAGCGGATCTCACCCGTTGCCATATCTTCCATCAGGTACAGAATATCATCATTCCCGAAGAAATCGGCAGGTTTGAGCGCGGCTGCCTGCATGCCCTGGCCGAAGGCATTGCCGTACTGTAAGGCAACGCTGAGCAGGTTGCGCGCGCCCCGGATATCCGTGGGGGCCGGTTCGATCAGGATCAGGCCGTCGGCGTCCTGCTGGGTGTAGGTAAGCCGCGGAAACGCCCGGCCCAGTTGGTTGGCCTCCCCCACTTTTTCCCAGACCGGCCGGACAATATGTACCATTTTCCAGTGTGCGACCCACTTGCCGCTGGCTCCTTCGCGTTGTTCCCGTTCGGCACCGGCCACGGCTTTTTTCATGCTGGCCGAAACGCCTTCTTCCGAACCAACCGGTATGTTGGGTTCCATCCCACCCTGCCAGAGGGCGAAATTACCGTTACGGTCCGGTGTGTTGACAGCCCGCCGAACACGGTCTTCGTAATTGCGCATGTAGCCATAGGTCATGGTGATGGCTTCGATGTTGGGATTGATAAAGCTTTTGTCCCACGCCATCGCATCCGACACGCTGTTGATGTAATCCCAACGACCCGTATTGTAGCCCACAAAGTGTTTGCCCAGTGCCGCCCGAATTTCCATAAGCTGGTGCGTCGCTTCGAGTTGCTCGACCAGTACGTACACTTTAACCGTTCCAGTGTCCAGGCCGAGCTGGGTTTCCAGCGCATCGAGCAGCGCACTCCATACGCCAGCCTCTTCGGCCGTCTGGATTTTGGGCAGGTACAGGACAATCGATGACCCGGCCTGTTGGATTGCCTTATAATTATTCACTACGTATAGTGTGGCGTCCACAAGGGAAGCGGCCATCGCCACGCCATCGGCATCACGGATGTGGCGGTCATCGAGGTGAAGACCACGTGCCCGAAAAATCTTGGTCGTAAAATCCAGTTGTTTCTCCCAGTCCGTAATAATATCCCGTCCCAAAAACGATGTCGACCACCAGTTGATTTCTTCCGATACCTTCTCGGCTACTTTTAGAAATAGCGGGTCTTTATGAATGGCCAGTTTCAAATTCCGCTGGTTGTCGAGCGACATAGTTGTCACTTGTCCCAGGGCATCCTCTCCATCGAACATCCAGCCATCAGCCCCGGATAACAACGCATACGCTACGTTCCGGATGCTGTTTTCGACCGGCGCATTGGGTTTTGCCGCTGGTCCGGTTCCCTGAATCCACTGGCGCTTCAAATCATGGGGGATCGCTGAACCCTCAAAATTACCATCGCGCGCATCCTGCACGGTAATGGTTGTTCCAGGAATGGTACTGGCTGGATCAAGGAACGTGATCCGTGTTTTGTTTTGCATCCGGGCGGCTCGTCGCTGCATCCGGGCGGCCATGACCTCTTTAATACGTTTATTATAGGGGGCCAGAGCCGAAAGAGCCGAAAGAGCTTCGGGGGTATATACATCGCTATAGACCTCCTTCAGGTTATCGCGAATCGTAAATGGGTTGTTGCTCATTCCAAGGGTTGATTCGTAGGGAGATAAGAGAAATTAATCAGGCAAACTGAATTAGCTCAGCGTGTTTTGACCGTTTTTTTGTCCTGCTGACGAAGGAAACATCTTAACCTTTTCTACTGAATAGTAAGGGGATTTTAAGATGCTTCCTTCGTCAGCAGGACAAAAATCTAATGTGTTTTCAACTGCTAGCCAAGGCTTAATTCTTAGCCACTTTTTTCACTTGGCCAAGGCCAAACTGATCACCGGCGGCTACGGCTTTGCCACTACTAAAATGGATTTCTACCATTTTTTCACTTTGAACCGCATTATAATCCTGATCTTCCAGGGTTGTGATAATTTTCCGGGTTTTCACATCAATGATATCGCCCGTGGATGGATAAGCGTACTTCCCGTCCACGCTAAAGGTAATCCAGCCGGGCATATCCCGCACCAGGATTGACGTTTTCTGAACGGGTGGCATCACGGTATTGTCAAAAACATGGATACGGTTATTGGCTCCATCACACAACCAGATTTCTTTTTCGTCGGGGGTCATTCCAATCCCATGACTTGGGCAGCCATGCCGCTTTACCTCGCCAATGTTGAACCCTTCGACAACGACCCGATGGAGAAATTTCCCGGTGATAAGATCGCCGATTTCAAAGCCAAGCAAGCCATTGACGTTGACATACACGAGTGTTTGCGCGCCATTGATGGTGAACGGGCGTATGTCGGCGGCAAACGGGCCAACCTGTTTGGTTACCGCGTGCGTGCGGGTATCGGCCACGTTGAGCATCGTCGACTTGAGGCCAGCCAGGTAAACGAACTTTCCATCGGGCCCGTAAATGGTGTTATGAGCCCCCGAGTTCGTGACAATTTTCTTGATTACCTCGCCGGTTTTGGCCTCCACGACGGTCCAGAATTCTTTTTCCAGCGACGGCATGTAAATGGTCATACCATCGGGCGAGATCGAAATCCGGTCGACGCCCCCTTCATATTCTTTCTCCCACACCAGCTTTTCGGTCGTCAGGTCGATGCATTGAAGTGCTTCTAACGTACTGATATAAATGCAATTGGTAGCCAGACTCACATCAACGCCTTTCACGTTAGACGGTTTCCCATTTTTACTCAGTCCGCCCGTTTTGATGAATTTCACAAACTTGTGATTGTTGTCAATATCAAAAACCTGGATGCCATGCCCACCATAACCCAGGTAGTTCCGAACGCCGGGCGTCACTACGTATAGATAGCGCTGAACTTTAGGCGCGGGTTTGCTGAAATTTGTCACAAAGGTGTCTTTCGAGGAAATCCAGGCGGTTGTTGATAGGAGAAACACTCCGCCTATCAACAAAAGAAGCAAGTTATTTTTCGCCTTCATGTGGGTACGTTTGAGATTAACAGGAACTAGGTTTGCCTACTGGTAAGGACAAAACAGGTCTGGTTTACCCTGAGATTTCGGAGAATATTGCGCGAGTCTTTATGAGTTGATTCGGCAGAAATGAGGATTGAAAATAAACCTTTATCGCAGGTTACTTAAATTTTTCCGCCTATTGCTTTCTTTTTCGTTAGCTTTAGTCAATCAATCCCTATTTAAGCAAAAACAGAATTTATGAGCGATGAAGATTTTCGATCCTATGTCGGTTCCTACCGCAACCTGGTGGTGAGAAGCCTGGGTGAGAAGTACAGCCTGCAGGCACGCGGCTTTGAGACGTTAGTCATTGCTGAACGCGGGCAGTCGCTAAGCGATAAATCGATCACCAAAATGCGGACATCAGTCAAGGCACTTTTAGTACGTGCCCTGACTAGCCTGACACTTACGCCTGAGTTTCGCTCGTCGGGAAAGCACCTCTCCGGCTGGCAGAAAGAGATCGAAGAGGCAGGCCTGGCGACTGAACTAGGCGTGATTTGCCGACGAATCAGCGATTCTATTTTTGAGGCTAAAGTAGCTCTGGCTTAGCCTTTTCAAAAACTATTTTTGTCAGTTCGTTGACCCCCAACCCTCTGAAGGAGGCTTAATCTGAAAGTGAGCAAAGCCCCCTTCAGGGGGTTGGGGGTATGGCAAGCCGAGTTTTTGTAGTTTTCATAACATACCGACGTCCATAGACGTCGGTACGTTTGTTTTAAACAACCAGGAAAGCCCCGGTTACCGGCCGACAACCGGAAACTGGGAAATCCGCAGATTGGTACATCCATAGGGAATCAGGGTAATCTCTTCTTCCTCCTTCGCCGTTTCCAGCCCATAGGTAATGCTATACGGAATGGGGCCTGCCATGTCATTGTACAACTGCCAGGAAGGAATGCGCTTCGCCTTCGTTTTGATGAGCAGTGGGGCACCTTCCGGATTCCAGGGATAGAGCGAAACCGGGCCTTTCTTTTCAAAAATGTACTGCTCGTCCAGCTTGTTTTCAGCTACCCGTAGCAAGCCATAATTCCAGGGTGTTGTCGGCCGTATCTCCGTGTATGAGTCCCCATAATCGATGGGATCTTTGTCGTTTTTGATCTTTTTGGCCTCCTCCCCAATTTTCAGCGCGTAGGTGATCGGCCCCCGTTCGACAGATATTGAATTTTCGTACCAGGTGTTTCTGAAAATATGCATGGGCAGCTCTAGTTCAACCACATCGCCCGATTTCCACGCCCGATTGATCTTAACAATCTGATTACCGGAAGCCTCCTGCCAGACTTTACCGTTGATCTTTATCGATCCTTTTTTGCACCAGGCGGGTAGGCGAAGATGAAACGGGAATGTCACAGGCGTTCCCGCATCGCCGGTACGTAGCGTAAACCTTATCGACTCTTCGAAGGGGTAATTTGTCTCTTCTTTAAACGACACTTCTGTCCCATTCGCTACGTAGGCTTTCACCTCGCTGGGGGCGTAGATCAAGGCCGCCAGCCCTTTGTCGGCGGTGGCATACCACAGATTCTGCGTGAATTTTGGCCAGCCCTGGTGCATGTTCGACGTACAGCAGGGATAGCCCGTCAACAGACCGTAGCAAAGGTCGGTCCCGCCGTGATTCACGTCAAAATTGCGGGTGTGCCGGGTCAACATGACCTGATTGGCCTGCTGAAAATACTGACGGCTCATATAATCATCCGAAGCCTGAGTCGGCAGGGCGTTAAACGCAATTTTTTCGAGGTGATCGGCATAGGCTACATCTCCGGTAATTTCGAGCATACTCTCCAGCGAGAACATCATTTCCACGGCCGAACACAACTCAGACCCCTGGGTTGGATTATTCCCATGCAATGCTTCGTCGCCCCCGTAAAGTCCGTGCGCCAGCCCATTGAATTTTCGGATATCACCAAATCCTTTTACAGTGGCTTGCAGGTATTTTTTGTCCGGGTGATGCTGGTAGTAAACGATCGGTTCTTTGATTCCCTGCGCCAGGTTGACGCAATGGATACTGCCCTCCCTGGCCAGCATATCGGTGTTCAGGAAGGCGTTGGTGTAGTCAAATGTCTGTTTATGAAGGAGATCGCCCAGCGTCAGCAAAAATTTATCGCCCGTAATGTTGTACAACCAGTACACGTTCATCAGGTTGTCGCCACCCCGGTAGCGCGCCCAGAATGTCCAGTGATCGAGCGGCTTCTGCGGAAGTTCTTTCAGTTGATACCTGAAGTAATTTGTCATCAGGGTGATCACCCGCTTGTCGCCCGTTGCCGAATAATACTGCTTCAAAATTTTCAGCATGACCATCTTTGGCCACCAGTCGCGGCTATTGTCCCGCTGGATACCGGGTTCCTGCGGGTAATCTTTCGACGGGCCAAAATACCCATCCGGCTGCTGGCTCCTGATGGCCCATTCCACCCAGGGCTTTGTCTTGGCGATCAGTTCTTTGTCATCCAGAATATAGGCAAGTGGCAACAATCCATCGATCCAGTACGGTCCCCGCTCCCATTGGTCGCCATCGCCCCCCAGCCAGCCATTCCGCTCATTCATGACCAGCGGATACAGTTTATCAAGATTTCCGGTGGCCCCGTTTTTCTGACGGACCAGCATTTCCCGCAACCATCCCTGCGGTTTGATAGCCCCTAACGGCAATTCCAGATATGGATTCTGACGGAGCGGTGCCCGACTAGTTATGTAGTGTCCAGTTGGCGTCATCTTTGTCACCTGCCCCAACGCGGTAAAGGCAAGCGGCAGCAAAAGAACGGATAACCTAAGCTTGATATGCATGCAGTGATGTGTAAAAAAGGGGTTTCTGCCAGGATTGACAGCCGGTCAGAAAAATTTACTCTGTGATTTTTACGTCTTTGATCCGGCTGGGCAACCAAACCTGCATTGGACTTTTC
The DNA here is from genome assembly GCF_054777855.1 of Spirosoma jeollabukense. Taxonomy (NCBI): domain Bacteria; kingdom Pseudomonadati; phylum Bacteroidota; class Cytophagia; order Cytophagales; family Cytophagaceae; genus Spirosoma; species Spirosoma jeollabukense. Next base: position 358,929 of record NZ_BAAHAD010000005.1, read on the forward strand.
CCCCGATTCGCCCAGGCGTAGTACGGAATGGCCAGAATCGTTCTGGGGTTCATTTGCACGGTCAGGCCGTCGGGAGCGGCTTCCGCAACGGATACGCTGGCCTTGATGGAAACCACTGGCTCGTCCAGAACCCGATACGACTGCGTCGCGAACGTAGCGTTATCCGGCACCAGAATGTTCCAGGCTTTGCCCTCATTATCAGCGCCTTCCACGCAATACACCAGCGGGCCACGTTGCAGGGCCACCCGGTCCTGATCCGCTTTCACTTCTTTGCGGGAGGCAACCTGACGGACGTCCATGGGTAATCTCACCTCCACAACGTCGCCTTTTTTCCATTTCCGATTGATGACGGCATAGCCCTTTTCTTCCTGATACGTTACGGGTTTCCCGTTTAGCAACACCTCAATTTTTGCCGCGCTTTTGTTGTCAACGTAGCGGTATAAATTGCCAGGAGCCGGTACGTTCTGCGCCCAGCCGGGCATCCGGATGTGAAGCGCATACTCAACCGGTTTGGCGGGATTGGTAGTGATTTTCACGGCACCCTCCCACGGATAATTCGTTGCCATCTGTATCGGTACGGGCGTCTTGCCCAGGGTGAAGGTCGTGTTACTGGCAACGAACAGGTTCACCCAGATGCCTTCCTCCGACCGACCGTAGATATAATCACCCAGCGACGCCACCAGCCGGGCAATGTTCGACGGACAGCAAGCCGTGCCGAACCATTCACTACGTCCATAATTCCCGGCGGACGAAAGCGGATTGCCGTAGAAAAAACGATCGCCACTCAGGCTCAACCCATCCAGCGCGCCATTGTACAGGCTACGCTCCAGTACGTCGATGTATTTGCTTTCGCCCGTGAGCGTGTTCATCCGCTGATTCCAGAACACCATACCGACTGATGCGCAGGTTTCGCAGTAAGCTGATTCATTCGGCAGGTCATAATCGTCCGTAAAGCCTTCATTATGACCCGACGACCCGATGCCACCGGTCAGGTACATGTTCCGAAAAACGACATCTTCCCAAACGGTTTTCATGGCGTTCATGTACCCCTGGTCGTTGGTGGCGGCTGCTACGTCGGCGGCTCCGGTATATTGGTACATAGCGCGGACCGCATGACCGGTAATTTCTTTCTGGTCCTTCACCGGCACGTCATCCTGGCAATATTTCGGATTTTTCCACTCGTCCCAGATCTTGCCTTTGCCGTATCCATGCCCCCGTTGGGCCAGAAACCAATCGGCGAGTTTGACGTAGCGCTCCTGATTGGTCAGGTGGTACAGGCGCATCAGTGCCAGCTCGATTTCCTGATGGCCGCTCACCCAGGAGCGGTTTTTGACCCGAAACGTTGAATCAATATGGTCGGCAAAACGGATGGCGACATCCAGTAATTTTCGCTTGCCGGTGGTGTTGTAGTAGGCAACGGCAGCTTCAATCAGGTGTCCGGCGCAATAGTCTTCGTGCCGTTCCATATCGGTCCAGCGTTTGTCCAGACCCGTCAGCGTATAATACGTATTAAGATACCCATCCGGCAGTTGAGCCGCGGCAATCTTGTCAATCCATTCATCCGCTTTCTGCTGAATAGCGGCATCCGGGTGATTTTTGAGTGAATACGCCATCGCTTCAATCGCCTTATACACATCGCTATCGTCGTAATAGATGCCCTCGTGCTTTTCATTTTTGTGGCGGGCGACCTTTTCGAAGTTGCGAATGCGGCCGGTTTTTTCCTCGGTTTGCACAATGCAGGCACGTAGCGTGGCCGTGGCGACCTTGTCCATTTTAGGTGTCCAGAAGCCATCCGTAATGGTTACCTGAGAAAACCCGACCGGCTCAAATCGCTGGACAAGTAGCTGAGCATGCGTTGATACGACAGCTATACCAAGCAAGGCCATGGTATAGGTCAATGTTCGTCGGGCAGTTCTCATCGTTCGTAAAAACAGGCAGTTGCTGTCTAAAGCGTCTGCGTACCCTTTTTTACGCAGAAATTCGCAAGTAGCTGATTATTTATGCCTGAATAAGGGAGCTTTAAACTTTGACAAAGCTCTAAGCTTTGTCAAAGCTGGCCCAGACTGAGCTAGCTTAATAAACTCTAAAACAGGATTTTTTCAGGAGCCCAATGACTGCTACTACGGATAAAGCAGGTACTTTTTGCGCAGGGTTTTGAAGTTGGACAGACCCGGTTCCCAACTTTTTCGAATTTCGGCTTCGGACGTACCGGCGATGATCTGCTTTTTCAGGTTCTCAGTACCCGCCAGTTTATCGATGCTGTTGATTTGCTTGCTCTGGCTCATATCAAAAAAGCGTTCTTTGTCTGGATACGCTTTGTACATTTCCATCAACCAGCCCAGGTTAAGCTGTTTGCTTTTACGGAGTTTGCCCACATCGTATTTCCGCAGATCCAGGCCGTAGCAGTCCATATCCTGATGAAGCGGGGTTTCGCTCATGCCTTTGAGGCTAACCGGCCGAAACGAAAAATTATACTTTCCTTTGAGCGCCGGAGCGCCCAGCACCGTAAAGGGCATATACGTCCCCCGCCCCTGGCTGATGATGGTGCCTTCAAACAAACAGATGCTGGGATATAACAGAATCGACTGCTGGGAATTTAAATTGGGCGAGGGCATTACCGGCAATTCATACGGCATATCGTGGGTATAGTTGGCCACTTTCACGATCCGCAGTTTACATTGAGCTTTGTTTGGCAGCCAGCCTTCGCCGTTGATAAGCTGGGCAAACTCAGCCATAGTCATTCCATGCGTGATGGGAATGCGGTGCATACCAATGCCCGAATGCAGGTGGTCTTCCAGAATCGGGCCATCCACTACGTATCCATTGGGATTTGGCCGGTCCAGGATCATCAGTTCCTTGTTGTTTTCGGCGCAGGCTTCCATGACGTGGTCGAGCGTATTGATGTAGGTGTAGAAACGGGCGCCCACGTCCTGAATGTCGTAAATCAGCAGGTCGACATCGGCCAGGTGCTCTCGGGACGGTTTTTTATTTTTGCCGTACAGCGAAATAATTGGTATGCCCGTTTTGGCGTCCACTTCATTATCCACTTTGGCGCCGTTGCTGGCGTTCCCCCGGAAGCCATGTTCAGGGCCGAAAATCTTCACAATCTGCACACCCCGGCTTAATAGACTATCTACGCTGGGCCGGGTGCCAATGATAGATGTCTGATTGACAACCAGGGCAATACGCTTGCCTTTGAGGTACGGCAGATACTGGTTTATCTGGTCAGCGCCCGTCAGAATGGGTGCCGCTACGTTCGGCTGAGACACGTTGGGCGCTACTCCCCAAAAAGTGGGGAGGAGAAGCCCGATAAGGAGTAAAGTGAGTAATGGAGACGTCTGAAGCGGTCTAAAGGGTCGTGTCATGTGTGTAGCGGAATGTATAGTACACCGGACTAAAACCAGTGTTGCACAATGTCGATCAACGGATTGCCAGCCCAATTTTACGAAACCTAATTTGAATCAGGGCCATTGGCCACTTCAGATTTTCATGTTAACCATCATGGCCCAAGCGACGATCAGTTCCTTAACGGTGAAAGCGGCTTTGGTGAATTCGACCAAAGCACTACGTAGTAACCAAGGTTTTTGACAAACAATGGGGTTGAATCTGTACCTTTGGGGTTCACAAGACCATCTCACAACTCGTAACTTTCATCATTCCTTCATCATGAAGAGAAAAAAAATCCTGCTACTTACGGCAGCCAGTCTGTTTACACTTTGTTCACTTTCAACCGTTCAGGCTCAGCTTAAAGTACCTGCCGCCAGTCCCGCTCAAACCACCAAACAAAGTTTCGCCCTGGGCGATATTACGCTTGAATACTCCAGACCGGCGGTCAAAGGACGTACCATTTTCGGCGATCTGGTTCCTTATGACAAAGTATGGCGTACCGGTGCCAATGCAACCTCTAAAATTACGTTCTCTACGGACGTAAAACTGGAAGGCAAAGAGGTGAAAGCGGGCACCTATGGGCTGTTCACAATTCCGGGGAAATCCAGTTGGGAAGTAATGCTTTCCAAAGACCTGAACCTGGGCGCCAATGTGGGTGATTATAAAAAAGAAAACGAAGTCGTACGGGTTCAGGTGAAACCCACTACGTTGCCGTATAAAGTTGAAACCTTCACCATTAACCTCGCGGATATTCAGCCTAACTCGGCAGTGCTGGAAATTATGTGGGACAAAACCCGCGTTCCCGTTGCCATCACCGCGGATATCGATCAAACGATCGTAAAAAATATCGAGGCTTCCCTGGCATCCGATAAGCCCGCTTATTTTGAAGCCGCCAGTTATTATTACGACACCAATAAGGATCTGAAACAGGCACTGGGCTGGGTGACGAAAGCCACCGAGCAAAATCCAAAAGCCTTCTGGGTGATGTTGCTGAAAGCCCGGATCGAACTGAAATTAAAAGAAAAAGCCAGTGCGATTGCCAGTGCTGAGAAGACGGTAGCCCTGGCTACCGAAGCCAAAAATGCCGATTACGTTAAGATGGCCAACGATCTGATTGCCTCGGCGAAAAAGTAAATTTCGAGTTTTAGAGAGTGTCTAAAAATATTCCTTTAGGTCTGTAAATCTCCTTTTCATCAGGCTGTTTCACCCCTAAATCCCCTAAAGGGGACTTGGTTTAACGATGAGTAAAGTCCCCTTTAGGGGATTTAGGGGTGAAACAGCTTAAAAACTAATTTTTAGACAGTCCCTTAATATTTACAAAAAATGAATGACCCTGCGTGGGTCATTCATTTTTATTTGGCCCTACGGGCCGTTTCAAATGCTCAAAATCTGCAACCACTACGTCTAGCTAATAGTCATCGTATGGGTAAAGGGGGTAAGACCCGTACAATAAACGTGCATGCCGCTGGTTCGTAAGCTCCCGAAATGCGTACTGTACATTTCTCCTTCCAGCCCCTGGAGCTTGGCGTGTTTGAAAATGCCCGGCCCGAATTTTATCGAATCTTTTCCGTGACTGTATTCCCCCGAACCGCTCGGTAATGAATAATTCTCTGGTGTTCCATCTAGTTTTTGTACCCCGGTTAGCGTCCCTCCTTCTTTAAAACAAAACTCAATGGTTACGTGTACACCTTCGACTCCTTTAACATTGATGGTCAGCTCATTCGATCCATTTTTCTCTTCTACACTGACGGTCGTTTCCAGGGTTTTCACGTTACTCTGGGGTCGGTGTTCGAAGTCCATTTTGTTCCAGAACCGGCCATCTGTGCTGGGCGATAGTTGATAATTTCCATCGGCCCTTTTGTATTTGGCCGGTAAGGGCTGGTAGTAAGGCGCGGCAAATTTCTGGTGCAGCACATACTTGCCACCGGCCTGCGTAATGCCCTGACTGTGGAAATAGCCCGTACTGAAAAAATCCGTAGACAGGCGCATGTACGTCAAAATAGCCTCCCCTTTTCGGAACGCAAAAAAGTTGGGACTGTTCGACCGGCCGGACGCGATGATGATCGGAAAGTCGTTCCCGCCAAAAATAGTGGTGGTGGTCGTACCCCGCCGGATACGTGCCAGGTTGGTCGTTTTGAAGAACTTTTCAAACGTAGCCGGTGGTGCTTTCGGCGTAGGAAGCGTTTTCTTAAAGAGCGGCTCTTCCAGAAAGGTAAGCAGCAAATCGGTGAGGACCCGGTCCTCAAAACCGGGCAGTGTTTCTATGTAGCTGGCGATGGCCGCAAACTCAGGGTTGTTGTCCCGGATGGCCAGGTAGTAATAATCGTGATAAAAATTCAGGATGCTGATGGGCGCATATTGATCCTGCCGTCGCGAATCGACCGTGACCAGTTCGCCGTTGGGTTCGGCATGGAAATACACCAGCCACAGGTTTTTGCGGGCTGGTTCGAACAGGGATGGCATCGGAAGCAAACGGCCCATCGTCACCAGCGCCCGGTCAATCACGGCCGAGTAGTTCATGCTACGTTCCAGGAAATTGCCGTCGCTATCGCAGAAAACACCCTCCGAAAGCCATTCCTGAATCCGTTTGACGTAGGCAGGATTCGGATACAGGGCGTTGATTTTAGCCAGTGCCGCCGAAACAACCCATCGGTGATTGGGCGTATGAACGCCACCCGTCCGGAGGCCTTCGCCGGCTTTCACGACGAACTGCTTGAGGAGCGTTTTTACTTCATCCAGTGTTGCGCTGGTATTGGTTTTCAAAATTGTCCCGGCGGCACACAGCGGTTCCAGAATAAACGCCGTATCGGGTGGCGATGCCAAATTCCCAAAATCGAGGGTGCCGTCATCGTGTTGGGCCTTTACCAGAAACCGGATGATTTTTGTCATGTACGGCACCAGTTCGGCTTTCTGGAAATAGTCCGACGTTGGCTCGCAAAAAGCCGCAGCTAAATTTGCCAGATCATAGCCCGACCGCCTTTTCACGTCGGTGATTTCAGGCGCTAAACTTTTTATCAGTTTAGCTACCTCTTTGGTATTGGCCGTGACTATTTTTTTATAGAAATCATCGTCCGTTTCCCCATTCCATGCATTCGCCAGAAACGGTGAAAACGTAGCCATTGTGGCAAGTCCGGCAATTTGCAGGAATGATTTTCTAGAGATGTTTTCCATGGTTTACATTGTTGGGTAACATCAAAAACCCCTAAATCCCCTAAAGGGGACTTTGCTCACTCGCAAACAAAGTGCCCTTTAGGGGATTTAGGGTTTTTGATCTACAAAGATGACTAGAGCCATTGTATAGCGTCTTCAAACTAATTCGCAAAGAATAACACAGTATGATTCTGTATGTAAATGGCAAGTAATATGTTTTATGGAGCGCCTTCCCAGCTATTCGAGAAGGCGAAAAAGCTTCGAGAAGCAATGACGCCTGCTGAACTGGTTCTTTGGGAAAGCTTGCGGACGAACAAGCTTAACGGATTTCGTTTCAAAGCACAACATCCAATCAAGTATTTTATCGCTGACTTTTATAGTCATGCAGCCCGATTGGTCATTGAACTTGATGGGAGCGTACATGACTCCCTCGATCAGCAAGAGTATGATACTAACCGGACCTACGTTCTTGAAGAATTTGGCCTTACCGTTATCCGATTCCGAAACGAAGAAGTTATGCAGAATTTGACAACAGTATTAAGCAAAATTGCTAAGCATTTACCAAAATAGTTTTTTAGCCGCTACGCCCCTAAATCCTCAAAAAAGCCCCTAAATCCCCTAAAGGGGACCTTGCTCACCCACAAACAAAGTCCCCTTTAGGGGATTTAGGGGTAGAGGCAAGCCAGCATAAAAACTTATTCCGGGACGATAAGTAAAGAACTTAATACCCCTAAATCCCCTGAAGGGGACTTTGTTCGTGAGTGAGTAAAGTCCCCTTCAGGGGATTTAGGGGGTTTTCAATCTAATACCCAGGATTTTGCGTCAGCGCGGGGTTGACGGTGAAAGCCGCTGTTGGGATGGGAAAAATCCGGCGGTTTACGCTGGCATCCGTTTTGAAACCCCATTTCCCTTCATATTTCCCGAATCGAATCATGTCGTTGCGGTGCCAGGTTTCCCAGGCAAACTCGCGACACCGTTCCGAGTATATGTCCTCTAACGTTACGCTGCTCAACGCGGCCGACGTAGTACGGGCGGCCCGCAGTTGATTGACCAGCGAAAGTGCCGTCTGACCCTGGGTTGGCGCACCACCGCGAAGTATCGCTTCGGCTTTCATCAGAATAATATCCGAGTAGCGGAAAACCGGCACATCGTTGTTTTGATTTCGCGACGTAGAGGATGCATCGGGATAGAACTTAATATTACGGTAACCCATGTTCCAGGCGATTTCGTCGTTACCCAAATCGAACGTAGCGACGTCCTGCCGAAGAACAATATCCGGGGTTAGATTCACCTGATACGTATACGCAGCCGCCCCATCGGAACCCGTATAGAATTGGTCGTATCCTTTCTTCGTGGTGGTCACGGTTACGGGCGTCACGCCATCGTTCATAAATTGCAAACCCGTGAGCCACTGCCCGTTCCGGATATCGTTGGGGTCTTTAAAGTTCACGTAAAATTCGGGTAACGTACTTCTGGGAGCGCTGGGCGTAAACGGCAAATTGAATTTTTTTGTCTCCGAACGCGGTACGTCATAACGGGCGTGATACATAAACCCGTTTGTCCCTGGCATCGCACCAGCCGCCGGATCGTAGGGAATGGCGAAAATAAATTCCCTGGCTGTTGGCCCGTTATTCGGGTAAAACATCTGGAGATACGACGCTCTGGGTTCCAGTGAATACAGGCCGGAGTTGATAACGCTGTCGCAGGCAACGACGGCATCCGTATAGCGTTGCGTGCCGGTGTAATATTCGGCGTTCAGATACATCTTGGCCAGCAGCGAAAAGCCCATGAATTTGTTGGCACGACCATAGGTAGCCTGCCCCACAACCCGGCTCAGATTTGGCAGTGCGGCTTTTACTTCCTTTTCAATAAAGCTAAATACCTGAGCACGGGGCAAATTGGGATGGGGGGTGAAATCGCCATAGGTTGTGTCGATCGGTACGTTGCCATACAGGTCCATCATCATGAAATAGGCCATTGCCCGGACCATTTTCAACTCGGCCAGATTAGTCGGTTTGGCCGCCGAAGAAGCCGGTATGGTCTGATTTAAGATTGACAGCGCCTGATTGGTGGTGCCAATAACGGTCGACAACCAGGTCCACACGCTGTTCGTCGTGCCATGATCTTTCGTCCAGTTATGGTAGTGCAGCATCAAATAGCCCTGGTTGTCATACCAGTTACCTCCGCGTGCAGGCAGAATGGCTTCGTCGGTAGACAATGACTGGATGAACCAGTAATCCAGGGAGAAATTACCCCGAAAAGCGGCATACGGCGGACCCGATGCCTGAATGAACTGCGACGAATTCTGGGGGAAAATATCGGGTGTCAACTCGGTATTGACCGGTACGTTGACATCATGGCAGGCGGTCGTCAGGTAAACGATCAGTACCAGAAACGCGCCCGAAGAAAGTATTTTTTTCATTGTGTTTTTGGCTAGGCTGTTTAGAAGGATACGTTTACACCCACCAGAACGGTCCGGGTTTTCGGATAGAAATTGTTGGCATCTACGCCGGGAGCAATGCCGCCCTGGTTGACTTCAGGATCAATGCCTTTGTAGCCGGTAATGACGAACGCATTGTTCACCGAGGCATAGACACGTAGTGATCGGACGTACTGACCCATATTTTTAAAATTGTAACCCAGCGTTGCGTTGTCTAGACGGACGTAACTACCATCCTCGATAAAGCGGCTGGAGTATTTGTAGGAGTTTACATCCGTGGCGGTTTCGCCGGCAACGTCGACCAGAATATTCGTAAACTGGGCGGTGCTGGGCCGAAACAGATCAGCGCGGGTAGCGTTGAAAATTTTATTTCCGAGCACCCCTCTGAAGAATACGTTGAGGTCGAAGTTTTTATAGCGCAACGTATTGGTCCAGCCGAGCAGCAGTTTCGGTTGCGGGCTGCCCGAATACTTATAATCAGCCCCAATGACTGGGGTTGTAGTGAGGTCGCCTTTCTGATTCACGTACTGCGAAACGCCTTTTTCGTTTTTTCCGGCGTATTGCAGCGTGAAGAATTGACCCAACGGCATTCCCGCTTTCAGGATTTGCAGCGTGCTACCCGTTTGTCCACCTCCCTCAGGCTGCGTCGTACGTACCGAGTCGCCACCCACAAACAGCGGATTGGTTAAGCTGGTGATTTTGTTGGTATTGTGCGCGAGATTCAGCCCCGTTGACCAGCTAAAATTCGTCGTCTGAACCGGTGTGGCGCTTAAGCTCACCTCAATCCCTTTATTGCTCATATTGCCCCCATTGGCAATAATACTGCCCACGGGTACGAGAACGGGATTCACGCGATATGAATAAATCATGCCGGTTGTCTCCTTGTTGTACCATTCGACTGTACCGCTCAGCTTGCCTTTCAGGACGGTGAAATCAAGCCCAATGTTGGTCGTTGCTGTTTTTTCCCACTTCAAATTTGGGTTCGCGGCCTGGGTAGGGCCATAAGCTGCCGTTTGTACGCCATTGTAGTAATACGTCCCGAGACTTCCCGAAATGAATTGCGCCGTGTAGGCATTGAAGCCCGACGAGTTACCCGTTACGCCGTAGCTGGCCCGCAGTTTCAGATCGTCAAACAGGTTCTGATTTTTCATAAAATCCTCCTGATTCACGCGCCAGGCAACCCCAGCCGCCGGGAAATAACCCCATTGGTTGTTGGCCCCAAACACCGAACTGCCATCCCGGCGAATCGACCCCTGCACCAGGTATTTGTCTTTGTAATTATAATTCAGACGGGCGAAGTCAGAGATCAACTTCGTTTCCTGATAGATACCATCGGCGCCAAAATTGACCCGATAGGACGATACCGCGTAGGGGTTACTGAGGGCAAAATTGTTGTAACCAATGTTATCGACCGGGAAGTTGGTACTGGATGTCTGGAAGCCATCGCCCGAAACCGATCCCTGATACGAGTACCCCAGCACCGCGTTGATGCTGTGGTCGCCAAACTCCTTATTCCAGGTTAAAAAGGTTTCCAGTACGTTCCGCGTGGTCTGGTACGTATTCCGTAGCGCCGACCCGTTCGTCCCGAAATTCAACAGACTGTGGACGTTCGGTGGATCGGGGTTGTTGTAAAAATTGGCGCTGTTATATTGCGTATAATAACTGTCGTAGGATTCGCCGTGGAGGGACGTATTGTTCTGGTACGACAGATTCAGGTCATACTGCAATCCGAACGGAAGTTTCACCTGCGCCGTAAATGACCCTACCAGGTTATTGTATTTCGTATTGTCCTTGGCATGGTTGATCATGGCCACCGGATTGAAATAGCCGGTATTCTGAAAATTCTCGAAGTAGCTGCCGTCAGGATTCGTCACCGGCGAAACGGGCAAGTGGTTGATCATCTGCAACAGTACGTTGTTGCGCAGGGGCGTGTTGTTGGCGTCGCTGTTTGAGTTGGTCACGTTCAGGCCAAACTTCACCTTGTCGTTAAACGCGTACTGCTCAACCGCCAGCCGGGCAATAACCCGCTTCAGTGAACTCCCCTGCAAAATACCCTGCTTGTCGAGATAGTTGATGCTGGCGCTATACGTACTGTGCTCCGTTCCACCACTAATGGACAGGTTGTGGTTTTGCGAAATCGCCGAGTTTTTCTCAACAGCGCTCTGCCAGTTGGTGTTGGCGCCCTTGTCGTCGTTGGGTGAAAACGATTGTCCGTTTTTCGTCAGGAAGTCCCGTAGCTGGGTGGCATCCATCATCTTTAACGTGCTGGACACTTTCTCCACACCAACGTAGCCACTGTAGGAAATCTGCATCTGGCCTTTTTTACCCCGTTTCGTCGTCACCATAATGACGCCGTTGGCAGCCCGGTTTCCATAAATAGCGGTGGCAGCGGCATCTTTCAATACGTCGATCGACGCAATGTCGTCGGGCGCAATAATCGAAATATCAGCACCGGGCACGCCATCAATAACGTAGAATGGTCCCTGCGAACTGTTGATCGTTGACGCGCCCCGTAGCACCACCGCCGACGGCGTATTAGGATCGCCATTGGCCGAAATATTAAGTCCCGGCACTTTCCCCTGCAACAGCTGCCCGACATCACTGATGGCCCCCCGGTTCAGTTCTTCCGGCTTGATGGTGCTGATAGCGCTGGTCAGGTTTTTGCGCGATTGCGTACCATACCCTACGACCACCACTTCGTTCAGTGATTTGTTATCGGGCAGCAACTGAACGTCCAGTGTTGTTCGGCTACCTACGGCTATTTCCTGCGTGGCGTAGCCTACAAAGCTGAATACCAACGTAGTATTTGCAGTGGGAACGTTTAATTGGTAGCGGCCATCGGCATCTGTATTCGTCCCGCGTATAGCGCCTTTGATCACGACGTTAACACCGGGTAGCCCTTCCCCTTTTTCGCTGGTTACGCGGCCCGCAATCCGAATATCGGCCACTACCGTTGTGGGCAATGTGGCTGCCAGTGGCTGAATGGCCGACAGCGTACCCTCTACCGCTGGCAGGCTAGCGGCTTCCGACTGACCGGCATTCGCCGATTGACGCGTTTCTTTCGTCGGCGTTTTAATGACGTAGTACGCCTGTTCGTTAATTTTTTTGACGATCAGCCCATACGGTTTCAGCAACGTTTGTAGCTGCTTTTCCAATTTCCCCGTTTTAAGCCGGGCATCGACCGGAATCGTAATGCCCTGCACGGTCGTTTCTTCAAATAAAATACTGACCTGATACTGGCGGCTCAGGTCGGTGAGCACTTCTTTCAGTTTTTGACTCTCGGCCGGAAGCACCTGCGTCATCCGAATGGCTTTATTTTGCTGGTGCGCCAGCACAACCGATTGGGCCAGTGCCAGTTGCTGACCCAGCAAACCAACCAGAACCAACCCCATTTTAGGTAGATGTAAACACGACATTTTAAAGGGTTATTTAGATGTTCGTAACTCGATATGGTTGCGGGTTTTCACAACAGTTAGATTCAGTAATTCAGTCAGGATCTGCAGCAGATCGTCGGCCTTTTCGGCTTTAAAATTGCCGGCAATCCGTCGTTGGGCGAGTTCGGTATCCGTAACCACTACCTGTACACCGAATCGCTCCCGGATTTGCTCAGCGACTTCGGTGAGCGTAGTATTGTCGAAATAAAACCAATGCTCTTTCCAGGCCAGATAGGGCCGGGCGGGGGCCTTCTGCGTCAGGTGGTAGCGCCCCGAATTGGCCACCGTCACTACGTTGCCGGGTTTCATGTAAAGCTGCTGCCCCTGAGGCAATTCGAGCTTCACGTTGCCTTTGTTCAGAAACACGCGTTTGCCTCGTTCGCGGGCATACACAACGAATTCAGTACCCAGCACTTCTATCTGAAAATTACCGTCTGTTCTGACGATGAAGCGTTGGTTATCGGCTTTGTGCGTTACGTTGAACTCGCCTTCCCCTTCCAGAAACACGTCGCGGGTATCATTGCCAAACCCAAACCGGGGAACCTGTAGCCTTGAGTTGGCATTCAGCGTCACCGAGGTACCATCGGATAACTGGAACGTAGTGGTCTGACCATAAGCGGTTTTGTAGGATTTATATAACCATTGTGCGCGAAAGAGCCAGCCACCCAGCAGACTCATCAACAATACCGAAGCAGCCATGCTCCACCCCCACCATCGGATCGTTCTGGTTGCCGGGCTTTGTTTGATCATCTTCGGCTGCGGGGCAGGCGGATGCGTATTGAGCAATACCTGTTCGAACGACGCCATGGCTTTGTCCGTATCGAGCGAGAACTGGGGCCGCTGACTTTCCCACTCATCGAGGTACTGAAAATAGGTTTCCTGATTCGCTTCATCGGCCAGCCAGGCTTCGATGTATTTTCGCTGGATGGCCGTAGCTTTTCCGTCAAAAAAGTCAAAGACGATGTTTTTTATAAGCGGTGAGTTCATAGCTATAGTATGGGTTGCCAGTTAGACAAGTTGCGTATACATTACCTTACATCCAGGTGGAGGCCGAACCAATCGAAAGCCACAAAACCAGCGCGATAAACCACTCCGTTTTCAATTCCTGACGGAGCTTTCCCAGGGCTCGGATGAGTAGTTTTTCAACGGCGCTGTTGCTGATCTGCAGGTCCTGCGCGATTTCGGCGTATTTCTTCCCTTCAATACGGCTCAGCAGAAAAGCCCGCTGGCACTGGGGCGGCAGGCTCTGAATGATCGACTCGATTTTCTGGTGAAGCTCGCTGTAATGCAACATCTGATCGGGTTGCAGCGATACCGGAATAGACTGCTCATCAGCCAGTTCCAGCGAATCGGACTGTCGCAATTCCCAACGCAGGTAATTGTAGGCCCGGTGGCGAACGGCTTTGTAGAAATAGGCGCGATACGACGTAGTGATCTGCTCAAAGGTGCGGTCCTGCCAGAAAACCGTGAATACTTCGGCCACCAAATCTTCAGCCACCTCTTTTGAATACACAAACCGGACCGCATGATTGACCAGATTCGGATAGTAGCGCCGGAAAAGCAACGCACAGCCTTTTCGGGCATCCTGCGCGAACAGTTGCCGAAGCATCAATTCATCGTCCGTCACTTGGGCCATGTGTTCGGATTGATGATTCACCAGCAGCAGAGGCATGCTGTCGGCTTTGGGTTGATCAGGATGTAAAGGCACGGGTTGCATTCAAACGTCCGTTAAGCGGGTAGTACTTAATACAGACAAGTTTGGACTTTATTACCTCACATCGGTAGGAAATTATTTTTTTAACCAATGTTTAACAACGACTATTTTATTGGTCTCCTTCAGTTGCGGGCACTAAATTGAGCCTGCTGGGCAATCTCAATATCTTTTACAACGGCCGGACGTAGCGTTGCCCAATGAAAGCGAAGTTTGTTATTTTCCGCCCATCTACTGCCTTTCTGCTCCGTCAGATGCACCAGCGGCATATCGTTATAGAGCGGGCGGGTGATGGCCACCACCGCATCCCAATAGCGCAGCGCAGCTTCCAGATGGTGAATCGCAGCCTGTTTATTGGCCTCTCCACCAGTTAACCGATACGTCTGCAATGCAACGGCTCCTTTCAGTTTTTCGGCCAGATGCAAACCCAGATTTGCCCACACCTGCACATCAGCCACCTCATACTGCAACGAGCGATTTGAGGACGTATTGATCGGTTTCACGAGCTGCAACGCTTTCCGGCAATCCCGCTCCAGCAGGCTGGCCAGGATGGGTGGCGTAATTTTAGTCGACTCAAACGACTGGCCTGCTAGCTGTGTCTTCACATAATCGGTAACCGATACATAAGCGGGGTCGAGGGTTGGTTGCGTAATTTGCTGCTCGACCGAAATGTAGGAAACGTTCTTTTTGGCATCGTGCGCCATCATTCCCTCGCTATAAAGAGAAAAATCCCAGGTAAAATCGAATGAAGCCGCCAACCGCAACGGCGTCGAGGATGCCAGGGCATAGGCTTCGAGCAACGGAGCAGCCCCTTTCCCGTACCGGCGCGTAAATTCGGCGCTGAAAACAGCATCGGGTGTAGCCGGATTGTACAACAACCGGCCCCACAGCTTATAAAACAGCCATTGCCGTTCAAAAGCATATTTCCAGTCGACCGGGCCACCGGGCTTGGTAAAGTAATCCTTAGCCGGAATGTAGGTTTCCGAACCAATGAAATACCCACCCACATATGCCTGATTGTTCGCGGCTACGTGCGCCCGAATGAAATCCGGGACACCCCAGCGCAGGCAAAAGAAATCTTCATTTCGGGCCGTCCAGGTAATCTTGTATTTCGTAGGCTCGGGCTTGAAATACGTATCATACAACTTACCGCCATGTACTTTTATCAGCCTGGGAGTCGAGTGCGCGTGCGACCAGTTGTATTTGAGATCCGCCCAGATGGGGCCTTCCAGAAAATCCAGATCGCCTTCTTCGTCAATGGCGCATCGGGTGAGTTTTTCGGTGTCGATACTCGTGATGCCCAGCGAGCCGGTGGTGCTGGAAAAGGGAATGCGATGCACGAGTTTAGCCTTCCGGTTTGCCAGACGCATGCCTTCAATGATCGTTTCTTTCATCCAGTCTTCGCGTTGCTGGGGAGACATGCCGCCCATGCCTTCGCCCAGGGTGAGGCCAAAACCGGTCAGATCGGGATATTCCTGCAACACCTGCGTGACACATTCCCGAGTATAGCGTTTGACAATCGCCGACGTATCGCCATTCACAAAAAAATTGTGTTCCAGGTTATCCATCGCTACGTTATGCGCTTTGGCAAATTCCGGGCTCACGAAAATGTTGAAAGGAATCAGGTACGTATCAATCGCCCGCTCTTTGGCCATTCGGAAAATAGCCCGGTGCAGCTCTCGCCATTGTGACAGTTCCGCATCCGTGAACGGACTGGCCTCCGGGAAATTCGTCGGCCTGATCATGTAGGTGTAAGGATGCAGGTTCCATAGACTGAGCACATTGAAGCGGTTCTTCACCATCATGTCCAGAAACCGTTCCCAGTAAGCTACATCCCGGCAGGTCTCTACGTGCTGATCGAGCGAGTAGCTGTGTCGATAGGTATCCCAGGGAAGGTCAAATTTAATGGCCCGAAACGGTAAATGAGGTTTTTCGTTCTGTGCTTTGATAGCCGAAAGTGATACGCCATTCTGCATGTCTTCGGCTACTGCCAGACACCCATAAATAAGGCCCCGCGCATCCCCGCCCGTAATGGTCAGTCGCTTACCCTGCGACGTTATTGCATAGGCTTCGTTTCCTAATGTCTCCCGAGCAATTGACAGATCAATTACATAATCAGCCGGGCCGGTCGTTACGGCGTAGTTATTTCTCACTAATGCTTTCCTGAGTACCCCAACGGCATAATTAGCCTGTTTTGATTGATCAGGCTGATGCAGGGCAACCCGTTGGGAAAAACCGAACGAAATAGCGCCAAACAGGCAGAAAATTAGGGGTATAAGCAGTCGCGCCATAACTAGTAAAAATCTCATTGATAACTAGTTAATCAGGCTTTATCGGTAAAAAAATTGGCCGGATTAAGCTATTTTCAAAGAAAGTTAAAGAAAGATTAAAAAAAGACAGTAATTTAAACAGTCCAATAACTTATACCAAAAACCATATAACCGGTTGTCTTCATCACCCCTATTTACGGCTGTATTCTGATGCGATAAACCATAATACGTTACTATTTACTAGTTAACAGGCTCGCTCGTCCATGCGTACTTCCTGAAATAGTGTTGCTGAGACACATTGCAAGCAACTAAACCTTCCAATCTATGTTCCATCAATGTTTACTCCATGCCCTGGCCCGAAAATTCCTGCGGCCTGGTCTCTATCAGCTGTTGCTGGTTGCCACACTCACCTCAGTTACCTGGGCACACGCTGCGCCCGTTGACCAACCCGTTACGGGTACCGTACTGGACGAGAAAGGAAGTCCGCTCGCCGGTGTAAATATCCAAATTAAGGGGACCAGCCGAGGGACCACAAGTGATGTTCGTGGTACGTATCGAATTGACGTTCCGAACGGGAGCGCCGTTCTGGTATTCAGCTATATTGGCTACAAAAAACAGGAGATAACGGTTAATAACCAAGCGGCTATTAACGTATCGCTGGAAGCCGATGCAGGTTCACTGGAAGAGGTCGTTGTGGTTGGTTACGGAACTCAGAAGCGGTCGTCACTGACGGGGGCCGTATCGTCGGTAACGCCAAAAGAGTTAACCGCGTTGCCCGTTCCCAACGTATCAGCCGCGTTGCAGGGGCGGGTACCGGGTGTATCGGTAGTGAACAATGGTGGGCCAGGCAGTTCGCCGATCGTACAGATTCGGGGCGTGGGTTCGATCAACTACGCATCGGGGCCGCTCTACGTCATTGATGGCGTCCCAACCGGCGACCTGAACAGCTTCAACACCAATGACATTGAGTCGCTGGAAGTCCTGAAAGATGCCAGCTCGGCCGCCATCTACGGATCAAGAGCGGCCAATGGGGTTATCCTGATCACCACCAAAAAAGGAAGCCGGGATGGAAAAGTACGTATCACGCTGGATACCTACACGGGCACGCAGAGTGCCTGGCGTAAAGTGGATGTGCTCAACCGCGATCAGTACGTTCAATACGCTACGGCCCTGACCACCAATGCGGGTATTCCGGTACCTTCGCGACTAAGCAATCTGGCAACGCCCATTTATACCGGTGCCACCCAGACGTTCGCCCAAACTGAAACGAACTGGCAGAATGAAATTTTCCGCAATGCCCCCATCACCCAGCACCAGATTTCGTTGACCGGCGGGGGTGCCGTATCGCGCTTTTTTGCCTCGGGCAGTTATTTTAAGCAGGACGGCATCATGAAGGGCACCAGCTTTGAGCGGGGCTCCCTGCGGCTGAATTCCGATCATCAGGCAACCAAGTTCTTAAGCATCGGGCAAACGCTGACCTTTGCCTTCAGCAATCAGCGGGGCGAACCAACGGGCGACCGGTCGCAGGTCATGCACGCCATTCGCATGATGCCCTACTGGCCAACCACCGACCCGACAAAAGTTGGTGGCTTCAGTGCCCCAACGGCCCTGGATGGCTCCGATCCTGAAAACCCGCTCCGGGCGCTGAGCATCGATTTTATTCGAACGAAGTTCCTCAAAGCATTCGCTACGTTCTACGCGGATGTCAAGCTCACCAGTTTCCTGAAATATCGCTTTAACTATGGCGTCGATTTAGGCTATTCGCTGGGCACTACGTTTTTGCCTATTTATTCGGATGGGTATGGCCAGCGAACCTCCGCTACCGTTTCGGATTCGCGAAGTACCAATATCTCCCAGGTGTTTACGAACCAGCTTTCGTTCGATAAAAGCGTTGGAAAACATAACTTCAGCGCCGTGGTAGCCGCCGAGAATCAAAAAGTATTCAATTCAGGCATCAATGGATCGGGCAACCGGCCCAACAACGATCTCGACGTCATTCAGGGGGTCAGTAATCCTTCCATCACCAGCACCCGGAGCATTACGAATCTGATTTCTTACCTCGGGCGGGTTACGTATGATTATGAGGGTAAATACCTGTTGAGCGCGTCCATTCGTCGGGATGGTTCATCGCTGTTTGCCCCCGGCAACAAGTGGGGCAACTTCCCATCGGCCTCGGTGGGCTGGCGGATCAATCAGGAGAATTTCATGAAGTCGCTCCATCAGCTGTCTGAACTGAAGCTACGGGCCAGCTACGGTAAAACGGGCTTCAATGGCATTTCGAACTATGCCTGGCAATCAGTGGTGCAGGCCGACGCTACCGCCTATCCATTTGGCGGCACCAACGCGCTGGGCTCGTATTTCAATGCATTGGGCAATACGGAGTTGAAATGGGAAACCACCGATATGGTTAATGTAGGGGTTGACCTGGGCTTGTTCAACAACAAGTTCACCTTCTCAGCCGAGGTGTACAACCGATTCACCGATGGGTTGATCCTGGCCGTTCCCATTCCAAACTCTATCGGGTACACCACGGCGCCCGTCGCTAACATCGGCAGCATGAAAAACTGGGGCTATGAATTTCAGGCAGGCTACAATTACTCGAAAGGTGATTTCCGGGGCAATGTGTCGGCAAACATCGGCATCACCCGCAACCGGGTGTTAAGTTTGGCAACTCCGACAGCGTCAATTTACGCCGGTCTGAATGCTGACTTCGGCGGGTACGACATCACCAAGACCGAAGTTGGTCAGCCCATTCAGTCGTTCTACGGCTATAAAGTAGATGGAATTTTCCAGAATCAGGCTGAAATCAACGCGGCTAACAACCTGGACGGCAATGACAAGACGCTTTACCAGGATAAAGCCGCACCCGGCGACATCCGGTTTAAAGACCTGAATGGCGACGGAAAAATTGACGCCAACGACCGCCAGTATCTAGGCAGTTATTTGCCGAAATTCAACTACGGTGCCAACTTCTCAGGGTCCTATAAAAATTTCGATTTCACGCTCTATCTACAAGGCGTTCAGGGAAATAAAATTTATAACGGAACCAAGGTTGTGACGCAAGGTATGTTGCGGTTGTTTAATGCAGGGACGGCTGTTCTAAATGCCTGGACGCCAACCAATACGAACACAGACGTACCCCGTGCCGTCAGTGGCGACCCCAACAACAACAGCCGCACATCGGACCGCTTTATCGAAGATGGTTCCTACATGCGGATCAAGAACCTGACGATCGGCTATTCCATCCCAACGACCAAGCTCACCGGCCTGACGAAAGGCTACGTAACGAAGGTCCGGGTGTATGTATCCAGCCAGAACCTGCTGACGCTCACGAAGTACACCGGCTACGATCCGGAAATTGGCTCCCGAAACGGTACGTTGCTCAGAAGTGGTATCGACTACGCAAACTATCCGCAGGCCCGGACATTCCTGGCGGGTCTTCAAGTTACTTTCTAACTGGTTTTGACGAACCCAAATTATGAACTTCACTATGAAAAAGTCCTATATTTTTACCGGGATTTTAGTCTTTAGTCTGGCAATCGGCTGTAGCGACAAAGACCTCAACCAGCTCAATCCCAACGCCGTAACGACGGACAGTTACTTTAAAACTGACGCCCAGATTCGCAGCGCCATCAATGGTGTTTATGCCGCAATTCAGTCAACGAATCTGGTAGCCCGCGAGTGGTTTTTCACCAATGATTTGCGCTCCGACGACGTAGCCGCGGGCGGTGGTCAACTCGAAACACCCCGCAATCAGCTCCTGCTGGGCGTTCATGATACTGGCAACTCGTTGGTGAGTTCCGTCTGGACTGGTGCGTACCGGGTCATTCACCGGGCTAACGTCGTGATTGATAACGCAGCCGCATCTACGGGTCTGACGCCAACCGTTGCTACCCAGGCGGTGGGAGAAGCCAAATTCCTTCGGGCCTGGTCTTACTTCGAACTGGTCAGCATGTGGGGCGGGGTTCCGCTTTACAAGAAGTATGTGACGTCGCTTGCGGGTGCGGGAGCCCGCGCACCGGAAGCGGAGGTGTACGCATTCATCGTGGAAGATTTAAAAGCGGCTCAGGACGCCTTGCCCGCTACGTATGATGCGGCCAATCAGGGGCGGGCGACCAAGGGTGCGGCCCAAATGCTGCTGGCGCGGGTGTATATGCAGCAGGGTGATTACACAAACGCGAAGACTGAACTTCAAAAAGTGATCAGTTCGGGTATCTACCAGCTCGTTGATGAATACAACGACAATTTCATTGAAGAGACGGAGTTCAACAAAGAGTCGATCTGGGAGGTAAACTTCCTGACCTCGGGCGGTACATTCAACTGGAATACCGATGCCGATGGCGCTTCGGCGGGTGAAGAAACCGTGCGAACCCAGGAGTATTCGGGCATCGGCTGGCGGAACATTATCCCCTCGAACAGTCTGTTGGCCGAGTTCGAGAAAACGACCAAAGGCGATGCCAAAACCGACCCACGCTACGCAAAATCGGTGTACACGACGGGCGATAAATACAACAAAGATCAATCTGTTCTGACCGATGCGGTTCAAAACGGCTTTAGTTCGATAGTCGACGGTAAGGAGCAGAAAATCAGCTGGCGGAAATTCACGCTAATGTACAAAGCGGGCACATCGACAACGGGCGGCATCAACCAGCGGATCATGCGGTACGCCGAAACGTTGCTGGCCATGGCCGAGTGTGAAAATGAAGCGGGAAACATTGCCAGTGCCGTTAATTACCTAAACATGGTTCGCAGTCGCCCGAGTGTCGCGATGCCGGCTTACCCGACGGCCAACTACCCTGTGTCGACCAAAGATCAGGTATTCAATGCCATTGTGCACGAACGGCGCGTGGAGCTGAACGGCGAAGAAATTCGCAACAAGGATATTCTGCGGTGGCGTAAAAATGGGAAGCTAAAGACTGAACCGTTAGCCTATTTCCAGAAAGGCAAACATGAGCTATTGCCCATTCCTCAGCAGGAGATCGATAACAACCCCAACATTGGACTCAAAGGCCAGAACCCGGGGTATTGAGAAAAGCTAGCATAGACCCTGTTTAGGATTATTCTTTCTAGTCTGCTTTACCCCTAAATCCCCTAAAGGGGACTTAGTTCGTGCCTGAATAAAGTCCCCTTTAGGGGATTTAGGGGTAAAGTAGACTGACAAAACGAGATAGTGAATCTGTAGAAGATAAATCCTAAACAGCTTCCTAGTAAAAAAAGACACCGGGTTTAAGCCCGGTGTCTTTTTTCGTTGGTACGTATATGCGTATATGCGCAAATTAATTCATCAGTTACAGATTCAGGCCTTTCGCTTAGAGCCGTGGCACGGCTCTAAGCGAAAGGCCTGCGATTAAATCGATACAGGTAGGGCGCTTTGTGGGGTGTTCCCGCCCGGCGCTCCGAAAGTCGCTCCAGGCTGCCCGACGCCATTATTTTCTTGTAAAAATTACGGGCGTCCAATGGATAGCCTAAAATAGTTTCATGAAGCCGCTGCAATTCTGGAATCGTGAACGCTTCGGGCAGTAAGTGGCTGATAGGCTGGCCATTAAGCTGTTTCCGTAGGGATGCAAGGGCTACGTCAATGATGTGGTTATGATCGAAAAGAAGGGCCGGTATCTGGTCCAGACCCCACCAGCGGCATTCTTCCGTCAGAAAGTCGGAGGCTGGAACAACCTTTGAGTGATCGACCAGGGCATAGTAACCGAGGGAAATCGTCCGCTCAGACCAGTTCACATTCTGAATCGGCAGGTTTATTTTCCGCCAGGTTTCTTCCTGATTGTACCGGACGGCTTCACCAAAGACGTGAAACTGATGCAGATACAGCGCATCCAGGCCTGTTCGCTCCTGCATGATGCGTTGCGCGGCCACATCAACCGATTCGGCTTTTCGTATAAATCCCCCCGGCAAACTCCATTCATCTGTTCCTTTCCAACGTAGCAGCAGCACCTTCAACTGATTTTGATGAAAGCCAAAAATCACCCCATCAATCGACAGGTAATGGATGCATTGTTCAGAGACATCCTGATAATATCGGGCGGCCTCAGGATTATATTCAATCATAAAATTCTACAAAATGGACTTATGCCTTTCTGACATAAAGATTCTTTGCGTAGTTTTGACGTAAAGATAAAAAAGTTCTCATACATACGATTCCAGGGTAGTTGCAGAGGTTATGACCGATTCTATTTATTCTGTGATGCAGTGGATTATTTTGAACCGAATACCTTGACAAGCAGACGTCAAAAAATCCATCAGCCTCATTAAATTCGCCAATCATGCGCTTATTCGGCCTTTTCTTCACGACCAGCTTACTAATTCTATCCTTTTTTGCGTCTGCCGCTACCGTTGATTCACTGGACATTCCCAGTGCTGCGATGAAAAAGAAGCTACGGGCGGCTGTTATACTACCCGCATCCTACCAGACAACAGCAAAAAGTAAATCAACGTATCCGGTGTTGTATCTGCTCCACGGTGGCTATGGCCACTTTAATGACTGGCTCAATCAAACGCCCGACAAAACGCTGCTGCAACGACTGGCCGACCAGTATAACCTGCTCATTGTGATGCCCGAAGGTGAGGTTTTCAGCTACTATCTGGATAGTCCCGTTGTTAAGGACAGCCAGTTTGAAACCTACCTGACAAAAGATGTCATCGACAAAATTGACAATACGTATCGAACCGTTCGCACCAGTAAAGGCCGGGTCATTACGGGCCTGTCCATGGGTGGTTACGGAGCGCTGTATCTGGCAACGCGTCATCCCGATCTGTACTGCGCGGCTGGCAGCATGAGCGGAGCGCTGAATCTGGACATGGATAGCTGGAAACTGCCGCCCGATGCAGCCAAAAACATAAAGCTTGAATTCGAAAAGATTCTGGGGCCTATCGAACAATCGCCGGATCGCTACGCGTCTTATTCGGTCATTAACATGGCCGACAAAATGAAAGCCAACGGGTTGAAGATCATCTTTGACTGTGGCGTTGACGATTTTCTGATCGAACCGAATCGGGAACTGCACCGTCGACTGGTCTTCAACCAGACACCCCATGACTATTCCGAACGACCCGGCGGCCATTCCTGGGACTATTGGGGCAATTCGCTGCCAAACCACGTCCTATTTTTCAATAAAGTTCTGAAAGCCAACGGCTCCACTGCTCAATAACTGCTATTATGCATAAAACTTACGTCAAATCCTTACTCATTTCTATGACGTTGCTGCTTTCGCTGCACGCGTTAGCCGCCAAAGTTGACACCCTGGACGTAGTGAGCGCCAGCATGAATCGAACGCTCCGCACGGCCGTGGTGCTACCGGAACGATACAAGAAAGCAAAACAACCGTTGCCCGTGCTTTATCTGCTTCATGGCGGCACCGGCAGTTTCCGGGATTGGTTAACCAAAACACCTGACAAAACCCTGTTACAGCGCCTGGCGGATCAGTACAACCTGATCATTGTCACGCCCGAAGGGGACCCGACCAGTTATTATTTCGATAGTCCACTGGTTAAAACCAGTCAGTTTGAGACGTTCATTTCGAAAGAGTTGATCGACAAAATTGATAATACGTATCGAACGGTTCGCGACCGGAAAGGCCGGATCATCGCGGGTTTGTCGATGGGTGGGCACGGCGCCATGTTCATCTCCAGCCGTCATCCTGAGTTGTACGCGGCCGCCGGGAGCATGAGCGGAGTGATGAACATCAACACCGCCACCTGGAAAGTGCCCGCCGATTTTGCCAAATCCCGATCGGAGAATTTTGTCAAACTGCTCGGCCCGCCGAAAGAAGGCGATGCGCCCTATCCGGGCTACACGATGGTAACGCTCGCCGACAAGCTAAAAGCCAATAACCTGCCCCTGATTTTCGATATTGGCGTGGATGATTTCCTGATCGAAACGAACCGTGACCTGCACCGCCAGTTGATGGCCAACCAGACGCCCCACGATTATACCGAACGGCCGGGTGGGCACACCTGGGACTACTGGGAAAATGCACTGCCTTATCAACTACTGTTTTTCAGCAAAATCCTGAAAGCCAATGGCGTTTTAACGCTTTAGAACCGGTCAGAAAATAACGTTAAACACCATGACATTTCGCCAAATCCACCGTTTCCTGTTCTGCTTAAGTTGCGGAGTAAGCTTGTTCTTTTCGGCTCAGGCCCGGATTGTAAAGCTGGTTATAACCCGAACGGAACCTTATGCGGCCGGAAAATCCCTGGGTGCGGTCGGGAGTTACGAACGGGTATTCGGGCAGGCCTATGGCGAAGTCGATCCAAATCTGTCCCAGAATAAAATCATTCAGGATATTCAGCTGGCGCCGAAAAATGCGCGTGGCCTAGTTGAATACGTATCAGATTTTGTGATGCTACGTCCCACCGACATGAGCAAAAGCAACGGCCTGTTGTTCCTGAGTTTGCCAAACCGGGGCAACATGGCTCCGGCGGATACGGTGCTGTTGAAACGAGGCTACGTTTACCTGTGGAGTGCTTGGCAGGGAGATGTCCTACCCAGCGACGATTCACCGGGCAGTCAGCGCCTTACGATGATGGTGCCGATTGCTACGGAGCATGGCAACGAGATTACGGGCAAAGTCCGGGCTGAACTTCAGGTCGTTACCCCTACCAAAACGTTGAATTTGAGCAGTGGCGCCTTTAGCGGCATGACACACAAGAGCTACGAAACCGTGAGCCTCGACAATACCGGCCTCGTACTGACCAGACGGGTTCACGAAGCGGACGAGCGGATGGCCGTTCCGAACAGCGACTGGGCCTTTGCCGATTGCACGACCGCTCCATTTCCTGGCACGCCCAGCTCAACGAAGATTTCGTTAAAGGATGGCTTCGATCCGAATTACATTTATGAACTGGTCTACACGGCCAAAAATCCGCTGGTACTCGGGCTGGGTTTTGCCTCCATCCGTGATATTGCGTCGTTCCTGCGCCACGAAACAACGGATGAAGCAGGCAGCCAGAGCCCGGTTTTAACGGGGACCCTTCGCTCGATTCCCATCCGGGCGACCGTCATGCAGGGTATTTCGCAGTGCAGTAATTTCATCCGCTCTTTTTTACAGTTGGGCTTCAATCAGGACGAAAAAGGACAGCCGGTTTTCGATGGCATCGACGCCCACATCGGTCCCCGACGTATCACGCTGAACATTCGTTTCGGGCGACCCGGCGGTGGGGGTATGCAACACGAAGATCATCGGTTTCCGGGTACCGACGCCCCCTTTACCTGGGACACGACGACTGATCCGGTTTCGGGCATCTCGGGTGGCATGCTGGAGGCCTGTGGACAAACGAATACCTGTCCTAAAATTATGCAGACCCTGACGTCGACGGAATACCGGCAGTCGAGAGCGTCGCTGACAACTACCGATTCGTACGGCAAAAAAGACCTCGTCATCCCGGACAATGTGCGTATTTATCTTTTTGCCGGCACTCAGCATTCACCCTTCAGCGCCGTTGACCCGGTCAGCGGCTTCACGACGGATCATAACCCGGTTCAGTACACCCTTCGCGCGTTGTTGATTGCACTGGAACAATGGGTGATGGAAGGAAAACAACCGCCTGCCAGCGCCTACCCTACCATTGCGGCCCAAACGCTGGTCGCCCCCGATCAGAAAAGCAGCGGTTGGCCCGCGATTCCGGGGGTACCGTATAATGGCCGGGTCAATCAGGTATCGGTGCTGGATTTTGGTCCGGGCTATCAGCAGAAATACTTGTCGGGTATATTACAGGAACCGCCGAAGGTGGTAAAAGAGAACGCCTACACAGTGCTGGTTCCTAAAGTTGATCAGGATGGCAACGAAATCGGGGGCATTCGAAACACAACGATTCGGGTGCCGCTGGGAACGTATACGGGCTGGAGTTTACGTCGATCGGGTTATGGGGAAGGCGATCTGGCGTCACTGAATGGTATGTTTATTCCCTTCAAAAACACAAAAGCCGAACGCATCGCAGCCGGTGACCCGCGGCTATCGCTGGAGGAACGCTATGGCACCCACGACGCCTACGTAGCGGCCGTTCAAAAAGCGGCCAACGACCTGGTGAAAGAAGGATTTATGCTTCCCGAAGACGCCCGGGCGGAGATTGACAAAGCGACCCAAAGTGACGTGTTAAAAAAATAAACGGACCATGCTCTCCTTATTCGGTTTCGCCACAATCGGCATTTTCCTGCTGTTGATTATCACCAAACGGCTATCGGTACTTACGGCGCTGGTTCTGGTGCCGGTCGTCGTGGGGTTTCTGGCAGGGTTCGGCCCGAAAGAGCTGGGTGAGATGGTACTGACGGGCATAAAGCAGGTAGCCCCAACGGGCATTCTGCTGATGTTTGCCGTATTGTATTTCGGGACGATGCTCGACGTGGGCCTCTTCGATCCGGTCATTGCCGCCATCATCCGCTACGTGAAAGGTGACCCGCTGAAAGTCATTGTCGGTACGGCCATTTTAACGATGATCGTTCACCTCGACGGCGATGGTACCGCTACGTTCATGATCGTAATGTCGGCCTTTCTGCCGATTTACAAACAGCTACGTATCAACCGGTTGATGTTGTCGGGCATCGTGGCGTTGAGCGTTGGGCCGATGCATTTGGTACCCTGGTCGGGGACGTCGGCGCGGGCTATTTCGACCTTAAAAACCGATGCGCCCCACCTTTTCAACCCCAATATTCCGGCGATTTTAGCGGGGGTTGCCTGGGTGTTGTTTGTCGCATACTGGTTTGGCCTGAAAGAGCGAAAACGGCTGGGCGTCGCTGACCTCCGCTACGTTCACCAGGAAAACCTGACGGAGGAACAACGGCAGTTCCGTCGTCCGAAACTCTTTTGGGTGAATGCCGTGCTGACCGTTGCCCTCATCACTACGTTGATGAAAGGCTGGGTACCGGCAGCGGCCCTGTTCATCGTGGCGAGTGTGGTCGCGCTGCTGATCAATTACCCCAAACTTAGTGACCAGCAGAAGGTAGTGAGGAGTCATGGCAACAACATTTTTATGGTGTCCAGCATGATCTTTGCCGCGGGTGTTTTTTCGGGTATCCTGACGGGTGCCAACATGATCGACGCGATGGCAACGTCGGTCATTTCGTTGATACCCCAACAGCATGCCAACTGGCTGCCAACGCTTACGGCCATCACGAGCATGCCCGCGAGTCTGCTCTTTACGCCCGATGCCTATTACTTTGGCGTCGTCCCGATTCTGAGTCAGACGGCCACTCAGTTTGGTATCGATCCGCTGGAAATCGGGCGGGCGGCCTTACTGGGGCAAATGACGGTTGGTTTTCCGGTCAGTCCACTTACAGCGTCGACCTTTCTGCTGGTGGGGCTGGCCGAAGTTGACCTGGGCGATCACCAGAAATTTATTCTTAAATGGGCCTTCGGCACTACGGTAGTGATGACGCTGGCGGCTTTATTAACCGGGTCGATTCACTTATGAAAGAACGGATTAGAATTGGTTGTGGCGCTGGTTTTTCCGGCGACCGGCTCGAACCGGCGGTTATACTGGTTCAGCAGGGCCAACTGGATTACCTGGTGCTGGAATGTCTGGCCGAACGTACCATTGCGCTGGCTCAGAAACGCAAACGCCAGGACCCAGCCAAAGGCTACGACCCCTTGCTGGAACGCCGAATCGAGAGTCTGTTACCACATTTACTAGCTAATAACGTTCGTCTGATCACGAACATGGGAGCGGCTAACCCACTGGCAGCCGCCGAGAAAATCTGTGATATCGCCCGACGGTTGAACCTGTCGGTAAGCGTGGCTGCCGTAACGGGCGATGACGTATTCGATCAGCTTTCGGGTGACGAAACTTCGCTAGAAACGGGCAAGCCCCTGACCGATTCCGGTCCGCTGATTTCGGCCAATGCGTATCTGGGTTCCGATGCGATCCTGCCCGCCCTGGCAACTTCGGCCAATATTATCATCACGGGCCGCGTGGCTGACCCGTCCCTATTTGTGTCCCCGCTGGTGCATGAATTTGGCTGGTCGCTGGACGAGGCTGGCCAGATCGGACAGGGGACGGTGATTGGTCATTTGCTGGAATGTGCGGGTCAGTTAACGGGTGGTTATTTTGCTGATCCCGGCCGAAAAGACGTACCCGACATGGCGCACCTGGGTCACCCGTTTGCCGATGTTACGCGGGATGGCACAGCGGTGTTCAGTAAAGTCACGGGCACCGGAGGCCTCCTGAGTATTGCGACCGCCAAAGAGCAGTTGTTGTATGAAGTCATGGACCCGAGCCGCTACATCACGCCCGATGTCATTGCTGATTTTACCCAAGTACGACTGGTTGATGCTGGCCCCAATCAGGTAAGCGCTTCGGGTGGACGAGGCCAAACCCGACCCGATACGCTGAAAGTAAGCATTGGGTATGACGCTGGGTTTATTGGCGAAGGCGAAATTTCCTACGCCGGAGCTAATGCGCTGGGCCGGGCAAAACTGGCTGGATCAATCATTCAGGAGCGGCTACAGGATCGGTTTACGGATCTACGTATCGATTACATTGGCAGTACGTCGGTCCATCGGACGAACTTTGGCAACTACCCTGATCCCTATGAAATTCGGTTGCGGGTTGCGGGAAAAGCCACCACAGCGCAACAGGCGGCCTTGGTGGGTGAGGAAGTGGAAGCGCTTTATACCAACGGCCCCGCTGGTGGTGGCGGAGCCCGAAAGTACATTCATGAAGTGGTGGGTATTGTTTCGACACTTCTCTCCCGATCAAAAGTAGTTCCTCAAGTCACGCTCTTACACGTATGAAACGCAAGCTCTATGACCTGGCCCACAGCCGGGCAGGCGACAAAGGCAATACGCTGACCCTGTCGCTGATTCCTTACAAAGCTGAAGATTACGAAGTGCTACGCCAGTTGGTCACCGCTGACGCCGTAAAAAACCACCTGCGGGCTATCGTCGCGGGTGATGTGATCCGGTATGAACTACCGAACCTGCCAGCCCTCCAGTTTGTGTGTCAGCAAGCCCTGACGGGGGGCGTCACTACGTCCTTAACGATGGACACGCACGGCAAAAGCCTGAGTTACGCCTTGCTGGAAATGGAAATCGGGGATTGAATCCAGCCGTCAACGCTGTTGGTACAGGAATCAGTGTTCGCGATGGAGGTGAAGACTATATAGTCATTAAAACGAAGCCGGAGCCTTCCCTTTGCCAATCGGGAAGACTCCGGCTTATGAACTACACGTTTCGATAGATAGACTATTTCTTGAAGTAGTCTATTTTTTCAGCATCTGAATTGTTGTTAATCCGAACTTCACCCCCACTGCCACCCACAATGGTGGTGGAGATGCTTAACGTACCCTGCGTATTGCCCGGCGTCAGTATCCCTGTCAGACCAAACGACTTTTTGCTGCCCGGATTGATCACCTCACTGGTGGTAAAGATGTACGCATTCGGGTTAGAGGTCCCATCGAAGGTCCAGATACTGTTCTGCACCAGCTTCCCGCCCACTAGGGACAAGCCGCCATTAAAGCTGAAGGCGACCATCGGATCCTTCGAGACGTAGACCGAAATGAGCCCCGTACTGGCCGAAGGCAGCAGATTGTAGACATCCACCGCAACCGTAAAGTTGGTGGTCCCGTACTGCGTAGTGGGCAGGATATAGATAATGGGAACCAGATCGGGCACGCCAGGCGCTACCAGGATATACAGCGTCGCGTTGGCACAGGCCTGAGGACTCCCGTTGTCGCAGGTGGTGTAGGTGAAACTCACCGGACCCGATGCCCCCGATGCAGGTATGAACGTATAGCTCCCATCCGAATTGAGCGTCAACGAGCCCGCTGGCGTAGTTGTCGTCTGGGGCGATACGGTCTGGGTGTTGCCGTTCGGATCGGTATCGTTCAACTTCACATTACCACTCACGGGCGTGTCGGCCGTTGTGGCGACATAGTCATCCGCGGCCAGGGTGGAGTTGGGGTCGCCCAGTGGCAGGACGTGAATGATTTCCTGAGCCGTCGTGCACTGACCACTCGGACTTTCGCACACCTGATACGTCAGCCTGTCATCGCCATAGTACCCCGGTGTCGGCGTGTAGACAATGTTACCGTTAGGATTGACACTGACCGTGCCGTGCGCCGGGGGCGTAACAATCGTCGGCGTGCCTAAGCTGCCCCCCGGATTGCCCGGGCCATCGTTGGCCCGTACGTTGAGGATAACTGCCGCTGGCGTAGTGGGTGAACCCTGTACCGATGTAATGTCGGTGTTGGCCACGGGCGGAGCCGGGGTGTTTGATCCCGGATTGGGCTTGACCGTAATGACCAGCGGTTGGGTTGGGCAAGCCGTCGTTTGACCCAGTGCGCAGACGGGTACGGTGAAGGAATAGCTACCCGGTGTGGTGCCGGTAAAGCTGTACACGCCATCGGGCGTTAGGGTGATGGTGCCCCCCGATGGATTACCCCCCGAAGCCGTCGGCGTACCATAGGTTGTACCGACTGGTACTTTGTCATTGGTGTTCACGTTGCCTGGCACGGGTATATTCACGTAGGTCACGTTGGCGTCAGGATTCAGGATCGGCTGAACCAGCAAGGGACTCAGGTTACAACTGGCCCCATCGTTGGAAAAACTAGGGGTCGAACTCGACAGCAGTGTCGCTGTGTTGGTCGCTAGATTGATCTGGTAAAACGTACCCAGTCCGTTGGCAAAGACGTAGAAATTACCCGCGTTATCCACAAAACTAGCGCCGTAGGCGGTGCCTTCGCTGGCAATGGTGCTGCCCGTGACCGGCGTACCGGATAGGGTCGTAACGGCCGTGGTGGGGTTGAGCGTAACAATCTGGCGGGGGTTGGCATCAGCTGGTGCGGTCAGGGCGTAAAACAAGCCCGTCGTGGGGCTGTAGGCCCAGTCGTTGACGGCGTGGGGCGTGACGGCGGTACCAAAAGGAGCCGTATCCAGGGCATACGCAGCCGTTGGATCGACCAGCTTAAGGTACGTAGCGGGCCGAGCCGGGTTGATATCGACGACAAAATACTGAGCGGCTGAACTGGTATACAGGAACAGATAGCCCCCGTTGAGCACGTCTCCTACGTTGTAGCCCTGGTTGGGCAGGTTGGCAATGGTGAAGCCTGCCGTGGCACCCGTAGCATCAAGGCGCACCACCTGGCCCGAGCCTGTATCGAAGCCCCAAATTAGGTTGTCCCCCCCGTTGTAGCCAATCGCGTTGACATTTCGGGTCAGTGTGGCAATCAGCGAGCGGGTACCGGTTGTCAGGTCATATTCATACAGAGAGGATGGTCCAGCACCCGTAGCCGTTACCTGGTAGGCTTTGTTCGAGCAGGGGAACACCGTTGAAGGTGCATCGACGGTTACCGTAATGGTGGCCTGATTGGAGAGCACTCCATTCTGATCCGCGACCATATACGTAACGGGCGTAGCGACGCCGGAGAAGGTGGGCAGGGGCGTAAACGTCACCTGACCCGTTGCCGGATCAACTGAATAAGACCCCTCATTGGCAACCGTCAGGGTCGTAACGGGTAAAAAAGTTGCCGGATCGATCAGTTTGACCGTCGTAGGATTCAGCGGGGCCGCACCGGGCGTATCGTTGCTCAGAATGTTAATTACCACCGATGAGCCACTGCTGGTGGCTACGTCGTTGGTGGCTGTCGGAGGCACCGTTGTTGTCAGCGTAGCGGTACCGGTATTGGCAGATTCCTTTCCGGCATTGTCGATGGCCTTGAAGGCGATGTTTACCGGGCTGCCATCCGTGGTGGGGTCCACCAGCATCGGCACCGTCGGGGCACCATTACCATTGGTGGGCACTACGATACCTCCAGGAGGCAGCGAGGAATAAACGGTACCGTTGACCGTCAGGCTAGTAACATTGCTGGGGAATGCCGTGATGCGGATAGCCGTCACACTGCCCGGTGCGGTATCGGTGCTGGCGGTGGTGCTGGTGAAAGCACTCGGAGGTACGGTTACAGGACTGCCCCCCCCCGCGTTGCTGGCCGTGGCCGTACCGCTTCCCGCCGTAGGTAGCTGCTCGATACCAAAGCTGGCACTGGTTACAGGCCAGGTGCCCGTGCTTAATTCAACTGCGCCTAACGTAGTGGACTGAGCAGCGGTGTTGCCCGTACCCACTGTCTCACCCGTGTTGGCCCAGCCCATCGGGAGGGTACCCGGCGCGTTGGCAGTTGGAGTATTGGTCAGCACCAGTTTCAGACCCGTTGTGCTGGCTGGAGCCGTTAGGCTATAGCTACCATTGGCGGCTACGACAGCGGATCCAACTACCGTGCCGGTGGCATCGACCAGGTTGACGTAGAGCGGACCTCCGGCATTGGTGCCGGTTTCAGCCCCATTGAGTGCAAGGTTACCATCGGCATCGTTCCAGACCTGACCCGACACGACAACCGTTAGTATGGCAGAAGCCGCGAACGTATAGGCTGTATACGTATCAGGGACCAGTGTACTGGTGCTGGTGATCGACCCGGCGGTCAGGCCACTGGCCCCACCCAGTACCGACGTTACATCGACCGTTGACGGAATAGCCACCCACTGTGTACCATTCCAGCCTGCGATGGTGAGCTTGCTAAGATCGTTCCCCGTTAGGGTGCCAATAGCGCTGGCGGTGCTCCAGGTCAGGGTAATGGTCGTGACGTTGGCCCCGTTAATGTCCCAGTATTCTTTCGTGCTCACGGCCGATAATGAAACCGCTTTGGTCACCGAGGGGAAGGGCCCGCCTGCGGGCAGAACACCGTAGTTGCCCCCGCCCAGATTGGAACTAACCGCCAAGGTTGGATCGACAAAAAAGTAAGCGCCTGTTGTGCCATCAGCCGCAGCGCCGAAGGGACCGTAGTGGCTATTATCGCCTGTGGGGAAGATGAATGATCCGGTGCCCAGCTTGCGCACGTAGCCATCGACGTGATTGGCATCGTTAGCGCCTACATGACTCGTAGCAGTGCTGGCAAAGTTGAGGACACCATAAGGAACCGAACGTACCGTACCGACGATGCCCGGCTGGGTTCCCCCACCACCGGTGAGGAAGTTATGATTACCAAAGAAGGTCATCTGGGCCCCATTGAAAATGGTGGTATTGCCTCGGGAGCCTTCCTGGGCCTGGGCGGATAAGGCCAGCACGAGCAATACCAGGATAAAGGGTATGCTCATCCAGACCCACTGCCAGCGGGAAGGAGGAAGATATGATTTAGTCATTTGAGCGATTTTTATCAATGAGAAGATGATGGACTGTTAACTAGCTGGTTAGCTGGCCAACACCCTATTTGGTCGCTACTTTTTGTGTTCCCTCTTTATTCACTTCTAACAGGGCCTTGATACTAGCCATTTCTGCCTTCAGGGAAGCCATATCCGATGCTTGTGCTTTAAGGGTTACGTTTTCAGCCGTTAGTTTTTCCACTTTAACGTTCAGGTCCTGAATGGCTTTCACCAGCAGCGGAGTCACTTTGCTGTAGTCAACTACCCATGGGGACTGGGTTACGTCTTCACTACCTACAGTAACCGCTTCTGGAAAAATTTTGTAGAGTTCCTGCGCCAAGAATCCCGTAGTACGTTTTTTTGCTGTATCGTTTTTATAATTATAATCGGCTACTCTAATCTTCATTAAATCCGACAAGCCATAGTGCGTAGCTTTAATATTTTCCTTTAAGCGTATATCAGAGGTCGTATTAAAAGACGTAGTTGTACCACTGGTAGAAATGGACCCAACGATTGCTCCATTGACCGAGTAAACTGTTAGATAGCCAGCGCCTGAGCCAAGCGCCCCATTGCGGGTAACATACATAGGACTATAATTAGAGGCTCCACTACGTTGAATGACAATGGCTCCGTCACTGGCCGCTCCATTCTGATTTTGGAATATAATCCCATCTGAGGGGCTGTTACCCTGCGTCATTGCCCCGATGTTGGGGGCAGCATCAGTCCCAAAATAGGCCATTCCCCCATAAACAGACAGTTTCGCCGGGGGTGCCGGAGTGCCGACCCCCACATTGCCATTTTCCATGATTTTCAGGCCGGGGGAGGTCTGGTCTGTGCTCCAGGGCCCTATGACAAGGCCAGCGTTGGCTGCCGCATAGGGATCACCATCCGGCGAAAAAATAACATGGGAATCCCCATCTTTCACCAGACCATTATAGGCACCCAGTGTGGCTGATGTTTCAAAAAAGAAAAGTTTGTTTCCGGGTCTGCCAAAGGCGGCAATCGTTGATCCAAATACGGGCGCAATCGTCTCATGCACGTACAATCTGGCGATGGGCGCATTGGTACCAATACCCACAAAACCTTTGTCCTTCGTAATGACGGTTTTGGTCCCGCTGGCGTCTTCGACTTCCAAATTTTCATTGGTACCAATCACGGTTGGATTACTGCCAATCTTGACCTGAGCAACGACCGAAGTGGCTGCAGATAGCATAACTGCGAACGTAGCAGCAACGATTGTTTTTGACAATAGACTTTTTTTCATGGTTTACTTTTTGTTTGGAAAGAAATGGAGAGGTAAACTAGATGTACTTTGTAGCCTTGGTTAAGATCGATGCTACCGAAAGAATGATAATCTAAAGCAGTTGTAATCAGTCGATTTTTAGACTTCGCTTTACTTATCTACTAGAGAGTTTCTTTAGTGGCTGATTTAAAACCTATTGTTACTTTGTCGGCTCAAACCTAGAAATTACCCAGTACTATTAGTGTAGAGTTTTCTCGATTCGTAGTGTAGATATATCTCTTGAAAGGGCACTCAGGTATTTGTTGTAGATTTGGCCCGTTTACTTTTGCTTCCTCGAATGACGTTTCTCATTGCAGATGACCACCCGATTATCCGGGTGAGTCTCAAGTATCATATTCCTCAATTTCTTCCGGAAGCAAACGTGTTGTTGTGCGAAACGTTTCCCGAGGTACTGACGACCCTGGATCAGCAGGCAGTAGACGTGGTTGTGCTGGATATTGACATACCCGGATCGGAGAATACCAGGATGATGAAGCTGATCAGGGAGAAGCAGGCTAACGTACTGATTCTGATCTATTCGGGCCTGGACAAGACGGTATATGCGTTGCCTTATCTACAGACAGGTGCCGACGGCTTTTTGTCGAAGACGGCCTCGTATTCCGATTTTGAGGTCGCTATTAGAGCCCTGCTTAGCAAAGGAAAATATTTCAGCGCTGAAATTCAGCAGTTGTGGCTTAGCAAGCTGGGCGAGCAACAGAAAAGTCTGCCGGACAACCCACTTCAGATGTTATCGGAACAGGAAAAGAAGATAGCGCACCTGATGACTGAAGGGAAATGGACGAAAGAAATTGCCGCCATCCTAAACCTGAAAGGCAATACAATTAGTACGTATAAAAAACGAATCTTCGAAAAGCTTGATGTCAGCAACATCATGGAACTAACCCAAAAGGTTAACATTTTCAAGCATCTGTAAACCCTGCCTGCGTAGGTTCGCTGAAAATCAGATGCACATCGGTTGTCTGGGTTTGTTCAACGAAAACCCGAACCTTAATTAGCGCAGCCATTTCCTTCACGATCAGCAGCCCAACTCCACTTTTATTGATCGCCAACAGGTTAGTGACACTTTCGTTATCAGCATCCACCTGATTGAACCAGCCCATAATGTTGGGGGCCATTGCCGTGCTTGTGTTAGCGATAACCAAATGAGACTTTCCGCTGATTTGGCTAACATAAACACGAATATGGCCATTCTCGGTGTGTTTGGTGGCGTTGTCGATCAAGTTATGAATAATGATGCCCAACAGGAGGCTGTCTGAGTTAACCTGACAGTCGCCAGGCACCTCATTCATGAACGTAATATTTTTTACACGCAGGATACTTCTGAAGATTTCATATCTGTTTTCCACCAGCGCCTGTAAAGGTATAGACTCATTTTCCTTCCTTCGTTCATACACTTTTGCCTTTGTATAGCTCAACAACTCTTTCAAAAGACTGCTGATCGTTGACGTCGTACCAGCTATTGTCTCGGTTATCTCGCGCAGGGCATAATTTGCATTGTGTGGTAATAAATCGCTCAACTGACCGGCGGCATTGGTTACGAACTGTAAGGGTGACTGAATATCGTGGGCGATCGAAGCCATCAGTCTTGACTGAAGGTGCAGTTGCCGGTTCAGTTCCTGTTCAGACTCTTTCAATTGACTAAGCGTAAGGTGTACCTCTTCCGTCCGTTTAGTAATCATCACTTCCAGTTGTCTGTTTTTACGGAGAATATACCGAAATCGGAGTTGCATGATACTATAGAAAGCAGCCCCTACCAGCACCAGGCCAACCACCAGTATCCAGCTTCGTTCATACCACAGGGGTGGAACAACTAAAAGAAGTGTTTTATAGGTAAATGGATTGGCACCAAACCCATTCGCTTTCCGGATCACCAGGGTGTGCGTCCCCGAGGCTAAGCTCGACAATTGGATCGTTGGCAACTGGCTGTTGAGGCTAACCCAGGCAAAAGGCTTATCACTGGGTTGTTCATTCGCCAGGCGGTAGTCCAGATGAAGGTTCGTCAGGTTGTCAAAAAAAGGGGTGCTCAGTTGAATATGTACCTGCTGAGGCTCCAGCGGCAAGTGCACCGTATCCCCGCGTACGCTCAGGAGTTTATCATTGGCGTCAACCCGGTCAATCAGTATGGTCGGGTTGACAGCTGGCCACATCAGCTGCTCGGGCATAAACCAGACCAATCCCCGTAGGGAGGGTATGGATACGTAGCCATTTTTGAGTCGCACCATGCCCGGCTGCCCACCCCCGTTAAACTCATTGGTTAGAAAGCCCTGATCTTTGGCATAATAATGGTAATAAGGCCGTTCCTGACCCGGCTTTCGGACATAGTTCATCAGCTCCTGGCGGGCCACCTGAAATAAGCCTTTGTTGGTCGGTAGCCAGAAATAGCCCCGCCTGTCTTCAAAGATGTAATGACTGGTGGCCAGATACTGATTCACGTCGAGGGGGAAGTGGGTAAGCTTACGGGCCTGGTAGAGAAAAAAACCATCCTCATAGGTGGTAAACCACACTTCGTCAGGGCGCGGCACATATACGCTGCGAATAAAGAGCGCCTGAGTTCCCGGAATCAGGTGCAACTGGCGTGTGGCTACATCCAGGCTATATAAGCCCTGCTGGGTGCCCACCCACAAGCGCCGGGGTGTTTCAAGTTGAAAATAGGAAATTAATGGAGGTGAATCTGAGCAAACCCGTTCTGGACGGGCAGTGGGGTCGGATGGATTAATCCGGAAAATCCCCTTGTATTTGGTACCAATCCAGATGGGGCCTCCCTGGGGTCCCTGGTAAATCGTCCAGATTTCATCCCCTATATCCCAGCTCCGCAGCGATCGTTCACCTTTGGCGTCCAGTTGAACCAGCGTGTGCCCCTGCTTGAGCCAGATGCAGCCGGTCTGATCGATCAGCAGGCTATATTTATCATTAACTACATTGGCCTTCCTGACGGAAGGCAACTGGGTATAGGCAGGCGCACCCGTCTGCCCATCCCGCCCCAGCACCAGACCAGTAGGCGTCAACACCTGAGACGTCCCAAAAGGAGTTTGGGCATACATTACGTTCTGGGTCCGATCGCCGGGTACGGTCAGGGTTTGAAATGGTTTGGGCGTCAGAACAAACAGGCCCTGAGTAAGGGTGCCCAGAAAAAGACGTTGGCCGAGGGCATCATAATAAATTTTTTCTATACCCTTTTCCTTAAAATCAAAGCCTTCCAGCAGCAACCGTGTGGCAACATGACCGTTTTTTTGCGAAGTCAGTGCATAAAGTCGCTTGTGGCTATAAAGAAAAGCTTGATTAGCAACCGGATTCCAGTAGATTTCTCCATGGTTTTGATCCAAGTCGTCCTGCCGGGTGATATCCCCTTCCAGGTGACAGGGTGTTGAACCCGACCGGTCAATCCGGGAGACGACCCCGTTTTGGGTATAGCGGTAAAGCGTTTGTCCAAGGGTAAAAAAAGTCCAGTGGTTATCGGGTAGAACCGGCGTTTGGTAGCTTTTTTTTCCGTGCGTATAAAAAGCTACCGACTGTCGATGACAGACATAACACCCCTTTCCATTGGGTAGCAGGATAATACAATGGTCCATACGCGTGTGGGCCTCGCTTTCCAGAGGGAGTCCTGTCGATACAAAGGTGTTTCCTTCGTAGTTGGTCCAGAAAGGCAGCTGGCTACGCTGAGCCATGTAGAAAGAGTCCAGTGAGGGAACGCTTTGATGAAGTTTAAGGGCGTATTTCTCATTGATGATTCCATAAAACGTTGTCGGGTTGGCCCCATACTGTGTGGAATCATCCAGACTGAGTTGAAAGCCGTAAACGCGCTTGGTGGGAAGGCCCCCGTTCTGTTTGCTGAACGTATAGAATCGTTGCCCGTCGAATCGCACCAGGCCGCCTTCAGTCGCCAGCCAGATGAAGCCCTGGACATCGGCGACAATG
Source organism: Spirosoma jeollabukense (assembly GCF_054777855.1). Lineage (NCBI taxonomy): Bacteria > Pseudomonadati > Bacteroidota > Cytophagia > Cytophagales > Cytophagaceae > Spirosoma > Spirosoma jeollabukense. The sequence continues at coordinate 397,671 of NZ_BAAHAD010000005.1, forward strand.
CCTTTTATGCTATTCTGGGGTAATCCGTTCTCATCGGTGTACTGCGTTATTGAGAAGGACGCGGTTGTTTTTTCCTGGGCATTGCAAGCTATTATTCGTAGACTCAGGGAGGTTATTAGTACAAAAAACAGACTATTTTTCACACAGACGAGGTAGAAGCCGTTTTAGGCTTTTATTTCAGCTAAAATGACAAAAAAAATAGTCTGTTAACTGCATTCAAACCAATTCAGTCAATAAGGCCAAAATTAGTGATTCTTACTTAGGCGTATGCAGTCACTGCTTAATAGTATACTTTTTGCCCATTTTGTGCCTTACTTGATGGTACGCATTCATAAGGCCACAGGTTTGAAAATCTGTGTCTTTACTGGAAATAACTGAATCAGAATTTATGCAGGGTCAATACGTCTCATACTCGAAGCGCAACGTCTCCGTCGTTACAGGGTAATTTGGGTTACTGGGCGTGATCGTCTTTATGCGCACCGTGGGCAGATTGGCCACATTATACTGATACTGATACGTGATTGTGTTGTCGGTAGACCCGGACGGTGGCGTTTCAGACAATACGTTGTTTTGACTTAACGAAAGTATGTTGTCCGATCCGCCAAACAGCGCATTAGTCATCAGTGCACCTGATGATAATAAAATATTGCCAAACCCGCCTACCGCTGAAGGAATCACAAACGCACCGTAGAAGGGGTTTATTTTATCATCGTGCGTGTAGGTAGTCGGGCTAAAGCCAGACAAAGGATTATTCGGTCCCGGTGGCATCCCCTGATACCTGATACCAATAAAACCTCTCGTTTGCGTAAGGTTTTTTCCAGTAAAGGTGAACAGATAGCCCCCCTCAACACTGAACCGCGGGTGTGAAAAAGAGACCGTGCTTCCCGCCAGTTGATTGGCATTGTCATACGTATAATACCATGACAAATAATTTGGTCCGAGTATACTAGTCACCTGATTCAGGCTATTGTATGTGTAGCTATACCCCGTAGTTAGATTGAACTGACCTCCCTGGGGACGGGGGTATGGAACTTGTTGTCGGCCCAGCCCTGTCAGTCGATTCTGGGCATCGTATGAGTAGGTATTGTAGATTACTTCAGCCACGCTACTGTCGGGCGTTTGATAGGATATGATCGAACTGAGCCGGCCCTGTAGGTCATACCGAAAGGCACTCACTTTAGGCAGGGAATTGGGCAGTTCCTCCGTCAGGGATTTAACCCGTAAATGCGCGGGTGTGGAGCCGGGCGTAAGATCGGGAAAGCGGTGATCAGAACAGGTTACTAACCCACCAGCCAGGGCCAGCAAGGTCAGATAATGCAGGACACGAGTTGCCATAAAATGACCATTTGCGTTTAAGGATGGGAGTAAATTAATCGGGTAACGTTCGAAGGCTGAGGTAAAGAGCCTCGTGTAAACATAACAAACCTTACCTGTTTAATCGTGTCAATGTCCCAAATCTGAAAGCATTAGTCCCCAATGTATAAGCGCATGCTTTTCGCAGATGGCCCGTTTCGCTGCCATCACATCCATTCCCAGGCGCTGTGATACCCGTCGTGGCTTTCGGCGTACGAGATAAAATCAGCGTAAAAAGCAAGGCTCGACAACGTAGCACTGTCGCCGACAATGACCAGTTTTTTCCGGGCACGCGTCATCGCTACGTTCATCCGGCGAACGTCGGATAAAAAACCAATCTCACCGGCATCATTACTTCGCGTCATGGAGATATACACAATATCGCGTTCCTGCCCCTGAAAACTATCGATCGTGTTGATTGCGATGTTGGCCCGGTACGGTTCCAGTTCAGGCGAATGCAGCAGTTGCTCGTTCAGTACGTTCAGTTGTTGTTTGTAAGGCGAAATAATCGCGATACTCGGAAAATTCTGTGGGGTGTAAAATGGGCTCAATTCGGCTACCAACTGGGTTAGGTGCTTGAACAGCAACGCGGCTTCTTCCGGGTTCGTTGAACTGGTACCCTCCAGTTTTTCCTCAAATCCGCACCCTGCGGTGTCAATAAACGCGATTGACCTGTCGCCCGAGAACAGCGTATGAGTCGCTACCGACGCATGGGCTTTTACCCGATTGTCGTAAAACACCTGCGACGAGTAGCCCATGATGTGTTCGTGCATGCGGTACTGCTCTTCCAGCAACGTAACGGCTTCGGGATGCAACGTGACGCACTTTTCCAGCAAGGTGGTGCTCAGTCCTTTTCGGGCAGCTTCGGCCGACTTTATGGTTGGTGAAAGCTGGCAATGGTCACCTGCCAGAACCAGCTTCTGCCCTTTCAGAATGGGTATCCAGCAGGCAGGTTCCAGAGCCTGTCCGGCTTCGTCGATGACGACCGTATGAAAATTGAGATTACGAATCATGTACTGGTTAGAACCCACCAACGTAGCGGTGATGACCTGCGCTTTCGCCACCAGATCGTCGATGATGTATTGTTCCGTATTCCCAACGTCTTTCATAATCCGATGAGCCTCATCGAATAAGGCTTTTCGCTGATCCCGCTCCGCTTTACCAAAACTGCGCTTGTATTTATGCGCCATGTTCTTGAACTCATTCGCCTGCTTTTTCAGCTTTTTGGCTTCTTTCATCAGGCTGTGCTCGGCCATTTTATGGTCCAGCGTGAGCGCCATCAACCGCTCTGATACGCGGGCGGGGTTGCCTACCCGCAATACGTTCAGCCCTTCTTCGTGCAGTTTTTCACTTAACAGATCGACCGCCGTATTGCTGGGGGCCACGACCAGTATCTTCTGGTGATCCTGCTGAATCAAGGCTTTTATGGCCTGCACCAGCGTCGTAGTCTTACCCGTTCCGGGCGGACCATGAACGATAGCCAGTTCATTGGCGGCCAGGATGTTTTCAACCGCACGAAGCTGACTCTCATTCAATTTCGGAATCGACAGCCTGGGTACATCGGTATGAAAGGTGGGTGACTTCTGGCCAGTTAAAATAGTAATTAATCGATTCTGGGGATTCTCACTAAGGACATTGGCCGTTTTGAGGGCTTCCTGCATCTCGTCATAACTCTTGTCGTCAAAGAGCATTTCGACGCCCAGCTTGCCATCCCGCGACCAGTCGGGCAGTTCGTCAGTTAGCAGCGTGATCTTAAGCCGATTACCGCTTTGGTAGGAAATCGTACCTTCGACCCGGTCGGTCTTGGGGTCGTGGTTACTAAAAAATAGAGCGGGCATGCCCGAACGCAGTTGATGCGAAATATCCTGATGGGTCGTCCGTTCCACTTCGACCGTTACATAGTCGCCCCGACTCATTTCGGAGCCCCGGATGGCGATGGGATACCAGGTTAGGCCGTTGGCCCGGCGTTCGGCAATGGAGGTCGTTTCGGTAAGTTTACGATACTGATTACGGTCTTCTTCTCGTTCAGCCTTTAATAAGTCAAGCAGGTTTTTAAAGTAATCCATACACAAAGGTAGCCGTTTCTTTAGGCCACTACGTACTGAAATACGCTCGTTTACCGTTTTGACAGGGACGTAAGTGGCTGCCAGATTCAGTTAAGGCAGCTTTCCTACTGGCAGTACTAACGTAACGTATCCATAGTTCCATTCTGATCATTCTCTACTTTGACTAGTCCTTTGCCCTCCTTACTACGTTCATTCGCCTGTTTCCTCCTGATTGTAGTTACTTTTCAGGACGTTACCGGCCATCCAGCCGTTGCCCCGTTCAAGGCCAAAGCAAAAAAAACAACCTGGCATGCTTCTGCCCACTCAAGGTCAGCCAGTAAACGTTCGGCAGGGATTACGGCCAAAGCAACCCGTTCGGCGGCTCATTCGGTTAAAATGACGAAGTCAGTAAAATCGACTGCTTCCACCAGGAAAGTCACAGCTAAAGCTAACGTAGTGGTCATGCCGCTCCTGGGAAAACGGGATGCCCACGTAGCTGTTCTGGACAGAAAACTGAGCGGATGTGTCTACTACCTGGCTTCCGGTCATGGCGGCCCGGACCCCGGGGCCGTTGGTCATGCGGGCAGATCGTTACTGGCCGAAGATGAGTATGCCTATGATGTCACGATTCGGCTCGCCCGGGTATTGCTTCAACATAGCGCATCAGTGTATATGCTGGTGCAGGACCCCAATGATGGCATTCGGGATGGAGCCCTCCTACCCATCGACTACGATGAAGTTGCCTACCCGAACCAAGCAATATCGCATCACCAAACAACCCGGCTCCGGCAAACGACCACGGCTGTAAACCAGCAATTTGCCCGTCATAAGGGCTATCAACGATTTGTAACCCTTCATGTCGACAGTCGAAGCAAAGGCCAGGCTGTTGATGTGTTTTTCTATCATCATCCAGGCAGTAAGGCCGGGCAAAAACTAGCCCAGCATATCCATCGCAAATTCCAGACGAATTACAAACGCTATCGGCCCGCCCGGCCCTACTGCGGACGGGTAAGCAGCCGAAGTAGCCTGTATGTTGTCAAGAACAGCCACGCGCCGACTGTTTTTATTGAACTCGGCAACATTCAAAACCAACTGGACCAGCGTCGGTTTTTGCTGGCCGATAACCGGCAGGCATTAGCCAACTGGCTCTATCAGGGACTGGCATCCGATTACCATACGCGCTAGGCAATACGTTTTCGAAGCCTGGTTTCCGGACGTAATGTTCAAAAATAGTGCTAGCTTTTTTAGCTATTTGTATTTTACTTGCAATACAATACAACAACTATATTATATGAACATTCCGATCGAAAACGCTACCTTATTAGCCCCCGAAGTACTGCTTCGGCTCATGCTATACACCGACAATACCCAGACCTTAACCACTCAACTAGCCCCCGATGCCTGGGTCGATTTTGATACGGCTTTTGGTCCCACGTTTCAGGCGGGTACTGAGCACCGGGTGTCATTGATGAATGCCGACCGCAAGTCAGCGCCTTATCGGGTCGTCGTAGCCCAGTCCCCACTTCTTGGGCAGAAACCACACCCTGACAAAAAGGGCGTGATGGTGCCCATGGCAACCCTGTACCTACTCCCGGCTGCTAACTGAGCATTATATTTAGTCCCGCAGAACCGGATGGTTATTGTCTGATTCTGCAGGACTCTAATTCAGGATACTACGTTACGGCCTGTCTATGTTGCCCTAAAACATAGTATCACACACTATTCACTTGGTTTCTCTTGACCAGGTAGCCAAAATTTACGTCCTTAACAGGCTGTTAGTCAATCTATTTAAATAAACCTTACGATAATGGTTTACCATTAGCTCATCAACTACGATGGTCCTTCTTCTCCTGAGTATTGTCGATTCCCCTGGCAAAGTCCGGCACTTCCAAACGTATACGGACTTAGAAGACGCTTTTGAACTGGTGAGTCAGTTAAAGGCTACAAATCAGCAAATACACCGGGCGTACATTATTGATAAAGGACAACGTATTGATCTGCCCCTAGAGGCTTTTGATGGAAGACCCTTCGCAGTGCCTATGCAAGAACTGCAACGGGAATGGGAAACAATTCTGTCAACGCCACTACCTTCGCCAGCCATGGATACGCACAACTTCCTGGTTGAGGTAACCCGTCAACGAATAGTACGCTACAGAGCCTATATCCAGTTTATTGACAAGTCGGTTGTCAACCTGCAGCAGTTAGTCAACCTGCTTGAAGCAAATTTCGGGGATGATTCACAAAAGGATAGAAGATTCAATCTTTATCGGTCAATGTTAGGCACGTACCAGCAATGCCTGAAGATGGCCCACGCCCACCACCAGGCAGCCGTCGATCGGTTAGACATGCTGACGCTGTTTTAACCCGAAACAAAAAAGCAGAACTCTCCTCTGTAAAGTTCTGCTTTTTTAATACGCTGGTACGTAGCTTATTCAATCAACCGGAACAGACGGTGCCAGCGGACTTTGTGCCAGATATCGGCGGGCACCGGATCAATAGACATCCAGACGAATACCGCCTTACCAACGATATGATCTTCGGGCACAAACCCCCAATAACGGGAATCCTCCGAATTATGCCGGTTGTCGCCCATCATAAAGTAATAATCCTGTTTAAACGTATACGTCGTTATCGGCTGGCCATCAACACGTATGGTGGTTGGGGTCACGTCTACGTTGCTGTTGGCTTCGTAGCGCTTAATGACCGGCCCATACACCGCAATCGTTTGCTTATTGATGGGTATGGTTACGCCTTTTTTAGGAACGGTCAATGGCCCGAAGTTATCCTGATTCCAGGCGTAGGCGGCTCCTCCATAAATGCCGGGGGCCAATTCACCTGGTTTCTCTGGCATGGGTTCAATACCTTTGACCCAATCAAAGTCCTTAAATTTAGCGATGGTGGCAGGCGTCGCATTAACGCGGTACCCAACCAGCGTCGATAGTTTGGTCGAATCGTTATATAGCTCAAGTGGCTGCCAGTTTATAAACGGCCCTTCCGGTGATTTAAAATCATTGACGATGTTGTATTTACGGAAAAATCGCTCGTCGAGTACCTCGGTGGTTTTCACAAAATACGTAGTTTCCGATCGGGCAGGAATGGGCGCGGCTTTCCCGTTGACAACTACCTGCTCCTGTCGAATCTCAATCACATCGCCCGGAATACCGATGCACCGCTTTATAAAATTGGTTTTCAGATCGGTTGGATATTCAGGTTCGCCCGGTTTGGGTGGCGGATAATTGAAGACCACGACGTCCCCATTTTTTACGTGCGACAAACCAGGCAACCGATATATGGGCAGTTGAATGGCCGTGCTATATGACGGAATCTCCGTGCCCCAGATCTTCTGGTGCGTGAGCGGCACCTGCAAGGGCGTTTTCGGTGTACGAATCCCATAATGGAGCTTGCTGACAAACAAAAAATCGCCCACCATCAGACTGTTTTCCATCGAAGGCGTCGGAATGGCAAAGGCTTCAAAGGTCAAAAACCGAATTAGCGTAGCCGCTATCACCGCAAACAGGAGTGAGTCGAGCCATTCCCGAAGGGGCGTTTTTTTTAGTTTGGCCGGCTTACTATCAGCCGTCGATTTCTTTCTGAACATGGAGTAATGAGATGAAAAGATGGGAATCGCTTATTAGTACGAGGAAATATAAGCGGCTGTACGTTAAGGGGAGGTCTATTTTACAGGGATGGTCCTATGGCCTGCTGAATAGAAAACGCATCCTTTTCGCCCTTGTAAACATGAGTTTACGGAGCGAAAAGGAGACATACTGACACCAGGTTAAATTTACTGGCGGCTATTCGTCGAATCGATCACCGCTGTCGAGTCGGTCGTAACGGCAGTAGTGGGGTTGGGAGCGGTCACCGGCGGTGTCGACACCACCGAATCGGTAACGGTCTCTTCTGTTGACTCAGGCAATGAAGTCGTTGCCGAATCAGGTGCCATTTGTTCATCCACGCTGGAAGAGTCTACGGTGGTCACGGTCGAATCGGGCAGAACGTTTGACCTGGTTTCTTTGGGCTTTTTCGTAAAAATCAGGGTGAGACTAATGATAAGTCCCAGCACAACGAGCCCCAGAAGTATCACCCACCCTCTCGACGTACTGGGTTCATCTTCATAAACTGGTTCATACGATTCTGTCGGTTGAGCCACCGGACTGGGGGCTGTTTGCGTCCGCATGGATGGACCGATCGGAGTTGGGCGATTGCCGGAACGATTGGCCTGCAATAGCTCTACGTTAGCCTGATTAAGTAACAGGACCAGTTCCGTTACGTCACTCAGTCGCTCAGCGGGTTCTTTAACTAACGTCCAGTTCAGGAGCAGATTCAGGCTTGGCGGCAGGAACTGGCCCGATGGTAACGACAGAGCCGGGGGCGCCGTACGTAGTACCTGACTCATAAACAGCGCAATACCCGCACTGTCGGCCATGGAGAACGGCACTCTACCCGCCAGGCATTCGTAGAGCACGACGCCCAGCGAATAATAATCGGTAGCCACCCCTACCCCTTTGGGATTGTCGAACTGTTCGGGTGATGCATATTCGTAGGTCATCAGCGACTGACCCGTCATTGTTTGCGTTTGCTCCCGCAGGCGGGCAACGCCAAAGTCAGTCAGCAAAAAATGCAGTTCACCGCTGGCGAGCAGTCGGTACAGAATGTTCTCGGGTTTGATATCGCGGTGGACGATGCCCTTTGGATGAATGGCGTTGAACGCTTCGGCCATCTGTAACCCCAGCCGGATCGTTGTAGCGACCGATAAGGTCCCCTGCTCGTCGATGAGTGTGCGCAGGTTGCCGCCCTCCACCCACTCCATCACAATGAACGGCATGGGCATATCGAGCTGCACCTCGCGCACACGTACTACGTTCGGGTGGCGGATATCGGTCATTATCTGCGACTCAACCCGAAATCGACGGAGCGTTTCAGCATCCGTATTGACGGTAAAGTGTTTGATCGCCACCAGATCGCCCGTGTCCAGATGACGCGCCTTCAGTACGCGGGCATTCGATCGACCCAGTTCGCCTATTATTTCGTAACCCGGAAAATGCGTGTTGACGCTGACGGTTGGCATCGGCAAATTAATTTATCGGCTGTGTTGGGATAGATGGGCTCAACGAATCGGATTCCGACGGAATATCAGGCGATTCATACTTTACGATTTTGCATGTAACCTTGGTTCCCCGGTCGCTGTCGGGTGCGGTCTGCATCGGCGATGAATTCGGTGCCACATTGTTAAAGTACACCTTCTCTGACTTATAAATCTTTCCATTGTCTTTGATGTAGTTTACCTGAACCAATACGTAGGTAAACGTCAGACGGGTCGGATTTTCCAACTGAAGCTGTACGTTTTTAATTCCACCGAACAGGCCGGTCTTGTAATAAGGCACTTTTACCGTGACACTTTTAGCCGCCAGCAGGGCTTCCTGCCGCCGTACTTCCCGGCGTTGTGCTTCCTCGGCTTCCCGCTGAATTCGTTCCGCTAGCGTGTCCGGCTGCGCATCGTCGGTTGCCGAATCCCCAGCCATTTGTTGATTCCCACTGGAAGAACCCGCGCTGGTTTCAAAAGGTGGTTTCGTGGAGGGGCGCTTTGTGGTAATGTAATACACGCCCCCCAGCATAAGCAATACGAAAACAGCAAAGGCAAAAATTTGCAGACCACCAATGCTTTTTCGGGAAGCCGTCTCCTGAGTTGACACTGGGTTCACTGACGGTATAACGGCTGATGGCTGCGTCCGGGTGGTTACCAGTGGCGCCGTGGCCGTAACCGCTTTCTGCTCAATCCGATTCGTTCGATTTGCCTGTAAGTAAGCAAGTTCGGTTTGTTTGAGCAGCCAGGTCAGTTCGTCGGGATCACTCAACCGATCAGCGGCTTTCTTCGTTAAGAGCCGTTCCAGCAAGTCGGTGAATGGGCTAAGTGATTGGCCGCTGGTCGAAACTGTCAACGCGGGCGGAGCTTCTGAGAGCACCTTATTCATAAACGTAACGATACCCGACTGGTCACCCATGGCAAAGGGCACCTTCCCGGTCAGACATTCGTACAGCACGACACCCAGCGAATAATAATCCGTGGCTGGCCCTACGCCTTTCGGATCATTAAACTGCTCAGGCGATGCATATTCGTAGGTCATCAATGATTGTCCCGTTAGCGTGTTCGACTGTTCATGCAGGCGAGCAACCCCAAAATCAGTCAACAAAAAATGTAGTTCGCCACTAGGCAGCGGCCGGTACAGAATATTATCGGGTTTGATATCGCGGTGAACAATGCCCTGCGCGTGAATCACCCGGAGCGCGCTGGCCATTTGCAATCCCAGCCGAATGGTCGTCGGTACGTCAAGATGACCTTGCTCTTTGATGAGGTCGCACACACTGCCGCCCTCGATCAATTCCATGACGATATAGGGTAGGTCCGCTTCCAGTTGCACCTCCCGAACCTTAACAATATTGGGGTGTGTAATGCTGGTCATAATCTGCGACTCCCGCTGAAACCGACGGAGCGTTTCGGCATCGGTATTCAGGGCGAAGTGCTTGATCGCCACCAGATCGCCCGTGTCCAGATGGCGTGCCTTGAGGATGCGGGCGTTGCTACGGCCTAACTCACTCAGCACTTCGTAACCGGGAAACTGGGTGTTGAATCGAACGGTAGACATCAGGGACGTAGTGGTTTAGTCGGAACAGGTTGTTTTTGAACCGCAATGGCAATGACTGTATTCAGGCACGTATCCTGCCGAATAGCCGCCCGAACGGGAAGACCTACCTGGTTAAAATACACCTTGTTCAGTTGGAGACGGGCCTCACCGGTGGTTTCGATGCCGGTTTTAAATCCACGAATAACCAGATTCGTCAGACTAACAGCTCCCCGGCGGTCCACCCGTAGCGCTACCGTAGCGTTACCGGTATCACGGGGCACAATAACCGTCAGGCGATTGCCGCCAAGGATGGCAAGTAACGAATCTGTCAGCAAAAGGGGTTGGTCGATACGGAGTGTATCGTCGGATAAAACCAGCCGATGGTCGGGGCTTCGGTGAGCAACCTGTACCAGCGAATCCAAATGAGAATTTAGCTTATCCGGTATCGACAAGTCAACGGTATCGGCCTGACCAGTCTCGGTGTGGAGACTATCGCTTGCCAATCGGGGTTCACCGGATGGCCATGATTGATACCACACAACTCCAGCAACTACACCCACCAAAAGGACGATCAGAAAAATCCACGGACCCGTTGAGGATAGTTTTTTGGGAGTTGGCACCGTGGGGGCGCTGGCGGAACCAGCTGGTGGAGACGTAGCAACGGCCGGTTGCTGCGTACGGTTATCAGGCAATAAAGCCGTGCTTTCCAAAGACGCAGTTTCGGTCAACTGGTTCGTGTTCTGGGCTAATACAACGGTAATATTGTCTTTCCCTCCCTGATCATTGGCCACCCGGATCAACTCAGCGGTCTGTTCTTCCAGCGCAATGGGTCGTTTTAACACAGCCTTGATCTGGGCTTTTGTAATCATATCTGTCAGGCCGTCACTGCATAACAGCAGTTGATCACCGGGCAGAAAGTCGGTCTCTCCCGACTCCAGAAAATCAGGATCATCGACCCGGTGTTCTGTCGAGCCAACTTCGCGCAGAATCTCGTTCCGGCGTGGGTGACGCATGGCTTCGGCTTCGGACAGTTCATTGGCATCTTCCCGAACACCCACCATCGAATGATCCTGCGTCAGCTTGGCAAGTTCGCCTGCCCGGAAACGGTACAGGCGTGTATCGCCAACATGAACGTAGTATAATCTATGCTTGATACTATCGACGAGGGCCGCCGTTAATACGCAACACATCTGCCCCAGACGAGGGTCCTGCTGGCGTTGTTCATTGATCTGATTATTGGCAAACACAACCGCTTCCCGTAACATCGACAGCGGATTGCCGTTGGGCGTTGCCATGTAGCGTTCGATCGACTCCTTCGCAATGGCCGCAGCTTTGTCGCCCCCGGCATACCCACCAACCCCGTCAATGACCACCAGCAACGCGCTGGTATCGGCCCAGATCGTTGTACAAATAAACGTGTCTTGGTTGTCTTCGCGACGTTTGCCTACATCGGTCTGACCAGCGATTAGTAATGAACTCATTCTTATTTAGTTTACGGTATTTGGTTTACGGTATTCAGTTTATGGTGAGCTAACGCGACGGACCGCCAAAAACCATAGACCGAACCCTGTAAACCGATACTCAGCGGGGTAAATCCTGAAAATGCCTGATCACTAAAAAGGCAACAAACAGAAACAATAAAAAGACAAGCAGAAAGTCGATCACGGTGCTACGAATTGCTTTGAAAAGTAAGCGTAACCATGCTGTTCAGTAAAATCTGGGACTTCCCCGGCAAGTCAAACCACTGGGGACTAGCGGGTTCACTACGTGGAATCAGTTTTTCGTTCACGCGGGTTTCATTCCGGCTGAATGAAGCGATCTGAAAGGATTGCGTTGCGTCATCATACCGAATTCGGGCGTGGGGATTCGATACGTAGGCCGATTCGAGCAGCAGGTAGTTCGGAAAATGCTGATTGTCGGGCTCTTTCCTGGCTACTACAATTTCCCGGTCACGCATCAGGTACGCGGCTTCTTTGTTCTGTTCAGCCAGGTAGAAGCTAATCTGTGCCAGGCCCGCATCAAGGCTACGCGGTAACGTAGCAGGTGCCACTTTGGTAACCCCCGCAGCCGGTACTCGGGCGGGCGTGTTCTCGAAATTAAATTTTACAACAAAAGCGCCTGGTTCGCGGAAATCGATGTGTTGAAAGGTGCTGAGGTCAACGTCAACTTTCTCATATCGGTTGGTTAGCTTAACCCGACGCGTTACGTTCACTTTCTCCGATGGCGAGTTAGCCGCTACGTTACCGGGCAAAATTCCGGTCAGTGCCCCCACTACTTTCACATCGGTGGGCGTGACTGGTTCGCCCGCGAACTCCCGCCCTGCCCCAAATTTAAAAAACCAGCTCGATGCAACTGGCGATACGCGCCCGTACGCTTCCTTATGCGCGTCGATCACCGCTTTAAACGCCTGAACGGCTTCGTTGACCACAACCGGAAACGCGTTCTGCCGATCTTCGTAGGTGTCGGGATGCAGGATAATCAGAAAATGAGCGTTGAACAACAGGCTCGTCCCGACTGACTCCCTGCTGATGGAATCCTCGAAACTGGCAACGAGTTCGTCCAGCATGCGTTTGTTGGTGACGGCAGGAACCGTATTGGTTTCGGTCTGGCTGGCTGGTATGATCAGGTTACTCAATTTACCGAACCAACCACCGGGCTGATTTGCCATGTATTGACTATTTAGGGAGGTTTTACCTCCTTAAACGTCATTTCACCTACTTTCTTCCCTAAATAGCCCGCTATTTTATTTTTTGGCGGTTCGGATCGCTCGTTTTATCTGCAGACAACTCAGGATGGAACGTAACAGAGGTACTACGTGTCGTGTCCTGAATCAGCGCTTCCAGCTTATCAAGTCGGGCCTGGTTCGCCTGCTCTTTTTCTTTTACCGCAGCCAGTTCTGCTTTTAATTGGTTCACTTCGGCGTTAAGATCTTTTACCGCCTGTACCAACGGAATGACAAACAATGTGTAGCCTACGGTATAATATTTCCCCCCTTCTTCCCGGCGGACACCTTCAAAATCATAGCCTACTGCCTGAGCGGCCGCTTCGACATCCTGCGCCAGAAAACCACTGTGGAGCACTTTATCTTCGCTGATGTTTATCAATGGATAGCCTACAAGCTGAGCTTCCTTAGTTTTATTTACATGATACGTAACGGGGGTAAGCCGGGTGATAAAACCCAGTCCAGGGACATCAGCTTTAATATCTTCCTTGATGCGCTTGTCAGAAAGAGCCGAGATCGATTGCACATTGCAACGTAATGAAGTGATGGTATTGTCACCAAGCACAATTGTATTGCTTGTACTCACAACAGCATTGGCGCCGATAGCTGTCGAATTGGTTAAGTTTGGACTAGCGGCACTAGGTCCTGCATCAAATCCTAAAGCTGTATTACGTGATCCAGTCGTATTGTATCGTAAGGCAACAAGTCCAGATGCGGTATTATTACTCCCACTGGTGTTGTTTAACAAAGAAGCATTTCCCAGCGCCGTATTATCATGTCCATCAATGTTGGCACCTAAGGCATTTTCACCTACGCCTACATTAGAATAGCCTGTCGTATTTACCAGCGTAGAGTTATGCCCAATAGCAATATTACTATAGCCCGAAACATTCTTCTGTAAAGCCCCAGCACCAGCAGCCGTGTTATAGTAGCCAGTAGTGTTGGCACTTAGAGAATTAGCGCCCAGTGCTGTATTATCGTGCCCATCAACATTAACAATTAAAGCGTCTTCTCCCAACCCTACATTAGAATAGCCTGTTGTATTTGCCGCCACGGCATTATGCCCCACGGCCGTATTACCAAAACCCAGCGTGTTTTTTTGTAAAGCACCGGCCCCGGCAGCCGTATTGAAATTACCTGTTGTATTGGCATTTAAGGTGTTCGTTCCCAATGCCGTATTATCATGTCCGCTCGTGTTCTCCTGCAGGGCGACAGAGCCTATAGCAGTATTCCCGGAGCCATCAATGTTCTTGAACAAGGCCTTATAACCCGAAGCTACATTGAACTGACCCGTGGTATTGGCCAGCAAAGCTACGGTGCCCATCGCGGTATTGAACGAACCCGTAGCGTTACTGTTCAACGCCTGAAAGCCTACCGCTGTGTTGAAATTACTAGTTGTGCTGCCAGCCAGGGCGAAGGTGCCAATGGCTGTATTTCCCTGACCCGTTGCCGCGGGATTTAACGCTAAATAGCCCAGGCCAATATTATAAAGTGTAGGATCGATCCAACCCGCATTTTGATTATTTACTTTGAAACGAAGAGGAGCATTGTCGGTTGTACCCAGGAAATTAGCGCTCGTTGTGCCTGCATTACCCGTCAGGCTCCACCCAGAATTGCCGCCACTACTACTGGCCCCGCCCGCCGTCCAGATGGGAGCAGCAGGCGTTCCAGTGTTTACTTCAATCTGATTCGTGCTGGTATTAAAAATGAGTAAACCCTTAACTGGATTCTGAATCTGACCACGCTGAGTGGTCGTTACCGATGGGACTAATAACCCTCGGAAGGGACTACCCGAAGCATACGGCCCTGATGATACATCGAGTGAGACAGACCCATCTATTGATCCAGCGGATGGCCCTATACGAACCTGAGCCTCTAGGTTGCTCGCAGTTACTATCAATAAAAGTAGTAGAGCAAGTTTCTTTCCATTCAAAATTGACTGTTCCATAGTATAAAATAAGTAAGGCATCTATTATCAAAAAAGTAAAAATATATACCCATATATCACAGAAAGTAACTAAATGTTTAAGGAATAAAAAGATAGTTGAACCATATTTTCCAAAAACAAATACAAGTAGATTAGCTATGTTTGGTGGAGACTGGAGTTGATCTCACACTTCCAACAGCCAAGTATTCCCTGGCTCAGGCGAGTTGTTTTTCACCCACTTTGTGACAAAATATATAATTTCCGTCACTACTTAACGTAGCACAAGTAAAACCTGCCATTGTAGATTCCGACAAAACATGACTGTGCTTATGTGACTTAGTTAATGAAACCAGCCAAAGAATTTCTACAGCGGTACCCGCTGCCTGCCCACTTTAAGCCCGATGATCTTGACTTACTGGCAGCCTTCATGGAGACGTATAGTACGTACTGTTGTCTGAATGCTGTCCACGAAACGTATTATAGATTGATTGGCCGGATCGATGCCAAATGGGACAAACGCCTGAGAAAAAAGGCAAACCGTCTTCAGGAAATGATACGTCAGTACGAAAAATAAGAAGGCGTTCGGCGTTGAAGCCAGCATCGGATCAATTGATCATTAACGGGTCCTTTCCTGATTCATCAGCCAGTTTCGGACTTGATTCAGCATCAAAGCGGCCGATCGTCGCGACGCATCAACATCACTCTGTAATTGCTTAAGCTGGGCGGACACGGCACCCGGTAGATTGAGGAAAACACTATACTCATTAATGTGCTGTGGACCAGTCGGTAACGATTGGTTGGCAAAAAAATTAACTAATTCCTGATGTTCCTTACTCAATTGCATGCGGCAAAAATAAGGAATAGTTAGTTTAGGGCTATGATATAGTTGTACGATAAAGTACCTATATTGTCTGATGAAACAGGCATCAACAAAATAAGCTGGCAGCGTATCAGCAACGTAGCAAGTAAGGCGGTGGAGTACGTAACCCGTAAAATCATTCACATTGACATGGATGCTTTCTATGCATCGGTCGAGCAACGGGACAATCCTGACCTTCGGGGTAAGCCCGTAGCCGTGGGGGGTTCCCGCCAGCGCGGAGTCGTAGCAGCCGCCAGCTACGAAGCCCGCCAGTATGGGGTACGCTCCGCCATGGCGTCCTCCATCGCCATCCGCAAATGTCCTGATCTCATCTTTGTCAAACCGCGTTTTGATGTTTACAAAACCGTTTCCCAGCAGATACGGGCTATTTTCGCTCAGTATACCCCGCTGATTGAACCCCTCTCACTGGACGAAGCTTACCTGGACGTAACGGAGAACCTCACCAACAACCCTTCGGCTACGTTACTGGCCAAGGCTATCAAAGACCAGATTAAACAGGAAACCTACCTGACGGCATCGGCGGGAGTTTCCTATAACAAATTCCTGGCGAAACTGGCGTCTGACTATAATAAACCAGACGGCTTGTATGTCATTAAACCGCAGCACGGACTAGCCTTTGTCGAATCCTTAAAAGTAGAGCAATTTCACGGAGTTGGCCGGGTAACGGCAGCCCGGATGAATGAGCTTGGCATCTTTACGGGCCTGGACCTTCGCCAGCAGACCGAAGCGTTTTTAACGCAACAGTTCGGCAAAGTTGGCAAACATTACTATTCCATTGCTCGCGCTGTTGATCTACGGCCCGTGACGCCAAATCGAGTTCGCAAATCAGTTGGTTCAGAAACCACCTTTGAAGAGGATTTAACAGACTACCCTCTTTTGGCGTCGTCCCTGGGTCCGCTCATTGACAGTGTGTGGAGCTACTGTGAACGTACCGGCATTTTGGGCAGAACCGTCACCCTGAAAGTTAAATATGCCGACTTCAGCCAGATCACCCGCAGCCGTAGTTCACTGAGTTCCGTTAGTGACAAACCTACGTTAACGCGCCTTGTACTTGACCTGCTCCAGTCAATCCTGCCGCTCGCTCAGGGCATCCGGTTATTGGGGGTTTCGCTCTCCAGTCTCCAGGAAAGCAACGGGCCTGTCACCGGGCAATTGACATTAGATATATGAGCTATCTCCGTGTGATTTACTGGCTGCCGAGGCATAAAGAACACAAAGAAGCTATACACTAAAAGTCCTTTAATGGGCTGTATTTTGGGGGCTTCGGTCGACAATAATTTCGCACGTCTACAAACGTAACACATTGACGCACTAATTAACTGTAAGCTATTAATTATCAAACTGGTAATTTATCGTTTAACCTCAATTTAAGGGTTAAAAATTTGGCAAAAAAGACATCAGATTTGACTAAAAAAGGTTATTTTTTTGTTCTTATAGTAGAACGTAAACAACAGAAAAGTCGACAAATGGAGTCAACATATCTTGCCAATAAATTATCCCCCTCCCCGGACGCGAATCGCTCAGTTCGTCGCAAAACAAATGGGGCCGCAACGGCCGCTTTGCTGATTCAAATGGCTACGGAGTTCCTGACCGCTTCGCCGACCATGCGCCAGCGGGCCAACATTACACTCATGGATTTGGCGGCTGCCGATAAAGTGCGAAAGAGTCTGCTAAAAACGCCCGTAAAATCGTAATTCGTAGTGCTGTATACAAAAAGACCGGTCCATTTCGGCCGGTCTTTTTGTATCCTAATTTGCGTTGCTTTCTGCGGGCAAATAGACGTCGAACGTAGCACCGGCACCGGGTTTACTGGTAGCGGTAATGGCACCTCCATGATTCGTTACTACTTTCTCGCAGATGGCCAGGCCAATACCTGTCCCAGCGTATACATTTTTGCCATGTAGTCGCTGGAAAACCTGAAAAATGCGGTCCAGATATTTCTCATCAAAGCCAATCCCATTGTCCGATACGCGAATGCGATGATACGTTCTGGCCGCGCGTGCCGGTTTCACCGATATTGGTAGATCTTTGGCAGCCAAAACCTTTGCCTCTATCCGAATGGTTGGACTTACGTTGGGTTGACGAAATTTCAACGCGTTGCTGAGCAGATTTTGAAAGAGCTGACCCAACTGTAAAGGATCGCCCTGGACTATCGGCAACGGTTCAATAATAACCAGTGCACCCGTCTCCTGAATCACTAGGTCTAAATCGTTAACGACGCCCTGAACTATCGCTTTTAGCTGCACCGATTCGCTGGTATCCCGTTGGGTAGAAATGCGGGAGAAACTCAGCAGATCCTTGATAAGAGTCGACATTCGGCCAGCGGCTACCTGCATACGCTCCAGATAACCAACCCCTTCACCCAATTGAGCCGCGTACTGATTTTTCAACAGATCACCGAATTGCTGCACCTTACGTAGTGGTTCCTGCAAATCATGACTGGCAATGTAGGCAAACCGCTCCAGGTTCTCATTAGACCGGATCAGGAGTTGATTGGCTTCCTCAAACTCTTCATTCGTGGCGGCTAATTCTTCATTCGTTGTGGCCAGTTCCTCATTCGTGGCGGCTAACTCCTCATTGGTGGCTTCCAGTTCTTCGGTACGCTCCTGCACCTGCTGTTCCAGGGAAAGTTGAACCTGCCGTTGCTCCGTAACATCCTGAGCCATTCCGCTCAGTGACAAGGGTCTTCCGTCAGCATCGTAGAATACCTGTGCCTGTGCATGAATGATACGTATCTGTCCCGTCAGTCGATTGATAATTGGATGCTCATTTTCGTAAAATCCAGTCGATCCCGGTTTGACTGCGTCGGCAATAGCCTCAGCAACAGATTGTCGGTAGTCATCTGGCAGCGGATTATAGTCTTCATCTAAACTCCTGGTGGCCTTCGAGAAACCGAGCCAGTGCATAAACCGCTCCGAATAGGTAAACGTGCCGGTTTGAATGTCCATACTCCAGGTCGCCAGTTCGGCCAGTTCAATAGCCCCCCGAAGCACCATTTCGGTCTTTTCCACCTGCTGCTTGGCCACCATCAAATCCGTTACTTCGCCCGCCGTGTTCATCACGCCATACACCTGCCCTTCGGCATTGAAAAGTGGCGTAAAACTGTAGTTGAAGTAATAAGGTTGAAGTTTTCCATCCACAACAATATCTACGCGCTGGTTCTTTGCGTGAAAGGGAATACCCGTGTTGTAGACGCGCGCTATCTGTTCATAAATTTCCTGATTTGCCAGCTCCGGAAGTATCTCTGGATAGCGCTTACCCACTACGTCATTGCCTTTGCCCCATACGTCCATAATAGTCTGGTTGGCGAACTGGATGCGCATGTCGCGACCGACGTAAACACCAATGGGGAAGGGAGCACTTTCAATCAGGCTACGTAAGCTTTGCTCGCTTTCGAGCATGGCTTCTATATTTTTTTTTCCCTCTGTTATATCCTGAAGCGTACCATTGAATCGATACGCTGCCTGTTCATCCGTAAACCAGGCTTTTCCTTTAGCTCGTACTATTCGGGCCTGTTTGGTTACCGGATTAACGAGTGTGTACTCAATATCAAATCGACCACCCGACTCGTACTGTAACGCTCGTTCGATAGCGTCGATAACCCGTTGCCTGTCTTCGTCAACAATGATATCGGTGGCAAGCGTAAGCGATATTTCCTCTTCGGGCGACACGCCAAACCACTCTTTTAATCGGAGATTCGCCGTGAACTTATTTGTCGCCGGATTTAAATCCCACGTGCCTAATTCAGCCGCATCAATGGCAAACTCTACCTGTTCTTTGCTCTCTTCCAGCTTTTTTCGAGCGATAACCTGCTCGGTCACATCGATAGCCATGGCTAAAACAGCGTCGACTTCACCAGCCGGATTGCGCAGGGGTTTATACGTAAAATCAAAGTAGTACGTGCCCAATTGACCGTTTATCGCCAATTCGGCCGGAGCACCCTTCGACTCATACGTCCTGCCTGTCGCAAACACCTCGTCCAATAACCGCTCGAAAGGTTGACCTTTTAGCTCCGGTATGGCTTCCTCGTGAGGCTTTCCAATCACCGACCGGTCTTTGCCCCAGTAGCTAAGCATAACGTCATTCGCCACGTCTATAATCCTTTCCTGACCTACCAGCAGGCAAGTAGCTACCGGAGCTTCTTCAATTAGACTTCGAAATCGCTGTTCACTGGATTCCATTTGCTGCCGGGACACAACGTCGTGCGTGATGTCCCGAAAGCTTAACACGACGCCATCATCAAGTTTAACAGCGGTGGTTGAGTACCAGTTGTTCAGGCCTTCTCCGGCATACAGGAACTCCATTCGCCGGGTTTGGCCCGTCTCGACAACGTCTTTTAAACTGTCAAACAAACCCACCTGCTTAAACCCCGAATGGGCTACTGAATAACGCTGTCCCACCAGATCAGTCCGGTTATTGGCCTCTTCGGTGACTCGGTTCACCAACTGGTATTCAAAATCCACTATGTAGCCCCGATCATCCCGAATGCTTCTGAGGACACTGATGCCATCTGCCGAACTGTCAAAAATGGATTGCAGTAAATCAGCGGTTAGTGGGCGCTGCTGTTCGGTCGTTTTTAAGGCGGTAACATCCTGAGCAACACCGGCAAGCCGGTACACCTGGTTTGTTTCATTGGCATAACTGCGGCCCATAAGCCGAACCCAGTGTAGCACGTCATCAGCCGCGCCAATTGTGCGAAATTCAACGTTAAACTGCCCTCCAGACGCTGGATTCAGCGCCCATTTTACGGCCTGGTCTACCCGACTGCGGTCTTCCTGGTGAATATAACGTAGCGCCTGTTCATAGAGGGGAAATGGAGAATTGGCCGCCAGTCCGAACAGGTTCCGGCACCTATCGTCCCAGTTAATCAGGTTGGTGGTCAGGTCAAGTTCCCAGACGCCAAGCCGAGCTGCTTGTAACGCAAAATCTACATCTAAACGCTCATTAAGCGCCTTTCCCTGATTCAATGGCAAAGTAGAGCCAGTCATTGTTCACAATCATTAGCGTAGCAAGTTAACTGTTAAGACGCGCATCTGTTCAGCGTCCAGGGCGAGTAGGCTATCGTCGGGGTCGTTTTACACTCGTTTTCACAAAGAGGTCAACTATACCAACAGGACCCAATGCTCACGGCTTCTTATGTGGGCGACTACCATTAGAGCAAGCCGAACGATGTGGCTTTAACGCACTCAGTTTATTCGGTTAGTAGTAGCGGGCCGGTAGGCATGACGGGGACATACGTAGCGACGGCATAAGTCCTCAGCTAGTGCAATAGCCTTGACCCATAGCCAGGAGTTACTTTGCCAGAAAAGAATGAGGGCATACTGGAAAAACGGCTAGGGCCCTTACCTGTTTCGTAGAATTATCGGCAAGGCCCCTGACAAGAACCGCTTCTCAAACCTGCTACACTGCAAGAGGTAATCAATTTGGCCAGATCGGGCACGAACTGGCTCTGCCTACGCAGACAGCCTGTCTGTATCAGCCATGGCCATCGGCACACGAGCCTAACTCAGTCTACCGCTTCCCTTACTCATCAAGGACAATGGGTAAGTTTGTGAGCATCGTACGAAATAAAAAAATTAATCCAGGTTAAGCGGGCCAGCCGGAAAACGGGCGGAGTTAGCAAAAGAATTAAACTGATTAAAACACCCAGAAAATAGCTCAGATCCCAATCCAGTAACACCTCCATGATCACAAAGCAACTCACGATCAGGGCTGTATAATACGCATAACTCACGTAGAGAGCACCCGTATAATAGCCCGGCTCTCGCTCAAAACGTTCATCGCAGCAGCGACACTGGGGATTCATTTGATCAAATTTCTTAAGATTATAAGGATTATTGGTCAAAAAGAAGCTCCCCTTTTGACATCGGGGGCATTTATTGAAAAAAATGCTATATAGTTTGGTGCCTTTGCCCATGTTGTTGGTAACGAGTGGATACCCACAGCCGATTCGGATGACCTGGTTGCTCAAGAACGGCTCGTTGCCCTAACTACTGAATAGCCGGGCACTTTGTTTCGTGCAGGCCTTCATCAAACCAGTGGCAATCAAGTTTCCCTCATGCCATGTTCAGAGAGGATACTTGTTTGACCGGAAAGAATGCCAACCGATTTATAACCAGATACGCGGCTGATCGAAGCCTGCCTATTTTCAAATTCAACGCTGTGGGTATATATTACGATCCTGAATTATGGCTAAACAGTAGCCACCTACGGTCCTTTCGTTATGCTATTCAGTTTTACCGCGACACCCGATTTTGACTATATGACGTACTTTGCCCGTCACATACAGGCAACGGTACAAAACGGCCTGCTGATGATACCAGACCATCTAGGACAGGGGTATATCCGCAAGTTAGCCTTCGGGCCCGACTTTAAGATCACCATCCACCGGTACTTGCTCAAGGAAGATCTCATCGTTAATCGAAATTCATCCGACCAGGGAAATGACTTGATCACTGTCTTTTATTACAATAACGAACAGGCGCTTCAGATCGCTTACAATGAGAACACCCAGGTCCTGTTTTCGCAGCGCGATGAGTCGGCGATCCAGGTTACCTCCAACGATCTTAGCTCAACCTTACGATTTCCCGCCCATCAACAGATTCAGTACGTGGTGGTCGCCATAAAGCCGCTCCGTTTAACCGAATTATTAGGGCACAACGAGCCCAATTCGGTTCTCCAAACTATTACCGGCAGCGGTAACTCCTTTCTTTTTTTCGAACGGATGGAAGCCGAGACCAAGCTGCTGCTTAAAAACATGGCCGCCATGGACATGACCACGAATCTGAGCCACTTCTACATGCAGATCAAGGTGCAGGAACTGCTCTATCTGGTTTTTCATAAACTGTCTTTACGCGAAAGTGCTGCTCATCAGGCGATTAACAGCGCCGATGCTGAAAGGCTTTTGTATATACGAAATGAAATCATCAGCGACCTGAGCGTGCCACCGGTCATCCGTGAGCTCGCCCAGATCGCTGCGATGAGCGAAACCAAACTAAAACAGCTTTTTAAGCAAACATTTGGCAGCACCATCTACAATTATTACCAGCAGGCCCGCATGGAAGAAGCCGCCTTCCTATTAAAGCAGGGCAAGCATTCGGTGGGCGAAGTGGGCTACGAGCTGGGCTTTTCCAATCTGAGCCACTTTAGCCGGGTCTTTGAAAAGCAGTATGGCCTAAATCCAAAGCGATATTCGTACTCATAACGCCCTGTTTACCCCAGATAATCGGGAGGGAATACTTGCTGACCGTACTTTTGAGCGATAGCCTGTAGTTGGTGAATGGTTGCTTCATCAAAATGGGGCACCGGCAGAAACTGGCCAGGAGCAACCGGCTGGCCGATCTCCTCGAAGAACGTTTCCAACCCGGCCGGTACCACGGTGCAAAGCAAATGAGCCGTTTGCCCGGTATTATTTTTAAAGGCGTGCACCACGCCCCCTTTCGGAATGCTAATAAAAGATCCTTTAGTTGCCGTGTAATGGCCAAACTCGGATTTGACCTCGATTTCGCCGTCGATCACGTAAAAGGATTCTTCGAAATCCGCATGGGCGTGTGGTCCAGGGCCACCGCCGGACGGAATCAGCATATCAATCGTAGCGAAAGCTCCTCCAGTGGTCTCTCCGCTAATCAGGATTCGGTAGGTGTCACCAACAACGGAAACGGTTTTACCCTCTTCAGGGCCAACTGTGAACGGTTTTTTGTGATTTTCCATAAGGTTTTGATTTAAAAACACCACAAATTTCAAGCGGCTCCGGGTTGGAAACTATTCCGATGGGACATAAAATCAGTCCAATCAGACAAACCAAATTACATAGTCGGCAGGCTTCTTTCAACGGAGACTAAGAGCACCAGACCGGCTATTTATCGGGATGGACCGGCCTTGTCGGATTCGACTATTTTTCCGGCTTTTTGCGCTATTTCCCCATCTTTAGCAGGCTCACCTTTGCTGTGTCGAAACTAAAACACACGGCCATGAAAAAATTAGTCCTGCCTTTTACCAAAGGTGCACTCCAATTGAAAAACCATGTTGTAATGGCTCCCATGACACGCAGCCGGGCCCAGAACAATTTACCCAATGCTTTGATGGCTACTTATTACAAGCAGCGTTCTGGAGCGGGCCTGATTGTTACCGAAGGAACTTCACCCAGTCCGGAAGGGTTGGGCTATCCCCGCATTCCGGGCATTTTTTCTGAGGCTCAGGTCGACGGCTGGCAGGCGGTCACCCGGGGCGTCCATGAGAGCGGTGCCAGGATATTCGTCCAGTTGATGCATACAGGCCGGATCGCTCATGTTGCTAATTTACCGGAAGGCTATCAGCCGGTAGGTCTCTCGGATCGTAGAGCGGCCGGAGAAATCTATACCGACACGGCTGGCTTGCAGGCCTATTCCGCACCGGTACCCCTTGATGATCAAGGGATAACGAATGTGATTAATAACTTCGTAAAAGCCGCCAAGAACGCAGTTAGGGCCGGTTTTGACGGGGTGGAACTGCACGGTGCCAACGGGTATCTGTTGGAGCAATCGTTAAACCCCCATGTCAATACCCGTACGGACAACTATGGCGGAAGCATTGAAAACCGCAGCCGCTTAACCCTGGAGATCGCCGAAAAAATCGCCGATGCCATCGGCCCCGAGAAGGTTGGATTGCGTATATCGCCCTACTCTACGCTAAGCGATATGCCCGCCTACGAGGAAGCCGACGTACACCAAACCTATGTGTACCTGAGTGAAGAATTGAATCGCCTGGGCATCACCTATCTTCACATTTCCGACAACCCGTCGATACCTCAGAAAACGCATCAGGCGATCCGCAGCGCTTTTTCCAATACGCTTATTTACTGCAACGGACTAACACCGGAAACTGCTGAAGCCAAATTACAGGCCGGAACGGCCGATCTGGTGGCCTTTGCCCGAAGCTTCCTGGCTAACCCTGACTTCATGAACCGGATCGAAAAAAACGCCCCCCTTAATAAGGTGGATTACACAACCTTATATACACCTGGTATGCAGGGATATACCGACTACCCAGTATGGGATGGATTGCCCCAGCTTGTCTAGCCCGGCAGTAGACCCAGTACCTTTTTAATGACTGGGCATTTTAATTAACTTAAAACCTCAACCATCATGAGAAAAGTAATGTATAACCAGTTCGGGGATGAAAGCGTGCTGGAGGTGACCGAGCAAGCCGTGCCCCCTATCCAGAATGATCAACTGCTGATCCGGGTAAAAGCGGCTTCGATTAATCCCCTGGATTGGAAGGTGTACGGGGGCGACATGAAGTTGATGTCGGGCTCTTCATTCCCAAAATCGGTGGGCATCGATTTTTCGGGAATTGTTGAACAAACTGGCAGCGCCGTTACCCGCTTTAGGGCGGGGGATGCAGTTATTGGGGTACTGGATGTGTTTAAAGGAGGAGCCCTGGCCGATTACGTGGTCGTCAACCCGACCGATATTGCCCTAAAACCCACCAATATTTCCTTTGAGCAGGCAGCCGCCTTACCCCTAACCGGGCTATCAGCCCTACAGATTATGGATCAACTGGCAGCCGTTAGCCCTAATCAGGACGTATTGATCAACGGGGCCACCGGTGGAATTGGCCTGTTTGCCGTACAAATGGCTAAAAAACGCGGTGCCAAAATAACCGCCGTAGTTAGTACGAAAGGCGTTGCCCAGGCCATACAATGGGGTGCGGATACCGTAGTCGACTACAAGAAGCAGGATATCAAGCTGCTGGCTCAACGATTCGACGCGGTGATTGACCTCACCACCAAACTTCCTTTTCATGAGGCCAAAAGCCTTATGAAACCCAAATCCGTCTTTGTCAGTACGCTTCCTTCCCCGTTGGCGCTTATTGGCTCATTTCTCAACAATATCTTTTCCAACCAAAAACATAAGATTCTGATCGTCAAACCGACGGCTGAAGGCCTCAATACGTTAACGAAGTTAGCGGAAGCTGACTTGCAGATCGTGCTGGCTAAAACGTATCCCTTTACGAATGTCCGGGAAGCCTACCGGGAAGCCCGTGGGGGTAAACTGATCGGAAAGTCGGTGATTGTTCTGGATTGACGGTAAGGGATCAGCAACGTGACTTTTCGTTCGTATCGTGCTTTTTTAACCAGACACGAATCGCTCCTTTTTTTTGTTGAGGTATTTGTTCTAACCACATAACCCGTCGTGCAGGAAACAAAAGGATTACTAGACCAGATCAAGCACCATGATAAAGTGCCCATCACGGTGAACCAAAATTGTGCCATCACGCTGCCAGATGGGGTCTGGCAGAAGCTGCTTCAACCCCACAGGTTAGCCTACTATTATTTTGTGTTTGTGGATCAGGGAGCGGAAACCTGTCAGGTAGACGGGCAAGACATGGCTATTTCCGATAGTCAAGTGGTTTTTGGTACGCCTAATCAAATCTTCGCTCATCCATTCCCCAATAAAGCTACGCAACAATATAAAATCGGATTTGATGAGAACACGCTGGCGCTGCTTCCACAAGCTTTCCCTTTCCTGGTCAATCCTTTTCGGGCAAATACAATCACGTTCGAGCCAGAGGCTAAGGAACGAGTAAAGGTGGTGTTGTCGATGTTATTTCAGCTACTCCATTCGTCTGGTAAGCCCAGGAAAGTAGCCATTATTTTAGCGCATCTAAACACGTTGCTGACCGAGTTTAACAGTGCTTACTTTGAGGACCGCCCTCAGCCTGCCTCCTCCAACCTTAAGTTGTCAAAATATGTCGCCTTTACACTGGCGGTGGAAACGCACCTGACCGAGCAGCATGACGTACATACCATTGCGGAAGAACTGGCGATGACTCCGAGTAGTCTTTATGGCCTGGTAAAGGAGTTTTCAGGCCTTTCGCCCAAAGAATGGATCACCAACCGACTGATTCAGGAAGCCCAGCGGAAATTGCATTATTCCCCTCTGTCGGTCAAGGAACTGGCTTATGAGCTGGGCTTTAACGACCCGGATTATTTTTCCCGCTTGTTTAAAAAGAGGACCGGCAAAAATATCAGTGACTTTGTCGCTGACCGGCATTATTTGTCCAGTAATTGAGCTGATTTGTCCAGATCGACCGCTTTGTCGCTAGCTACTTTTGCTTTCATTCATTTTAAACTACGTAGCCCTATGAAGTCAGCATTAGTAACAGGAGGTAACAAAGGCATTGGCTATGAAGTAGCAAGACAGCTCGCCCAAAACGGATTCTTCGTGTATGTAGGAAGTCGTAGTCTGGAACGTGGTATTTCGGCAGTCGAAAGGCTCAACGCCGAAGGGCTAAACAACGTCCAGGCCCTACAACTTGATGTGACCAATCCTGAATCGGTTAAGGCTGCCCGTGCCCTAGTAGGCGAAAAAACAATGATGTTGGACGTGCTGGTCAACAATGCCGGCATTTCAGGCGCGTTTGAGCAATCGGCCCTCGAAACCACGATTGATGCGTATAGGACAGTTTATGAAACCAATGTTTTCGGCGTGGTCCGAGTGACGCAGGCGTTTATTGATTTGCTGAAGGAGTCTGTTGCGCCCCGTATCGTAAATGTAAGCACCAGCATGGCTTCCCTGACCCTGGCCGCTGACCTGAATAATCCTGATTACCCCACCCGCTACGTGGTATATCAATCGTCTAAGTCGGCCCTGAATATGTATACAGTCAATCTGGCTTATGAGCTTCGTAATACACGTGTCAAAGTCAACGCCGTTTGCCCTGGATACACCCAAACCGACTTTACCAACCACCAGGGCACCAGCACTGTCGAAGAGGCTGGGCAACGCCTGGTCAAGTATGCGCTGATTGGACAGGATGGACCAACCGGAAAATTTATCAGTGAAGAGTACTTTCCGGAACCGGCCCATTGCCCCTGGTAATCCTGACAAGTGTACATCAATTGCGCGCCTTGGATTTATTTATTATTGAATTTAAGCGTTCTTCCTCGGAACCTGTCCACTCGTCATGTTTGAACTGGTTTATATGAATGGGCTTTAATTTTATAACTCGATCGACTGGAACTTGCCTAGATAGAACTAGATCTTTGTTCTTGCTGGCGTCCACTAGTTCTAGTTCATAACTACTACTAACCAGTGGAGAAAGCCTGCCACTACTAACCAGTGGAGAAAGCCTGCCACCACCGACAATAGTAATGGGAATGGATAAGCTTTTATCGCACCATTCATAATGCTGATCCATTGTCAAATGAAAAATCTCCTGCCTGATCACTGGTAAATTATACGTAAGAATTTTTAATGAGGGGATTTCATATATATGACGAAATTTTTCTACTTCATTAGTAGCCTTATTTATGATCCCGCCCGCACCTGGCTGTAATATATAGTATGGTTCATATTCGTGAACAAACCTTGACGAGTTTATGAGAAAACAGGTCATCAACAAATTGACTGAGTTATATGTCACTTCTCCACTTAAGTGGGTGAATTCATCCAGACGTAAAAACACTTTCAAGCTCGGAATTTTAACTTGCTTGAATAATGCGTCAATGATATAGTGGGGAGCTATTTTAGTTTGTCCATCAAGCCTCATATAATAGATATTGTCGAACTGATGAGGTTTTGCTTCACTTTCGGGAACATCGATTAAGTATACGAATTTACCCGCTTCGATTTCTATATCTCTGAATTGAACAGGGGCGACAAACGGTATAATTCGATTAGAGACCATTCGAATAAAATCATCCCTTGTATAATGTTTTTCTACAGGGGACAGGTCACCTGTAAATACCTTTTGTCCGTTGGCCTTTTTGGTACCTATTGGGGCTCCCCATATGAGTAATCCACCGTTTGAGTTAAGAAACCCACAGATAGTCCGGAGTACCCCATTCTCTTTGTGTCTTATATCACCTTCCTTTTGATGAAAAGATTTAAATTCAAGAGTTAGGGATTCATCGTGCTCAGTTGAAAAATAAGTAATTAGATCTACTACCTTGACCTCGTTAATGGTTTTACCTAAGTGAGTTTCAGTAAATGAAGTGGCCATAAACGATAAAACTTAGAAGGTAAAATTTATTTTGCTTATCCGGTAGCTAAACAAGTTAGAATCGCTTAAAACCAAAAACGGGCGATGCTATGA
This sequence comes from Spirosoma jeollabukense, assembly GCF_054777855.1. Taxonomy (NCBI): domain Bacteria; kingdom Pseudomonadati; phylum Bacteroidota; class Cytophagia; order Cytophagales; family Cytophagaceae; genus Spirosoma; species Spirosoma jeollabukense. Next base: position 426,298 of record NZ_BAAHAD010000005.1, read on the forward strand.
ACATCACCCGTTTTGTGTGCAAATCCCGTAACTATTTGATTTACAGTCTTAATTGTGGAGACGGAGACACTACAACTCCCCTATATTTAGCCATTCATTCCGGCTTAACTCGTTGAAACAGGTCTATATGGCGTTTACGAGCTTATTCTATTAACCTCGGTTAGCCGCCGTTCTTTATCTTTGTTGTGCAACCGTTGTGCACCCGGTTTAACGTCCTATGCCGTCCCTTAAAGTCGTCCTCCACCAGAAAGCTTACTCTGATGGCACCCACGCTGTCATGCTCCAGTTGATCTATGAAACCCTGGCAGGTCGGCAGTTTAGACGTAAAACCCTTTGTAAGATTGATCCCAAATTCTGGAAATCGGGCAAGGTCAAATCGTCTCATCCAACGCGGTGGCCTTCAATCAAACCATCCTGTATGAATACCATAAGGCGGAGGTGCGTCTGCTGGATCTGCAACGGAAGAAGCTACCCATCTCGGCCGAGGCTGTGTTTGAAGAACAGCGGGATCAGACGGGGCTGATCGCGGCCGCTAAAGCTTACATCGAACGCATGCGCGGCCGGGGCTCTTACCACAGTGCCGAAAAATACCTCTCGCACGTGCATCGCATCGAGCAGTTTCAAAAGGAGATCGATATAAGCTTGGACGAGGTTACTGAAGATTGGATTTTAAAATTTGCCCGCTGGCTAAAAGAGAATGGCACCAAGTCGGATAACACGCTCCGCAAGCGCATGCAGTTTCTGGCGACCATTTTTGAAGATGCCCGGAAACGGGGGTTGACGGCCAACGATCCGCTGAAGCTACTGGAATTCCCCAAAGCCCAGACCCGTAAGCCTCGACTCACTGCCGAGCAGCTGGCCACGCTGGAAACGATGGAACTTAATGGTACGCTGGCCCTCACGCGGGATACATTTCTGTTGCAGTTTTATTTATATGGTTCCCGAATATCGGATGTGCTCCTGCTACGCCCGTCGGACATTAAGACTGGGGCGGAATGGCGCGTGGAATACACCAGCCTGAAAACGGGTGATCTGATATCGGTACCGCTTCGAGGTAAAGCCCGCATTGTGGTGGAACGATATTATGATCCTACCCAATCCTACCTGTTGCCGTGGATGAAAAAGACCGAGCAGAAAGCTTTTACCATCGAGCAGAACACCAAATGGGTGGGAGATGAGGTAGAAAGCAAGTCGGCTCAAATCAATTTTAACCTGAAAGAGATTGCCCGGCTGGCCGGGTTTGGCGTCAATTTGACCACGCACGTAGCTCGCCATACGTTTGCCCGGTTAGCCGATAGCAAAGTAGCGGATAAACGAAAGATCAGCGCGGCCCTGGGTCACTCCAAATTCTCCACTACGGAAGAGTACTTGGAAGATCTGCGGATGAGTGATCTGGATGAAGATATGGCCGGGGTGTATGAGTAGGCTTTTACTTCCAGCAGTCGGATGCAAACGATGCTCTGAAAGCGGTTTAGAAGTCACTCTTTTTATTAATCAATCTCAGCCGGTCGGGTGATCGGTTGTATTATATGTTGAAGGTTTAGGCTGATTTGTCCACTTACAATTAGTTTGAACATCTTTTACACATTCAAAATTGGTGAAATATACCTTAGTGATATGACTCAGGTGTAGTGACTCAATTACATAGCCGTTTGATTCTCAAAACCCTTCACAATGAATAAATTGAGAATGTCGGCCTTTTCAATGTCCCAACTGTCGTGACCGGGGTTATGCGAGGCTAAAGTAACTTTTGTGTCATCGGTCGGATGTCGACGTATGTACTTTAGTATGCGTAAGCTATTTGTGACAATTAGATATATATGCCCAAAATCAATGTACTTGATATCTTTTAAATGAAAAACATACAGGCGCGCACCAGGATAGATGAGGTCATACATTGAATTACCTTTCACATTACACATAACACAACCTTGGTACTGCGGGGCATACACGTAACCTTCTGGAATTTCGTCCACCTCATCAAAATACTGCTCAATCTTACCAGCAGTAATCTCTACGTCATAATAAGGGATATATAATTCTGCATCCTTTTCAGGAATTTCGGAGAGAAACAGCTTTGCCTTTTCGCCTGAAATCATTTCCCCCGGCCTTTTCTTAGAAACTTCACCAATTGACACTATAGACAGGTCCAATAATTCCTCAACATTTATATCAAAAAGTTTAGACAAACTATACAAAACCTCTGTCGAAGGCGCATTGATGTCGTTCTCATATTGAGAGATTGCCCCCTTGGTAACACCCACTTGGGAAGCAACAAAATCCATTGTCCACGATTTATCTAACTTCTTCCGATTTTCTCTCAAGAATTTAAGCTTCTGGCCAAGAGTCATTTCTAAAACAATTTCGTCCATTTTTCAGGGAAAACTATACTTTTTATGCGGATAGCTTTGTTTTGTATAGCTTTACTATACTATATTTACAACACAATAGGCAACACAATAATAAGGGAAAACATGGACGCAAGCACATATACAAACGGACTGGCGGACGAAAGTTTGAGCGAACGGTTAAAGCGGGCTTACGAACGGGTTGATAAACGGCTACGTGTTTTGGCCCGGCGAGACTTTTGCGCGCATTTTAAGGTGACAGATGACTCATTTCGGGCGAAACGCTCCAGTAAGCCTGACTACCCTGCAACGCTGGAAGAATGTCTATGGATGGAAGAATACGAACCTCAAATCGTACCTGCCTGATGGAACAACGCAACCTAAAAGCAGCCAAACCGGCCAACTATACCGATACCCTTAAATCCATTCGAATGGCTTCCCGGCACCTACTTAATACGATTGAAGCCACCAATAAAAACGGCATCAACATCAATTTGCATCCGATTACTAATGAGGTTTTTGGTCTGACACAACTCATTTTCTCGGTATAACTATGGATCCCTTTCAAGCTCTCTCACAACTACCGAAGCTCATCGCTGACTACAAACAGGCGGCGCTCGATCTGGCGGCCGCTCAGCGGGAAATCCAAGCGTTAACCGCCGAAAAGCTGGTTCCCCTGGAATGGGTGGCTGACCACTGGAGTGTCGACACGGATACGGCCCGGAAAATGATTCAGGCCCTTTCCAGTGGCCGACCTTTGAAAGCCGATATTAAAGTACTGAGCTACGGCCGAAAGATTGTTCGGTATGGACGGTCAGATATTGAGCGGATTACTGAAATCAACATGGTGGGCATGAAAGATATGCTGGCGCAAAAACGGTCTTCGAAAGCCTGAAGCCTCATTGATAGATGGCCGACCTATGGAAGTTCCACGAATGATGTGGATAGAAGTAGATTTGGTTGAGACTTCTGGTTCCGGCTATGTGGGCTCATCTTTCGCCAAACCAGCCGGTTGCAGGCTCAGTCGATGCGCTACACTACGCTTTTGATGCTACATTCTTCGATGGCATTTTGGTCCTCGACAATCATTTATCCAAAAAGCCAACATGAAATACTCTTTCACAATTTCACAATCATTGGCCTGGTGTTTATGCAGCCCGACGCCAGTACGCCCTATACTAGCCTGTCGTCCTGAAAAAACCATAATCAATTTCTAATGCGCCTACGACGGGTACAAAATGCCATCAAGCTGATTATGGCCACTCGCTTTAGCAGAGATGTCCTGTCGAATACCGATAATTTTCGGAAGATCAGCCCTGTACCACCGATCTTTTGCGTCTTTGTAGCCGAATATATTGACCGGTTATATATATACGAAACAAAAAACGTCAGCTATGTGCTGGAAGATACACAGCTAAATCTGTACGAACTGAATTGTCTGCATGACCGTACTGGCCTATTGCTTGTCGAAGAACAATTTGGCACCCTCGCGTTTTACCGGTCAGGTGTTCACGGAGTTGGTATGGGTAGGGTGAAGGGCTATGTAATAGCCATTTTATGGATGGCTAAAGAGCGACCATTCTTCTCCCCTGTTCCACCGCATTACACAACTGGTAGTACTAACCCTATCCGCAACGAACATGAGACGTTCTGGACCTGGTTTAGATCGTTCACTCCGGAACCGATCAACAGAAAGGGAGGTGAGTCCGTATGAGCCAACATCCGTTCCCTGCAAATATGCCAATAAATGGACGTCAGGCGCCTACTAGTACGCTGGTGGCGTCAGGATCACCCATTGATGCGGTAGGACTACAGGACCACATCAATGGCCTGGCTGAGGAGGTCAGTAAGCGGCCAGATCCCGTACCAGCAGGAAAATTAGGGGATGCTGCCTTTTATGCGCATTACAATACGTTGCTGAAAGAGGCAGAGCTGCGGCTGACCGATCACGTGGAAGACCCCTATCCGTGTCTGCAGGTGGTCACCGAAGGCCAGTCGATAACCATTGGTACGCTGGGTAACTTCTTTGTCATAACGGGAAAAGCCAAGAGTCGAAAGACGTTTTTTCTCAGCCTCATTGCCGCGGCTTTACTAAAACGGAACACGGTAGCAGACGCTATACGGAGGCAACTGCCTGCTGATAAAACGACTGTCCTCTACTTCGACACGGAGCAGATCAGTGGGCACGTCATGCGGGTCATGAAGCGCATATCAGCCCTTTCGGGGGATGAAACGCTATTCAACCTGCGCGTAATTCGACTAAGAAAATTCCTGACCCAGGATCGAATCAATGCCATTAAGGTGGCTATTGAACAGACTCCGAACCTGGGCGCCATTATCATTGATGGGATTCGAGATACCGTGTTCGATATTAACGACGCCCGGGAAGCGACCGAACGGGCCACTGATCTGCTTCAGTGGACGGAAGAGAACGGCGCCCATTTGGTAACGGTCATCCATGAAAACAAGGGCAACAACAGCGTTAGAGGGCATCTGGGTACCGAACTGGTCAACAAAGCCGAATCGGTCGTTTCAGTAAGTCTCAACCCCGAAGATAAACAGCAGTCCGTCGTAACGTCCGAGTTTTGTCGGGATAAAGAGTTCGAGCCATTTATTTTTTCAGTCGATGAAAATGGATTGCCCTACCTGGTAGGCAATGCTGTGGTTAACGGATCTACTTCGACTAGAATCCGAAAACCAACGGTCGATACCATGAAACCAGAAGATATACTCGCGTTTGTCAAACGAGCCTTTTCGAGCGATGAGCACCTTCGGTATACCCAGCTACGGACCAACATCATTGAGGCATCGGTATTCTTCGGGGTAACCTTGGCCAAAACTAGATCAGAAGAATTCATTCGGCGTGTTGAAACAAACGGGTATTTGACGAAGGGGAAACTTCCTGGCCAGAAGTATGAACACTACAAAATCAATCTTGAAAAACTATCAAGTTAACTGTACTAAAAGTACTGTACTAAAAGCCCTATATATATAGGGGCTTTCTAGTACAATTAGTACAGTGTACTAGAAAGGCTAGTTTAGGACGGTTAGTACAGTTAGTACAATTGAAAATCATGAATACGTCAACCCAATCTCTGCGCTACCAACTTCCCAAAAAGGCCATCAAATCGGATTGTCCTCAGTGTGGACCCAAGCACCGGCGAACCCTTAGCCGCTACGTCGATACGCGAACCGGCGAGACTTTACCTGAAAGCTACGGAAAGTGCGACCGGCAGAGTAATTGTGGCTATCACCTCAATCCTTACCATAAGAGCCCAACGGGTTTGAGCTACGCCGATGAAGCGTATCTGACATGGAAACAAAATCAGTTACCAAGCGCTGGAGACGTGAGGGTACGAGGAGCCGCTAATCGGCCGATGATCAGCGATGAGCCGATGCCGACCGCTTCGGTTCATCGCTTGCCGATAGAAGTATTTACGGCTTCCCTGGGCCATTATGATCGTAATACATTCGCTCGTTTCCTAGATGATCACTTTGGCTGCTTTGTGACCAGGGAACTGTTGACCCGCTTTCAGGTAGGAACTTCGAGCCACTGGCCCGGAGCGTGCGTCTTCTGGCTAAAAGATGAACAGGATCGGGTGCGGGGGGGGCAGGTTGTTTTATTCGATCTGACGGGCCATACGGCCAAACGTCAGATCGTCGATGGATCCTCCAAGCGCTGCACCAGCTGGGTGCATCATGCCCTGGCCACCCGTTACGATCGCCAGCAACAAAACCAGCCGGACTGGCTAATAAGCTATATCGACAAAGCCGATAAGTTTCCTACTCCTTACCGAGCCCCCAGACAAGGCGGTTGCGATCGTGGAGAGTCCCAAAACGGCTATTGTCAGCACGGTATATTTTCCTCAATTCGTTTGGATGGCAATCGGGGGGCTTACCTATCTGAGCCTCGACCGGTTAAAGCCCTTACAAGGCCGAAAGCTGGTATTATTTCCCGACGTATCGAAAGGCGGCCGCGCCTTTGCGCTCTGGAATCATCGGGCCGGGCAGTTACGCCAACATGGATTTGTCGTAACGATTTCGGATTACCTCGAGCAGCGGGCAACCGATGAGGAGAAGGCCGCCGGGTTGGACCTGGCCGATTACCTGTTGACCCAGTGGAAGGGTTACCCACCCAGTTGGGATGAGCTATTACCCGGGGAGGCTACTCCAACTCTGCCATCAATCACCAGTTAGTTTAATTGGAATACAAACAACTCTAAGGATGCGATTTCAAAGGCAACCCTTAAAAAAGCAGAATACACTAAGTGGAAAGGCCGCAGCCGAACAGTGCACCAGCACCCCAACATTTCCCAGCATTTGCTACCTCGATATTCTTGCCCACAACTACTCTTTTCACTCTCGTTTCCAACCGCCTTACACCCATGATCGAACTACGTATAGCTCTCTCCGTTCTATCACTCAAACGCACACCCGCCGAGAAGATCCTGCTGGCCTACCTCTGCCAGCGCGCAGCTGAAACCGACGGCACGTGCACCGATTCTAACCGAGAAATTGCTTCAGGCACCGCCATTCACCTGCAAACCGTTTCGGATCTGATCAACCGGCTCAGCCAAACGACATTACTGGAAGCTAAGGTCGATGCGGCACTGGCCAATCAGCGAACGTTACGACCATCTGAGGAGCTAGTAGCCTACTATTAGCCCAGTGACTATAGTCCCCCGGAACCCTATAAGTCAAATGACTATAGCAGTCAAACAGCCTATAAGCCAAATGACTATAGCCCCGAGAATGAGCCTAAGCAAGCTGTTCGGCCTACCCGTTTTTGTCCCGTATCTGGCATAGATATTACGCACCAACCCCAGGATCATAAGGTAGCGACCAGATCAACGCTGTTCGCGTTGTATATTAGTGATCGCGACCGTTTCAATGAGTTGGTTGACGAGTTCCTAACGCCGAATCAGGCAAAATTGCCGACGGCTGAACGTTGTTTTCAACTCAACCTCAACCTTCGAAAGCAGGCCAAAATACAGATCGCTGATGAGGTGGAATTACGTGCCTCTAAACTCAACGAGCGCTTCTGCCCCATCACCGGCATTGACATCGGACGCCAGCGTAACGACGTACGCTACGTTAGTGGGCAAACCCTTGAGCGATTAGCCCGCAAAGAAACCCCCACCTACCTGGCGTTGGCGGCCTGGCTGATACCCGAGGAAAAGGTTGATCTGGCCTATCCCGGTCGTCAGGCGAGCCTGATGGCTAATATGGTGCGAGAGTTGGCCGCTTCGGGCTCACCCATCAAGAAGCCGGAACTACCGATTCGCCGGTGCCCCGTTACACATATCGATCTAAGCAAACAAAGTCCTGACTATACCATAGTTACAGCTTCTACGCTTAAAAAGATGTTCGATGAAGATCGTACTCAGTTTGATGAAGTAGCCGCTGAATTCCTGACGTTGGACGAACGCAACGAGTCGAGGACTGGGCAGTGTCAGAGGCTTATAATCCGCATTCAGCAGAAGGCCCGAACGATGGCAGAGGATTCAAAACGCACCGTGGAGACCTTAGGGATGCTATCGGTTGCCAGGCACTAGCTCTCAGGCGCCGAGCTAATTGAAATGGGAATGAAGGAAATCAAGGAAGGTAGCCGGGTGTCCGTCAGTGTTTACCAGGGAGATATTTACCTACGATTGTATAAGGGCACGGTAACAGGATTTACAGAGAGCGGCCTATTCAAAGTAGAGCCCGACAGATACAAGGGTATTAAGTGCGTATCGGCGACGAACGTACAAGTAGTGGCTAACCCCGCCTAATCGACTTTAACATGAATTTAAGTCCACAGAATATAGCGGGAATCTGCCGGATTTCTTTAGACTTTTAGGTTATTTTCAAAAAAGCGGCAGCATGAGACAACCCATCGAAGACCGGATAGCTATACGGCTGCCTGATCTGAAACATAAGGGCTATTTATACCACTCGCAACACGGTGAGCTCGCCTGGCGCATTGGCGGTAGCTATACCGCCAGTGTTGGCATTCATACCGAGTTTGATGAAGAGTGCCCGGAAGAGGGTGGAACGCTGACCATCGAATATAGACGCAGTAATGGGACACATCAGGAAGTTATCGACATGGTTTATGTGCCGAGCAATTTAGGAAGGGGTGGCGGTACGTGGTATTTTGTTTGTCCACAAACCGACATCACCTGCCGCGTTCTTCTGATGAGTTCATCCGGTTTTGTTTCCCGCCATGCTGAAGGAGGCCTACGGTACCGGGCTCAGCTGCTGGCCCAAGGCGATAGAAATACTGACGGAGCTATGCGCGAAATTAAGCGACTGGAGCGCAAACAGGCGTCGGTAGTGTGGTTTGGCAAACCGCGCAGCAAACGTTGTTACGCTGGACGGCCAACGCGTCCGATGATCCGATTCCGTAAGCTCAATGGACTCGGTTGACAGGCGTTTCCAGAATCAAAAATCGTAGTCTAATACCGTACATTAAGTAAAAAAAATACTTAAGTGGTTCGCTCAGCGTCGCCGGAGAAAGCGACAGATATTTTAAAAAGTCAAGGTTTAAAAAAAGATGGAAGAAAAAAAAATCAAAAATGCCTGCCCTTAAAGCCAACCGACTGCAAAAAAAAGGAAGGGGGGCGCGAAGTCACCGGTTTTGTTAGCGTATTGATACAGCGGTTTAAGCGTTTGCTTTGCCTTTTGTCGAGATTTACCTCTTTGGTGCGGTCCATTTTTTGGCAAAGTCGTTAATAAGCTGATTCGCAAGGGTGTTAAAAACTTTACACCCTACATAGTCCACATCTTCGATAAATCCGTATTGCTTCTGAAGGATGGCCAGTAGGGTTTCGAGCCCGGTGGACAATGGTATTTTTGTCTGCTCTACGTGCGGAGAGCGTTGTCGGAAATTGTATTTGTACAATGGATATTTCGTATCCCGGAAGGCACTGCGTGGGATGATGTATCAGAGCCAGGCGGAGTCGGGTCATTCCAAGGCTATGAGTCGAATGCTCACAGCCGCCATCGCGTGCGAACAGATGCTAAAGGAAGGGTCTTTTTAAGCCTCACGCCCAAAAAGGTTTACTAGGGCAGGCCTACCCGGATGAATAAGAAGTTTTATCGATTGCAAGCCGTATGCATCACGTCATCATTGATCCCCGGTCGCCGTGCAATTGTACTGCAAAACGCAATGCAGTCGCATCGTTGCAGCACCCCAACATTTTCCAACGTTTGGCCCTCCTCAATTCTGCTTGATTGAACAGCCTAACCGCTGAACGGTAGGACTATGGCCAAGTCGACGTAATAAGATACCGTTACCCCGTTCGCGGTCGATCAATTCTGACGAGCGGACTAAGATAAGTTTAGGTCGCCAGGGTAAAAGCAGGAGACCGTTGCTTCGTCCATAGTCAATCAATTCTGGGGAACATATAAAGCTCATTGACGCTGGCAAAACCATTTACCACCATCGTTTGCCAGCTTGCCACCATCGGCCGATCAGGACTTCCCTGAACGAATTATACTTCCTTATACTTCCTAGATTTTGAGGGATTTTATGTCATTTTATGTCATAGATTTTGAAGGAGACTCCAGCCTCCTGCTACTTCCAGCGGTTTATCGAGCTACCGATTTACCGCTTTTCAACCTTCCCTATCTCGCTACTTAATACCCTGAATTCCAATACCCATTCTAAAACTATACTTCGTTTTACTTCGGTAGTTTTGAGGCATTGATTAGGGTGATATACCACCTTGGCATCAAAGCCATTTATGTCATCGGTTTCCCGCCAGCAAATCCAATTATACTGCGTTTTACTGCGGTAGTTTTTGAGACAGAATAAAGGCGGTTTTAGACGTATCAGGCCGACTGATTATCAGGCCGTTTTTTCAAATTATTGTGCACTATTGTGCACAGATTTTGAGGCAGGTTTACCAAGTATAGTTCGTTATAGTTCGTAGATTTTGAGGGACTGATCAAAGGGGTATAATACTACGGTGTCAAGACGTCTTACGTCATCGGCTCAGAGCCGCTAATCGAATTATACTTCATTTTACTTCATAGATTTTGAGGCAGATTGCCCCGTTTTTATTTCGTTTTATTTCGTAGATTTTTGGGGAGAGTTAAGTAGTTGACCCCTTATGTGTAGGCGTTTAGCAAGCCAAATTTGTGGCCTTATAGAGGGTCCGGGCAAAGCAAAAGGGGCCTGAGCCCCTCTATAAATGCAGTAAATAAGCCCATTTTATGCTCTATAATGGCCTGTTTCGGCACGTTTTGGCGTCAAAATTCATCATATTGGACGACTAAATGCAAGTTCAGATTGCATTAGGGTTGCTGTTTCTCCTTTTGATGACGAGCCATGATCCGTTGGATGGTTGACCGGCTAACCCCCATCTTTTCGATTATTGCCTGTTCGATCGCGATTTTCAACGCACCAGTCTCCTCCAGTTTATGGTAAATCTTAAGTACTTTTTTATCCCGCTTGTTGCGCTTCTCTTCACCGGGGGATATCAGTTTGGGAATATCTTTGAATTTTCGCTTCAGCGACGCTTCGTATAAACTTTTCAAGGTGACGGACTGAGGATTTATAACCAGATAAGGGGAAGCAGAAAGCTTTTAGGTTTGCAGGGCTAATAAGTACCCGTAGGTATCACTTGACAAATATAACGTCTAACCTGTATTTTTTACCTCCCATGCCCAACAGCCCTGGACGCTGGAGACTACCTTTTAGTCCGACTCGCTTTTACTAATCACGTCTCAACTATTGGGATCAGCCAATAACCCAATCAGCTGAAGTACATTATCATGTAAAAAAGAGCGTTTTGTCTCGGTCGCTTATGGAGACTGCTTTGTTGGCCCGTAGGCTCACAGCTAGAGACTAATAGATTTGGTAAGGGTTCTATAGCTGTTTTTAAATGTGAATATGTAAGCATTCTACAGCCATGACTCGCCTGAGCGGTGGCTGTTTTGTTTATTGGTTCATAAGGCTCATTTGCCTAGATAGGCTTAGACGCATTCAGTTAGAGTATAAGCGAGAAATGGCAGTAAGTGTACTCTAGCGATTTCTGCCCGTTCCCTTACTTGGTCGACTTTACATAAGCATTTGCTCGACCCAATCGGTTACTAAGTCTACAATGTGCTTAACCATTGTTATAACCCGAACCAATGTTATGAAAGTCAAACTAATGCTAATGGCCCTGGTGATTCTTGCCGCAGTGAATGGCTCACAAGCCCAATCAGGAACTAAAACAGGCCAGCCTCAAGGAAGGTATCCCACGCCTACGGCAGGCGGTACTGATGCGACGAGTGACCATGGAGAAAAAAAGGAGTCCATAACCAACAAGCCTGCCATGGGAGCTGGGAGTAACACGCTGACAACGGCTGGCAGTGGCAAAAAGTCCGCTGCCAGCCAAACGGACGGACAGGGTGAGACAAAGAAAGGAAGTAAAACTAAACCCAGGCAGGTTAACCAGCAGGCCGCTGGCGTTCCTCAAAGCGGTGGCAGTACAGGCAAACAAAAGAATCAATAGATCTGAAGAATCACCTGAGTTTCCGGTTAACAGTGTCAGCAAATAAAAAGTCCCGTCGTGATTGGCGGGGCTTTTTATTTGCTGACACTTATACATGCGATTTGCGCGGCTAATTGACTTCTTACTTACAACGCTTTGTAATTTGGTAGATCGTGGCTTTAGGGCGCTGATTTACGAGTATAGGCCTTGCCTTTCTAGGCGGAACTCCCCCAGGCTTATGATCCTACGCGTTGCTACTAATTGGCACCTTTCCGATTCCGCTTGGTGAGTGATGCCTGAATAACTGCCCAGGCTTTTTTCTTGAGCTTGAGGTGCAGTTCTTTATCTCTTGGGACAAAGGTGGTACTACGGACATTATCCGTTTTTGAATTTGATTCCCAATAAGCACTGTCGGACGTATCAGGTATCTCGGTGTAGGTTAATTCGCTCATGGTTAAAAGTCGTTGCCGACTTGTTATAAGCAGGTAACAAAAAAACATACAGAATAATGCAAGCCAGGTTCGCTACTGTCTAGTAAGACAATCAGTGGACTAAATTTATACCAGGTGGCAAGTTAAAGGGTTGACCAAATGAACGACCCATACTACGGGTAAGTCGGTTTCTTATTTTATTCGGTAAAGTGCTGGTATCTGTTCCCAAAGGGTTTTATTTAGGCATTTCTAAAGTCCTTATTCCACAGATTCCAATAAAAAACAAAGTGCAGCACCGCACTGTCCACGGTTTTGAAAAACTGATGGTAAGGCCTTGTTTCACCATACCAGTTAAAATAGCCGTCATCCTCGGTTTGTGGCATAATCTGGTAGAAAATACCGTGCTCTACGGCGCTAGTTTCATCACCCCACTTCCGGGCTGCTGCCTGAGCTACGTCATACAGATAACCCGTGATTGTAAATAAATAAAACTCAACGTGATGGTCGGTCAGCGCTTCGGATGACATCATCGCATTAATCTGCTCCAGGGGAATTTCAGGCTCCATCATCAGGGGGCTAGTTTGCCCGAAAAGCGATTGCAACCGCAATTCTACGCACTGCCTAACCAACCGCCTGTGATTAGGCAGTGGATTAATCAAGTAGTGTATCATTAAGGTAAACAGATAAGCTAGTTAAGCCAACGCGGCTATCAGGGCGCATAGGTGAAGTATTCCCATAGGTTACCCCCCGAGGCGCGCATACGGCTCAAACGACCCTTCGTATCGTGCTCGAAATCGCCCCTGAATACGCAACCGGGGGCGCGCTCAGCTACTCCACTTTGATAGAGCGTCGTGACACTGCCTGCCTGATAATGTCGACTGAATCGGTATTTGTATTCATCGTAGAGCGGCAATTCCATCAGGGGATTAACCTGGGTATGGTAGGTTATGTCAATTTGCTCGCGCAGATCATCCGCCTTACCGGCCTTGGACCGGCGGTACTGCTGCTGACGCACACAGTCTCCCTGCTAATAGGTATACACCCAGTAAAAATCCGGCATACTGTTCGATTCGAAGCGCACCTGCTGGAGGGCTCCCTGGGCATTATACTGATTCGTCAACCAGTCGGATAAGTGAAACTGATTGGGCTTGTCCAGGCTGCTGCCATAGAGGAGGGTTCGACTCAAGCGACCCTGCGGATCATACTGGTAGCGTTTCAGGTAAAAAACAAATCCTGACTGGGCATCCTTGGTGAAGGACTCCGCCAGAAAATCACCCTGATAGCGCGCTACTTCGACGTACTGATTACCATACTCTTCCCGAAAGCTGCCCAGCAACCGGCCGGCCGGATCGTAGGTGAAGGTGCCCCAGTACCCCGGCACCTCTTTGGTCCCCCAACGAATCAGGCGTCCGGTAGGGCCCTGACCTTGTGGCTGTATCAACTCAAAATTGATGGGTTCATTGACTACCACCAGTGAATCCGGCTTGGTGGTGTCACGCAGCTTGGCAGGCAGGGAAACCTCAACGGGTTGTGGTTGAGGCGGAGGGTCCTGTTGCTGAAGGTGCTGACAAGCTCTTACTACTAAGCATAGACTTAGAAGCATGCTGAAGGCGAGTAGGCGTAATTGTCTTTGTATGAGCGTTAGCGTTGTGGCTTTCGGGTAAGGTTTGATAACGAGACGTGATTGGGTTTACTACACAGACACAGAAACCTGTTTAAAGTGTTGCACTAACCATTGCCAATTAACCTATTCGAAATTTCACCAATTTCTTTTGACTTTCACTTATAAGCCAACGGCAATAATTAATATAAGGGAGATAATGCTTTCAACCGTCTCACAAACTTAGGCGTGGCCTTAAAAATGAAACGTTGATTCTTGACCGCCCCCCCGGAGCGGATGGTAATTTGAGACAGGAATTAGCTTGCTTTGATTATACCAATGCAAGCACAACATGAATCTCGTTAAAACGGGCGTTTTATGAAATAGATAAAGCATGAGTATTTAGCCAGCAAGCGCGTTCTTTAACGAACACAACCTTTGCTCATTCAACAAAAATTCACTCTGCCAACCTTACCAGCAAAGTTGGGGTCTATCCAGCAAAATCCATAAAAAATGAAAGTAGGCTCCTGCATGGTATTCGTAATCGCTTATTTTTTTGCCCAGAGCATCGCATTTGGGCAAGCTAAATACTTGACCTACCGCTTACAAGGAACGGTTAATCGCGACACGGGAACCGTGACTTTAGTACCCACTGGCCAGGGCTTCGATCCAAACTCAACCAACAACTACCAGACTAAATTAGACAGGGGCACTTTCTATTAGAGGGCAAAATGGCCTATCCCGCTAATTATCGAATTCAAATCAAGCCCGGGTATATATCCGACTATTTCCTCCTTGAGCCCGGTCGTCAAACCATCACTTGTAACGCGGATTCGCTCCGAGAGATACCCCGGCTATCCACCCAGATCATGGCGGAGTACAACCAGTTCAGAAACAACTATATGTTGTCCGTTAGTAACCAGCGAGAGCAGGCTTTCGAGCAGTACATAGCCCAAAAGTCGACCACGACGGATGTTCATATACTCGATAGTTTGCAAACGGCTTTTAGTGTCAATCGAGCTCGACTAATCCATCAACAACAGATAGGCTATTTAAGCTACATTAAGCAGTATCCTAGCTCGTATGTAAGCTTATGGCAACTGGTTCGGGACATGAATGAGGGCTATCAACCCATCTTTGATTCGCTCTACCAAGCTCTTTCTGTTTCGCTGAAAAACACCCTCACCGGCAAGTTGATCGCTCAACGGCTAAACTCCTCAAAAGTGACCGCTATTGGGCAAGTCTTTCCTTCACTCACCTTGCTTGATGCCAATAGTAATTCGGTCTCCATTTCCTTTAATGAGCAAGCAAAATATACCCTCATCGACTTCTGGTTCAGTCGGTGTGGCCCGTGTCTGCAACAGTTTCCACAACTCAAAAACTTGTTTGCTACGTATCAGGCAAAGGGGTTTAGGATCGTGGGCATTTCCATCGATAAATTGACGGAGGTAGACCTGTGGAAGAAAACCATTCAAGCCAACGGCTTAGGTTGGCCTCAATATGTGGACCCCTCCGGTACACTCACGGTTGGCTTATTATCCATTACTTATTTTCCCTCTAATTTCCTGCTAGATGAGCAGGGCACTATCATTCGCAGAGATATTAGTCCCCAAGAATTGAGTACGTTTCTTTCAGGGCGAGTGGAATGAGTGTGTTGGAATGAATCGTTAAACGCTCCTTTCGAGCACCATTGGCGCTTTTCGTCTTAGTAGGATCGACTGAAACGTTGGAGAATGGCAGTACCAATTAAACGGTGGTTTATCGTGTGACAAAATACGTTGATCAGAGAACGACGAACTGCATACGCATACACGGAGTTTGGAGTCGTATCGAGAAGGGGCCTACGGGCTAAAAATTCAATGGATTATATCGATCAAACTACCTCTTTGGCAGATTTCATGACCCAGTTGGCAGATTATCTTTTTCCTCCTCAAATGGCTAGACCAATTTTGATACAACATTTTATCAAACTTGGTACTTATGCACTATTTCCTTACGCTGGTAGGACTACTCTATCTGTTTCCAGCCCTTGGCCAACCCATCCGGCCTCACACGACTGAGTCGATCCGCGATAAAGCCTACGTAAACGCTATTCGACAGGCCCAACGCTATCTTGACTCCCTACGAGCCAGACAAGACATTCCAGGGATATCCGTTTGTGTGGGTACCGCCCGTAAAATCCTGTGGACGCAAGGCTTTGGCTACGCCGATCTGGAAGCCCGGTTACCCGTGACCATTCACACTAAATTTCGGCTGGGTTCGGTCTCTAAATCCGTCACCTCGCTGGCCATTGGCCGATTAGTGGAACAGCACCGATTGGACCTGGATGCACCGATTCAGCAGTACGTGCCGGGCTTCCCCCTAAAAAAATTCACGATTACCCCACGCCAGTTAGCCACCCATACGGCCGGGATTCGCCATTATCTGGATACCGATCCCCTGGCTTGTGCTAAACGCTATGCCACCGTGCAGGAAGGACTAACCATTTTTAGCCAGGATAGTCTGCTGTTCCAGCCGGGGAGTGCCTACCAGTATTCCACCTATGGCTACGCCTTATTGAGTGCGGTCATTGAGGGGGCAAGCCATACCGACTACTTATCGTACCTGCAACAAGCCGTTTTCACCCCCTTGAAGATGCGTGATACGGGCGCCGATTATAGCGACAGCATCGTCCTCAACCGCGTTCGCTTCTATGAACACCGACTGGGGAAACGGGTGAATGCCCCCTTCGTCGATAACAGCTATAAATGGGCCGGAGGTGGACTTTTGTCCACGCCAATGGATCTGGTTAAGGTAGGCGCGGAGCTGATTCACCCCACTACGCTTCAGAAAGAAACGGTAGCCATCCTGCTGACCCCACAGCGGTTGCTGGATGGCACCAATACGCAGTATGGACTGGGATGGCGGGTGAGTACCGACTACCAAGCGCGAACGATCATTCACCACGGGGGGCTAATTGATGGGGGAAGAACCTTCTTGTTAGTGTATCCCGCTCAGGATCTGATCGTCGCCATCACAGCCAATATGAGTGGGGTGAGCATTAACTTGCCCGAAGTCGAAACGATTGCCGGTTATTTTCTAAGAATAAAGCGATGATCAACGCCATGATCCGTCTGCTGCATCTGGGCTATTGGCTGCTCTATGGCTTTTTGGTTAGCTTTCTGTTTATCTTATCCCAATCGACCGACCAGTCGGTGTTTGCCGATTGGGATGACGGGGTGACTATTTTAGTGGCCACTCTACTCATCGGACTCAGCAGCTTTTATGCCTTCTATGGGTGGTTAGTGCCCCGGTATCTGACCACTCGTCGCGTCAAGCGCTTTATTGGCTTGGGCCTGCTGCTCAGTATAAGCCTGGCCATCTGTTCAACGCAGCTTGTGTCGCTAGCTACCACGATCCTGCTTTACCTGACCTTGCATCAAATGCACTTCCTCTTCTTTCAACTTCAGGATCAGCTCATGTTGACCATTGGTTTCAGCTTACTGGCGATCATCAATGGACTGATCGGCACGGCGATGCGGGGAGCGATCACCTGGTATACGGACATTCATCTCAAAGAACGCAGGGCCAAGCAAGCCCTACAGACCGAACTAAGTTGGTTGAAATCCCAACTCGATCCGCACTTCTTATTTAACACGTTGAACAACATTGATATTCTCATGGAGCACGATGCCCCTAAAGCATCATTGTATTTAAATAAACTCTCCGACTTATTGCGCTTTAGTTTGTACGAAACACAGGCTGATCAGATCCCCTTAGCCCAGGAGTTAGCCAGTATCGAGAAGTATGTGGAGTTGCAACGGATTCGAACGCCCAATGAGCAGTATATAAGCCTGCAGATCGAGGGTCAAGCGGGAAGCGTGCACATTGCGCCGATGTTGTTTATGCCTTACCTGGAGAATGCCTTTAAATATGCCACCAACAAGAAAGTGACAGAGGGGATCCGGATTCAGTTCCGGATTAATGAGGCTCAGATTTACTTTCATTGTGTGAATGTGATTGATCCGGATCGCAGGGTATCGCATGAATACGGGGGCCTGGGTCAGAAGCTGCTACGACAACGATTAACGTTGCTGTACCCCCATACTCACACGTTAGTCGTTGAGTCTACGGATCGATTGTATTCCGTTTCCTTAACTATATCCCTACCAGCCCATGCGTTGTCTGTTGATTGAAGATGAACCCTTAGCGATGCTGCGCTTAAAAGACTATGTCGGGCGGATTCCATTTCTCACGCTAGCGTACGCGGTCGACAACGGATTAGAGGCCATTCCCATCCTGCACCGGGAACCCATTGACTTAATATTCTTGGATATAGAAATGGATGGGTTATCGGGGCTCCAACTGCTAGAGGCTTTACCCCGACGACCCGCCGCCATTTTAACGACGGCTTTCGATCAGTATGCCCTGAAAGCGTTTGATTTACAGGTGGTCGATTATCTCTTAAAACCCTACAGCTTCGAGCGTTTTTTGCAATCGGTGACGCGCGCTCAGTCGGTGCTGAACACGGTGTCAGCCCAACCTGATCCCTCATTTGTGTTTATCAAAACCGAGTATCGGCTTCAAAAGGTAGGCCTGGATCAGATCCTCTATATTGAAGGCATGCGTGATTACCGGCGTATTCATCTGGTGGGGGAAAAGATTATGACTTTAGAAACGTTCAGCGACTTGGCACAACAACTCCCGGCTCATGGCTTTTGCCGGGTCCACAAGTCCTATTTGGTAGCCCTGGATAAGATTGACACCGTGGAGCGGGACCGCCTAAAAATTGGGCAAGTGCTGATTCCGATCTCGAATACCTATCGGGACCATTTCTACCAACTCATCGGACGCTCGCCCAAATGACGAACTCAACAAGTGAGCTTTCGCATTTCGTTTGCGAATGATCAGATTGGACAGGTATTAAATTTCAGTGTCTTATAAAAGCCTCCGATTGGGATAGGACTAAACGATACGTCTGGTGCTGCCCCATAAGTAGGCCGAAAAGGCCACTGAGCAGCTCTAAATGGTATACCTGTACACGTCCGTCTGTTGGTGGAAAAAGTACACGCATTTTACCCGGCGTTATTTGCCTATAACGACCCAAACGAAACGTACTGATTCGTCATCGCCAGCTGAATCCGGTTCGGCTGATGCGTCATCAAGCCAAGGCGGTACCGCCCCGGTACCAGCTTTTCTTTTAACACGTGCGCATAAAAGCCAGTCGCCCTAAAATAAGGCCCCAAGCTCAGTTGGCTCGTCAATCGCAGGGGCTGAGCGGCAAAAAGATAGGTGTGGGTTGGGCTCTTGAAATAAAGATAGGATCCCTGGTCAGGCCGGCTCAGGTCGGGGTTTATCGCGTCGACTTTCGCGATATGGTACATGAACGGCTGATCCGATAAGCTATCAAGGCGTACTGTTCCAGGAGCCGACCACCAGGTTGGCGAAGACAAGGCAGTCAGGTGCTCCCCGAAAAGTGGCGACGCGGTGGGTACAAATAGCGCTTGGCTAACCCGCTGGTGGTCGGTCGGTGTGTTGGCCAGGTAATTAAAATATTCAGTACTAATACGTCGGCGCTGATTGATAATGCCTTCCAGCCCCCAATAATCGGAAGCTAAACTTTGCCCCATGTTCAGTAGTAACACCGTGGCCAGGTAAGCCGGCAAAAAAGTACGGTAGCGCCAATGGTAGAGACTATAGAGGTAAACCAGGCTCAGCAGCAGGGCCGAATAAATTCGGTATCGACTCTGGAGCAAATAAGCCGGGCCGCCGAACCCAACCCGCGAATAGACCGTAATGACCGCCGTAGCGAAGAGGAAACTAAAACAGCCCAGAAAGAAGCTACTCGGCTCGTCGCGGGTGGGCATGCGCCGAAGGCCTGAGGCCAGAAACAGACTCACCAGCCCAACGAAAAGCCCTCCCAGCAGCATTGGCCCCCACAGCGTCGCATCGGGGCTATTACTGGCCTTTAGGGAAGCGTTGCCGAAGGCCCCTAAAAATACCAGAAAAGCTTTCCCCCAGTCACTGATCGGGTAGCGATCGGGTGAGGGGAAAAAGGAGGTAGGCTGGTAGGCCGAAAAGTAGCCCACCAAGGCAAGGATGGTGGCCATGGACCACACCCCCAGAAACCACCCCTGACGCTGATAAACCACCACCAGCAAACCCGCCATCAGCACGATCGATCCATTCCCGCTGGTGAAGGTGGCCAGCAGGGCCAGGCCAAGGGCCAGCCATCGGCCCGATGGCGTATGGCGGGCTAGTGCATAAAACGTACCTAAGGCAAAAACAACGATCCAGAAGTTCTGAAGGGAGGCCATCGCCCAGAGCAGGTTTTCGTAGGATTGGAGCGTAACGAGTATAAACGGAATGGGTACAAAATACAGCATCGGCAAGGCCAGGCGTCGAAACTGAGCGAACACAATACCCAGGCAGACCAGTAAGCCACTGCCCCCCATCAGGGTCAGGGCATAGTAGTTGAGTGCGCCATTGAGCTTGGCCATCAGGGCAAACAGAACTCGAGTCCAGAGGATGCGGTGTTCCCAGTGCTGATCAAACAGATGAACGAGCTGTTGCCGACCGGGCATTCGTTTCATCCTCAGCAGATGGTCTTGGACCAAAAAGTCATCCCAGTAGGGCAAGTTCAGGGCATAGGTCAGCACGACCCAGCCGACAAAACTGATCGGCATTAATCCTAGTAGGCAAGCGCGCCAGGCGTTTCGAGAAATCAGGGGCATCGAGACGGAGAATGAAAAGTGGGTTACGCGGGTATTGGGCGTCTGAACGTTCAGCGTCAGCCGTCAATACGTTATCTGAAAGCATAGACACCACTTGCGCCGTTGTTTGTTGCTTTTGCCCGCTTCAACCGAGTTTTTTCCTGCGTTTGCCCCACCGCGCACCCGCATGAAGCTGCGCTAGATTTTGGCCTAAGCCAGCGGGCGTTCACGCCCTGCCTGCTTTTGGATCTTATCTAAGCGTCAGTCTTTGTAGGCTCAGCGTTCACGGGCACAGGCTGGTTTATGCAGTCTCCGTAAATCCTCTTCTGGCGCATCAAGAGTCACTTCTTTGGTAACGTAATAGCCAATTGAATTAACCAACACATGCCTACTCTCCGACTCATGGGGAAACTCCAGACCAACCGGGCGTTGGGCGGGTCATCCCCCTACTATAGATGCGCATAGCGCCGTGTAAAGACGATATGGATCCGCGTCCAGGAACTAACCACCGCCCCGATCACGAGTAGGAATAGCGGGGAGTGGGCTAGCCCATTTCAAGCGTTGTCCAACACAATTCGCGGCCACTGATTAGTTACATTTGCGTAGCTATTGCGTAAGTTTTTCAACTCGACAGGATGTCAAAAAGCCCACCAACGGGTATCCCGCCACAGTAAGCGACTTAAGGTGCCTTTTGCCAAAGTACCTCTTCAGTTTCGGCCAAGCTACTGCAGTATTGGGCTAGTGACAAACGGGACAGTCACTGATCCGCATACTTTTCATGGACCCTCATGTGTTGTTAACTACATTTGAGCTGGATTAGCCACCCGAGTTGCCACTGGAGACCCCTAAAAGTGGCGTAATCCCTGAGCTACCGTTGATCGGTAGCCAGCAGTTGGGTAGACAAACGTTACCTGCTGGCTTAACTACGTTTATTTTTAACGCACAACCTGAATACCGTTTCAACCTCAATGGATCAATCCATATCGAACCCGTCTGGGTATCCTAAGCACCTTCAACAACAAGTATTGCGCTTCAGCGTGCTCATCGGCCTGATCATCTTTGGTAGCTTACTAACCTCCCTGTTTTTTAAACAACCCTGGATCTGGATGGACGAAGTCCTCAGCTACCTGCTGTTGTCTGATCCCTCGCGAGCCCATATGAATCAGGCCATTGTCAGTAACCTGGATTCGAATCCGCCCCTGTATTTCAATCTGGTCTGGACGATCGCCCACACCATTAGCCTGAACGAGTACTTCTTAAAAGCCATCTCGATTGCCCTGTTTGCCACAGCGATCGGCCTGTTTTATCGCTACACCACGCGGCTGGTTGGCACGCCCCTGATCAACTTTATTCTCTTTACCCTCATTAGTAGCTTAACCTACCTGAATTATACCCTCTCTACCCAGATCCGATCCTACGCCTTGTATCTGCTGATGAGTTGTCTCTACTTCATGGCCACGCATCCTCTGATCAAAAACCCCAATCGCCCCCGTCTGCTGGGGTTACATTTCCTGGCGGGTGCGTTGCTGGTCATGACGCACAATTTCGGTTCGTTCTATGTAACGGCTTCTCTGAGTTTTTTGCCGGCCTGTACGTCTGGTCAAAACGACCGGCGTACTGGTGGGTAGCCGCCTCCCATGCCCTGATTTACGGTGTTTGGCTACTCCTTTGGTATCGTAATTTTCAGATTCAGTCGCTATCGGGAATCCCCACTATATCGTCGCGGCTTGAACAGCAACCCGCTCTGGAGTTCGTTCCTATTTTGCGCGTTTGTTTAGTGCTGGGGCTGTTTGCTTATATCGCCCTGCCTCGGCTAAAGAGAGGCTACAGGGCTGTTGTGGAGGAGGATGCCTTTAGCTTTTACCTGTTTACGGGCTGGGTGGCGATGGCCACCGCTGGGGGCACCGTAATCGTATCGTATACGTATTTATCGGTATTTTTAAGTCGCTATCAATGGCCGACTCATCTGCTGTTGCTGTATCAGGTAGTCTTTGCGGTTTACCAATTAGCCCCACAGGTCAGATTTCCGGCCAGACTCGTCCGGTTCGTACCGCTTTATGTTCTCCTGCTGATCGGATTCATGTTTTACCAGAACCGAAAAATTGTGCATTTTCCCAGCGGTATTTTGGACTACCTACCCCGCAACGACGCGCAGTATCCGGTCTTTTTTGAATCCGCCGACTACTTTCTACCCATCTGGCACTACCAGCTGGCGAACGCGTATTTTCTGATGCATCGCCAGACGGTGCTTACCCCGGGGAATTTAAAGAATGCATCGACTGATTACAATCTGTTTGTCTCGATGCGAGCGAAGTATAACGAGCCTCGGGTAGTCAAAGCGGCCGAATTTACCAAACAGCGTTTTCCTCATTTCTACCTCATTGATGAGTCAAGTCGGTACCAGATCGAATATTTCATAGCCCGCAAGCGGGTGAAAGTTTTAAACGTTATCCCGGTTCCCATCGCCGGTCACCGGATTTTGGAGTGTACGCTTCAATGAATGGGATAATTACGGCACGAGGCCAGTTATCAAAAAGCGTATGAAGTATTGATTTCACACGGGCTAATTAACGGCGGACCGTATGCGGCTGATGGCGTTTGACAGATAGTAAAACATAATCGTCTCCCTTAAACCCTCCTACAGGAGACGAGGAAACGTTCATAAATAGGCTACCGTCTTAGACGACGAAGTATTCATGTATGCGATCATTAATTCGGGCGAATTTTGTTACAGTCGACGAAGCTAGCTATCTTTCATTCTTGTCATGCGACTAGCTAATTGAGCTGCTTCCTGAATGACCTCCTCGGGATAATTATTCAATTCTAAGATTCGAATCGCATTTGTATCCCTTAAAGGCCCCCCCTTCAGCTTGTAATCAAACCATACCTTATCCTGCTGGACAATCTCGGTAAAATGAAACAAAGAGAAAGAATCTTTTAGCAGCTCGGCTAGCTCTAGATCATGAGTCGCCACAAACACTAGATTCGACTGCTGATGGAGGTAGGATAATACCGCTTTTCCTGAAGCGACCCGTTCAACCGTATTGGTCCCCTTAAACAGCTCATCTAATAAAAATAAATGACATTCATCGGACTGGCTTTCCTCAAGCAAATTTTTGATCGTCAGCACTTCCTCGAAATAGTAACTCTTGGCGCTCAGCAGATCATCACTAACTCGGATGGCTGAGTGAATCTTAAGCTTTGGCATTTGCCATTGCCGCGCAAAACACGTATTGAGCGTTTGGGCCAGAATGGCATTGATACCCATCGTGCGGATAAAGGTAGTTTTGCCCGACATATTGGATCCACTTAATAAGACGGACTTACCCGATACATCAATCGAATTAGGCACAGCTCGGTCAATCAACGGATGGTAAGCATCCAGGGTCAGCAGTTGTTTTTGGTCAACAAGTAGGGTCGGCAAGCAGTAAAAAGGCAGGTCTTCTCGCAAGAGATAAATCGACATAGCCATATCTAGTTCACCAATGTATTGGTAAACAGACTCGATCTGAGATCGCTTTCGACTAATTTCTTCCAAGACATTATAAAAGATTAGTGGCTCGATTAAGAAGAGGGCTTTAATCAACTCTAGCGCGTATTCGGCCACTAAGCCGACTTCGCTTTGCAATTTTGCTTCCAACTTAAACAAGGACATCTGTGGCCCCAAGCGTTCGATGGCCTCAATTGATGGAGTAATATCAGGAAACAGGCTTTCAAGAGCTTCGTGCTGGCGAAACTGCTTGGCCACCTGATTCATGCGGGCTAGTTGGGGAATTGACCCGGCATACTGATACAAATTATTTTTGTTCCAATAATGAATCGAGAAGTTAACCGCCAGTAAAGGCAACAGCAGTAAAAGCGTTTGCGGGAAGACAAAAGCAAGTAATACGCTGGACACGCTGGCGAAGGCTAAGCCTTTGACCAGCCAAAACCAGCCCGGCTTTGGGTTATGCTTTTTAAGAAATAATGACGTGATCGCGTAAACATTGGTGTTGGTAAGGGACGCTAATTGGCTTAAAAGAGTCTTTCTGAGGTTTGCGTGTTCATCAATGAGATGAATGATTTTCTCCAACCGCTGGGTTCGGTTAGTAGTCTGGTGTAGGGTACGAAGGGTAGCATACAGCATCTGCTGCCCTACTTTCGAGCTGGTCCTGTCAATAAACATAAATAGCTCGTCGAGGTCCAGGTCCTGACAGGTTCGGTCGGAGATGACCTGATAAACGCTCGTTTTATCACTTAACTGAAAAAAGCGTTTGATTTTGTCCCACTCGAAAGGTTCCTGCTTCAGCATTTTGGCCTTAGCAACTCGCTCCTCTAGTTCTGTCTCCAAACGTGTCATTTTTTCATCGCTATAACCAAATAATAAGCGAAAATAGGACTCGGCTTACTTGCCTTTCACAAGCTGGTTAGACCTAGAGAACAGGCCTCAAAACAGGGTATTTATATAGTACAGGAAGTACATCCGCTTAAACCCTGGGTCACATTGTCTGAAAATACCCTCCCAAATATGAGATTAAGCGAGCGGTAGACGCCGTCTGATTAAAGGCGTTATTAACTATACAACTAACTGATAATTAACAATATAAAGCTTTTTTTACCCAGCGATCCGGCCTTTTTGTCCACTTTTAACTGACGACATTCATCCCAAGCTTAACAATCTGACTGTTTAGCATAGAACGGGAGTTGAACCGCACTAAACCAGTAATCACACAGCTGTTGAATGACGCGTTCCAGATCCGGTTGATTATCCGACTTGATGACCACCGAACTGGCTCCGGCCTGATAACACTGGTTCACCTGTTGGTCGGCCAGTGATCCCGACCAGACCACCACGGGCACATCGCGCAGATGCGTAGTCTGTTTTAACTGCGTTAAGATGCTCATGCCGTCCTCGCCCCCAGATGCATGTCTAAGAGGATCAAGCTAGGCAGGGTTGTGGCACTTTGTAGCGAAGCCAGTAGGGTTGTATGGTCCGTCAGGTGATGAAGCGTTATCTGGTCGGAGTAGGCTTGAAAGGCCTTTTTTAAAAAGAAGAAGTCGTCCTCATCATCATCCAGCAGAATGACTTCACAATTTTGGTTGAGCGTTAAGGGCATAGCGGTAGCGGAGATTAAATGGTGTAGTATGATCAATCGATAAGTGGCTAGTTTGTTTACTAAGCACCAACAGGGTAGTCAATCTACCAAAACCGTACAATCCCCCTAAATGCTGGCTCAATAAATCATTTGGCATTAAACCGGCTCAGCGCTGCTCGCTTCAGCCCCCAGAGGTAAAGCGGCCAGTAGACCGAGGGATAAGTAATCAGCGGTCCGTTCAGGCCCTGGTTTAAGTTGGTTCAAACACTCACTCCTAAAGTACGGTTTATCAGCAAACCCCTAAAATCCCCCAGACTCCACCTTGATGCCTGGCAATCAACAACCCACTGAATTGGCGCCCAATCTATCGCAACGCCTCAACGTGGAGTTAGCCCTCGAAGCGGCTGGCTTGGGCCTGTGGGAATTTGACCTGG
>NZ_BAAHAD010000006.1:0-368017 GCF_054777855.1 Spirosoma jeollabukense
AACTAATCCATCGCGTTTATGCCTGTGTCCAAAGGAGGGAAAAATATAAAGATTTTTATTTCCCCGTTGTTGTTTGAATCATAGAAATCGGTCCGATTACAATGGGATTTTTGCCCAAGCATTGGCTGAATGGAGCATTGATCGCTCCGGCAACCCGGTTTCAGAAAGCCTCGCGGCCTGAATCGGCTCAGGGATTTGTGCCCATAGCCAAGCGGTGGGTCGTTGACCGGTCCGCCGGTGCGGGAGCATTGCATGGACTAAGCGCACGGGCGCCCCCGTTCTTCCGGCGCATCGTCAAAGACTATGATTATACGCTATCATCTTCGGCGAGTTGGCTATATTTAGCCAATATTCAGATCATGCTACAACGCATTTGACTATTTCACCAAACATAATTTCACCAAACATAATTTCCCAACATGTTCTTAAGAAATGTAGGAAACTATTTGCCAAGTATCCTTTTACGGTGACTTAGTCCCCACTCAGTCAGGTTATGGATAATTGTCTTTAGCGTTAGGCCGTGTTCTGTCAGTTCATACTCTACTGTGATCGGCTGTGTGTCTAAAACGGTTCGCTTGACCAACTGGTTTATTTCCAGTTCTTTCAATTCCTTGCTTAGCATCTTGTTAGAAATGCCAGCTACGTCAGTCAAAATGGCTGAAAATCGTCTTTTGTTGTAGTAGCAAAGAGACGATATGATCGAAATCTTCCATTTTCCACTCAGCACGTCCATAGAGTCTTGGACCGCCAACATTTCCTTTTTATGGTTTTGGCCTTCACGGGGTTCGCACGGCATAAGTTACTTGGTTACGATTAGATTACTGTTACTTTCATTCACAAAGTAACTAAAATAAACCATGTGCCGTTAGATTTGCAACGAACAAAATGATAAAAAGATGAATTTTTTAGAAAAAAATGTAGTGATCACTGGCGGTAGTACAGGAATAGGCTTTGCCGCTGCCAAAGCCTTTATCAATGCCGGTGCGCATGTTTGGATAACCGGTAGAAGTCAGGAAAAACTAAAGGCAGCCGCTGCACAGATCAATAGCTCTCAATTAACAACAGTCGTTGCCGACACCTCCAACCTGGCCGGAATCGCCGTTCTGGAAAAGGCCGTAGCCGAGAGCGGCAAACCCATCCATGTTCTTCTTCTTAATGCCGCCATTGGGGTCTTTGCTCCTATTGAATATGCGACAGAAGTAGATTTCGATTCCATGTTCAATACCAACGTTAAGGGCCCTTATTTTACATTGCAAAAGTTCCTTCCGCATCTGGCCGATGGTGCCTCTGTGCTATTCACGTCTTCCGCAGCGGCAACCGCATCAAATCTTAATTCGAGCTTATATTCTTCTACTAAAGGGGCATTGAATAAAATTGCTCAGACAGCAGCCAATGAGCTTGCCGGAAGACACATACGCGTCAATATTGTGAGTCCGGGAGCAACCGAAACCGAAGGGTTAAAAAATCTATTGCCTGAAGAAGCATTAGGTTATTTAGCCTCCCTAACGGCACTACAACGATTAGGTCGTCCTGATGAAATCGCAAAAACAGTGCTGTTTCTTGCTTCTGATGATGCTAGCTTTATAACCGGTACAGAGCTACTAGTTGACGGCGGCTATACTACTTATGTGTATAAATAAATCATTATTGTGGTATACCCAAGGTAAACAGAGAAGCTGTAAAAAAATCAAGATGCAAGGGGCTTGATAGTCTCGCTAGCACACCTGCTGACAGGAGGAGTAGAGCCATATAGTATAAGTAAAGAGCGGCCATGACTCGCCTGAAACTAGTTCCTTGCGCTAATTCAGGTGGCATATCTTTGGCAGCATCTAAATAAGCTCCCTACTGTAAATCATTCAGGAAGTGCTTAAGATTGACCATTACTAAGTTGTTCTACATGTGCCATTCGGTTAGTTAAAGCCTCTGCTCTTAGGCTAGCTACTCATATATGATTCGTCTGATCAAACGTCCTATTTAAAAAGCAAACTCGTCAACGCTCATGCGTCTCAGATGGGGGCGTTTTATAAGACTTTGACTGTCAACGGCTACCCGTTGTATACGTGTTGAATCCTGATTAGTTTTTCAGGCTAACCGGCAATTTCTGACAAGCATCAACGCTATTCAGCAGATCCATTCGTGTTTTAACCACAAACTGAAATTGACGATAAAGCCCACTCCCTCCCGTGAAGTTGTGGTGAGCCGCGAACGGGTCGCTGACTTCAAGAAGTAGATAGGGAAGTATGAATAGAATCTAAGGGCTGGAAAGAGTCCCCGATTGCGAATGATACAACCTGAAAAGAGAAAGGCCGGGCTGAAAATCATTTTCGGCTCGGCCTTTCTCTTTTCAGGTTGACTATGGATCTTTTCCACCTCGTCGGCAAATGGTTTGAACCGGGCACTGCACAGGTCAATTTTACGATCTCAAGCAAACAACATCGCCCCTATGAACACACTTGTCAAAACGGTTCTTTTACTGGCTAGTATCGCCCAGGTTCGACTCACCGCTTCGGCACAAACGTACCGCAACAGCATCGGGCTGTCTGTGGGCACATTCCGGCTTCACTCACTGGATGAGCAGGCCTCTCCGCTTCGGTATGCCGGTCTGGTTAGACCCCTGTTTGGGCTTTCCTACCGGCATCATTCCGAAAATTCACGCGTCAATGTGCGGCTGTCCGGTGGAGCGGGTACCATGAACCCCGATCGTTTCGGCGCTCGGACGTACAAAACAAAGTTCGGCGACGGTACTCCCTATACGTACCAGATTTCGTCAGAATTGTACCACATAAATCTCGAGGTGGATTACCTCCGTCGCGTTGGCCCGGCGGAACCAACCCGGTTTACTACCTGGGTAGGCGGTTCGTTTCAGGAGTCGCTACTGTATGCTGATGAAGTAGCTAATTTCCCCTGGGTCGTCAATACCGCTACGCTGTCGCCAGTTGTCCAGACTGATTATATGTTTGTCACCAATCATAGCCTGACGGTACGGATAGATATGGCTGTTGTGGGCATAATCACCCGCGCCATTTGGGCCAGCTTCCCTAAGTCCAACAGGAATAATAATGTTATCGCCTATTTTAAGCAGGGTACGCATCCCGCCACAGTGAGTAAGCTGGGCAATGTGAACGTTCAGGTTGGGTATACGTATCGCATCAGCCCACGGTTTAGTATGGGCGCCACCTACCGTGCCCGTTACCTGTCCTATCCGGACCCTCGCCCGATTCGCGCCTTAACCAGTTCTGTTTCCCTGGAGGGCGAAGTCCATTTTTAAGCAACCATCCATACGACCACGAACCATACGATCATGAAAAATTGCCGTACATTCTTCCTTTTGTTGTGGGTTAGCGCCCTGTTCACTGCCTGCTCCAACCGACTAATCGGTCCCGAGCTACCCAATACGCCCGTCACCAATTTCGACCACCTGTGGGGTGAATATGATAAACTATATGGGGCTTTTGAGCCCAAAAAGATCGACTGGAACACCCTCTATCAAACCTACCGGCCGCAGGTGAACCCGCAGACGACCGATGCTGAACTCTACCGGGTATTGGTGGCGCTTCTCAATCACCTCGATGATAACCACGTTTACCTGCGACCAACAGCCAATACGCAGCTACCCTGGTACGATGGGGGTATTCTGGGACGCACCCAGGTAACGGATTATGATGGCACCGTGGTAAAACAATACCTGACCGAAAGCCGAACCATTAGCCGTGAATTTGTCTGCGGCAAATTGGCCCACAAGGTGGGTTATGTGCTGCTGAAAGGCTTTGACCAGAATATGGATACGTATGAGAAAACAATGGATTCGGTACTAACCTACCTGCAGGATACCAGGGGCTTAGTGATTGATCTGCGGGAGAATGGGGGTGGCGAAGACCGGGTCGGGCAATACATCGCGAATCGATTTGCAACGGAACGTCATCTGTCCTTCAGCGCCCGCTTACGCAACGGTCCCCGGCATAGTGATTTTGGGCCTGAACTGCGCTTTTACACCGAGCCAGTCGGCTCGTTTCAATACACCAAACCAATCGTTGTACTCACCAACCGAACGACCTACAGCACGGGTGAAACATTCATGCTGGCCATGCTTCAGAACAAAACCGTGACGCAGGTAGGCGACGTCACGGGCGGTGCTTTTTCGGATGCGGTGACGCGTGATTTACCCAACGGCTGGAGTTTCCGGGCCCCCATTGCCGATGTACGCGACGCCAATGGCCGTAATCTCGAAGGGATCGGTATTGTGCCTAAAGTGGTCGTTCATAACAAGCCCGAAGAACTGAAGGTGGGCCACGACCGGACGCTGGAAACAGCCCTGGACTTGCTCCGCTAAGCGTACTCACGTATATTGGTTTTACAGAACGTACCCATATGATTCGTTTAAACGACCGATGGTTCCGGTTGGCCGGTATCCCGGTGATTGCTTTGCTGGGTGACTGGATTTTCTACGACCAAATTAACCGGCAGCATGGCCTTTCCTTTTGGCTCGACTATGGCGTTAGTTTAGTTGAAGTGTCGCTGCTGTGGACCATCAGTCGGTACGGTATTTACCGGTCGCGAAAGCGGTATCCAACCTTGAGCCAGACCCAGCAACGGGTTGTTTTTCAAGTCGTGTGGTTTATTCTCATCACCGGCCTGTTCCGACTGATCACGTCAACGATATACGATGTGACCATGATCTGGGGCTACCACTATACCCCCTTGCGTTATCTGTATAATATGGCTGTGGGTATCTTCTGCGTCATTCCAGTGGCGGCTATTTACGAAGGCCTGTATCTCTACCGACAGTGGCGGGTAACCTATGTTGAAGCCGAAAAACTAAAGAAAATCACGCTGCAAACCCAGCTCGAATCCCTTCGGGAACAGGTCAAACCGCACTTTCTGTTTAACAGCCTCAACACCCTGCAGGGGTTGGTGATGGAGGACGAGAAAGACCAGGCCGTCACCTTCATCATCAACCTCTCGCAGGTGTATCGCTACTTGTTACAGAGTAATGAACAATTGGTTATTCCGCTGGCGAAAGAACTGGAGTTTATACGGGCCTATGTCGATCTGCTCAAAACCCGCTTCGAAAAAGGGTTGATGTTGCAGATCGACATTGCCCCAGCTCTGCTGGCCTACCATCTTCCCCCGCTGACCATGCAGATGCTGGTTGAAAACGCCGTCAAACACAACCGGGTGTCTTCCCGTCAGCCGCTTACGATTCGGATTTATACGGATGCGGCTCAGAATGTTGTTGTCGTTAATACCCGGCAACCCAAACAATCCGCCGTGACCTCGAACCGAATGGGGCTGACTAATATTGCGGCCAAATACCGACTGTTGAATCAGGCCGATATTATTATCCACCAAACCGAGACCACGTTTCAGGTTTCCGTTCCACTTCTTAAAACGACACCGGCATGAACGTACTGATTGTCGAAGATGAAGCGGTTGCCGCCCGCCAGTTGAAAGCCATGCTGAGCCGGGCAGGCGACGATATTGTGGTCTTGACGGTAGTAGACAGCATCGAAACAACGGTTGCCTATCTGCGCCAGTCGCCCCGTCCCGACCTGATCTTGCTGGACATCGAACTATCCGATGGACAGAGTTTTGACATCTTTAGCCAGGTCACGGTAACCAGTCCCATTATTTTCACGACCGCTTACGACGAGTATGCCCGGCGGGCTTTCGAAGTAAACAGTGTGGATTATCTGCTCAAACCCATTGAGGAAGCATCCCTGACAAAAGCCCTGAATAAGTTCCGGCAGTTACGCCAAACGTATGGCGGCACTCAACCAAACCAAGGTAGCGGCACCAGCAGTCTACAGATACCCATTGAAGAACTGGTTCGCCAGATCAATCAGTACCAGCACCCGACAAACTTCTTCCGGGATCGATTTCTGGTACACATGGGTCAGCGATTAGTCCCCCTGGAGGTGGCGGAAGTGGCTTATTTTTTCTCGGCCAATAAATTAACCTATCTCAAAACGCAGTCTGACAAGCAGTACGCTATCGATTATTCGCTCGATGAACTGGAAAATTCGCTCGACCCCCGCCAGTTTTATCGCGCCAATCGGCAATTTATTGTCAGTCATAAGGCCGTGCAGAAAGTACATTTCTATTTCACCAGTAAACTGAAAGTAGATCTCAGTCCATCGTCCGAGGAGGCTGTCATTATCAGTCGGGAAAAGGCCATGGCGTTTCGTCGCTGGTTAGGAGAATAGGCCGGCAAGGGGCGGGTACACCGAAGCTTCGTGGGACGTATAGCAGCTGAGAGTTATTATCGAAACCCGCCTACTGGTGAATGGTTCCAAGAGCGTATTGTACAGTAAATGCAAAGGTATTACAGAGGCTGGTCCGTCCGGTAAGCCCTAGGAGTCAGGCCAGTCTGGTGCCGGAAGTATTTTGTAAAATTAGTTGGCTCGTTGAATGCCAGTGTGCAGGCTATCTGTGCAATCGTTAAATCGGTCTGTAGCCGTAAGGATTTAGCTTCGGCCACTAGGCGACTATCTATCCAATCCGAAACACTTTTCCCTGTTTCTTTCTTGACAACGTCTCCCAAATAGTTAGGATGTACGGCTAATAAGTGTGCAATTTCTTTCAATGTATAGATGGTGGTAACCTTACCATCAAGCACATCCCGAAAATAATCGTCTAACTATTTTCTAAACTTACTAACCAGCGACGAATACTCCCTATTTCGCCACTATCTGGAACGGTCTCTTCTAAAAGCGGCTTGATTCGATAATGAGTTGCCATCATCAAATTATTGATAGCCGGATATTTATAAGGGAGGGAGTGCGTATATTCCTGCTGCATCAAAGCAAAGCGAATTTCCAATTCATGCGCTTGCTCGAGGGAAAGTTTTATAGGAGTGATTGATTCTGCAACCAGAAACAGGACAGCGATTAAACATTGATTGTTCAGCCATACCTTTGACCGTTTTACTAAGAGATAAGATGAACCGCCCGTCTTCTCATCTAGTTTATTTCCAATCGGAGGGCGAAAGGAAGGCCCTAAAATTGACCCTTCAGTCAGCTGATCAGGAAGGCAAGTAATGAGCTGACCGCTTCCGATGACCTGATGGGCAGCCTAATTGACAAAGAATAGACAAAAATAGGGAGCTTTGGATGTACATAGGTCATTCTATTTGTCTACTTTTCATAAAACTATGAATTAACTCCTTTTCGCATGGACGCCAATGACTCGCCGGAATTGCTCCAGGCTGTCTTAGCCAATTCACTGACCAACATCTATGCCGCCAAAGCCCTGCGCCACCCTGAGTCGGGCCGCACTGTCGACTTTCAGATTATACTGGCTAATCCCACGTTCATCGACCGGAGTGGGTTCACCGGCACTCAATTACGCAGTCAGACATTATTGACGCTCTATCCGGATTTAGCCCATTCAACCCTGCTGGAACGGTTTATAGAAGTCGTGCAAACGCGACAGCCTTTTCGGGGTGAAGAATATTTCCCCAACCGAACTGCTTCATTTTGGTATGATCTATCCCTGAGTCCGTTCGGAGATGGTCTGGTGGTCAACTTTCTGGACATAACGGCCCGCCACCAGGCTCAGCAACTCATTCAGGAGCAGGCCCGCCAACTGCAGGCGACCCTCGATGGGTCACTCAGCAGCATTCTGGCTCTGACGGCCATCCGTAACGCCGAGGGCGTTATTGTTGATTTCCAGATCGATAAGGCCAATCAGGCTGTCGAACGTAGCTTAGGCAAAACCCCCGCCGAGCTGGAAGGCCGCACGCTGCTGAGCGTGTATCCTGGTAACGTGGGAAGTGGTTTTTTTGCCCTCTACGCCAAAGCGGCTGACACTGGGGAGCTACAACAAGCCACTCAGCACTACACCGACGTGAATGGGTATGAGGGCTGGTTCGAGGCCTCGGCCGTACGGTATGCCCCCGATAAACTGGTCCTCACCTTTATGAACGTGACTGACTACAAGCAAACCGAAGCTCTGGTGCGTCAGCAGGCCAATCTGGTCCAAAGCATCCTGAATGGGACGATGGATACGGTCACG
Source organism: Spirosoma jeollabukense (assembly GCF_054777855.1). Lineage (NCBI taxonomy): Bacteria > Pseudomonadati > Bacteroidota > Cytophagia > Cytophagales > Cytophagaceae > Spirosoma > Spirosoma jeollabukense. The sequence continues at coordinate 8,014 of NZ_BAAHAD010000006.1, forward strand.
ACTTATGAGGCCGTTCGGGATGCGACCCACCAAATTGTCGATTTCCGCTTCACGATGGCCAATCAGGCAGCCTTAGCGGTGGTGCAGTTGTCGGCTGAGGAATTATATGCCAAAACCCTGCTGGAGGTGAGCCCCGACTTGGTCAACAGCGACGTCTTTGATCACTATGTCAGCGTAGTGGCGACGGGTAAACCGGTAACCTTGGAGCGGCATCGGCAGGATCGCTGGTTTTTAGTCAATGTGGTCGGCTTTGGGCCGGATGGTCTGCTGACCTCCTCGGTTGACATCACGTCTTTGAAGCAGGCCCAGCGTCAAATTGAGACGCTCAATCAGGAGCTTCAGCGCCGGAATGCCAGTCTGGATCAATTTGCCGCCGTGGCCAGCCACGATCTACAGGAGCCACTCCGCAAAATCAAGTCGTTCGGTGATATTCTCCTGGACCAGTATGCCTCCGGTCTTGGGGATGGAGCAGGCTTGCTTCAGCGGATGCAATCAGCCGCCGATCGCATGCAAACGCTCATCCGGTCCTTACTGACGTATTCCCGCTTGTCGCAGGCCCAGCCCATCGACGCCCAGCCCATCGACCTCAACTGGCTGGTTGGCGAAGTGATCAGTGACCTGGAAGTAGTCATTAAGGAAAAAGGGGCCATGTTGGAACTGGATTCCTTACCGATCCTGGCCGGTGATGCGCTTCAGCTACGACAGGTATTTCAGAATTTACTGAGCAATGCGGTCAAGTTTACTAAACCGGGCCGCCTACCCCACGTTCTTTTGACAGCCCGACTCCTAAACAGCAACGAGTTAGGGGAGGATCTTGCCTTAACGCCAGGTCTGTATTGGCAGGTTACGGTAGCTGACAATGGCATAGGTTTCGCGGATACCTATCGTCAGCAAATCTTCGGAGCCTTTGAGCGGCTCCATAGTAAAACCAGTCGGTATGCGGGCACGGGTATGGGTTTGGCGATCGTGCATCAGGTGATGGCGAATCACCGGGGGGGCGTGACGGCTCACGCGGTGGAGGATGAAGGGGCTACGTTTACGCTCTATTTTCCGGTTGAGGCCAATTAACTTCGCTTCCTCCCGGCGTAGGTGACTGATTGAGCCGCGGTGGCTGGTCCCGCCGTTGCGGGACCACTTGACAGATCGTAAAAAGTTAGTGTCTCGTAAAAACGCTCCCAACGCGAAATATTCTTATCCTGATTAACTCAAGGAATTTGATAGTGCTTTGATACCGAACAGGAAAGCGGTGCCGACAAACCCCAGCACCGCTTTATCGTATCCCAATGGCGTTGACCCACCTATGGACTCAGAATCCGGGATAACTTCTATTTTATTGATTAAGGCATCTTCTTAGAGTGAACTTGTCAACAAACAAACTTGGACGTTTCACCAAACCACGCCTGGCCAGCCAAAAGTACCTTTGCTCTATAAAGTTCAACATCTTATAGACATGAAAAAAACAGTTTTAGTAACGGGCGCTTCGGCAGGAATTGGCAAAGCAACAGCTATATATTTAGCACAAAACGGCTACACGGTGTATGGGGCGGCACGCAGGATGGAAAAAATGCAAGACCTGAAACCCTATGGCATTAGGCCCATTGCCCTGGACATTACTAAAGAGGAAAGTATCGAAGGGTGTATCAGCCAGATTTTGAACGAAGCAGGCAGCATCGATATTTTGGTAAACAATGCCGGTTTTGGCGCGTATGGCTCGATTGAAGATGTTTCTATGGCAGACGCACGGTATCAACTGGAAGTAAATGTCGTGGGTGCCATGCGGGTGACCCAACTGGTTTTGCCCAACATGCGGGAAAATAAATACGGCAAGATTGTCAACATTTCCTCGGTGGGGGGTAAGATTGTTTTCCCATTAGGGGGTTGGTATCACGCCACCAAGTTTGCGCTGGAAGCCCTGAGCGACAGTCTGCGCAATGAAGTGAGGGAATTTGGCGTTGACGTCATCGTGGTTGAGCCAGGGGCTACCAAATCGGAATGGGGGCCTATTGCTACAGATAGTTTGCTTAACGTATCGGGCTATACCGCCTACAAAGGCTTAGCTGCTAAAACCCACAACGTATTTACCCAATTATCCCAGAATATTGCGGAACCCATCGTGATAGCCAAACTGATTAAAAGGGGAATAGAAGCCATCCATCCCAAAACAAGATACACGACTAACCAACTGGCCTCTACGGTTTTGCTGTTCTTACGAAAGATTTTATCCGATAAGCTGATGGATCGATTAATTATGAGTCAACTCAACTAGTAACCCATGGAAAGCAACCTCATTCTTCAACATAATATCCTGTATTCACGTGGGTATCAAAAAGTACAAAGTAGCGAACATTACTTTCCCGACCACGCTTTGGGCATCATGCTATCTGGAGAATCGTCTTATTTTTCAAACGAAGGGACCTTTGTCATGAAAGAAGGAACCATAGCCTTAATGCGTAGAAATCAGTTATTCAAAAAGTTGAAAAAACCGGGTCCAACGGGTGAACCGCCTACATTAATCAGCGTATTTCTGGACCAAAACGCCTTACACCGGTACGCTACCGACAATACTATCGTTCAACAAAGTGCGTATAAAGGCAACGCGATGATTGACCTAACCGGCAATATTTTTTTGAAAGGCTTTTTTGACTCCTTGTTGCCCTATAGAGATCATCCAAAAAAACTTACAACAAGGATGGCAGCCCTTAAAACGGCTGAAGCCATTGAGTTACTGCTGCAAACCGGGGATGTGTTCCAGCCTTTTTTGTTTGATTTTCAGGAACCGTATAAGATCGATTTGGAGACGTACATGAACCATCATTATCAATATAACATTCCCCTATCCTCGTTTGCCAAACTCACGGGCCGTAGCCTTTCCACCTTTAAGCGGGATTTTACAAAGATCTTTACAACAAGCCCCGAAAAGTGGTTACAGACAAAGCGTTTGGAGCAGGCTCACTATCTGATTTCAACGAAAGGACTACGTCCCTCAGTGGTGTATCTGGAAGTTGGTTTTGAAAATCTGTCGCATTTTTCAACGGCCTTTAAAAAAATGTTTGGCGTAAACGCTTCGGATTTGTCAAACAATACAGACGTTACAATCTAGGCTGTGAGTTGAGAGTCCATAGGATACTCCCTGGAGTTGCCATTCAGTAGAAGCTAATCGGCCAACAAACGTTCAAGCCAGAAACGGATAGACCTTTTCCTCAAACAGGTGTTTTAAGCCCCAATCCTTCATGGCATAAATAATCGGCGTTAACGTATCGGCATAGGGTTCGGTTGTATAGCTAATCATAATCGGATAATCCCTTACGATGGTTTGCCTGATGAGTTTATGCGCTTTGATTTGGTTGGCCAATACTCTCGGCGTACTACCCGGAACACTCTCCTGAATTCCAAACCGCCGTTCAAGAATTTGAAACAGTAATGCAAAAAAAAGCCGCCATTTTGCTGGAAGAGTTCCTTGAAAGGATCAAAGATCTTGTATCGCCGAATGATGAATCGATCAAAAGTTTTTGCAACAGTTTAATGAGACTATTAATTATAAGACCAATAAATGGAAAAACAGGATACTGATATTGGGTTGAATTCGTATGTTAGAACTACAATTTCACATACAATAAATAAGTAGTGAACTTAACTAATCCATTTTTGAACAAGCATCCGCAGAGCATGGCTGTTTCCCAGGAAATGGCCGACAGGCTTTTCGCCAGCTTTGATCATTATCTGCCGCTTGACGCAGCAGAAAGAGCAGACCTGGCTACCAGGGTTTCCGAGCGAAAAATTAAACGCAGGCAATTCATCCTTCAGGAAAATGACATTTGCAGGCACTACACGTTTGTTGCTGAAGGCTGTTTTAAAAAATTCCAGGTAGATCAAAAGGGAACGGAGCATAACCTGCAATTTGCCGCTGAAAACGACTGGATTATGGAAATCGACAGTTTTTATAATGAAAAGCCGAGCCGTGTTTACATCGAGGCCATGGAGCCGTCGATTATTTTACAGATCAATAAAGCCGATCTGTTTGCGCTTTTTACCAGCAATCCAAAGTTTGACCGGAACTTCAGGGTGATCGTGGAGAACCGGTTTGTTGAACAGGAGAACCGTATCCTGCAAGCCATCAGTTCCTCTGCCGAGGAACGATATCGGTCTTTTTTGACCCAATACGCTAAATTAGCGCTACGTCTACCGAATACTCAAATTGCTTCGTATTTGGGCATTACACCTGAGTTTTTAAGTAAAATGCGCAGACAGCTGGCAAAAAGATAACGCGACCCTTAATGTAGATTAAGGGTATTTCTTAACCTGGGTTATAGGTGCTGCCGTTCATTTTCCAGCAACTTTGCATCGCTATGGAAACTATCAAAAAACGCAGAGAAGAGTTTGAACAGCTGGGCAAACTTTATCCTAAAGCGGCATCTGTTAACGTTCAGCAGGCCCTTATAAACGGTGTAAACTGCTATTGGTTTATCCCTGAAAATCCAGTTGCAAACAAGATTATTATTCACCTGCACGGGGGCGTATATGCCGTGGGCTCCATCCGTTCACACGAAAGCCTGGTAAGCCATATCGCGCAGAAGCTGAATACGACTGTGGTATTTGTTGAGTATGCCCTGTCACCCGAACGACCTTACCCGGCAGCTATTAATGATGTTTTCGCCGTCTATACCGCACTGTTGAAAGAGTATTCAGGCTATAAGATCGGTTTTATCGGCGACAGTGCTGGTGGCGGTTTGATCGTTTCAACCGTAGGTGACCTGCTGAAACAATATTTACCCCTGCCCTATGCGGTAGCGATGATTTCCCCGTGGATTAGCCTGCAGGACGATAACCCTTCACAGGAAACCAACCGGGCCAAAGACCCCATCCTCAGCAAGGAATATTTGCAAAGAGCGGCCAAAGATTATGTCGGTCATTTTCCTGTTGAGGCAGTAAGCCCCGATAAGGTAATCATAAGCGAATTTCCTCCTGTACTGCTCGCAGTTGGGAGCAATGAGATCCTACTAGACGATAGTATGAACTTTTATGAGGCTGTTAAAGGAATGCAGCCTGATTCCATCTTAACGATATATGAAGACCAGAACCACGTGTGGCCGCTGGCTAATATCAACAGCGAGGCATCAAGAAAATTGCTCGCGAAGATGGAAAATTTCTTCAACAACAAATAACAGCAGTAAAAGCGATAGCGAGCGAAATAAGGGATACTACTGCTTAAACGCACTCTCCCGGTCATCATTTAAAACTTGGGTCCTCATCACCAGTATCTGATGTCCTCCAACTTTACTCCATTGCATTAGCTGATTTTGGTGCACAGCCTGGCCACAACCTAATTGACGTGGCTGTTGCAAAAGTCCGGGCCAGGGACAGAAGGTCGACAAGGCGTTTAGTGTGTATGAAAGCCTGATTTCTACCTGATTGATAGTGAAATTCATCATCGGGGCCAGGCATATGCCTACCTATGCATCCTGGGCATAGAATCGCCTGCTTTCTGGGATCGCCCCCAGGTATAGTCCGCCGGTAAGCCCACAGGAATAAGCAGTTTTTACAAAAGCCTTTGCCAATCGTTATCCTGGCAAAGGCTTTTATATCGTATGCCGATGGCTATCCATCTGGTGATACCTGTTCTCCCAGAATTAGCTTTTTTATTACTTGGTGCGTGTAAAGGTCTGGGCTGACCTGGCTTCTCAGGTTTTGCTATCCTTAAAAAAGCCTCTCAATCCAACTAAACATGGGTTTCAAGAAACGTGTCTATCCTAGGACACCTATAGGATGCCTGAAAGGGCATTTTTGTTTTCTAAATTTGTCCACGTAGCAACGCCCGACTACCGATGAACACAGTGGCATACTACGTGCCAAAAGTCAATCAAAACTGCGCCAGAAATGGTAGTTTACCGCTAAGCCAACAATAATGATAGCCTCCCACCCTCCCTGTTCAATAGTTGTACTTTTCATAAGTATCGTCTATAAATGAAACGATTTTTTAAGCATGAGCGAAAAATCAGCAGGATGAATCAGTTCCAACAATTGCCAATCCTAATTTTCGGGTATACCTACCTGTCTATCGCGATTAACCGCACAGGTGACGGCACAATTTTTTTAGAATCGTTGAGTTGCTTTTTTAGTCAGTAGAAGCGATTAGGTAGTCTCATTAAGAATATGCTACCAGGGGTTCTTCTCGTTGATAAATGGCAGAACACGCCAGCTTAGGGGCCTTCTCTACCTTTATTACAACCAACCTATGAATGATTCGCTTTACCAGGCAGCTCAACAGCTGCGTCAGCATATTAATCAGTTTAGTACGCTATCTGATGAAGAATGGATGGCGCTGGAGCCCCATTTGTCTATTGTCCACCTGAAAAAACATCAACTTATGGCCACCCAAGGGGTGGTGGCTGATCAGGTCGCCTTTGTGCTGGAAGGCGTATTTCGACAATTTTACGCCAAAGACGGCGAAGACTGGACCACCTACTTTTTCTTTGACCAGCAATTGATGGCCGCTTATATGAGTTGCGTCACTGGCCGGCCATCGCCGGTTACGATTGAAGCCCTCACTGAGGCAACCTGTCTGGTCTTTCCCTACGCCGTCATAAAATCGCTGTTCGGTCAATATATGGGTTGGCAGACATTCGGCCGACTCCTTGCCGAATACCTAATGGTCGCTTTGGAAGAGCGGATGGCGGGCCTGTTGCTGCTTAGCCCCGAAGAACGCTACATGGCCCTGCTGGAAGGCGATCAGCGGCACATCCTCCAACGAGTACCCCACCACTACATTGCCAACTACCTGGGCATCACACCGGTCAGCATGAGTCGAATTCGGAACCGAATCACGCCTAAATAAAGGATTCTCTACCTGAATGCGGGGTGATCTGTTCAGGCATTAAAAAATGCCCTCCGACTCGTTCTTATCTTTTGTTATCGTTTTGGCCGGACGGGGTCCGGTAGCTTTGTTGCACATTAACATACAAAGCTATGCAGACGACAAAAGAAGTTATCCAGACAACATTCGTTAGCCAAGAAGTCGTGCTACCCGCCAAGGTGGACCCCAGCGGACTCCTTATTCGAAACAACGTACTAAACACTCCCGCAGCTGGCCAGGTGATCGTTCGGGTGGAAGCCAGTGGTATCTCCTTTGCCGAGCAGGCCATGCGCCGTGACCGCTATCCGGGCCAGCCCGCCTTCCCCTTTGTGCCGGGTTACGATCTGGTCGGCACCGTGGCCGCCATTGGGCCGGGCGTTGATGCCTCATGGATGGGCAAACGGGTGGCGGCCCTGACCAAAACCGGGGGCTGGGCCAGCTATGCCCTGCGCTCGGCCGATGAGCTGTTGCCCGTGCCGGATGAAATTGATCCGGCTGATGCGGAAGCCCTGGTTGTCAATGGGCTCACGGCCTGGCAGATGTTGCATCGTAAAGCCCAGCTTCGACCCGGTCAAACCATCGTCGTGCATGGAGCGAACGGTGGTGTAGGCACGATATTGGTACAACTGGCCCTGCACGCTGGGGTACGGGTGATCGGCCTGGCTTCGGGTCGGCATCACGCCACCCTGCAACAACAAGGTGTTGAGCCCGTGGATTATAGGGATCCTGCCTGGGCCGGGCAGATTCGGCAACTGGCGCCGGATGGGGTCGATGCCGTCTTCGATAATGTGGGTGGTGGCGGCCTTACGCACTCCTTTGGCTTACTCAAACGGGGCGGAGTGCTGGTTAGTTACGCTATTGCTTCAGCGATGCAGAAGCCGGGATCAATGTTACCGAAATTTATCCGCCTGATCGCCCAACTTACCTGGTGGAACCTGCTGCCCAATGGTCGTCGGGCCATCTTCTATGATGTCATGGCGGGTCGGGGTAGCCAGGCGTTTCAACGCCGGTTACAGGATGATTTTGCTGAACTAATGAGCTTGCTGCTCAGTGGCGTGCTCACCCCCCGGATTGCCGCGCGCTTTTCGCTGGATCACATTCAGCAAGCCATGGAACTGGCCGAATCCCGAACGGTATACGGGAAAGTGATCCTCACCCCAGCCCATGCCTAACTCACCTGAAACAGAAGAAGCCATGGAAAACGCATCGAAATACCATATTTTGATTACTGGCGGCAACGGCCTGGTCGGTAAGCCGTTAACGCAGGCCCTGCTCGCTGAGGGGTACCAGGTCAGCCACCTAAGCCGTACTCCCTCCATCATTCCGGGCGTTACAACCTACGGCTGGGACGTAGTGAAACAACAGATTGATGCGCGTTGCCTGGATGGGGTCGATACGATCATTCATCTGGCGGGGGCAGACATTGCCGGGGAGGCCTGGACACCTACCCGCAAGCAGGAGATTAGCCGCAGCCGCACCGAATCGATCCGGCTCCTTTACCGCTTGATGGGCGAACAGCCGCATGGCGTCAAATCGGTCATCTCCGCATCGGGCATCGCTTTCTACGGGGACCGATCCGATGAAATCCTGACCGAGCAAAGCCAGCCATCCCCCGATTTTCTGGGCACGGTTTGCCAGGAATGGGAGGATGCCGTGGGCGAAGGAGAAAGCCTGGGACTGCGTGTGGTTACATTTCGTACCGGAGTCGTACTCACTCAGGAGGGTGGAGCGTTGGCTTCGTTGGCGCCGATGATCCAATCGGGCTTTGGGGCGTCTCTGGGTAGCGGTCGCCAGTGGGTTCCCTGGATACACCTGCAGGATGTGGTGGGACTATATTGCCTGGCGGTTCGGGACAGCTCACTCACTGGGGTATTCAACCAAACGGCGCCGGGTCTGCTCACCAATCGACATTTTGTGGAAGCCCAGGCCCGGCACTTCCACAAACCGCTGTGGATGCCGTCCATTCCCGCTTTCATGCTAAAATTGATGATGGGGGAGCAAAGTGCGTTTGTGCTCAATAGCGCCAGAGCTGTACCATCCGAACGGCTTCTGCAAGAATATCGCTATCAGTATCCAACCCTTGATAAAGCACTGAACGCCATTTATGCGTAAGGCTCGACCATCCAGGATTTAAAACAGAATCTGTTAGACATCCCCCCTAAAAACCGCTTTTGCCGCTTCTTTTTCCCCGTATGAACCGCTTCGTTCTCTGTTCGTATTCTACTTCTTCTATTTGTTCCCGTAGCGCAACCAGCACCGGAGCAGCCGTTGCCAATTGACCACCCTATGGAGCAGGCAGTAGCTAACGTCAAGGGCGTGCCTGGTAATGCCAATTGGGAAAACAAAGGTGATTATGACATGGATGTGAACTTTGACCCGATTTCCTGTCGGCTTTCCGGCACGGTACGTATCGACTATGTCAAAAACAGTCCCGATACTCTGAAAACGATCTTGTTCAAGCTCTATCTAAACCTGTATACGGGCAACGCGATGCAGAATATCCAAATCGCCACGGCAGACTTGAGTAATAGTGTTCAAATCAATGCCCTAACAGTGGATAACTGGACCATCGACAGCACCCCGTGGCGGATCAGCGGGAGCAATATGTATGTGAGAGGCTACCCCGACTCTGAACAAAGGCTCGTTTAATCGAACGGGCCGAATTACGGAAGGAGCTTATTTTACGGCCTATTTCTTCCCGAGAATTGCGATTTACGATGACGTCGATGGCTGGAATGAATACCCCTATCTGGGAAAGGAAGAGTTTTATAAGGATTATAGCGACTTCAGGGTCAGGATTACCGTGCCGGGCACGTACCAGGTGTGAGCAAAGGGGGATCTAAAAAATACAGCCGAGGTGTATGAACCTGCGTTTGCCAAGAAAATCAGCCAGGCGGAACGGCAGGATGGCGAAATCGACATCATTACGACCGAAGACCTCAAACCCGGTCGCATCACGCAGGCCCGCCCGACGAATTCCTGGCAGTTTGAGGCCATCAACGTGACCAACTTTGCCTTTGTGGTTAGTACTACCTATGCATGGAAGGCGAATAACCTGGTCGTCGATCCACAGACCCAACGACGGACCAGGGTTGACGCCGTCTTCAACCCTGACCAAAAAACGTACGAATCGGTCGTCGGCTATGCCTGTAAAATGGTAATCCTTTTCGGCCACCTCCTTCCTACTCGGCCATCGTTCAGAAAAACGTCCTGTTTAGGATCTTGTGTACAAGTTTTAATGACTTACAATTAGTCGTATACGCTATTCTGATCCTGAATATATCAGTACGAAATTTCGACGTGGGCATGAAAGGTTCTTTCATCAGTCAAATGCGTAATGATATACTGGGCCAGGTCGGCACGGGAAATTTTTGAGGGACTTTTGATCGGTTCATTGATAGTCGTTCGGTAGTGTCCCGTAAAATTTTTGTCTGTAAGTTGGGGCGGACGAATTACTGTCCATTTCAGGGCCGATTTTCGTAACACGGCTTCCATCTGCAGCATGTCCGCGTAAAGATGACGAAGTAGGGGCTGTAGGATGTAGTTGGTCACCAATTTGATCAGCGAAGAACTCCGGGGCGGCACCTCGATACCAACGGAGGATAGACACACCAGGCGAGTAACACCGGCCGCGTTCATAGCTTGAATGATGTTAGTAATGCCCTGAGAATAACCCGTTGTAGGTTTCCATTTATGAGTACCCAAACAGGAGACAAGGGCCTCAGCTCCCTGAAAAGCCGACTCAAAACCAGCGGGTTGCAATACATCCCCCTGAAAAATGGTCAGATGAGGATGGTGCAGCGGAAACGCAGTTGGACTGCGAACCACTGCAGTCACCTGATGACCACCTTGTAAGGCTTGTTCAACAACCTGTTTACCAGTGCCACCGGTTGCTCCAAACACGATAAGTTTCATAATCCTGATTGTTGATTGGTTTTACGTCCATAGTAGATGAACAGCCCGATAAGTGGCAGGCGTAAACCGACGTGCGACCAGTAACACCACACCAGCTGCCATCGTTACAAAGGCATGGATAAGAAGCAGTCGGTTTAAGTTCATTAGGATTTTGCAGATTTGCTTTCACCGAATCACCTGAATCTGGGCCACGTCATAGAGCCTTATCCAATCCCGTTTTAAAATGGCATAGATATATTCATCCTCAAACTCGCCTTGCTCATTAATACCCGATTCACGCGAGATCCCCTCAAATTCAAAACCAGCCGTTTTCTCAATGGAGCGTTTCGAGAACCCATTCGAGACCAAACAACCCGTAGCGACACGGTTTAGGCCCAGCAACTCGAAAGCCATGTAAAACAGGTGGGGTTTACTACGTGGGGTGATGCCCCGGCCCCGCATGTGGGTAAATAGATCAGCCCCTGTCGACCCATTCCACTCGTCGGGTCTACTATCTACATTCAACAAAGTCATCCCGGCCAGTTCGTTGTCCAGCAGCACGTAGAAGCCATAGTTAGTTCGCCTACCGTTCTCGTATTGGGGCAGATAATGTCGTAAAAGCTCCTGTAGCATATCGCGCGAGTCGGGATATCCCTGAAACAGGTTGCATACGTCCGCCAGATTGTCTTCCTCAATCAGGTGGAGGGTGATCGAGTCGGAATATAGGGCTTTGATCATGAGGTGAGCCATTCAATGCGATTCGGAACGTTGCCAGTAATGCTCCCAGGGGACCAGCGTCCAGGGGTGCAGTTCGTAGGAAAAGATGGCCTGTACAACGGCGGGGTCGGTGTTGACCAGTCGTCTGGCCTGAGCTTCGTCGGGAGCTTCCAGTACCAGAGCAGCTCCGGTATCATCGCCAAAAGGACCAGCTAAACGAAGATAGCCCTGTTTGTAGAGGTCAAGAAGGTAACGGCCATGTTCAGGGATTGGTTGAGCCGCTGCGGGTTCTCCAGCTTTCCAGGCCAGACCCGGTTGGTAAACGACTAAAAAAATTTGATTCATGGTTTATCTATTTTCAGTCCAGTTGATCCAGTTTTTCCTGAATCGTTTGCCGATCTGTGACCGTCTTCGCCAGGGCATACGCCTGTTGAAAGGCGGCTTTAGCCTGCCGGGTGTCCGTTTCCCGAAGTAATTCGCCCACAAGTGTCCAGTACAGATGGTTTCTGTCCAGCCGTAGGTTGGCTGCGGCCACCAGAGCCGCTTCCGCTCCGCTCACTTTATAGAGGGCGTAGGTGCGGTTGAGGGCTGCGCTGGGTGAATTATTTACCACTAAAAGCTGATTGTAAAGAGCTAATATAGCCATCCACTTCTCCGAAGAATCGTCTTTTACGCAGTGCCAGGAGGCAATGCGGGCTTCCAGATGATAGGTACTCAGTTCGTCGCCGTGCAGGGATTGGGCTAAATAGCGAAATCCCTGCCGAATCAACGTAGTATCCCACAATGCTTCGTTTTGCTGTTCGTAGAGGAGCAGCGAGCCGTCGCCAGCCTGTCGGGCTTCAAACCGGGAGGCATGGAAACACATCAGCGCCAGCAGGGCATTGGTTTTAGGCAGGTTAGTCTGCTCATACTCGGTCAGCATCACACATAGCCGCAAGGCTTCCAGGCACAGGTCTTTCTGTAAAGTGCGGTTCTGTGTTTTCGAATAATAGCCTTCATTGAATAGTAAATAAATGACGCGCAACACCGAATCCAAGCGGTGGATTAAGGCCGCTTCCGGAGGGAGTTCCATCGTTACGTTAAGCCGCCGTAGTTTCTCTTTGGCTCGAAATAGCCGTTTGTTGATCGTTTCTTTATTGGTCAGGAACGCTTCGGCAATTTCGTCGATACCCAGTCCGCACAGGATACGGAGTGCCAGGCCAATCTGGGCTTCATCGGCAATGAGGGGTGTACAAATGGCAAACAGCATCTGTAGTTGACTATCCCGAATGGTTTGGGCCGAAAAATCCAGATCGATCCACTCCTTATCCACATCGGTTTGACGGGCTATTAGTTCGGGCATAATTTTGTCAATCAGCCGTTTATGCCTTCTAAACTGATACCGCGTTTTTTGTTTGGCTACGGCATAAAGCCAGGCCGTTGGATTGGGCGGCATACCGCGAACGCCCCAGGTTTCGACGGCCAGCAAAAATGTCTCGCTGACGAGGTCTTCAGCCAGTTCAATATGTTGCAAACCAAACTGCCTGCTGATAACGGCCACCATCCGGGCAAATTCCTGCTGAAACAGGTGCCTGAGCGATTCCCGTTCATGTTCCATGTCGGCATTTAGTTGAGGATACGCCGAATTTCAACGCTGCCCTGCCGGTCCAGTACCGGACAACCGTGCGCCAGGGCGGTGGCTTCTTCCAGGCTATCGGCTCGAACGACAAGGAAACTGCCCAGCCGCTCTTTGATCTCTACAAACGGGCCATCGGTAATGACCCCATCGGCACGCAGGACGTTGCCCTCCGTGGTCAGTTGAATTCCTCCACTGACTAATTTCCCCTGAGCAGCCAGCCCCCCCGCCCAGGCCTGCCAACGCTGCGTGATCGCTTCCAGTTCGGCGGGCGACATGGTATTGCGGTCAAGGGTGGACTGGCGAAATAATAAAACGAATTCGCTCATGATGGATATCGGTTTTGTACGGACTAAACGCGCTCGGCCTGCTGGCGACGGATGTCGCACAACTGATCAGAATGGATGTTCAGGCCAATATTGGTCAGGTTATACAAGTGTTCGCTGGCAATCAGATACACAATCTCGCAAATCTCCCGCTCCGAAAAAAACGTTAATAAACGGGCAAAGGTAGCGGGGGCAATCTCTCTGTCTTTCGTCAATTCGGTGGCGTAGTCGAGTGCAGCCCGGTCCGATTCAGTGAAAAGGGGACTGGTCGAATAGTGGTTCAGCGCATCGAACTTCGCTTCGTTCATCGACCGGGCAATCACCGCCGACCGACTGGCATCTATGCAAAACAGGCAGACGTTTAGTTGGGATACCCACACCCGAATAAGCATGGTTATTTCGGGGGCAAGTTGTAATTTCTTGTCTAGGGCGGGCAATTTTCCGTAGAACATACCAAAGGCATCGGGCAGGCGGGCCGAGTGAACTTTTAGGGGCATCAGTACTTTCCCTACCTGTCGTTTGGTAAAAAAATAAGCCAGCTTCATGCCGAATCCGCTGGGTTTTTCGATGGGTGTTAGAAAGGTATCCATTTGTTTTGATCAATTAGTTGGTAGCCCTTTAGGATTAGCACTGGGTGAATTGGACAACGGGACCTGCTATGTTTTCTCTTAGTCATGACGTCGATTGGCGGGTCTTAGCGCCCAGGAGCCGATGACCAGCAGGCCGAACAGAAGCGGCCAGACAAACTGGCCCAGGTTATCGCCCACCACTACGTGTGATACGAATGCCCCACTAAAAAGAATTGCCAAACCCGCATACGCCCATTCTTTTAACAGGCGGAAGCCGGGCAGGAGAACAACCACGACAGCGATCAGCTTGCAGGCTCCCAGGATAGGGCCTAAATACAGCGGATAGCCCAGATGGCCCAGAACGCCGTCTACGTAGCCCTTGTTGAGAAGATTAAAATCCCAAAGTGCCCCATAGATCAACTCAAAACTAATTAATACTGTGACAATCCAGTAGGCAGTTTGTTGGGCACGATTGGCTGGGCTCCTTTTATTCTCTGACAACCCGTAGGCAGGGTGTATTACGTCTAACTCTTTAATTTTCAACTCCATATTTTCCGATAATTTTGGTTTTCAACAGCCTAATGCGTGAGAAATCGAAAATTGGACAGACACGGGTAGTTTTTTTTGGATCAATGGCCTGGCCACAACCACCGACCGTATAGGACAAACCCGCACAGCATGAAAACCAGTCCGTTGAAGGCTACCGCTTTAAACTCACCCCGGCGGTAATGGATAACCCCGGCGGGCAGCATAATCAGGCCCAGACAAGATGCGCTTACGGAAGTCAGTACGGGCCAGTAATTGAGTAGTACGGGTAAAATCAGCCCCAATACGCCGGCCAGTTCGGAAATGCCGATGAACCGGATTAACGGCAAGGGCAGACTTTCTACGCCTGTTTGGCCCATTGCTACTAACTTCTGTTCGGACTGCGTCGACTTCATCAGGCCGGAGTAGAGGAAGACCGATGCCAGAAAAACCTGAATAAGCCAAAGCAGTGCGTTCATGGCCGGGGTAGCGTTAGGTAGGTTTGTCGACTGATCACAGGTGAACCGGACAGCACAAAAGCACTCCCGCTCATAGCCAGGGCCACGCAGAGACTGGTCCATTCCGGTTCACTATGCGGGTTGGTTACCACACGGGGGCCGTGGAGCAGCAATACCCACAACAAAAACATCAGCCCCAGCCCGGCCGTAGCCAGTGGTCGTTGTCGATCCAGAAAAATACTGGCAGTGGTTCCGATGAAGGCCACCCCCACGAAATAGGACCAGAACAGCGGGACCGGTATCCAGCCCGGAATGAGCGTAGCAATGTAGGACGCGTACACAAAATGGAGCACCCCGAATACCGCCAGCGAACTGGCAAATAACCATCGCCCATACCGGGTCAGGTTACCAACGTTGATTGGCGCTGCCCCCCTTCCCCAACTCACCATCGGCAAAGCCCCGCCACTCAGGGCCAGGCATTCGAACAGAGCAGTCCATTCGCCCCCGTTCGTGGGAGCCGCCACCAGGAGAGGCAAATGGACCGCTAGTACGAACAGGCCAAACAACCCACTGACGACCAGGGCCGCTAGCCGCATTTTTTGGTGCAAAAGCAAACCGGCTCCCGCTATCAGCAGGATACCACCCGTCAAGTACACCAGCACTAACCGCCCCGGCAGAGCCATTGGGACGGGCAACAGTCCCACCGGAAAATTAGCGTTGATCAGGTGTTCTGCCCCGAGGATAATGAGGGCGGTGGCATACAGCAGTCGACCCAGAGTAGTTATTAAGTTCATCGTATTTCTGATATAAAAAGTCTCCAGTACGTATTAAATCAGCCGTTTTAATAAAAAGTCTATCTGATAAAGTTGCCCTCCGCGACGAATCAGTAACCTGATAGGTTTACCCGCTCCCGCCCTGAAGAGCTGGGTCAGCGTGCTTAACCTTAGCGTTTGATTCAGGTAATTGTTCACCCCGATTAATTCGTCACCAACCCGCAAGCCGGCCCGTTCAGCAGGTGAATTGGCCATGATCAGATTTATGAAGTAGCGGTGAAAATCCTGCCCCCCTGCCCGTAGTTCCAGTCCGCTCATGTCGTGCTCAAAGGGTTCGCGCAGCAACCGGTTGACGGGTTTAAGTACGAAGTAGTGTTCGGGGTAATTGAACGTGACCCGAAACCGGCGCAACAACTCGCAACCGATGCTGCCCTGCCGTGCAGGCAACTCAGCTACTTTTTGATTGTACGTTGACCGGTCGGGGAAGGAAGCCAGTACGTTCGTCAACTCAGACCGGCCCAGCCGGACGCGGTCCAGTCGGCCCAGTTCGCCGGTAATAAAGCCATTTAGTCCCCGCCCCAGTTCAACCTGCAACACCTTATTGGGTATCGGTATAGACACCGCTTGCTGGAACCGGTCGAGCAGTAACGCCTGGCCTGCCCCCGTGTCAAGCACAACCCGTAACGGCACAAAGGCGGTACCGTCAAACACCGACAAGGCGTTGGTGAACGCTTTCCGGTCTGTGATGAACAAGGGATAGCGATCTCCTTTCCGGCGTCGATAGTGATAGTGTTGGGGTTGTATGCAGGTGATCTCCTGGCGTTGGAAGTCAATCGTAACCACCAGATTGGCAAATAGTTCGTAGCCCAGGATGCCGTGAATGGGGACGCCCGCGTTTTCCGACAGGCGCATCAGATCCTCAGTCAAGTAAACAAGGGTATGATGGTTGTCCTGCAATCCATTCAGGTATATCTTATTCCCAATAGTTATCGAGGCCATTATGGAGTTACCCTCACCGACTCCAGTCAGTTTGATCTGACGAACGACCGGTCTGAGTGGTTGCGCTATCCCCTTTGCATTAGTGATGATGGTGTAAGACACCCCCGTATCGACGATGAACCGCAGGCTATCCGATTCATTGACTCGGGCCGATATGATGATCAAGTTTGACCGGAACTCGAAGGGGATAACCGTGCGGGTCCGGTCACCGGTCAAAACGAAGCCATAGGTATCATCGCGGACAAGGTGCGGATGAAAACCGGCCCGCGCCCCCGCACTCATCAGTAAAAATAGCCAAAACAGTCGTCTTTTCATGGCAAACGAATGGCCGACGCAACCTGATCAATCGGTCAATGGGCCGAAGTTTAGCAGCCGATAGCCAACCAAGCAAGTCCATACGATACTCGTCGAGATTAGACCGACAGACAGCTGCCCAAGAGCCTCCCGGGGCGTTTGTCGCAACGAGCAGGGTGTCTGTCGGCTATCATCCGCCGTTGGTCGGATAGGGTAAGTAACGACGACAGAACGGGCGGGAAAATTGTCGAACTTTTGTTAAGTTTAAGGATACTTTCTTCGTGCCATGCCCCTACTGCAACCGTTGGTGTACCGAAAAATAGCGATCCATGTAGGCGCCTGGTTGAGCTATGGGCTGTTGCAGGTGGTGGCCATCGACCAGTTTGAACACCAGTACGTAGCCCATCTACTAGCTACTCTTGCGCAACTCCCTGCGCAACTTCTGTTTACCTACCTGACCCTGTACTGGCTCATTCCAACATATTTACTAACTGGGCAGTTGGTTCGCTTTGGCGTGCTAACTGGAGTAGCACTTCTGCTGGGGGGCTTACTCTACTGGGAAGGCACGTTTTACCTCTTCCTAACCCCTTTTGCCCCCGAGCGACTGGTGGGGGAAAGTCCCACCAGCCTGGGAAGCATCGTGCTTTGCGCGTTTTACCTGCTCTGCACCAGCAGTATTCTGATCGGTTTTTTTATGACTCGCTTCGCCTTTCAGCAGCAGCAGCTCAACCAGCAGTTAGTGATTGCTCAGCAGGTCGTTGAACTCAAATCCCTTAAGGACCAGATCAATCCCCATTTTTTGTTCAACACGCTCAACAACCTCTACGGACTGACAAGCCAAAATCCCGATAAAGCGGGTGAGGTTGTCCTGCGGCTTTCTGAGCTGATGCAGTATATGCTCTACGAGGGCAATCTGGCTACTGTGCCACTCCAGAAAGAAATTACGTACCTGGAAAATTACCTGGCCCTAGAGCGGATTCGGTACGGGCCCGATCTGCACCTGTCGTTTCAGGTAAACGGTCCCACCGAACGGGTGATGCTGGCCCCGCTGTTACTGCTGCCCTTCGTCGAGAATGCGTTCAAACACGGCTTAAGCCGTCAGTTGGGCGATGCCTGGCTCCAGATTCAGCTGGCCGTTACGGCACAGGAGCTGACGTTCAAGGTAGAAAATAGCCAGCCTGAATTGCCGGATACAGCTTCAAAGGTAGGTATCGGGCTACCCAATGTCGCCAAACGGCTAGACCTGTTGTATCCCGGCAGGCACCGGTTGCGGCAACTAAGTGGTACCGATTCATTTCTGACTACATTGACAATTACGTTGATACCCAGTGATTTGACAGTTCCTCAAGGCTATGAAGACGCGATGCCTGTTAGTCGATGACGAGCCGATTGCGCTCGATATTCTGACCGCCTACGTTCGGCAGATGCCCGTGCTCGAACTGGTGGGCCGGTGTCCGTCGGCGGTGGAAGCGTTTGGCAGGCTGCAAGCCAACTCCGTCGATTTGCTTTTTCTCGACATTCAGATGCCCCAGCTTTCGGGCCTGGAACTGCTACGTACGCTGCCCCATCCGCCCAAAACCATCATCACGTCGGCCTACCGGGAGTACGCTCTGGATGGGTACGAACTGAACGTAGTGGATTACCTTATTAAGCCGGTGGCTTTTGAGCGATTTGTGCGGGCAGTAGGCAAAGTGGTGTCATTTCCTCAACCCAAAATGCCCGACAGTAGTCCACCCATCCCTGAAGAACCGTATCTGTTTGTGCGGGAGGATCGTCGTTTGGTACGTATTGACGTACCGGATATTATCTCTCTGGAAAGTTTGCGGGACTACGTCAAAATCAGCACCTCTACCCAAACGGTTACAACCCGGCAGACGATTGGCTACTTTGAGGAACTACTGCCTGCCAACCAGTTTATTCGTATTCACCGTTCGTTTATCGTGGCCATCGCCAAAATCAGGGCTATTACCGACACGCAGATTGAGGTGCCGGGCCAGATACTGCCCATTGGCCGACATTACAAACAAGCTGTGTTTGGGCAGTTGCAGCTACGAGGGGGCGGTTGAATTGAAGTACCGCTGACAGATCCTCAAAAATACACTCCCTTACTTTCGTCTATGGACCCAGAAAATACCGTGCCGACGCAATTTTTAGTTCTCTTTCGCGAACCCGATGGCCGTTTGAATAAAGCTGAACCGGCGTTTGCCCGGCAGCACCAGCAGGATTGGAAACTTGGCTTATCCGGTGGGGGCAACGGGGCAACCTGGGATGTGGTCGGTCGTCTATATGTTCCTGCCTCATTTTTGGCGGGTGCGTTTATCCCGAAATCCGTGAAACAGCAGTTTCTGCCTTTTAACACCACATCCTTTTAGTAAACAGATATGCCCGCTACTACGACCCTCACCGATTCCCAACGCCGAACGGCCATTTTAGTAGTAGTTGTAGCCACCTGTGCTGTCAGTTACGGGGTGGCTGCCATCAGTTCGGCTCTGTTGTATATTGTCGCTTTGCCGGGAATTTTCGGGTACGGGTTCTGGTATGCTACGTACCTGCGAAATCCGACCAGACCGGCTGTTGTTTTACCTCCGTTCATGCTATCGGTAGCAGCTTTCCATTTTCATCTAGTGGAAGAATACCGGGGTGGCTACCCATTGGCCATCAGTCGGATTTTCAACTTTGCCTGGACGGATTTTGCCTTTTTCGCCACAGTCTGTGTGTTGTCAGGCGTATTGCTGATTGTCTGTATCGGCTTATATTACCAAAAACCACTGTCGGGTTTTCTGGCCATTTTGTTTCTGGTGACCCGACTGGCCGAAATCGCTCTGTTCATTTTCCCTTACGTTCGGCCCGCACTCCAGCCTGACAATCCGAATCCCATTGCGCAGTCCATACACGGTATGTTGCTTTCGAATATGCCCAGCTACTATTATTCGGCCACGCAACACTACTATTTTCCGGGTATGTATACTTTCTTGCTAGTGTTACTGCCTGCCGTTTATACGCTATACCGCATCTGGGCGGTCGATAAGAGGGAGACTCATGTTCACCGGCCGCCGTTTAACTAAACCTACAAATACGTATGAAAACACAATCGTTTCACCGGGCTCAAATTCCCAATCCGGCTCTGACCCCATTCAGCCAGTTGATCGGCGATTGGGAAACCGCAGCCACCCATCCTGCTTTTCCAGGTAAGACCGTAAAGGGTCGTTCATCCTTTAACTGGATGGAAGGGGGCGCTTTCCTGATCTGGTATTCAGCGATGGATGAGGAGCAATTTCCTGATGGGATCGCCATATTCAGCAGTGACGATGCGACGGGAGACTATTTTATGTCCTACTTCGATGAGCGGAAAGTGTCCAGAAAGTATGAGGTCTCCGTCGACGATAACGTAGTGAAATGGTGGCGGAATGCGCCTGGTTTTTCGCAACGATACCACTGGACCATCACTGATGACGGGAATACCATCGTTGGGAAAGGAGAATTATGCCAGGACGGCACCACTTGGGAGAACGATTTAGACCTGACCTTTACACGCCTAAAGTGATGGCGATTGGGCTATAACGAGTTTGGCTTAGTCAAAATCAGGTTGAACAGGAAGTACAGGGTTAGTTGGCAGCCAGAATGTATAGATACTAACCAAAGTCGATCAGGAACTATCCGACTCGCAAAAGGTAGGAATGACGCCAGTACCCTGAGTCGTGAGTATAACTAGCGATGTAGGTGCCATCAAGGCACTATTACGAGATGGGGAGACAACCAGGCTGATACCCAGCGCCTAATTGACCTGATCAGTACTCGTCACAAAATTCTTCTTCCCTCCCCTACTTTCGTTCACAAAAACGTCCTATTGATCTCAGGACACGATATTCAGCTTAAGCAATCAATTTTCGTCACCGAGAGACTTATTTTTCTTCACCTTTGCCCCATTCAGACTACCCAGCTTATAGCTGAACGTTGCCCGAACGCTGGCGTTATAGATGTATTGCCGGAAATCCTGATCAAACTGAGCCGAATTCAGGACCGATGTAAAGCCCATTCCCCGGGTGAGAAAATTCTCGGCAGCGAGTCCTAAACTGCCTCGCTTATTACTAAAATCCTTTCGCGCACCCAGCGAATACTGAGCAAAGCCAATTCGGTAGCCTTGCAGATTAATATCCTTACCCCGGTATCCGATATTGGCCTGAACGGCCCAGCCTTTATCGAGTTGCAGTTGCGTATCCATCCGACCGCCCCAGCGGAAACCCTGGTTGCTGACCAGGGTCGACAGACCGTTGACGTCCAGCGTTAATCCCTGAATAAAGCGGTACATCACGTCTATGTTGCCATTTACACTCCACCGGGGCGTAATGTTGACCGTGGCAAATACATTAGAACCATAATTATATTCTTTCCCCAGATTCGTAACGCGCGTGACAACCGCCCCCACCAACGTGTCCGACCGTTGACTGATCGATTGAATATCATCCGTGTTGAGCCGGGTATAGAGCGTAACGTTCAGATACGTTTTCTTTACCTGTGTACTATAGCCCGCTTCAATCCGATCAACGGTTTCGGGTTTTAAATACGGATTGCCGATCCGAATATTAAGGGGATTGACTGTATTGAAATTGGGATTCAGATCGTCGATGAACGGACGTCGGATGCGCCGGGTATAAGCCAGTTTCACCGTAGTGCTTTCCCCAACTTTCTTGGACAGATTGATGCTGGGTAATAGTCGTCCGTAATCGGGAATTGAGATTGGACCTTGTCCACCAGTTGTCGACCCTCCAGTCCGGGCATGAATGCTGGTATACTCATACCGCAGGCCCGTCATAATGGAAAATTTACTACGTGTCGTGAACGTAGTTGATACGTAAGCGGCCGCAATGTTCTGATCATACGTCAACGAGCCAGACGGACGGCTGTCATCAGTGGCGAAGGCTGAGGTAGGACTAGCCAGCAGATACTGGTAGAGGCTGGTTACCTGACGAAGTGTGTTTTTGCCACCGAATTCCAGCTGAAAGCGCTGACTGACCGGCAGTTGATAGTCGGCCTGGAGAATAAACTCTTTATTCGTCGCATCGTTCAGGTTTCGCTGCCGGGATTTGATCAAACCCACGGTATCCAGTTGATTCGCATCGAAATTGTTGGTCAGCGTATTCTGGCTGTATTGAGTCGACAGGCTAAACTCTTTCTTAGGCCCATCACCCGTACCTGAGTATGTATGCAGGTAGTCAACGTTGACATCAATTGAATTGGATAAATTTTGGCTATACACATCCCGTTTTGAGGGAACAGCAATAGGTTCATTGGATAGGAGGGTTGTCGCCTGGTGTTGATCCATATTTAAGTTCCGAATCCCCAGCCGCACGCCAGCCGTCAGGGATTGGTTTTTCGCCAGATCATAATCCAGCCCCAGCGCATACTGCGCAAATATCCCTTTGTCGAAGGCATCGATATGTTGATTGGTCCGAACCGGTGTGGCTCCCGATGCCAGATAGGTCGTTTGGTTTAAGTCCGATGCCGATGGATTAAAAATAACACGGCCATTTCCATTGAGGTTAAGCCCTAAGTTGCCTTTTCGGAAACTACCATTCAGGCCCAGGGTTGCATTGCGATTACCCAGACCGCTGTCCACATCGAGATGCAGTCCCTGAAGCGTATTCTTTTTGGTAATGATATTGATAATGCCACCGCTCCCTTCCGAATCATATTTGGCCGAGGGAGACGTGATGACCTCCACCGTTTTGATAAGATCGGCGGGGATTTGTCGTAAGGCATCCGCCAGATTACCGGCCAGGATGGACGACGGCTTGTTGTTAATCAAAACCCGGACGCTGGAACTTCCCTGTAGCGTTACGTTCCCCAGCAGGTCAACCGAGAGCATGGGCACTTTTTTGAGAATATCAGTGGCATCACCGCCTTTAGCCGCCAGGTCGCTATCGGCATTATAAACCAGTCGGTCTACTTTGTCTTCCACCAGGGCTTTCTTGCCCGCCACCGTCACTTCATTCAGCGTGCGGGTGCTGGCACTGAGCCGGATAACCCCCATATCTTTGGTCTGACCTTTCGTCAGCACGACGTTGTCAACCGTTTTGGCGGTGTAGCCCAAAAAGGAAATCATTAATCTATACGTACCGGGGGCCGCTAGTCTAAGGCTAAATTTCCCTTTATCATCCGCGACGGTCCCATCGACGAGTTTATTGGTGAGCGTACTGTAAACCGCAATGTTGGCAAAT
Organism: Spirosoma jeollabukense; assembly: GCF_054777855.1. Taxonomy (NCBI): domain Bacteria; kingdom Pseudomonadati; phylum Bacteroidota; class Cytophagia; order Cytophagales; family Cytophagaceae; genus Spirosoma; species Spirosoma jeollabukense. The sequence continues at coordinate 31,252 of NZ_BAAHAD010000006.1, forward strand.
TCTACGGCTTTGGTCAAGGTGGAATCGACTACGTAGCCCGAAATTTTGGCGTTGCCTTTCGGGGCTATCTCACCAGTTCCCAGGGTGGTTGAGGTTGACTGACTGGTTTGGCCTGACGATTGCGCGTCGGGAGTGCCAACCGGTAGTTGTGCCAGCGTTATACCTGTAGTCAGTAAATAAAGAATGCCAGTAGTTTTAAACCACATAACGTGAGAGTGAAAATCGAATGGTACCAGATCGTACAAACTTGCCTCTGGTTCCTGATGAATTGAAAACAAACGTTCCTAATGCCTTTTATTATTGGGTGAATGACCGAAAAGATAGGTTGACCAAAAAAAGTCGTACCTACCTATCTGTGCAGATGGAGTAAGCCACGGCATGAGTGAACAGTTTTTTTACTGAATAAACGGACCTGCTTTCTGATAACTACCCTCTCTCTCCCATTTCACTGCCTTCCCACCTGTCTTTAGCCGGGCCATGGTGACTTTGGCAGCCGCTACTACATCGATCGCGACCAGGACACCGGCCGATTTGAGACCGACTGCCTAGGTAGTCAGGGTGAGGGAAGCAACGTGGTCGACGTGACTAGAATCAGGGCACTTATTGATTAAGTACACATTTGTTTTACTGGTTTAGTTGACGCATCAAAAGTACACCCGCATTCTGAAGCAACTTTGAAGTTTCAGCAGTTGGTAGCCTGTCTTTAGAAGTTTACCTAAAACAGGTGCCGATGCATTGACGCGGCCTAATCGCATTTCACCTTCATTCCATATTAGGCGATAGTTTCCCTGATTAGGGCAAAGCCCAGATGGGCAGATTGAACGAGTGCCTGATTGCGAATAAATCGCCGAAAAAGCTGATCTTCTGAAATGGTCAATCTGAACCAGTTGAGTGCTACCTATCAGTTTCAAATTAATCAGGACGTATTTGCCGACTGGGTTATTTTCGAACATCTCCATCGGGTACTTAAGCCCTTTCTGGTTCAACCAGCTGACTGGACGAATTCGGAAAGTCAGTTTCCCTGAATTTGATTTTTTATTACCACCCAAAGCGGCTAACTGAGTATGATGTGAGTAGTGATTATTTCAAGAAATCCCCTATATAACCATTTGATTTACAATGATATACATATGGTTATTGCTAAATATAGCCTCTTGCTCCGTAATCAGTTTATCGTTCTGGCAACCACTTATTTTTAATCATTATATATAGGTTCATACTTGCCACACTCTATAATTACTCAACGTAAAGATGGATAAATACTCAATCGTTTATTACTCTCTGTATTTGTATGACTCGCTATGCGTTTCTGAAATCGATGGGCTTTAGGGGGGCTGCGCTGATGGCGGCCTTAACGTCCTGCGTTCGGCCAGAGGACACCGTCGTGGATGCCTTGACGATTCCGGGCACTATGGCTACGTCACCGACAACCAGCACGGCAACATCAGGCACAACAACATCGCCGACAACAACTACCACCGCGAGTGGAGTCGACTTAAGTAAAATCACGAATCGGCTGTTGACTATTGATTTGACAGCTTCGTCAGCATCGGCGCTAAAAACGGCTGGTGGTTATCTGGTGCAGAGCGGCATCGTGGTCGCTCAGACAAGCGCAGGTATCTACGTAGCGGTAACCCAAACGTGCAGCCATGAGCCTAAAAAGGCCATTATTTTCAACAAAACCGAGTTTTACTGTACGGTACACGGTGCTCGGTATGACTTGACGGGCAAAGGTAAAAACAGCTTTGGCAGCAAGGGTATCGCTGTTTATAAGGTCGCTACCGACGGCAAAACACTCGTCGTTTACAATTAATAAAATCAACTATACAGCCAACGAATCAGACGTATCATGAAACTCCTGTTAGTATCCTTTCTCCTCAGTCTGTTGATTACCGCCCCTAACTGGGAGCTTAATTTTGATCGGGCAAAAGCCGAAGCCGCTCAGACGCACAAACTCATTTTGCTGAATTTTTCTGGATCAGACTGGTGCGGCCCCTGCATAAAACTCAAAAAAGATATATTCGAGTCGGCGGAGTTTGGTCAGTTCGCCACCGATCACCTGGTGCTGGTGCGGGCCGATTTTCCGCGTAAGTCAAAAAATCAGCTAGATGCCAGCCAGACGGCGCATAATGAAGCTTTAGCGGAGAAATATAACCAACAGGGGAAGTTCCCGTTCACGGTATTGCTCGATGCCAACGGGCGCGTATTGAAATCCTGGGATGGTTATCCCCAATCGCTCACGGTTGCATCGATGGTCGGGGACATTCAGGCGATGGGATCGTCGGCCAAATGAACCAGCCTCCTCGCATCCATCAGCGGGTACAACGGCTCATGGGTAACCGGTTCGAGCTAAGCGTCGTCAGCCCGGATGCCGACTGGGCAAACGATTGTATTACTGACGCTATTGCCGAAATCAGCCGTATCGAAGGGCTACTCACTACGTATAGCGACGATAGTCAGACCAACCAAATTAATGCCAATGCAGGAATTCGCCCCGTGCCGGTTGACGAAGAAGTGTTTGCGCTGATTGAGCGGTCGTTGCGATTGTCGGCGCTGACGCAGGGAGCGTTTGACATTACATATGGCTCGATTGACAAACGACTCTGGAATTTTGATACGACGCTCACCGCGTTACCCGATCCAAAAACGGCCCGGCAACTGGTTCGGCTGATCAATTACCGGAACGTAGTGCTCGATGCCAAGCAACGCACTGTTTTCCTCAGGGAGCGGGGAATGCGCATTGGATTCGGGGGAATTGGAAAAGGTTATGCTGCCGAACAGGCCAAACGGGTCCTGCGCCAGCGAGGGGTAGAAAGCGGCATTGTCAATGCGGCTGGCGACCTGACTACCTGGGGAACGCAACCCAACGGCCAGCCCTGGACCATTGGTATTGCCGATCCCGATCAGGCAAAACAGCAGGCATTTTCGTATCTGGTTATCAGCGATATGGCCGTAGCTACGTCCGGTAGTTACGAAAAATACGCGCTGATTAATGGCAAACGATACGCTCATACGATTGACCCTAAAACGGGTTACCCCGTATCGGGCATAAAAAGCGTAACCATTATTGCCCCAAATGCTGAACTGGCCGATGCGTTGGCAACACCCGTACTGGTTATGGGCGTTCGGGTGGGACTGAATTTGATCAACCAAATGCGGCAGATTGCCTGCATCATTATTGATGATAACGACGCACTGTACACGTCAGACAACATCCGGATTAAGGCATCTGCTGAAGCCTGATTACTTGTATAAACCTAAGCATCATGAATAGACAAATCACTCAAAAGGCGCTGCTGGTGGGCCTGCTTGTACTCGGCCTGTCGGGTTGCGTAACGGTCAAAGAATATCAGAAAAACCGCATTAACGACGCCGAAATGGAACTTTCAGCCCGAAAGTCGGAAAAGTTTGAGCAGAATTTCTATCTCTATCGGGAAGGCGCTGCCGGAGCCAACGGGGGGAAAAGTGGGGGCGGTTGCGGCTGTAATTAAGGACCCTGAACAATGAAAAAAATCTGTATATCAGTTGGCGTATTGCTTAGTTTGCTGCGGGCAGGCTATGGTCAATCGGTATCCCAGCCTGCCTATGAGTCCCGAAAACTCAAAGTGGAAGAGGTAAACATCGTGTCGAGTTATTACCAGCAGGACGGCAACAATTCTGCCGTGACCGGAGGCATCGGTTCTGAACAGTTAACTGATTTTGCCCAATCGATCGATCTGGTGCTCAAAACCACCAATCGTCGGAATCGTGAGCATACGCTGGCGTTTGATCTGAATATCGACCACTATACATCGGCCTCATCGGATCAGATAGACCCGCTGACGGTTTCGTCGGCTTCGCGCAGTGATACGCATATTTACCCGTCGGTGTCCTGGAATGTGCACAACCCGGATCAACGGACCACACGCGGCATTTCCCTGTCCTATTCGACGGAGTATGATTATAAGTCGTATGGGCTTAATCTCAATTTTGCGAAAGCATCGGCCGATAATAACCGGGAAATAAGTTTGAAAGCGGGAGCCTTCTTCGATACGTGGAAAGTCATTCTACCCGCCGAACTCCGGCCTGAAGGCTATGGGTCCGGTGCCCACGGCGACCGGGATCCGGTTGATTATAAGCCACGTAACTCCTATAATGTCGGCCTTTCAATATCACAGGTGATCAATAAACGGTTACAAGCCTTCCTGACCATAGAACCGGCGTTTCAGCAGGGATTGCTCAGTACGCCTTTCCACCGAATGTATTTTCAGGATGGGGCCGAAACTGTAGAGCGTTTACCGGGAAGCCGTCTGAAGTTACCTATTGGATTCCGACTACACTACTTCATGGGTGACCGGGTTATTATTCGAGCGTTCTATCGCTATTACATCGACAACTGGGGGATGCAGGCGCATACGGTCAACCTCGAAACGCCCATCAAACTAACTTCATTTGTATCGGTGAGCCCGTTCTACCGATTTAGCCACCAAACAGCCGTCCGGTATTTTGCCGCCTATGGCCAGCATCGCTCAACCGATCAATATTATACCAGCGATTATGACATTTCGGGATTCAATAGCCAATTTATAGGAACAGGTCTCCGGCTAGCCCCGCCCGGTGGCCTGCTGGGCATTGGGCCCTGGCAGAGCGTCGAACTACGCTATGGCCACTACGTTCGCAGCACGGGGATGGTCGCTAACAGCATAACCTTATTAGCCAAGCTAAAATAAACACATAGTCTCGCTCCGGCGTAGCGGCCGTTGCAGTTATATCGAATTGCCAACGAGTGCGCTCAGGCCTCACAGCCAGTACGATCTATTGTGGTGGTGCTGAGACTGCGAGGCCTGGGTAAATGTAAGCCACAAGTACCGGGTAGAACCGCGCTTTCGGACCCTATACGTCATCCTCTACTTTCGAAAGTCCGGGATTTGTTTTAGCTACGTAGTATACTGGACCGGCTAATAAAGCACCCAGCGTTTTCATTGCAGCCGGGCGTGTTGCATTTTCAAATAATAGCAAATTATCTTTAGCCATCGTAGCTATGATTTCAGGTCCATCTATACTATTTGGTTAGCTGAACCTATCGAAATTATTGACGCAATTGATTCCGTGAGTTAGCCATAATACGAGTATACCTTTATGTGTTGAACAAATCCTGTACCCGATAAGGATTCACTACGTTATCTTTAGAGACTCCTCACGTACCGAACGTATGTAAGTATAAATCAGGGTGAATTGCCGTTTCTTGCTCCCCAGACCATTTTTCTTATGCTACCCTCAATCAACGACTTAAATCAGACCGACCGTGTACTGCATAGTCTGGCCCAACTGATTGCCCTGACTGGAACAAACCAATTGGCGGCTCAGCCTGATGACAGCCAGGCAAATATGATGTGGAATAGTGAGCAAACCCGATTGGAGGGTCAACCTTTCGAGTACATAAGTCAACGGATTAGACTAGTCATTGACTTGCCGACTTTTAGCCTACAGTTTCTCGATGCAAACGATAATCTGTTAGCCACATTTGGGGTCGAAAACAAAACACCAATAGAAACCACGGCCTGGTGGCAGACCGTGATCCATGACTGGGGATTCAATCCGACAAAACCGCTGAATTATCAATTGGATACAGCCCCTATCCCACTGGAGACACAATACACTCATCCGGCAGGACTTAACACCTGGGCAGACTGGCGGACAGTGGCGAATCAGACGCTGGCGAGACTCAATAAGATAAGTGGCCAGACGAGCAGCATACGCATCTGGCCACACCATTTCGATACGGGGATTTATTATTCGATCGCTGATGAATTAGGCCAAGAGCGAGCCGCTATCTGGGCAGGTTATGCCATTGCCGACCGGGTAAGCCCTGAACCTTATTTTTATCTCTCCGGCTACAATCGCCAGCACCCCATTGATTTCTCTAAAGCGATTAAGCTATCGACAGGTTATTGGCTGGCAGGGGCTGAGTGGCAGGGAGCTTGCCTGCCGGTTTCCCAAATTATCGAACCGGAACAGATTACCCGGTTTTTAACTGAGAGTTACACGTGGCTCGCTATCAATGCTACCTTCACCACCGCTATCACTCCCAATGGTGGTATTGATGCTTAAGGTAAAATACTTCAACTTACCCTACCAGTTGAGGCTGGACAATCGACCGGCCTCAGCGAAAAGGCCTCCACAAATAGGATCATAATGAATTGTCCAAACGTAAATCCTGTGTAATTACTTATATTTATTAGTATAGAATTTTTAATTCTTGTTAACTGCTTATTAACTTTAACATATCATCGTAAAACTGCTTTATTTTTTGCTTACTTATTGAATGATATGATTTTCCCACCTAATGAGCATGAGCGATTAGAAGCTTTACGTCGGTATCAAATTCTAGACACGCTACCTGAAAAGGCATTTGATAGGTTAACCGAGTTGGCATCTCTGATTTGCCAAGTACCCATTTCCATGGTTTCGTTGATCGATCAGCATCGGCAATGGTTTAAGTCTAAGGTGGGACTTGACATGAAAGAAACGAGCCGGGATATCGCTTTTTGCCGATATGCTATTCTGGATAGCAACATATTCGAAGTAGAAGACACCACGCAGGATAGTCGATTCCGCGACAATCCGTTAGTTCTGTCAGATCCTCATGTCCGGTTTTACGCCGGCTATCCGCTAACTGACCCCGACGGGTATGCCTTAGGTACACTTTGCGTACTGGACCGTACAGCCCGAAAACTGACCGAAAGCCAGCAACAGTCGTTAAAACTACTGGGTGATATGGCAACGGACCTGATTGTTGAACATCGGCAGAAACAGGAACTAAACTACTTCGAAGATCTCTTTACGCTATCAAATGATTTAATCTTTGTTGCGGGAAGCGACGGGTTCCTAAAAAAAATAAATCCGGCTTTTCACCAGATACTTGGGTGGGATGAAGCCTATTTGTTACGTACGCCCTTTTTCGAGTTGGTCCACCCTGATGATTTACAAGCGACCAAGCTTGAAATTAAGCACTTAGCTGACGGCAAATCATGTGTTAATTTTACTCACCGCTTTCGGTCCCAGAATGGCACTTACCGACATCTTCAATGGGTAGCAACACCCGAACCCACAACGGGCTATTTATTTGCTATTGCCAGAGATGTTACTGATGAAAAGGAAAAGGAAATCCTGCTATATCAGTCGGAAACCAAGTTCCGCTCATTCTTTGAAAACTCTCAGGGACTTATGTGTACGCATGATCTGGAGGGAACACTCATGTCCGTGAATACGTCTGGCGCTCATGCCCTGGGCTACCAGCCGGAAGAGCTTATTGGGCATCGTTTACATGAGATCACTCCTCAACCGCTGCATGAAGAACTCGACGCTTATTTGCAAACGATTCAGAAAACCGGCAGAGCCAATGGGCTTATGCAAACACGCCACAAAGATGGCTCACTGCATATCTGGTTATTCGCCAACATACTGGAAAAGGAACTAACGGGTACATCTTATATCATTGGTAATGCCATCGACATCACTAAGCGCCACCAGCTGGAGGTCGATTTAATGAGGACCAAGCAAATGCTGGAACAAACCAATGAGGTTGCCAGAATTGGGACATGGGAGGTGGATATTATCCGGCAAACCGTATACTGGTCGGCCGTTACTAAAGCTATTCATGAAGTGCCGACCGACTTCGTGCCTACGCTTGAAACAGGTCTGTCTTATTTTAAAGGAATTAACCATAAACGGCTTGTTGAGGCTTTAGACCAGGCCATCAATCAGGGGAAGGCCTACGATTTAGAGCTGGAGATAATTACAGCGGCCAACCGGCCAACCTGGGTTCGCATTGTAGGAACGCCTAAATTTGAATCAGGAGCCTGCATACGTTTATATGGCACCTTCCAGGATATTCACGAGAGGAAAACTGCGGAACAGGCATTACTTAATGAAAAACTCAGGCTCGCGGCTTTTGTGGAACATGCCCCGGCGGCTGTGGCCATGTTTGACCGAACTGTGTCTTATTTGGCCGTTAGCCGTCGCTGGCTGGAAGTTTATGACCTATCCGAGAGCGTAATCGGTTTATCTCATTATGAGGTTTTCCCTACGTTATCCACTAGCTGGAAAGCTATCTTTGACCGTTGCATTAACGGGGCCGTTGAGAAAAACGATGAGTACGTATGGCGGCCAGAGGGATGGGATCATGACCAACATTTATGCTGGGAAGTGCGGCCCTGGTATCAGTTCGACGGGTCTATTGGGGGTATCATGATGTTTACTCAGGATATTACAGAGTCCTGTCGGCAACGGGATGAATTGAAAAAAGCCAAACTACAGGCCGAACAGGCTAGCATTACAAAATCAGAATTTCTGGCCAATATGAGCCATGAAATCAGAACGCCTTTAAACGGAGTCATTGGCTTTACTGACTTGGTACTAAAAACCTCCCTCACTGAAACCCAGCATCAGTATCTGTCTATTGTCGACCAATCAGCCAATGCTTTGTTAAGCACGATCAATGACATTCTGGATTTTTCTAAAATAGAAGCCGGTAAACTGGATTTGACGGTTGAAAAAGTGGATCTATACGAAATCAGTAGCCAGGCCGCTGATATTATTACGTATCAGGCTCAGAATAAAAGCCTGGAAGTGTTGCTTAATCTACCGACAGATTTACCCCGCTTTGTCTATCTCGATTCGGTACGCTTAAAGCAGATTCTGGTCAACCTGCTGGGTAATGCCGTAAAGTTCACCGAGAAAGGAGAAATTGAGCTAAAAATCCAGGCCTTAACCGATACGGCCCAGGAGTATGTCACTTTTCGGTTTGAGGTGCGGGATACGGGAATTGGCATTAAACCTGAGATGCAGGAACGTATTTTTGAGGCCTTCTCTCAGGAAGATGCATCTACGACTAAAAAATACGGTGGAACGGGTCTGGGACTAACAATTTCCAATAAGATATTGGACTTGATGGGTAGTCGCCTGGAGTTGTCCAGTACGGTTGGTAAAGGGAGTTGCTTCTCCTTCGACATCAGACTTAAAACGGAGCCAGGCGATCCTATCAGCTGGCATGATTTAGACCAGATCCGGAACGTACTGATTGTGGATGACAACACGAACAACCGCCTTATTTTACGGCAAATGTTCGCCCTTAAACAGATTGCCGTTGAGGAGGCCAGTAATGGATTTGAGGCCCTGCAATTAGTAAGCCAGACCAAACATTTTGATTTAATCCTGATGGATTATCACATGCCCTTTATGGATGGCCTGGAAACGATTGGAAAAATCCGGACTAATTTCCCGCCATCCGAGCGTGAACAATTCATTATTCTCCTGCACAGTTCATCGGACGACGAGCGAATCAGTACCGCTTGTGAGGCCCTGGGCATTGACCATCATCTGGTGAAACCGTTAAAGATGGTTGATTTATACCGGGCCTTATCCCGCCTGGGGCGTCAGACGAATAAGCCACTGCCAGTGATAGACAGCGAGCTGGCCCTGGTCGGCTCCAGGTCCGTTAATATACTGCTGGTGGAGGACAACATGATAAACCAGCTACTTGCCAAAACCATAGTTTCCAGAATAGTCCCAAATGCCCAGATTACAGAAGCCGTCAATGGGCAGGAAGCTGTGCAGGCTTACATACGGCAACGACCAGACTTGATTCTGATGGATATTCAAATGCCAGTTATGAATGGGTATGAGGCCACACAACAGATCCGGGAGATAGAATCAGACCTCCACATTCCAATCATCGCCTTAACGGCAGGTACTGTAAAAGGGGAACGGGAGAAGTGTCTGGCGGCCGGTATGGATGATTTTATTACGAAACCAATTATTGAAGAATCGATCGCGGCCTTGTTTCAGAAGTGGTTAGGGCCTTCATTACCTGGTAAGCAAGCGGACGCTGATTCTGGCGAGCCGGATAGTCATTTTGACCCTCAGGTGCTTAAAAGTATTGCCGGTGATGATCTGGAGATTATTCGTGAGCTACTGGATGCAGCGGAGGAAGAGCTAAGAAATTCGTCATCTATTCTCTTTTCTGAGGAAGAAAAGATGAATGTAACAGGTTTAAAGGTCGCTGGCCATAAACTTCGCGGAACCGCGCTGAGTGCCGGTATGGCCGATTTGGCTCAGCTAGCTTACAAACTGGAATATATGGAAGGTTATGACGATGATGGGATACATAACTTGTCACATCAAATTCAATCGGAAATTCAACTCGTCCTTTCTTTACTAGCTGAATGCTAACCGACTGCTCTTTTCCCTCGTCGTTGTAGTGCTATCGCTTCTTTATGAAAGTTATCAAAACCAAAATGGGCTTTAACTATTTAAGCCAGTAATTGTCAATGAATAAATTCTACTTCTATTCTGTAAAAGAGCCACCCCTGATTTAAGGAGTGGCTCTTTTACTATTTATTTTTCGGAGTCTGTTGCTCAAAGGCAGTGTTATTACCCCGACCTGGTTTCACGGCATCGTACCCGGCAATTGCGCCGCCAATACGTACCTCATCGTAATAAATGACCTTCTCGGCGTAGGTATCCTTACCCATCCAGCAGTAAAGACCACACTTCCAGTAGGGTTTATTGATTTGTGGATAGCCAATGTTAATGTTCTGCTCATTCATGATTTGTACTCCATCCTGCCAAACCTGTAGCTGTCCCGAATTTCCATCCGGCGCCCATTTGATATGCACCACATAATCAACCCAGCGGTCAAATGAAGCTAACCCCAGATCCACTCGTTTGCTGCTGGTAGGCGACTGTAGGAGTTTGACAATCGGTTTGCTCGAAGCTGCATAATATAGATACAGATGATTAGACTGGACTTCGATACATAGAGGAGGTACAGTATCTGAAAAGCCGGGATCGGGCACTCCATGCCACTGACTGACGATAGCGATTTGATCATCATTGGCCATCGACGACGAAGGCATGTAAGAGCTGTACCCGTACCAACGCTCGGTTTCGCCAACTGGCAAGGGAACAGTCGATAGTTCGGAATGCAGCATTTGATTGGTGCCATCCATCTGGCTTGGCTTCCAGCTAATGCGAATTGCATGTTTCCCAACCCGCTTCTGTTCTGAGGAAATGTAACCCGCCGTTTTTGTCCAAAATTGGGCTTTCCAGAAGGAAGCAACCCAATTACCCTCGAAACCGTCTATATCTAAAAGAGAAGCGTCTTCACGAGCGGATGCCTGGGCTAGGCTTTCAGGGGTAATTGTATCCGACTTTGTACAACTACTTAAGCTTACTACAGCCGATATAAGAATTGATAACACAACAAATCGAAGATATTGGTAGGTAGTAGCGGGATAAGTCTTCTTTCTTTCAAAATGTTTATTGAAAGCTACTGGAGGAGAGGTTAAAATAGTCACGTAGGTACATCAGTTTTATAATTTAGACTGATTAGCCTACATACTGTCACATCACCTCTTGCCAGATAAATCCAATTATATGAAAAAATTTCTCCTATAAATAGTTGATAATCTGGGGTATATAAATTACCGAATACAATTAACTCAAATTAATCCTATTCTACTAGTTACTGATATGTATATTTCAAACATAATTTATTTACTTATCAACTTTTACATATATAAAATATAGCGCTCATTTATTAATCATATATATTTTGTTTTCCCTTTTGAGAGACACTTATAACTTACAATTGGTCACTTTATATGTATCAAGGAATTGTTTAATTTTCTTATAATTTTAATCTGTTTTTAATACACCTCCAATGCTGCCAAGGCCTTTCTAATGCGTAAAGTGCTAGGTAGAACACCTAGCACTTTAGCTCTTGCCAACTCGTAGTTGAAGAAAACAGGTAGCATGTTATTGACGTCGATAGGTCGGCATCAATGTAAAAAGTATAAGTACACAACCAAGCACCATTGGCAAGTGGAAGGCTACGTAGCGTAACGAGTGTAGGACAAGGTCTGCCGAATTAATTAAATGCAGATAACTCCAAGCCAAAGTTAAGAACAGAGAAAGCCCCAACTTGGTAAGTTCTTTCCAGTCGGATGAACCCACCAGTTGATCCGTCTAAAGATCAACGTTTATTTGGTCAGCCCTAATTCCCCATCTCCATCAACCTCAGTTACTAAAAATTCTTGTTAAGATCCTTTTGTTTACTTATAATTATTTTTGTAAATAAAATATTTACTATAATCTTTTTAAACTAACTATACAATGCTATATTTGTGTTAGTCGATACGTCAATAATCATCATGTAGCTGTGTAGTTAACACATTTCAAAATAGGTATCTCTTAAGCCGGAAGCCAATGTCAACCTTATGAAAACTTAAAAGAATCTATAGTCAGTAAGTAAATAACCCGCTGGTAACCAATCTATAACTTGCATGCGTTTATTGAAAAAATTTACGAAAGTACAACTTGTAGTAACCTTATTAATACTGCAGCTAACTGTTGGATGTACCTCGTCACGTCGGTTGATATACTTTCAGGGCCCTCCATTGGCAACTGATACGTTAAAAACAGCGAGTCGATTTGTACCAGTCATACAGCCAGGAGACATTATATCTGTGCGGGTGAGTAGCTTAAGTCCGGAAGCAACTACGTTTTTCAACCCGATGGCAACCTCCCTCCTTCCATCGGACCGGTTGTTGACACCATCTACGATAAGCTCTCTACCCGAACTGTCTGGCTATCTGGTCGATCCGGCCGGTTCTATCGAGTTACCACTTATCGGTAAAATTTCAATAGGTGGATTAACTACGGCTCAGGCAGCTGATCGTATTCGTGGGCAGCTGAAGGAATACCTAAAAGAACCAACGGTAAACGTCCGAAATCAGAACTTCCGGGTTTCGGTCATGGGGGAAGTGGCTCATCCCTCCCTATTCACGATTCCGAATGAGCGAATTACACTGTTAGAAGCCCTGAGCCTTGCTGGTGACATCACCATCTATGGCCGACGTGACAATGTGCTGCTTATCCGCGAGGAGAACGGGCAACAAAGCTTCATCAGACTCGATCTTACATCACGGGATCTGTTTCATTCACCCTACTACTATTTACATCCTAATGATGTCCTATATATCGAACCTGGCAAGGCCCGTGTGGCCAATGCCGACCGAACGTATCAACTTCTACCAATTGCCCTAAGTGCTTTATCCTTTTTAGCTATCATATTCAGTCGCTTCTAACTAGTATACATATGTCTGAAAATGTTTATTCTTACACGCCTTATCAGGCTTATAGTGCTGAACAACCCAATCTACGGGTAATAATGCTTCGCTACCTGAAGCATTGGAAATGGTTCGTTTTATCATTGCTATTAACTATTGCTGGTGCCTATGTTTACTTAATGTACCAGACGCCCATCTATAAAATTCAGGCGAGTCTCCTGATCAAGGATGATAAAAAGGGGCTGGATGGCGAGAATATTCTGAAAGAGATGGACATTCTCAAGCCTAAAAAAACGGTTGAGAACGAAATTGAAGTCGTCCAATCCTATACCTTAATGGACAAGGTCGTTGAACATCTCAATCTTGATGTTCAGTATTTTAATTCAACGCCTACCATTGACAAAGAGATATATAGCGCAGTGCCAATCCGTTTGGTTGTGGAGCAGCCAACATCGGCGATCTATGAAGATAAACTTTTGCTTACGTTTATCGATGGTCAGCACATACGTATCAACAATCAAGCTTACCCAGTAAACCAGGCAATTAACACGCCATACGGCCGGTTACGGGTTATTACCCGGCAACCGCTAACAGCAGCGATCGAGCCAATCAAAGTTAAGGTATCGCCCCGAACAGAAACGGTGAATGGCTTTCTAAAGCATCTGACTGTAGAAACCACCAGTAAAGCCTCGACAGTACTGGAGATAACACTCGAAGAAGCGGTACCGGCCAAGGGGGAAGCTTTGCTGAAACAACTTATTGACGAATACAACCAGGCTGCCGTGGTCGATAAAAATCTGGTAGCAGCCACGACACTGGAGTTTATCGAAGAGCGGCTTAAACTCATTTCAGGTGAGTTGACAACGGTTGAAAAAGACGTTGAGCAGTACAAGACAAAGCAGGGAATAACGGACCTAGGCCTGCAGGCCCAATCATTTCTCGAAACGGTACAGGCCAATGATGCGCAGCTTAATCAGGTGAACATCCAGCTGAGTATGCTGAATGATATTGAAAAATACGTCAATACCAAAACCACTACCCGGGGTACCGTACCCGCTACCCTTAATTTGACTGATCCGGTTCTGATGGGCCTATTAACGAAAGTATCTGAGCTGGAACTTCAACGGGATGCCATGACAGGTGTGACGTCAGAGCGAAATCCGATCTTTCAATCGCTCAACAGTCAGATCAAACTGACTAAAGAGAGTATAGCGGAGAACATACAGACGATAAAACAACAGCTAAATAGTACACGTAGCCAACTGAGCATGACGAATCGTCGGCTTGAGGGAATGGTTCGTACGGTTCCCCACAAAGAGCGGGCGCTGCTGAATATCACCCGGCAACAGGCTATAAAAAACAACCTGTATACGTATCTGTTACAAAAGCGAGAAGAAACAGCGCTGTCATATGCATCTACGTTACCCGACAGCCGTATTATTGATATACCGCGCCACGATGCTAATCCGATCAAACCAGTTCGCAAAATGACCTTTGTGTTGTTTGGTCTTTTTGGCTTGCTGCTACCAATTGGCGCTATGGCTACCCGCGATGCCCTGAATAACCGGGTTCGTCGGCGGTCTGACGTGGAAGATGTGTCAAAGGTCCCTATTTTGGGGGAAGTCGTTCAGTCCAGTGGATCAAAAGCGCTGGTGGTGGTATCACGTAGCCGCACGGTCATTGCTGAACAGATTCGGGCGTTACGTACGAATCTGCAGTTTCTGCGAAGTAATCCGACAGGTAGCCAGGTCCTGTTGTTTACGTCGAGCATTAGTGGCGAAGGCAAGTCATTTATGTCGCTGAACCTAGGAGCCAGCCTTGCTTTAGTCGATCACCCGACGGTAATTCTGGAAATGGATCTGCGGAAACCGAAGCTGCACTCGTCACTGGGCATGCGCAATGGCATAGGCATCAGCAATTACCTGATTGGAGAAGCCACCATTGATGAGATTCTGCAGCCGATTGAGGGGTTTGATAATTACTTCCTGATCAGTAGCGGTCCCTTGCCACCGAATCCGTCTGAATTGCTCACGGGCCCTTATCTGCCTAAGCTACTGCTTGAACTACGGGAGCGCTTTTCATACGTCATTATCGACTCGCCCCCCATCGGGCTGGTCACGGATGCGCAAATCATTGCTCCTTTTGCCGACGCAACACTCTTTATGGTTCGCCATGATCTGACACCCAAGCTGTGCCTCAAAATGGTCGATACACTCTATAAAGAACACCGTTTCCAGAATCTGAATGTTATTCTGAACGCGGTTGCCGACGGTGAATCGTACTACTATAGCTATAACTATGGTGGCTATTACAATGATGCAGAAAAACCTGCCCGAGTAATTCGCAAGTAAGGCTTGACCAGAATTGTTCCCCGTAACCTCATTGTGGTAAATCAAGAGAAGCAAAACCTAGAATTCTTATGCTTAGTAATGCCTCACTCTCCAACACCAGATCGTACATAGATGAGCCAACCCAAACCTTCACAACCACCCTTTCGTATAAAGGGTGGTTAAGAAAACGGTTGTTTGACATCGTCTTCTCCTTGCTAATTAGCTTATGCATATTACTGTGGCTGATTCCGCTACTGGGCCTTGCAATAAAGTTAAATTCGCCGGGACCGATACTGTTTGTGCAATTACGCACTGGCCGCAATGGTCGACAGTTCCGGTGTTTTAAACTCCGGACGATGATCATGCGCCAGGACGTAGTATTTCAGCAAGCTACAAAAGACGACCCACGTGTCACAAAACTGGGGAGGTTGCTGCGTAGGACCAACCTGGATGAACTACCTCAGTTTATGAATGTACTGATGGGGCATATGAGTCTGGTTGGGCCACGTCCGCACCCCATCCCATTAGATGCCCAACATTGGCATACGATGCCAAACTATACGGAACGATATAGCGTGAAGCCAGGTATAACTGGGCTGGCTCAGGTGCGCGGTTGCCGGGGCGAAACCGATACACTTATGAAAATGGCGCACCGCGTTCGCCTGGACCGCTGGTATATCGCTAACCGTTCATTCGGACTTGATCTTAAAATCTGCTGGTGGACGATAGCCAAGATGCTGCAAGGCGACGATAAAGCTCACTGACAAGTACCTTCACCTATGATTACCGCCATAAGAAATCGATTCGTTAATTTTTTCATTAACGGTCATGAGCGAACGCTTACTGCGAAGAAGAACATTGCCATGTCCTTTCTGGTAAAAGGGGGTAGTATACTCATATCCTTGTCGCTGGTTCCACTGACAATTAACTACGTTACACCAGCTCAGTATGGCATTTGGCTCACGATAAGTTCTATCATTGGCTGGTTAAACTTTTTCGATATTGGACTGGGCAATGGCTTACGAAACAATCTGGCTTACTCGCTCGCAACTGGGAAAATTGACGAAGCTAAATCATACATCAGTACGACTTACGTAGCCCTGGCAGTAGTTTCCAGCCTGCTCTTTTGCTTACTTTTCATTATAAATCCTTTCGTTAACTGGCATCTGGTACTCAATATACCAGTAAATGAACTGACAAATATTCAAGCCATTACGCTTATTGTCATCGGTTGTTTTTGCATCCAGTTTGTTGTTCAGACGATAACAATAGTATTGACGGCTACGCATCAATCGGCAAAAGCTTCATTGATCTCCTTATTAAGTCAGTTTGTTGTTTTAATTATAATTTTTATCCTATCAAGGCATCAGACCGGAAGTCTGTTAACATTAGTTACCGTACTAGCAGGTGTTCCACTTTTAACACTGCTTGTAGCTACAATATATTTGTATCGGCATTCACTTAATTACATCGCGCCAACCTTAAAAAAAGTAGATCTTAAGATGGCAAAAGGCCTGCTCAAAACGGGAGGTGTTTTCTTTGCCATACAGATCGGCGCATTGGTATTATTCCAAACGGACAATATAATAATTACGCAGGTATTGGGCCCAGCACATGTAACGACGTTCAATATTTCGTATAAATTATTCTCAGTCATTACAATGGGCTTTACCATCATTGTAACGCCCCTTTGGAGTGCATTTACCGACGCCTATGCGAAAAAGGACTTTGAGTGGATTAATGCTTGTTTACAGAGAATGAAGAAAATCTGGCTTGGTTTTACTATTGCAACAGTATGCCTGCTTTTTCTATCTCCTCAAATTTATACGATCTGGATTGGCACTAGAATTCCAGTCCCGATAAGCCTTTCGGTAGCTATGGCAGTTTACGTCGTCGCTTATACGTGGCAGACAATGCACGTATTCCTTCTTAATGGGACAGGAAAGGTTCGATTACAATTAATACTGGTTACGCTAAGCGCCTTATTAAATATACCGCTGGCCATATTCCTAGGTAAATTATATGGACTACCGGGTATAATTAGCGCCAATACAATTTTCTTTATTGGCATGGGAATCACCTTCTCAATTCAGTGCAGCCTGATTACGAAACAGACAGCTACTAAAATTTGGGCACAATGAACTTTATAAAAAATTTATACAATTTCATAAAGCACCTTTCTCAACAGACTAAAATAGACTGGAGCTATAACTTACAGATAGAAAGAGAGTGCTATATAGATAAAGGAACTAGAGTTAACGGAAGTCATAATTTTTTCCGAGCAAAGATAGGTTTCGGGTCCTTGATTGGGAAGAACGCTAATATTTCCTACACAACTATTGGTAAATTTTGCTCAATCGGTCCAAACTTCCTATGTGGGTGGGGTATTCATCCAACCAATGGCATTTCAACAAATGCATCGTTTTATTCAACTGCAAAACAAAACGGATTCACTTATAGTAAAAGCGATAAAATAGAAGAGCGAGAGCCAATAAAAATCGGAAATGATGTGTTTATTGGCGCTAACGTAACAGTATTGGATGGAATAACAATAGGTGATGGAGCCGTGATAGGTGCTGGTGCTATTGTAAGCAAAGATATCCCACCATATGCAATTGCTGTTGGCGCTCCAATTAAGGTAATAAAATACCGTTTCACGCCAGAAATAATTGAGGAATTGCTATCTATTCAATGGTGGGATAAAAATGAAGAAACGTTAAGAAAAGTAGAAAAACATTTTTGGGAAGTAGATCTATTCTTAGAAGAAATGCGCGAAAAGGTATAAAGGCATTTTAAGAAAAGAGTTTCCAATAATATTTTTTTTATAATAGATATCATCTTGAGCAATAATTTAACCAAGCTAATCGAGCAGAAATATCATGAGTCTCATTAAAAATCGACCTGCAGACATTGTTTTGGCATTTTCACTAATTGCTGTATCTACCATCCCATTTTTCAAAAGCCCGATTGGTGTTTTTTTGACAATAGTATGTATAATTTATTTAAGTAAAAATCTATTGGATACTATAAAAATAGAAACATCTTCCTTTCTACTGATTATATTTATTTTAGAAATTTATCATGCCACAACTTTCAGAAATTATGAAGGCTGGGTCGTTAGACAAATTTTACTTTTTTTCTTCATAAGTATATTTACTATTTATTATTTGAAATTAAACTTTTTAAATATTTATATTAGAATAATGTATTCAATAACCCTAATCAGCTTTGCTTTCTATTTTATTTATCTAATCAGTCCAAGTATTGTAATTGGTTTTGCAAAGAGTATGCCATCACTATTTACGAAAAATTTTATAATTTATGATGACACGTATGAAAGGGTTAATCCAATAATATACAACTTTGATCATAACTTTTACAAGGGTAGAAACAATGGTCCATTTTGGGAACCTACAGTTTTTGCTTCTTTGCTTCTTATTGGACAAATATTTAATTTATTACTAAACAAATTTATTTTTAATAAAATTGGCATTGTATTTTCTATAGGAATTTTAACAACACTATCGACAACTGTCTTTATTGCCTATTTCATCCTGCTAGTAAGCTACTTTTTAATGGATAGTAGATTTAAAACAGTGTATAAAACTATCCTTCTTTTTATTAGCATTTTTATTGGATCATTTTTATTTGCAAATTTATCTTTCCTCGAAGAAAAAATTAATACTGAATTTTCGGAGATCGACAGTAATATTGACAAACGAGGTGACTCTCGTATGGCAAGCGCTTTATTAGATTTAAGTGAAGTAACTCAAGAAGATATATTTCTTCTTCTAGGAAAAGGTAGTGCTAAGTATTCTAGAATTGGTGGAACGGATAAGGATGCTTTACGAAACTGTGGTGTAACTGCGTTACTTGTGGAATGGGGAATTCCGTTTTTTCTACTTTATGTAGGACTATTATTTTATTCGTTTTATACATTAACTAAGTATTACCAAATAAATGTACTATTTTCATTCACATTTACTTTTATCATTTTACTAATGTCTTTTAGTGAAGTATTCCTAGACTTACCTTTATTTCACGCTCTAATCTTTATTGGATTAATGATGAAAAGGTATTATAAGGACAAGCATTATATACCAACCAACTATGTAGTAAGATCAGAAATTGACATTCAACATCAATTTTACAATAAACAGTTGAGTCAATAAGATTTAACACAGTTATGTTATAATTTCTTTTATAAAAACATTTTATAATACTGGAATGACTTCTGCAACAAACATACCTATGTCTGCAAAACTCCCCAAAGTTTCGATCATAACACCTTCTTTTAATCAGGGTCAGTTCATCGAGGCTACTATCCAGTCGGTATTAAACCAGACCTATCCGAATATTGAATATATAGTGGTTGATGGTGGTTCGACAGATCAAACTATGTCGATTGTAAATCAATACAAGAGTCAGATTGATATTATTATTCATGAGAAAGATAAAGGTCAGTCTGATGCTATTAATAAAGGTTTTAAACTAGCCACGGGAGAATTGGTTGGCTGGCTTAATTCCGACGACGTATTATATCCCGAGTGTGTCGCTGAGATCGTAAAGCTGTATCAGGAAAAACCGGATGGTTCGATTTATTATATTCCTCTGCAAAACGGCATTAATGCTACCGGCAAAGTTCACAATCTGGCTACCCGAAAAATTCCAGACAAGAAGTATCTGCTGAATGAAGACTTTAGTATCATACAGCCCTCCTCGTTCTATACCAGGAAGCATGTGATACAGGTGGGGTTTCTGGATGCCAAAATCCACTATTGCATGGATTTAGACCTGTGGCTACGTCTGCTGAACCTTGCCCCAATCTATTACTCCACGGTTGGCGTTCCTCTATCAGGTTTTCGAAACTGGGAACTCAGCAAGACAACAACCGGAGCCGACAAATTCCTGAAGGAAATTAAGAAAACGCTACTAAAACACGGCGCATCGGCCTATTCTCGCAACATGCGTCGAATTCAGGTTGGCCTGTTTAAGATACATCTCAAACGCTTTCTACGCTACAACCATGCAGGTAAATCTATACTATCATAAAGCCATTACTCCGCCCCATCTGAACCAGGTTTTTACGGGTTTCAAGGCTTTACAGGATTTGGGGCTGATCCAGCTTAAACTGATCCAAACCAGGGATTCGGTTTTTGCCGATCCAACGCTGCCTATCACACGAGCCTGTATTGATGGTCAGGTCAATGTTATTTACGATACGCTTGATGGTTATCGGTTCGACCATAGCTGTTCCCCGCAAGACAATGTAAAATTACTGGACAAGGTGCTGGATACCTGCGACTTTTATTTCAAGCGATCTTTTTCCAATACGTTAAATAGCTCGCTTAAGAACTCGAATATTTATAAACTCGGTTTAAACATTAAGCTTCACAACGAACTATACAGCGAACTCTTACACACAAAAGCGCTGTCTAAAGATTTTGTCAAGCTGGCTGTCGGCCACAACCGCACGCTTGCTTCGCTGTTGAATCAGGAATATTATAAAGATCACCTGTTTAGAAATCTTTATTCGCTGCCCCTGCTGAAAAATGATTATTTCTACACAAACTCCATCCTGTTTCTGACCCGCTCGCGAGACCCACATGGTCAGGCACTACCACAGGACCTGATCGACGAGCGATACGCGATGAATGAATTCCGGGCAGCCTGCATCCGGGCTTGCCGAAAAGAGTTTGGTTCATTTTTCGTTGGTGGGTTTGCGGATTCTGCCTTCAATCGGTCAACCTATCCGGATCTGATCGTTCCAAAATCGCTGACGCACCAGTCGAATTACTTCAAGCTCATGCGGGCATCCTCCATCTGTGTAGCAACGAATGGATTGCATGATTCCATTGGATGGAAGGTTGCGGAGTATGTTTCTCATGCAAAAGCTATTATTTCTGAGCCATTGAAGTATGAGCTGCCGGGTGGTTTTTCTGAACCGACCAATTACCTCACGTTTGATTCGGTTGATTCGCTGCTGAACAGACTTACTGATCTACGGGATAATCAGGCTGACATCGTCGCTATGATGAAGAACAATTACACCTACTATCAAAATTGGGTAAGGCCCGATAGTATGATTTTGAATTCTTTAATGAAAGCCACCCTACGGAAGTCTGCCCTGATCGATGTATTATGAAAATTGTTCATATCAATTTCACGCTGGAAACGGGTGGAATCGAAACGATGCTGGTGGATATTCTCAATGAGCAATGTCCACATGCTGAACTGCATTTTGTGCTGATCAATAATCAATTTGACCCTGGCCTGCTGGCACGTATTGATCCACGGGTTAAGGTCTGGCAGATAGGCAGGCCAACAGGTAGCCGAAACCCAGTGTATATTGCCCGGCTTAATGCTCTGTTACTCTGGTTACGTCCAACGGTGGTGCATTGCCATAATCACCAGATCGGCCGATTGTTATGGCAGCATACCGGACAACGCTGCCTGACCATTCACGATGTTCAGGTATCGGTCGACAACTTGGGGCGATATGATAAATTGTTTGCTATTTCTAACGTTGTTCAACAGGATATCCAGGCACGAAGCGGGTTAACTGCTCAGCGGATTTATAATGGTATCAAGACGGATGGTATAAGCAGTAAGACGGCGTACAAAAGCGACAAAACGTTTCGTATTGTTCAGATAAGCCGTCTTCAGCATGGTAAAAAAGGGCAGCATATTTTGCTCGAAGCTTTACAAAAACTAATTTATCGCGACAAGCTGACCCATATACGGGTCGAATTTGTGGGCGAGGGCGACTCACTGGCCTATCTTCAACAACTTACGCAGGATTGGCACTTGACGGACTACGTTACGTTCTCAGGCTTGAAAACGCGGGCGACGTTGTATAAAGAACTGAAGGATTATCATCTTCTGGTTCAACCCTCATTGTATGAAGGCTTTGGGTTAACTGTAGCCGAAGGCATGGCAGCGGGGGTCCCTGTGCTGGTCTCAAACATCGACGGCCCGATGGAACTCATTGACGGTGAGCTGTATGGCTACTCGTTTCCGGTAGGAGACGCCGTAGAATTAGCCCAGGCAATTCGAAAATTGGTGCTGGGATATGAATCTGCCGTGGTCCGCGCAAAAGCCACGGATGCCAGGCAGCGCATCCGGACAATTTTTGATGTACGCTACACCGCCAGACAATACCTAACCAGCTATTAACAAAGCTACCTATGCTATGATGATACGTACAACTCTTCCTAAAAATGACGACGTACTGGTATCCCGTAAAATTGCTGAACAAGTATTAAGCGTTGGACCAGATCACGTTAATTTTCGGGGTGGCATTGGTGGGGTGATGAATGTGTATGCCCGCCATTTCTCGGTTTATAAATGCATTACAACCCACAAGCCAACCACTCACAAGCGGCAATTGATTTCATTTTTCCTGAAACAGTACGGGCAATTTGTCAAAACCCTGCAGCAGGATAGTACAATTCAGATTGTTCATATACAGGCCTCTTCGCACGGCAGTTTTTACCGAAAGTTAGTCTTGTTTCTGACAGCTAAGTATGGCTTTGGCAAGCAGGTTATCTACCACATGCACGGGTCAAGATTTGAAGGGTTTTATCATAATAGTGATCCCATCAGTAAATTCCTGATCCGGTATCTGGTTGAACATGCCGACTTAGTTATTGGCCTGTCCGATTACTGGCGCGACTTTTTCAGTCAGAACTTTCGGGTACGTCGGCTGGAAGTACTTGGGAATGTCATTCATCGGCTCGATTTAGAAAAGAGCTACCCACCCAAATCGAATGATGGCTTGCTTAAGGTACTTTTTTTAGGAGCTATAGGCCAGCGTAAGGGCATATTTGACCTGCTAGATATGCTCCGTGACCATCGCGACGTATTTGAAGGACGGTTATTGTTGCGGATTGGAGGGAATGGCGAAACGGAACGACTG
The DNA here is from genome assembly GCF_054777855.1 of Spirosoma jeollabukense. Taxonomy (NCBI): domain Bacteria; kingdom Pseudomonadati; phylum Bacteroidota; class Cytophagia; order Cytophagales; family Cytophagaceae; genus Spirosoma; species Spirosoma jeollabukense. Next base: position 54,612 of record NZ_BAAHAD010000006.1, read on the forward strand.
TTAACGTACATAGCCGACCATAAGCTGGAGAGCCTGGTACAATTTGAGGGATGGGTATCAGGTGAAAAAAAACATGAGCTCCTCAGTAGTAGCGACGTATATATATTACCGTCGTACCACGAAGGTTTGCCCATCTCCATTTTGGAAGCTATGAATTATCAACTGCCTGTAATTGCAACACCCGTGGGAGGCACAGCAGAAGCTGTTCAGGAAGGTGTCAATGGATTTCTGGTTACGCCCGGCGACAAAGACGCTCTTTATGATCGCTTGCTTCAGTTTGTGGCTCAACCCGATTTAGTTATAACAATGGGAGCGGCTTCGGGTCAGTTGGTCCGTCGCTATTTACCCGATGCTATTTTCGCTCAATTGAGCGACATCTACGAATCTATGCTGGCGAAATCGGCCTAATTAATCTCTTTATCAGTATGCAAACTGCCAAAAATTCACTTATAGACACAAGGTATGTCCCAGCTTTAGATGGTTTCCGGGGTATAGCTATTATGGCCGTTGTTATCAGTCATTATGGCCTTGGGCATCTGATTCCTGGCGGCTTTGGGGTGACCTTATTTTTCTTCATCAGCGGCTATTTGATTACCCGTCTGCTGATTGCTGAATATCAAAAAGAGCAGCGAATCGACCTTGGTCGCTTTTACCTCCGGCGCGTATTGCGGCTTTATCCGGCATTAATTTTTATGGTCGTGCTGGCAATTGGCTTCACCGTGTATATGGGGTGTGGTTTTCAACGGGGTGCCGTCCTCTCAACCCTATTTTACTACCGTAATTATTACATGCTCTATGGAGGCAGCACCGCGCTTTTCAATTGCAGCCGTATTTTCGATATAACCTGGTCACTTGCTATTGAAGAACACTTTTACCTGTTTTTTCCACTCCTGTTTATGGGCCTCTTCCCCCGGCCTAAGCTGCTGGCTTTTGTTATGGCAGCTAGTATTGTGGGCGTACTCTTGTGGAGACTGTATCTGGTAGCCACTGAAGGCTTGACAGAGTTGACGATTTATCGAATCTACCACCTTACCGATACCCGGCTCGATGCCATTATGTTTGGCTGCCTGACCAGCCTGATTCTGCACCTCGACCGGGCCGGTATATACCTGCGTCGAGTGAGCCATCCAGTTGTATTTACCGGAGCGGTTGGTCTGCTATTTTTCACCTTTCTTTACCGCGATGGCGCCTTCCGCGAGACCTGGCGTTACTCCCTGCAAGCGCTTGCGCTGAGTGGAATTATCCCCGCAGTACTCTATGCGAAACCCTATGCAAGGTTTAAGGCGATACTCAGCCGACCCAGCCTTGTCACTATTGGAAAGTTAAGTTACTCACTCTATCTGTTCCACTGGATTGGGGTTAGTGTAGCCGAGAATCTGGTCGGTGGCGAGCGGTTGACGGTGCCCTGGTTATTGACTGCCGTACCACTCGGATTGGTTCTTAGCCTGATCAGTTATCAATACGTTGAAAAACCCACGGCCGGTCTTCGCAAACGCTTTGGGTCAACCGTCGAAACAATCCAGACCAATGAAGACTCGGCCCCAAAGTCTTCCAGGCAAACGGCCATCAGTTAATCAGATTCGGTACAGTCTACCAAACGAGTCAATATCAGATCACCCGTTCAGACGCAATCATTATAGCTATTCTAGGATTCAATGCCCTTTTACCATCATGACGCCGTATTTTAATCTGCAATTACCTACCGGATAAAAGCGGGGTTATACCTGTCTCGTGACTCACATAACCATAGCCTCATGATGAATCAGTATCTGCGAAATATCGCTCGTTTATTGCGTGATATCCGCCACTTGCCCACGACACTTTATTTCAATTTTCATTATTTCCCGTTTAAGACTGCGATACGTCTTCCGGTTATGGTATCGGCGAATGTACGCTTGCTACGTACTCAGGGACGCGTTGAACTTAGTTCTCCTGTTACTCATCGAATGATACGTATTGGCTTTGGCAGTGTCGGCATCTTTGATCGCAATGGATCAAAATCTATATGGGAAGTAACGGGTACGGTTCAATTCAAAGGACGAGCCGATATTGGTCATGGCTCTAAAATATGTGTACTGGATGGTCATCTCAGCTTGGGCAATAATTTTAAGATTACGGCTGAGAGCCAATTAGTTTGCAACAAATCTATTGAGTTTGGCGATGATTGTCTGTTGTCGTGGCAGGTACTAGTAATGGATACCGACTTCCACAAGGTTTATGATACGGATGGGCGTCGCCTGAACGAAGATCGGTCAATACACATTGGCAAAAAAAATTGGATCGGTTGTCGGGCAATGGTTTTGAAGGGGGTTACCATACCCGACAATTGTGTCGTGGCGGCCGGTAGCACAGTAACCCGATCGGTAAAAACAGGGGATGCTATCCTGGCCGGATCATCGGCCGATATTATCAGAGTGGGTATTCAGTGGCAACCATAGAGTAATAAAATATGAAATAAATATAATATTAATTAGAACTTTTTAATGAATTAACTACCTGTCCATTTGCACTTTACGATATTTTAGCTATTATATAAAGTAACCTTTAGTCCTTTATGGTACATGTAGCCTATAGATAATAAAATACCTGAAACCAAGACCGCGTTTTTTGTTAACCAACTGGTTTTGTAGATTTGACAAGATTATGTAGGTATGAACGCATGGAAACGACTTCAGCAGGTGTTTTTCTCATCGGCTGGCAACGGTCCCGAATCTATCAGTGAGGCTTGTTTTTGGCAGGCAGATATGCACTCTCATTTACTTCCTGGAGTTGATGATGGCGTTCATGACTCCAGTCAGGCACTGGCTTGTCTACAGCAGCTATCGAATTGGGGGATGAAGCGTGTTATAACCACACCCCATGTCAGTCGGGATTGGTACCCCAATGATACGGCTACACTTCGGGCGGGACAGGCCAGCCTGCAAACGCTGGCCGACACTAACGATGTGCCGATCCGAGTCGACGTAGCGGCTGAGTATATGCTTGACGAGTTCTTCCCCCGTTTACTGGATACTGACGATCTGCTATCTTTTGGGGCGGAGCGATATCTGCTTATCGAAACAGGCTGGGTGGCACCTCCGCAACAATTTGATACGATGCTATTCCGTATTCAAACCCGTGGGTATATACCCGTACTGGCGCACCCAGAACGCTATACCTATTATCATAGCGACGAAGAAGCGCTCTCCCGGTTGCATGATGCTGGCTGCTTATTTCAGCTTAACTGGCTTTCACTGGTTGGCCGTTATGGCGAAAAGGTTCAGACACAGGCCCGCCTGCTACTTAAAAACAACTGGGTTGATTTTATAGGCAGTGACTTACACCGCCCTAATGACTTGTCAGCCCTTAGCTCCTTATTTACTCTTCCTGAATATAATTTACTACGTTCTCAACCGCTCCGAAACATGTCCCTGTTAGACGAACAATAAGTAGTCAAGTTGGCTTGCGGTCAAATTAGCCCTCACGCTTATTTATATACGTGATCAGTTACAGTTAGTGTATAGTCCAGCAGATCGTATACCGGCTACCATCTTAGTTTACTCCTGTTCGCCAACGGATAGCCTCAAACCGACTGGTTGAAAACGTTTATGCTGATTCTTTTGTCGATTAATGAACACGTAAGTATGGATCAAGCCACTAGCCAAATACCTGCTACGACGTCTTCTTCCGTTACTCCTGCTTAATAATTGACTTGGCGAATACCCATCATGTGATACCATTCAGCATCAAAATTTCCTTTGTTAAGAGCAACTGATTTCCCGAGACTATTTATCGATACAACCAACCTCTAAGTTATCAAAATATCTAGTTTATAAATAAAAAGATATTAAATAGTAACCATTTGCTTTGGGTTTATTCTGTAAATAAACGTACATGGGCAAGTCCAATAGCAAATTAATTTAAAAATAAGGAAATCTTATAATACTATACCCTTGTAAATCTGACAGTTAAACTCATATGTTACTTTTTTTTAAAATATTTAATATTTTATTTACTGATAAAATAAAAAGTATCTATATATTTGAAATATATTAATTGACGCTCTTTAGAAGCTACATTAATGCCCTGTATGTATTAGCATACAGTAAAAGCTGCATATTATTTATTAAATGCCCCCACGGTTATATTTCTATAGCTAGCTATCAAGTGTGGGTGATTTTATTCATTCTGTAAAACCTTTTATATAATTCATTTGCACATGAAAACTACAAACCGAAAACTCAGTTTGCTGGCTTACGGATTATGCCTGGCTGCTGTCCTGTACAACTGTAAATCGAAGGAGGTAGACCCACCAGGTTCAGGCGTATACACCTTTCCGGCACTCGACAAAGTAAAAATGCCTGATCAAAAGGTGTCAACTCCGGCTGCCGTTTCAGTTACTGCTGCAACCGTAACCTCCTCAACGCTGGCATCCGCCGTTAGCGCTGGATTAAAGAATATTGCGGCTACTGGACAGGTCCCCACCGTCGTACTGGATGCCTCAGCGAATGTAGGGAAAGCGATCCCGGCCGACAAAGCAGCCGCCATAATAGCTGCGTTTACACCCGATGTTATTAATAATCTGGTTAGCAAAGGTGAAATGCCAGCAAGCCTGAAGGCTGATGTAACTGCCGCAGCGGCAAATCCATTATTGCAAGGGTATATGCCAGCTTATACCTTACCAAAGGTGAATGGCAAACCGGTTGGCGGACGAATTGGAGCGACGGTTGCCGCAGCTTTATCACCCAATTCGGTTACCGACCTGGATGCCTGTAAAAAGGCCGCCAATGATGCCTATACAGCAGCGGTAGCAAGTTATGATGCGGTAAAAGCCACTCAGATAGCGTCAGTCAATACGGCATACACGCAAAATGAGGTGGCTGCCAATGCCGAAGTAGCAGGTTGTCAAAGTGGGATACCCGCCAAGTACAACGCGTTGATTGCATCGGCCAAAAGTGATTTCGATGCTGTTATTGCCGCTCTGGCGGCAAGCAGATCTGTTCTGGGCGAACAGGTTTATGCGCAGCAACTAGTACTGGCTTATGTGACGTTCGGTCAAATCGTGACGGTGTATAATACATTGATTGTTGCTGAAACCAGCGCCTGCACACTCACCAAAGATGCTAAAATATCGGCAGCTCAGGCAGCACGTGATGGCGACTTGAACACAATCAATGCCAATTATACGGCAACAGTAAGTGCAGCTGCGAAAGCACGTGATCAGGAAATCGCCAGCTGTCACAACCAGGGTAACGGAGGTTGATTAAGTAAGTGGTAGCCAGAGTTTTTCACTTCGGTGGTCGGTGGATAACCTATACGTTACCGATCCTGCCATCGAAGTGAATTCTCCAGGCTTCGCCGGGTTCTGGACGGGCGATGGATGTGACCAGGAGCTGCGCACCGAAATGTATCCCTTATGGCTCAACTATACTTCAGCAACTACATCAGGAACTTGGGTCGATGGCTGGTTATTGCCCTGCTTTTGGCAGGCATTAGCCCATTGGTACAGGCTCAGGTAAATATAGCGGGGAAACCAGGGCTGATTTATATTCCGTCGGCCCGTGTACTCGATGATGGTACGTTCTGGGCGGGCTGTAACTACAATCCGATCAGCTACGCTTTCCGCTTCAATAAGACTAATTCGGAAAGTATATACTTTGTCAATCTGTCGTTATTACCCCGCCTTGAGATCAACCTCAGTTTGTTACGGCCAAATGGTCCCGTTCCCTTTGGGGCCAGAGGAATTGGAGATCGGCAACTCGATCTGAAGTACGTTTTCTTAACCGAACGTAGTCGTCGTCCCGCTGTCGCCTTAATTGTATCGGCTCCATTCGGCATTGACAATTCACTGGAAACATACGCGCTTGTTGCCACTAAATCTATTACGCTGACGACTGATTTACAGGTCGAAGTTACGGGTGGCATGGGCAGTCCGTACTATATCTATCGGGATGAGAAGAATGACCAGAATTCGGGCATCTTTTCAAACTTCACCTGGCGCGACAAACGGGAGAAACCGTACTACTACCTGGCGGGTCCTTTTGGCGGACTGGTTCTCCGCTATAAAACGAAAGGTGGGTTATTGGCTGAGTGGGATTCGCAGCACCTGAACGTAGGCGCTTATACGACGCTCTGGAAACACTGGACCATCCAGGGCGGATTGATCAATGGAAATCAGGTGACACTGGGGACCTCCTACTCATTTTCACTGCATTAACGAATACAGTCTGTTGCATACCTATGGAATCAATTAGACTTTCTCACCTAACCGTTCTACTGGGCATTTTGCTTATCAGTTCGGGTACTGTGCCTTGTTTGGGTCAGCCCGCCAGCAAACGACTGGCTGACTTTGAGAACCTCCATATTGACAGTACTGACCATCGGCAAATTTATTACGAACAGCGTTTATACCGTAACCCACTAAAGGGCATGCTGAAGTTAAATGAGCTACTTACTACGTCAACAGATGCCGAATTTGTACCTCTTTTTCAAGGTGTACCGATGGCCCGCTACCGGGTAACTCCCAAGGTTTCGACGAAGCTCATCTCCCGAACAGAACGCCTGGAACTGCAAAAAACGGTTCCTTTTAGCCGGGCCAGGTATAAGCTCGATTTCCGAATACAACCTGAATTTATGGCCAATTTTGGCTACCGTGAAAAACCACTACAAAGTAAAACTAACCTATTACTACAAAGTCAATTCTATATCCGCCGTGGGCTGGTCCTGAACTGGGGCATTCTGTTCCCTCTAGTCAACGATTTAGACGCACAGGAACTTAACATTCGACCGGCTCCTGTTTTTCTAAACCAGTTTGTAGCGCTCGATCAGCAGAATTACGTGAGCGCTTCGGCAGGGCTGTTTTATACGGATCGATATGGGCTGAATGTCCAATATCGGCACAGTGACCTTACCAAACCCTGGTCTTTTGGTATCGAAACGGGGCTTACAGGGGCGTACTACTTCCCGAAAGGCGGCTTTACCTACTCGCGCCCCAGTGAACTGCTTCTGTTAGCTGACGTCGCTTATCGATTGCCCGTACATGCCATTACGCTTAAAGTATCAGGTGGGCAATACCTCTATCAGGATCGGGGGGTGCGCGTTGATTTCGTCCGCCAGTTTACCAACGTCGAGATTGGTTTCTATGCCATGAAAACGGGTAATGGTTCGACCGGTGGGTTCAATTTTGCCATACCCATTCCACCCGGACGTATTGCGCAAACACAACACGTACGACTCCGCAGTACCGAAGAATTCCGCTGGGAGTATTCGTATACCCGAGGCTATGAGATTGGCTTGCGCTATAAAGTAGGCTATCAGCTAGATGCGCTGTTACGTCAGTATCACCAGAGCTATTTAAATAGTCAACCTATCCATAACTGAACATAATGTCCAAGAATTATACCTGGCTCTACAACCGCTTACGGTCCATGTCGCTTCCGGAAATGATTTTTCGGACGAGGCAGTTTGTGCAAAAAAAGACGGAGCGATCTCGCATGGGCTGGCAGCCAACAGTTCACCTCGCGCGGTTGCCGGACCCCATTCTTCCGTTCGATCCGACCCAGACGCCTGCGGTTACCTTCGCAACCGAGCAGCCGATTTTCCGGCATACAATCGACATAAATCAGCCGATCGACTGGCACCTCGATGTCAGCACGGGGCTGCGGTTCCCAAAGACCTACGCCAAAGATGCCGACGTTCGGAGCGGGCGGAATGGAAGTGCCAAATATGTCTGGGAAATTAACCGGCTACTTTTTCTACCACAATTAGCGATACAACACCGGCAAACGGGCGACAGAAAATTTTTGACGCAGTTTGTCGCCATGAGCCGCTCGTGGTTTGCCGAAAACCCGTACCTGACGGGCGTGAACTGGTACAGTAATATTGAGGTCAATATCCGGTTGATCAACTGGTTTATCAGCTGGAATATTCTAGATGTGTCGGCGCTGGCCGAAACGGACCCCAATTTTAAGTCTTTCGTTGAGTTGCAATGGTTGCCCGTCATCTATCAGCATTGTGTCTACAGCCATAAGAATCCGTCACTGTATTCGTCGGCCAATAATCACCTGGTCTCGGAATATGCCGGGCTATTCATAGCCGCTTCGTTCTGGGAATTCCCGGAATCGGCTACCTGGCGAGCCTATGGAAAATCGGGATTGGAACGCGAGATGTTGAGGCAACACAGCCGCAACGGCGTCAACCGGGAGGAAGCAGCTGAATACATTCAGTTTATCACTGACTTTTTCCTGATTTCATACGTAGTAGGTGAACGAACGGGCAACCCGTTTTCGCTGGCATATGAGGGCCACCTGATAAAGGTATTACGCTACATTGCGCAGTTTCTGGATTGCCAGGGCACATTTCCACGGTATGGAGACGAAGACGACGGCCGGGTGTTGCTTCTTGATGATTGCCACCCGCATAATAATTTCAACTCGTTACTCCGGTCCGGAGCGATCCTGGCGCGCGATCCCTTAATGAAGCAACGGTCGGCGGAATGGGGCAAACCACCGCGCTTTGACCTGAAGAATTACGTGCTTTTCGGGCAAGCCGGACAGGCGATTTTTGAGTCTATTCCAACTCAATATGACCTCCTGGGAAGCACCTTTTATAAAGATGAGGGGCATTTTATTTTTCGGAAACAGGAGATCGATGACAGCCACGACCAGCTTCGCGAAATCTACATCCATGCAGATGCAGCTCCGCTGGGATTTCTGTCGATTGCCGCCCACGGGCATGCTGACGCACTGTCTTTTTTGATGCACGTTGATGGACAGGTATTCCTGGCCGATCCTGGCACCTATTCCTACCAGACTGACCCCGAGTGGCGAAACTATTTCGTCAGTACCCGCGCCCATAATACCGTGTGTATCGATGGCCAGAACCAGGCGCACCAGGCAGGGGCCTTGCTGTGGCTCGATCATTACGAAACGCAGACACTTTCGGCCCACACAACCAGCGAGTTTGATCAGTTAAGTGCCGTTCACAATGGGTACAAATCCCTGAACTGCCGACACCAGCGTACGTTTCTTTTTGACCGGACGATCGATACATTACAGCTCACAGACATCGTCGAGAATTATGGAAAGCAAAGCCGCCTGGTAGAGGTGCTGTTTCACTTCGGCCCTAATGTCCAGATCAACGCCACCAGCCCTAATACGTTTATCCTGACGCATCCCGCTACGACCCGAGAAGTTGGTCTTACGGTGGCCCCCGGGCTGCACACGGAAGTCGTGACAGGGCAAATTGAACCGTCACGGCTGGGCTGGTACTCAGATGGATTCTACCAGTTACAACCCACTACCACTCTTCGGGCATTTATGACGATCGAACCCGGCCAGCTTGTCACGCTTGCTCATCAGGTAATGGTTTACTCTATTTCCTCGCCTGCTATTCAGGCGCTCAATCAGCCAACGCATCAATTCGTAACTCTGTCTAATCACTCAAAACTTCATATAAGCTAATGAATATCAGCATCTTCGGTCTAGGCTATGTCGGTTGTGTAAGTTTGGGCTGTCTGGCTCAAAATGGTCACCATGTTGTGGGAGTTGATGTCAATCCAACCAAAATCGACCAGATTAACAACGGACGGGCAACCATTGTTGAAAAAGACATAGACACCATTATTGCGATTCAGCATGATTTGGGTCGCATTCGGGCAACGGCGGATTATAAGGAGGCTATCCTCAACACAGATCTGTCAATTATTGCGGTCGGTACGCCCACTACGCCACAGGGTCATCTGAACCTCAACTACATTCTGAAAGTAGCTGAACATTTTGGTGACGTGCTGCGCGAAAAAGTGGAGCTCTACCCCGATTCCTTTCACGTGATCGCCCTCCGGTCAACGGTAATGCCCGGCACTTGTGAGAAGATTGCGTCTATGATTGAAGCCCGGTCCGGGCTGACAGCCAACGTTGATTTTGCGTTGGTCAGCAATCCGGAATTCCTACGCGAAGGCACGGCCGTTCACGACTACTACCACCCGCCCCTGACACTGATTGGAGCCCAGTCTGAGCGGGCTGCCAGCGCCATACGCAGCTTATACGACGAATTACCAGCGGAAGTAGTTATTGCTGACATCCGTACTGCCGAAATTATGAAGTACGTGAACAATACGTATCACGCGCTCAAGATTTCGTTCGCCAACGAAGTCGGTAACATCTGCTCATCACTGGGTATCGACTCACATCAGGTGATGGATATTTTTTGCAAAGACAAGCAGCTTAACATTTCTAATTATTATTTCAAGCCCGGCTTCGCATACGGTGGTTCATGCCTTCCAAAAGACCTAAAAGGCCTGCAAACCCTCGCCCACGATCTGTATCTGCAGGTGCCGTTGATCAACAGCATTCATCGCACCAACGAAATTCAGATGCAACGTAGCATTAGCGTTCTGATGAAATATACCCGTCATAATATTGGCTTCCTGGGCATCGGTTTCAAGGCTGGTACTGACGACCTGCGCAACAGTCCGGCCGTCGAAATGGCCGAGACATTACTGGGTAAAGGGTTCGCTCTGAGCATTTATGACCGGAATGTGCACACATCGGAGTTAACAGGAACCAACAAAGAGTACATAGATCAGCATATTCCGCACCTTTCGCGGCTGTTAGTTAAAGATGCCAGCGCCCTGGTTAGCTGGGCCGACGTACTGGTTGTCTCGACCAAAGAGCCCGAATTCATTGACCTGTTGAGCAAAGTGACGGGCAAAATTATTGTGGACCTGGTGCGTCTGCCCATCGAGATGAATCCTACGAATGAGTATATCGGCATCAACTGGTCACTCGATGCGGTTAAATCCTCTAAGCAACTCTCATTCTGATACTTATTCATGACTACAGAACGATACAACCATATTGCGGGTAAACACATACTGGTCATTGTCGAAAACCTGCCGGTCCCATTTGACCGTCGGGTTTGGCAGGAAGCTACTACGCTACGCGAAGCCGGAGCCGACGTGAGCATTATCTGTCCTCAAATGAAAGGATACACAACCCCCTTTGAGCAACTCGACGGTATCGATATTTATCGCCATCCCCTACCGGTTGAGGCCACAGGTGCCCTGGGTTATTTAGTCGAGTATGGCACGTCCATTTTCTGGTGGTACTGGTATGCGATTAAAATCTTCGCGAAAAAACGATTCCATGTCATTCATGGCTGTAACCCGCCCGACCTGATTTTTACGGTGGCCTTACCATTCAAATTGTTTGGCGTGAAATACGTGTTCGACCATCACGATATTAACCCCGAATTTTATCTGGCTAAATTTGGTAAGAAAGACTTTTTCTACCGGCTTATGCTCCTGTTTGAACGGCTCACGTTCATGACGGCGGACTTCAGCATCGCGACGAACGAATCTTACAAGGAAATTGCCATCCGTCGGGGAAAAATGCATCCAGACAACGTAACGGTGGTACGGAGTGGCCCCAAACTCGACCGGCTTAAACTTGGTCCTGGTGATGCCAAGTACAAGAAAGGCCGAGCCTATTTGATTGGCTATTTGGGTACGATTAGTGAGTCTGAAGGGATTGATTTGCTGCTTATGAGCATCCAGCGACTTATTGCCGTTCGCCAGGATGTGCAGGTTGCTATCATTGGGGGCGGTACTGGACAGGCCGAGATGAAGGCGTTATCTGAAAAGCTTGGGTTAGCCGACTATGTTGACTTCTATGGCCGTGTGTCGGACGAACTGATGGTCGATATACTCAATACAACGGATGTCTGCGTAAATCCTGACAAGCCGAGTGAAATGAATAATCTCTCGACGATGAACAAGATTATGGAGTACATGGCCCTGAAGAAACCAATCGTTCAGTTTAACCTGAAAGAAGGCCGATTTTCGGCGCAGAAAGCCTCACTTTACGCCATCCCAAACAACCTGGATGACTTTGCCAATAAAATAAGATACCTCCTGGATCACGAAGCCATCCGCCTTGAAATGGGCAAGTTCGGCTACAAGCGGGTCCTTAACGAACTCTCCTGGACGTATGAGCGCGGCAAGTTGCTGGGGTTATATGACCGCATTCTCGCGACAGTCAGTCAGGGTGTACCGACCGTTTCGGAACCCGTAACGATGGCAATGGACTAATCCGAAAACGAGTAGTCATTTCATAGAGGAAAGCCGCGCCTGCTGACAGGCGCGGCTTTCCTGTTTCTTACGGATTCTTGACGCGCTTCCCGCTTGCTTTGGCTATGCTTATTCATGCATTCGAGCAGTACCGTCACTAAGGCCGGGCCTAACAGTATCGTAGCTGGCCGAGTGACCACCGATCCGAACTTCGTCGTAGTAGATAACTTTTTCGACGTACTTCGACTTACCTGTCCAGCAATAAAGACCACATTTCCAATAGGGTTTGTGCTGCTCAGAATAGCCAATGGTAATGCCTGTTTCATTGACAATCAGTATACCGTTCTGCCATAGCTGAAGTTGACCAGTCGTACCCATTGGGTCCCAGTTGACATGAACTACGTAATCAACCCATTGATCGAACCGAGCCTTTCCAAGGTTAAGTACCTTCTGACTGGTGGGGTGTTGCAGGAACGTAGTAATCGGCTTATTCGAGGCACGATATACGAGTTGTAAGGTATTGGCTGGTTCTACAGAAATAGCCATTGCCGGCACAGTATGGGCTCCGCCTTCATCCGGAAAACCGTGCCATTGACTAATAATCACGGTTTGGCTGTCATTCTCCATTGAAGACGAGGGCATGTATGAACTATAGCCATACCAACGCTCCGTTTCTCCAATAGGCAACGGTGACGTTAATAACTCAGCATGGAGGGTTGAATTGGTTCCGTCGTACTGACTTGGCTTCCAGGCAAAACGCATAGCCTGTTTGCCTGCACGGTGGACATCACTGGTGAGTAATCCAGCGGTAGGCGTTCGTAACTCGGCATGCCAGAACGTCGCTATTTGCTTTCCTTCAAACCCATCACTAGCTAAAACGCCTGAGTCTTCCCGAGCTACCAGTTGACTTTCACTCGTAACGTAAGGACTTGTTTTTGATAAGTAATAAGTGCTTAAAACTATACAGAAACTCAACAGTGGCAGTCTGAAAAACATAGGTATATATACAGATTTTTCAGGAAACGTATTTGACTCTTTATGGCTATAAACGGCTTTAGCTGATTGGTTAAAGATAATAATTGGCCTATTAAAATAAGTTACCTTTATGAAATTATATAAAACTTATAGTAAATTTTATTTACAAACTAGGCACAATTAACTATATTTACTGAGGTTGCTGATTAAGAATCAATTACTTATGTCGACAACGTTCTTTAAGTTAGAAAAAGTTATCTTTTTCAAATTCGTATTCTTCACTGGGCTACTATCGATCCTATTAGTAAAGTGTTCGCAATTCAACAAGCCGGGTCTAACGCTATCTACTGTCAGTAACTTTGAGGCAGATGATCAGGGGTGGCGTATCAGCGAAAATTCAGAAAATACAGTGCCTGAGTATAGTGCCAGCGGAGGCAATCCGGATGGTTATATCTACACCACGGACCGATTATCCAATGCCTGGTATTTTGTCGCATCGACTCGCTTCGCTAACGAAGTTAAAAAGGGATATGGAAAAACTCTTTACTTCGATCTGAAGCAATCGGCAACGGACGCTCAGTACGACGCAGATGATGTTATTCTGACCGATGGTACGATTGTCCTTACGTTCAATACAGCGTATAATCCATCCACTACGTGGACACACTATTCCATTAAATTAGATGAATTGAGTGGGTGGAAAAAAGGGGCTTTAGAAGCTACCAGAGCAGACATTCAGGCAGTTCTGCAAAATCTGACGGAACTAAAGATACGCGGGGAATTCAGAGCTGGAGCCGATACAGGTGGATTAGATAATGCCATTATCGAATAAGCCTTACCTGTTTGAATAAATACATAAACCTTGAGGTCTGATTAGCTTAAAAGGATCGAAAGCTACGTCTAAAACTCAGCCTTCGATCCTTCTAGGGTCTTTTTCGCTCTCCTGAATGGTTTATACGTCCGTCTGTACTTACTACGTCATGCGCTATTCGAAATAATTAAGCACCTGATGACCACTATCGGCCAGCAGCTGGTCACGACGGAATAAATTAATGTCAGCGGTCATCATGTCCTTAACAAGCGCAGGAAGGTCGTATTTCGGTTTCCAGTTCAGCTTTGTCATCGCCTTAGTTGGATCACCCAACAGCAGGTCCACTTCCGTCGGACGGAAATAACGAGGGTCAACGCATACCACTTCTTTGCCCACCTCAACCTGAAAAGCGGGATTCGTTGAGCTAACGACGGTTCCTACTTCCGAAACACCTTCTCCCGTAAACGCTAGCTCAACGCCAATCTCAGCGAAGGCCATCCGGACAAAATCCCGCACGCTGGTTGTCACGCCCGTAGCAATAACAAAATCTTCAGGCTTGTCCTGTTGCAAAATCAGATACATAGCTTCCACATAATCCTTGGCATGGCCCCAGTCGCGCAGGGAGTCGAGATTACCCAGATATACCTTATCCTGAAAACCCAGGCCAATACGTGATACGGCACGCGTAATTTTGCGCGTCACAAACGTTTCGCCACGAAGTGGTGACTCGTGGTTAAATAAAATCCCGTTGCAGGCAAACATATTATACGCTTCCCGGTAGTTGACCGTAATCCAGTACCCATAAAGTTTGGCTACGGCATAGGGCGACCGCGGATAGAATGGTGTTGTTTCTGACTGCGCATGGCCCTGAACACCCCCATAAAGTTCCGATGTCGATGCCTGATAGATACGGGTTTTTTCGGTCAGACCCAGCAGCCGGACAGCTTCCAGAATACGCAGTGTGCCGATCCCGTCTACCTGCGCGGTATACTCCGGTTCATCGAAGCTCACCCGTACGTGCGACATAGCTCCGAGATTATAAATTTCGTCGGGCTGTACTTCCTGAATAACACGAATGATATTGGTCGAGTCAGACAAATCGCCATAATGGAGCTTAAAATGTACGTGTTTTTCGTGGACGTCCTCGTACAGATGGTCAATACGTTGTGTATTGAAAAGCGAACTCCGGCGTTTGATACCGTGCACCTCGTATCCTTTTTCTAATAGCAATTCAGCCAAATAGGCTCCGTCTTGCCCGGTAACTCCGGTAATTAATGCTTTTTTCATAGATAGTTAATCAGTCAGTATTCAGAAAATAGGTGCTGTTCTAAAGTCTGTTAATGGGGCTCAGACGTTTCAGTATGGGGCGTGTGTAAGAATTTTTTACCTGCTTGTTTGTAATTAATAAGCGACCGGAACATGCCAAAAATAAGCGAAGGCAGTACCGCAAAATCACGGCCCTTTATTTTATGATACAGGGACGCGGGAACCGATATGATTAAGCTACCTAGCAACAAGCCCAGTAGCCCCAGCGCGAAGAATTGAAAGGACGCAGTACCCAACAGGCTTACCACAGCCAGTAGGCCCAAAACTGCCAGAAGAATCATCCGGGGGAGCAGCAACGATTTAATTAACGTATTAAACGCCTGCCAGTTACCCTTGAACAGTTGCTGAATGCCAATTTTGAAATAGGCTTTAATAAAATATAATTGAGCGGCAACCCACCGGGTACGCTGCCGTTGGAATACGGCAATGTTTTGCACTTTTTCATCCAGTATGACAGCGTCCTGCAAATAGCCAATTTTAATACCAGCCACCACTAATAGCATTTCAAGTTCTTTATCGTAGCCGCCCACCGTTTGAATCTGATTTAAGGATCGCTTCATTAGAGCGGGTTCAAACGCCATGCCTGAACCAATCAATGAGGCTGACAAACCCAGTGCCCGCTGCCCTGCCCGAAAAAGGTTATTGTTGATTTCTTCGTTTATAGCGTCGAAAACCGCCACGCTCGTATTCGTATTTTTAGCCGTTCGATGCCCCTGAACGGCCCGCCACCCCTGCCCAAATGCCTGATTGATCCGCATTAGAAAATCTGGCGCCATGTGATTGTCAGCATCAGAAATCAATACAATATCATAGGTATTATCCGGGAGTGTATTGAGGGCGTATAAGACGGATTTCTGAACGGTTGACTGCTCAAACTGAACGGGTAAGACCTTGATAGGATACTGAGAAAGCTTTAGTAAGGTTTCGGGTTGAAATGAATCTGCGACTACAATAAGGTCATATAGATTTGCGGGGTAGCTCTGTTGTAAATTAGTCACTATAGAGCCTAGAATTACACCATCTTCTTTATAAGCTGGAATCAACACGGCAATACGTCGTAACGGATCTGTAGCCGTTGTGATCGGTGCGTCATCAGCCTTCCCGAGACGGCCTGCCACAGCTGATACAAATAGGTAGAAAACATTAAAGGTTAGATAACCTGCCAGCAGCAGACAAGCACCAAATAGTAAAAAAGACATTATATATACGAAGCTTGCTAAAAGGTAGTAATAATTGAAGCAAAATAACATATAAAATTAAAAATCTAAACAAATCGGGCTCTTTTAATATATACTTATTAACTATTTTTAAATAAATAGTAATCTTTGCACAAATCAACTCAACCCATTGCTGTATGAAACTACTTATATTTTCTACTTACGTCTGCCTAGTGATAATTACTGGAGTACTGCCAGCCAATTGGCTTACTCTATCACCCAGTAATTCAATCTACCTCACTGACCGTACCCAACTAACTCGTCAGACAACCGCAATATTACCGGGCCACCTGGAAGCGGAGAGTTACTCCGCCATGCAGGGGGTGCAAATCGAGGCTGGCACCGATACCGACGCTAGCCCTATCATAAGCCAGATCGATGATGGGGACTGGATGGACTACGCCCTCAACGTCCCCCAGGAAGGCGCTTACAGCTTCCGCTTCCGGGTGGCCAACAGCTATAGTGATGGAGCCAGAATTGAGCTGCGCCAGGCTAACGGTACGGTGCTGGCCAGTGTGGAGGTACCCCGCACGGGGGGCTGGCAGAGCTGGGCGACCATTGGCACCACCGCCCGCTTGCAAGCGGGCAACCAGACCCTGCGCATCCAGGTGGTCAAAGGGGGCTGGAACTTCAACTGGTTCGAGGCCGCTGCGAGTCGCCCCCTGACGGGTCGCATCGAAGCGGAAAGCTATGATGTGGCCACTGACGTGCGACCCGAGCCGACTACCGATGAGGGGGGTGGGCAGAACATGGGCTACATCGATGATGGGGACTGGATGGACTACAACGTGAGTGTAGCCAGTGCCGGGTTGTACACTTTCCGGTTCCGGGTAGCCAACCAGTATGGCAACGGGCGGATCGAGATTCGCTCGGAGTCGGGGGGGGTGCTGGGCAGTGTGGATGTGCCCCAGACGGGGGGCTGGCAGGCCTGGACCACCATCAGCACCACGGCTACACTGACGGCGGGCAGCCAGGTGCTACGTCTCTTTGCCCTGCGCGGCACCTTCAACTTCAACTGGTTCGACGCGACCAAGAACGTAATACTGCCACCACCAACATTACCGGGCCACCTAGAAGCGGAGAGCTACTCCGCCATGCAGGGAGTACAAATCGAGGCTGGCACCGATACCGACGCTAGCCCTATCATAAGCCAGATCGATGATGGGGACTGGATGGACTACGCCCTCAACGTCCCCCAGGAAGGCGCTTACAGCTTCCGCTTCCGGGTGGCCAACAGCTATAGTGATGGAGCCAGAATTGAGCTGCGCCAGGCTAACGGTACGGTGCTGGCCAGTGTGGAGGTACCCCGCACGGGGGGCTGGCAGAGCTGGGCGACCATTGGCACCACCGCCCGCTTGCAAGCGGGCAACCAGACCCTGCGCATCCAGGTGGTCAAAGGGGGCTGGAACTTCAACTGGTTCGAGGCCGCTGCGAGTCGCCCCCTGACGGGTCGCATCGAAGCGGAAAGCTATGATGTGGCCACTGACGTGCGACCCGAGCCGACTACCGATGAGGGGGGTGGGCAGAACATGGGCTACATCGATGATGGGGACTGGATGGACTACAACGTGAGTGTAGCCAGTGCCGGGTTGTACACTTTCCGGTTCCGGGTAGCCAACCAGTATGGCAACGGGCGGATCGAGATTCGCTCGGAGTCGGGGGGGGTGCTGGGCAGTGTGGATGTGCCCCAGACGGGGGGCTGGCAGGCCTGGACCACCATCAGCACCACGGCTACACTGACGGCGGGCAGCCAGGTGCTACGTCTCTTTGCCCTGCGCGGCACCTTCAACTTCAATTGGTTCGACGTCACCCCCGGCGGTATTGTGCTAAGTCCGGCCGTTATTTCTTTAGCGGAACTGCCGGATAAAACCACCGACGATGGCGACTTTAGCCTGGTGGCAACCAGTACCAATATCAGTACGCCTATTACGTTTACCTCCTCGAATCCATCGGTGGTGACCGTATCTAACAGCACTGGTTCGTGGAAAGCCACCATCGTTGGTACCGGCACAACAACGATCACCGCATCACAAGGCGCTTCAGCTTCATTTCTGGCGGCTGCCGACGTAGCCCGCACACAGGTGGTTCGCGCGTCGCCGGCATCGGTCATTTCGGCTGATAAGAAAATCCCCATTGACCCGAAACGCTGGTACCAGCTTAACAACGTAAGTAACGGGCTGGACGGGCTATTTGATGGTATCACCAACGTAACGGTTGAAACGGGCTGGGGCAAAGTATTACCCCAGTATGATGCCTATTACCCACTGCTGACAGGTGAGTCGATGACGATTGAAGGGTTGCGGTTCTACGACTTTGTCGGGGATTTCAGCGCCAACCCCATGACCTTGTCGATCATCACCGAGCAGTGGGAGCGTATTCCGATTGCTACCTTCAAGGGTAAGTTATATACGGCCTGGGTAGGGCCGTATCCGGATCGGTCGATCGCGGGAAATGCTCAGTATAAACTGGACCAGCCTATTACCAACGCCCGGTATCTGGTCATTAATTCGTATGGGGCTTTCCCGACGGAGATGGAACTATACGGCGCTTACACACCCTCCAGTCAGACCTTCACGCCTACCCCGGCCAAAGCCGTGAAGCTTAAAGACATGCTGGGGGTGAACGCCTACGAATGGAATTTTGAAGATGGCAATTCGCCCTGGCAGATCAATGAGTCCAAAATGAACGTCGTCAAAAGTTTTGGCGGCATTCGTCACTATATGGACTGGCATAAACTGGAATCGGAGGAAGGTAGCTACACCTACAATCCAACCATGAGTGGGGGATGGAATTACGACGCCATTTATGAGCGCTGTAAAGCCGAAGGCATTGAGGTACTGGCCTGCTTGAAAACCATTCCCGACTGGATGGTCAATACGTATCCGCCCGCCGATCGTGACTCCGAAAACACCCCACTACGGTACGGTAAAGACTTTACGGATCCGAATTCCTACCTGGAGCAGGCGAAAGTAGCCTTCCAGTACATGGCTCGCTATGGTAGCAACACAACCGTGAACCCCGCCTTATTGAGCGTACATTCAACTCCCCGCTGGCCAGGCGACAATCCGAACACGATAAAAATTGGCCTGGGTCTGATTAAATACATCGAATGCGACAACGAACGGGACAAGTGGTGGAAAGGCCGCAAAGCGTACCAGACGGCTCGCGAGTATGCCGCTAACCTGTCTGCGTTTTACGACGGTCACAAAAACAGCATGGGGCCCGGTGTAGGCGTTAAAAATGCGGATCCATCGGCGCAGGTAGTGGTTGGTGGGCTGGCGTCAGCATCGAGCGGGTCAGACTACCTGAAAGGGATGGTTGACTGGTGCAAACAGTATCGGGGCTACAAGCCGGACGGCACCGTTAATCTATGCTGGGATGTCGTTAATTATCACATGTATTCCGATAATACATCGTCGTCGCAGAGCGGGACCTCCACGCGGGGAGCGGCTCCGGAGGTAACCCCCATCAATCGGGTTGCAAATGACTTCCGACAAACGGCCCACCGGCAGTCGTACGATATGCCCGTCTGGATTACTGAGGCAGGCTACGATGTTAACCAGGGTAGCCCGTTACGCGCCATTCCAATTGGTAATAAATCAGCGCTGGAAACCCAGGGCGACTGGATTCTGCGCACGTCGCTTTTATACGCTCGATTGGGTATTGAAAAGCTATTCTTCTACCAACTCTACGACGACAATTCAACCGGTGGTATGTTCGGTACGTCGGGGTTGGCAAATGGGGATAATATGACTCGCCGTCCGGCCGCTGATTATCTGTATCAAACCAAAAAACTTTTCGGAGAATACATCTACAAAGAAACGCTCAACCAGGATCCTATCGTGGATCGCTACGAACGAAACGGTACGTCGGCGTACATGCTGGTCGTACCCGATGAAATTGGTCGTACGGCCACCTACACGCTGGACCTGGGCAATGCCACACAAGCCCGGATTTATCGGCCTAAAGTCGGCAGCAATGATATGGAGTTGGAACTGGTCAACACCAATCAGGGTAAAGTACAAGTCACGGCAACCGAGACACCCCTGTTTGTAGTCGCGGGGAATATTGCACCAAATGCACGGCAGGCAGCGGGGTTAACAGACGTAAAAAGCCTGGCCGAGGCCGTTCAGGTGTACCCTAACCCAACGGCCGACTTTATTACCGTTCAGGCAGAACGGACCTCGGAGGCTCCGATTAAAGTTAGTGTTTTTGACGCTGGCCTCAGCCACATGCATCAGCAGGTAAAGATTCTTAAAACAAACAACCAGTTTTCAGGCCGGATTGATCTGTCCCGATTACCTGCTGGCACCTATATCCTGGAAATAAAACAGGCTGGCGAACGGGTCGTCCGAAAAATCCTAAAGTCAAACTAACAGTTCGCCTGGGCTACTTTGTGCCTATAATGCCTGGGGGTACGACCTGATCAGTTACAGCTAGTCAGGTCGAACCCCCAGGTATTATAGGCACATACTTTTGTATTCAAACTACCTCAATCACCTTCTCTAGTTAACTTTATAAATTATTCGCTAATAAATATTTAATTTTTATTTACCAGATATAATATTAATAAATATTACACTATCTTTATATATACAATGTTGAGCATGAATATAGACTAGTTTACCAAAGCACATAAACTATAGAGTCGATAAGAAATTTATTTATAAAGCTACTTTCGGCTAAGTTGATACTCTCGTGTGAAGGCTATTGGAATAATCCCTGAAAAATGCTTCGGCTAAATGAGCACAAGCCCTGGTCAAGCCTAAAAATTAACCTGAATTTCTTAGAAATACGACTTGAACCCGATGAAAATTATGTCAGCATCCATTGTTCAGATAGGCTGTTGACGAGAAGCAACAGAATCAGAATTTAACAAATTTATTTACTAAATTACCCTAACCTACCGAATAGTAAATTTTATGTTGACATGAAATCTGGTTTTAGTTTCTTTCCGTTTGTATCATCTGTTAACATGTTTGATGTTGACTATTATCAAGAACTTAATGTTCTCAGTCTTCTGAATATTGCCATTTTTAATCGATTGTGTATGGCTGTTAATGGCACAAAAGCCCACCAATGCCGTATTGCTTTGCGCCCGCTCTTCGTGTCAACTTACCTACGTCATTTACTTATTCAGCATAAGCCTAATAGCTAATCATTTCCATCAAGCTTCTAGCTTATAGACTTCTTTACCTTAATTTTTTTATGAAAACACTTTACCACGTATTGATCGCCGAAGACGATCCATTTATACGCAAAATTCTACGTCAAACGCTAAAAGATGACTTTGAGGTCATCACGAAGGAGAATGGTATAGAAGCCTTATCCTGGCTGGAAGATGGAAACCCAGTCGATATTATTCTGTCCGACATCCAGATGCCGTATATGGATGGGAAAGACCTCCTCGGCATGTTGCGGGTAAGCCCGGTATTCCAGAAAATACCGCTGATTATTCTATCATCATTTTCCGACAGCGACACCCGGATCAAATTTTTTAAGTTGGGAGCTGACGACTATATCGTTAAGCCTTTCAGCCCAATTGAAGTTAAAGCCAAGATTATCAGCGTATTGCGCCGAACTAAAGCAGATAACCCCGGAATATCTTAACCCCATCCCTAATTAAATTTCTCGTGGTCATGCAGGAAGTGATAGTGGATAGCCAACCGTTTCGTATTCTTTACGTTGAGCAGGACGACCAGCGCGTTCAGGCCTTTCAACAAGCATTTCAATCGATAATCGATGTAATTAATGTTCCCGATGTACGATCAGCTCTGGCGCATCTGGATGGACAGAATCCAGTTGATCTGGTACTGTATAATGACTCGCTGGATAGTACTGTCTTTTTAAAGAGTCTGGGAACAAGACGTAATCTGGGCAGCTTACCGGTTCTACTGTTGACGGATCGGACAGGCATTGATCTGACGGCTGATCCATTTCATGGGCATGTCATTGATGCATTCTCGCATGATTACTCCAAAGATGATCTTCGCGTTCGGTTAAATTACCTGATCCGGAAAAAGGAATACGAACAAAAAGGCCATATCAGCTCTAAATCGGCTTCCATCCGTATTCCTATTGGCAAACGCCTGTTCGACATTGGCCTTTCCTTATTAATTCTAATAATGATATCGCCTATACTGCTGGTTGTTGCCATACTGGTAAAGCTCGACTCGAAAGGGCCTGTTTTTTACAGTTCCAAACGCGTCGGTACGGGTTTCAAAATATTCGACATGTACAAGTTCCGCACCATGCGGACGGACGCCGACCAGCTACTAGCCAGTATGGCCTCTCAGAACATGTATAACAAAGTCAGCGCCGAAAAACCGGCCGACGACCGGTGCGAAGATTGCCAGTTAGCGGGTTTGGTCTGTCAGCAGCCCTTGTTTATGGACAACAAACAGGTTTGCGAACGGCTTCATCTGCGCGAACAAAAGGCGAAGGCTATGTTCACCAAGTTTAAGGA
The DNA here is from genome assembly GCF_054777855.1 of Spirosoma jeollabukense. Taxonomy (NCBI): domain Bacteria; kingdom Pseudomonadati; phylum Bacteroidota; class Cytophagia; order Cytophagales; family Cytophagaceae; genus Spirosoma; species Spirosoma jeollabukense. The sequence goes on from NZ_BAAHAD010000006.1 coordinate 77,453, forward strand.
AGACCCGCGCGTGACCCGTTTAGGCAAAGTGCTACGAAACACCAGTGTTGACGAACTCCCTCAGCTATTTAACATCCTACGGGGCGATATGTCCTTCGTTGGCAATCGGCCATTGCCGCTCTACGAAGCCGAAAAACTGACGACAACCGGCTATGGACGCCGGTTTGCTGCACCCGCCGGCCTGACGGGGCTTTGGCAGGTTACCAAGCGCGGGAAGACCAAAGTGTCGGATCAGGAGCGCATCCAGCTCGATGTGCTGTATGCCAAGAGCTACTCCTTCCGTACCGACATGCTCATTCTTCTGAAAACACTTAAAGCAGTATGGCAGAAGGAGAACGTATAGATACGATGCCCCTGATCTCACTGATTACCATCAACTACAACCAGGCGGTGGTGACGTGTGATCTGCTGGAGTCGACCCGAACCCTGACCTATCCACGATACGAAATAATCGTGGTTGACAACGGCTCGCGGGAAGACCCAACCGAACTCATCCGACGGGGCAATTATCCGAACGTAACGGTAGTGGTCAGCCCCGAAAATCTGGGCTTTTCGGGTGGCAACAACCTGGGGATTCAGCATGCCCGGGGCGACTATTACTTTCTCCTGAATAACGACACCATTGTCACCCCGAATTTGCTGGAACAATTGCTGGCTCCGTTTTATCAGGATTCGACGATTGGGGTAACCTGCCCCAAGATTCGGTATTTCGATGAGCCTACCATTATTCAGTATGCGGGCTATCATCCCCTGAATCAATATACGGGCCAGACCTGGGCCATAGGCTTAAAGGAACCTGACCAGGGCCAGTACGACCAGCCGGGTCCAACTTTTTTTGCCCACGGCGCGGCAATGCTGGTTAGCCGGGCGGTGCTGAACCGGGCCGGTTCGCTCGACGATAGTTTTTTTCTGTATTACGAAGAGCTGGACTGGTCGGCGCGAATCCGGCGGGCAGGCTTTCAAATTTATTACCAGGCCAAAGCTCTGATTTACCATCGGGAATCGATGAGTGTTGGCAAAGCGAATGCCCTGAAAGTCTACTATCATACGCGCAATCGCCTGTGGTTCATGCGACGGAACGTAGCGGGTTTACCCTTACGGATTTTTTACCTGTATTATTTTGGACTGGCGTTGCCAAAAGCACTGCTCCAGTATACCCTGCACTGGCAACCCACCTACCTGAAAGCGGTAAAAGACGCCATTGTCTGGAATTTAACACATACCAGTAAGCAACCAGCTCCATCGGAATCGCCCGTGGAAATGGCTGTTTGATCGAGCTTTATCAAGACAGAACGGATGGAATTACTGCTACTTATCAGTATTGGACTTGTACTTTACACTTACCTCGGTTATGGCCTGGTGGTGTGGGGGCTTATCCAGCTACGACCCAAACGGCCAGCCGTGGCCGATATATCGGATGAGTTTACGCCAGACGTAACCCTGATCGTACCAGCCTACAACGAAGCCGATTGCCTGCCTGCCAAAGTAGCCAACTCCCTCGGGCAGCTATACCCCCGCGAACGAATTCAATACCTGTTTGTAACCGAAGGATCGACCGACGGTTCGGATGATTACTTACACACGCACTACGGCGATTCGATTGATGTGCTGGGCGGTACCGAACGGCGCGGTAAAGTAGCGGCTATGAATCGGGCCATGCAGCAGATCCAAACGCCAATCGTCATTTTCACCGATGCCAATACGCAACTAAATCCACAAGCGGTCCGGAATATCGTTCGGCATTTCCGCGACCCACAGGTGGGGGCGGTAGCTGGCGAGAAACGAATTCAAACCACCAACGCCGAATCGGCAGCCGGATCGGGTGAAGGGCTTTACTGGAAATATGAATCTCAGCTCAAGCGGTGGGATGCCGAATTACAAACCATTGTCGGAGCGGCCGGGGAGCTATTCGCCGTTCGGACCCACTTGTACGAGCCAGTGTCTACCGATACCATCCTCGACGATTTCATGATTTCACTGCTGATTGCCGGTCAGGGCTATCGGGTGGCCTATGAGCCGGAAGCCTATGCGCTGGAACGGCCATCGTTTTCGATCCTGGACGAGCAAAAGCGTAAAATCCGGATTGCCGCGGGTGGTTTCCAGTCGATGGCTCGCCTGACCGGTTTGCTCAACCCATTCCGTCATGGCTGGCTCACGTTCGAGTATGTGTCACACCGGGTTATGCGGTGGGCCGTCACCCCCCTTTGCCTGCCCCTGATTTTGCTGCTCAACACCGGGCTGGTCTTCCGTGACGGCTGGGCTTCCGGCTGGGGACTGCTTCTGATGGGGCAAATTCTGTTTTACGGAGCGGCCTGGCTCGGCTACATTCTCGAAAAGCGTCAGCTACGCTGGAAAGCCGTTTTTGTTCCGTTCTATTTCACGTTCATGAACGTCTGTGCGCTGGCGGGGCTGGTTCGCTACCTACGCGGTAATCAGTCGGGAACCTGGGAAAAAGCACGACGGGCCGATGCTGTCGACGCAGCCATTTAACTGTTTTTGTCTGGTACTGACTCGTTATGGCACAATCGACTTATTTACTGACGAACCAACCCTCGAACCGATTCTGGCTCTATAGCCTGGCAGGTGGCCTATACGCCATTGGCGCAGGCTACCTGATCAGTAAACTGGGTGGCACGGGAGCCATACTGTCCATCCTGGCCCCTGTGGTGCTAACAATGCTGATCATGGTATTGCTCGATCCCCGGTTTGGCCTGTTTCTTTATTTACAGCTTAGTTTTGTTGTTGGCTTTGTTCGCTTTGTCCAGATCGATGTTCCGGTCGGGTTATTAATCGACGGGCTGTTAGCGTTAACGCTGCTGAGTCTGTTCATAAATGGCCAGCGGATGGCCTGGCACCGACTGCGCAACCCGGCCTTCATCCTGATTGTCATCTGGTTTCTATATACAATCATCGAGCTGTTCAACCCTGAAGCTCCCTACCAACCCGCCTGGTTTTATCATGTGCGCCCGTTTTCTCTGCACTGGTTTATGGCGGCCTGCATTGCTCTTGTAGCGCCTATTACCCGAAGAGACATCAGCATCATGGTCAACTCCTGGCTAGCCTGGTCGTTTCTGGCCGCGCTCTGGGCCTTCAAACAGCAATATATTGGTCTGGCACCGGCCGAAGTAGTGTGGCTCAACAGCGGTTTCAATGCCAAAACGCACCTGCTCTTTGGCCAGCTCCGGTGTTTTTCGTTCTACTCCGATGCGGCCCAGTTTGGGGCCGAAATGGCGGGGGTTACGGTAGTGGCGGTTATCCGGGTTTTTGAAGAGAAAAAGCTGCTTTACAAGCTGGGCTTTCTGTTTCTGGCACTGGTCTACTTCTGGGGCTATGCCGTTTCAGGAACGCGCAGTGCTCTTTTTGTAATGCTTGCTGGTTTTCCCTTCTACCTACTCCTGAAACGGGATTTCCTGAAGCTTCTCATCGGTATGGTCCTGGCAGTTCCTCTGGTGCTGCTGCTGCTCTACACCAGCGTTGGCAGTTCCAACTACCAGGTGCAGCGCATGCGGTCGGCCCTGACGCCCATGAACGATCCCTCGTTCCTGTTGCGCCTACAAAATCAGGAGAAATTGGCCTTGTACCTGAAAGACCTGCCGTTTGGTGCAGGCATCGGTACGTCGGCGGATGCGGGGTCACGGTTTACACCCCAGCACTGGGCAGCCCAGATTCCACCCGATAGCTGGTACGTTGAGGTTTGGATTGAGGCTGGCCGCGTCGGCCTTACCCTATATATCCTGATGTTGCTGGGTCTGATAGGCATTGGTGTTTATCGTGTCTGGCAGTTGAAAGACCCCTGGGTGATCAAAATCATGTATGCGTTTCTGGCGGAATTCGTGGGCATCGCCGTAATGGGATATTCGAACCCGGTGTTGAGTCAGTTCCCGACAACAAGCGTCGTTTTCATCAGCACGCTGTTGATTGCGACCTGTTACCGGTGGGATGTCAATCCGGCCACTTCAGCGCTACCAACGGAACAAAAACGATTAGCCCACGGCCCGCTATGAACCAATTTGACAGCATCATCTGCATCACGCAAACGCCCTGGAAAGGTGACTTCCAGAAGGCTGCCGTTCAGCTCATGACCGAGTTGTCGGCCCGGAACCGCGTGCTGTATGTCGATTATTTATATACACTCAAGGATTTAGCCCAGGGTATGGGCGGCCGGGGAGACATACCCGTCCGGGACATAATGCGGCTGCAAAACCCCTTAACCACTCTAAAAACGGAGCAGGGCGGTGGGGAGCTATTCGTCTGGACACCCCCCATCATGCTACCTGTCAACTGGCTATCGAACGAGTCGCACGACCGGTTGCTCCAGTGGAACATTAGCCGACTGGTTAGTAAGCTGCGGGGCGTCATGCGCAAACTAGACATGCATCGGCCGTTGATTATCAATGCCTATAATCCTGTCATTGGCTTGCCCTTACTAGGCAAGCTGAATGAGTGCGCAACGATTTATTATTGTTTCGATGAAATCACAACGGCGGGGGACTGGATGAGCCGTCATGGCACGCGCTACGAAGAGGCCTTCCTCCGGCGCGTCGATGCCGTAGTCACCACATCGGAAACCTTACGTCAGGACAAATCGACGGTACAGCCTCAAACCTTCTGCGTAAAGAACGGGGCCAATTTTGAGCTATTCAACCTGGCCCGTCAACTGGCGCAGCAGCAACCTCCCGTTAAACCAGTCGTTGGTTACCTCGGCTCGGCAGACAACCGGATCAATATTGACATCATGGAGTATTGTGCCCGAACGATGTCCGACGTTGAGTTTCAGTTTATTGGCGAGGTTCATGAACTTGACTTGCCCGCCCGTTTGGCACCTTATCAGAACGTAACGTTTATTCCGCCCCATCAGCCGAACGACCTCCCTCCCCTGCTGGCCAAGCTGAGCGTGGGCATCATTCCATTTGTCTGTAACCGGCATACGTATACCATTTACCCGCTCAAAATCAATGAGTATCTGGCGGCCGGGCTCCCCGTGGTGTCGACTCCATTTTCGATACTGGACGATTTTGATGGCATCATCGAGCTGGCCGATACCCCGGAACGGTTCGCTCAGGCACTCCGTCGTGCCCTGGCCGACACGACTCCTGCACGCATTCAGCAGCGGGTCGACACAGCACAGGGCAACTCGTGGGAACAGCGGGCCCGCGAGTTCGAGGCCGTCATCCAGAAAGTACCCAAAGCCTGGCGACAGGAACAGCCAGCCTAATCGATCAATTTTCAATCTACAAACCGTAATGACTTCTTTCAGGAAACAGGAACACATGAAACAGCATCCATTTAACCGACTTATCCGCTTTAGCCAGCAGTTTCTGCCGGGGTTACTGCTGCTGGTTGCCATACACACATATGGGCAGGGCGCCCTTCCTCAGCAAGCTCCCGCGGCCAAACCAGTGGTAACAACCACGACTACCGTAGGTCTGGATAGTATGATTTTCGACTTTAACCGGGACATCGCCGTTCAGTTAATCCCGTTTGAGGACATCTACCAAATGGCCCTTAAGTATTCATCAGTCGTGAAATTTGAGGGTGGTATTGCCAGCGCTCAGCAAGCTGCTTATCAGCTATCGAAGCTACAGATTCTGCAAAACATGTCAGGCTTTGCCAATTACTCGACGGGTAATCAGGCCATTCTGTCAACAGGATCAGCTATTAACGATCAGTTAGGCCAGATTTCGAACGGATATCGGGCTGGGGTCAACATAGGCATCAGCCTGCACGATTTATTCGGGCGACCTCAGCAAATCCGCCTGGCCAGAGCCAATTATGAATCAGCGCTGGAACGGCAACGCACCTCCCAAATCGGACTCAAGAAGGAGTTATTCAACCTGTATCAGGACCTGCAACTGTCCCAGCGGATTTTACAGATACGCCTGCGCGATGAACAGGTCGCGCTCACCGCTTTCCGGATTGCCGAAGTCGAGCTGCAAAAAGGAAAAATCACGCCCGAAGCGCACGCTTTCAACAGCAGCCGCTATGCCAATACCCAGTCGTCGGTTGAGGAGTCCAAGTCGGAGTTTACCAAAAATATTTATGCCCTTGAATTGCTCGTTGGTGTACCCATTTATCAATTGAAACGCAACTAACCCTATGACACTCCAAGGACTTGGTCGGCTTCTGAAACAGCACCTCATTTGGTTTATCCTGTTTCCATGCCTGGCAGCAGGAACGGTCTATTATTTCATGCGCAATGAAGCGAAGGTATACAAAGCCAAAGCAACGCTATATACTGGCATTACGTCTGGCTACTCCATCCGATCGGCCGAAGTAGGCTCTAACGTGGATTTTTCGGCCATTAGCAATGCGTTCGACAATATCCTGACAACGCTCACCTCTAACCAGACACTCTACCAGGTGGGCGTCAAGATGTTGAGTGACCATTTACAGTTGACTAAACCTACAGCAGAACAGCTCTCGTCAGCCAGCTTTCAGCAGCTACAGCAGGCTGTTCCGGCCAGTTTACGCCAGTCGTTGATCCGGCCGGGCGACCCCGACTACACCCGCCGTCGGATAGACAGCCTCGCCCAGAGCAAAACGGACAATCCGATCAAAGCTCTGTTGCTTAATCCGAACTCCTATTATTCGGCGGACTACATCAGTAAAAAGCTGAAAGCCAGCCGGAAAAACGCCAGCGACATGCTGGATATTGAATATGAAGCGGGCGATCCGGCCGTGACACAGCAGACGCTGACGCTGGCGATCAACGAGTTAAACGAACGATACACATCGCTCAAACGAGGTGAGACCAACCCGGTCATCAAGTATTACCAGGATAAAGAGAAAGCGGCCAAGCGGCAACTCGACAACGCCGAAGCGAAACTGCGGGCGTTTAACGTACAGCACAATGTGCTCAATTTTGAGGACGAACTGAAAACCCGTTCGGCAACCCGTGATGCCCTGATAGCGGAATACAACACGGAGGTAATGCGCAATCAGGCGGCTAAAGCAGCGATGAATGCCCTGAACCAGCGGATGACTCAAGGCGGAAGCCTGCTCAAAATCAACACGGCCTTAACCGATAAGCAGGCGGAATTGACAGCCGCTGAAACGCAATTGATCAACGCCCGGACCAATGGACAGCCCCAGGCATCACTAGATCAGTACCAGGCAAAAATCAATAAAGCGTCAGCAGAACTCCAGCAGATTGCCCAGAATTACTTTGCCGCCGATAACTCCGCAGATGCGATTCCAAAAGCAAAGCTGATCAACGAATGGCTGGCCAAAGTACTGGAGTTCGAAGAATCCGGCGCCCGGATGGGCGTAGTGAAAAAACGCCTGGACGACTACCAGACCGAATCGACAAGCTTCCCCCCGCTGGAGTCTGAACAACGGCAGCTGACCCGTGAAATGACCGTGGCCGAAAAAGATTACCTGAGTCTGATACAGTCGCTGAACCAGGCCAACACACATCGGCAGGATATCGCCATCGACGGAGCTATGTCCGTACTGGACCCGCCCAATTTCCCATATGCAGCCCAGCCGTCCAAACGCATGCTGTTCACGCTGATTGGGGCGGGCGTTGGCCTGGTCATAGCCCTGCTGCTGGCAGCCATACGTTTCTGGGCCGATAAGCGGATCAATTCGCTGGAGGAGGCCGAGCAACGTATTGGTCGCCCGGTTACGGCGCTGTTTCCAACGGTTAAAAAATTCGCCGTCAATTCCCGCCCCAGCCGGGCTGCGGTCAGTATGTTCGAGCAACTGGGCAATGCCATCAACATTGACATCGAACAGCAACCGACGCCTACCCGCCCACCCCTCATTACGTTGTTCAGCATACGGTCGGAGCAGGGAAAAACCTGGTTTGCGCACGGCCTGATCCGGCTGTATGCGGAGTCGGGGGAACAGATAGCCTATTTTTATCCGCAAAAGGCAGAATCCGATCGAAAGTTTGAGCAGGATGGTATAACCTTTTTTCCGTACGAGTTACAGCCAAACTTTATGAACGTACGGGAGCCAGAAGATTTACTCCCATCCGAACACAGCCTGGCAATCAGCACATTCAATAAAATTATCCTGGAGCTCCCCGCCCTTATCGGCAGTCCGATTCCATTACATCTGGTTAACCGAAGCGCCGTTTCGCTCATGATTCTGACGGTTAGCACCGTCTGGAGCCGTCGGGATAGCCAGTTGTTTGAACTGTATGCCAAAGCCGCCAGGCATCCAATTCTGGTTGCGCTGAATAAGGTTGATGGAAGCGATACGGACGGACCAACCCTTAAAGATGTTGAACAGGGTGTGATTCGAACCAAGCGCTATGCCGAACCGAACGAGGTGACACACCGTGTAGGTGCCAATGAAACGATTCTTGATCAACAGACGAAATGAGTCATAAGCAACAGGCCGTAAGCGGTGGCAAGTGGATAAGTATGTCCACGGCGATTTCCACACTGTTTCAGTTTGGCCAGGTAGCTATTCTGGCCAGACTGCTGGAGCCGTCGGCTTTTGGTATCGTCAGCGTCAGTGCGCTGCTGATTGCGTTTTTCAGCATTTTCGCGAATCTGGGCTTCTCGAATTCCATCATCTATAAACAGGAAGAAGACCAGCAGGTACTCTCAACCATTTACCTGTTGAATCTGGCACTGGGTCTGTTTATCGGGGTAGCCCTCTTTTTTAGCTGGCCGCTCGTGGTGGCGTATTATAAAGAACCCCGGCTGGAAAAGGTCATCAAGTTCTCGTCGCTGTACTTTGTCATCGTCTACTTCGGGCAGATCTACTATTTTCTGTTGCAGAAAGAACTCCGCTTCAAGGCCATAGCCAGTATTGATATCACCGGAGCCGCTATTGGTACGGGCGTTACCATCTTACTGGCGTTCAATGGGTTCGCGGAGTTATCCCTGATTTTTGGTCAACTGGCGCAGCAGAGCGTAAAATCGGCGCTTCAGGTGGTGTTGGGGGCGTCGTTGTTTTCACCGAAACTGACATTTGACCTGAGCCTTATTAAAGAGCACCTACAGTTTGGGCTCTACAATGTGGGCGACGGTATTGTTGGGTTCATCCAGGCCAATTCCGATAACATCCTGGTCGGCGGCATGCTGGGCGTAAAACAACTGGGCTATTATACCCTGGCGTCTCAACTGGCGGTTTTCCCCATCACGCGGCTCAACCCGGTTATTTTACAGGTAGCCTACCCTATTCTGGCCAAGTTCAAAGGCGATAACAACGAACTTAAAAAATCGTACCTCACCATTCTGGACTTGCTCAGCTACATCAATTTACCCCTGCTGGCCGGGCTGTTCATCACGGCCGACAGTGTTGTTCCGCTATTCTACGGTCCCGGCTGGGAGCCCACCATTCCACTCATTCGCATCTTCGTATTTGTCAGCATTTTCACCTTTCTGAGTAACCCCCTGTTCACTCTGGCCTTTTCGAAAGGCAAGCCCAAACTGCTGTTTTTATTAAACGTAGTGACGCTTTTCATCAAGATACCTCTCGTTTACCTGTTCGCCCGTTACTGGGGCGTTACGGGTATTGCCATGGCTTTTCTGGTGGCGACGCTGGCCAATCTACTCATCAATTTCCGGGTTGTCCGGTCGCTGATTGGCCCGTTTGTGGGTGAGTTTGCGCAGAATATTCTGAAGCCGATTCTCTTCTGCCTGGTCATGGTAGGTGCGATTGCCCTATACAAATCGTATGCCGATTCGGTCAGTGTTTTCAATACATCGACGCAGGTACTCATTGGCGGGCTGATTTACATTGGCCTCACACTCCGGTATAAATTATCCTTTGCTGAACTCAAAACGATGGGAAAAGCAGCCTGATGTTTTTCCCGATCAATGCCTTATGCAACAGCTAATCCTAAAATCACTGTACGTAGTAGCCCGGCTGCGATACCCGAAACTCCGCAAGGATCTGGGTTATTTCGTGCGGGACAACTATTACTGTAAGCTGGTTCAGGGCCGTCATATAGTTCAGGATTATATCCTGAAAAAGAAATACAAGGTGATCAGCTATCATGGTGAGTTTGACCAGGAACTGCGCTACGTACTTCCCTTTGCCTACTGGCATCATCTGAATGGCACGCTCCTGAAAACGATCGGGGCTCAACATACGAAGGAGTTCTACTTTTTCAGCCCCGATCATGAGGAACGCTTTCAGCAGCGCGTCTGGCGGGAATCTTACACGCACTATGATGTGCCGAACATGACGCACAGCAACTCCTACAGTTTCCGGAACTGGACGCAGGTGCCCTATAAAGCGCATTTTCAAAACAACATGTTCGTCTACGCCAAGCCGATACTGATTATCGCCAACAAGTACAACGTCGAGTGGGATCAGCCGCCCATCAATTTCCTGGACATCCCCACACTCGACCAGATCATCAGGACGTATGGCGCCAAGTATCAGATCATTTACAACCGTCCGCTACCGAGTCAGATTGTACAGGATAACAGCGAAACCATGCAGTTGAACGAGCATGCCTGGCTACGGAAAAACCATCCTGACGTCGTGCTGATGGACGATCTGTATGCCCGTTTTTATCCGCAGATCGTCAACAATTATAATCACCTGCAACTGATGGTCTATGCCAACTGCGACCATTTTATTTCGATGCATGGCGGCACAGCCGCGCTGGCAAGCTGTTTCGGCGGAACGAATATCATTCTGTCGAATCCAAACTGGGGAATGGAACATCATTTCAATGAATACCAAACCTTGTTTCCCAAGCTCTCAGGCGCTACGATTCTGCATGCCCGCGACCGGGACGAGGTTCTTACGCACCTGAACAACTACTATTAATAGCCTCAACCAGTATGATTATCAGCAGAATAACCAGTGGCTTAGGAAATCAGCTTTTTCAGTATGCCGTTGCCCGGCATCTCGCCCTGAAAAACAAGACGGCTTTGTACCTGGATCTGAGCTATTACAAGTACCAATACGACACTGATACGCCCCGCGCGTTTAAGCTCGGACATTTTTCGGTGCCCTACCGCATTCTTCAGCAATCGCCGGTCGAGTACCTGTCCAAAGCCACCAAGCTGCTGCCCAATCGGAGTTTGCCACCCTTCTTCCTGTTTCTGAAAGAAAAACACTTTCACTTCGATGAGCAGGTGCTGGCAGCCCGTGGCCAGTGTATTACACTGGATGGATTCTGGCAATCAGAGGCTTACTTCCGGGAAAACGCAGATACCATTCGGCGTGAATTGATGCTGACCGGTGCGCCAAGTCCTGAGTTCGAGGCCTACCAACAACAGATTCGTGACGCATCAATGCCGGTTTCGGTGCATGTTCGGCGGGGCGACTACGTCAATCATCCGGAATTCAGCCAGACGTTCGGGTTTGTTGGCCTCGATTATTACAAGCAAGCCATTCGTCAGGTGACCAGCCTGCTCGAAAGTCCGCAGTTCTATGTCTTCAGCGACGATCAAGCCTGGGTACGGCAGAATTTACCATTACCCGACAATACGGTTTTTGTGCAGAATACAGGGCCAGACAGCGACGTTGCCGATCTGGTGCTGATGAGTCGGTGCCGGCATCATATCATCGCCAACAGTTCTTTTAGCTGGTGGGGGGCCTGGCTTAATCCTAACCCGGACAAAGCGGTGATCACCCCTAAACATTGGTATAAAAACAAACCTGACTGGAACACGAAAGACCTGCTTCCATCAACCTGGCTCGCCCTGTGACCACTGGCCGTATGGGCCGATTCAACCGCTGATGCACCATGACGAAAGTATTTATTGATCACCAGAAATTCACGACGCAAAAGTACGGCGGTATCAGTCGCTACTTTGCCAACATCATCCAGGGCATTAAGCGTACCGATACCATGACGTATCAGTTAGGGGTGCTGCACGCCAAGAATCACTATATCCAGAATGAACCGCTGCTTATGAAAGGTAATCTCAGCGATCGGGTGCTGAACCGGAACGAACGCTACGATTATCTGCTGAATGAGTTCTACTGCAAACGTCTGCTGGAAAAAGCGGATTTCGATGTATTTCATCCCACCTACTACGATCCTTATTTTATCAAGCCGCTCCGGAAACCGCTGGTAATCACCATTCATGACATGACCTATGAGCGGTTGCCGGAATATTTCTGGGCGCAGGACCCGCTCACGCAGCAAAAGCGGCTGAACATCGACCGGGCGGATTCCATCATTACGATCTCCAACACCACCCGGAAGGATTTGCTCAATTTTTTTAACGTAGATCCTAAAAAAGTCTCTGTTATCTACCATGGCATTGATATAGAGTCGCCCCTGCAAACGGCACCCGTAGCCAACCTGCCTGAGCAATACGTACTGTTCGTGGGAGACCGCAGCGGCTACAAGAATTTTTACCTGTTTCTGAACGCGTTTCGGCAACTGGCTCCCCGCTTTCCAGACCTGCATGTGGTGCTGGCTGGTGGTGGCAAACTGGAAATTGCCGATCGGGAATTCATTCAGCGCCTGGGCCTGACCGATCGGGTACGGCACATCAACGCGACCGACGAGCAATTGAATTTCCTGTATCAGAACACGCAGCTGTTTGTTTATCCGTCTCTGTACGAGGGGTTTGGGCTGCCCATTCTGGAAGCCTTCAAAGCAAAGAGCCCGATGCTCCTCAGCGACACCGAATGTTTCCGGGAGGTAGCCGCCGATGCAGCCGCGTATTTTAAACCCACCGATATGGATGATCTAATTGACAAGCTCGAAGCTACGCTCACCAATAGTGTCCTGAAAGCGGAGTTGGTGCAGAAGGGAACAAAGCGGCTGGCAGATTTTGCGCTTCAGAAATCCATCGATCAGACATTAGCTATTTATAAATCGTTGGCCTGATTTACGCCTGACACTATGAGATTTCGAGCAGTTGATTCATTCCGGGGTATGGCGGCCATTATGGTCATTTTATTCCATATGCAGCACCTGAGCCCGCTGGCGGGAAATGCGTTTGTGGCGAAAAGCGACATTTTTGTCGATTTCTTTTTCGTGCTGTCCGGTTTTGTGATGACCCACAGCAATTTCAAAAAAATCACAAATCTGGCCAGTATCAAACCTTTTGTCGTCAAACGATTCAACCGGTTATACCCGCTGCATCTGTTCACCCTGCTGCTGGTGTTGCTGTTCGAGATGGTCCGCTTCGGGATTGATCGATACGTAGTGCGGTTAACGAATTCCATATTCGGTGACGACAAAACATTTCTGTCGTTTCTGGCCAACCTGACCCTGACTCAGTCGCTGGACCTGTTTGACCGCGTCACCTGGAACGGCCCCAGCTGGAGTATCAGCGTTGAGTTTTATACCTACATCGTCTGGGCACTTTGCCTGGTTCTGTTTCGCAAAAATCTGCTCCTTTTCTGCGGGATCAGTTTCAGCCTGCTGGCCTGGTTCATCATACGTCATAATGGAAGCATCATCTACAATTATGATTACGGATTTGTCCGATGCCTGTATAGCTTTCTGATTGGCATGGTGGCCTATCGCCAGATGCGGCTGTTACCGAGTGGGTTAAGTTATCGGCAGAGTTCGTTCGTGGAAGTGCTGTTGCTGGGGCTGACGCTGGTTTCGATCTATTCCTTCACCCATGCCGAAAGCTGGCTGATGCCTCTTCTGTTTGCACTTGTCATCATGGTATTTTCTCAGGAGAAAGGAGCCATATCTACCTTTCTGGCGGCAGATCGGCTGTCTTTTTTGGGAAGGCTCTCGTATTCATACTACCTCAATCATACGGTTGTGCTGGCGGTGATGGACATAGCCCTGTTTAAGCTGGTCAAGCTGCCGCATACAGAAACGGGCAACCTGATTTACATCTTCGTTTGCCTGGCTTGCGTTCACCTGCTGTCCGTTTTCACCTACCGATACATCGAGCTGATTCTCCAACCCGCTTCGTCCAGCCATACCAGACCGGCCTTTGCAACTGGAGCGACGGTTCACCCTCAACCTTTAGCGCATTCCCGATATGAACATTCTGAAAGTCCCCGACTGGATTAGTGATTTCAGCTATCCATATGCTACGTTCAATGATATACCAAAATCGGTTTTCAGCACCATAAACCGTGATCTGAAACGCGTTCAACACCCAAATCCGCTGGTCAGCATTGTCATTCCGGCCTGGAACGAGGAGGTCAACGTGCTGCGTAGTATTGCGTCGCTGGCACGAATGAAAACGGATATTCCGTTCGAGATTCTGGTCGTCAACAATAACTCAACTGACCAGATGCAGGAGACGCTGGACAGCCTGCTGGTTCGGAGTGTGTTTCAACCCATTCAGGGGTGGGGCCCTGCCCGGCAAATGGGGCTGGAACAGGCACGGGGCGAGTATATCCTGACAGCCGATGCCGACTGCCTGTACCCTCCCGACTGGGTCAATGAGATGATGGCGGTGTTACGTCAGCCAGGGGTTGTCTTCGTCTATGGACGGTATTCGTTTATTCCATCGCCGGGTTTTTCGCGCTGGAAATTAGCCATGCTCGAAACGTTGAAAGATGCTATTGCGGAGGTTCGCCACCTGAAACGACCACACCTGAACGCCTACGGCATGAGTACGGGCTATGTTCGGGCGGATGCACTGAAGGTGGGGTATGTGATGCACAAAATTCGGGGTGAAGATGGTCGGCTGTGCTTCGATCTCATGCAGTACGGTACCGTGAAGCAAGTAAAAGCCGATAATGCCCGCGTCTGGACAGGCACCCGAACGCTGGCCAAAGATGGCAGCTTTTCGAGAACGCTCTTCCTAAAAATAGGGCTTGAGCTTCGTCGGCTGAAAGGCATGTTTGTTTCCCAACCACCCCACGACACAAAAACATCACTGAACCCTTAAGCCAGATCATACCCAGCGCCCTTTTTATAGCCTGAACTAAATCTCAGTTATGCCCCTTCGTCAACGCAAATCGGTTTCTTATCATTGGTTCTGCTACCTGTTCTTACTGGTACTGGCAATCAATACCGTATGCCCGGCGCAGTGCCTTGACGGATCGATCATCTGCGAAACGTTTGGGGCTGGATCACGCGGGCCGCTGCCTCAGGGGCAAACCAACTTTTTGTACCGGGTGCCACCCTGCCCCGCCGATGGAGAATATAATTTGACCGATACGGTGCCCGGCTGTGGCGGCAACGGCTGGCACGAACTCCGCCAGGATCATACCCCTAATGATGCGCGGGGGAATATGCTGGTGGTCAACGCATCTTATCAACCGAGCGAATTCTACAGCCAGAAAGCAACCGGTTTGTGCCCCGGCGTTACGTATGAATTTTCACTCTGGGTGCTGAATTTAAACCGGGAGCTGAAGGGCGGTGAATGTGACGGCTACAACCTGCGTAATCCCATTATTGCCATGCGGGTTGAACAGGCCGACGGTACCCTGATTACCGAAGTTGTTCAGCCAGCGGTTCCCCGTACGACATCACCCGTATGGGTTTCCCTGTCTATGCAGTTTGCGATCCAGACCAATAGCAATGATGTGGTGGTCAAGCTGATCAATAAAGGGCTGGGTGGCTGCGGCAACGATCTGGTTATCGATGACATTGCGTTTCGGCCTGTTCATCCGGCCTTAACCATTCAGTTTGTCAACTCGCCGGGCTCCGAACTAACCGTATGTGCTGATACCCGCCTGACCCTCAGCATTGGCAAAGCCGTTGGGTACCCTAACCCGGTTTACCTCTGGCAACAGAGCCGGGACAACATAAACTGGACTCCGGCCCCCGGCGCAGGGCAAGCAACCTACACCATTAACCCGGTTCTGGCAGGGCGTACCTATTATCGACTGCGGAACGCCCAGCCCATCAACGTAGCAGCTGTTGGCCGGGCGCAGTGTTCGGCCGAATCAAACGTCCTGGTTGTTAATGGCACACCCGACGCGCCATTCAGCCTGGGCGACGACCTTACATTTTGCGAGGACGCTTCCCATACGTTTCAGGTGCCCAACACACTGCCGCCAGGGACAACCTTTGTCTGGTCAGATCAAAGCAGCAGCCGTCAGCTAACCGTCAGCCTAGCCGGCACTTACTGGCTGGAAACCAGTTTAAACGGATGCACCTACCGCGATTCGGTGGAGGCTCTAACCCGAAACTGCCATCCGGAAGATATTTACGTACCCGAAGCCTTTTCGCCCAATAACGACACGGTGAACGATAAACTAGTCGTCTTTCACTCGGGCACATTCATTGACTATACCTTTCAGGTTTTCGATCGCTGGGGGAGTGTAATTTTTTTAAGCCGCCAGCCCGATCTGCACTGGGATGGTATGTATAAAGATTACCCTTGTTCAGAAGGGATATACGCCTGGACAATTCAGTACACTATTGCCAGCCCGGTGAACAAAGAGAATCATTTCGCCCGAAACGGCCAGGTTATGCTCATTCGGTAGGTAATCGTGCTATTTATTTTCCAAGTCATTAAATACAGTAACCATGAAGCCTATTACATGCAGCGTATTGGTCGCCACCTATAACCGCCCGGTTGCCCTGGAACGGTGTCTGCTAAGCCTGTTTGAACAAAGGCATCTGCCAACGGAAATCATTATCTGCGACGATGGATCGGGCGAACCAACCCGCCAGCTCATCGACCGCATGATGCCCATGAGCCCGGTACCGATGCACCATGTATGGCAACCCGATGATGGTTTTCAGTTGGCCCGCATTCGTAACATGGGCATGGCAGCGGCCAAGGGAACTTATATCATTCAAATAGACGGCGACGTAATCTTACATCCAGACTTTGTTGGAGATCATCTCCACCACGCCCGACCTGGGTTTTTCTTTTCAGGAACGCAGTACCACTTATCTCCTGAAACTACCCAGCGGCTTTTGGACGATTCAAGCCTATCTCTTTCCGATGCGCTACGTCAGATCAGCTGGTACCAGCCCCGACCAACGTCGATTAAAACGGCACTCCGTCAGTCCAGTTGGAACTGGAGTCGTCTTCGGATACTGCCGCTTCAGAAACTCATAGCCCAATTGTATCATTGGGATACGCACTATCACTACGTATCAGGCTGTAGTATGGGCTTCTGGTTTCAGGACCTGATCGAGGTTAATGGCTACGACGAGGAATTTACGGGCTGGGGCTGGGAGGACACCGATATTGCCCTGCGCCTGATGAACCTGGGCCGCCGATTACGGTTTATCCGCCTTGGTGCCATCCAGTATCACCTCTATCATCCTCAGGCGTCGCGTGGTCAGGAGCAGGCGAATCAGGAAAGAGCCATCCATACCATCCAGCAAAAATTAGTTGCCTGTGAGCATGGGTTGCAGCAACACTTTCAGCTTCAATCCCCGAACGAGTAAGCAAGTAGCTAAAATTGATTCCAGCCTACTTCTCAAATCTTATGCAACAAAATTACCACTTCCCTGAGGTCACCCTGTTAATCACCCACTATAACCGGAGTGCTTCGCTAGAGAATCTACTGAGAACTTACCAACGGTTGACGTGTCAGTTTGGTGACATTGTCGTATCAGACGACTGTAGCGCAGAGGTGCATCTCAATTACCTGAAAAAATTACAGAAAGAGTTTCCTTTTCGGCTCATTACGACTCCCGTGAATAAGGGGTTAGGAAATAACATCAATAAGGGGCAAGATGCGGTTACTACACCCTACACCCTGTATGTACAGGAAGATTTTGAACCTGCCCCCGAATTCCCCGCCCGGCTTGCCGAGTCGGTAGCTATAATAAAAGAGCGCTCTGATCTGGACATTATCCGCTTTTATGCTTACCTGCGGTATCCCTATTTGAAGCCTTTCAACAAGTATTTCTCGGAAATGTATTTCCCGGCCTGGGCGACGAATTATAATAAATTACACTATTACAGTGATCACCCTCACCTCCGGCGCAGCTCTTTTTTTGAGCGATTTGGCCGTTACGTAGAAGGAATAAAATCGGACCAGACGGAATATCGTATGTGTGTTTCCTTTATTCAAAATAAAGGAAAAGGATTATTCTACAACGACTATCAGCATCTGTTTTATCAAAAAAACAGCGAGGAGGAACCTAGTACTGTCAATCGCCAAAACTGGTCGACAACCACAAATCCTGTATTGGCTTTCGTGCGTTTTTTCTATAGGCAAATTAAATTCAATTACGACATTTACAGTAAACGACTACAGAAAACGCAGTAGTTTATAGCATGTGAATAAGCTATTATCCAATAGTTATCAATCTAGTTACCATATATCTCAACGAAACGCTAATTGCTAGACATAGGCTATTCACATTTTTATTTTTCAGGAAAGTTTTATGAAACACCGATTTGAAGTGCTTGATATTTTCAGGGGTATTTTTGCCTCTATGGTCGTATTTTTTCATCTGTCGGCATTTTCCGATACACCTATTCTCAACAACGAATTTATTTATAACTCTTTTATGTTCGTTGACTTCTTTTTCGTTCTAAGTGGCTTCGTAATTGCTTATAACTATCAGAGCATCTCCTCTTTTGATCAACTCAAGACCTTCTTAACGAAAAGATTGGTACGAGTTTATCCACTGCACCTGGTCATGCTTTTGATCTTCCTTGTCATAGAAGCGTCAAAGCATACGGCTTCTGCGTATGTTCACGTAAATAAGCTGGAGAATGCCAATAATAATATTTATAGTTTTTTTACCAATCTCTTCCTGATAAACTCTATACAGTTATTCAATATACACGATGTTAGCTGGAACATCCCGAGCTGGTCGATTAGTGCTGAAATGATTTCTTATATTGTTTTTGGCATAACATTAGTACTCCTTAGCCGATATAAATTACAAAGCAATAAGGGTATTTTCTTTCTCATAATCATTGTATTATGTGTACTGTTATTAGTTAATATAACCCATACGTTTAGAATTGATTACTCGTATAGTTACGGTTTTTTAAGAGGAATAATTGGTTTCTTTTCAGGAGCAATTTGTTATTCTGTTTTTTCAAATTCATATAATACAGTTAAGTCAATAAAAAAGAGCACCTTCGATATTGCCGAGATAGGCATATTACTTATTCTATTCCTAATGACTTGTTATGGCGCTTTTTTAAATAACATAAGCCTTATTTATGAAATACCTTTTTTTATGGCCATATACATTTTCTCTTTCGAAAAAGGAGCCATTTCTATTTTACTAAGAAAATCGATCTTCTTAAAACGCGTGGGCATGTATAGCTACTCCATCTATATGACGCACGCCCTATTGCTGAGTTTGTTCAATATAGTTTTTATACGAATTTTAAAATTCTCGCCTGCTTCTTACTCTTATTTATTTATTTTAAATTATTACCTCATTTACAAAGTATCACAGTGGACGTATGCAAACGTAGAGATGCGTTTTAAAATTAAAAAGCGGAGTATAGAACCTGTTACCTACTGATAGTTATTTTCAAATTATATACACCCGCAGTATCAAGCCATTATTTAGTATGAATTGATCTACCTATCCGTGTTGATTAATAGCTGACTCGCCTAATTGAACATGTTGAGATGAATAAAAATAAACGCATTCCCTTGATGATCGCCACGGGTTTACTGATTACAGTACTCATTGGTATAAACGCACGTCAGACACTTAAACAATTAATCAAAATGAACAACTGGGTAGTGCATACCCATTTGGTACTTAACAAGACGCAGCATTTATTAGCACTGCTCACTAATCTGGATAATGACTTAAGAGCCTATTTGCTAAGCAACAACTCTTATTTCAAAAAGGATTTCGATCGTAGCAGTCAGGAAATGAAAAGGGAACTCAAATTGCTACAGGCCCTGACAATTGATAATCCCATTCAAAAAAAACGGATACAATCACTGGATAAACTTCTAGAGACAAAGCTTACCCGCAGCCAATCGTTGTTTGATACAGGATTTGTAAAGAACGGGACAGCCCGACTTGATTCAATCGAACAGCTTTTAAGTTTAAGCCGACAATTCGATCAAGTGCTCAAGGCAACCGATAGCTATGAAAATGTACTGCTCGAAACACGTACTGCTCAGAGCAAACGATCGGCCGAGTATGCTACAATCAGCAATCTGATAGGTGCTATTACAGCCTTAGCCATGATCCTATGGGCTATGTATCTGATTAGCCAGGCGTTACGAAATAGTAATAGAATGAACCAAAAACTATCTGAAAGTGAACAACAATTGAAAACATTGCTGGAAGCAGTCCCAGTCCCCGTTGTTATCGTCGACCGATATGGCAAGTTTTATTTGGCAAACGGAGCGGCTACCCAGTTATTTGGTAGCCAGAAAGAGTTCGACTCATACCCACAAATGATGAACTCGGTTATGTACTACCGATTCCCGGATGGTGAACCATATCCCATTGAGCAAAGGCCTACGTACCGTGCCTTACAGGGCGAAGCGTCCAGAGTCGATGACATTGAAATTCGTATGAATGGTAAGGTGATCCAGCTACTTTGCTCATCATCACCCGTTTATAATGCAGATGGGGCTTTAGAATACGTAGTTACATCGAGCATTGACATTAGTGAACGCGTCCAGTCGCAACAACGATTGCAGGAAGCAAAAGAAATAGCGGAAAAAGCCGTGAAGCTTAAAGAGAATTTTTTAGCTAACATGAGCCATGAAATCCGTACGCCCCTGAATGCCATGCTTGGCTTTTCTGAATTACTGGGGACAACAGTCCTTGATAATGAGCAGAAAGAGTTTATTGGGCTTATAAGAACAGCAGGTAAAAATCTGCTGACTATCATTAATGACATTCTTGATATATCCAAGATTGAAGCAGGCATGATACGTCTGGAGTCCATTCCGTTCAGCATTCAACTGCTCACAGGTTCTATAAAGACAATGTTTCAGCCAACAGCAGCCGATAAAAATTTGCAGCTAACCGTTGAAACAGACCCCAACCTTCCACCGGTTTTTCTGGGAGATCCAACACGACTAACTCAAATTTTACTTAATCTGCTCAGTAATGCCATTAAGTTCACGAAAAAAGGGGGTGTAGCATTACGTGTCGAGAAAGGCGAATCAACAACCGAATCTGTTCGTGTTCGTATTATCATTCAGGATACGGGGATTGGCATTGAGCCCGATGCATTACCTCACATTTTCGAGCGCTTCCAGCAGGCCAACGATTTCACTACCAGATACTATGGTGGCACGGGCCTTGGGCTAAACATCGTCAAATCCCTAACTGAGTTACAGGGCGGCTCAATCATCGTAGATAGTACCGTGGGGGAAGGTTCGCGGTTTACGATTGAGATTCCGTACTCCATCGCCAAAGAACAGGTTAACCTTGATCAAAGTCGACGCGCTTCAGGAAAAAAAGCCGACGAACGGGACGTACGTGTTTTAGTAGTAGAGGACAACCTGATGAATCAAAAACTGGTACTTCAGGTACTAAAGCGGTTAGGATACCAGGCAAAAGTCGCTGATGATGGACAAAAAGCACTTGACATGATTCAGGAAACTGCCTTTGATGTGATCCTGATGGATATTCAAATGCCTATTATGGACGGATACGAAACGACTCGCCAAATCCGATCTAAGTTTAACAAAACCGTTCCTATCATTGCCATGACAGCGCATGCCCTGGCCAGTGAACAGGAAGAATGCCTCAAGGCAGGCATGAATGATTTCCTTTCCAAACCCTTCAAGATGGAAGAACTCCAGCAATTGATACGTAAGTACCTGCCAGTTAACAATTCGGTTGAACTAGCAACGACCATGACTGAGCCAACCGCCCAGCCCTCAAGTAACTTCTCGGCCGAGTTACTGCTGGAAGCGGTAGGAAACGATCTGGATCTAGCCATTGAGTTACTGGATATATATGTGAGCCAGACGCCCGAGGAGATCGAAAAATTACAACTGGCTCTAGATCAACAGGATACCGTAACCGTAGGCAGGTTAATTCACACGCAGAAGGTTCACACTAAAATGCTCGGCATGAGCAGAGCTACCCAATTAATTCTGGACACAGAAGCACTTGTGAGACAAAACGGAGCTATTAAGGACATCCTCCCGCTTATGAAACAGTATATAATAGAAGTAAAAGCGGTCTTACCTCATATCACCCTTTATTTAGAGTCAATGCAGACGGCTCGCTAAACTCGATTTATCGCTTTCTTTCAAGCATACACCTTACAGGGAGCCTAATTTCCATGCTCCATTTTCGTGAATATACACTTCCGGATGCCGCACCCTTCCTTTTTTATAGAGGTCCTGCATAGCCCGACACTCGCCATACACATCCCCGAACGGCTGGTGTATCAGGTATATATCCAGATAGTCCAGTTGCAGCTTTTGAAGAGAGGTCTCGAAGGCTTTCTTCGTACCCTGGTAGCCATCAGATTGAATCCAGAGCTTGGTCGTGATAAATAACTCGTCTCTGGGCAAGCTACTTTTTTTGATGGCCTGCCCCACGGCGGCCTCATTGCCATACGAAGCCGCTGTATCAATTAACCGATTAGCCAATGGCGATGGCATTCAATACGCTATGTTCACATTCGGCCAGATCGGGAACCTGGAAAACACCAAATCCCAGAAGGGGCATTTCTACCCCATTGTTCAGCATTACGTGTTGCATAGGTACTTTACGTTGACAGAGCAAAGGTCTTCTCATTTACTGGCCTGACTGGTATACAGATTACGGGGATTACAACCAATATTCCTGATTAGGCTAGACGCATCAGGCACGGTGTCAGGAAAGCGTTAATTTTGAGATAGATAACCAATAGTGCTATGGACCCTCTGCGACGGTTTGATACAATCAGTGATTACAACGTATTCAATAAGCATGAAACGCTTCACCCGCTGGTCAGTGTCATCGACTTTTCGAAGGCCAATCCGAGAAAAGGCTCAGGCATGTATTTTGGCTTTTATGCCATATTGTTAAAAGACGTAAAATGCGGAGATATGGTGTATGGCCGCCATATCTATGATTATCAGGAAGGCACTCTGGTTTTTCTGGCACCGGGCCAGATAGCTGGTCTGAACAGCCATGGCGATACGTATCAGCCCAAAGGACATGGCCTGGTTTTTCATTCGGATCTGATCCACGGCACTGCCCTGGGCCGACATATTCAGGATTACACGTTCTTCAGGTATCAATCGAACGAAGCCCTGCACTTGTCCAAACGAGAGCGGGAAATTGTGTTGGATTCCTTCTCAAAAATTCACTACGAACTGGAACACGCCATCGACAAGCACAGCAGGCGATTGATCGTGTCTACAATCGAGCTGTTCCTGAATTACTGTACCCGTTTTCACGACCGCCAGTTCATCACCCGGAACCATGTGCATGAGGGAATTTTAGAGCGGTTCGAACAGTTGCTGAACGCGTATTATCAAACCGATAAACCGCAACTTCCAGGATTGCCTTTGGTAGCCTACTGTGCCAGTGAATTGAACTTATCGGCCAACTATTTTGGCGATCTGATTAAAAAGAAAACCGGCAAAACGGCACAGGAATACATCCAATCAAAAGTGATTGACGTGGCCAAAGAGCAACTATTTGACCATAGCAAATCGGTTAGTCAGGTAGCGTATAACCTGGGTTTTAGGTACCCCCAGCATTTTATCCGGTTGTTCAAGCAACGAGTTGGCCAATCGCCCAATGAGTACCGCCGGACCGCCGAAGCAGCAAAAAGCCGTTGAACAATAGATCTATCAGCTTACTCAGGCTGACGCTCGCTTGAAAAACACCCCCGTCCGCGCGGTTGTTTGACTTGCCAGTCTCCGTTCCTGGCAGTGGGAAGTTCCAGCGGATACGT
This sequence comes from Spirosoma jeollabukense, assembly GCF_054777855.1. Taxonomy (NCBI): domain Bacteria; kingdom Pseudomonadati; phylum Bacteroidota; class Cytophagia; order Cytophagales; family Cytophagaceae; genus Spirosoma; species Spirosoma jeollabukense. Next base: position 101,080 of record NZ_BAAHAD010000006.1, read on the forward strand.
ACCATTACAGAGTTATGACTCAGAACCAACGCTATCAACCTTAAGGCACCTAACCTATGACTATGCACATTAGACAAGAAACGCCGGCCGACTACATGGCGGTCTCGGCCCTGATTCAAGCCGCCTATCGCGAGGTCCCCTACAGTGACAAGAAAGAACAGCTGATGGTGGAGCGACTCCGCCGATCCAGTGCCTTTATCCCTCAGCTGTCGCTGGTGGCCCAAGCTGATACGGGCGAGTTGGTAGGTCATATCCTGATGACCAAGCTCCATATCCAACACCAGCACCAACGGTACCCAGGACTGGCTTTAGCTCCCCTGTCGATACCACCAGCCTATCAAAATCAGGGCATTGGCAGTCAACTGATTCGGTCCAGTCACGCCATCGCCCAAGCGCTGGGTTATGACTATAGCGTTGTCTTAGGCCATGCTACGTATTACCCTAAATTTGGCTATGAACAGCTTAGTCAGTATGCCATTGAGTTGCCGATTCAGGTGGCGGATGAAAACAGCATGATTATGGCATTACAGGAAAACGGCTTGGCGGGCGTACGGGGTAAGGTTGTCTACGCAACTGAATTTTTCAGCTAGCCATCGACGCGACGTCGGTGGCTTGCGCAGGGATGCCGGGTAGTCATGCGCTTTCATCCAGTCAACTCGGAGTCGGCGAAGACTATACCAGGTAGAATTTTCCAACATCGCAGAAGGCAGTCTTTACAAACCTATACGTATAGTTTGCTTCGATTTAATCAGTAAAAAAAGGTAGTAAAATCCGTAATCTGTATACCCACTATTATCCCTATAAACCAGATCTTTGTAAAGACACCATCCGGGCTAAACTGACTGATAGTGACGCTGGCGACAGTGAAACCGCTTAATCTCATCGACTAAACCTTATATACCCGTGGCAAAATTTAGCTTAAAAATTAACGAAAAAATCAGACAGGTAGACGCCGACCCATCGACGCCCATGCTTTGGGTACTCCGTGATCACCTGGACTTATCCGGCACTAAATATGGCTGTGGTATCGCCCAGTGCGGAGCCTGCACCGTTCATCTGGATGGCACGGCAGTACGTTCCTGTCAGTTGCCCGTTTCGGTCGTTGGTAAGCAGTCCATCACCACCATCGAAGGGCTGTCTGCCAACGGTGACCACCCTGTGCAAAAAGCCTGGCTGGAACATGACGTAGCGCAGTGCGGCTACTGTCAGTCGGGGCAAATGATGAGCGCGGCTTCGTTGCTAAAGACTAATCCGAAACCCACCGACGCTGATATTGATGCGGCTATGAGTGGCAATATTTGCCGGTGTGGCACGTACCTACGCATTAGAGAAGCTATTAAATCAGCCGCCAGGAAGTAATACCCGGACTCCAACCCGTAAAAAACCTTAACCATGAATACGAATAAAACTACCTATAACAGGCGATCTTTCTTGAAGGCTTCATTGCTTTCAGGCGGTGGCCTACTGCTCAGTGTTAGCTGGTTGTCGAGCTTTGCTTCGGCCGATAAAATGCGGGCGCTGAACTTGCCTGAGCAGTGGGCCCAACTCAACGGCTATATTCAGATTACACCCGACAATGTGGTTAAACTCATCTGCCCAAACCCCGAATTTGGCCAGAATGTGATGACGTCACTGCCAATGATGCTGGCCGAGGAGTTAGATGCCGACTGGAAAAACGTGGTCGTTGAGATGGGGCCGCATGACAACGCAAAATTAGGGCCACAGTTTACCGGTGGAAGTAATTCGATACGGATGTACTGGAAACCACTCCGGGAAGCCGGGGCAGCCGCCCGACAAATGCTGCGCGAGGCAGCCGCCCAAACATGGAATGTGCCTGTTGAGGAAGTGACGACCAAGGGAGGCTTGTTGCATCATTCGAGTGGTAAATCGGCGAAGTATGGCGAAATGGCTAGCAAAGCCGCCACCGTTGCTGTGCCGAAAGGCATGAAACTGAAAACCCCGAAAGAGTTTACGATCGTACGGAAATCGAAGAAAAATGTAGAGGGGCAAAAAATAATCACGGGCAAACCACTTTTTGGCTTGGACTACCGGGCTGAGGGTATGCTGATTGCCATGATTCAACATCCGCCCGCCTTTGGCATGAAGCTCAAATCGTTCGATGCTTCGCAAACCCTCAAAATGCCGGGCATCACCGATGTCTTCAGCCTGAAATTATACGAAGATGGCTTCGAACAGGGCGGTTTCGATACCCGTACCTTCAACGATCTACTGGTCGTAGTAGGCAAAACAACCTGGGAGGTTATGAATGCCCGCAAAAAGCTCGTGGCCCAGTGGGAGCCGACCGGCGACATCAAGGATACTATGGGCGGTCGGGGTGGCAAAAAAGAAGTTACAGTTCCGGGCGGGCTGGAAAGTACCACTGCCCAGCTTGAGAAAATGCAGGAAATGGCAAAAAAGCCTGCGCAGCAGTTGCGGAAAGACGGCGACCCCGAAACGGCATTCAAAAATGCGGCTCAGATTATCGAACGCACCTACAATGCCCCTTTTCTGGCCCACAATTGCATGGAACCGATGAACTTCTTCGCCCATGTGACGGATGAAAAGGCCCTATTGGTTGGCCCTTTGCAGGCACCAGGGTGGATCGAACCGACGCTGTCGAAGCTATTAAATCTTCCTGCCGACAGGATTGAGATTCAGATGACACGGATGGGTGGAGGCTTTGGTCGTCGGGCGTATGGCCATTATCTCAGCGAAGCGGCTCTGATCTCGAAGAAAGCCAAAGCGCCAATCAAATTGATTTACACCCGCGAAGACGACATGACCTATGGCATTTATCGCCCGATGTACACCGCTACGTATCGGGCTGCTTTAGATGCCAATAAAAATCTGATCGGTTTCCATGTAAAAGGGGGCGGCATACCGGAGCATGCCATACATGCCAACCGATTCCCGGCTGGAGCGGTTGAGAATTACCTGGCTGAAGGTTGGGAGATTCCATCCAATATAACCATTGGTGCCTTTCGGGCCCCGCGTTCAAACTTTAATGCAGCCGCCGAGCAATCCTTCCTAGACGAAGTGGCCGAGGCTATGGGGAAAGACCCCATTGAGTTTAGACTGGAGCTTTTGAAACGGGCAAAAGAAAATCCGGTGGGAAAAAATAATGAGTATGACGCCGACCGGTATGCGGGTGTGCTCACATTGGTTCACGACAAATCGAGCTGGAATAAGCCGGGCAGTGAGACGTACCATCGCGGGGTTGCCGCTTATTTCTGCCATAACTCGTATGCAGCGCACGTAGTCGACATGGTGACCCGTGATGGTCAACCGTATGTAGAGCGGGTATTCAGTGCTATAGACTGTGGTATTGTGATCAACCCCGATTCGGCCAGAAATATGGTGCAGGGGGCCGTTGTCGACGGGATCGGTAATGCATTCTACGGAGCTCTGACACACAAAAATGGAGCGCCCGAGCAAACCAACTTTAATAACTACCGGATCATTCGACATAACGAGGCCCCAAAAACAATTGAGGTCCACTTTGTCGAAAACGACCTCGACCCGACCGGCTTAGGCGAGCCTCCATTCCCGCCTGTGTTTGGCGCGGTGGCCAATGCGTTGTACAAAACCACCGGCAAACGGCACTACAACCAGCCGTTTAAACCTGATCTGGATAAGCGGATTTAGGCCTAATCTACCTTGGCAAGTTTTGTTACGTCAGTCGTCTGGTACGTACCTAAATCTACAAAAAAGTGTGCGGTCTTTTGGACAACCGGCTCCCGATAATCCCTTTGCAGGGCAAGCGGAAGCCCGACCTGAATTATATTCCATTGGCCACCGTCTACTGAAAAGATGAACCTCGCTTTACCTCAACACCAGATGAGTACGAGATAAGATCATGACAAGCGATGACTCCCTAGTAATCGCCTACGTCAACGCTTTTTTACGGTATAGCAGGCGATTACTAGGGAGTTATATCAGGTTGTATCCAGACAGTATGGTTACCGATCTAAGGCATTCATAAATCGCTCCGGGTAGCGGGTTCCCGAAGCGATTCCTACTGGCATAATCGCTCCAATGCTTTGCAAATCCTCCTGGGTGAATGTTACCTGTTCGGCCGCTATATTTTCCTCAAGATGGATGATGCGTTTGGAGCCGGGGATAGTAATAATATCGTCGCCCTGGGCGAGCACCCAGGCAAGCGCCAACTGAGCGGGCGTGCAGCCTTTTTCGGTGGACAGCCATTTAATTTTTTCGACTAGCTCCAGATTTTTGTAAAAATTCTCTCCCTGGTAGCGGGGCATGTTGACACGACTATCTTTGAGGTCTGTCGGCGTTTTAATGTCTCCGCTCAGAAAGCCTCGACTTAACGGGGCGTAGGCTACCAGCCCGATCCCTAACTCCCGAATGGTTGGCAGAATTTCAGCTTCAATATCGCGGCTCCAGAGCGAATACTCGATCTGCAAGGCGGTGATAGAATGGACAGTAGCCGCCTTACGAATCGAGTCGACCGACGCTTCTGAGAGGCCGATATAACGAATCAATCCCTTCTGCACTAAATCGGCTAGTGCGCCGACTATTTCTTCAATAGGAATAGCCGGATCCACCCGCGCAGGCGTGTAGAGATCGATATAGTCCGTTTCAAGACGGCGCAGACTATAAAAAACCGCGTTGCGAAGATAATCCGGATGGCCGCTAACCGGACCTGGACCTATAGCCCCGTTCAGTCCGGGCGCGTATAACTGCCCCGTTTTTACCGATAGAAAGGCTTTGTCACGCTTGTTTTTGATGGCCCGGGCAATTAGCTCCTCGTTGTGGCCAACAGCATAATAATCGGCCGTGTCCAGGAAGTTGTGTTCCCGTTCGAGGGCTCTTTCAATAGTGGCGATGGCTTCTTTTTCGTCGGATTGCCCGTAAGCTCCCGACATGCCCATGCAGCCTAATCCGATGGCCGATACCAGCGGGCCGTTGGTTCCTAGTTTTCTGTTCATCATCTTGATTATTAGTGAGAACAAAGGTCTGGGGAACAGCAGGGAATGAGCTGGACAAAACGTATTAGTTCCCTGACAAATCCTGCACGAAGGTGGCTATTGTTTGCCCCGTTACTTTTTTGAACAAACGGGAGAAGTAGTCAGGATCGTTGAAACCCAAATCGTAGGCTAGTTCCTTAATGGAGCTTTCTGCATAATACAGACGGCGTTTGGCCTCCAGAATGAGCCGGTTGGTGATGAACTCTTTGGGGGAAAGGCCGGAGTAATGCTTAACAATAGTATATAAACTGTTGGTGTTGAGCGCGAGTTTTTGGGCAATGTCGTTGACCGTTGTATGATCGGTGAGGTTGTCTTCGACGAAGAGTTTGAACCGGATGTAGGTAGAAAGTTTGTCATCGGCGGGACGTTTGTCGGTGGAAAAATAAGCCATGTTGATTTCGGTTAACAGGCTATTGAGGTGAGCTAGGATGAGTTCAGGCTCCGTGTCGGCCACACTTAATACGTTGAGCAACAGCTCGAAGATGGATTTGACTCTGGCAGCTGCCGATGGGGTAAACTGTATTTTTTGATTATTGAACGGGTTGACAAGGAAAGGATATTGTCTGGGTAGCAAGGAGAGGCAGTTTTCATCAAAACCCAGCTTGACATAGTTAGTACCTTCTTTCGTAGCTGGTAACCGATGAATCTGGTGAGGTAAAACAAAAAGGAACTCGTTGGCCCCTATATCAAACTGCTCAAGATCGACCCCGTGATGGGTGTGGCCTTCCAGCATAAATAGAAAAAAATAGTACGGCTTGCGGTGAGTAAGGCCATATTGTTGAGCAATTTCAGGTGGGAGATGACCGAACGTAGGCGAAATAATGCGGATGGCGAGTTTGTTGTTTTGTCTGTTATGAGTAAGCAGTGGGTCAATATTTTGCATTGGGCAAAAATAATGAAAATAAGTAGGGCTTGCCGAGCGACCACGACGTGATCTCACGTACAATTCTGTATTTGACTAGTAAATTCAACCGGAGCCCTTCTTGCTTTTCTGGGTAAAGAGTCGGTGAAAATCCGGACTTTCGGTATTCATCCATTTATCCCAAAACGTAAAGTAGAGACCAAAGTTATAGCGGAACTGACTGTGGTGCAGGCTATGGTGGGTAGCTCCAATTAACCAGCGGCCCAGCCAGTGTCGATCAAACGCATGCGGATATATTTCCGTATTTAAATGATTGATTGCCCCGGAAAAGGTCATGATGATCAGAATAAGACCAACAGCCGTACTATGCAAGGGTAATACAAAGGTCAACGCTGGAATGACCAGCGCTTGTAGCGTACTCTCAAGCGGGTGAAACGAAAAGGCCGTCCAGGGGGAAGTCGTCAGGCTATCATGATGAACTTTATGGACCCACCGATAGACGCCAGGGCGGTGCATCCACCGATGAAGCCAGTAGTAATAGGTTTCATGGATGAGTAAAACCAAACCGATGCTGATGGGATACCAAACTAATCCATAGGCATGGATGTCGGTGTAAATTTTCGTGTACCCGTGCTGATAAGCCACCATAACGACTGAGGCTATAGCCGTAAAAATTAGGGAGGTCAGCACCGACCAGCCAATCTCACGCCAATGCTGACCAGTTTTAACAGGACGCACCTGAATAGCCTGGTGAGTCTGCCGGGCATTCTTATCTCTCGAGAAGAGCCACCAGAAGGCCAGTGAGAACAGGACGTAACGCCCAAAAATGGCTATAAAAAACAAGAGCGCTGTCAAGCCTAGGTTAAACCAGGAGGTAATCTGAATCATGGTACGTTGATCAATCAGAGGCTGTAACCAGGGTTATCCTGTTAATGTTGAGACAAATTGCCCAACGGTTACGCTTTTCAACATTGGTGAACCTGGTTTCTTATTTTTATAATGTCAGTAACTCATTTTGTTGAGTAGGTTCGCATCAACCAGAGAGCTATCCAACTACTACGTCTAATGGTTTTTTGAAGGACTACGTTCATCGTGTTATCTGATATTTCCGGCAAAAAATAAACTTCCCTTTCTTTCCCTGGCTGCCCTTCCATAAGTCGAGCCATGCCGTCTACCAGGCTCCGGCTATCTATGTAAACGCTACGTAAACGAGTTTTTAGAGAAAGGACCACTGCCTCACATCCGATAGCCATATAGCTTGTATCGATGTTGTCCTAGAGTCAACGCAAACAAATAAACTTGACAATCGACGTATGGAAACAATGGATGATTTTTTTGAGCACACCATTCAGGATATGTATTCTGCTGAAAAACAGGCGCTGGAAGCGATGCCCCAACTCGTTGAACGAGTCCAAAGCGATCAGCTTCGGCAGGCGATGCAGGTCCATCAACGGGAATCGGAAAGCCAGTTAACCCGCCTGGAACAGATTGCCAAGCAGTTAGGTATTGACCCCGATGGGGAGACTTGTATGGCCATGCAAGGGCTTGTTGAAGAAGCTCAGGACTTACTGGATCAATTAGAAGATGGCCCCCTGGCAGATGCTGCCATCATTGGCGCTGCTCAGAAGATGGAACACTATGAGATTGCCAGTTATGGTACGGCGCGAACCCTAGCCCTGCAAACCGGCCTCGAGCAGATTGCCAATTTACTGGAGACCACCTTGAGAGAAGAGAAAGCGGCCGATCAGAAACTCACTTACATTGCGATGAGTTCGGTCAACCTCAAAGCCGCTCAACTGCAGTAGTCTTCGCCAAACCCGACTACAATCTGCTTTTTTATACCTATAAGAGGTGGTGACAACTACGTCACCACCTCTTATAGGTTAAACGTGTTTATCATTTGTTGAGACGAATACGTCTTTTGAGAAACAGGCCCATTGCCTCACAGGAAACAGCTTTTTCCAAACTATAGGCAAGTGGAGCAGGTTGCGTTGATGGACAAGTGTTCCAGACTTCTTAACTAGACCATAAGGTTATGATTTTAAAGATGGACCGGCTTCCTATTGAGCTGCCCGTACCCAAGAACCCATCGGCTAACGATGCTGCAGCCATTCAGGAACTACTAGGAGGTAAATTCGGCGAGATGTCAACGCTGATGAACTACACCTTTCAATCTTTTAACTTTCGGGGTCGGAAGAAGATTCGTCCCTTTTACGATGTAATCGCCAGTATTGCAGGCGAAGAATACGGCCATATCGAGGTGGTATCTTACGCCATTAATCTGCTCCTGACAGGTGTAACCAAACGGGGATTCGATCCCGTTACAGCCCCGTTGGCCGATGCCGCTAATGCCCGCAATACGTATCATTATATTGCCAGTGGACAAGGATCCTTACCTGTCGACTCGATGGGTAATTTCTGGAGTGGACAGAATGTATTTAGCAGCGGCAATTTGAAACTGGATCTGCTCCACAATTTCTTTCTGGAATGCGGTGCGCGGGGCAACAAAATGCGTGCTTACGAAATGGTATCAGACCCAACGGCTCGCACAATGGTAGGTTATTTGCTGGTACGTGGTGGATTACACATTGTAGCTTATGCTAAAGCGCTGGAAAAACTCACCGGTGTAGAAGTCACTAAACTTCTACCAATTCCGGATTTAAGTAATAATGCTTTTCCCGAAGCCAGGAAGTTTATGGATCAAAAGCTGCATTTGCAGCTGTACACCTTTAGCCAGGATGATTACAAGCAGGCAGGCCTTATCTGGAATGGTCCCCATCCCGATGACGGACAGGAATGCGTAGTAATCGAGGGAGCCATTCCCGGCTATCCGGTTCCTGATTTAGAGGAAGAGCCTCAACTTAATGCCCCGGGCGCTGATGATTTTGATCCCCAGGTATTTGCTGATATGGCAAAGAAAATGGGCATTAAATACGAGTATTAAGCCTACTATATTTATTTAGGGCATTGGTTTATAGCCGTGTTACGGCTATAAACCAATGCCCTATTATCATCTGCCGATATATAACGGGAGGACTCTTAAAAAAAGAATCTTTCCTGTTATATATCGGCAGATGGCTTTATAAAGGCTTGCTTCCGATTCCTTTCAGGTACAGCTGTGAATGGCCCTGAAACAATATTCGAAAGCCAAAACGCAAGCGAAAAATCATTTGATTCCTGAATCTGTATACAGCACCTATACATGCACCAGGTAATCCGTCAGCAGTTTCCACTGGATTTTTTGGTAAAATAGCCAGCCTGTCTCTGCAATGAATGTGTTGATAAGAGCGCGCTCTCCGGCCTGCGGCTGTTGGTTGTTAATCGCTTCCTGCTGGCCAATTTCAAAGGCGCTCAGGGTACACCCCACTAATTCGACCCGAAATGTGCTGCGAGCCTGCTGATTGAAAAAGTGTTCAATCTGGTCCGGCTTGTTGGCCAATGGATCCGGGCAGGGCTGAACCGTGAATTCTGCTCGTTTTTTGTCTATGGATTTATGGGTAACCCGTACCCAATTTCCTGGCGCTGGACCGGGCAATATAATTTTAACAAAATCGTCTACATCGACTGGTCTATCCAGTTTGGCTTTACCAGCCGAATCGTAGAGCGCAAAGTCTGCCGAAATGCTGGAAAGAGCCGACCAGCCGTTCACATTCAGTAGTTTATCAACAGAGCGGGCAAAGGCTTCTTCGGCCACCAATTCGTTCGGGAACGTAGCGTGACTGGCATACGTCATATCTTTGGTAGCCTCACCCTGAATTACTTTCGTTTCGTGTTGAAGCTGATCAACAATCGTCTTAAGTTTCATACATACAGGGATTTAGTAGCACTATTACGCCCGTCTCTCTACAGGGTTGATTTTCTCTTGTTTCGATTTACCAGAACTACCAGTGCGGTGGTGACAGCAACCCCGATTAGTACGTTTTTGGCCAAGCCCATGCGATTATACTTCCAGTCCGCTTTCCAGCCCTTTTCAGCGAAAATATTCGGTATATGTCCTTGTCGCAGATCATCTACGATCCCCTCCACTACGTTAATCCGATCAGCCAGCAGTAAGGGGAGCCAGTGGCCATATTCCGACTCCGACGATTTGAAGGCGTACCGGCGGATGGCACCGCTCAGGCCGGAAGGTGGTGCAGACGTACCAAAAACGGCAGTAAGATTTGGCCGCTCGTTGGATTTAAGTATTTCCACGGTTACTTCCTGAAGCGGGGGCCTTTCCCAGTTAATCCGCTGGTGATCGTCGCCCGTATAGTTTTTCATTGGGTAAGTGGGCTCATTTTTCGGGTCAGCGTCTATTCCCCACCCATTTATATGCGAATACTCGTTTGGAATCTGTTCCATGATTTGACAGTTTATTTTCTGGCGGAAGGGGGAATAAGAATAGGTTTGATACAATTGTCCAGCTTAGCCGAAAAAATATGGTAGGCATCGGCAACTTCTTCTAAAGGCACCCGATGCGTAATGATGGCCTTGGGATCAAGACGGCCAGCCTGTATATGGTCGATCAGTCGGGGTAGCAGCCGTTTAACCGACGCCTGATTGGCCCGAATAGTGATACCTTTATTCACTACGTTGCCAATGGGTACCAGATTATCAGTGGGCCCATACACGCCTACAATTGACACGATACCGCCTTTTTTAACCGAGTTTATCGCCCAGTGAAGCGCGGTGGCCGAGCCTGCCTGTAGTAATAGTTTCTTTCCCGTAATGGTTTGTAAAGGACTGCCGGAGGCATCTCCACCTACAGCATCAATACAAACGTCCGCGCCAAACCAGTCAGTCGTTTTCTTGATAAATAAAACGGGATCTTCCATTGACCGGAAGTTATAGGCTTCACAATGAGCATAGTTTCGGACGAAGTCAAGCCGATACTCCAGGTGGTCAATAACAATGACCCGGCCAGCACCAAACAACCAGGCACACTTGGCAGCCATAATACCCACGGGCCCAGCGCCGAACACTACGACCGTATCACCCGGCTTAATTCCGCCCATCTCGGCAGCCTGATAGCCTGTCGGTACTACGTCGGTTAACAGAACGGCATCATCATGATCCATCCAGTCCGGAATAATTGTTGGCCCTACATCAGCATAAGGCACACGCACAAATTCAGCTTGCCCGCCATCATAGCCACCGGCTGTGTGTGAGTACCCAAAGATACCACCCACGGCTGTAGCCTGCGGATTTGATTCATGGCAATTGCCAAAAAGGCCCTGCTTACAAAAAGCACAGGTTCCACAAGCGACGTTGAAGGGAACGATGACATTATCACCCACCGCCAGTTTCTGAACCGATGAGCCAATCTCTTCGACGACGCCGATAAACTCGTGGCCAAACGTCATGCCTACCCGAGTATCGGGAACAAGCCCATGATAGAGGTGCAGGTCCGACCCACAGATGCAGGAACGGGTGACCCGAACAATCGCGTCACCGGGGTGAAGTATTTCTGGATAAGGCTTGTGGGCGGCCCGAACTCGAAACGGCCCCCGGTAATTCATAGCAAGCATAGGCTCTAACTTTTAGTTGATTTTGTCGTTAGGAAACTTAGTGGTTACCCGTTTTTTCGGAGGAACGATCACCTGTTTCAGTCTCGTCCTTCCAGTCACCATCTTCCGATTTGGATAACCCTGGTGCAGCTAATCACGGCGACTAGCCTTGTATTTCATCCGCCGAACTGAACTCCTCAGGCGAGGGTTCGTTACGTTCAAACTCTATTCCTCCTTACGTAGCGCATCAGCTATCTCATTAATAAGGCAACGGTACTTTGGCTATAGCTGTACTGCGTTCCTGTTCTCACCGGGCTATGGATCTTCACGTAGCGGAAAGAGACGATACTCCTTTACCGATAAGTACTGATTGACACGGGCGTAAGGTTGTCGGAATTAGTATTGACCAGTCAAGAAAATTAAATCAGCCATCAACTACTTAGCTGAGTTGTCAGTTATTATTACGGTCATCTACCTTTCTTAAGGCTGCCAGCGCTGTTTTAATAACGTGTATGATCAAGCCATCTTAACGATGAACCCGTCTTTTACTACACTCTTATGAAACCTATTTTCTCTGATCTGCCCCAGTCTTTGTCGGCTATCGTTTCCTACTTATTTGCGCAACGGGAAACAATTTTAAATAACTGGCGGACCACTTGCCAGGCCGACCCAACCCTGGATATAGGTTTGTCGCTTAGCCGGGAAGAATTCAATAATCTTCTACCGCTTATTTTAGATATTCTTGAAGCACGTTTGCTGGGAAAGGAACCGGGCATTGATCCTGCCATTACAGCCCAGGCGCACGGCCTACACCGTTGGCAAAAATCCTTTGATCTCCTAAACACAATGCGGGAGCTGTCCCATTTAACCCAAGTGCTGTATAATGAACTGGCGGTATTTCAAGGGCTTTTTCCTCAGACGGAGACTACGCTCTTGCTTCAGGTACATCAACAGGTTGCCCGGGTGATGCAGGAAACCATGGAAGGCAGCATTTCTAAATTTGATGAGTTACAACGGCTGGAAGCTGTTCAGCGGGCAACAATGCTGCAGCAAGCCCTTGCCCAAATGACCGAATTATCGCAGGATCGGGTGAATCTACTACGAACATCCACCCACGATTTGCAGGGTGGCCTGGGCATCATCAACGGAGCAGCTTATATGTTGAAACTGGAAGGATTGAGCGAAGAGCAACGGGAGCAATATTTAGGGATGCTCAGCCGAAATCTGGCCAGTGTGGAAGTTATGTTAACGGAATTAATGGACTTATCCCGAATTGAAGCAGGTGAAGAAAGGCTTCAGATCCAACCCGTTGATGTGGCTCTTTTACTGAACGAACTTGTAGAAAGTGGGCAGACACTGGCCCGTGAGCGCCGGTTAGTGCTTCGAGCCAATGGCCCCGCTTCGCTATCCGTTGAAACCGATCCGATCAAATTACAACGGATTGTGCAAAACCTACTCCTGAATGCGTTGAAGTATACCCCAGCCGGCTTTATATCCATTTCCTGGTCGTTAGAGAACGAAGCCCGTTGGCTAGTCAGTATTCAGGATTCGGGGCCAGGCTTACCGTCCAATTTAACGGGCGTCTTAGGCGATCAGCTCAGGCCTACCGTTGAAGCAACCAGCGTACTGGCCGCTGACGCGGGCGAACCGGTAGCTGTTTTACCAGAACATGTGCCGACTATTCCGGACAGCGCTGAACTGAAAGAGATTGCTCAACATACGCGGCAGGGCGAAGGGATAGGCCTGCAAATCGTCAAGCGGTTATGCGAATTGTTAAAGGCGAGTCTTGAAATAGAAAGCATTACCGGTCGCGGTACGTTGTTCCGAATCCGTTTCCCGCTTCATTACAACCACTAAGCAAATTTTAGAAGCCTGATGCCCAGTTGTTGGTGGAAACAAATTGTGCTGAATCGCGACCAAGTCAACGAACGCCGAGTTAACAGCAGGCACAAAGTTGGTCAGTAAACTTGAGACCTAGTAAGGGGGCCGTTTCCTCATTCGCCGGGGGTAAGTAACGATAAATTCGGGACTGCCTGGTTGAGCTTATACATACCTACCAATAAGGCCTGGCCTTAACCAGGCAGGACCAACAAAACTCAACGTTTTCGACTATGAGCGATATTTTAAACGGGATTTCGGCACTTCCTTTGCAAGCAAGCCGAACTCAATCTGTACTTACTAAAAAATCAACTCAACTAGTAAACAACGACCCATTTAAGAAAGTAGAGTCATTACGCCCTGAATTCGATCATATACTTTGTTTTGCCCATCTGCGCTGGAACTTTGTTTATCAGCGTCCACAGCATTTGCTGAGCCGGGCCGCTCGTCAGTGTAAAGTCTGGTACGTAGAAGAACCAATCTGGCAGGATACGCTTCGTCTGGAGATCCGGTCGGTATCCGAAAACCTGTGTGTTGTGGTGCCCCACCTGCCCCGGGACATCGACGAACAAACCGCCATTCGATTACAACGGCAGCTGGTCAACCAACTAATTGACCAACAGCAGATCACCAACTATATCACCTGGTACTATACGCCGATGGCCTTTCCGTTTACGGAGCACCTTCGCCCATCGTTGGTTCTGTATGATTGCATGGATGAATTATCAGCCTTTTTGGGGGCTTCACCCCAACTTATTGAACAGGAACAACGGCTGTTGAACCGAGCAGACGTTGTGTTTACCGGCGGGTACAGCCTGTATGAGGCAAAGCAGAAGCGTCATCCAAACGTTTATGCCTTTCCAAGTTGCATCGATTATGACCACTTTGCTCAAGCTCGCTTGTGCTCCTCTGACGCAGGTTATGATAATCCCGCCGATCAGGTAGCGATTCAGGGCCCCAAAATCGGCTACAGCGGGGTTGTTGATGAACGACTCAATTTGGCCTTACTGAATGAACTGGCGAAACAACGACCCGAATGGCAGTTTATCCTATTGGGACCGATTGTCAAAATAGACCCTGCTACGTTGCCTGAAAGCCCAAATCTGCATTTCCTGGGCATGAAAAATTACAAAGAATTGCCCGCTTATTTTAGCCATTGGGATGTAGCCATGATGCCATTTGCTATCAACGAGGCAACGCGGTTTATCAGTCCAACCAAAACACCGGAGTATCTAGCGGCTGGCTTGCCCGTTGTATCTACACCCATTCGAGATGTCGTGCGGACTTACGGTAGTTGGGATCGGGTCGTTATTGCCGATTCTGTATCAGCCTTCCAGCAGGGCATCGAGTCGGCGTTGCGAAAACCACTGGGCAGCGATAACGTAGCACTGGACCTGTTTTTACGGAAACAATCCTGGGATCTGACCTGGCGGCATATGGGACGTATTCTCAGCCAACAGGTTGTTCCTGTAACTGTATAACCATGAAGCTGGTTGTAATTTGGCCGTATCGTCAGTCAATCCCGGCGTTTGCTTCAATCAGGGCCATACGCACGAAGTATAGGGTAACGTAAGCCACGATGAAAAGCAACGTACAAATTGGCACCTGTGGCCTGGGTGGCTCGAAAGCTGCGTATGCAGCGCTATTTTCCTGCGTCGAAATCCAGCAAACCTTTTATCAACCGCCCCAGCTTGCTACCCTGGACCGTTGGCGACGTGAGATGCCGCCTGACTTCGAGTTCACGCTAAAAGCCTGGCAACTCATTACGCATCCGGCAAAAAGTCCGACCTATAACCGGCTGAAACGGACCCTTTCGGAACCTGAGCGGGCAGCAGCTGGCTATTTCAAACCGACTACCCTTGTTGACGAAGCCTGGCAATTCATGTTGGCGTGTGCTCAGGCGCTGGGCGCTAAAACGGTACTGTTTCAGTCCCCGGCCAGCTTTACCCAGACGCCTGAGCATATTCAAAATCTGGTTCAGTTCTTCTCCCGCATTGAGCGAAAGGGCTTAGCCTGTTGCTGGGAGCCTCGCGGCCCATGGGATAAATCTTTGATAAAGGCATTATGTGAGGATCTTCACCTGTGGCATGTGGTTGATCCGTTTACCACCGCGACCGTAACCCCGGAACACGTTTACTTCCGGCTTCACGGGCGGCAGGGGTGGCGTTATCAATATGAGCCAGCCGAATTAGCGGAGTTAACGGAGTTATTGCCAGTCAATAAACCTGCGTACGTTTTCTTTAACAACATACACATGCGTCAGGATGCGCTGGTCTTTAAGCAGTTACTGGCAGAAACGTACCCTATCTGAAACAGCAGGTATTTATTTGGGCGTATACGTTAGCTGAACAACTACCCCCTGGTTACCGTCCTGATTGGATCGACGCCAGCCAAGGGCCAATGGCAGGTGCTTGTGCAGATAGACTTCTACTCCCAGCACCAGTTGCCCATATTCATGTGTACCAGTGGCCCAATCGCCCAGCAGGTGTACTTTTTCGTACCATATGCCGGCGTCAATTCCCAAATGCATACCCACCGTCGAGCCCTCGGCCAGATACCGCTGATTGCCTGCGTATGCCCCAATGACGGCCTGGTAGTGCTCATCGTCAAAACTGCCACCCACGTTCGCATAGCCCCATCCCTCCCAGGAACTATGTCCTGTTGGAAACAAATTTATTCCGGTCTGACCACCCAGGCCCAGGTGCAGGGCATCTGTCAGTTCAAACGTCTTCTGCGCATTGATCAGCAGTAAAGGCGCATAGGGCATCTGAATGGTTGTATCATTGCGTAGCCAACTGTGCTGCTCACGCTGATAATCTACATTGTAGAGATTAAATCCAACTTCCCAGTTTCGGCCCAGTCCAAAATCAACGGTTGTTGATGAACGTAGTTGTTCACCATTGATATCGACTTGCTGTTGAGCCAGTATTTTATGTTTTGGGGTTATATCAGATGAGGGTACACTAAAAATGGTTTGCTGAGCCAGCGTCTGTAGGCTCCAGGTGACCAAACCAAGAAGTAGATACAGGTTTTTCACGTTGATAAGTGATGAATGAGCCTTGATTACTCCCCCGTCTCGGCATGCGAAGCATCAACCGGTTTAGATTCAGGTGAGCCTTTCTGGCGCAGGTAGATAGACAGTACTACAATGGAAAGAACCGACAGAAATTCACTTTGCCAGTTTTGTAGCGATTGAAACCAAAATTCACTGGTTCCCAGAAATTGCCAAAGGCTAAGCATCTCGCTTTCCCCTTTCAACGCCTGTTCAGTGTTATACTGCTTAACACCCCCAAGCGCGTGCAGCCAAAAGGAAAGTCCGAACAGTAAAAAATAAGCGATACTAAGCGAGTTCTGGTACAGTTTCAATACCCAGCCACCTCGACGAACGGGCCAGGGAGCACCCTTTCGGGCTGGCGAGGGTATACGATCGACTTCTTCGGGTTTATCCAGGCTTTTGGATTCAGAAGACCCTTTCTGATAAAGGGATACCGTGAGGAGTACGTACAGGCCCATTTGTAAAAACTCACTTTCCCAATTTTCAAAAACAGCTTCGATGCAATGACCACTGGTGAGGTAATCCCCCAACGTGAGGGGCGCCCGCCCGTAATCACTTAGCTCATTGTTAAATTCATGCCATCCAACAATGATCTGACCCGCTAAGGTTAGCAGCGTAATGAAGGTAAACAGGAGCGAGAGCCCGTTTTCACGCAGGAACTTCTTCATTCGATACGTAGGTATGCAATTACGAAAAGACTAAACCCTACTTGCCATTGATCAATGATAAGTAGGGTCAGCAACTTTTTCCGTCGTCTTGATAGATCAGCCCACAATCACATCCTGGAGCGAACCCGCTCCAACTAATTTTTTGTATAAGGTTAAGGCCTGGGCCACTACCTGATCCATATTATAGTATCGATACGTACCTAGCCGCCCCACGAAATGAACGCCAGACTGCTGGTCGGCTAACTGCTTGTACTGGCGATACAGTTCTGCATTTTCGGGACGTGGCACAGGATAATAAGGGTCTCCCTCATCCTGCGGATACTCGAAAGTCAGGCTGGTTTTAGGATGCTCCTGACCGGTTAACTTCTTATATTCTGTAATACGTGTATATGCATGATCATTCGGATAGTTTACAACCGATACGGGTTGATAATCCGTCACATCCATCGTCTGATGATCGAATCGTAAAGAACGATACGGAAGTTTGCCATAGCAGAAGTCGAAATACTCATCGACTGGACCAGTATAAATTAGTTCATCAAACGAAAGCTGGTCTTTTACCTGCTTGAAGTCGGTGCTGAGCAATTGATGGATGTTAGGATGAGCCACCATTTTTTCGAACATCTTCGTATAGCCGTGAAGTGGCATAAACTGAAATTCGTCCGTAAAATAACGGTCATCCTGGTTGGTGCGGGTCGGAATCCGTGAGGTAACCATTTTATCCAGTTCCGATGGGTCGACACCCCACTGTTTGCGGGTATAACCCCGGAAAAACTTTTCGTACAAATCGCGGCCTACCTGACTCACGACCACATCCTCAGACGTACGAATATCATCGACGGATTCCCCTACGGTCTTGAAATAGTCGGCCAGCTCCTCGGAAGTAAAATTATAGCCGTATAATTTATTAACGGTATCAAGATTGATGGGAATAGGCAGCAATTGCCCATCCACCGATGCCAGTACCCGATGTTCATAGGGCCGCCACTCGGTAAACTGCGACAGATAAGTAAATATATCGGGGGAGTTTGTATGGAAAATATGCGGGCCGTACTGATGGATTAAAATACCATCCTCATTGAGGCAATCATAGGCGTTACCGCCGATGTGAGGACGTTTGTCGATCAATAGAACTGTTTTTCCCGACTGAGTAGCCAAGCGTTCGGCTAATACACTTCCGGCAAAACCGGCTCCAACAATGGCATAATCGTAGTGCATAAATGGGTACTAGTGTGTAAATGTTTTTTTGTACTGAGTATAACTAATTAAACCGACGTGTAAGTCATATCCTAACCATAATGATGAGGGAACGGTCCTTTTCATCGCTAATCAGTCATGAGACATTATTCCGTATGTCTGTTCAACTTAATTAAACAATCAAAGGGGCCAGCCGGTTAATTTAAATCGGCTTTTTTCACCTGAAGCGATTAGTTTATTTCATCTGCCTACCCGAACTGGCGTTTCTTCTGCTTAGCTAAGTCATAACCACTGGTTATTGCTATTATTCATTCGTTGTGGTTTGACAATCCATTCATTTGACGTCTTTTACACCTATGAATAAAAATGGACCGGTTATCATCATCGAAGATGACCTCGACGACCAGTTATTATTAGAGTTGGTTTTCAAGAAACTAGGGTATCTAAACAAAGTTATTTATTTTCTGGATGGGCACCAAGCACTGGATTACTTAGATAATACGGCTGAAGTTCCGTTTCTGATTTTATCGGATATTAATATGCCGAAGTTGAATGGGTTTGCCCTACGGGATAAAATTCATATGGACGCCCGGCTAAAAGTGAAGTGCATCCCCTATCTCTTCTTTTCCACAGCAGTCAGTCAGCAGATGGTGATCGATGCCTACAGTTTATCCGTACAGGGCTTTTTTGTCAAGCAAGCCACAATGGATGAATTAGAAAAAACCATTGTTGTGATTATGGAATACTGGAAGCGGTGCGCGGCCCCAAATAATTTTTAGCGCAATCCTCATTCCGGTAAAACGGCTCATAAAAGTAACAGAAGCCTGATTGCGACAAAGATTTACCGTTAGAGTTAGTCTAAAAATATAAAAAAGGGAGTTCTGACTACTTAGCCAGAACTCCCTTTTTTATTAAGCTAACTACTTATGCACGACCTTCTACGTAATTCGCAGGTACGTAATAAGTTTTTTAGGCACTGACAACGAATGGCCCGGCAATCGCCAACACCTTTTCCTTGGTCAGAGGTTCATCAAACGATTCGCGAACGATTTTCTCTGTCGTCATTTCAGGGTTGCCTTCCCGCTGAACAATTTTTGGGGTTACCAGCGAGATTAAATCGACAGCATCATGCTGATACAGCAGGTTTTCCCCTTCATATACGGCCGCTGGCGCACCTCCCGTCTCCTGTTCTGAAGTCCATACCCGTAACCCACGGATCAGTCGGACATCAGCCGCATGGCGAGCTTCGACGGAATGGATCTTCAGGGCTGACAGCAAGACATCCCGATTTCCTTTCAGCCGGGGAGCCTGCCCCTTGTAAGCCCGTACGCCCAGGTCTTCGAAGGCTTGAGATAACGTCAGAAAGGTTGCATAATCAGATAGGGCACCGGGATATTTTCCACCCGCGGTGAAATCGAAAGCTGGTTTAGCGATGGCCTGGCCACCCAGCGCTGACTTGAGGAAGTCAACGTGCTGTTTCTCGTGTTCGCCTATTTTCATAAATACATTCCGATCACTACCCGGAATCAGACCGGGTTGATCAAGACCCCTTGCGTAGAACTCGGCTTCCAGATATTCGAGCAGGAGGGCAAAGTTAAGCACATCCACTACGTCGCCATCAGCCGCAAACGCTTTGTTAAGCGTGGTAGTCAGTAGGGCACTCGTACCAACAGCCGCAAAGGCCGTTGTTTTTAATAATTTCCGCCGTGAAAACTCCACCCGTTCGTAGGCTTCAGCGTCGCTTTTTTCTATGTCTGATAAAATGTTAAACAAGTTCATACGAAGGCTGAGTTAGTATTTGGGAAGATTAGCAACACTGATTTTTTGTTTGATATAAGGCTGGGCTTTCTTAACGACCTCCTCTGGCGTTAAAGCCCAATCGCGTCCCTGAGGGTCGATCAATTCATGACCCAGCGAGAAGTATGACTTTGGCTGAAGCATGTAGCGGGCCAGTGTAGCATGTCGGGCTTCAATAGAAACCAGTTTTCCAGCTATCTTCAGGAGTTCCAGATCTTCAATCAGCGGACCCGTTCCATTGAAAGCAGCGATACCTACGTCCTCAAATTGCTGAGCCGCATCAAATACGGAATTGCGGTCGGAAAAGCTGATTCCACTGAAATCGAAGTCCAGCATCGGAATGCCATTGCCGTCTAACACAGCCTTGAAAAATTCGCGGTGGACCAGTTCATGGTCATGTAGTTCGGCAATGACCTTACGATCCTGCTGGCTAATCCCGTTGGCCTTTTCGAGTGCGGTGGCATAAAAAGCCGTCTCTAGCTGATCCAGGGCGTAAGCCAGGTTCGAGATGCCGAGGTCACCTGAGCCTAAATCAATAGTCCCATCGGGCAGAATTGAGGCCCCCGCCCGCGCGCCGGCATGCCCGGTGTTCGGATTGACCAAATCATCGGTTGGCCGAGTACACGAGGCAAGAAAGGCGGCTGTTGAGGCCGACAATAAACCAAGCTGGCGCATAAACATTCGGCGTTCAACCGAGGGGATCGCTGGCATACTTGGGCCACTGTTTTTGGATTGTACTTCGTTGAGTTGTTTCATTTCAGAAACTGGTTTATTGGGTAGAAATTAATTGTTTTCGGGATATAACAAAGGACCTTTTTCTTTGGATTGAAATGTGAGAATATGGTCCGATATTTACAAAAAGCCAATAAGGGTTACCTTTTCTTTCGCTAAAAAACCCAGCGCTTTCAGACTAAAAAAGTCTTATCTACAAAACAGCCCGCGTCTAAGTAGATGCGGGCTGTTCACGAAATTATCTATAGCTCATAAATTATTCATGCTTATCAAACCGGAATCTGCCGTTGATTGAAGATTAGGATTTCTATTGTTAGGAAGTGGCCCGTTTGTAGGCAGTGAAACAGGGTGGCCGGTCATATATAAATTGGTATCGGTAGAAAGGGTTTGTCTGGTATAGGTAAATCTTTTCCTGTCCATCACTCAGTAGCGTAAAACAATGGTCACGATTTGGTAACATTAAATTAACATTAAACGACAGTAGATATGCTCTCTTTGCAGCGGTAAATTTTACATGCCTGCTGTATGAAAAAACATCTTCTTCAAACTATCTTATTGCTGCTTTTTGCCTGTCTGGTTATTGAAAAAACAAGCGCACAAACGACACAGGCCTCCATTTCGGGGGTTATTTCCGATAACAAAAAGTCGCCACTGCCGGGCGCAACCGTTCAGGTACGTAACGAATCAACGGGTTTTACAACCGGAACAGTGACCAATGTCCAGGGGGAATATCTGTTCAAAGAATTGCCGCTGGGCGGGCCATACACCGTCCGCGTTACATTTGTTGGCTACGGCGACCAAAAAAGAACGGGCTATACACTCAACCAGGGTGATGCCGTCCGGGTAAGCCTCAGCATGGAGGAGAGCGGTCAATCGCTCGAAGTGGTGCAGGTGGTGGCATC
The DNA here is from genome assembly GCF_054777855.1 of Spirosoma jeollabukense. Lineage (NCBI taxonomy): Bacteria > Pseudomonadati > Bacteroidota > Cytophagia > Cytophagales > Cytophagaceae > Spirosoma > Spirosoma jeollabukense. The sequence continues at coordinate 122,645 of NZ_BAAHAD010000006.1, forward strand.
CGGGCTTAAAAATAAGACGGAATACCTGGGAGCGGCTACGACCATATCAGCGCGTTCCATTGCCGCATTACCAGTCAATGGCCGGAATTTCACTTCCCTGACTGACCTATCGCCGTTGAGCCGGGGCACTAACCTGTCCGGACAGCTTGGTTCATCAACGAATTTTACCATCGACGGTACAACCGCCAAGAATCCAACATCGGCGGGTGCAACGACCAGTCGTAGTGGAGCCCCTTACTCAATTTCCATTGAGGCCGTACGGGAATTTAAAGTGGTTACCAACCAGTATGATGTGATTTACGGACGTAGCGGTGGTGGTACCATCAGCGCCGTGACCAAATCAGGAACGAACAAATTGACGGGTAGTATTTTTAATTACACCCGCGCCAATTGGTTATCCAGTAAGTACGATATCCGGGGCAACGAACGCAAGGTTCCGTTTTCGACCAACCAGTTCGGCTTTTCACTGGGTGGCCCGATCATCAAAGACAAACTCCACTTTTTTGTCGTCTGGGATCACCAGCAGGATTCGCGTCCGTTGATTATTGCCGACGTTCAGACGCCCGCCGACGAAAGCCGGTTTCTGGTGACCAGAGCCACCCTCGACCGGTTTGTGAACATTGCCCAGACCAAATATGGTACGGCCAACACACCTCAGTACGGCACGTTCAGCAAAGTCCGCCCTACGGATGCTGGTTTTGCCCGTATTGACTGGCAGATAAACGAGAAAAACCTGCTGACCGTCCGCGACAACTACACCAACGACCGCAACAAACTGGGACTGGCCGATAATACCAACATCAATATCTACGAGTCGTACGGGAACGATTTCAACATCGACAACAGCCTGCTGGCTACGTTGCGTACCTCGCTCAATTCCAAGTTTACGAATGAATTAAAAGTCCAGCATTTATATACGTATCAGAAAAGCGCCCCCGGCGATCAGCTACCGGCAGCCAACATTCCCCGGAACATCGTTGAGAACGTAGCGTCAACCATCGACGGGGTCAGTCGGGCAACTAATATTCAGATGGGTGGTCATCGTTTTGCGCAGGAAGGGTTCACTAACAACGTAATCCAGTTGGTTGACAACCTGTACTACAACACCAACAAAGCGCAGTATACATTTGGTATCGACCTGATGTATACCCACGCCAAATCACTCTATGGCAGTGAAGTGAACGGCCGTTTCCACTACAGAGAGAGTACGGTTGGTACAACCAATTTTACGGCTCTGGATAACTTTGAGCGGCTGCAACCGTACCGGTATTTCCGGGAAGTGCCTCTGGTAGCCGATCCAACGGTTGTTGGTAATACGCTCAACGCCGGTTTATACGGCCAGATGAGTACGAAGCTGGCTCCAGGACTGGACATGACCGCCGGTTTGCGCTTCGATTATGCCGTGTATCCGAAAGCCGAATTCAATCAGGTAGTCTTTGATGACCTGAAACTGCGCACCGACAATCAGCTTAAATCTTTCGTGGCCCAGCCCCGGTTGCAGTTAACCTTGGATGTCAACGAAGAGCACAAAGACTTCATCCGTTTTGGAGCCGGTGTCTTTGCGTCTGACATCAACAACTACGTCATCATCAATAACCTGACCTTCGACGGAAAACATTACGGAACAGTAGACGTACGCGGGGCGGACGTACCCACGCCGGATTTTGCCGCTTACCGGACCAACTACGCCAGCATTCCTTCTCTGGCGGCCCTCCAGCTACCTACCATCAACATGACCGGGGCCGATGCACGGACGCCAGTAATCTATAAAGCTAACCTGTCTTATACGCACTATTTGTCTGATAAGCTGAAAGTTAGCCTGACCGGGTATGCATCATTGGCCCGCCACAACTACACGTATGTTGACCGAAATATTGTTGCCGAGCCACTTTTCCGGTTAGCCAATGAAGATAACCGGGGCGTGTATGTACCGCTGAACTCAATGCCTTCTACCGGCGTAGGTGACTGGCAATTAGGCCGGGTAAGTCAGCGGCTGGGCCGGGTGTTGGAGTTGGGTAGTCAGGGCAAAGTCAACCAGTTTGCGGTTGTGCTCGATGGAACGTATCAGTATTTCCGGGATGGTGAAATCTCGGCCAGCTACACCTGGAATGATGCTAAAGACAATACGTCCTTCAATGGTAACGTAGCCAACACAGCCACGCTGGTGCAATTGGTGAAAGATGATCCGCGCGACCTGAGCCGGATGTCATACTCCGACAACCAGTTCCGAAATAAGCTGGTTATTTATGGTACGTTGCCTTCCTTCTACGGCATTTCAGTAGGGTTCCGGTATTCGGGCATTGGCGGTACGCGGTATTCACTGCTGTCGGGCGCCAATAACAATGGCGACTTTGTGACAAACAATGATCTAGCCTACGTTTTCAACAGAAACAATCCCGAAACGGCCGCCAATATACGGACCGGTTTACAGACTTTACTGGATAGTCCGACAGCCAGTCAGAGCCTTAAAGATTACATCAGCGCGTCTTCAGGCAAGATTGCCGAACGAAACGGTGGTATCAATGGGTTCTACGGTGTTTTCGATCTTCGGGCCAACAAGCGGTTCCAGATAAACAGAAAACGGCAATATCTCGACATATCGGTGGATGCCTTTAACGTGGCTAACCTGCTAAACCGAAACAAAGGAACGAACCTATCATTGGGGAACCAGACATTGTATGCGCTGGGGATTCCGGCCTCGGGGGGCAATGCGGCTGTCCCCGCATTTAGCCAGGCAACCCAGCAATTTAATTACCGTGTAAATGCGACTGGAGTGGTTACACCGTCGGGCGATCCGTTCCAGATTCAGCTTGGCGCTCGCTTCGGATTCTAAGCAGTAAACCCGCTGGTTAATGTCTTCGCGAAGTAACGTAAGCCCGTCTGATTAGATGGGCTTACGTTTTTTTGTTTCTGGCGCAGGAGGGGCCGCCGACGCAGTTCGCCCCTTACTATAGATAAATCTCGAAAACGAATACGTTTGATAACGATTTCTTAACAGCCCGAAAGAAAGGAGACCATTACTTTTGCCACTGAACCAATTGTCGTTTTTATGCGCTTCATCGCTGTTTTTAATCAACTCCAAACCACAACCAGCTTCGGGTTTGACAACCTGTCTGATGCCGTTGATTTTCTGTGCTGGGGCCACGAAGATCAGGAATTGATCCCTCAGGGCGTCTATGATGCTCTAACCGATCAGGCAATGCCTTACCTGCATGCTGGCCGCCGGATAGGCGATTTTAGCACAGCCGCCATTCGCACTATTGCGACCAATTATTTAACGAGTATCCGTCAATGGCTTGGCTTTCCGGGACCTAGTGATGGGTAATGTTAGCCGCTCTTATCAGGTTTTGCAGGAACGATTGATACCTCCGAATTAAGGCTACAAGGAGAGGCATAACTGATAATAAGGTAGCTGACGTCTATTTTGGTAAAAATGGTTTGTTTGACTCGAATCTACCTAACTATATACGTATCGTATAGTAGCTGACGTTCGGCGGACAACTAACTGACGTAGCCGTTGTAAAGGATAAACGTAGCATTGTGTAAGCAATTCCTAAAGGTCTTTTCGTAGCCACGTTGGAGGGAAGAACGCTTCATCTTTACCATCGGGAAACTACCGACAGTAAAGACCTCACGTGAAAAGCCGACTGGCAACGTCCGGTGGCAATAAAGACTTGACTTTACTAGTCCCGAACGTTTACGAGCATATGATTACGCTGACACAGAAGCGTCTGTATCTCTGGCTGTCTTTTTCGATTTTTTAGGATCAAGAGCCGCTTTATGGCCTGGCTTGTGTTTCTTTTCTTCTTTGTTAATAAGTTTTACTAGTTTCTTCGCCAGCTTCTTCGCCGACTTCTCAATAGTTTTTTTGAACTTCTTCGACTGCTCGGTGGCTTCGCCTAGTTTAGCTTCAACAGCGGTTGTAATATCCTGAGCAAGTGCCTTTTTTTTAGCTTTCATTCTGAAGTTTTGTTAGTGATGGGCAACGAGAAAAAAATCTACAAAGAAATACGAAAGAAAAGGCACAAACAAAAGGGTAATGTTAAGTTTATGTTATCATTTCGGCAATTTCTGATGCATCCATTATCAAATCGTTGAGAAGTAAGCTTCCTAAAAATAGGTTCGTTTTTCAGAAACAAACAGAATTCAGTCGGCTTGCATCAGCGAATTTTCTCCCTGAGAAAGGCAATTAATTAACCTTACCATAATTATCACGTAACATACTAGTATGGGCTACTCGCTACCTTTACAGCACACCACTCATGGTATGTATGCGCTTCATCGCCGTTTTTTATCAACAACGTAGCATCTACGGCATGGGGTTCGAGTCAGTAATTGATGCCAACGATTTTCTGTTCCGGGGCTACGAAGATAATGACCTGGTTCCTTGTGGAATCTACGACATCGTGACGGATAAGGTGACGCATTAGGAGCCTATTGGTCAACTCATTGATAATGGCAATCTTGGAAACAATCGGTCAGTTTGCCATTAAATACATGAAGCAAATTTACCAACATGTGTCTTTGCATGAGCGGTGAACATATTGCGTCGTGACTAGTTAAGGGATAGCACGTCTAGTAGTAAGAGGTTAAATGATTGATTTATACACCAACCAATGAGTTTGAACGAGCATGGGACTTGTGATGAAAGTGACAGTTGAAAATATAGCCAGGTTATGGTTTGGGGCAGATACACCCATTCGGCAATATAAAATTGCGATGAATCCGCAACTTTGGGCAGCCTGCCAGCGGGTAAACCAGGTTTTCATTGCCCCATCGGGCGCGTTAAATCGGGAGCAATATCGGAAATCGGATAAGAGTGCGTTTGCCAGAGCGGTTCAGGAGGAATTACAGTCTAGAAAGCTTTCAGTTGAAGACATTTATGAATTGGCTTAATTAACTGCTCATGGCGGTTATCCCTTAGGCGCAGCTTTATATACTTTTTATAATAAGTACTTTATCGACAGTATTCCGACAGCACCCTACAGTTGTTTATCCAATTCGTTGGGTGTCATTAAAAACAAAAATGCCAACTTCTGAAGTTGGCATTTTTGTTTTTGACTCGATACATAAGTTGCTACGTGTCGTTGGTGATCAGACAACAGTTGAAACCTTAATATAGCCTTAATAAACAAGGGCAATAGATGACACACGGGTAATATGGGATGATTTAGCTTTATGGTGTCAATATAAACGTCCTCTTTTACCATGAATAGATCCGTTTTCCCGGCTCGTTTGACCATCCTTGGTGCCCTTGTCAGTGGATTAGTCGTTACAGCCTGCCAGGACCATCTTCTGCCGTCCATTCAGTATCCGGGCTTTGCCGAAGCGAGCGACCCGAAGGTATTAGCGACCTCCCCTAACGGTACAGTTATCTATAATGGTGGGTTTGGGTCGGCCATTGCAGCTGATCCCACTGACCCAAACGTGTTTTATTTACTAACTGATCGAGGACCGAATGCCGCTGGATCGGTGGCAAATTCGATCATTTTCGGAAAAGCTGACTTTACGCCCCAAGTCGGTAAATTCCGGGTAGTTGGAGACAAGCTGGTTCTGGAACAGACTATCTTACTTAAAAATGCCGCTGGACAGCCATTGACCGGCTTGCCTAATCCCATCGGGCAAGGCAACACAGGTGAAATTGCGCTTGATTTGCAGGGTCAGACGATTGCCCCAAACGCCGATGGGCTAGATTCGGAAGGTTTGGTCATAGCGCCCGATGGTACGTTCTGGATCAGCGATGAATATGGTCCTCATATTGCCCATTTCGATGCGACCGGCAAAACCATTGAACGTATCAATCCATTTGGCTCCGGTACCGGCGGACGTACATTGCCCAAAGTGCTGGCCCGCCGTCGCCCAAACCGGGGGATGGAAGGGTTAACGATGACGCCTGACGGAAAAACCCTGGTTGGGTTGATGCAATCACCGATGTACAATCCCTCTTCAGCAGCGACAACGGGCTCTACCGTACTCCGTGTGCTGACATTCGATATTGCGACTGGTGCCACGAAACAGTATGCCTACCTCATGGAAAATGCAAGCCTGACAGGATGTAGTGACGTAGCAGCCATTACAAACACAACCTTTTTAGCGCTGGAGCGTGATGGTGATTATGGCGGAAATACTACCAAACCAGCGACCTTCAAACGCATCTACAAATTTGATCTTGCCGGAGCAACCGATATTTCGGATGCCACGAATGGTGACGGTGGCAGGCTTTTCAATGGCCTAACCGTAGAACAACTTAAAGATAAAGCTGGCCTACAGGCTGCTGGCGTTGTTCCGGTTACCAAGACGCTGGTATTTGATCTATTAAAGGACATTTCGCCGGTCTATCCGCACGATAAAGCCGAAGGGGTTGCGTTGCTTGGAGCAAATCGCCTGGCCATTTCCAACGATGATGATTTTGGGGTAGTGGATAATGGACAAAATGGGTTCATGGCGAAGATTTTACCCGCTACGGGCAAGGTTGACCTGAACCGGATTTATTTCGTTACGTTGCCAACGCCCTTGAAATAAGGGAAAACAAGTTAGCATGGCTACTCTGGAGGCTGATAAAATCGACCACGTCAGAAAGCAGTGAATAGTTAGTCTATAGATACCGCTAACCGGGCGAGCTCTTAAAAGGCTCGCCCGATTTCTTTATATAATGATAAGTGCTTACTGCGTTAATTCGTGACGCTCTACGGCCTCGGGACCAGCAATGATTATCCTGGTAAGATTACTCGATAATTCGATTCTTTTTTAGTTGCAGTCAGTGCTGTAATTCTTGAATAACTTTATTGTTAATTTACCTGTCAAGATGCCCGTCAGTTCAGAAACTGACAGAGTAGGTTAAAAATAGTACGGCACGAAAATTCAGGTTACAGTGAAACTCATGAAAAAATTCCTCATGCTTACCGGCCTTTTGCTGATGCAGGTCGTGCTTTGGGCGCAGCAGCCGTTCACGAATGGTCGGTTAAAAGTATCAGATAACAAACGATACCTGGTTCATCAGAACGATACGCCGTTTTTCTGGATGGGTGATACCGCCTGGGAACTGTTTCACCGACTTAACCGCGAAGAAGCCGATCAATACCTCAAACGTCGGGCTGAACAGGGATTTACGGTCGTCCAGGCGGTGGCACTTGCTGAATTCGATGGTCTCAAAGAACCGAATCCGTATGGAGATACACCCCTCCTGAACAACGACCCCACTACACCTAACGAAGCCTATTTCAAGCATGTTGATTACATTATCGATAAGGCAGCCCAGTACGGTATTGTCATTGGTTTTCTACCGACCTGGGGCGATAAAGTCTTCAAAAGTACGTGGGGTCAAGGACCCGAAATCTTTACCGTTGCCAATGCGAAAGTATACGGACGCTACGTGGGCGATCGCTATAAAAACCGGGAGAACATCGTCTGGATTCTGGGGGGCGATCGCAATCCGCGCGATGGTTCGCAGGACGTAGCAATTTGGCGCGCGATGGCCGCCGGTATTCAGGAGGGGGTTGGAGGAGCCAGTAAGGCACTGATAACGTATCACCCGCAACCTAACGGTCTCGACGGGGGCGCATCGAAATGGTTTCAGGCCGATGACTGGTTTGCCTTCAACATGCACCAGAATGGCCATTGCCGTTTTACGCCCATGTACGACTATATCAGCGTGTCGTACAATCGTCAGCCGATCAAGCCTACGATGGACGCCGAACCGATTTATGAAGACCACCCGGTTTGTTTTAATGTCAAAGATCTGGGCACATCCAATGCCTACGACGTACGATTGTATGCTTACCTGGACCTGTTTGCGGGGGCTCACGGCCACACCTACGGCTGTCACGATATCTGGCAGATGTACAGTACGAAACGGCCATCGGTCAACGGTCCCCACATGTATTGGCAGGAAGCGATGGATTTACCTGGTGCCAATCAGATGACATATGTCAGGCGATTGATGACCGCTCGCCCGCAGCTTGAGCGTGTCCCCGACCAGTCTTTAATTGCTGAAAACAACCTGAGTGCGGCCGAACGGGTTCAGGCTAGTCGTGGCAAAGATTATGCCTTCGTTTATTCGGCTGTAGGCAAGCCATTTACGGTAAATCCGGGCAAAATCTCCGGCAAAACTATTACTGCTACGTGGTTCGATCCGCGAACGGGCAAAACTAAATCAGCGGGTATGTTCAACAACCAGAAACCGCAACAATTTACTCCTCCCTCGAAAGGCTACGGCCAGGATTGGGTGCTGGTGCTGGACGATGCCGCAAAGAATTACCCGGCTTTATAAACGTAATTGAACCGGCGGTCACAATCGAGGAAAAAGGACGCTCATGTACAGTAGATTTCTTCACCTTGCCGTCATTACCAGTGATGAATCAGTAAACGTAACGTAGTAACCTGAATCGCTTCTTCGCCATGACGCTTCAATCTAATCGCCGGAATTTTATAAAGCAAAGCAGTGCGGCTGCGCTTAGTCTGGCCATGTTCCCCAGCCTGAAACGCAAGGTTGCCCCCAGCGATCGCCTGCGCGTCGCCCATATTGGCCTGAATGGCATGGGAACGAACCACCTGAACTGGTTTGCGAAGTTACCCGATGTGGAAGTTGTTGGGTTGTGTGATCTGGACGAAACCCATCTGAGCAAAGCCTTAAACACATTACAGACGTTACAGCCCGACACCAAGGCTAAAACCTATGCCGATTTCCGGCATCTGCTCGACCGGAAGGATATTGACGCCATCACCTGCGCCACGCCCGACCACTGGCACGCGCAGGTAGCCATCATGGCCTTTCAGGCGGGGAAAGATGTGTATGGCGAGAAACCACTCTCCTACAGCGTTCGGGAAGGGCAGAAAATGCTCAAAGCGCTAAATCGCTACGACCGTATTTTCCAGTTAGGCACCCAAATTCACGCGGGCGACAACTATCACCGCGTCGTCGAGATTATCCAGTCTGGAGCGATCGGTAAGGTGCATACGGTTCGGCTCTGGAAAACGGGATTTCCACCTGTGCTTGGCCCAGCCAATTACCAGACGCCACCTGCTACGTTGAACTGGGATATGTGGCAGGGGCCAGCTCCGGCGTCACTTTACACGCCCGAACGCTGCCATTTCACCTATCGCTATTTTCTGGATTATTCGGGCGGGGTGTTTCAGGATTTCTGGTGCCACATTGCCGACGTAGTGTGGTGGTCTATTAACCCGACGGGCCTGAAACGTATAAGCGCAAAAGGAGAAGCACCCGGAGGCATTGGCGATGCCCCGAAATGGATCGACATCGATTACGAATTCGAGGGACTAAACCTACACTGGACTAGCACACCACCGAACGTACCGGGTGCCGAAAAACGGGGTATCGGTGCTTATTTTGAAGGCGACAAAGGCACACTTCTCTGCGATTATAACACCCGTGAGATCACAATCAATGGCGTGGTTATGAACGACATTGCCGAAATACCGATTACCCTCGAACGCTCGCCGGGTCATCAGCAGAATTTTGTAAACGCCGTAAAATCGCGTAAGCAACCAGAATCAAATCTGGCTTACGCCCGCCAGATGACTATGCCCATGCACCTCGGTTTAATTTCTTACCGACTGGGTAAGCCACTGGAATGGAATGCCCACAAAGAAAAATTCAGGCACAATTCCGACGCCAACGCCTTGTTATCAAGGGAATACCGAAAAGGCTGGGATTTGATATGAGTTACAGTATACGGTATACGGTGACTGACGCGAAATCAACTTAGGCGTCAGCCACCGTATACCGTATACCGATTCAATACTTTATCATAAACTCACTCAAATTAGTCTCTGCGTCGATAGCCAGTTTTTTACGAAGTCGGTAGCGCTTCAACTCCACGCTTCGATGAGTAATGTTCAGCAATTGAGCAATCTCTTTTGTTGACAGATTCATGCGCAGGTAAGCAGCTAGTTTAAGGTCGCCCTGGCTAAGATCAGGGTAGTTTTCGATGAGGTGTTTCAAAAACTGTTCGTGTACTTTATTAAAGTTGGCTTCAAACAGTTTCCAATCCTGCTCGCTCGAAATGTTGGTATCAATCAGAACATTAATTCGCTGAAAAGCATCGCCGGATATGCCATTTCCGGCACGGACTTTCACCCGGCTTAACTCGTCTTTTAGCTGCATCAACAGCTCATTTTTCTGAATGAGCGACATGGTTGAATTAGCCAGTTCCTCCGATTTTTGGATCAGGCCCTGCTCCAGTTGTTCTTTTTGCAGCAGGATAATTTCCCGCTGACTCTCCTCCTCCTGATGACGCAATTTTTCTTCCAGTTTTTCGCGTATCTGGTTTTGCTGGGAAGCCACCCGCCTGAGATGGTACCGGTACAGGAGATTACACACATACCCCAATAAAGCCACATACAGTAACCTGCTCCAGACAGTCCAATACCAGGGCGGACGTACGTCAAACGTTAGTAAACTTTCGGCCGGGCACAGGTTTGACCTTAGGTGAAACACATAGTGGCCGGGAGGCAGGTTATTAAACTCCTTCTGATGAATGGCCGCATACGGCGACCAGCTACGCATACTGTTTTCGAGCCAGTAACTATACTTAACTGGTCGAGTATAATAAGGCGTAGCAAATGTGATCACTAGGTTGTCCTGCCGATGCGAGAAAACGAGCCCCGGTGTCGCCCGCCAAAATGTGTAATTGACTACCGGATCATCAACAACGGTTACGGTCCGAATTAAGGGTTGACGTACGGATCCCCTTACAAGGTGAGAAAGCTCCATACGAGGCAACAGGGCGAAGCCATTTTCGCGGCAAAGTGCTACGTAGTTTGTATCGAGCGACACAATATTTTCGTATTCTTCCACCCATTGGGCTTTCACCGGAATATCATTCGATAGTCGTTTGTCTGATGCCGAGAAGGCCAGGGAACCATCCTGACGGAGCAGAAATAAAGACGTATCAGTCAACGGAAAAAGCTTCCGGACACCCGTTCCAAGCCACCCATACAGTGACTCCGCAGCGATAAACTGGTCGGCAGATGCTTTGTAGATGAGCACGCCCTTCGGCGACGTTACCAGAATGCGGTGCTGAATTTGGCAAAGGTCAGCCGTAGCCCCTCTGAAATCAGCGTCATTATATGTTTTGCTGGTTTCTATCCTCCGCAAATCGGCCGACAAACGGAGCCGTTGCAAGCCTTGGTTTGGAGCTTTATTAACCCAGATCGTACCGGCCTCGTCTTCCTCCAATTGGCGAACCGGGGCCGAAAAACCATCGACCGTATGCGAAAACACCCATTGACCACGAGCATCTTTCTGGTAAATACACAACTTGGTATATGTCCCCTGAATAAGTCGATCCGGGTGACTCTTTAAGCGACGTATTACCCAGCCGCCCGTAATGCTGCTTAGTAAATGGGCCTGGCTGCCCTCTATTCGAAAGGTACCTTTGTTATGTCCGCACAAGAGTTGATTATCAATAACTTCCAGATCCCAAACCTGGCCCTGTGTACCGGGAACCAGTTGAAACGGAATCTCATCCTCACGCAACGGTTTATAATAAACGCCCTGATTCGTCCCTAAGTACAGATTATCACCATAGCGGGCGATCGTGTATACGGTGCCTAATTCACCGTCTGTATCCGTAAAATAGCGAGCTGGCGAGTTAAGATTGAGCAGGTCAATTCCTTTATCCAGGCCAAGCCAGAGATTGCCGTCCATGTCCCGTAACATGGCCAGGACTGTATTATTCTGTAGCCCATTTTTCTGGTTGATACGATAGCGAATCTGTCCATCGGCGGCTGTAATTATCACGCCATCCAGTAGCGTACCGAAAGCGTATAGATCTGGACTAATTTGCAGTCCCCGGTTAAGTCGATTCTGCTGCATAAGGCTATTCAACTGCGTATTGAATGGGTAGAACCGTAGGCCATCATAGCGATAAATAGCCCGTTCTGTCCCGATCAGGCATTCGTCATGATCAGCGGGCAATATGGTATTTACGGTTTCATGGCTAAGGAATTCACTGCCTTTTACCAGCACGTATTGATCGTTCTGTAGCTCATAAAGTCCTTTGTCAATTACCTCCAGCATCAGGCGGTTATGAACCTGATGGACAAACAGAACCGTACCAGGCGGCTGTAGTAACTGCATTTTTCCATTCTGGAACCGATAAATGAAGGCGAAGGATTGAAACAGGACGCCCTGTGGCGTAATCAGGATATTCCAGACTTCTTCATTCAGGAACGTTTTTTCCTGAATCAGGGGAGTCAGCGAGTGATACGTTAGCTCGCCAGTCGACCCCGGAGCCCAATACCCAAACTCGCCCAGTGCACCCGTATAAATTTTACCCGCCTGATCGATAGCCACCGAACGTACTTTTTGCTTATGAGGCAACTCATATACCTTCCAGCTACTTCCATCAAATTCCAGTAATCCTTTGGAATTAGCGAAGTACATGAAACGGGTTTTGGGATGCTGGGCAACACTCCAGTTCTGGTTGTAGGCTCCGTATGTCTGGCGGGTATACTGAATCAGTTCAGGTCGGCAGAAACCGTAAGGCGATTGCGCTATACACAGCGGATTAGCCCCACCGAAAAGCAGTAAGACGATGATAACCCACCCACAGCGGCCCATTCCCTTCTGCGCTCTACTATTTTTCATAAAATCAGTCCCACAGAGGTATGATGTGCTAAAAAACATCAAATACAGCTTAGAATAGCCAGTATGATGTGGTATTGATGTACCTCGATTTTAGGAGCCAAGTTAGCACTAACCTACTTTTGTGCAAAAAAATAATAGAAAGTTACTGAAACAACAATGACAAGTGGCAAGACTATTTCTTGAAAAGCTAGTCTCAGTAAAGATTTTATCCCGATGACTTATGATCAACTTTTCACTCCGTCGGAAAACAAAGCGACTTTCGCAACTGCTGGCCGGACTACTGCTCATCTCGTTCTTTAGTCCGGCAATCGCTGGCCTGGCCCCAATTCGGGTAACCGGTAAGGTGACAGATGGCACTACTACAGGTATACCCGGCGTCACCGTGCAAGTAAAAGGTACCAACACAGGTACCGTAACCGACGCAACAGGTATCTACATTATTCAGGCTGATGAGAACGCAACATTAGTCTTCTCAAGCATTGGTTTCACGAAAGTGGAACTGGCAATAAGTGGCCGAACAACCGTTAATGTCACGTTACAGGAAGACACAAAATCGTTGACGGAAGTCGTTGTGGTAGGCTACGGTACGCAACGCAAGTCCGATGTAACAGGCGCAACTGTCACGATCAAAGGCGATGAGTTAGTAAAACAGCCCGTTCTGACAGCGACCCAGGCGTTACAGGGTAAGGCCGCTGGTGTACAGATTATCAGCAGTGGTCAGCCAGGTAGTTCGCCGGTGGTCCGAATTCGGGGGACAGGCAGTGCGCTGGGTGGTACGGCGGCCCTTTTTGTTGTAGACGGTGTGTTGACGGATGATATCTCGAACATCAATACGGCTGATATTGTCAATGTAGACGTATTGAAAGACGCGTCGGCAACGGCGATTTATGGATCTCGCGGGGCTAATGGGGTTATCATCATCACCACCAAGCGCGGTACGATTGGCAAAATGACCGTGAACTATTCGGGCAATGCGGGCTTCCGAATTCCCTCCTACATTGTGCCGATGGCCAATGCTACCGAATACGCCAACTACGTCAGTGCAGCCAGCGGAAATCCCGTCAGTGCGGGCGCTACATCGACCGACTGGTACAAGCAGATTCTCCGGAATGGATTCCAGCAAAATCATGGCTTGTCAATAAACGGAGGCACCGACAAATCGACGTACTACCTCAGCGCTGGTTATTATACAGATCAGGGTCTTGTCATCGACAACTTGTACAAACGCTTTTCGGTCCGGGCTAATAACGACTTTACGTTCAATAAGCACGTTAAAGCGGGAATATCTGCCTCCTATGCCAACGGCGATAATCAGATTGCCAACTTAGGTTCGGCCTACAACAATGCGTACCGGGCAGCGCCAATCATCGACTCAAAAGTGAACGGCAAGTATGGTAATACGTCTGCCTACCAGAACGTGGGCAATCCGTTGCTGGATATTGAGAAGAACAATAACAAAGTGCTGGACAACCGCTTGCTGGGATCGGCTTATCTCGAAATCAAACCGCTTGAATGGCTAACCTTCCGGAGTAATCTTGGGGGCGACTGGGTGAATCTGAACAGCCGGGAGTATAATTATCAATTCAATAACGATACCACTACGTTCATTAACGCGGGTGGAAATCAGCGCAATCCCAATAGTAATCTGAAATTTATCAACACGCGAACGTTTCACTGGACCTGGGATAATCTCATTACGTTCAACAAGAAGTTCGATAAACACAACTTAACCGTGCTGGTAGGGACAACCGCCGAAAAATACACGCTGACCAGCTTTACGGCCTATCGGAAAGATGTTCCGGCTGCACAGAATCTGTGGTATATCAATACCGGCAACGCCAATACATCGACCAACGATGGGTCTGGCGATCAGTATAATCGCAACTCCTACATAGGTCGTCTGAATTACAATTTCAACGATAAATACCTCTTCACGGCAACTATTCGGGCGGACGGTTCATCACGCTTTCCGGCGCAAAATCGCTGGGGGTATTTCCCCTCCCTGGGTGCAGGTTGGTTGATCACGAACGAGGATTTCATGGCCAATCAGCATGTTTTCGATATGCTGAAACTACGGGCCAGTTGGGGCAAGGTCGGCAACGACCGGATTCCAACCGATGCCTATACGGTAACGGTAGCGCCTAATTTACCCTATCCGTTTGGGGGTGGCGTGGCTACGCCCGGCAGCGCCATTACCCAGATCAAAGACCCTAACATCAAATGGGAAACGACCGAAGAAGCTGACTTAGGTGTTGAGTTCACCGCCTTGAACGGCAAGCTTTCGGGCGAACTTAACTACTACAACAAGAAATCCCGCGATCTGCTGATCAACGTAAAAGTGCCTTCCGTAACGGGCGATGCCGATGGTGTCGTACTGACCAATGCGGCTTCCATTCAGAATCAAGGCTTGGAATTTACGCTTAACTGGCGGGGAAAAATCACGAACAACCTGTCGTACCGAATTGGTGGCAACGCTACGTTGAACCAGAACAAGGTCATCGGACTCAACGGAGGACAACCCATTCTCGATGGGGGTATCGGGGGAAATCAACAATACACCACCCGAACCGATAACGGCCAGCCCGTTGGTAGTTTCTACGTACTACAGGTGCTCGGCGTTTTCCAGAATGATGCTGACGTAGCCAATTATAAGAATGCAACCGGGCAAATTATTCAACCCTCGGCGGCTCCTGGCGATTTCAAATATCAGGACACCAATGGTGATGGCAAAATTGACGATAACGATCGGGTTTTTGCTGGTTCTTACCAGCCTAAAGCCTATTTCGGTCTGAATCTGGGGCTGACCTACAAAAGCTTTGATCTTAGTGTCGATTTGTACGGCAACGTAGGAAACCAGATCTATAACGGCAAAAAAGCATTCCGCCAGAGTGTGCAGGATAACGTCGAAAAGTCGATGGCGTATAATCGCTGGACACCTTCCAACGGCTCACAAACGCAACCGAAAGCCAATGGCGGTAGCTTATTGGCTTCTACTTACTTTGTGGAATCGGGAAATTTTGCCCGCGTCAATAACATATCGCTGGGTTACCGTGTACCCGATTCGGCCGTCAAGAAAGTAGGGCTTAGTAACGTTCGGGTCTTCGTAACGGGTCAGAATTTATTCACCATCAAGAAATACAGCGGATTCACCGCCGAACTGCCGGGCTTCGTAACCACCAGCAGTGCGGGGATCGTATCGAATGGCAGCCCCACCACACAAGGAATTGAATTAAACGCGTATCCGACGCCCAGCACGCTGGCGGTTGGACTAAACGTGGGCTTCTAACCAAACTCAACAGACTCAGATGAAACGGCATACATTATTATTTCTTGGCACAGGCTTTGGCGCTTTCTTACTGGCGGCATCCTGCCAGAAAAGCTTTCTGGATGTGCCCCTGCAAGGACAATCCACTACGGCAACTGACCCGAATCTGGCGGTAACGCTGGTAACCGGCGTTTATAACAGCCTGTACAATAGTGAACCGTTTGGCGGAGAAGGGGGCGATGTTCACAGCATTAGTTTTATTGCCGCCACGAATATCATATCCGACGATGCTGACAAAGGCAGTTTTGACGGCGATCAGACGGCCCTGAAAGACATTGACAATTTCACAACGACACCGACCAACAATTTTGTCGCGGCCCTCTGGAACGGCTATTACAGTGGTATTTCCCGAGCGAATCAGGCGTTGGCGGCTTTAGCTACGTCTTCTATCGATGCAGCTACGAAAACTCAGTTGACGGCTGAAGTTCGGTTCATTCGTGGCTACTACTACTTCAATCTGGTACGTTTTTTCGGTAAAGTACCCAAAGTAGTCCGGGTGCCGAAGGATGCGCAGGATGCGAACACCGACCCTGCCTTCCAGACGCGCGCTCCGGTCGATACGATCTATAATGTCATTACGCAGGACCTCCAGTTTGCGGCTAACAACTTACCGCTTCGGGCACAATCGGCGGTGGGTCATGCCAATAAAGGGGCTGCTCAGGCGCTGTTAGCCAAAACGTATATGTACCGCAAAAACTGGCAGCAGGTACAGGCGCTTACACAGGAAGTTATCAATTCGGGCCAGTATTCGCTGGTGCCCGATTATACGACCATCTGGCGCTACGTAGGGAACAACAATGCTGAATCCATTTTTGAAACCCAAAGTGGTACGTTCAACAATGGCGATATAGCCGTTGGTAGCTACTCGACCTGGCAAGGTCCGCGCGTGGGCGGCAAAGGCGGCTGGACTGACCTGGGCTTTGGCTTCGACACACCCAGCCAGGACCTGGTAAATGCTTACGAACCCGGCGATAAGCGCAAAAGCTCCACGATTATCATCATCGACACCAGCCCGAAGCACGTTGGAACGGTATTGTACGATGGGTTCAGGATACCCAGCGCCGACTCGGTACAGAATCTTTACTATAACTACAAAGCCTACTACAGCGAGAATAAAAATGTAGAACCCTATCTAGGCAACCGCGACAAGAAGCAGAAAAACGTGCATTTGCTACGTTACGCCGACGTGTTGCTGATGAACGCTGAAGCCAACAACGAACTCGGCCAGACGGCAGTGGCAGTCACTAACCTGAACATGATACGTACCCGAGCGGGTCTGGCCGCTACGAAGGCGGCTTCTCAGGCGGATGTACGTACCGCCATCTGGAAGGAACGCCGGATAGAACTGGCGATGGAGCACGACCGCTTCTTCGACTTAGTACGTACCGGCCGGGCGGCTCAGGTGATGCAGGCAGCCGGCAAGAATTTCGTAGCGGGCAAAAACGAATTGTTACCTGTACCGAGCTTACAAATCCAATTAAGCGGTGGCCAACTGGACCAGAACAGTGGGTATTAGTTGGTTTTACCCCACCCTTGACCTCTAATCTTGTAGGAGTTTCACGTGGATGAGACAAAGTCAGTTGTTGGAAGAAATTTTCACCCCTAAATCCTCTAAAGGGGACTTTATCTAAACACGAGCAAAGTCCCCTTTAGGGGATTTAGGGGTGAAACAGCCAGCACAACAAAACCTAAAAAGCATTTCCAATTACCAAGTTAATACCAATTCAAATTTCAATTACAAAACCAATTTATCATGAAAACGAGACAAATCTCAGCGTGGGTACTAGCCGGTGTGGTAATGAGCACTGTGTTTACATCCTGCTCCAAAAGCGATGACAACACGGCAACTTTACCTCCTATCGGAGGGTATAATAGTTCTAACGACGTAGCGTCAACTAATTTGTTAGCACATTGGACGTTTGAAGGAACTCAAAACGAACTAATTTCTAGCACAGCTCCCTCTAAGACGTATGGTACTGTTAGCTATACTACGAGCTTGACAGCAGGTGCGGGGCAAGCACTTAATGTTACTTCCGGAGCAGTCGTATATCCTGAAATTGCCAAACTTAACACAGCTGGCGCATTAGGAAGTTACACATTAAGTATGTGGGTAAATGTCAAAAATAATGGTAAAAGCAATGGGTTTACGTCATTTTTCGGCCTTTTCCCTATGGCAAAAAAAGATGCTTTTGGGAATTTAAGTGCTGGTGCAGAAACGGGCCAGTTTGCTCCAAGTGCTGCTGCCGATACATTGGTTTTGAAGGCTAACTACAGCTCTTTGCTCGCAGATGGCAGCTTTAATGGTCAGGACAACAGACCTGATCCAAGAGGAAAACCTCCGGTTGGCGTATTTAAAGGGGCAGGCGTATGGAGCCACTTTGTTATACGATTTGACCCAAGTACACATCTGCTACAGATATTCGCCAACGGACAATCTATAGGAGCATATAATGATAGAGGTGTTAATACAGTCGCACTCAATATGATGACTCCATGTCAGGCCATAATTGGAAGTTTGGCAGGCTCAGAAGTTGGCTTTACAAATGCTGGTCCTCTGCCATCCTATACTTCATTAGGCACATTCGCTATCGATAACATAAGAGTTTACAACAAAGCCTTATCCGATGGAGACATTGGTTCGCTATATCAACTTGAATCAGCAGGACGCTAAGTAACGCAAACGTGAGTAATAGGGGCTGTTGAACTTCAGGGATGCAGCCCCTATTTACTGCCTATTGATTTTTTTAGCCTTAGTCCAGCGTCTATTTATCCATCTTTTATGAACTCAACGAACATAGTAGTAAGTTTACTGGGGCTATTTTTCTGTCTGTCGTGCAAGACGGCGAAACAAGATCCCGAACCGGTCGAACTGTTTAATTACAAATCGGTGCAGGTGAATGGTCAAACATCCGCGAGCTTGAGCTTTCGGGATGTATCGTCGGTGCCCGCAATCAGGTTGGCGTTTAGCGTTCCCATCAGCCAGGAATCTGCAAAAACCACAATACAGTTGACCGAAAAAGCGACAGCCAAACCTGTTTCGCTTTCGTATGCGTTTGGCCCTGGCGATACTACCATTACCCTCACTCCTCAAAGTTCATTAAAATCACTCACGGCTTATACCGTTATCGTCCCGCCCACACTGACCTCGCAACGTAGCACGACATTTAACGCCAATCTGACGGTTAGCATCGTTACGTCGCTCGACAGCACCGACAAGTTTTCGCGTATTAGCGACTCGCTCCTGCTCGATCTGGCGCAGAAACAGACATTTAAATACTTCTGGGACTTTGGCCATCCCACGTCGGGTATGGCCCGCGAACGTAATTCATCGGGTGATGTCGTTACGTCCGGTGGCACTGGTTTTGGCATTATGGCCATTGTAACGGCGGTTAACCGCAACTTCATTACGCGACAGGATGGTCTGGCTCGTTTGAACAAAATAGCTAATTTCCTGAATACGAATGCAATGCGTTATCATGGGGCTTTCCCGCACTGGCTCAATGGAGCTACGGGCGCGACCGTTCCATTCAGCACGAAAGATGACGGCGCCGATCTGGTCGAAACGTCGTATTTGATGCAGGGTTTATTGACCGCCCGCCAGTATTTCAATAGTTCAACCAGCGCCGATGAAATTGCGCTTCGGAAAACGATCAATGCCCTTTGGGACGGTGTCGAATGGAACTGGTTTACCAAGAGCGGTGCCGAAACAAATCTGTACTGGCACTGGTCGCCGAACTATAACTGGGACATGAACATGCCCATTCGGGGCTGGAACGAAGCGCTCATTACGTATGTGCTGGCCGCTTCGTCGAACACAAGCTCGATTTCAAAAACGGTTTATGATGTTAGCTGGGCGCAGAACGGCAAAATGGCCAATGGGAACAGCTACTACGGCATCAAACTCCCGCTCGGTCCAGCCTACGGCGGACCACTTTTCTTCTCACAATACTCGTTTCTGGGCATCAATCCGCACGACTTAAAAGATGCATACGCCGATTACTGGCAGCAGAATACAGCCCATTCGCAGATAAATTATACGTACTGCAAAACCAATCCAAAGCAATTCAGCGGGTATAGTCAAAATTGCTGGGGACTAACGGCCAGCGATGAACAAAACGGCTACTCAGCCCACGAACCCAACAACGATAACGGCACCATTTCGCCTACCGCGGCACTGGCGTCGATGCCTTACACGCCTACTGAGTCGATGCAGGCGCTACGTTTCTTCTATTACAAACTGGGTGATAAAATCTGGAAAGATCAGGGCTTTGTCGATGCGTTTAACCTGTCGAACATATGGTTTGCGGATTCCTTTCTGGCCATCGACCAGGGGCCAATTATCGTCATGATCGAAAACCAGCGGTCGCAACTGCTCTGGAAATTATTCATGAGCTGCCCTGAAGTGAAAAAAGGAATGAAAAACCTGGGGTTCCAAAGCCCGAACCTGAATTAAATTTTAAACACGGAGACCACAGAGATTTTCACGGAGGAAACAGAAAACGCCGTGATATCAGTCAAAATCTCCGTTTCCTCTGTGTTTTGAACCCCTATGAAAACCGTACTTTTACTTCTCCTGACGCTGACTGTTGCATTCGCCCAACCGAAACCATACACCTTTACCAAATCAGACAACGCGTTTCTGGACAGCTTGCAACACGATACGTTCAAGTTCTTCTGGGAGACGGCCAATCCCGAGAATGGTCTGGTTCCCGATCGGGCGCCTACGCCCGCGTTCGCCAGCATTGCCGCGGTAGGATTTGGCTTAACGTCCTATCTGGTTGGCGTCGAGCGAGGCTACATCACACGAGCACAAGCCGCTGACCGCACGCTGAAAACGCTACGTTTCTTTGCGCAGGCACCCCAATCCGACAAGCCAACGGGCGTAACAGGCTATAAAGGTTTTTTCTATCATTTTCTGGACATGAAAACTGGAGAACGGTTCAAACAGGTGGAGTTATCGACGATTGACACCGCTTTGCTGCTTGGCGGCATCCTGAGCGCCCAAACGTATTTCGACAAGAATACACCAGCCGAAACCGAAATCCGACAGTTGGCCGAGCAGATTTATGAACGTGTCGACTGGACATGGATTCAGAATCATAGGCCTTTTGTATCAATGGGTTGGCATCCTGAAAAAGGCTTTATCCCTGCCGACTGGAAAGGTTACAATGAAGCGATGCTCCTCTACGTACTGGCACTTGGTTCGCCCACGCATCCGGTTAGTGCCGATGTATGGCCTGCCTGGACCAAGAGCTATGATTGGGCTACGTTTCAGGGTCAACAACACGTAAATTTCGATCCTCTTTTCGGGCATCAATACTCGCATGTCTGGATTGATTTCCGGGGTATAAAGGATGGTTATATGCAGAAAAAAGGCCTTGATTACGCCGAAAATTCACGCCGTGCTACTTATGCCAATCGGGCGTACTGCATGGAAAATCCAGCGAAGTGGCAGGATTATGGCCCTACTATTTGGGGACTTACGGCCTGCGATGGTCCCAAAGACACGACAGTTTCGGGTAAGACTTTTTTCTCCTATCGGGCACGAGGTGCGGCTATTCAGCAGATTGTCGATGATGGCACGATTGCACCCACGGCAGCCGGTGGCTCGATCGCTTTCGCACCAGAAATTTGCCTGCCTGCCTTACAAGCCATGAAAGCGAAGTATGGCCGCAAGCTATACGGTGAATACGGCTTCCGTGATGCCTTCAATCCAACGTATCGGTATCCATCTTCATTTGCCAATGGCTCAACAGCCAACGGATGGTTCGATATAGATTACCTTGGCATCGACCAGGGACCAATCCTGTTGATGACCGAAAATGCCCGAACGAATTTCGTCTGGAACCTAATGAAGCGTAATCCACATATTCGCAAGGGATTGGAGCGAGCGGGGTTTAGGGGCGGGTGGTTGAAATAGGGATTTGTATCATTTTTGTCATGCTGACCCAAGAAGCATCTTCAGATGAGTCTAATTATCCATTTACCGCACCGGCGACCGGCGGCCCGGCGAAGATGCTTTCTATCGTCAGCATGACAAAAAACAACCCAATCAATGCGTTTTGTTCTTAAGAACAATCAACGGCAAATGTGTGTCCCATGTTGGTTCCAGACCTTTCTGAATGATGAACGTCTTTGAAAAGTTACCAAGAACTATGTCCATGTCGCCGTCCTGATCAATGTCATTCACGTCCATGCAAATCCACCTCCCATACGTACTGACGGGCAACGCGTGTGGCTGAAATTGCAAGGGCTTTTGCTGCTCGAAATAAAGACAACTCTCGGCCGCGTTACGTTGAAAATCAGCGAAGAAAGCAATGGTGGCAATGTCTAAATCGCCATCCTGATCGAAATCGGTAGCAATGGCTTTGGTGCAACCGTTGATGGGGTAGAAATACGCCTGTTTGTACCGAAAGTTGCCTTCGTTGAGGTAGATATAGACGCCATGATACGGCTTTATTATTTTCGAATAATCGCTATTGTCGCCACAGGTGTACAGAATATCCAACAGGCCATCTTTGTTAAAATCAACGAGTTGAAAGCTGGTTGAGCCATAAACGGATGGAAAATGGAGTACATTACGTTCCTGGAATCCGCCTTTCTGATCGTTCAGAAACAGCCAGATCCCTTCGTCAGCATGGGCGAACAGAACCATCAGATCGGGCCAGCCATCGGCGTTGAAATCACTCACTGTAGCCTGACTCGCTCCGGCAACCTCCTTGATGGGCAGTTTGGTGAACTCATGATTGGGCTGTTGTTTCAGCCAGTAGAGTCCACCCACCAGATGCCCAAATCCGCACACAACCCAATCGGTTAGCCCATCTTTGTTGAAATCGGCGCTCACCGACTGAAGCGGACGGGGCAATTTAGTAGCTAACGTAGTCGAATCTGTGCCTTTTTTACCCGTTACATCCAGCGCTATCAACTCCCCTTTCGAGATGTCGGCGGCACGCATGGTGCCCAGGCAGGTGAACAACCCCTGTTCTTCTCCCCGACTGTCGCGAAAAAAGCTAGCATTGACAGCCGCTGACGTTAGCTGTTTGAACAGCGTTGGTTGCAGCCTTTGATCCCATTGCGTCAGGTCGCTACGTAGCGCATCGCTCGAGTAAAGCTGGTGGCCAATAGTATCCATCGCTACCAGCGTCGTCATGGCCGTTTGGCTCGTGTCACGATACGGTTTCTCAAGTGAAAAAATAGCCCAGTCATTTGCAGCCGACTCTGGCTTTTCGGCAGATTTTAGGCTTTCAGGGGCCAGTGTCTGATAATAAGCGATTAATTTCTGCCAGTTATCATAGGAGATAGTAGCCTTCGTTCCCGCGTAGTATTGACCACCCGGATAGACTTCCAGCCCCAGATTGGGTGCCATCGCGGGCAAAACATGCTTCACCCAGGTTCCTTTGTCCAACAACTCAGGCGATGGCACGAGGTGACAAGTAGCGCAATGTTGTTGTGCCAGTTGCTTCCCTTCAGCAAGAACCGGATCGTTCGACGCAGCATCATTGCCAGAGTGACAACTAGTAAATACAATGCATAAGGCTGTGAATGTCAACAGCCAAGGGTAGAATTTAAAAAAAAAGAGTTTTGGAAAAATCACTACGTTCAGGTAGGAGAAAGAGGATTGTTTTTGTCATTCCAACGGCAGGAGGAATCTTCGGTAGAGGAAAAAAAATATCCATTTACTGAAGATTCCTCCTGTGTCGGAATGACGGAAAATTGCGACTTTATTAATCTAGAAGAAGGTTTTTACTGCCGATCGCCAACCAAGTTCAGCATGAACGCATATTCCAGCGCGATTTCTTTCAGCGCCTGGAATCGGCCCGATGCGCCACCATGGCCGGCTTCCATGTTGGTGTGAAGCAATAACTGGTTGTTGTCCGTTTTCATGGCCCGCAGTTTGGCAACCCATTTGGCAGGCTCCCAATACTGCACCTGCGAATCGTGCAGTCCCGTCGTTACCAGTAAGTTTGGGTAGGCTTTTTTCTCGACATTGTCGTAGGGTGAGTAGGACAGCATGTAGTCGTAATATTCCTTGTTTTTTGGATTGCCCCACTCTTCAAATTCGCCGGTTGTGAGTGGGATGCTTTCGTCGAGCATCGTCGTAACTACGTCTACAAAGGGAACAGCCGCGACCACACCCCGGTACAGTTGCGGAGCCTGGTTGATAACGGCACCCATCAGCAAACCACCCGCGCTACCGCCCATCGCGAAGAGCTTGCTGGTGCTGGTGTACTTGTTTTTGATCAGGTATTCCGATACGTCTACGAAGTCGTTGAAGGTATTTTTCTTCTTCAGCATTTTGCCATCTTCGTACCACCGGCGGCCCATTTCCTGCCCACCCCGAATGTGGGCAATGGCGAAAATAAATCCCCGGTCCAGCAGGCTCAGGCGGGTTGAACTAAAACCCGGATCGGTCGAATAGCCGTACGAACCATAGGAGTATTGCAGCAATGGAGCCGAACCGTCTTTCTTCGTGCCTTTGCGATACACCAGCGAAACCGGGATTTTTACGCCATCACGGGCGATAGCATACGTCCGTTCCGATACATAGTTATTCTTGTCGAAGCCCCCCAAAATTTCCTGCTGTTTCTTCAGCGTTTTCTCCTTCGTATCCATGTTGTAGTCGAAGGTAGAACTAGGCGTGGTCAGCGACGAATAGCTGTAACGTAGTACGTTGGTGTTGAAATCAGGATTGTAACCGATGCCCGCTACGTAGGCTGGTTCACCAAAATTCAGATATTCGTCGGCTTTGGTTTTCTGGTTGATGACCCGAATGTTCGTCAGACCCGCTTTGCGCTCACCCAACACGAGGTGATTGACAAACACATCCATATTGGCCAGGTAAACATCCGGACGATGAGCAATAACTTCTTTCCAGGCAGTCCGCTCAGCGGTTTTTCCTTCCGGCACTTCCATTAAGCGGAAGTTTTCGGCCTTCCAGTTCGTGCGAACATAGAACTTGTCCTTGTAATGAACAATGTCGTACTCATGCCCTTTTTCGCGGGGCAGAAAAACCTTGAACTCACCCGTTGGCTGACTGGCATCCAATAACCGGTATTCCGTAGCTACGCCGTTATGATCAACACCGATCTCGATATATTTCTTTGATTTAGAACGGCTCAGTCCCATATAGAACTGATTATCCTTTTCTTCATAAACCAGTACGTCGGTTGCAGTAGGGCTATCCAATACATGCCGATAGACCTGATACCCAAGCAACGTTTGCGGGTCTTTCTTGATGTAGAATAGTGTCTTGTTGTCGGTTGCCCAGGCAAAACTCCCTGCTTCGGTGTCTTTAATAACTTCAGGATAAATCTTGCCGGTTTTCAGGTTTTTGATACGTAGTGTATAGAGTCGACGGCTGACGGTATCTTCCGCAAAAATGGCCAGTTCGTCATTATCCGACACTTCATAACCACCAAGCTGGTAGTAGTTATGGCCTTTCGCCAGCGCATTCCCGTCGAACATGATTTCTTCGGTGCCTTGCAGCGAGCCTTTCTTGCGACAATAAATGGGATACTCGCCCCCAGTTACGTAGCGGGTGTAGTAATAGTAATTGCCTTCTTTGTAAGGCACCGATTCATCCTGTTGCTTGATGCGTCCTTTCATCTCATCAAAGAGCTTGGTCTGCAAGTCTTTAACGGGCGCTAAAACCTGATCGAGGTAGGCATTTTCGGCGTTTAGATACTTGATGACCTCCGGGTTTTCACGCTCGTTGAGGTAGTAATAATTATCTATCCGTGTGTGCCCATTCGTGACCAGTTCTTTCGGTTTAACGGCGGCCTTCGGTGGAGTCAGTACGGGAGTTTGTGCCTGAGTCATACTATGCAGGGGAAGTAAAATAAAAAGCGTAAACCATGTTCGTTTCATAGTGGTCTGTTGATGGTTGTTTTGATAGATTGTGTAAAAATAAGATTTTCTTTAACCGCAACGACAGCCCAGCGCAAAGACGCAAAGATTTCGCAAAGGGCGCGGGTAGGCCGTTAAATTCTTTGCGTTCTTTGCGAAACCGTTACGCCTTTGTGGGTAAAACATACATGCTCGAACTTGTTGTTGCTCATTATACTGAAAACCTGAACTGGTTACGAAACCTACCAACTGGCCTGCAGAAAACCGTATACGACAAAAGTCCGGAAGGATTGACAGAATGGGAAGCCATTCCGCTGCCAAACATAGGGCGTGAAGCCCACACGTATCTGCATCATATCGTTAGTCGCTACGATTCACTAGCGGAGTGGACAATCTTCTGTCAGGGCAAACCCTTCGACCATGCGTACGATTTCAAGAAAACCCTACGTGAATTTGTCACAGAACCCTTGTTGCATTGCGCCGGGTTTAAACCCGGCGCAATGCAACAAGGGTTCTGCTGGCTTGGGCACCTGATTGATACTGACGATAAGCAAGGGCACCGCCTTTTCCAGCCGTGGAGTAAAAATGAGGATGGGCGTGGGCTCGACATGCAAGGTTTCCACCGGGCGCTTTTCGACACCGACGGACCAGAACTTTACACATTCGTTTTAGGGGCTCAATTTGCTATTCACCGCAACGTAATATGCCACAATCCAGTATCCTTTTATGAACGTGCCTTGGCCGTATCAACATCCTTTCCAGATGCCGCTCACTGTTTTGAACGTAGTTGGGATAAGATTTTCGGGATCGTCGGGCTTGATCCCGATTGGCTTGCCGGACGACTTATGATCCAACTAAAACCAATGAAGCCTAAGCTACCGTATGTATCGTCAACGTTAGATCAAATTCCTTAATTTTTCCCGATAGAATCGAACGCTTTTACCCATTAATGCGTCTAATCTTCGGCATCGAAATTTACGGCCATTTTTGTATCTTTAGCGAGGAACTCTACCACCCATATTATGGCCCGAACATTTTACGTGCCCCGTTTCCGGCTCGTGCTGTTCTGTATCGGCACTGCCGGTTGTTTAACTGCTTTCAATCCCGACAAATTTTCCCTCCAAAAGGCCTTCTCCCGTATCAACAAGGAGGTAAGTGAACACAGTCGTGCTTACGAAACGCTGGCCGATGCCTCCGAGCGGGTCGGTCACCGGCTAACAGGTAGCCCTAACGGTAGTCGGGCAGAAGCCTATGCATTTGATTTGCTGTCATCATATGGCTACAAAGACGTACGCTTTGCGCCGTTTGAGGTTGAAGCCTGGGCGCGCGACACGGTTACGCTGTCGGTGGTACCTTACCGGAGCGACAATTTCCGTGACGTACCAGTTGTAGCGCTGGCCCACTCTCCCATCGAAGCGCACATACAGGGTGAAATTGTTGATGTAGGCAATGGCCTTGAAGGCGATTTTGCTGCTGTAAAAAATAAGCTAAAGGGTAAAGTCGCTTTAGTCAATATTGGGCTGGCCGCGCCAACAAAAGGAGCCCGGAATTTACATCGTTCCGAAAAAACTGCGCTAGCCATTCAGTACGGGGCCACTGGTGTTATAATGGTCAATCTGGTACCCGGCAACGTTTTGCTCACCGGTACTGCGTCCGTAACAGGCAAACTCATACCGATTCCATCCGTTTGTATTTCTCTTGAAAGCGGTCAGGCATTACGTTCCTGGATTCAGGAAGAACACAGCCCGCTTCATGCGGTTATCGACATGACCAATACGAGCCGCAAAATTCGCGCGCGCAACGTAGTGGTTACGTTAAATGGCTCGCAATATCCCGACGAAAAAATTATCGTTGGTGGCCATCTCGATTCCTGGGATCTAGCGACGGGCGCTATCGATAATGGGATTGGCTCCTTCGCTATTATGGACATTGCCCGAACATTCAAAGCCCTGAAGCTCAAACCTAAGCGTACGATCGAATTTGTTCTGTTTATGGGCGAAGAGCAAGGATTACTAGGCTCTAAGGCGATGGTTGAAGAGCTGAAACAGACCGGGCAACTGGATAAAGTGCGGTACATGATGAACCTCGACATGACCAATGACCCCACGGGGCTAAATGCCTTTGGCCGGTCTGACATCGTGCCGTTTTTGAACACCGTTGGCGAAACGATGAAAGAAGTAGAACCCACCTTTGCCAATCAGATGCAGAATCAGGCTGGGCTACATTCCGACCACCAACCGTTTATGCTTGAGGGCGTTCCGGTGGTAGGCATGAACGGTCATCTGACCAAAGACGTGCTTGATTGCTACCACGCCAACTGCGACCGGATCAACCTTGTCAATGCCGATCAGTTGAAAAATACTGTCCGGTACTCGACCATGCTGCTGTATGCCCTTGCCGACGCCGACGACATTCCCACCCGTCGCCAGACCGACACACAAACCCGCGATTATCTGGTGACGCAGGGCCTGCGTACCTCTCTACAGATTGCCAATGAGTGGCGATGGAAAGAATAAAAATAGAAGAATCACATTTTTGTACCGTTCAAAAATCTTTCTCACAAGGATTAAAGATTTCGTCGTTATCGGGACTGGAAATAATGTTTTCGTTTCTTTGTAATTACATCGCATTCTCACCTTGTCATGGCAAAAAATACCTTTCGAGAACCCGAACGGATCGCCAAACAGAAAAAGCAACGACGTAAAATCCGTCTGGCATCGTGGCTCAATGAGTTCATTGGTTTAGATCGGCTATTTGGCGAAGACAACAGTTGGCCGATCCGCCACATTGACCGCATTTTGTGGGTTACATTCCTGATGATTGTATACATTGGCCTGAATCACAATGCCGAACGGTTGGTCCGGCGAATTCAGCGCACCAAATTGCAGGTAGACGAATTACGATCTCAGGCAACGGTTCTACAGGCAGACTTTAACAAGAGCGGCAAACAATCCGAAATCAGCCGGCGCGTGGCAGCTCTTGGCCTTGCTGAAAGCCAAACTCCACCCCACAAAATAGTTGTCAAGTCAAATGAACATTAAGCAGGACATCATTCAACGGGCAAATCACGTCTTCTACGTGGTCATTGTGCTGGCTATCTGTGTTATTGTGCGGCTTGTATCTCTGCAGTATTTTCAGAAAGATTTAAAGGGCGAATACTGGCGCGAACGGGTAGCGTCAACCCTCATCCAACGCGATACGATTCGGGCCATGCGTGGCAACATTTATGGGACTGAGGAAAAACTGCTGGCCACCTCGCTTCCGACCTACGTAGTTGGCCTGGACCCAACTATGGCTAAGCCCGACTATTTTAATAACAAGGTCGATTCGCTGGGCAAATTACTGTCTCGTATTTACAAAGACCGTTCTGCCAGAGACTATGAGGATCTTATTCGCGATGCCCGCGCCCGCAAACGTCGCTACGTATTGTTGAACCGTCGGCGCGTCACGTTTCAGGAACGTCAGGAAATGCTTAAATGGCCATTTTTTCGGTCGTCGCCAAAAGTGGCCGCTCGCGGGGGTGTGCTACGTCCCTACTATGAGCGGTATCATCCGTTCGACCGGATGGCTGAACGTACCATTGGGAACCTCGATGCTAAAACGGGCCGGGGTTTAATTGGACTCGAAGCTAGTTTTCAGCCCGAGTTAGCCGGCAAAAACGCGGTTGGTCTGGTCGAAGTACTGGCGGGGGGAATACGCAAGCCTGTCAACGATGGCCCGGATATGAAGCCCGAGCCGGGTATGGATCTGTATACAACCATTAACGTCGACTATCAGGATATAGCTGAGTCAGCGCTGCACGAAGCCCTTGTCAAATATAAAGCAGACAAAGGCTGTGTGATCGTGATGGAAGTAGCGACGGGCGAAATCAGGGCCATGGCAAACCTGACCAGACGCGGGGATCAATACGTTGAGAACTTCAATCATGCCCTGGCAGGACGTACTGACCCAGGTTCTACGTTCAAACTAGCCACGATGATGGCGTTGATGGAAGAGAAAGCCATTTCCCTAAATCAGATGGTCGCGACGGGTCAACATTCTGTCACGTATAATGGCCTTAGAATTACGGATTCAAACGGGGGCGGGTCGGGCACTATAACAGCCCGTCAGGTCTTCGAGAAGTCGTCAAACATCGGCACCCATATGCTGATGCGCACCTATTTCTACAGTCGTCCTGATCTGTATTGCCAGTATTTGCGCCAGTTTCACTTGACCGAACCAACGGGTATCCACATGAAAGGGGAAGCCCGGCCGATTATCCGTAATCCCGACATGAAAGGATGGAGCAAAGTTTCATTAACCTCTATGTCATATGGCTACGAAATGCAGATTACCCCCCTGCAGATGCTCACGTTTTATAATGCCGTAGCCAATAACGGGCACTGGGTCCGCCCCATGATCGTTAAGCAAATCCGACGTGGCAAGGAGATTCTTGAAGACAACCAGCCATACGTATCACCTACTCTTATCTGTTCCAGCGAAACGATACGCAAAGCGCAGGAACTGTTGCGGGGTGTGGTTGAACACGGAACAGCCAAACATATTAATAATCCGCATTACGGTATTTCGGGGAAAACGGGAACAGCGCAGAAAATTATTGGTGGCCTCTATCAGACGGGTCGATATTATACATCTTTTATTGGCTACTTCCCGGCTGATAAACCTAAGTATAGTGTGATTGCGGTCGTAGATAATCCCCACCAGGGCGAGAACACGGGCACGTTATACGCCGGTGCCGTATCAGCACCCGTGTTTAAAGCGGTGGCCGATCGGATTGTCGCTTCCGACATTCGCATGCACGCTCCCATCCAGCCGAATACGTCTCAACCCCAATCGTCAACGGCGGGGTTGCTGGCGGGTTATGCCGACGATCTGCACACAATTAGCTCAGCCCTGCACATACGGAATGAACCATCGACTGAAGGCTGGGTGGAAGCTACGCCAAGCGGCCGCTGGAAATCTCGTCCAACCCGCACCGACCAAGTACCCGATGTCCGGGGGCTATCGCTTCGTGATGCACTGTTCCTGCTCGAAAATCATGGGTATAAGGTGCTGACTGAGGGTCGTGGTAAGGTGAAAGAGCAATCGCTTGAGCCCGGAACAGGACCAGACAAAACGACTGGCAAGCGGATAACGCTAACGTTGGGATAATACGTACCAAGCTGCGTCTAATTCTCAGCAAACGAAACCCGTAGCGTGACAAGTCTGGTAGGCGAGAACGCATGATGGAAGCAGGTCTTATAAAAAATTAGGCAATACCGCGCCCAATCTGTTTTTTTGCGGGCCACAACGAACTGGCCGTTTGTTAAACACGAATGCAACTCAAAGACCTCTTCTATAAAATCCCCCTGCTGGCTACGTCTGGCAGCATGGAAACCGACGTAACGAGCCTGACGATGGATTCGCGAAAAGTTGGTCCCGGTAGTTTATTTATTGCCATTCGTGGGACCGTTTCCGACGGCCATTCGTTCATCGAAACGGCGGTGCAAAAAGGAGCTTCGGCTATTTTGTGCGAAGAATTTCCAGATGGTCTTGATCAGTCAACGAATACGGTTGCTTACATTCGGGTGCAGGATTCGGCCCGATCGATGGGGTTAGCAGCCGCTAATTTTTACGGTCAGCCTTCCCAGAAACTTAAGCTTGTTGGTGTAACAGGTACGAACGGTAAAACATCGGTCGCTACGTTACTTTTCCGGCTATTCCGGGCATTGGGCTATCGGTGCGGACTACTATCGACGGTTCAGAATCAGATTGACGACGAAGTCATTCCCGCTACACACACTACGCCCGACGTTATTACTACCAATCAACTGCTCACAAAAATGCGGGCACATGGTTGCACACATGTATTCATGGAAGTGAGTTCGCACGCCGTGGTGCAGGAGCGTATTGCAGGCTTGACATTTACGGGTGGGATTTTCACGAACATCACGCACGACCATCTCGATTTCCACGGTACGTTCGATAAATACATACGGGCGAAAAAAGGCTTTTTTGATCAATTACCATCATCCGCCTTTGCCTTAACGAACGTAGATGATAAACGGGGATTGGTGATGCTCCAGAATACCGCTGCCCGTAAGGAGACGTACTCCCTGCAAACGCTGGCTACTTTCAAGGGGAAAATCATTGCCGACAGCCTGTTTGGGTTGAATATGTTCGTGAACGACCACGAGGTCTGGTTTAAACTGATCGGTCGCTTCAATGCCTACAATATCCTGAGTGTGTATGGAACAGCCATGCTACTCGGCGAAGACTCAGCGGACGTATTAACGTTGCTATCTGGCCTTACGCCCCCACCCGGCCGCTTCGAACAGGTCGTTTCCGATAATAAAATTGTGGGCATTGTCGATTACGCCCATACGCCCGATGCGCTTCAGAACGTACTGGAAACTATAAATGGCCTGCGCCAGACCGACGAGCAGGATTATTTGCCGCAGGTTATTACGGTGGTGGGATGCGGAGGAAACCGTGATGCGGCCAAGCG
This sequence comes from Spirosoma jeollabukense, assembly GCF_054777855.1. NCBI lineage: Bacteria > Pseudomonadati > Bacteroidota > Cytophagia > Cytophagales > Cytophagaceae > Spirosoma > Spirosoma jeollabukense. Next base: position 154,913 of record NZ_BAAHAD010000006.1, read on the forward strand.
CCCTATTATGGCCGATATTGCCTGCCGCTTTAGTAACCGCGTCATCCTGACCTCCGATAATCCCCGCAACGAAGATCCGATGGAGATTCTGGCGCAAATGCAGGCTGGCGTTTCGCCCGTTGACGTCAAAAAAACGGTAACCATTGAAGATCGTCACGAAGCCATTCGACAAGCGGTTGCTGTAGCCCGTCCGCACGATATAATTCTTATTGCGGGAAAAGGTCACGAAACGTATCAGGAGATTAAAGGAATCAAATACGATTTCGACGACCGGGCGGTATTGCGGGAAGCTTTCGCAGAACGCGGAAATCAGTAACTTTGGCACCTACAAAGAGCGAAAGAGTGGAGGAGCGCCTGTAAACCGCTATTGCTTTCCGCTCTTTCACTCTTTCGCTCTTTCGCTCTTTAAAAATGCTCTATTACCTCTTTCATTTTCTTGACGAACGTTACAATTTCCCCGGTGCCGGGGTTTTCCAATATATTTCGTTTCGGGCCCTCGGAGCTGTTATAACCTCCCTGCTAATTGCCGCTATTTTTGGGCGACGTATCATTGATACGCTTCGAAATCTTCAGATTGGCGAATCCATTCGGGATCTTGGTCTGGAAGGTCAGATGCAGAAACGCGGAACGCCAACGATGGGTGGTTTCATCATTTTAGCTTCCCTGCTCATCCCAGCGCTGTTGTTTGCCAAATTATCCAATGTATATGTCATACTCGCGCTCGTATCAACCGTTTGGACGGGCCTGATTGGCTTTTTAGACGACTACATAAAAGTCTTCAAAAAGAATAAAGAAGGGCTACAGGGTAAATTCAAAGTGGTTGGTCAGGTTGGGCTTGGCCTGATTGTAGGGCTGACTCTGTCGTTCAACGACTACGTTAAAATCCGGAAATACGCGCCCAGACTATTGAATACGTCTAACGTACCGGACGTCTATGCAGACATTAAGTCGACCCTGACAACGGTACCATTTGTTAAGAATAATGAGTTCGATTATAGCTCACTGCTGTTCGGTTTCGTCCCAGACAGCTACACTTGGATTATTTACGTACTGATCTGCATATTCATCATCACGGCCGTTTCGAATGGAGCGAACATTACCGACGGTATCGATGGACTTGCCGCTGGCACATCCGTTATCATTGGGCTAACCATTGGGGTATTGGCCTATCTGTCAGGCAACAAAGTCTTCTCGCAGTATTTGAACATTATGTACATCCCGAATTCGGGAGAGCTGGTAATTTTCTGTGCAGCTTTTGTTGGTGCCTGCGTTGGGTTTTTGTGGTATAACTCCTACCCTGCCCAGGTTTTTATGGGAGATACAGGTAGTTTGATGCTGGGTGGCGTCATTGCCGTACTATTTCTGGCCATCCGCAAAGAGCTAATGATTCCCATTATTTGCGGCATTTTTCTGGTAGAACTGGTGTCGGTGATCATGCAGGTCAGCTACTTCAAATACACCAAACGTAAGTATGGGGAGGGCAGGCGAATCTTCCTGATGTCACCCTTGCACCACCATTTTCAGAAGAAAGGATACCACGAAGCTAAGCTGGTAACACGCTTCTGGATTGTCGGCATTATGCTGGCAGTAATGGCGCTGGCCACACTGAAGTTACGGTAAGCGTGATTTCTCATTATCCCCTTGTTTTTCAGCCTAATACCTCGTATATTTGCACTCCCGTTTCAGGACGGACCTGTTTTCTATGCAGGTAAGTATTTATAAATCAAACAATTAGTCTCCATAACAGTGAATACGCTCAGTTACAAAACCATCTCTGCCAACAAAGAAACGGCGCAGAAGGAATGGATTGTGGTTGACGCTCAGGGTGAGGTACTTGGTCGGCTGGCCAGTCAAATCGCACGCCTGATTCGCGGCAAACACAAAACCAACTTCACTCCGCACGTTGACTGCGGAGATAACGTGATCGTCATCAATGCCGAAAAGGTTCGCCTGACCGGTGCCAAGATGACCGACAAAGTCTACGTCCGCCATACGGGTTATCCCGGTGGTCAACGGTTCGCATCGCCCCGGTTGCTGCTTGAGAAACACCCCGAGCGCATTATCGAACACGCCGTAAAAGGTATGTTGCCGAAAAATCGGCTCGGTCGGCGGTTGTACACCAACCTGTATGTTTACGCTGGTGAGCAACACCCGCACGAGGCTCAGCAACCCACAGCAGTTAAATTCTAAGTCATAATGGATCGTATTAATACCATTGGCCGCCGTAAAACTGCCATTTCCCGCATCTACATGTCGGCGGGCAGCGGAGCCATCTCGGTGAACGGAAAAGATTACAAACAATATTTTCCTACCGAAGTCCTGCAAATCATTTTGAACCAACCCTTTGCCACCGTAAATGGTGTTGGTGGTTACGACGTTAAAGTTAACGTTCGTGGTGGCGGTGTGGCTGGTCAGGCTGAAGCTACGCGGATGGCGATTGCCCGTGCGCTGGTTGAAATGAACGCCGATTTCCGTCCAGCACTCAAGAAAGAAGGGTTCCTGACACGAGATTCGCGTATGGTTGAGCGTAAGAAATACGGTCGTCGGAAGGCTCGTCGTCGGTTCCAGTTCTCGAAACGTTAACAGTAAAGTTGTAAGCGACCAAGTAGTAAGTTCTAAGTATCTGATTCACTTACTACTTTATCACTTAGCACTTACCCCTAATTAGTCCAGACTGCCCTTAGATGATGCCGACGGGCGGTGCTGCGTATTTTTTAAAACATTCATTTTTCATTACGAAAATGGCACAAATCGAATATAAAGACCTCTTAGACGCTGGTGTGCACTTTGGCCACCTTACGCGCAAGTGGGACCCCCGGATGGCTCCGTACATCTTTATGGAGAAGAACGGCATCCATATTATTGACCTCAACAAAACGGTTGCTGCACTGGACGAAGCAGCGAATGCTATCAAAGGCATCGTTCGCTCGGGCCGGAAAGTGATGTTTGTGGCCACGAAGAAACAGGCTCAGGAAATCGTTTCGGAAGAAGCGCGTCGCCTGAAAATGCCTTACGTAACAGACCGCTGGCAGGGCGGTATGTTAACGAACTTCGCTACGATTCGCAAGTCACTGAAAAAAATGCAAACGCTGGACAAAATGCTGAAAGACGAGGAGACCGTCAAGAGCATTGCCAAGCGGGAGCGTTTAACCCGTAGCCGTGATAAAGAAAAACTGGAACGCGTATTGGGCGGCATTGCCGATCTGACACGTTTGCCAGCCGCTTTGTTCGTCGTTGACGTGAAGCGTGAGCACATTGCTGTTGCCGAGGCACATCGGCTGGGCATTCCCGTATTTGCCATGTGCGATACGAACTCGAACCCGGAAGAAGTTGATTTCGCCATCCCAGCTAATGATGATGCTTATAAGTCGATTTCGCTGATTACGCTTGCCATTGGTAAGGCCATTGAAGAAGGTCTGATGGAGCGGAAGCAGGATAAAGACGATCAACGCATACAGGAAGAAGAAGAGGCCAAGCGCAACGAAGATCTGGCGCAGGCTAAGGCGGAAGGCGCAAGCGCTGCCCAATCTGAAGCAGATGTAGCACCTGCTGCTGTGGCGGAAGACGAAACCGAAGCATAAAATAGAGTTGTAAGGTTGCATAGTTATATAGTTGCTTAACTTATTTCAGCGTATAACTCAATAACTGTAGAACTTTACAACTCAAGGAAATAGCCCGTAGCCAGCCGCTATGGGCTATTCCGTTTCAGAGTGCAATTCACTGATTACCAATTAATTTTTGGCGTTTAAATCGATAAACACCCTTTTATTATGGCAATTACTGCTGCTGACGTAAATAAACTTCGGCAAGAGACCGGAGCTGGTATGATGGACTGTAAAAAAGCCCTTACCGAAGCCGACGGCGATTTTGAAAAAGCAAAAGAAATCCTGCGGAAGCAGGGTCAAAAAATAGCCGACAAACGGGCTGACAATACAACGGCCGAAGGTATTGTACTAGCTCATGTTAGCCCTGATGGCAAAAGCGGTAAGGTTATTGCCCTGGCTTGCGAAACCGAACCTGTTTCGAAAGTTGCTGATTTCCAAAATCTGGCCATGACCATCTTGAGCACAGCCGTTGCCACCGATGCAACAGACAAAGCTGGTCTGCTGGCTACGCCACAGGCTGACGGGCGCTCACTTCAGGATCATATTACAGACCTTATGGGCAAAATCGGTGAGAAAGTTGACGTATCGTCGTTTGAAACCGTTTCTGCAGATAAAGTGGTCTCCTATGTTCACTCGAATGGCAAACTAGGTGTATTGGTTGGTCTGGCGAATACGAATGGTACTGATGTAACAGAAGTAGGTAAAGACATTGCGATGCAGATTGCCGCCATGAAACCTGTCGCTTTAGATAAAGATGGCGTTGACGCGACGATCGTAGAACGTGAAATCGAAATTGGTAAGGAACAGGCTCGCCAGGAAGGCAAACCAGAAGCAATGCTCGAACGGATTGCGATGGGTAAGCTTAACAAATTCTATAAAGACAATACGTTGTTGAATCAGGAGTTTGTAAAAGACAATTCGTTGACGATTGCTCAACTGCTTGAAAAAACCAGCAAAGGTTTAACTGTGTCTGCCTTCAAGCGCGTATCAATTGGTTGATTGACATTACATATTGTTATTGAAATACCTGGCTCAAAAGGCTGGGTATTTTCATTTTCGACCTACCTACAAATTAGTAAGCACCCTCTACTGTGTTACTTTTCCAGCTCTTATTGGTCTAACTAGCTACACCCTATAGAATGGAGCCTTTTTCGGATGAGGAGTTAGTTCGACTGTATGTCGAGACCCAACGTAATATCTATTTTGAGCGTCTGTATGAACGGTATTGTGATAAGGTTTATCGGAAATGCCTGTCGTTCACTAAAGATCCTGTTCGTGCAGAAGATTTAACACACGACATTTTTTTAAAGCTAGTGGTAAAACTCAGTAGTTTTCGAGAGCAGGCTAAGTTTTCTACTTGGCTATACTCAATTACTTACAATTACTGCACGGATCAATTACGGTCACACAATTTGCGTCGGGAAGTATATGTGGACGAAGGATGGGAGCGGCTGGACGTTGGTACTGACGATGGATTAGCTGAAATGGCGGAGATGGAAGCTCAACAATTGGAACGGGCACTGCATCAGCTTGCGCCTGACGAACAAACGATGCTGCTAATGAAATATCAGGATGATATTAGCATTCGTGATATCGCTCAGTTGAATGGCTTGACTGAGAGTGCCGTGAAAATGCGACTCAAACGTTCTCGCGACAAACTCCGCAAATACTACGTGGAAAGCGCTTTGTTTTGGTTATTACTCGCGGTTAAGGCTGCATTGGCTTTTCGCTGGCCTTTCCGTTGATTGAATTCTCTTAAAGAACTACTATGGAAACTGTGAACCCATTTAAAGAACTTGAGCCAGATGATGTTTGCCCTCCTCATTTGAAAGCTGAGCTAGTATCCGAAATTGATCTCATCAGAAACGCTATAACTATCATAGACCTCTACGTAGGCGATCTGTTCGGACTGGCCTCCGTGCTGGTCAATCCAGACTAAGTCACCTCCGAAGAACCAAACCTTCCCTCATGAAACAACTCCCCAATCTAGCAGAAGTAGTACGTAATACATTTCAAAACTTAATTAACCAGTTTGTCGAATTTGTACCCCGTATATTTGGGGCAATGCTCATACTGTTAATTGGTATTGGCATTGCCCGACTGACGGCTTTTATTATCCAGCGGATTCTGGGCCGGGTAGGTTTCGACAAAATTGGTAATCGGCTGAATGAAATCAACATTATAAAGCAGCTTAAGACTGAAATTAAGCTGAGCGAAATCATCGCTAAAGTCCTTTATTACTACATTCTTTTGATGTTTATTACGGCTGCCACGGAGACTCTGGGGGTAGCCGCTATCACTGAAATGGTGTCGTCGCTGGTAAATTTTATTCCCAAGCTGATTGTAGCCGCTATTATGTTACAGGTGGGCGTATTATTGGCCGATGCATTACGCGGAGCGGTACTTAGCCTATGTCAATCATTCAATATTGCTTCCGGTCGATTGCTAAGCATGATTGTCTTTATTTTCTTCCTGATCATCACAGTTATCAGTGCGTTAGGTCAAGCAGGAATAAATACAGAACTACTTGAGTCAAGTTTCAACCTTATTATCGGTGGAGTCATTTTTGCATTTGCTATTGGTTACGGGATTGCTTCCCGAGACATAATGGCCAATATCCTATCGTCCTTTTATACTAAAAATAAATATAAAGAAGGTCAGACAATTCAGATCGAGGACACAACGGGTGAAATCATAAAAATTGACACGTTATCATTAACACTACGGACCGGCGCCACAACGACTGTAATTCCACTACAAGCGTTACAGACAAAAAAGGTAGAGGTGTTTGAGAATCCAGTTGCTTCGTAATTTCGTCGCCGACTACACTCAAATACTCATGAAAATAAGCATACTGTGCTTTATAGCAAGCTGTCTCTCCTTAAGCAGTGCCATAGGGCAGGATTCCACCAGAGTTACGACAAATTTTAAAGATACAATATCGGTAAAGCCTGATACGTCTTACTGGCAGCGATCTTTCTCGGGAGGGGTTAGCTTTAACCAGACTTCCTTTAGCAACTGGTCGGGTGGAGGAGTTAATTCGATGGCATTGGGAGGAGTTATTGCCGCCCGTGCCTTATACGAAAAAGGAAAAACCTCCTGGGATAATACGGCTGACTTACAGCTAGGCTATGTCAGCCAGTTAGGTACGTCGCGAAAATCGGCCGATCAGATTATCATAATTTCGGTATTTGGACACAAAATTGCCTCTAAATGGGACCTATTTATCTCAGGAACATTCAACACATTTTTTGCCCCTGGCTATCGCTACGATAAACTGCCTGCTGACCAAACACGCCTGCGTGTATCTAACTTCTTTTCACCGGCTCAGTTGACATTATCCGCGGGTATAGCCTATAAACCTAACGACTGGTTCTCGCTACGTATGAGCCCAATCGCACCACGCGTTACATTTCTGTCGGATCAGCGTGTACGGGTAAGTGTAAATTCTGCGGGCATCTACGTCCCTGACCCTACCGCGACTGTTTATGGCGTTGCACAGGGCCAAAGTACCAGAACTGAGTGGTTGGCCTTTCAATTGCAAACGGTAATAAATCGAAACCTGACCGACAATATATCGTTGAATGCCCGGTATCAACTTTTCACGGAGTATTCACATCTGGATAACATCAACCACAGGCTTGATCTTCTGCTGACAGCTAAAATAAATCGCTATCTGAACACTACGTTCGGGTTAATTGCTCTGTACAATAAAGACTTCAGTTCGTCTTTACAAATTCAGCAAACGCTGGCCATTGGGTTGGTCTATAATCTCAGTTCCTTTAAGAAAAAAGTCGATCCACTAAAAGCAACAGATCCATTACCTGGAAGATTTTAAGTAGTTTACCGCATGATATAGCTTATTTGCGCTTGATAAGCAATTATTTATCTACTCTAAACTACGCAATCCATGTTAAGTGAATTTCGCACATTCATTGCTCAAGGCAATGTTCTTGACTTGGCCGTTGGTGTTATCATTGGCGCGGCTTTCGGTAAAATTACGGCCTCTCTGGTTGAAGACATTATCAATCCGATCCTGGGTTTAGTGCTTGGTGGTGTTGATTTCAGTCAATTAAAACTTGTTCTTAAAGAAGCTGTAGGTACAGCCCCCGAAGTAGCTATTCGGTATGGTAACTTTTTGAATACGGTCATCCAGTTTTTAATCATTGCCTGGGTCGTTTTCCTTATTGTTAAAGTGGCCAACCGCGCTCGTTTATCAAGCTCCCTGGCAGCGAAACAATAAACTGAATCTAGAAAAATAAATGAAAAGCCCTGGTCTATAGCCGGGGCTTCTGTATTTATGCGTTATTTTGCCATAGTAAATTTTTATTATGTCAGTTAAGAAAATAGTCGTTCTTGGCGGGGGCGAAAGCGGTGTAGGAGCAGCGTTGCTGGCTCAGGCGAAAGGCTTTGATGTTTTTCTATCGGATAAAAGTGCGCTGAAAGACAGGTATCGAATTACACTCCAAACTGCCGGGATTCGGTTTGAAGAAGGCCAACACACTGAAGATCAAATTTTAAGAGCAACCGAAGTTATTAAAAGTCCCGGCATTCCGGCCACAGCGCCACTAGTACAAAAGCTTCGAGCGCAGGGAACGCCCATTATTTCGGAAATCGAATTTGCGGCCCGCTATACTAAAGCCAAACTTATTGGTATAACCGGAAGTAACGGCAAAACGACCACTACGTTACTCATCTATCACCTACTCAAAACAGCGGGCTTTAATGTTGGATTGGCAGGCAACATTGGTGATAGTTTTGCCGAACAGGTTATCAACGACACGTTCGATTATTATGTACTGGAACTAAGCAGTTTTCAGTTAGACGGTATGTATGATACGCATCTCGACGTAATGATCCTGCTCAATATCACACCCGATCATCTTGATCGCTACGGATATGATTTCCGGAACTATATAGCGTCTAAGTTTCGAATCTTGCAGAATGCTCATCCTGATGATCAATTTATTTATTTCGCCGAAAGCCAACCTATTCTGGACGAGTTAGCCAAACGGCAACCCATTGTTGATCGCCTGCCCATTTCATTGCAAACGAGCGTAGCGCCCGGTGGCTACTTAGCCGATGGTCAACTAATCACTCAGTATAAAGAGCACTCTTTTGCCATCGCACAGGCAGAAACGCCCCTCCGTGGTCCTCACAACGCCATTAACATGCTGGCGGCAATCTTGGCAGCACAGGCTGTAGGTATAATGAAAGAGGCCATTGAGACCGGGCTGAAAACCTTTCAGAATGCAGCCCATCGGCTTGAGCCAGCCGGAATAATCAACGGTATTACGTTCATTAACGACTCGAAAGCGACCAACGTTGACTCTGTTTTTTATGCGCTGGCGAGTATGGATGCCCCAACAATCTGGATCGCTGGCGGTCAGGATAAAGGCAACGATTATCACCAGCTTGATGAATTAGTACGCCAGAAAGTAAAAGCATTGATTTGCCTTGGTGTAGATAATCACAAATTAGTAGATTATTTCGGCGGTAAGGTTTCCGCTATTTATGAAACGCAGCTGATTACGGATGCGATAGCGAAAGGACTTGAATGGGGCCAATCCGGTGATGTCGTGCTATTATCACCTGCCTGTGCGAGTTTCGATTTATTTAAAAATTACGAAGACCGGGGCAATCAGTTTAAAGCTGCAGTAAAAAAATTAATGGTGGATGACAAATGATAAATGCTTGCGGGCCAAATCATCTATCATTCATAACTCATCATTTATCAGTAGAAACCATGGTTTTACGCGAGTGGATTCGTACGCATCTTAAAGGTGACCGCCAGATCTGGTGGATTGTCCTCTATCTGTCCATTATGAGCGTGTTGGTCGTTTATAGTGCGACCGGTACCAAGGCCTTTCGGGAACTCGATGGCAACACCGAAGTCTTTCTGCTCAAACATGGCTCACTATTGCTGATTGGAATCGCCTGTACCTATTTCGCGCATAAAATTAATTACGTCTACTACGCCCGCTTGTCGAAATATGGCCTGTGGTTGTCTGTTCCCTTATTATTATGGGCCTTTTTCAAAGGAGCAACCTTAAACGACGCATCACGCTGGGTAACAATTCCCATTATTAACCAGACATTTCAGCCATCAGATTTGGCCAAACTAGCGCTTATTTCCAATCTGGCAGCCATGTTAGCCAAACGTCAGCGCTTCATGAGTGACCCCAGTGTGTTATTTAACCTGATCATCTGGATTGCGCTTATCTGCTCGCTTATTATCCTGTCCAATACATCAACAGCACTGTTGCTGGGCGCAACCTGCTTTCTATTAATGTACATTGGCCGGGTACCGGTGCGGTATTTAGGCTATATGATTGCGGCCTGTATTCTATTTGGCGGAATAGCCTTAGCCGTTGGTCAACGCCTGGAAACAGCCGTCAACCGAGTTGCTATTTTTACTAAGTCAGATACGCTCCCTTACCAAGTGGAACAGTCATACATAGCTCTAGCCAATGGAGGGATAACGGGCCAGGGACCCGGCAACAGTCACCAGCGTAATACGTTACCAAATCCATTTTCGGACTTCATCTACGCCATCATCGTGGAAGAGTACGGTCTACTACTGGGTGGTATTCCAGTCGTACTTGCCTACATATGGTTTTTGTGGCGAGGCATGAAAACACTTCAGAAAGCCACCCGGCCTTTCGGTGGATTACTGTCGGCGGGATTAACCTTTAGCATTGTGTTTCAGGCTTTTGCCAGCATTTGCGTAGCTATTGGTTTAGCACCCGTAACAGGGCAACCATTGCCGTTATTAAGTATGGGAGGGACATCCCTCATATTCACAGGTTTAGCTATCGGCATTGTGTTGAGTGTGAGCCGCGACGAAGCCGACGAAAGCAAAATTTAAGTATGAAAGTTATCATCAGCGGGGGCGGAACCGGCGGACATATTTACCCGGCGATAGCGATCGCCAATGAGCTGAAAGCCATTGATCCAGCTACGGAAATTTTATTTGTTGGGGCCGAGGGTAAAATGGAGATGGAAAAAGTACCTCGTGCTGGCTATACCATTGTCGGGTTGCCGGTTGTTGGTATAAGACGCGAACTGACCCTGGCTAATTTGGGCTTCCCGATCAAATTAGGCCGGAGTTTACTACGTGCCCGGCAAATTGTTCGCGACTTCCAACCCGACGCAGCCGTCGGTGTAGGAGGGTACGCCAGCGGCCCATTATTACTGGCCGCTTCACTAAAGGGTATTCCCACCCTGATTCAGGAACAGAACTCTTATGCTGGTCTGACCAACAAAGTATTAGCTCGTTGGGCGAAGCGCGTTTGTGTAGCCTATCCCGGGATGGAGCAATTTTTTCCCGCCGATAAAATTAAATTAACGGGCAATCCGGTACGTAACGATATCCAACTGGCTGACCAGCAGACAGCGTCTGGCCGATTATTATTTGGGTTAGAAGCGAGCCGCCCTACCCTTTTGATTATTGGCGGTAGTCAGGGAGCTCGAACCATTAATGAGAGTATAGAAACTGGTTTACAGCGTTTTGTAGATGCAGGCATTCAGGTGGTCTGGCAAACGGGACCGGGTTTTAGTGAACGGGCTAAAGCAGCAGTAGCGGCTGTCGGTTCGCCTTTGATTAAGGCCTATGACTTTATTTACGATATGGATAAAGCCTATGCCGTTGCTGACGTAGTGGTGTCGCGGGCTGGTGCTTTGTCAGTTTCCGAATTGTGTTTAGTGGGGCGCCCGGCCATTCTGGTCCCTTTCCCAGCAGCGGCTGAAGATCATCAAACTAAAAACGCTATGAGCCTGGTAGAGCATAACGCTGCGTTGCTGGTCAATGATCGCGCTGCTCGCGAAGAACTCATTACGTCTGCCCTGAGCTTACTAAACAACCCAACGCAACAGCAACAATTACGCACCCAGATAAAGACACTGGCAAAGCCAAATGCAGCCCGCGATATTGCCGACGAAGTAATCAAATTAACAAAATAATGGGGAGCGGAGAAATGTACGTTTCTCCCTTTCCTGCCTCAAGTAATGACATTAGATCAATTCAAATACATTTATTTTCTCGGTATCGGTGGTATCGGCATGAGTGCGCTAGCTCGTTGGTTCCAAGTAAACGGGTATGACGTAGCGGGATACGACAAAACTCAAACGGCCCTTACAAATTCGTTGCAAGCTGAAGGTATGGCTATTCATTTTTCCGAAGATGTTGACCTTATACCAGCCCGCTTTCGGGAAAATCCAGCCGAAACCTTGGTGATTTATACACCGGCCGTTCCGAAAACGCATGCTGAATATATTTACTTCGTCGAAAATAGATTCACGCTTCAGAAACGCTCGCAGGTGTTAGGCTTGCTGGCAGGCCAGATGACCACCATTGGGGTAGCGGGTACACACGGCAAAACCACTACGTCGTCGATGGTTGCTCATATCCTGCGCGATGCGGGGGTCAACTGCGCGGCTTTCCTGGGAGGCATTACAAATAACTACGGCACGAATTTCCTGCTCAACGAACCTGCCGACGATCTACGGTCGGTGGTATGCGTGGTAGAGGCCGACGAATTTGACCGTTCATTTCTGACCTTGTTTCCAACATTCGCCATCGTGACCTCAACCGATGCCGATCATCTGGATATTTACGGAGCCCATGAGGCCGTACTGGAATCGTTTGGAATTTTCGTTAGCCAAATTGAATCAGACGGTGTACTGTTTATGAAAAAAGGATTATCGCTGGCGGATAAAACAAAAGCCACTGTTCGACAGTATTCATTACAGGAAGGTGAGTATCACAGCCAAAACCTGCGAATCGAACAAGCGTCCTTCATATTTGATATTGTACATCCAAAAGGCGTTATTGCAGATATTAATCTGATCGTACCTGGTTTTCACAACGTTGAAAATGCGGTTGCGGCTGGAGCAGTAGCCCTGCAAGTGGGCGTATCGCCAGAAGCCGTTCGGTCGGCACTGGCCAGTTACCGAGGTGTTCGGCGACGGTTTGAGTACGTACTTAAAACAGATTCTGCTATCCTTATTGACGACTACGCTCACCATCCGGCTGAAGTGCAGGCATTTTTATCGTCAGTTAAGGCCTTATATCCCGATCGAGAATTAACCGCCATTTTCCAACCGCACCTGTTCAGTCGAACACGCGATTTTGCCGCGGGTTTTGCCGAAAGTCTGTCCTTGGCCGATACTGTTATTCTGTTGGATATTTATCCGGCCCGTGAGCTACCTATGGAAGGTGTTACGTCGGATTTGATATTTCGGGACATACAATCGAAAACTAAAATAAAATGCACCAAAGCCGAATTACCCGACGTTGTGCAACAAATGCGACCCTCTTTGCTTGTAACCATTGGTGCAGGAGATATAGATCAACTGTTGCCAACATTAAAAAACATCGTTGAATACCAATAGATAAAAATATCTGGAAAACAATTAAGCTTATTTACAGATGTTTTCTACCTTTAAATCATCCAAAAAGTGGTTGCTTACAATCGGGGGACTTTTGAGCTTATTTGGGCTTATTGCTTTCACCGAAATCAGGCATGGACAGAAGCACGTTCGGGCCGTTATTATTCGGCTCGATCAGATTGATGGACATCAATTTCTGACGCGCCGGGACGTAATGGGCTACTTAACCAATGGAGGTGCCGATCCAATTATTGGAAAAGACTACAAAGAAGTCGATTTCCGACAGTTGGAGAAAAGATTGCAAACCCATGGATTGGTAAAAAGATGCCAGGTATCGCGTGACTTGACGGGGGACTTGCTCGTCGTGATTGAACAACCTCGTCCGCTGGCCCGATTAATGGTGGTTAGTGATGGGGTTCGAGCCGTATCTGGACAGTACGTAAGTGAGGAAGGGCATTTTTTTCCGATTTCGATGAATTATTCAGCCCGGGTGCCAATTCTGACAGGAAATTACTTTCGTCAGAATCGTTCGCTGGTTAGTGAGCGTAACCGGCCATTGTTAGATTTGCTAAAACGAATTCATGATGATCCGTTCTGGCGGGCACAAATTACTGAATTATCGGTAGATGAGCAGGGCGAAGTAATTATGTGGCCACAGATGGGCAATCACCAAATTGAGTTTGGACCGCCTACTGATCTGGACGCAAAGTTTAAGAAGCTGAAATTAGTTTACACGGACGTTTTACCGGCTAAAGGATGGGATCGTTATAGCCGAGTGAGCGTTCAATACCGAAACCAATTAGTTTGCGAATGACAACAACGGGCATGGACGAGAAAATAGTAGTGGGTCTGGACATTGGTAGCACTAAAGTGTGTGCAGTAGCTGGACGGTTGATTCGTAACAATAAAGAACAGGAAACACTCGAAGTACTGGGTGTGGGCGAAACGACACTAACCGACGGCGTAGCTAAAGGCTCGGTCGTGAATGTCAATAATACGGTGAACGCTATTCGGCGTGCAGTAGCAGAGGCTTCCAATCAATCGAACCTGAACATTCACTTAGTCAATGTCAGTTTTAGCGGTGCCCATGTAACATCGGTTAAGTCCAGTGGTAGTATTACGCGTTCTTCATCGGGCGACGAGATCCAGACCGAAGATATAGACCATCTGCTGAATGACATGTACCGCACTTCGATACCGGCCGACAAGGAGATTATCCATGTTTTGCCAATGGACTTCGTGGTCGATACAGAGACAAATGTAAACCAGCCTGTTGGTCGTAACGGCGTTAAACTGGGCGCCGATTTTCAACTGATTACGGCTCAGGCGAACGCAGCCCGAAACATTCGTAAGTGTATTACGCGCAACAATTTGGCGCAGGACACGATGATGTTGTCGGCGCTGGCTTCCGGATTGGCCGTACTGACGGACGAAGAAAAATACGCGGGTGTCGCTCTGGTAGATATTGGCGGTGGAACCACCGAAATGGCCATTTACTACCGGAATGTACTACGTCATGTTGCGGTCTTCCCCTGGGCAGGCAATAGCCTGACATCCGATATTCAGGCAGGGTGTAAAATCCTGCCCAATCAGGCAGAGCAACTCAAGAAAAAATTTGGCAGTGCCAATCCTACCGAATACAATCTCAACGAGGTTGTAGCCGTGCCTGGATTGAGTAACCGAAAACCCAAAGACGTTCTGCTAAAAAATGTGGCCCTCATTATCGAAGATCGGCTACGTGAAATTGCGGCACTGGTGCAGGCTGAAATCATTCGCTCTGGCTACGATGGCAAATTGCTGGGCGGTCTTGTACTGACGGGCGGTTCAGCCTTGATTCCAGGCGTAGAGCACATTTTTGGTCGCGTAACGGGTGTTGAAGAAGTGCGCGTTGGATTTCCTGAACATCTGGAACCTAACGGCCGTGCCGATTTAGTTGGTGATCCTGCTTATGCAACGGCCGTTGGGCTGGTATGGGCTGGCTACAAGACAATTGACAATCGTATCTCGTTCATAAGTGATCCAAATCGGGCTATTTATGATGAACAGCCTGTTACTACGCCGGTTCGGCCATCTTATGGGAATCCAAATCCTCCGATCGGCACGGCCAAACCGCCTGTTTCAAAACCACCGGTAGAACAACCGAAAGAAGCCGAAGAAGGGCAACTTATGAAATGGTTCCGTAAGTTGACGCAACCAATACGGGGGAACGAAACCGATCCATATTGATGATTGTAACAAACCGGCAGGATACCGGTTTGCTGATAAATATACAGTTTTGTAACACAAAAAGACACCACATACCGACACGATGAATAGTCAGGGCTATAGATTCGAAATACCAGACGATAATCCGATCATAATAAAGGTTGTCGGCGTTGGCGGCATGGGCGGCAATGCCGTTAAACACATGCACGAACTCAAAATGCAGGATGTGAGTTTTGCTGTTTGCAATACTGATCGTCAGGCACTTATGAGCAATCCCGTACCCACTAAGTTACAGTTGGGTGATGGCTTAGGGGCTGGTACTGAAGCGAAAGCTGGCGAAGATGCTGCACGTGCCAGCATCGAAGAAATCCGTAATCTATTAGCTCCGCCTACCAAAATGGTTTTCATTACGGCAGGTATGGGCGGTGGTACGGGTACAGGAGCAGCTCCCGTAGTTGCGGAAATGGCTCGGGAGATGGGACTGCTGACAGTTGCTGTTGTCACAGCCCCATACTGGTATGAAGGAACCGACAAAAAAGAACAGGCGCGAGAAGGTATCGAAAAGCTTAAGAAAAGCTGTGATACCGTCCTTGTTGTTTTAAATGATAAGCTGGCCGAATTATACAGTGAACTGACATGGACAGAAGCTTACGCCCATGCCGACGACGTACTGGCCAATGCTGTAAAAAGCATTGCCGAAATTATTACGACGCAGGGGGATATCAACGCTGACTTTGCCGACGTAAAGAAAGTTCTCGAAGGTGCAGGCCAGTCGGTAATGGGATCAGCAGAAGCCGCCGGTGAAGACCGGGCCATACGGGCTATTGAGGCCGCTCTGAATTCGCCACTGCTCAATGACCACGACATTCGGGGGGCCAAGCGTATTCTGCTGACTATTTCGTCAAGTAAAGCATATGCCATGCGTCTGAAAGAGCAAATGGCTATTTCAGAACACGTTGCCAAGAAAATTCAGAATGAAGCCCGAATGTTTAAATTCGGGGCGATCACCGATGAAGCGTTAGGCGAAAGTTTGCGGGTAACGATTATTGCAGCCGGTTTTGACGGTACGAATCCAGCTATTCTGGAACCAACAGAAGTCATTACTGAACCCGAGCCAGCAGAGCAGCCACAAGACGTGGTGACTGAAGAAGAGCCAGCAGGCGAATTAGTACTTGTTGATGAGAGTGGTGATGAAATTGCCCCGGAACCAACGGGCGTTAGTGTCAAAAACGACGATAAGCAGACACCAACCAGCTATAACGGTACGACGATCATTCGGCCTGAACAACCTGGCACAACGCTGCCTTTACGGGATCAGGAAAACGACGTACTGCTGCTGGATGAAGAAGAACGTCCCAGCGATGCCGAGTTGATCAAACGGACGGTTGAAGCCTTCGTTAAAGGTCAATATCTGGCCGCCGACATTGACCGACCAACGTTTGAGCGAAATAAAACGATGCTCTATACCCTGCCCTTGTTGTCGGAACAGGAGTTCGTACGTTCGAAGCTAAACGATTGATCAGAGTACGGGCACACTATAAATACTGGCAGAGATTCATACGAATCTCTGCCAGTATTTATAGCTATGAAACCAACCTATACCGATGCAAAAAATACGCTTCTGGCTTTGAAACAACCCGAACGGGCTGCGGCATTAGCGCGTTTTTTCAAGACAGGGGAAGGGCAATACGGAGAAGGTGATCAGTTTATAGGCCTTTCCATGCCACAACTACGTAAAGTTGCGAAGCAATTCCAGCATTTACCCATAGACGAAGCGGAGAAGCTAGTGCAAGATCCCTATCACGAATGCCGTATGGCAGGACTGTTAATCTGGGTTGGGCAAAACCAAAAAGCAGGATTAGCTCAAAAAGCGTTAATTCTTGAACGCTATTTAGCCAACCGTCAATACATTAATAACTGGGATTTAGTAGATGTTACTTGTCCACATATACTGGGAAAACACGTAGCAAAAGGGGATCGCTCAATTCTCTATGACCTCGCCCATGAAGACCATCTCTGGAGCCAGCGAATGGCTGTTGTCTCAACGCTGGCCTTGATTCGATTGGGGCAGTTCAGCGATACGTTTTTGATCGCAGAAATTCTGTTACCCCACAAACACGATCTTATCCACAAAGCTATTGGCTGGATGTTACGTGAAGTCGGTAAGCGCAACGCCGATGCATTGGACGAGTTTTTACACGATAACATTCAACAGATGCCACGTACAGCCCTCCGTTACGCCATCGAGCGCTTCAACCCATCCCGCCGACGCTATTATCTGGATTTATAAACATTGACTGGGCGCACAACGCGGTGCAGACAGTAATCGTTGATGGTGGAACCGTATAAGGTTATAAAGCCTTGCTACCGCGAAAAAGCCGGGTAACTTATAAAAAAGTTACCCGGCTTTTTCGCGGTAGTAGTCTGATACTATCGCATCATTTTATTCATCTTACCCGATGCCTGCATTGTATTCATTTTCTTCATCATCTTGCGCATCTCATCGAACTGTTTCAGCAAATTATTCACTTGCTGAATATTCGTGCCACTACCGGCGGCAATACGTTTTTTCCGGCTACCGTCAATGATATCAGGACGCTGACGTTCTTTAGGCGTCATAGAGCTAATGATGGCTTCGATCGGCTTAAAGGACTCGTTATCAATATCCAAGTCTTTAATCATTTTGCCCATTCCCGGAATCATCCCCAGCAGGTCTTTAACATTACCCATCTTCTTGATCTGCTGCAACTGCGACAGGAAGTCATCGAAGTCGAACTGATTCTTGCGCATCTTGGCATTAATACGCTTGGCTTCGTCCTCGTCAAAAGCTTGTTGTGCCCGCTCTACCAGCGAAATTACGTCGCCCATGCCCAGGATTCGGCTGGCCATGCGGTCGGGATAGAATACGTCGAGCGCTTCCATCTTCTCACCCGTGCTAATAAACTTGATTGGTTTATTAACGACGGTTTTGATTGAAAGAGCCGCTCCACCACGGGCATCACCATCAAGCTTGGTTAATACTACCCCATCAAAATTAAGCCGTTCGTTAAACGTCTTGGCTGTATTGACCGCATCCTGACCTGTCATTGAGTCGACAACGAACAACGTTTCCGTAGGCGAGATTGCCCGTTTAACGGCTTCAATTTCCTGCATCATGGCTTCGTCTACCGCTAAACGGCCGGCGGTATCCACAATGACGATTTTCTTACCGGTTTTGCGCGCCTGCGCAATAGCATTGAGTGCAATCTCAACGGCATTTTTATTTTCCGGTTCTGCGTATACATCCACACCAACCTGCTCACCCAATACCTTCAGCTGGTCAATGGCAGCTGGGCGATAAATGTCGGCGGCAACGAGTAATACGTTACGTCCCTGTTTTTTCAGGTATGCTGCCAGTTTACCCGAGAACGTCGTTTTACCAGACCCCTGCAATCCCGCAATCAGTAGGACGGCCGGCTCGCCTTTTATATTAATACCCTGCGCTTCGCCACCCATCAACTCGGTCAGTTCCTCCTGCACAATCTTGACAAATAGCTGGCCCGGCTCAACCGAAATTAGCACTTTACGGTCGAGTGCTTTATCGCGGATACGATCGGTAATGTCTTTTGCAACTTTGTAGTTAACGTCGGCGTCGGTAAGGGCACGACGCACCTCCTTAATCGTGGCGGCAACGTTAATTTCAGTAATGCGGCCCTGCCCCTTTAGGGTCTTGATAGCCTTATTAAGTTTATCCTGAAGATTCTCGAACATAGTCTTTTACAAACGATCTGGCAAAGATAACAGTTTCCCGTGGGCGTTAACGCACAGAATTACAGGAGAACTTAGTTAAGAGCTTATTTTGACTTACCAATCCTTATTAAAGTATATAGAAACAATTTATCATTTTTTTATTTATATCTTTATACTCCATTTTCAAAATAACCTAATAATCGTTCTGCCACTACTGTGCTTAACAATATGATTGAGGCATAAACGTTAAGAGTACCGTATAATCTTTCAAAAAATCATCACATCAACTGACGCTTTGTGCGAAAATTTTTGCTCAGCAAAATATTTCAATACAATTATATATTTCAATAATACTAATTTGCGTTATCTTCCGACAAGTGGTTCATGTATCAATGAAAAGATGATAATGAAGCTCTAGACTGACTCTTTATAAACTACTCATGAGAAATACGCCGATCAATAAAGCTATGGGCTTTCTAGCCCCTTCGTTACTGGCTACCGGTCTATTCGTGTCATCAGCAACCACGGCAATGCCATTGCAGAATACGGTTCCTACGGCGTCAAAATCTGGTCAGGAAGTAAGCGTACCGTCGAAAACAGCTGCTGGTAGTTTGGCAAAAAACCCAGCATTAGCGCGTAATACAACGGCCAAGCCTGAGCCTGTAGTCGTAGCTACGTCGGCAACCCCAAAAACTCAGGACAAGAAGACAATTAGCCGGTGCTGGAAACGTCTAATGAACATGGTCCGGGAAATAAACCATGCGCATACCAGTAAAACCAAATAAAGTATAGAAGAGATTCAAGCAGCTTGTCAAACAGCCTTCATTGGCTCTTCGGCTTTCGAGGTGGATTCCCGCCGTGGAATGTAGTGCCGAAAAAAGCTGCTGACTTTCATTTGCAGCACGCCAAATACGGCTTCTTTAAAAATCTTGGATGACATTTTAGAGACGCCTTTCGTGCGGTCAGTAAAAATAATGGGCACTTCGCGAATACGAAAACCGTATTTCCAGCACGTGAACTTCATTTCGATCTGGAAGGCGTAACCGACGAATTTTATGGGATTATGCAAGATAACTTCCAGTACTTCAGCCCGGTAGCAAATGAATCCCGCCGTTGGGTCCATAATGGACATCCCCGTAATAAACCGAACGTATACACCTGCAAAGTACGACATCAGTACGCGGCTCATTGGCCAGTTTACTACGTTAACCCCCTTGATATAGCGTGAGCCAACAGCAACATCGGCCCGAGTAGCGCCTTCGTCTGCACAGGCATGATAAAGTTTAATTAAGTCCTCAGGATTATGGGAGAAATCGGCATCCATTTCGAACAGAAACTGATAACCACGCGACAAAGCCCATTTGAACCCGTCAATGTAGGCCGTCCCCAAGCCCAGTTTCCCGCGTCGTTCGAGCAGATTAAGTCGCAAAGAAGGCCCGTTGGGCGGGAATTCTTCCTGTAAATCACGGACGCGCTGAGCAGTACCGTCGGGAGAGCCGTCGTCTACGATAAGAATATCAAATGGCTCCGGCAGGCTAAACGTCTTTCGGATTATCGCTTCGATATTCTCAATTTCATTGTATGTAGGAATAACGACTAAGCGCTCTTTCACAGATACTATAAAGGTTAACAAGGGGAGTTGTTGATATAACTATAAACCCCTCAATTTCTGCACAAAATAATCATTAAAAATTGTTAATTCCTGCTTTACCTACTAATTGCTCAGCCAGCTCGCGGGCTTTACGAATACAGTCAGACAATGAAATGCCTCCGTACCAGTTGGCGCACACATATAAATTGTCGGTTTCTGCAACCTTAACCGGCTGTCTAACAGCCACGATAGCTGCATCATACTGAGGAATTGCCCGCTCCCATCGCTGAATAGCGCGAAAAACGGGCGCATTAGCCTTAATCCCGAAGCTGTTTACTAACTCCTGATGTACATTGCGAAAAATAATATCGTCGGGCAGTCGGGCATTATCAGGATTCATTTGTCCACCAACCATCGTGGTCAGTAACACTTCGTCTTCAGGACAACGCCCGTCGAACACCGAACTACTCCAGATATGACCGCTGGAAAAACGCTTTTCACTTTTCGGATTTAATCCCCCAAACCCATCCAGGGGATGCCGCACATCAGCCCGCTTATACACTGAATGAATAGCAGTCATGGGTGGATATGTGATTTGACGTAGCGCCTTTGCGAAGGTAGGATAATTAGGCTCCACCAGATGGCTCGATACCTCAGTGCCAGTAGTTAACACCAGCGTATCAACTACTTGCGTACCAGTTACCGTTTCAACCTGCCAGCCGTCAGTAGTTTTAACGATACGTTTAACCGGACTACTAAGCGACAGGTTTTTGAGTTTGGCAGCTAACGCATTAGGCAACATCTGCATACCATCCCGAAAACTAAAGGATTGCCGACGGCCCGTTTTCGATTGGTTTTTTATCAGGCCACGTAGCACTGAACCATATTCTTTCTCATACTCAAGCAATGATGGGAACGTCTCAGAAACAAGTAGTTGCTCAGGGTCACCCGCATAAATACCGGCGACAAACGGCCCTAGAGCTGAATCGACGATCTCATCCGAAAACCGACGCCGAAAAAACTGTGCCAGCGTTTCGTTTTCGGGTGACACCGTTTTGTTGTTACGTTCCTGAAAGATGGCCCATTTGGTCTTCCAGCTAAAAAAACTACCAAACAACAAGGAAGGTGGCCCGGACGGTAACTGCTGATACTGTCCATTCCGGAAAATGTAACGGACTTTACTCACCGGTTTGCTAAATGTCAGGTCAGGGGTTAGGCCCAGTTCATCGAGCCAAAGCAATAAATCAGCATCGCCAAGTAACGAATTTGGACCCAATTCGCGCAGGTAGCTTCCTCCTTCAACCACTTCCCGGCGAGACTGAATGTAACCTCCTGCCTGATCGGCGGCTTCCCAAATATGGTAATCAACACCGCGTTTTTGTAATTCGTAGGCTAGTGTTAGGCCGGAAATTCCCGCACCGATAATACCGATTGTCATGATTTCTTCGGTTGCTTCGATTTTGTCGTATCAGCCCGTTGCTTTAGCCGCTCGGTAATTTGCTTGTACATGGCTTCCATATCGCTCGGATGCGATGAGTAGAAAATATAACTTTTCCGGTACACTGCCGTATCCACACCAAACTTTCGAAATATCTGACTTTCCAGATGCTTGTAGGCAATGTTCGACGAGTCAAGTGAACCCAAACTCAAGCGGCTAACCTGCGATTCTGCGATGTGGACTTCTGTCAGAATATCGACCATCTTGTCTTGAGCAATCAGGTTATCCGGTCGTTCATCTTCTGGAGCCGTGCAGGCTGCCATCAGCCAGCTACCTACCAGCAGAGTCCACAGATGAGATTGAAATCGGTTCCGGCGCATACGTTTAAATGATAGCTTTGTAAGCTAATCCCTGTTGGCAAAGTTCGGGATTGATTGTTAAAATAGTATAACGCCTGTTTCGTATGGACGAGTTCTTGGCTAAGCTCCGTAATTTCGATATTCGCATACGAAAGGCCGTCAACTCGCAGATGCGTGGTAGTTTTCGTTCTATATTCAAAGGAACGGGCCTGGAATTCAGCGACTTGCGCACGTATCAATACGGCGATGATGTGCGAGCTATTGATTGGAACGTATCATCGAAAGGCCACGGCACGTTCGTAAAAGTATTCCGGGAAGAGAAAGATCAGACGGTTTTCTTCGTAGTAGACGTTAGCGCATCGCAGCAGGTTGGGCCGCGCCATCGTGACAAACTGGACGCGACAAAAGAAGTATGTGGTGTATTGGCGCTCTCAGCCATCCGTGAAGCCAACTACGTAGGTATGTATTGCTTCTCGGATCAGAAGGAGCGTTACCTGAAACCAGCCAACGGCTTGAAAACAGGGTATCAGTTGATTATGAATCTCTATAAACTGCAGCCCGAATCAACCCGGACAAGCATTGCCGACGCCTTACTGTTTACGCTTAACGTACTCAAACGCCGAAGTGTGGTGATTCTGCTTTCTGATTTCATTGACCTGAGCTACGAACACAATCTTAAGGCCCTGGCGAAAAAACATGATTTGGTCGTTATTCATCTGTATGATCAGCGAGAGGTGAAATTGCCTAAGTTGGGGATTATTCCCGTACATGATACCGAGACTGGCCGAACTGTTTGGGTCAATACATCTTCGGCCTCGTTTCGGAAGGGGCTACACGATACGTTCCACCAGAACCAGACCCGGTTGGAGCGACTTTGCAAGCAGTTTAATGCGAGTTACATTGCGCTGGATTCGCAGGAAGATTTTGTACCGAAACTCGTTGAATTGTTTAGGGTGAGA
This sequence comes from Spirosoma jeollabukense, assembly GCF_054777855.1. Classification (NCBI taxonomy): domain Bacteria; kingdom Pseudomonadati; phylum Bacteroidota; class Cytophagia; order Cytophagales; family Cytophagaceae; genus Spirosoma; species Spirosoma jeollabukense. The sequence goes on from NZ_BAAHAD010000006.1 coordinate 178,189, forward strand.
AAGTATCAATGAAGGTAGTCTGCGCTTATATCCTTACTGGCTTTTTGCTTTTGACCGGTGCAGGCTGGGCGCAACCGATCCGTCAACCCCAGCAAATACAGTCTTCGCTACGGCAAGCTCCATTGCGGCAAGCTCCATTGCGGCAAGCTCCATTGTGGGGATATTTTCTGACAGATAGCATCGAGATTGGCCGCCCCTTTCAGTATGCGCTGACGTATCGACATTCACCGATACTCGACGTTTTATTTCCCGATACAGCCCGAAATTTCGCTCCATACAAGGTGCAGAACGTAGCCGTTTTTGCTACGCAGACGACGGGTAGCGGCTATAACGCAGTCAGTCGCGATAGTGCCGTTTATACGCTGGTTTCATTCGAGACAGATTCAATTCAGTTACTACGTGTACCCATCCGGATTATCAACGATGCCGACTGCACGGTTCAATGGACAGGTATTGACACCGTGTTTCTACACTCGAAACTCCCACCAATACGTAGCATAATAACCAGTTCTCAGTCGCTTACACTAGATACCGAAACCGATTTGGCTCCCTTACAACAACAATTCAATTACTCAGTGCTGGCAACTGGCTTACTCATGATTAGTCTGGTGGCACTACTTCTCTACGGATTGTTTGGCCGGGCGATCAGGCGGTTATGGCGATTGCACCAGCTCAACAGGCGACACACCCGCTTCCTGCGCGACTACAATCGGCTTAGCCAGCGACTCAATTCGTTTACGGCGGCAGAAACGGCCAACCAGGCGGTTGTGCTGTGGAAAACGTATTTAGAAAAGCTTGATTTTCAGCCCTATACGTCGCTAACAACACCCGAAATAGCCGAGCGTATGAATAACGAACGCATTGCCGATGCGCTACGTGAAGCCGATCGGATGATTTATGGTGGCACATTTTCCCCACAATCGCAGCTTGCTTTGCAGGCGCTGAGTGACGTAGCTACGCAAACCTACCACGATCGAAGGACCCGATTACAGGGCTTGGTTGATCAGAACGTAGCGAATACCCAGGAACCCGATTCAGCCGAACACTCATCTTACTCCTGATCGAATGGAACCCTGGTATTCACTTCATTGGTTTAGCCCGGCGCAGTGGCAGCAATATCACATTGCGAATCCGCTGGCCCTGTCGTTAATTCCAGCGATTCTATTGCTGTTTTCAATCCGTTATTACCTTCACCGCAACGCAACGCAACGCTTAAATATGTCGCTGGGACAACTCAACTTGCCCCGCGCTCGCGACAAGGAAATTCGTGTTCAGACGACCCGCTCGCTACTAAGCTCACTACGTTATCTCCTACCACTCAGTGTGTTCGCTGGTGTTGCCTTGGTACTGGTTGCGCTGGCCCGACCACAGATTGTGCGCGAACAACGCGATGAGCAGTCGGAAGGCATTGATATTATGATGGCTATCGACGTATCGGAATCCATGAGCGATACCGATTTGCCGCCCACTCGTCTGGCAGCGGCTCGCCGGGTGGCGCAAACGTTTGTCAATGGTCGCCAGAACGACCGGATTGGCTTAGTCGTTTTCGCAGGAGAAGCCTTTTCGCTTTGTCCGCTTACCACCGATTATGATTTAGTAAAACAGTACCTCAACGACCTCAATGACCGAATGATTCGGACTTCCGGTACGGCAATTGGCGATGCGCTGGCGCGATGCATTAATCGGATGCGCGACCAATCTAATTCACCCACCGATACAACCCGGCAGGAGGCTGCACAAGGGGATCAGGCACGTAGTAAAGTTATTATTCTGTTGAGCGACGGCGACAACACGGCCGGTAATATTGACCCGACTACAGCCGCCCGCCTGGCCAAAATTTTTAACATTCGAATCTATACGATCGCCGTTGGTCGACTCAATGCGTCGACATCACGAGCCGGTACGGTCGACGAAGGCATTCTGAAAACCATTGCTACCATCGGCAACGGCAGTTTTTTCCGGGCAACCGATACCCGACGACTACGGGCCGTATTTGCCCAAATTAGTAAGCTAGAAAAATCACCCGTTCGCGTTCGGGTTTACGAGGATGTGCAGGACTATTATCGAATTTATCTCTACTGGGCAATCTCCTTTCTGTTGTTTGCCCTATTTTTAAAAAATACAATTTTTGGAAACGTATTGGAAGATTGATAAAAGAAGAAAAAGGGAATAAAGGTGCAAAGGCGAGTAGGTAATGTTTTACATTTTCTCCTTTGCACCCCTTTCTCCCTCCACCCTTTTCCCCTAAAAAAATGCTACGTTCTTATTATAACGCCGACGTTATTGAAGCGGGGCTGGATGAAGTCGGGCGGGGCTGTCTGGCCGGGCCCGTTGTAGCCGCAGCAGTTATTCTACCGACCAACTACACACATCCGGTCCTTAATGACTCGAAGCAACTTTCTCATCGTCAGCGGGAAATACTAAAAAAAGACATTGAGCGCGATGCACTGGCATGGGCCGTAGCCGAAGTTTCGCATGAAGACATTGACCGGATTAATATTCTGAAAGCCAGTTTTCTGGCGATGCATCGGGCCGTAGATGCACTAATCATCAAGCCAGAGCACTTACTGGTAGACGGCAATCGGTTTGTGCCGTACCCCATGATTCCGCATACCTGCATAATTAAAGGCGATGCCAATTTCCTTTCCATTGCCGCAGCATCGGTGCTGGCCAAAACGTACCGCGACGATCTGATGGAGCGACTCGGCCAGGAATTTCCGGTCTATGGCTGGGCAAAGAATGTGGGCTATCCAACACCAATCCACCGGGCGGCCATCCGGGAATTTGGCCCGACGAAATATCATCGAATGAGTTTTCGATTGGTATAGAAAGCCGTGTCACGGCTCCAAACTGTGGCACAGCTTTCTATACCAATCGCGATACCTACTTCAGCCAGAAATTATCTTCCTGCGCTATGTCGGCGGAATATACTTTCGCCTTCACAATCTGGCCATCTTCTACCGTGTAAACGTCGATGTTATCCACATCCAGCATACCGCCGTTAGGCTGAACCGCTTTCCAGTGAACCAGGCAGGCGACACTGTTTCCATTAGCCGTGAGCACTTTAATATCGGTTAAGGCCAGTGAATTCTCGGAGGCAGCAAACATTCCGCCAACCATTTGAAAGACCTCGCCACTCGATTTTTTTGTACCAGAAAAGCGGTTGTTTCCGGGTTGGCTCCACTCAATATTCGGGTGAATAAGCGACCCTAGCTTTACCTGATTTCCCTGTTGAACGGCGGTTAAAAATTCACTGACGACTTGCATTGATTGCGTTTCCATAGTTTTCGTTTTTACTTGTCTAGTAATTTCCTGACGTACTGATTTTCTTGGATTTTCATTGGCTGGCTGAGGAACTGCTGAATGGCTCAGCGCTAGTAGTAAGGCGATGGCAATGGTTTTCATGGCGTTTTTTTTGACAAAGGTATCGGCAGTAGACCGGCTGCATTTTACCTTCGGACGCCAACTCATTACCACTTCACGACACAGAAAAGACTCAATTTTATATTTCGATACCTTTGCCCTATGCAAGACTATCAGCGACTTCTGGTGCTCAATCTGCTGGCCTACGCTACGCAGAAAAACATCTCCGTAGAGCAGTTGTGTACCCTTTCGGGTATCGAGTTAAATGCATTGAAAAAAGGCAAGAATCTGTCCCTGACCGATAAGCAAATGGCTGATCTCTGGCTCAACGCTACTCATCTGAGCCATGATTCTTTGTTTGGTTTACACTTCGGCGAGACATTACAAGTAGCTGCCCTCGGGGTCGTAGGAGAACTCATCCGGCATAGCCGAACCATTGGCGAAGCGTTGACGCACGCGGTTGCATTTGCTCATTTGATCACGGACATATTCATCATGGACGTAATACAAGCGGATACCTCGTTTTTCATTCGTTTCACCCCCGATGCAAGTCGACAAAAAGATTCGCCCTTATTATTCCGGCAGATGATGGATTTTTTTGTGGCTTTCACCTTACACGAAGTCGATGGGCTGGTGCTCGAAAAGATTCAGCCAACGCGTCTCAGTATGCCGCACGTGAGTGCTAATCTACCTGAATACGAACGTGTCCTTCGATGCCATTCGATTCAGGAAGCTGACTATTACGAACTTGTATTTGATGAATCGTATTGGGATGAGCCAATCCTGATGGCGAATTATGAACTGCAAAGCGTGCTGTTACAAAAAGTAAGTGCGATGGACATGGCTTTCGGCACGCGAAAGAAAATGAGTGAACGGATCGGGAGCCTTCTTCTGGTCAACGCGTATCTGGGTATTCCTACGCTGGAGTCTATTGCCGCGAACCTGAACACAAGCGCTCGCAGCCTGCAACGTAAGCTTCAGGAAGAAGGCGTAACATATCAGCAGTTGTCGGATTCGACCCGAAAATCGTTGGCCCTACATTATTTAGAGTCAGGGCAATACCCCGTAAAAGAAGTGTCGTACATCCTTGGCTACAATGAGTTGAGTGCTTTCAATCGGGCGTTCAGGCGCTGGACGGGCACGACGCCCGTCAGTTACCAGAAAAGAATGACGAATGAATGAGACATGCAAAAACAGCCTAAACGCTACGTTCCAGGCATTGAGAGCAACGTACTTTTCGGCTGATTTGAGGTAATCTGAGGAGTTTTCGAGATTTTTCTGCTTTGAAAAGGTGACGAATCTCCATGCATGATCCCGAATCAGGACTATATTCTTCAGGTACGTGGCCTAACCAAAACCTTCGCGGGTATAAAGGCGCTGAACAACGTTCAGATGAACCTCAGCAAAGGCGAGGTTCATGCGCTCATGGGCGAAAACGGTGCCGGAAAATCGACGTTTATGAAGATTTTGTCCGGTCTTGAAACCCCTGATTCTGGCGAAATAATCCTCAATGGAAAACGATTAACGAATACGACTGTCAGGGAAGCGCAACGAAACGGCATTTCGATGATCCATCAGGAAATTCTCGCCGTTCCCGAACTAACCGTCGCGCAGAATATCTTCCTGGGTCGCGAGCCTAAAGGCTGGTTTTCGGGCTGGCTCGACGACCGGCGTCTCAATCAAGAGGCCGAAAATCTGCTGAAACATATGGGGCCCACGATTAACGTACGCGCCCAAATGAAGGACCTGAGCGTAGCCGAACAGCAGATGGTCGAAATCGCAAAAGCGATTTCGAATAATGCGCAGGTGCTGATTATGGATGAGCCTACATCGGCGCTGTCGCACAAAGAAGTCGCCGTTCTTTTCACCCTCATTGACGACCTGAAGAAGAAGGGGGTAGCCATCATTTACATCTCCCACAAAATGGAGGAGATCAGCCAACTTGCCGATACGATCACCGTGCTGAGAGATGGAAATTATATTGGTACGTATCCAACGGCTGAACTGGATACGCCTTCGTTGATTACCCTGATGGTTGGCCGCGAAATTGACAATCTTTTTCCGGATTCAGCGACGGAGGTGGGAAACGCAGTGATCACCGTAAAAAACCTTAGTCGGAAAGATGTCTTTACTAACATCAGTTTCACGGTTCACGAAGGCGAAATTCTGGGGATAGGCGGCCTGATGGGGGCCGGAAGAACCGAACTGGCCCGCGCTATTTTTGGTCTGGAGCAGCCGGATAGTGGCGAAATTTCTATCAACGGTCAACTCGCTACCATTACATCTCCCCAGGAGGCCATTCGTCTGGGCATTGGCTATGTTAGCGAAGATCGAAAAGGATGGGGGTTTATTCCCGACCTGTCGATCAGGCATAACCTTACCCTGGCGAGCCTGCCTGCTCACGCTAAAGGGGTATTTGTTGATGCCAAACGCGAGACCGATTCAGCCCATCGAATGATACGTGACTTACGTATCAAAACTACTGGACCGGATCAGAAAGTGTCGAACCTGAGCGGAGGCAATCAGCAAAAAGTCATTATTGGAAAAGTGCTTCTGGCGGCACCATCGCTTATTATTTTCGATGAACCGACGCGGGGCATCGACGTGGGGGCAAAGGTTGAAATCTATAAACTTATTCGGCAATTAGCCGCTGATGGCGTAGCCATTATTGTTATCTCGTCAGAACTTCCTGAACTGCTGGGCCTCAGCGATCAAATTCTGGTACTGGAAAAGGGCAAACAAACGGCCCTGCTCAGTAAGGAAGAGGCTTCGCCAGAAACGATATTACGGTATGCCATGCCAAATTAAGAACAACCCACCCGTTTTTACGATAGATGAAAAACACGACTAATCCGTATTTCGATTTGGCTGGAGGCTCACCGAACCTGCGTATCAGTGGTTTTGGCAGGTTTGGGATTTTTGTGGCTTTTGGCCTGATTTGTCTCGCACTGTCGCTCATTACGCCCAATTTCCTGACTTGGTCGAACCTGACGATCGTCGTCACCCAGGTGTCAATCAATGCGTTACTTGCCTTTGGCGTTACGTTCGTAATTATAACAGGCGGCATTGATCTTTCGCTAGGGTCGATGGTGGCCGTGGCGGGCGTAGTGGCGGCTTCGTTTGCCCATCCTGATGCATACCCAGTAGTCGTACCTGTTTTTATGGGCTTACTGGCCGGTGTAGCGATGGGCGCGTTCAATGGGTTTGTCATTACCCGAAGCAACGTACCGCCGTTCATCGTTACGTTAGGTACGATGACAATAGGCCGGGGTCTGGCCTTGATTCTGAGTAAAGGTCGTCCTATTTCAAACTTATCCGACTCCTTCAATTTTATTGGTGGCGGACAGTTATTGGGTATACCAATGCCCATTTTCATTCTGATTATCTTCTTCATTGTCTGCGCTATTCTGCTCAACAAAACCGTATTAGGGCGGTATATGTATGCCATTGGTGGTAATGAACAGGCCGCAAGAGCTTCAGGAATTCCGCTGAACAAAATAAAGATGGTCGTTTACACACTCTGCGGAGGGCTGGCCGGGCTGGCCGGTATTTTGCTCACCTCCCGCATCACAACCGGTCAGCCAAATGCCGGAGCCGGTTTTGAACTTGACGCCATTGCGGCTGCCATTATCGGTGGAACCAGTACGTCGGGTGGAACCGGCACCATGGCGGGTGCCTTGATTGGTGCCCTGCTGATTGGCGTCATTAGCAATGGCCTCGATTTACTGAACGTAACGTCCTACTACCAGCAAGTTGTGATGGGGGCTATCATCATCGGCGCCGTCGTGCTGGACAGTCTCAATCACAAAAAATAAGTGGATTACCTACAGCTTAGCACTTATTTACTCACTGTTCTTTATCTCATTCACTCTTTATTTTTAAATGAAACTACTACGTCGAATCGGAATTACGTTTCTGTCTTCCAGTCTACTGGTCGCCTGTTCTCAATCAACCTCTTCGGATAAAAGTCAGGAAGGTGAAAAGGTCATTGTGGGCGCAACGATGCTCAGCATGCAGAATGAATTCATCGTCAATGTCCACGATGAAATGGAGAAAAAAGCACAGGAACTAGGGGTTGAGTTGATCACCGTCGATGCCGAACGGTCGGCACTTAAGCAGATCGAGCAGGTTGAAAGCTTTATTGCTCAGAAAGTGGATGTCATCATCATGAATCCCTGCGAAGTGGAAGCCAGCTCACCTGCCGTTACCAAAGCTCTTGCCGCAAAAATCCCCATTATTAACGTCAACTCCGAAACGAGTACCAAACCGTCGGCGTTTGTGGGGTCTGATGACGTAGAATCGGCAAAAATCGCGCTGAAATTCATTGCCGATAAGTTAGGTGGTAAAGGCAATATCCTGATGATGCAGGGCTACATGGGACAGGCTGCCCAGATCAAACGAGAGCAGGGGGCAAAGGACGTCCTAAAAAACTATCCGGGCCTTAAAATTATTGCCCAGCAGACCGCCGAATGGGATCGCGCCAAGGCAATGTCGCTGATGGAAAACTGGATTCAGTCTTATGGATCACAAATTAACGCCGTCTTTGCGCAAAATGACGAAATGGGACTCGGCGCGGTGAAAGCCCTGACGGCTGCTGGTTTGAAGAATAAAGTGATCGTTGTGAGTATTGACGCCATTCCCGACGCGTTACAAGCCGTAAAAAAAGGAGAGCTGGACGCCACGGTTTTCCAGAATGCTCAGCAACAGGGCGCACAAGCCATCGAGACGGCGGTTAAACTAGCCAAAGGCCAACCCTATAATAAAGAAACACTTATCCCGTTTCAACTCGTCACGAAAGAGAATCTGGCCAAGTTTCAGTAGGGAATCTGAACTTTGTTGAGACTAATCTCTGACTAGCCTGATAATTCCCGGTCGGAGACCGGATAACGCGATGGCGTAGTCCGGAGACTACGCCAAGCGTAAATCACATTAGGACTCTACTAACTCCCTTACCTGTTCCCGCAGTCGGTCCGTTGGGCGGAAGCGTTCGCCATACGTATCAGCCAGCCGGTCGAGGGTTTTCACGAACGTAGCGACACCAACGAAATCGACAAAGGATAAGGCCCCGCCCGTGTAAGCCGGAAAACCCCAGCCCAGAATTGAGCCTAAGTTGGCATCCAGTTTGGTACGCACCACATTCTCCTCAAAGCAACGGACGGCTTCAATCGCCTGCCGATAGAGCAAGCGCGTTTTCACCTCATCGAGGCTGGGTTGCTGGTCGGCACGGGGAAACAAGTCCTGTAAACCGGCCCACAGTTTCTTGCTCCGGTCATCGGCGTAGTCATAAAAGCCGGCTTTGGTTTTCTTTGCGAGCCGCCCTAAGTCAACAAATTGTTTCGCCACCTGATAGCTCGTATCGTCATCACGTAGCACGCCCTCTTTGATACCCTGAGCCGCGATTTTATAGACCAGATCAAGCGCTACTTCGTCCGTAACAGCTATCGGGCCGACTGGCATTCCAGCATCTTTACCACCGTTTTCGATCAATACCGGATTAACACCATCTTTCAATAACTCCATCCCCTCGCCCGAATACGTACCAAAGCAACGGGAGGTATAAAAACCACGAGCATCGTTGACAACGATGGGCGTCTTACGGATTTTGCGCGTATAATCCATGGCCACGGCCAGCGCATAATCGGAGGTTTGCTTCCCCACAATGATCTCCACCAGCATCATCTTGTCCACCGGCGAAAAGAAGTGGATACCGATGAAATTTTCGGGTTTGGCTGATGCTTCAGCAAGTCCGCTAATGGGCAAGGTAGACGTATTGGAACCGAAAACGCGAAGACCGTCTGCCCCCAGCATGGGTTCGGCTTCCTGGGTAACCTGCGCTTTGAGTTCCTGGTTTTCAAAGACCGCTTCGATAATAAGGTCACAACCATTCAGGTCCGCTACGTCGGCTGTAGGCTTAATCAGGGCTAGAACAGCATCCACTTTTTGCGAATCAACGTTACCCCGTTCGACACCTTTTTGGAGCAATCCCCGCGCGTAGTCTTTTCCTTTTTCGGCCGCTTCGATTGATATATCTTTCAGAATAACCTCGATACCGGCCTGCGCTGATACGTAGGCAATGCCCGCACCCATCATGCCCGCGCCCAGTACACCGAGTTTTTTAACATCGGTTTTCGGTACGTCTTTCGGGCGGCTTGCGCCTTTGTTGGCTTCATTCAATCCCAGAAACATCGTCTGGATGAGATTTTTAGCCACTTTCGACGTAGCAACTTTCACAAAATGACGCGCTTCAATGGTCAATGCCCGGTCGATATTGACTTGTAAACCTTCATAGACGCAGGACATAATCTCCAGCGGAGCCGGGTAGTTGCCTTTGGTTTTATCCATCAGCAGGGCCGTGCCAGCCGCAAATAGTTGTGCGCCCACCGGGCTCTGAACAGCACCACCGGGCACCTTAAAATTATCTTTTCCAACAATTTTCCCCGTTTTACGGTCGATTTCATCCCAGGGTTTAATGGGTTTGGGATTCGCTTCGATCCAGGAACGCGCTTTCTGGATCATCTCGGCCGGACTCTCGGCGATGTCGTCAATCATGCCCAGGGTTTTAGCTTCCTGAACGCCTACTTTTTTCCCTTCGACCAGAAGCTGTAGTGCGGCCTGAATACCAATCATACGCGGAAGCCGCTGCGTTCCACCCGCGCCGGGAAGCAAGCCAATCGTCACCTCGACCAGGCCTATGAGCGTTTTGGGATTATTGAGCGCCACACGATAATGACAGGCTAAACAGATCTCGTAGCCGCCACCGAGGGCCGTTCCGTTCATAGCCGCAACTGTCGGCTTACCTGACGTTTCGATACTGCGGAAAATCCGGTTCAACTCCGATGAGACGTTCAGCATCTCGGTTGGCTCTTTATCATTATTGCGAAGAATCATTTTCAGATCCGCCCCCGCCACAAATTCGGGCCTGGCCGACGTAATGATAATTCCCTTTACCGACTCATCAGCAAAGGCTTGCTGCAAAGCGGCTTCAAACTGTGGTATCGATTCGTCGTTGAGGACGTTCATTGGAGACGAAGTCATTTCCCAGGAAATGATCGCTACGTTTTGATCAACCGTGTAGTTTATCATGTGTGAGTTTACGGTTTACAGTTTTCGGTTTACAGTTGGCTGACGCGTCTTGTTGCTTGCGTCAGCCAACTGTAAACCGAAAACTGTAAACCCTTTTTAGTTGATCCGTTCGAAAATCGTTGCGATACCCATACCACCACCAATGCAGAGCGTCGAGAGGCCAAACTGCTTGCCACTACGTTCCAATTCATCGATCAACGTAGCGGAGATGATAGCGCCCGTTGCGCCCAGCGGATGGCCTAATGCAATGGCTCCACCGTTGACATTCAGTTTACCATGATCCACACCTAACTCCTCCATGAATAATAGGGGGATGGCAGCGAAGGCTTCGTTCACTTCAAATAAATCGATGTCGCTGATGCTCATACCCGCCCGTTTGAGGACTTTACGCGTGGCTGGAATGGGCCCTGTGAGCATGATTGTTGGTTCAGAGCCCACAACAGCAAAAGCTTTGATCCGTGCCCGGGGTTTCAGGCCGGATTGCGCACCAAATGAAGCACTGCCAACCAGAACTCCGGCAGCACCATCTACGATCTGCGATGAATTTCCAGCATGGTGAACATGGTTGATTTTATCAAATTGAGCGTATTTAAGCAGCGCCAGCGCATCTAAACCCATTTGTCCCATAGCCTCGAAAGCTGGTTTCAGTTTGCTCAGACTTTCGATAGTAGTACCCGACCGGACGCCTTCATCCCGGTCGAGGACGGTGAGGCCAATCTCGTCTTTTAGCGGAATGAGTGTTTTATGGAATCGTTTATCCGCCTGTGCTGCCACCGCCCGGCGGTAAGATTCAGCCGCGAAAGCATCGACGTCAGTACGTGAATACCCGTATTTTGTGGCAATTAAATCAGCCGAAATGCCTTGTGGCACAATGTTATGCCGGGCAATAATCTGGGGATTCATGAAAATAGCGCCCCCATCTGACCCCATTGGTACCCGCGACATAGACTCCACGCCCCCCGCCACAATCGCATCGACTTGCCCCGACATAACATAGGCGGCTGCCATGTTAATCGCTTCAAGGCCAGATGAGCAGAATCGGTTGAGTTGTACACCAGCCACCGATTCGTCATAGCCTGCTTCGAGGGCGGCTGTGCGGGCAATGTCGGCCCCCTGCTCACCAATCGGTGTCACGCACCCCATGATCACATCATCAACCAGCGACGTATCGAGTTGATTGCGGTCGCGCAGTTCCCGTAATACAGTCGTCAGGAGTTGAACAGGCTGCACGTCATGCAGCGAACCGTCGCTTTTTCCCCGCCCCCGAGGTGTTCGTACGGCATCATAAATGAAAGCATCAGCCATGATTTTGTCGACAAAATTAGTATGCAAGCATACGGCATAAAGGCAAACAAAAGTACAGGCAAAAGTCGAAGCGGGCAATAATTCTGATTGATAAACTAGTCAGTGAAAGCAAAAAAGCGGAGAAAACGTCATTGTCTCCTCCGCTTTCCTACAACTGATACGTTGCTCTATCTTACTTGTCCAGCACAACGGTCTCTCCAACCAGATAGGCACCCGACTGTGTTGCCAGATTATACACGTTCTTCACCGACCGAACTGTTTTTTCAACCTGTACAACTTTATAAGGGGCAACACCATTGGCCGTAGCATCGTAGCGATACAATATATCACCCGCTTTTACGTCGCCTAACGCCTTACGGCCGGCGGCTGTTAAAACGGGGTGATTAGTCGTGGCTTCCAGCAACGCTGGGGCAGTTAGTACGTTGCGGTTGTTTGCGGTGAGTTCATTCACGGGAGCCAGCCAAACGCCAGCCAGAGCGAAGTCGCCGTTGTGGGTATCAAGCTTGGTAACGGCAGTTGGTGTGAGTGTCTTCGCCTTCGCATCATAGCCTAGAACCATATCGCCTGCTGCTACGTCGCTAATATTTTTTACCGAACCATCCGCCATCGTTACAGGTGCATCCGGCGCAAAGCAAAAGTTGTACTCTTCTTTTTTCTTAGCCCCACCTTCGTCCGTTTTTGCACCACCGCCCGATAATAATCCGGCCATCTCGCGCGACAGCACAAACGTCAGCGTAGACATCAGCCCGGGTTCTTTTTCACCTACATACTTAAGTTCGTCGATGTAGGCATCCCAGGCCCCGCGCTCAGCCGATGCACCAGGAATTACGAACGGCTTGATCTCACCCGATTTCTCGTTTTTATAAATAGCCAGCAAGCCAAGCTCCTTGGTATCGGCAGCGGTAAAGACTTTGTACAGGTAAATCTTGCGCGTAATCCCGTCTGTGTAGTTGAATACATAGGCCGGACGTTCTTCGTAGCGGTCCAGAATAAAGCCGCCCGATTTGAAATACGTGTCTTTATCGAGGTTCGCGATTTTAATCGCCTTGACAGCTTTCCACTGATCGGCGGTCATACCGGCCGCGACAGGCGCAGCCGCTTGTCCCCAAACACGCTGACTAAGCAACTGTGTCGTGATGGCACAGCACAGGAAAATTAGAACGGAGAACAGGTTGTGTTTCATGGTTTTTAGTATTGTATTCACCGGGCGGTCGGCCGCAGCCGTTAAAACCCAGTGCAAGTGATTATACTCTGTTTAGTATGGTCTGCGCCGGACGGTCGGCCGCTGCCGTTAAAACGGCAGCGGCCGACCGTCCGGTGACTTAAGTGTAAACTATTACTTTTTCGTGTACTCTCCTACCCGAGCGTGAATGGCTTCGACGGTTCGGTGGGCGGAGGTGAACGCGCCCGCCATCCAGGCAGTCAGATACGTAGTGTGCTCCCCGGCAAAATAGATATTCCCATCGGCTTCAATCAGGGAAGGGTAGTATTTCTTTCGCGTTGCATCGTCATACGTAGCCCAGCCGCCACCGCTATAAGGCACCCGGTGCCAGGCCAGCGAGAACGAATTCTCAAATTCAGTTGGGTATTGCGGATGGATTTTTGCTCCCTGACTTAGAGCCAGCTTTTCGCGTTCGGCAATGGACATGGCGCCCACGGCTTCGGCCCGACTGTAGAAATTATAATAGCCGATCAGGACGCCCTTTTTACCCTGGAAACCGTAGGATGGATACCATATCTGATTGATATCCATGTTAGTACGCGAGATTCCACCGTAAATCCAATCGTCCTCCTCCCAGAAACGACGTTTGAATTGCAGACCGATTTTACCCGTTTTGATATACGGCACAAAGTCGGCCGCCCGCTTCACCGTACCCGACAGATCAGATTCGAGGTTCTTCAGCATCGGCAACGGCAGTGTACAGACGCAGAATTCGCCCGTAACTTCTACGGGTTTGCCCTCTTTCTGATAGACAACCCGAACGCCATTTTCGGTCTTCCGTAATTCTGACACCGGCGCATTGAAAATAATTTTGCCAATCAGTTTTTTCTCCAATGCTTTTGGGATGGCATCCATACCGCCAACGGGCTGTAACAGCGTCGTTTGCTGCTCATAAATGTAATCGCCGACGTTGTAGAATACAGGCTGCATAAACCCCGAACGTAGTAGATCGGTCAGGCCGAAGGGATCGGTCGTACTACCGGGTTTGTGCCCTGCACCGGGATGTTCTTTCGTTTTATAGCCGCGTCGGTTCGTGCCTTTATAAAGATGCGCCGTGTTCAGATCGCCCTCGTTTTTCAGGAAATCGACTAGTTTCTCGATATCTTCCTTGGTCAACTGCTGATCCAGGCCGGGCTGATCCAGGGCTTTGGCCAGCAATTCGGCGGTGTAGCCCCGCATGTCGTTATGATACTCCTTGATACGTAACCGCCGATTGGCCAGATCACCCGTTCCACCGTCATTGTAGAGATAGCCCGCTTCGTTATTGCCGTTGAACATTTGCAGTGGAACGCCCAACTCGCGGCAATAGTGGAGTGTCAGCTGATGGTGGTGCGGGATCCGGGCCGCGCCCCCATTGAAATACAGACCTTCTTCGAAGGAAGACGTTTGCCCGTTGCTCTCCCCTATTTCGGTTTCTTTGGTGCCGCCCCGGATTGTCCAGACTCGTCCGCCCGAGCGGGAGCGTGCTTCCAGTACGGTGCAATCATAGCCAAGTTTGCCGAGTTCGTAGGCTGTTGCCATGCCCGCTAGCCCCGCCCCTAACACTAACACTTTACGGCCTTTACCATCCTCCCGCCGACCGTTGGCAGGTAAATTAAGCGCCGTTGCCGGCGCGGGTTGTAACATTCCCCACGCCAACAGACTGGCATAACTGGCACTTGTTGAATTGATGAAGTCTCTTCGAGTCATAGAAACAGTTATAAGTCATAAGTCGTCAGTCAATAGTGGCAGAAGCGAAACTGATATTGATGGCTACTAACAACTATCGACTATTGACTATCGACTGCTTTTACCCAACTACTTTTTTGAAGCTATCCATGAACATAGCCATTTCGTCCATTGTGCCCACGCTCACCCGGCAATACGGTTGTCCGTTGAAGTCGCGGGTTTGAATGCCAATGCCTTGGCCGAACATCTGCGTCTCGAACGTTTTGGTTTTCATACGTATCGGAAACAGAATGAAATTTGTGGCCGATGGAATGACTTCGTAGCCCATATCGGTCAGGGCTTTTGTCGTATACGCACGGGCTTTGGCGTTTTCGGCGCGGCAGTGATTTTGCCAATCGATGTCTTTGTAGCTGGCAATACCCGCCATGAGCGTTGTAATGCTGACGGCGAAATCACCATTCGTATAGGCATGCAGGATCTTTAGCATATCGGGCTGAGCGATGGCGTAGCCCAGACGAAGACCGGCAAAGCCGTGAATTTTGGAGAACGTACGCGCCAGAATTACATTCAATCCTTCGCCGACGAGTTTACCCAGTTGGGGGCGTTCGGCGGGTTCGTAGAAATCAATATATGCTTCGTCGATAAAGACGGGCACTTTCGGCGCTACTTCCCGAATGAAGGCTTCCAGTTCAGCCGTTGGAATAATGGTGCCGGTTGGATTGTTCGGATTAACAATATAGACCATTTTCACCTCGGGCGTAATAGCGGCCTTAATGGCGTTGAGGTCAAATTTGTAGTCTTTCGTCATCGGCAATGCTACAATCTTGGCACCGAACTTCTGTGCTCGTTGCAGAAGATCATCATACGTCATGGCGCTGGTCAGAATCGTACCGCCACCTTTCGCAAAATGATCGGCTGCGGCCATCAGAATATCTGACGAGCCGGGCGACATCATGATGTTCGTAGGTTTCACCGAGTTGTCATTCGCCAGGAGGGTTTTCAGTTCCCCAAATTCCATCCAGGCGTAGCGGTTGCCAAGGTCAGCTGCCTTAATGAGCGCTTCTTTGGCGCTAGGCGCAATACCCAATGGATTCTCATTCGCTAACAGACGCGCTCTTAATTTAGGCATCTTATCGAACGGATCTGCCGCAAAGGCAAACTCATTCGTGAAGCCTGACACAAGTGGAGCAGTAGGGTGTGCGGCCGCAGCAGTGGTAAACCGGCTCAGACCGAGACCAGCTGTCAGGAGGCCGCTGGCACGAAGCCAGTCTCGGCGAGTTAGTTGTGATGACATGAGTGTATTTTTGTATTTATCTGAGATAAAATAAAAGTAAAGTACAATATAACTTCCTAGTAGATAGGGTTTTGTGAAAGTACGAATTAATGGCAACAAAGAGATGCTTTTCTCCGCAAAAACACCTTTTAATTTATTTTGACATTTTTCACATTGGCGAATTTATATAGCTTTTAGGCGGCCATTATCAATAGAAAAAATTTCATTAGTTCCTAAATTCACCTTTAAAGGCAATTTAGTGAACGGTAAATGAGGCTCGGTCAAACGAGCCATTACTACGTTGTTGTGCGAGAAAGTAAACGAGTTGAAAACCTCAGATACGTAGCGTGCGGAGGTAAGGCGTTTGTTGCTAGTAAAAGAGCTAGCAAGAATGTACGACAAAACGCAAATTATAGATACACGTATAGTTAATCCATTATTAGTCAATTAGTTAATTTTATCATCCTGGCGGCAGGAGGGATCTTCGGTAAGGCGAAGCTACTCCACCTTACCGAAGATCCCTCCTGCCGCCAGGATGATAAAATCGTCTATAATTAATGACAATCATCCGTACTTCACGTTACGTAGTAGACACAAAAAAAGCCGGTGGATGATCCAACCGGCTCGAACATGATTTGAATAGCTATTTATTTCCTATAAACATATTGAAGCTTGCCTGGTGCTGTTGCTGTACTACTAATTGGGAAATTTATAGTAGCAGTCGTAGAAGTTAATTCTTCGACGCCTTTATTGGAAGTATATGTGTAAGTTTCCTTATCACCATTATCATAACTTAATGTTAACGAAGTATTTGTATAATCCCAGGTACCCGTAGCATCACCTACGCCACCGTCTGATTTAATATTTTCAAGAAACGATTTATCTGTACGAATATCAATTCTCGATGAATAGGAGCCGAAATCATAATTGTAGAGGTCTAGCCCCGCACCATTAAGGGCAGTATTTGGGGCAACAAAACCACTCAACAGCCCTCTATTCAACTCCCATCGTCCCACTACGGGTGAAACAGGTTCAGGATCATTATTTTTACTACAGGAGGATAGTCCAGCAAAGGCGACAGCTAAGCAAAGTACATATACGTAACGCTTCATAATCAGTTGAATTTTAATGAGTCAAAGTAAAAAACAGGATAAGTGTTGGTAAACTACACAAAAAACGAATAGACCACTACGTTCAGTACGCTGAAATCTGACTTATTGATGCATTTTCCAGATAAGCTTCGCTATTTTTTAGCCCGCCAGTTCCTTTAACGCTTTTACGAATTGGTCTAACTCAGCAGTGGTCGTGTATAAATGCGGTGTCACGCGTACGCCATGTACGTTGGCCCCGTCAATTGCCACGGTGAAAATTTTGTACTTGTCAAACAGGAGCTTAGCCAGTTCGGCGGGCTCTTTTCCGGTCACTCCCACGTTAGCGATGGCGCAGGCACGCGTAGGTGTTTCGGGCGTATTGAGTGTGATAGTGGGGTTGTTACGTACCTGATCGGTCCAGTATCGTTGCAGGTACCGAAGTCGGGCTTCTTTGCGCTCGATACCAATGCCTTCGTGAAACTTGATCGCATCCTGAATGGCCAGATCCGTGGCTACCGGGTGGGTACCGGTGTGGTTTAGCTTCCGAATATCGTCGTCGGGAACGCTACTGTCAGCAAAGAGGGGCCAGAGCGCTGCAATTTTTTCTTTACGCACATAGAGCACACCTGCGCCGAGGGGTGTTCCGAGCCATTTGTGCAAACTACTGGCATAGTAATCGCAGCCACCGAGGTCGGGGAGTTTAAACGCTAGCTGTGCAAAGGCGTGCGCGCCATCGACCAAGACTTCGACGCCGTGTTTATGCGCCATCTCTACCAACTGACGAACGGGCATTATCTGTCCTGTGATGTTGACCATGTGGCAAATCATCAGCAACCGGGTTTTAGACGTAATGGCTTTCTCGTACAGATTGACAATTTCTGCGTCAGATTTTGGGTGGTTGGGCAGCGAAATAACCCGGTTTACAACCCCGTGCCGCCGGGCCTGAAGCCGGAACATATCGAGCATGGCACCGTAATCCTGCTCGGCCATTACGGCTTCGTCGCCCGCTTTCCAGGGTAGACCACCAATGACCGTGTCCAGCGATTCAGTAGTGTTTCGGGTAATGATCAACTCGTCGGGTGAACAACCCAACAGAGCCGCCAGTTTCGTTTGAGATTCCCGTTTGTCGCTGAACTGCCGCGTCCGCATGTAATAGGACGATACGCTGTTTATGGCCCGAATGTGCTGTACATAGCTATCCATCACGGGCTGTGCCGCCAATGAATAGTAGCCATTTTCGAGTTGAATAAATTCGTTGGTCACCGGATATACCGCCCGGATTTTAGCCCAGAAATCCTCTTTCGTCGCCAGTTCCGCAGGTGATACGTGTTTGACCTGCGCCAAAGCTTCGTTCCAATCAAACCAGTTCCCTGTCGAGAGGGCCGTTGCTCCGACGATACTTTTCAAAAATTGCCGTTTAGAAAGAGTCGACATGGTTCGTTAGCAGGATTTAGCCCATGGAACAGGCGCTTGTTAACCAATGAGCGAACTGATTATGGCTTAACGGTCAACAGGTTACCAATTTGCCAGGCAGTACGGATCAAATTCTCCCGGGCGTATTTAAGGGCATTCGTAATATCGGCAGGCCCATTGCCAATAGCCAATAATACGTCGAAATATTGATTTAATTTTTCGTTTTGTTCCAGCGGAATCTTGCCCGCAATACCGATTACGGGTAGATTTTTTTGTTTTGCCTGATACGCTACACCAAAAGGACCCTTGCCATGCAGCGTTTGTTCATCGATGCTACCCTCGCCGGTGATGACAATATCTGCTTTGGCGACGGATTCGCTAAATCCCGTGAACTCCAGAAAGAAGTCGATACCATTGACAAGTTTCGCATTCAGGAACGTATAAAGTCCCGCAGCGACACCACCCGCAGCCCCACCGTGAATGATGGTTGTCATGTCAATACCAGTCTGTGTCAACGCGACTTCGGCAAATTTACTCAAACTGGCATCCAGTTTTTTGACGCCTTCGGGTGTCGCTCCTTTTTGCGGACCAAACACAGCTGCCGCCCCATGTTCACCGATCAGCGTATTATCGACATCGCACAGGATGTTTATAGTACACTCCAAAATTCGCTGATCAAGTCCGGAAACATCAATTTTGGCTAGCTCCATCAGCTTTTCGGGTGCTATGATCTCATTGCCAGCGGCATCTAAAAACCGAATGCCCAGTGCCCTCAAAATGCCCGTACCCCCATCGACCGTAGCCGAACCCCCAATAGCCAGCACGAACTGGGTGACGCCTTTATCCAGCGCCAGCTTCATCAGTTCGCCCGTGCCGAACGACGTAGCACGGAGCGGATCTAAGTCTTCATGTTTTACCAGATGAAGCCCCGATGCACTCGCCATTTCGATAACGGCCGTTTTGCCGTCATTGACCAATCCAAACGAGGACGTTATTTTTCGGTCAAACGGGTCATTCACCTCGGCCGAACTAATCAATCCGTTGTGTTTTTTGATCATTAATTCGCCCGTACCATCGCCCCCGTCGCCCACCGGAAAGCATTCGCAAACACAATCGAGAGTGCTCTTCTGCAATCCTTCCTGAATGGCAAGAGCCACGTCGGTGGCATTGAGGCTGTGTTTAAACGCATTGGGGGCAATGAGAATGCGGGTTGGTTGCATTGGTCTGATTCTTTGAATTTTAAGTATTTCAGTGAAAATACATTATGCGTTTTGTCCTGCTGACGCAGGAAGCATATTCGGTAAAAACATGCTAGAACGCCTACCGAAGATGCTTCCTGCGTCAGCAGGACAAAACGCCGATTTAGAATAAGCTAAACTGTCTTTAGTTGAGCCCTTAATTATTCCTATCTATTCACTACGTTAACCGGCTTTCCATCCAGAAAGGCAGCCAGATTATCGACCGTAATGGCCATTAATCGGGTTCTGGCTTCCAGCGTCGCCCAGGCTATGTGTGGGGTGATCAGGCAATTTTTGGCGGTAAACAGGGGGTTATCGGCGTTCGGTGGCTCCTTGGACAAAACATCAATGCCCGCTCCGGCAATGACGCCATTGTTCAGCGCATCGGCCAGGTCCTGATCCACAATAATGGGCCCTCGGGACGTATTCAGCAGGAAGGCCGAGGGTTTCATCAGCGCTAAATTTTCCTTGTTCATGAGTCCCTGCGTTTCAGGCACCAACGGCGTATGGATGCTCACAACGTCCGATTCGGCCAGCAGTTCGGGAATCTCAGCCCACTTGAAATTTTTCCGGTGCGACTGATCGGTACGATGCCGTTTAGAACCGATAACGTTCATACCAAAGGCCGTAGCAATGTCGGCGACTTTCTCTCCAATACTGCCAAAACCAATGATTCCCATCGTTTTGCCTTCCAGCTCAACCAGCGGATAATCCCAGAAACACCAGTCGATGGACTTCGCCCATTTCCCCGCCCGAACCACGTCGCTGTGATGTTTGACGTGTTGAGTGAGTTCAAGGAGCAAGGCAAACGTCAGCTGAACCACCGACGCAGTCCCGTAACCCGGTACGTTGCTGACAATGATCCCGTTCTTTTTCGCTACGTCCGTATTGATAATATTATAGCCGGTAGCCAGAACGCCAATAAATTTCAGCCTGAGTAACTGGGTTAAAATGTCCTCACCCAGTGGCGTTTTGTTTGTAAAAACGATTTCGGCATCCTGCGCCCGTTCCACCACTTGATCGGCGGGGGTTCGGTCATATACCGTTACATCGCCCAACTTCTCCAAACCGTCCCAGGATAAGTCGCCGGGATTCAGCGTATAACCATCTAATACGACAATCTTCATCGTTGAATTTTTCTTATTTTATATTTTTTGTCATTCCGAGGAACGAGAAATCTTCGGGAATAGCGGAAAGTATCCTCACCCGAAGATTCCTCGTTCCTCGGAATGACAAAAAAACTAAACAGCATCAATACTAAACCTTCGCCCAGGCGGCATTCAGGGTGCGTTTTGCATTAGCAATAACGACATCCGGGTCTTCATCACCAAACGGCTTCACCTCGAAACTGACGATCGGCGGGTTTTCGGTATTCAAATAACCGATGTCCAGCAGCACTTTCAGGTAATGCGTCACTTCCGCTACGTTGTTTTCGCCGTTGGGGAACCCAAAGCGAGGGTGAACGTCACCGTAGGCAGGCATGTCCGGGCTCTTGACCACGCAGTTGCCAATGTGGGCGTGGGTGATGTACTCTTTAACCGGCAACAGCGATTCCTCGATCGTTTCATGAATGAGCGGTATATGGCTCAAATCGACCATCAGTCCGAAATGGTCGTGTTCTTTCCGGACTTCCTGAACGTAGCGCAACGCCAGATCGGCCGGTCCAATGAGCGATCGTTTATCAACGTCGAAATCAAACACTTCCAGCGAAACGTTCATATCGCCTTTGCTTTTCGTGTAGGCACAGATTTCATTCGTCGATTTCACCAGCAGGTCGAAGGCTTCTTCTTTTCGGGCTTCATCGTATTGGCCGCTCAGAAACGAATAACCCGTAGCACCAATCTCATAAGCTTCGTCGATGCCTTCTTTCACATTCGCCAGTGCCTGCTGGCGACCTTCTTCGTTGGTATCGTTCAGATTAAGGCCCGTGGTGAGAAGCCGGGGTTGTGCCGCATAGGCAACCGTCATGTGCGACGAATCGAGCAGGCTTTTTACTTTCTTCCGAACATCAGGGTTTTTAACCGTAGTGATTTCTATAGCTGTGAAATACTCATCCAGTACGACTTTTTTAATGGTTTCCAGCACGGGACCTTCGCCTTTCATGGTTTCAGGAAATGCCATAAAATGGACCAGACCAACTTTCATATAATTGCAAAGGGGGGCATTCATGCTTATTCAGGGGGCAAGCGTTAATTGACTAAATCGGGGGTTGGGTCTTTCTTACGGGCGGTTGCCATAATGGTTGTGGCCAGTACGGCTAATAAGACGCCCAATAGCAGCAGGTAGGTGTAGCCTTTTGTGAGATCGGGCAGCGCGGTTGCTTTCTTGCTACCGATCATTTCGTAGACTGGAATAACCCATTTCACCACGTAGGCCTGAGCCAGTACGATGAAGCAGATAAAAATCAGCATGTAGAAGCTGTGCTTCACCGTGAAGCGGAACAGTTCAGATTCTTTGCCCACCAGGTTACCCGCGGCCGCGGCTACGGCAATGGATTGTGGCGAAATCATTTTACCCACCACGCCACCCGAAATATTGGCGGCCACGGTTACCACCGGATCAACCCCAATGGATTGGGCCGTTGCGTACTGAAGTTTACTGAACAAAGCATTGGCCGATGTGTCGGAGCCGGTAATGAATACGCCCAGCCAACCCAGCACAGGCGCGAAAAATGGGAAAAGAAAGCCGGTATTGGCAAGCACTTCGGCCAACGTGAGCGTAATACCGGAATCGTTCAGGATGTAAGCGAAAGCCAATACCGCAGCAATCGTAAGAATCGGAAACTTCAGTTGATTCAACGTAGCGCTGAACACTTTCAGCCCTTCACGATACGTTAGTCCCACCAGCGGAATGGCAATCAGACCCGCAACCATAATGGCCGTTCCGGCCGCCGATAAGTAATTGAATTTAAATAGCTTGGGTAACAGATTCCCATCTTCTCCCTGAATGGCGTTGTGCAATCCCGGAAATTCAAACTGAACCATCCCGGATGCGTTCAGTACGTCCTTGATCGGTTGTACACCCCAGGCAATCACCATAATCGTCAGGACAATAAAGGGTGACCAAGCCCGGATAAGTTGCCCATTTGTATAACTGATATCGGGATTGAACGTAGCAGCGGGTTCGTTAGCAAAACGCCAGACGGTTTTAGGTTTCCAGACCCTCAGAAAGGCCATCAGACACACAATGGAACCCAGGCCCGCAATCACGTCGGGTAAAGCTGGCCCCAGGAAATTCGACGAGACATATTGAAGGAAAGCGAATGAGATACCCGATACCAACACGGCGGGCCATATTTCCTGCGCTTTTTTGAGTCCGGCAATGATCGTCACCAGATAAAAAGGGAGCATGATCGACAAGATCGGCAGCGTGCGTCCCACCATCTGCGAAATGGGTAATTCGGGAATACCCGACACCTGCGAAGCTACGGTGATGGGAATGCCGATGGAGCCAAATGCCACCGGAGCCGTATTGGCTATCAGACAGATACCCGACGCATACAACGGATTGAACCCCAGGCCAACCAGCATGGCGGCTGTGATGGCGACCGGTGCCCCAAAACCGGCCGTTCCTTCCAGAAACGAGCCGAACGAAAACGCAATCAGTAACGCCTGCAATCGCCGGTCGGACGTAATGGACGCCATGAAGAACTTAATGATCTCGAACTGCCCGCTCTTTACGGTGATGTTGAAGAGAAAAACTGCCATCAGCACCAGCCAGCAAATAGGAAACAAGCCATAAACTGCACCATGCGTCGCCGACAGCAGTGCCAGCTTTACCGGCATGCCATAGACCAGAATGGCAATGATCATGGCCAGTCCTGTAGCGATCAGACTAGCCTGATACCCTTTCATTTTCCGGATGATCAGCGCCCAGAAAATGAACAGGATAGGCACGGCCGCCACTAATACGGATAAAGCGATGCTGTTAAATGGATCAATAACTTGTTTCCAAACCATGAGGTGTATGCAGTTTAAATGAACTTGAATTCATCGAAGCAAACTAATTATCAGTACGTTATGCCAAATCCAGGGCCACAATCTCGTGATCGAGAATCCGGGGAACAGCTACCGTCACTTTTCCACCTTTAAGTTCGAATTTAGGGCTTTGGCCGCTCATCAGCAGCTTCACCCCCGTCACTTTTGCACCCGCCGGCACCTGAACGGAAACTTGTGCTTCCACAGGAATTAGCTCCCGGAACGGCCCTTTCATCATCATGGGGTTGGTCAGGTTGACCAGATGGACCGTCATCGACTTATCCTGACGCCATACGTTGATATCAATTACGCCCGGCCCCGCTACGTCCACAATAGACTCTTCGTTAAGCGCCCAGTTGATGACGTTGCTCAGCAGTTGCCCGTGGTCAACGCCCAGCATCTGCCAGAACGACCGGTCTAAGTCGCCGGGAATGTAGGCCACCCGCCCTCTGCCAACCTGCCGCAGGTATAATTCGCGCGTGTCGGTTTCGGCAACACGCGGATAGACATCTTCCATCGGCAGATCGGGGTAGGTAGGAATCAGGGTAACTGGACTGGGAAATGTAACATTAGCCGTTGGCTTGACATTGACTTTATAAATCGTATTGATGATACGAGGTGTATCGTCCAGCCCTTTCAGGATCAGTTGGGTATGGCTGTTTTTGACATCGTTCCGTAGCTGTAAGTAGCTGTTACGTAGCGGTCCTTCCACTTTCCGGTCATACGAAACACCGAACAAACTGGCCAGGCCAAAATCAGGGCGTTGTTTGCCTTCTTCGTCGTAAAGCGATGTTTCAAAGGTTGATACGATACTGCCGCCATTGTCCACAAACGCCTGTATCTGCTTGCATTGCGCATCGGAAAGGGCGGCAATGTTGGGCAGAATCAGCAACTTGAACCGCTTCAGGTCGTCCGGCGTCAGCAACCGGTCGTTCACCATATCGAACGGAATCCGGCTTTCGACCAGAGCATGATACATGCCATCCAGGTGATCACTGCTTTTTTGCTGCCAAGGTTTGCCACCGTAGTTGCGGTCGGTTTGCTCCGAATACACAACACCAACACGGGCCATTGGGGCCGTGTTGCGCAGGTATTTTTCGTTTTTATAATAGCCTTCGTAGAGTTTCGCCACCGCTTCCATCCACCGTTTATCGTAGATGTCGCCACCGAATTTCACAAAGCAGGGACGCATACCATTGGCCGTACCTTCGGCTACCCAAATCCGAATTTCAGCATCGCTTTGCACCGAATCCTTCCAGCGATATTCCTCTTCGATACCCACGCTAAAAATGCCAATCAGCGGTTTCAGGCCCAGTGTCGAACGTAGCTCTTTGGCTCCTTTACCGTTTGCCCAGGGCGCAGTCAATCCCTTCCGGGCCTGTTGGTCAGCGAAGAAGAGATCGGCTTCCTTCCCAGTCATAACTTTGTCGGGGAAACCGTTGGGAATGAACCGGGCCGAAGGTTTTTGTTTACGGATGCCCGCATCCCACACCGACCAAACCTCCCGCAGGCGTTTCATTTTCCAGTCGGCCCATTTCCGATACGTTGGATCGAGTTTGTCGGCAGCCTTGGGCAGCTCCAGCCCGGAAGCCGCCTTAAAATTGGTTTTGCAATGTTCACAGTAACAGATGTCATGCCCATGCCAGCGGTTTGAGAAGATGCCTTCCGGCTGAAATTTCTCCATGATTTCCGTATTCACCTGCGTCATGAAATCAAAATTATACGGCCCCAGTGCGCAGGTAACCCACAAATCCGGATTTGCCCAATGACGGCGTTTCTGTCCGTCGACAGTGACGGCAATCCAGTCGGGGTGCGCGTCGTATACATCCTGTCGGGCAGCATGGGGGTCGGTACGGAGCATGATCTTCATACCCTGCTTCTTGCAGCCTTCCACCAGATACCCCAACGTATCGGAATTGCCCATAAAGTCGCTACGGTGATGGAGCGGAATTTTTGTCGGATAAAATGCTACGATGCCACCAGCACTCAGCAAGGCACCATCGGCATGAATTTTCTTGAAGTAGTTGAGCCAGAAATCAGGATCATAATGGCCGGGATCACGTTCGACAAAGGCGAGCTGTGCCCAGCGCATCGGCCCGTCGAGCCAGAATGCTGCTCCCGGCGCTACGGCGTTGGGCATGGATGACGTAGTAGCCAGCGCAGCAGAACCGGCCAGCGCATAGGCCCCGCCGATAAGGCCGGTGGTTTTGATAAAATTTCTTCTTTCCATAGTTAAGAGCAAAGGGTTAAAACCCTGAAGGGGAATTTATCTAAGTGCGAACAAAGTCCGGCAGCGGCCGACCGCCCTTCAGGGGATTTAGGAGTAACTTCCCGTGTTCGGCGTAGTCTCTGGCTACGTCGCAGCGTTAGCCGGTCTCCGACCGGAGTTTAAAAGACTATCTAAAACCGGTCGGAGACCGGGTAACACGGCGACGTAGTCAGAGACTACGCTCAACTCACGACTCACAAACTCCGCGCTTTTAATTGCGCGACAGCGTGGTTAGCTGCGCGAGCAGTCAGCGCCATATAGGTCAGCGATGGGTTCACATTTGAGGACGAAGCCATGGCTGATCCGTCCGTAACGAACACGTTTTTGCAGGTATGCACCTGATTAAACTTGTTCAGAATTGATGTTTTGGGATCTTTACCCATGCGTGCGGTGCCCATTTCGTGGATGCCCAGACCCATGTGGGCGACGGGATTGTCATAGGCCACTACGTTCTTGAAACCAGCCGCTTCCAGCATTTCGGCGCCATCGTTCATGATGTCTTTCCGCATGGCCAGTTCATTTTCGCCAAAGTCAGCATCAAAAACGACCTGCGGTAAGCCCCATTTATCTTTCTGGTCCTCGCTGAGTGTGAAGCGATTATTTGGATTCGGCAACACTTCGCCAAAACCACTGAGGTTGATTTTCCAGGGACCCGGCTGCGTCATTCTTTTCTTAAAATCGGCCCCGAAACCCGGTTCGGTTGCGCCACGCGAGTAGTCGGCGCGGCTGGCTCCACCCTGGTAACCAAAACCCCGGAGGTAGCTGCGTTTGTCGTTGCCCCAGTTCCGGAAGCGGGGAATGTATAAACTGCCCGGACGCGCTCCGAAGAAATAGTCATTTTCAAACCCTTCGATGTCGGCCCTTGCGCCAATCGCCAGGTGGTGATCCATCAGGTTACGCCCTAACTGATCGCTGTCGTTACCAAGTCCGTTGGGAAACCGCGCGGATTTCGAGTTCATCAGGATAGACGTAGAGCCGATGGTACCCGCATTCAGGAAAATTACTTTGGCGTAAAACTCCCGCACTTCCATCGTGTTCTGATCGATCACCCGTACACCTTTGGCTTTCTGCGCCTTATCGTCCAGGATAATCTCCTTCACGATGGCATTGTGTACCATCGTCACCCGGTTAGTTTGGCGAGCGGCTGGCAACGTAGCGGCCAGCGAGCTGAAATACGCCCCAAACGGGCAACCCCGCGAACAGCGGTTCCGGAACTGGCAGGTCGCCCGACCCACGGCCGTATGCTGTGGTCCGGGCTTGGTTAAATGCGCTACCCGGCCAATGGTGATAGGGCGATTGAGTTTTTGTGCTACCGATTTTTTTAAATGAATTTCGGGAGCGGTCATGGCCATGGGCGGCAGGAAATTACTGTCCGGCAACACGGCCAAACCCTCGGTCTGCCCGCTGATACCGACGAATTTTTCAACGTAATTATACCAGGGCACGAGTTCATTGTACCCAATCGGCCACTCGACACCAAGCCCCTGCTTGGCGTTTGCCAGAAAATCTTCCTGATTCCAGCGGTACGTATGTTTTCCCCACAACAGCGACTTGCCGCCGGTATGATACGCCCGAATCCAGTTGAACGGTCGCTTCTGGATGTACGGATTTTCTTTATCGTTCGTGTACAGATATTGCGAACCTTCTTTAGCCGAAAAATACATCGTAGCGTAATGTTCCTCAGCCGCTATGTTAGAGATTTTACCCCGATGCTCAAACTCCCAGGGATCTTTGAACGCTGTTTTATAATCTTCGACGTGTTTGAGTTCATAGCCCCGTTCGAGCACCAGCACCTTCAATCCTTTTTCGGCTAGTTCCTTGGCGGCCCAGCCACCGGTCATGCCCGATCCAACGACAATAGCATCGTAGGTCTGGTCCTTTTCTGCTTGTATGTTCAGATTCATAGTCTTGGCTTTTGTTACGGTTGATGACTGGGTTTATGCCTGGTTGCCGTACATGAAATCTTTCTGGCCGGGCTTGATCTTAATGGCCTCGAATCTGCCCGGAATGGGCTGATAATCAAAGGATGCTTTGATCCCACCTTCCGAGGTGAAATAGCCCAGTAATGTCTGCTCTTTAATCAGTTGCCAGAACGATGGATTCGTATTTTTCTGCGCTTCAGCCTCGACCTTCGTTAACGTAGCCATCTGTTGATCAGGCGACAGGGTCAGAAAACCTTTCTGATCAAGATCGCCAAGACCAGCCAGGAACAGATCCTGCGCAGGTTTTTTGTAACAGTCACGAAGCATGATTTCAATAAAGTCAGGTACGCCCACATCGAGTGCGCCCGGCGTGTCGGTTTGAGGTATGATTAAGTCGGCGACGCGGGCCATAATGGCATGTTGCGTCTCGTTCAGAAACGATCCCATGTGACTGCGTGGCGATCCTGACGTAGTGATTTGCTCCCACCTGGTCATAGCCTGTAGCGTTGGTGCCGAAAAAACTCCTCCCAGCATCCAGGCAACCCGCGTTACTGCTTCCCGTCTGTTCATGCGTGTATCAATTACGTTTGGTTAGTACAATTGCCATAAAAGACCGGCGTCTCTATTTAATACCCCGGATTTTGCCTGATTTTATCTTTATTTATGTCAATCTGGCTTTGCGGAATAGGAAACACCAAATTATTGTCGGTCAGGAGGTTGACCAGGCGGATTTGGTCTTTCTTGCCATTCATAACCGTAATCGCCCGACCGGTACGTACTAAATCGAACCAACGCTGCCCTTCGAAAGCAAACTCCACCCGCCGTTCCTGCTCCATCGCCAGCCGGAATGCCTGCTGATCTGGAAGATCCGTTGCGGTCTTAGGCTTCAAACCGGCGCGCGCCCGAATATGATTCAGATAGGTAAGCGCCTGACCTGTTGCCTGATAACCGACTTCATTCAAGCTTTCGGCATACATCAGCAAAACATCGGCATACCGGATAACCGGGATGTTGTTGCCGTTGTCGTTGTTGACAACCGGCGTATCAAAATACTTTTTCACATAGCTGGCCTGTATTGTCTGCCCACTGGCGTTGACATAGGACGTAGCGAGCGATAAATCTTTGCGAACGTCGCCTGCTTCGAAGGATTTTACCAGGTCGTCGGTGGGTTGGTTGTTTCCGTTTCCACTAAAGTTAATGACCGCGTTTCCCGAATTTTGTGGGGCAAACAGGTTTGGCCAGGCATTACCTTCGCCCGCTCCACCCGATTTGTATTGCACATCAAACACCGACTCTTTGTGGTTTTTATTGGCTACTTTGAACACGTCGGCATAGCTGGGCAGAAGGGTATAAACGTTCAGATCAATGACCTCCTTAAGTTTGGCAACTGCCTGCGGATATTTCTTTTCCGTCAGGTACACTTTGCCCAGCAGGGCTTTGGCAGCGCCCTTCGTCGCCCGACCAATATCGGCTCCGGTATACGTAGTGGGTAAGGCGGCATCAGCCTCTGATAGATCTTTCTCAATTTGGGCGTATACGTCTGCTTTCGGATTGCGTGTGTACGCATAGCCTTCATCGGGGTCGTTGATGGCTTTGGTTACCAGCGGCACATCCCCGAACGTTTGAACCAGGTAGAAATAAACCAGACCCCGTAGGAATTTCACTTCACCAACGTAGCGACTCCTGAGACTTTCGTCCATCGTGATACCGCCAATCTTGTCCAGAATGGTGTTGAAACGGGCAATAGCCGAATACGAATCATTCCACCGGCCATTGATATACGGATTGGTTGTTTTGATGTAAAACCGGTCAAATTCATCCTGATCGGTAATGGAGCCAGATGCAACAGGCAGCGTATTGTCGGACGCTATTTCACTGAATACGTAACTGTTACCAATAATTCCGTCGGCCTGTAGTGCGGCATAACTACCACTGACGGCGTTTCGAATGTCGTCGCCCGTTTTGTAAAAATTGTCCGTTGTGGCGTTTGAGATGGGATTTAAATCCAGGTATTGCTGGCTGCATGAAGCAACGAACAGGCTGATCAGCAGGAGGCTAAGAATTTTATATGTCTTCATGATTGAAAGGGCGTTGCCTGGTTAAAATCCTGCACTGATACCAAAGGTTACGGTTCGGGCCAGGGGGTAAGCCCCGTAGTCGATCCCTGCGGATAGCGGACTTTCGTAGTTGCTCACTTCGGGACTGTAATTCAAGTATTTGGTGAACGTGTGCAGATTCTGCGCCGATACATAGACGCGTACCTGCTGAAGTTTGGCTTTGTTGATCAGCGCCGTTGGTAGCCGGTAGCCTAAGCTGACGTTCTGAATCCGCAGGTAGCTTGCATCTTCAACCCAGCGCGATGAGATGGCATTGTTGTTGCCGGTGCTCCGTTCGTTGGCGCGGGGTGTGATTCCGTCGCCCGGCTCACTTTCCGAACGCCAGCGACGCAGGGCCGTCGTCATCTGGTTCTGGTTGCCTTCCATGTTGTCATAATACCGACGCCCCAGATTGAGAATTTTGCCTCCCTGCGTCCCCTGAATGGTGATGTTCAGGTCAAAGCCTTTGTAGCTGAAGGAATTCGTTAAGCCGTAAATAAAATCGGGCTGGTTGTTGCCAAGAATCGTCCGGTCATTCGCGGTGATTTTACCATCGCCATCAATGTCGGCGTATTTTACATCGCCAGGATGGGACGTAGCATCGTGTGGATTCACGTCCAGATCAGCCTGATTCTGGAAAATTCCGAGTTGTTTGTAGCCATAAAAACTACCAATGGGCGAACCGATCTGCGTAATATTCAGATCGCTGATGCTGCCACTTGCCGTTCGAATCGGATCACCATTGGGGCCAAGTGCCAGGACTTTATTTCGGTTGAAAGACAGATTTGCCGTCGTATTCCAGATAAATCCTTTGGTGAAATTGCGCGTATTGATGGCAAACTCCCACCCCTGATTTTCCATTTTACCGATGTTTTTGTAGGCTGTCGTGAACCCCGTAAGCGACGGCACATTCACCGATAAGAGCAAATCTTTCGTGATACGGTGGTAGTAATCGACAATCAGGTAGATGCGGTTATTCAAAAGACCTACGTCGATACCAACGTCAAACTGCTGATTTTTCTCCCAGCCTAGTTTGGCATTGCCTAATGTAGATGGGGCTAACCCGTTGACCAGGTTGTTGTTAAAACTGTAGTTATCAGGCCGTAACAGCGCTACGTACGGGTAATTATCGGCGAAGGCGTTATTCCCGGAAAGACCATAACTAGCCCGCAACTTAGTTTCGGAGATGGCCCGTACGTTTTTCATGAACGGCTCTTCGCTAAGGCGCCAGCCCAGCGAACCCGCCGGAAACGTACCCCAGCGATTTTCGGGTCCGAAGATGGATGAACCATCCCGACGAACCGAGATATTGGCTAGATACTTGCCTTTGTAATTGTAGTTAGCGCGCGCAAAATAGGAAACCGAGGCATTGGCTGCTTTGAAGGACCAGGCCGTTGTTGTCGAGCCCGATGCACTGGCATTCAGGGTCTCGACAACATCATTGGCATATGAACTGGCCGACGCACTGCTCGACTGAAATTTAGTCGACGTCGACTCCATCCCGACCAGCGCTTCCAGATTATGGACGGAATTGATGTTCTTGGTGTAACTGATTACCTGGTTGAACAACAGGTTTATGTTCTGGTCAGAATAGGTCGTTCCCATGGCCGTAGTTGGCGGCAACAGGTTGCTCAACGGCATCCGGGAGCTGCGATACGTATTACGCCGGTTGTCGCCGAAGTTGATGTTGGCCGAGGCCCGGTAATTGAAATGGGTCAGAAAGCCGTAGTCAGCATATACGTTTCCCAACAGATTAGGCGAGGTGTAAGGACTGTTGTACTCCATAATGTTTGCCAGCGGATTTGTCACGCCCGGCAGGTTGTAGGGAGCGGCCAGTGCCAGTTGCGACGAATACGACCCATCGGCGGCATAGGTTGGGGCCATCGGAATAGCGGCCAGCGCAGCCGTAATGATGCCCTGATTGAACCACTGATTCTCGGCCGTAACTTCCTGCGTTGTCTTGAACGACGGGTTCAGATTCAGCCCAACCTTAAGTTTCGGCAGTAGATTTACTTCGACATTAGCCCGAAAAATATAGCGATCCAGCGATGATTTCAGAATGATCCCGTCCTGTTTGAGATAGCTACCACTCACCAGATAACGCGCCTTTTCGGTGCCGCCCGAAATCGACAGTTGATAACTGCTCATTTTAGCTTTACGGAAAATCTGATCCTGAAAATCGGTATATGGTAAAGCCGCTACCTTGGCGGGGTCATCGAAATTGAACCAGTCAAACAGATCGCCCCGTGGATACCGATAGCGAAGGTAACTCGCTGGCCGAACGTTATTTGGATCAGTTATTTTCGCCCCCGGCACGTT
Organism: Spirosoma jeollabukense; assembly: GCF_054777855.1. Lineage (NCBI taxonomy): Bacteria > Pseudomonadati > Bacteroidota > Cytophagia > Cytophagales > Cytophagaceae > Spirosoma > Spirosoma jeollabukense. The sequence continues at coordinate 210,428 of NZ_BAAHAD010000006.1, forward strand.
ATCCAGGTAAGCGTTATTAGAACCTTCCTTAGCAAAGTCAGCATACTGTTGTGAGTTCAGCAGGTCTATTTTCTTGCTTACTTGCTGAAAGCCCGTGTATACGTCGAAGTTGACGTTCATGCGCCCCGCTTTACCGCGCTTCGTGGTCACCAGCAACACACCGTTGGAGCCTTTCGACCCATAAATCGCGGTAGACGACGCATCTTTCAATACGTCGATACTTTCGATATCAATGCTGTTCAGCAAGCCGAACACACCAGAGCCCACAATATTCCCATCGACAACAATCAACGGCGACGTACCGGCACTGATGGAGCCAAATCCTCTGACTTTAATGGCGGGCGTACTGCCCGGCGCACCGCTGCTTTGCTGAATAATCACCCCCGGAATCTTCCCCTGCAAAGCATTTGCTACGTTCGAAACGGGCATATCCCGAATTTCACCCATCGGCACTGACGCAATAGCCGAGGTAACGTCAGACCGTTTTTGCGTGCCATACCCCACCACAACGACTTCGCCCAACGACTTGGTATCCGTTGCCAGAATGACCGACAACGCTGTTTGGTTACCCACCGCTACTTCCTGTTTCAGGTAACCGACAAAGCTGAAAACCAGCGTCGTTTCGGTATCGGCCATATCTATCTTAAACTGGCCTTGCGCATCGGTGGTCGTGCCTCGCTGGGTACCCTTCACCAGTACGTTGACACCCGGTAGCGTTTCTCCTTTCGGGTCGGTTACCGTTCCGGCAATCGACCGCAGTACCGCTTCTTTTACAGCAGGCACCGCAGCCTGATCGGCGTCGGCCGGAGCGGATTTCGCCGGGCGATCAGGTCGGATAATGATGTTGTTCCCACTGACTTCATACGTTAACTGAAGTGTCTTAAGAACACGGTTCAAGAGGTCGGCCAGCGGTTCGGCCTGGCTACGTACGGATATTTTACGATCGGATTGAATAAGTTGAGAACTGAATACAAATCGCACATCAGCCTGTTTTTCAATCTGATGCAATACTTTTTTAACATTCTGGCCCTCAACCAGAATTGTAATTTTCTGGTCCAGGAGTTGCTGGGCCTTCCCATCACGTGCCCACGAAATTCCGGCTAACGCACAGACCAGGAACCATTGGATAAAAGTGATACGCATGAGTGCTAGAAGACGATCATCTGCCAGTTGTAGTTTTTTCATACATTTGTATGGATTTGTTGGGTGAACGAAAAATTCGGCAAAATCCCCCCTAATCCATTCATTGTCAGTGAATGACTTCGGCTTGTCAGGTCAGTAAGTAAGGGGAGTTATTGAGGTCAGCTATGCGGGAACATAGCTGACCTTTTTTAATAGAGAGAGATGTTCATGTACGTTTGAAAAGAGTTAAGGTTTAGGAAAATACAGGAATTACTGGCAACGTTGACCACCCGTAATGACTACTTGACTGCCCTGGATTGTGTACTGGGCTTCCAGCGCTTTGCAGATTACCGATAGTTTTTCATCGAGCGGTTGCCCAACGAGCGACGCCGATAACGGGCATTTCCCCAGCAATGATTTATCATAGCTGATGTGAACACCGTAGGCAAGTTCAAGCGTATTAAATACGTCGGATATGGGAGTTTCGTCAAAGTCAAACGACTGTTTGGCCACCACCTGTATGTCGGGTTGCGTGAACGCTGAAACCGTGTCAGGCGTACGGACGAGACGATGACTTTCGGCCACGTATTCCGCGCTCTGGTTGGGCGTCAATACCAGGCCATCCAACGATGGATCAATGGCTTTTTCACGAATAGACGGCAATTCTGTCAGGGCATATACAGCTACTTTACCCGTTTTTACCGCCACTTTTATGGGTTGATCTGACTCAGGCGCATCGACCATAAAACTGGTTCCCAGTACTTTGGTAGTAATCCCTCGTGTATATACCAAAAATGGTCGACCCGGATCTTTAACGATTTCAAAGAAGGCTTTTCCAACCAGATACACTTCACGTCGCTGGAACGTATCGGGATAACTCAACCGACTGCCTGCCTGAAGCACAACCGAGCTGCCATCGCTCAACAAAATCGTCAGTGGTTTGTCGGTATCATTGCGTGTTTCATTTAGGGAGCTACCTTTCGGAGCCGCCTGCACGAACTGCTGATAGCCTTCGGGTTGTGTCAGGTTCCTATGTCTGTACCAGTAAGCTGTTACGCCCAAACCCAGCACGAGTACAACCGTAGCGGCCATCTGCATCCAGTTCCAGTTGGTTCTGGTCGTTCGCACGAACGGCGTATTCCTTTTTTCTTCCTGTATCCGTGTCTGAATTGTCTGACGCATCGATTGGCTTTGAGCCGCTGATGGCAGATTTTTACCCGTTTGCTCCGCTAACACCAGTACGTACTGACGAGCGGTATCCACAACTGGTTGTTTATCTGGATAGGCCATCAGGAATTGCTGCCAATACGCGTCCTGATTCTCGTCAGGATGCTTCACCCAGGCGATAAAATCCGGGTCTTCCAGAAAGTCTACCAGCGAAAAGGAGGCTTGTTTCATAGCTTGAGCAAAGGGTATCTACACAAGAAGTTATAGAACTATTCCCCTTTACTAAGAAAGAGGAAGAAAACGGCCGGTTGACCTCTTTTTTAGAGAGAAATTTTTCTAACTAATTTCACATGCTTAGCAAAAGCCAGGAAATCAGGAGCGAGCCGATAAGCCAGTTGCGATTTTGACGTAGCGACGTGAGCGCCCGGTGAATGAAATTACGAACCGACTTCTCATTGACGTCCATAATCTGGGCGATCTGGCTGATGCTAAAATCGTCGTAATAATATAGCGTGAGGGCTTCTACCTGACGTTTGGGCAGATGGGCTAACAGCTCCTGAATCCGTCGGGTGAGCATCGCTTTAGACTCCTGTTCAATCTGCACCGTTTCTTCAGCCGTTGACGTTGGCGTGCCGTCTTCATTAGCAATCTCATCAATATTTTCGCTGGATTGGTATTTTCCCTGAATCCGCTGAATCCGACGACGCAGTGACCGGTATAAATAAAATTTGATTGATACAATCTCTTCGGCCAAGGAAGCCCTCATGCGCCAGACATCAATAAATACCTCCTGAACGGCATCTTCGATAAGCGCCGAATCAGCCACGAGTTTGCTTCCGTAATTATAGAGTGTGCGGTGGTAACGGTCAAAAATAGCCGTAAATGCCAACTCATTCCCTTCGCGCAGGCCGCGCCAAAGTTGCTGATCGTTGGAATTGATCCAGGAAGAGGGTAGACTGGCCACTGTTGATTAAAACAACTGATTTCTATAGAGGCTATAATTAGATAAACTTAATTATAGATTCGCAAAATACAATTAGTTTATAAAAAGTGGCTGGCCAATGATGGGATAAAATTGGCTATCCCGGGCGGTGAATAATTAACGAACACCCGTGCTGTCAGTTTTACACGCATAGACAGCCGGGTTCACGATTGTCGGTATAATGACTGCCGGAGGGAAGTACACCGTTTGTTGCGGTGCTCGGATTCGGGCTGAATATTCACCCGCGCCCACGGTCAAATCACGCTCGCTACTGCCTGTACTCCAGTTATATTCGTAGCCAGCGGGCGCGGTCAAGGTGAGTTGTTGATTCTCTGAGCAGGTGATCGTATTCAACGGCTGGGTTTGTGCCGTATAGGGCTGAATCGTTTGCAGATACGTATCCGTGATCGCATTGGCCCAAGCTTCGCCAACCTTCCTTTGACCAGACGGTGAATAATGACCGCCATCGGGCATATCCTCCCGTGAATTGATGCTGTCTAGGTCCGGGCCCTGGTAGGTTTGGTAATCAGACCTATTGATAACCTGAAATTGAGCCTTTCGTACATTTTCATGCGGTACGTTGAAAAATGACGCCAGTGCTACAATCCAGCCCAAATTAGGCATCGTAAACTCCTGGCGTACTTTGTCGATAACGCCATAATGCCATGTCACAATGTCGTCGGTAGCACTCGCCTGGTCGTTGGCACCATGATTGAGCAGGATAGCCCGAAGCCCCGTTGCTGGGACGTAAAGATTCATCAGATTGCGAATATTGACATAGGGCATCCGCAGATCATAGACGACAAAGTCGTGTTTAAAGGGAATGTCATAAGCTGACTTGTAGGTCTGCTCCATATTAGAGCCGCCAAATCCAGCATTGTAGAGCAGAACCGGTACGTTAATCCGTTGCACGAGTACATCACCCATATGGCCCCAGAACCAGGCTATTTTAGCAAAAGGGGCAATCCCGCTGAAAGTTGTCAATTGGCTGAAAGTCAATCCCGGCAGGTAACGGGAATCGGCGGTTTCGAGGTATTTTTTGAAGGCTGGACTGGATTGATCAAGACCAATCACTGTTACCCGGTCATCGGTCGCCCCTTCCAGCGTTGGACACCGATTGACACCATTTATAATACAGTCCGATCCCTGCGCATCCGAATGACCGACGATGGCGAATACTTCACCAACCCCAAACCGATCCAGGGTATCTGAACCGATCTGCCGATTGCCTTTTAATGCCCGTACCTCAAGCTGGTACCAGCCGCCCTTTACGGGGAAGCCTCCCGAAAACTGCCCCTTGCTGGTGGTTAGTGGAGCCCAGTCAGTTGTTGTTCCCTGACCAGCCACCCTGGGAACGGCACGTGCCTGAACTACGTCGATGGGCTGATCATAACTCCCGACAACCTGAACAGAAGCCTGGTTATTGTTGTCCCGCTGAACGACCATCCGAGACACGGGATAAGTTATATGTAGATGAACGAGCGTGTCCTGAGCGTATCCATACATCGGATTCAACACCAAACTAAGTAGCCAAAGCCCCGGAAACCAGCCAAACGAATGTTGTTTTTTGAGAGCTGAAAAAATGGGCATAGTCTATTCCAAAATTTGAAGCCCGACAATTGTGTTAACCGGGCCGGTATTAAAAGAACGCACAAGAGAATAGGTTGTTTTATCTGGCTGACAATCGATCGGATAAGCCACAGCGCATATTTATTTCCACAATTGATACGTCCTGCTGTAAATTAGCCAGCTAAAATCGCTCAACGGAATGTCAATCCCTTGCCGCCTTCATTTTCTCATCGTCTGTTTATTTTTTCTTACTAAGACCACAATGGCTCAGACACCCAAGCGTCCCCGCGACTACGGCATCCGGTTTGGTGTGTTACCCACGGGTCTACTCAACGCCATCACCGACGTAGCGGGCGTTCGGGTAGGGCAGGTAACGCTGAAACAAGGTCAGAACATTCGCACGGGTGTCACGGCGATTTTACCGCATGACGGAAATCAATTCCAGCAAAAGAGTCCGGCAGCTATTTATATTGGAAATGGCTTTGGCAAACTGGCAGGCTACAGTCAGGTAGAAGAACTCGGCACGCTCGAAACGCCCATTATTTTGACAAATACGCTGAGCGTTCCCACCGCTTCCGACGCCCTGATCGACTATACGTTGACGATGCAAGGCAACGAAAACGTTCGCTCGGTCAATTCGGTGGTGGGCGAAACCAACGATGGCTCGCTGAATGATATCCGGGGGCGACACGTAACGAAGCAACACGTACTGGATGCACTTCGGCACGCTAAAACGGGTCCCGTTGAAGAAGGCAATGTTGGGGCCGGAACAGGAACAATTTGTTTTGGTTTCAAAGGCGGCATTGGTACGTCGTCCCGGAAATTACCCGCATCGCTAGGCGGTTATACCGTTGGTGCGCTGGTGCAAACGAACTTTGGTGGTGAGCTAAAAATCGCCGGGGTTCCCATTGGAGTCGCTTTAGGGAAATTTGAGTTCAAAGAAAATCTGGACGGTTCCTGCATGATGGTCGTCCTGACCGACGCACCGCTGGATGCCCGTAATTTAAAACGGTTAGCCAAACGGGCGTTTATGGGCCTGGCTCGTACAGGTGGCATCGCGTCTAACGGCAGCGGAGATTACGTCATCGCGGTATCAACCGCATATACCATACCTCATACAACGACAAGCACAGTTGATACTCTGAAAGTGCTACGTAATGATAACGTATCACCCCTGTTTATGGCCGCAATCGAAGCTACTGAAGAAGCGATTATCAATTCTTTATTTGCCGCCCAAACGCTTACGGGTGATCAGAATCACACCGTGGAGCAACTTCCGGTTGAAAAAGTGGTGGAGTTGTTGAAGAAAGCGGGGCAGGCGCGGTAGGCAAGCCTGTTACGAATTCTGTCTTCCCTCCGCAATTCTCCACAACAAACCCGCCAGACCCATAAAGGCTAGGGCGCCTAATAACATATAACCTCCTTCGCCCAGCGCACCAGCCAGCGCGGGCTCCAGTGTCAATGAGGCCAGTCCGTTGTAGATCGAATCATTAACCGATAGCAAGGCGACGGCTACCCCCGCCAGGGCGCCACCGGCCACTAGACCCGTAGCGAAAAGATTGCCTTTCCCTAAATCCGCATCTTCTTCGACAGTTCCCTTACGCTTGGCATTCCAGTCAACAATGTACTTGACAAGTCCGCCTGCAAAAATGGGCAACGTAGTGGAAAGCGGCAGATAAAGCCCCACAGCAAAAGCCAGTGCACTGACGCCAACCAGTTCAAAGACAAAGGCAATGAACGCCCCCACCAGCACAAATTGCCAGTCGAGATTGAACGACAGCAGCCCTTTGATAAGCGTAGCCATGAGTGTTCCCTGCGGAGCCGGAAATTTGTCGGAGCCAATGGCATGGGTAATACCCTGCGCCAGTAAATCAGGGGTAGGCGTGTCCAGAATTTTAACGGTTGCTCCAACCACCAGCGAGGAAACGATAACGCCAATGAACAGCGCCATCTGCTGATATTTAGGCGTTGCACCGACCAGATAGCCCGTTTTAAGGTCCTGCGACGTACCACCCGCGTTAGCAGCGGCCACGCAAATCATGCTACCCACCACCAGAACGGCCGGTTCGTAGACTTTACCCGTCAGCCCGAAGCCGATAAAGACAAGCGACGTTCCCATAATCGTGGCAATGGTCATGCCCGATACCGGCGACGAACTCGACCCGATGAGGCCTACAATCCGGCTGGCGACGGTGACGAAGAAGAAACCGAAGACAATAACGAGTATAGCAATCAGCAATTTAGTCAGGATTGAGTCGCCGGGTATTTGCGGAAGTACCACCATCAAAGCCGTTAGCACAATACTGCCAATAATAACGATACGTACACTCAGATCCTGTTCCGTACGGGGTGTTCGATTGCTTTCGCTCAACGCTTCTTCCGTTTCCATGGCGCTCACAGATGATCTGGTAAAGCTTTGCTTAAACGACGACACTATCGTTGGAATGGTTTTAATCAGCGTCATAAAACCACCGGCGGTAACAGCTCCTGCGCCAATTTGCCGGATGTAAGCTCGATAAATAGCAGCAGCCGTGTCAGCAAACGTATGCGTAGCGGGGTTCCAGCCACCCGGTCCACCCGCTTTTTGCAGATCATCAAGATAACCGAGTTTCTGAAGCTGTAAGGCGATCGTATCGCCCGGCACGACAGATGCCAGTAAAGGAATCAGCCCCAGCCAGGCCAGAATACCACCACCCACCAATACGGCCGAGATTCGGAAGCCGATGATATAGCCAACGCCCAGATATTCCGGGGTGATCTCGCCAGCGACCTGCGCCGATGGAAAATACCGATTCGCTTGTTTTGTGGCCCAAACAGGCACTTCGGCAATTACGTGTAATACCTTTTGCAATAAGGCATACAGCAAAGCCGCCCCCAGACCCTGATAGGCCGTTTTAGCAAAATCACCGCCTTTTTCCCCCGCAATCAGCACCGACGCGCAAGCTGTACCTTCAGGGTATGGCAACGTACCATGCTCCTGCACAATCAGCGACCGACGTAATGGAATCATCATCAGCGTACCGATCAGGCCACCCAGGATCGCCAGCGTCAGAATGGTCCAGTAGTTGAAGAAATCAGCGCCGGAGCCATTCGTCAGGAATAAGAAACCCGGCATCGTAAAAACCACCCCCGACGCAATGCTTTCGCCCGCCGAGCCGGTTGTCTGGATAATATTATTTTCGAGAATAGTCGTGTTCAAAAATCGCCGACCAAGCGAAATAGCGAGGACCGCAATGGGGATGGAAGCCGATACCGACAGCCCGGCCTTGAGGGATAAATAGACCGTTGCCGCCCCGAATAACACACCGAAGACCGCACCGGTAATAATGGCTTTAAGTGTAAACTCAGCGGGCGATTCTGTGGCAGGGACGAAGGGTTTATGAGCAGGAACGGTCGGGGACATAGTCGTTTGATTTGGTATGCTTCATTCGTAAGCATACCAAAGTAAGACTTTCCCAACATTTACGGTACTTTTTCAAAAAATCACTGCACCGCACGCGGTGTATATTGGTCCACTACGTCGCTCGGGTGGATTTCGAGCACATTCGCCAGCACCAGCAGCACAAGCGTCCGGGAGGCAATCCGGCGGGAAACGCCTGCGATGGATGCGAATAGATCGACCGTAATGCTGTTATGTTCGCCGAGGTGCTGCATGAGCTTGTGCTCTTTCTCGCCGTAGTTAAACCGGATGTCGCGGTCTGCCTGTTCGCCCTTCAGAATTTCCCGAACTTCGCGGCTGGCCTGCACCGATTTGTCGCCGACTCGTACATACGCCTTTTTGTCGTCGGGATTATCCGGATCGGGAATAATATAGTGGGGACGAGTGGGGCTTCGAGGCACCCGAATAACAAGCACTTCGCGCTCGTCGTAGAGTTGTACACGATCGATCGTGTAGGAAATTCGCGGAAAACAAAATTTATTAATCGCCCGGACGAGCAGGTATTCGTCCTCATCGGCGTATTTCAATCCCGGAATCTTTTTGTCGTCGCCGACGCCGATAAGCATGATGCCGCCGTTGGTATTAGCGAAGGCAACCACGCCCCGAATGATTTTCTCGGGATGATTTGTTTTCAGCTTGAACTCTAAATTGCTACCCTCTCCCCGTTTCACCAGGTTTTTGAGTGCTTGATAGTCCATAACCGATGGGGTCATCTGGTTGAGTACCGAATTGGGATAAAGATACAGCTTTCCCACAATCTTGCAAGTATTCGGTCAGCTTCCTCTCGTAAACGTGAAAAGTCGGTAAACTGACCTCAACTTTTCGGTTCGCTAAACCGTTAATGGATATATATTAAGTAGCTGGTGATAAGGTTAGATTAGCTAGCCTATTTACCACTGTACTCCTATTAGAAACGCAAAAATGCTGGTAAACGTTGTTTTAGTTGTAGGGACTTTCCTCTTTATGGAAGGCGTTGCGTGGTTTACGCACAAGTACGTTATGCACGGTTTTTTGTGGAGCTGGCACCGCGATCATCACAATCACCACAAAGGCTTTTTTGAACTTAACGATTTATTTGCGGTTGTGTTCGCGGCAACGGCAATCGGGCTGATTGGTACGGGGGTTGCTTATCCTGAGTTAGACTTTCTGACCTGGATTGGCGCGGGTGTAACGCTCTACGGCGTCTTCTACTTTATATTCCACGACGTTATCGTTCACCGGCGTGTGAAAGTCAAGATTGACACAACTGGTCGGTACATGCAGCGTATTATGCGGGCGCACTATGTCCACCATAAGGTCCATTCTAAAGAAGGTGCGCAGGCATTCGGCTTTCTATACGCGCCTAAGAGATATGATAAACCGATGAAGAACCCAGCGCCTGAGAGCCAGTCTAAAGCAACGACATAATTTGGCTTGTATGAAGCAAAAAAGGCGTAATCCGATGGTTCGGGATTACGCCTTTTTTTGTGGGAAATTCCCAAGCGATTAATATTCGTCTTCGTTGAAAAAGAAATCATCTTTGGTTGGATAATCCGGCCAGATTTCTTCAATGCTTTCATAAGGTTGACCATCATCTTCGAGTTCCTGTAGGTTCTCTACAACTTCAAGTGGGGCACCAGAGCGAATTGAATAGTCAATCAATTCGTCTTTGGTTGCAGGCCAGGGGGCATCTTCCAGATAAGATGCTAGTTCGAGTGTCCAGTACATAGTTGTGTTCCGTATTTTAATGACTCTATTTCCAATGAGGGTGCAAAAGTAAAAAAACAGTTAATATCCAAGCTATTTTTCGCAAAAATGTTTCTCAGCCTTTATTCTCCAGGGATTTAGGCCATTAACGTACTGTAACGGCGTTTGTTTGTTTCAATTAAATAAATTTTTAGATACAAAACTTATCCACGCGTCTGTTTATTTCGTACTGCGGCTAATTTCCTATTTTCAATCCTCTTATTATCTGCTCATGATTATTGAAGTATGTGCATACTCGCTTGAATCGTGTCTAAGGGCTCAACGGGCAGGAGCCGGGCGAATTGAGTTGTGCGGTGGCCTGGCCGAAGGGGGCACTACGCCAAGTGCGGGTTTGATTCAGTTAGCCCGCCAGCACCTGTCAATCCCACTATATGTTATGATTCGACCGCGTGGGGGGGACTTTGTTTACTCCGAAACGGAATTGGCCGTCATGAAAGCCGATATGTTAATGGCAAAATCAGTTGGAGCCGATGGGCTTGTGCTGGGCGTATTAAAACCTGACGGCACCATTGATGAAGCTCAAACCCGATACCTTGTTGACGTAGCCAAGCCGCTACCCGTCACGTTCCACCGTGCCTTCGACATGACCCGCGATCCGCTGGAAGCGTTGGAAGCAACCATACGTACAGGTGCCGCCAGGATTCTGACATCCGGCCAGCATCAAACTGCTGAAGCGGGGTTATTTATAGTAAAACAGTTGGCAGATGCCGCAACAGGACGTATTGAAATTATGGCAGGCGCGGGCGTAAATGCCCAAAATGCCCAGCAATTTATTGACGCGGGCGTTGATGCGCTTCATCTGAGTGGTAGTACAAAGGAAGATAGCCAGATGATTTATCGTCAACCGGCCGTATCTATGGCGTCAAGCTTACCTGGTGAATATGAGTACATCGAAACTGATGAGGCAAAGATTCGGGCCATTGTTTCAATAACGCGATTCCCTAATCTGCAGTCTTTAGGGACTGCTTTCAAGGCCTGAGATGAGAAATTTTTCTCTACGCCATTGCTGACCGCACAAAAATTCACCCCAATAGACTACGGATACTAGTTAACCATGCCCGAACAGGACCCCTGTTCCATAGTGAATCAAGTCCTAATTATCAGGGTCGTTCGTAAGCACTATCTGTTTGCTGGGAACCGGCCTATAGGGTTGTGAAGAAATCGTCCAAAAGTAGTAAATGCCAACTGTTTATTCCTTTATTTTGGGCCACAACACCCCTACCTATGGTTAATCGACGCCGTTTTCTAACCCTTAGCTCACTGGCTGGGCTACTGCCTTCCTTATCCTTTAGCTCCTTTAAACCAGTTCATAGTCGCCTAAAGGCTAATGCTCTTGTGGTTAGCCCATTGGCCATTGCAACCTGGGATCGAGCTAAAGCTACAGAGGCCGCTCAAGTTGTGTTAGAGCGCGGTGGCAGGGCCTTAGATGCCGTTGAAGCAGGGGTTCGTGTTCCCGAAGCAGATCCTAATGACATGACTGTCGGTTACGGCGGTCGACCGGACCGGGACGGACACGTAACACTCGATGCCTGCATCATGGACGACAAAGGGAATGCGGGCTCCGTAACGTTCCTGGAGCATATTATGCACCCTATTTCTGTGGCACGGGCTGTTATGGAAAAAACACCCCATGTTATGCTCAGTGGCGAAGGTGCGCTGAACTTTGCATTATCTCAGGGGTTTAAGAAAGAGAATCTGCTTACTAAAAAGGCAGAAAAGGAATGGCGCGAATGGCTGAAAACAGCTCAATACAAGCCCATAGTGAATGTTGAACGGCACGATACCATAGGTATGCTGGCCCTTGACAGCCAGGGTAATATTTCGGGGGCCTGTACAACAAGTGGGTTGGCCTACAAGATGCGTGGCCGGGTAGGCGATTCGCCGATTATTGGTGCGGGTTTATTTGTCGATAATGAAATTGGTGGCGCTTGTGCTACGGGGCTGGGTGAATTGGTGATGCGTACCTGTGGCTCATTTCTGGTCGTAGAGCTAATGCGCCAGGGACGAACTCCTCAACAAGCTTGTGAGGAAGCGGCCCTGCGCATTGTTAAAAAGCAGGACTTCAAGGATATACAGGTCGGTTTTGTGGCCATAAACAAACAGGGTGAACATGGTGCCTTCAGTATTCAGCCTGGATTTAGCTATACCTTGTCACAGAATAAAAAAACGCAGGTAACGGACGCAAAGTCTTATTTGAAATAAACAAGTTTTTCTTTTATTGTTTATAGTGTTTAATTGCCCTATAAAGGCGGTATAATTTAGAAACACTACGCATACAAGAACTCAAAAAACCACAACTACATTGGAATCGGTATTTTCAACATCGAAGCGGAAGTTACTCCTCGAAATCGCCTGGGAGGTGTGCAATCAAGTAGGCGGGATTTATACGGTTATCCGGTCGAAAGTACCAGCAATGGTCGAAAAGTGGGATGATAATTATGTAGCGCTGGGTCCTTATTTTCCGCAACGATCAGCGGCTGAGTTCGAGCCAATTACCGAGTCCGATGAAACGGAGATTGGACAAACAGTTCGCAAGATGCGGCAATTAGGCTACCGGGTTGAGTATGGTTACTGGCTCGTTACGGGTCGCCCTCGAGTTGTGCTATTTGATATTACCAGCATCGGCAGTGATCAACTCAATGTTATTAAAACACAGCTCTGGTTAAACCATCAACTCTCAACGCTTTATGTTGAAGACCTTGTCAATCAGACGATTGCCTTTGGCGAGATGGTTCGGATGTTCATTACACTTCTAGCCGACGGTCATGCCAAACGAGTCGATTTTGTTGCCCATTTTCACGAGTGGATGGCCAGCACCGGCCTACCCGATCTACGTCGGGATAATGTTAAAGTAGCTACAGTATTCACAACCCACGCTACCATGCTGGGGCGCTACCTAGCCCAAAATGAGCCAGGGTTTTATGGGAAACTGCCTTTTTTTGATTGGAAGCGGGAAGCACAGCATTATAATATCGAAACACAGGCTACTATTGAGCGCCTGGCGGCTTTACAATCGCATGTCTTCACAACGGTTAGCGACGTAACAGCTCGTGAATGTGAGGTGTTTTTAGGCCGAAACCCTGATCTGGTCTTACCGAACGGTTTGAACGTAACGCGATTTGCGGCTGTCCATGAATTTCAGAATCTACACGTTCAGTATAAGCAAAAGATTCATGAATTTGTCATGGGGCACTTTTTTCAGAGCTATTCTTTTGATCTGGAAAAGACGCTTTATTTCTTTACATCGGGTCGGTTTGAGTTTTCAAACAAAGGGTATGACCTTACCCTCGAAGCACTCGCTCGTCTGAATTATCGGATGCGGGAAGCGAACATGGACATGACCATTGTGATGTTCATGGTCACAAAACAGCCCTATACATCGATCAACCCAGATGTGCTTCACTCGCGGGCCTTACTCGACGAAATTCAGGAAACCTGCGAAAGCATTGAAAAACAGGTAGGTGACCGCTTATTTCATGCAGCCGCTTCGAATACACAATCGACGACGTTGCCCGATCTGAACAATTTTGTGGATGAATACTGGCGGCTTCGGCTCCGGCGCACTGTGCAAAGCTGGAAAACCAAGCATCTTCCACCTTACGTCACCCACAATCTGGTTCAGGAAGACGACATGACGCGGTTTATTGAGAAGGCCAACCTGGTAAATAATGAGTATGACCGGGTTAAGATCGTTTATCACCCCGACTTCATTGCCTCAACTAATCCTTTATTTGGTTTAGATTACAGCCAGTTTGTACGAGGCTGCCACCTTGGCGTGTTCCCGAGCTATTACGAGCCCTGGGGCTATACACCTCTGGAATGCGTTGTGCGGGGCATCCCTACCGTTACAAGCGACCAGTCGGGTTTTGGTGATTTCATCATGCAAATCATGCGCGACTATGAGAATCGGGGTATTTATGTGATCAACCGCCGGACGCAGTCGTTCAACGAGGCCGCCGATCAATTAACCGACGTGCTGTTCCGGTTCGTCAGAATGGCCCAGCGTGATCGTATCAAGCAACGGAATTTCGTCGAAAGCATTGCCGAAGTATTCGACTGGAGCAGTCTCCGTTCGTACTACGACACGGCTCATGATTTAGCCCTGAAACGGAAAAAACCTTAATTTTTTCAGTGAAAATGAAGCGTGAAAAACATAGAATAGAACTGCAAAGCCAGAATTAGCCTACACGTTTCACGCTTCATGTTTCATTCACCTCCCATGATTAAAATCGGTATTATTAATGTTTCGGACCGGGCTAGTGCAGGTGTATACGAAGATATTCCGGGTAAAGCTGTTGTCCGTTTGCTTACTGAATGGCTAACGTCTCCCTGGGAGCCCGTTTATCGGGTTATTCCCGACGAACAGGATCAGCTTGAAGCGACAATGATTGAGTTGGCCGACGCCGAAGGTTGTTGTTTAGTTGTTACAACGGGGGGCACCGGTCCAGCCCTCCGCGACGTAACGCCTGAAGCCACGGAAGCCGTTTGTCAGAAGATGCTGCCCGGTTTCGGCGAGTTAATGCGCCAGGAAAGTCTCCGCTACGTGCCAACAGCCATTTTATCACGCCAAACGGCTGGCATCCGTAATCAAACACTTATTCTGAATTTGCCTGGAAAACCGACGGCTATTGGGCAATGCTTATCCGTCGTGTTTCCCGCGATTCCCTATTGCATCGACCTGATTGGCGGCCCATTTCTTACAACCCATGAAACCTTGATGAAGGTCTTCCGGCCGAAAAGCTAACGAGGGAAACTCACTTTCCCCATCGAAACGGTCGGAACGCCCTGCCGTTCTCCAAAAGAGGTGGTGCCACCAACTAGGCTTTCATTCGCTAAGACTGCGAATAGTACCGCTTCTTTTGCATCCCCATTAATGCCCAGATCATCTGTATTACCAAACGTGCAGTTTGGCAATTGTTGCTGAATGGCATTTATAAGGGCAGGATTATGCACTCCTCCTCCACTCATGTAAACCCAATAGTGTTCATACTGACGTATCACTCGCTTGATGGCATCAGCAATCGTATCAGCACTAAATTGAACGAGCGTTGCCATTAAGTCGGCGGGTGCTACGTTGGTAGTCTGACTTTTGATTTGAGCAGCCTCAACGTAGTTAATATTGAACACTTCAGGACCCGTTGTTTTAGGAAAGGGCGCGTCGAAAAAGGGGTTCGTTTTTAGGGCTAACAGCAAGGCAGTATTAACTTGTCCCTGAGTGGCTAGCTTGCCGTCTTCGTCGTAGGCTCTGTTTAGAAACTTCCGGGCATAGGCATCCAAAAGGGTATTACCAGGACCTGTGTCAGTCGTAAACACATTACTGGCATCCTCATCGGCAGGTAGGTACGTAAAGTTGGCGATGCCGCCCATATTGAGGAGCAGCCGATTTTCACTCGCTTTGGAAAACATAAAATAATCGCCATACACGGCGAGTGGCGCTCCTTCGCCACCGTGTGCTACGTGTTTCTGTCGAAAATCGCTAAACGTAATGATGTCCGTTACAGCCGCTACGTGGTCACCATCGCCAATTTGCAACGTAGCATTAGGAAACTTATCCTGCCGGTGCTGACTTTTAGGAGCATGATAAACCGTTTGACCATGGCTAGCAACTACGTCTATTTCAGCAGGTTTAACGCCCCATTCGCTTAAACAGTCGAGAACCACCTGGCCATGCAACCGTCCAATATAGGGATTTAGTAAACAAAGCTGCTCAAATTCGATTGTGTCTTTGGCAAATATGGTCCGTATATCAGCCTTTAAATCCTCATTATAGGGCACGGTTGCGAAGCGTTCAATAACTACCCGCGTTTCAGGACCGCTGCCCGAAATACGGCATAACGCTACGTCGAGACCATCGAGTGATGTACCCGACATGAGACCAATAATCCGACGTTCGGGCTTTTGGGCGATAGCATACAGGTGTTGAATTTGTTGGTTCATGTACGATTTACGGGAATATGATTTGCAGGTCAAAGTACGTTAATCACGCCAACGATGCGCAACTTTACACCTTACTAGCCGTAAACCGAACATTGTAAACCTTTATACCGAATGAATTTCTGGGGCGACGAGCAATTTTCCTTCTTTGAAAGCATCCTGTTTCTGGCCCTGGGCCAAACGGTCGAGGTGATTGAAATGCAATTTCTGTCAGGAGGAGATATCAATACGTCGGCTCAGGTCTTTTCGTCTGAAGGGGTTTTCTTTGTCAAGTGGAATCAGATGGATCAGAGCCAGCACGTATTGGGCAAGCCGACTATGTTCGAAGCCGAAGCTCGCGGTCTGGACCTACTCCGACATACCGGCGCACTTCATATTCCGAAGGTCATTGGTCATGGTCAGCATCAGGATAAAGCGTATCTGATCCTCGACTACATCGATCCTGGTAAACCAACCGAAACTTATTGGGAAACCCTTGGTCAATCGCTGGCTGTGTTACACTCGCATACACAGCCTAAGTTCGGCTTGCATTTTGACAATTACATTGGCTCCTTACCACAGGATAACACCTTAACAACCAATGGCCTCGATTTCTTTTTCGAGCACCGGTTATTACCCCAGGCTGGCTTGGCTTTATACAAAGAGTTATTACCCAAGCAGGCTTATGATGCTTTGTTTCGACTCCGCGCCCGGCTTCCTGATCTGATTCCGAATGAACGTCCTGCGCTGCTTCACGGCGATTTGTGGTCGGGCAACGTACTGGTCGACGAAGATGGACAACCCGCCCTGATTGACCCAGCGGTTCACTACGGTCTTCGCGAAGCCGAACTTGCTTTCACCAAATTATTCGGCGGATTTGATGACCGCTTTTACAATGCTTACAATGAAGCATTTCCCCTTGAAGACGGTTTCTACGATCGCGTAGGTTTATATAATCTGTATCCGCTGCTCGTTCATGTGAATCTGTTTGGCTCCGGTTACGTTAGCGGTGTGGAACGCATACTGAAACAGTTCTAAAAGTCGATAGTCAAGAGTCGTTAGCAGACAGTACAGACTCTGTTCGAAGACTAACACTACTATCTGTTGACTATCGACCATTGACTATACTTTATGGAAATTACGTCTTTCGAGCAGTTCGAATTAAATCGGCAGTTGCTCAACGCCGTGGCCGACCTTGGCTATACTGAGCCGACACCCATCCAGCAAAAAACAATTCCGCTGAGTTTGGGCAACCATGATGTACTGGGTATTGCGCAAACGGGTACGGGCAAAACAGCGGCTTACCTGTTACCGCTGCTCATGAAAATAAAATACCCTCAGGGTACCAATCCCAGGGCGCTGATTCTGGCACCAACGCGTGAATTGGCCATGCAGATTAACGAAGCCGTTAGCGAGCTGGGCAAATATACGGGCCTACGCCATTTGGCACTTTATGGTGGTTTGGGGCCAAAAACGCAGATTGAAACACTGCGAAATGGAGTCGATATTATTGTAGCAACCCCCGGCCGGTTTATGGACCTCTATCGACTCGGCGAAATTGTGACGAAAGATATCCGTACGATGGTCATGGATGAAGCCGACAAAATGATGGATATGGGCTTCATGCCTCAGATACGGTCAATTCTGGAGGTTATTCCGACCAAGCGGCAAAATCTGCTGTTTTCGGCAACGTTTGGTGGGCGAGTCGAACGGTTGTCAGGCGAGTTTCTGGAGGCTCCTATTAAAGTGGAAGTTACGCCCCAGGCATCAACGGCAGATATGGTTAGTCAAGTGATTTACGAGGTGCCGAACTTCCGTACCAAAATCAACCTGCTGGATTATCTGATCAGTAAGGATACGTTTCAACGAGTCATCATTTTTGCCCGAACGAAGGGCACTGCGGATAACATTTATAAGTTTCTAGCCCGTAAAGTAGTCGAAACCGAGAAGATTCGGGTTATTCACGCTAACAAAGGCCAGAATACCCGTATGAATGCGATGGATGCGTTCAAAGAAGGCAGCGTTCAGGTACTGGTGGCTACAGACGTAGCGGCACGGGGCATCGACGTAGCCGAGGTGAGTCATGTCATCAACTTCGACTTACCATTAATTTATGAGGATTACGTACATCGAATCGGGCGGACGGGCCGCGCAAACCACACGGGCGAGGCCATTACGTTCCTGACGATGGCAGAGGAGTATCATGTGCAGAAGATTGAACGTATCATCCGCATGACGATTCCCCGGATGCCTTTACCGCCTTTGGTAGAAGTTGTTGAAACACCTTTTGACGAACAGCAGGAAATGCTGCGCGAGATTGACGAGCAACGCCGAAAGGATGATCCTACTTTTAAAGGAGCTTTCCACGAAAAAAAGGCATCAAATCTCCCCCCGGCTGGCCGGGATCGTTTGAAAAGTAAATCAAAAGTAACGGGTCCGAAGAAAGCTTCGGCACAGCCGACAGGTGGACGGCCAAAGGCAGGTGTAGGTCGTAAGGCAAACGTAGCGGCAGCGAGCAAAGCGGGGGGGTCAAAAAAGGCGGGGCCACGCGGAGGACGGCGGTAATTTATAGGTTATGTACTAATTTAGATTCGCGTTTCGTTTTATCGAGACACAGACTCCCGTAGTGTATTCCCTCTTTATGAACGTTCGAATAAATCTGATCCACTGGACTTTAGTTGCGTTACCGCTTTTGTCGGCAGCTCAGCCTAAACAGTTCATTACATCGGCACGTTCGGGCGATACCGTTGGGCACTCCAGCACAACCATACAAAAGACTGACGAGCTTACACCGCAGGCGGAATCAACTATTTCCAATGGGTCTGATACGGCAGGGGGGTCTGTCAATACGTTGCCGCTTTTCGGCGAACGCCCTAAAACTGCGGCTCAGATTAGCGAGGAAATTCATTTTTTAAACGATTGCGACCGCAATTTTTCCAGCCGCCCTGAAGCTAGTGAGTTTTTTGCCGCTCGCGGCTGGGATTATGTCACCAAAGGTCAATTAGATACGGCAACTCACCGCTTCAATTTATCGTGGCTACTCAACGACAAAAACGCTGATTCGTATTGGGGACTGGGTGTTGTGTGTTACCAGAAAAACCAGTTGCCCAGTGCCATCCGAATGTTGAAAAAAGGGCTGGCGCTAGCCGACAGCAACATTGCTTTAATGACTGATCTGGCGACACTGGAGATTAAGCACTACCAGGAAAAGCCAGATATAAACGTACTCTCTGACGCACAGAGTCATTTACAGAAGTCTATTGCACTCAGCCCAAACAACGCAATAGCCTATCAGAAACTCTCGGTAGTTTACTATCTGCAAGCCGACTATCCAAAGGCCTGGGACTATTTCCACCAGGCCTATAAGCTTGACCTTTCTGGCCTCGATTTAGCTTACCTTAACGAGTTATCAGCTAAATTACCCGATCCGAAGGGAATATTTAAGTAAGTCGTAATGGGGTCGCGCCCGGTCGGAAAGCAAGTCAGTAATTGCTAACATCAGTTACTGACATGACTCTTTTTCCTAATTCTCCGTTTCTTCGTCCTGAATAACTTTCTTCTTCGTTTGTTCGAAGGTTACCTTGCCTTTTTCGTCCCACTCAGTGACCGTATAAGGCTCAAATTCAGTGTCCCATTGATCACTCGCGTACTGTGTAAGTTTTCGGCGCATCCGGCGGCCATTTGGGTTAATGGGATAAAATTCCGTCCACCGGCCAACTTTCACACCATTATCATACTTCCCTTCTTCTGCCAACGTACCGTTTTCGTGAAAAGCCATGTATGTCCCTTTCACTTTACCGTACTCCACAGGAATAATTTCTTTGATTTTATGATGAGTTGAATCGAAGTAGGTCAACCGCGAATCGGCGGGAACACCCCGGTGCCATCGGGTTTTGTCGACCAGTATAAATTTCGTGTCGTACTTCTCCCAGCGTCCATCCTTCATCCCGGCATAATAATAACCCTCTTCTACCAGCAGGTCGTTCTGGTAACGCTTGTAAGGCCCATGCAGTAATAAGCCACCTTCGTCCTTAATAATGGAACTCGACACGCGACCAGATTTCTGGTAATACTTGAATACATCCCGAACATAGGGCAGCGGCTTCGCAGCATCGTTGTCACGTAGCACAAAAAACTCTTCTATAATTGTTCGGTCACCGCTACCAAATTTCGTGATAGCTTTAACCATGGATAAACCTTCGTATTCGGTCTTAGACAGTTTGTGCTTGGTTTTCTTATCAGCCTTCAGTTTTTTTAACTGCTTAACTTTTAGCCCCAAATCAGGCATGATACCCGCCACATAGGCATCCTTCTGCTCCTTCAGCGACGACATTGTAGGCAAACCGAGCGTAGTAAGTGATGAGGGGACCGATGAGAAGGCCGACAACGGCGACGGCGGTGCTCCCGATGGAGCCAGCACAGGTTTTGATGCCGTCGTCAATGAAGACGGGGCAGATGGTTCTATTTGCGCTTGCGCCCACGTAGTAGTCACGAACGTAACTAATAGGAGCTGTAGCGAAATCAGTAGTTTCAATTTAGACGCAAACATGACGTTGGCAAACGATTGATGCCTTAAGTTTGTTAGTTTTGCAACGCTTAATCAAGCCTAATTATTTTATCAACTCGTCCGCCCACTAGTCCGGCGGTTTCTTTATAACTAATTCCTGTGGAAAAACACTCCCGTATTTATGTTGCCGGACACCGGGGTATGGTCGGTTCGGCTATCGTTCGTAAACTTCACACTGAAGGCTATACAGATATCATCACCCGTACATCCTCCGAATTGGATTTGCGTAATCAAGCTGCTGTTGTCGATTTTTTTGCACAGGAACGGCCTGAGTATGTATTCCTGGCTGCGGCTAAAGTAGGTGGCATTTGGGCCAATAATGTTTACCGAGCCGATTTTTTGTATGATAACCTCATGATTGAGTCAAACATCATTCACAGTGCTTATCAAACAGAAGTTAAAAAATTACTGTTCCTTGGCTCGTCGTGTATTTACCCTAAAATGGCACCACAGCCGCTTAAAGAGGAATATTTACTGAGCGGCTTCCTTGAGGAAACAAACGAGCCCTATGCCATCGCGAAAATTACGGGTATTAAACTCTGCGAAGCCTATCGGACGCAATATGGCTGTAATTTCATTTCGGCCATGCCAACGAATTTATACGGTCCTAATGACAATTATGACCTACAGGGTTCGCACGTGCTGCCCGCGCTGATTCGGAAATTCCACGAAGCTAAAATCAACGATCAGCCTTCGGTAGAAGTATGGGGCACAGGTTCACCCCGACGTGAATTTCTTCATGCCGATGATCTTGCCAATGCTTGTTTCTACCTGATGGAGCACTATAACGATGCTTTATTTGTCAATATCGGCACTGGCGAGGACGTAACGATTCGCGAAGTGGCCGAGTTGATTAAGGAAACGGTTGGTTTCACCGGTGAACTTCGCTGGAACACGGAAAAGCCAGACGGCACCCCACGTAAACTCATGGATGTTTCGCGACTTCATGCCATGGGTTGGAAACACACAACCGAATTGAAAGACGGCCTCGAACGCACGTACCAGGATTTCCTCGCAAACGAGGTACTGTACATCGAATAAAAGTCGTAAGTCGTAAGTCAGTAACCGCCAACATTAGAAACTGGCGGGTATTGACTTACGACTTTTACTATCTACATTTTTTTCGCTGGGTTGCCGAATACGGTGGCTCCGGCCGCTACGTCCTCTACAACAACTGAGCCTGCGCCAACACGGGCATTTTTGCCTATTGTTACGCCAGCCACAACAATTGCTCCTGTGCCAATAAAAGCTCCTTCCTCTATCGTTACACCACTGTTTATTATAGTGCCCGTCCCAATCTGAACGTAATCACTGAGTTTGGCTTTGCTCTCAATAACGGCACCGGACTGAAGTATGCAATGCTGGCCTACTTCAGCAAATGGATTTATAACCACGCGGGCCGCAATCAGATTCCCGTGACCGATAGTAGCCATTCCAGAAACCGTTGCCGTATCGTGAATGGCATTGACTGGTTGTACTTTGCGCCGTTCGTTAAGCAGTTTAACCAACCGTTTCCGTACCCGGCCATCACTGATGGCAATAAATGCTTCGCACTTGTGACCAATCAACTTCAGGAAGCCGTCATCGTCCGTTTCGCCTAATACCGACACATCGCCAAACTCTTTACCGTGCAATTCTTTGTTATCGTCCA
Source organism: Spirosoma jeollabukense (assembly GCF_054777855.1). Lineage (NCBI taxonomy): Bacteria > Pseudomonadati > Bacteroidota > Cytophagia > Cytophagales > Cytophagaceae > Spirosoma > Spirosoma jeollabukense. The sequence goes on from NZ_BAAHAD010000006.1 coordinate 232,584, forward strand.
GCAGGCCATACACTACTACGTTGTTACGTTGAAACAAGTCTAAAGCCGTCAGCCCCAGACTACCTGCCCCGAAAATAAGCACCGGATTCTCCATTAGTTGTCGTTTGTTAAGTCAATATGAATAACTACAGCCGTAAAGCTATAGTCTTGTCAATTTGGTAACAGTTCGGTAAATCTTACTTCATAACTGAACTGTAGTTTCGTTCATGCAATCAAGTACGCAATTCCGAACAATTGTGCTCTCTGATATTCATCTGGGAACAACCGGGTCGAAAGCCAAAGAAGCCACCGAGTTTCTGCGAAATTACTCCTGCCAGAAACTTATTCTCAATGGCGACATCGTTGATGGCTGGCAACTGAAACAGTATGGTACCTGGAAGAAAAAACATACTGCTTTTTTTAAAACGGTTTTAAAGCAAATCGTTCACTACAATACGAAAGTTGTTTACCTGCGTGGTAACCATGATGATTTTCTGGACCAGATAATGCCGCTTAAAGTGGGGAGAAACTTCTCTATCCGCAAAGATTATACGCTAACCTCTGGTGACAAAAAGTTTTACATAACCCACGGCGATGTATTTGATTCTATTACGTCGCATATGAAATGGCTCGCTTACCTGGGCGATATAGGGTACACGTTTCTCCTGTGGATCAACAAGTTTTACAATACCTACCGCACCTGGCGAGGATTGCCGTATTACTCACTCTCCCAGCAGATTAAGTCCCGAATCAAACACGCAGTAAACTTTATCTCTGACTACGAGCAGAAACTAACGGAACTGGCCCGTGCCCGGAATTGCGATGGCGTCATCTGCGGTCATATTCATCAGCCCGCAATCCGAGAATTCCACGGAATTATCTATATGAACTCCGGTGACTGGGTTGAATCTCTGAGCGCCTTAGTAGAAGATCATGAAGGCAACTGGAGCCTGCTATACTACACATCTGATCTAGCCAATGATGACAAGGGAAAACCAACCGGGCAAGAGATCAGTGAGCCACTAACCTTCAGCAACTTATCCACCAAAATACATTAATTCTTCTGCATCATGCGCGTTTTATTTTTGATTCAAGGTGAAGGTAGAGGGCATTTGACGCAGGCACTGGCACTGGCTCAGATTTTGAAGATAGCTGGTCACGAAGTCATTGGTGCCATAGTTGGCGTTACGCCTGAGCGAGGTGTTGCCTCCTTTTTCAGCGAGAAATTTACGGCGCCCATCACGCCCATTTTCAGTCCGGGATTGGTCTATAACACGGGTACAAACGCCCTGGAACCCACTAAAACAACGCTCTATGCCATTCAGCAAATTCGACCTTTCTGGCGAAGTCTGAAGCAGGTTCGCGACAGTATAGAAACGCAGCGACCCGACGTGGTGGTCAATTTTTTCGAGATGCTGGGCGGAATGACCTATGCGCTTTTACGGCCATCGGTACCCATGATCTGTATTGCGCATCAATACATGGCGTTTCACCCGGATTTTCAGCGGCCACAAGGACAGTGGTTTTACCGGCAGGCGTTCAAGCTAAACACCCGCCTGACCTGCTTTGGTGCGACTGAGTTGTTGGCGCTCTCGTTTGACAAACAGGCCAACGAACCTCGCCAAAGATTACGGGTCGTGCCCCCCTTGTTGCGTCAGGAAGTAACCGATATGAAACCAACGTCAGGCGATTCACTTCTGGCTTATGTTACTCAGCCTGGCCTGAAGATCGAACTGGTTAAAGCACACCAGCAGCATCCTGCTATTCGAATGGATGCGTTTCATGCAGATGCTACCGGGCCAGATCAGGTAGTTGACGGGACATTAACATATCATGCCATTGATGGCAAGCTATTCCTGGAGTTCATGGGCCGTTGCAAGGCCATTGTTACTACGGCGGGCTTTGAGTCGGTTTGCGAAGCAGCTTATTTAGGTAAACCGGCCCTAATGATTCCACAACCGAATCACTTTGAGCAGGCTTGTAATGCCATCGACGGGCAACGTGCCGGGGTGGGTTTGGCCAGCGACCGTTTTGATCTGGATCAACTGTTAACGTACATGCCTCAACACGATGTACAGGTGAGTGACCGGTTTCGAGAATGGCATGCACAGGGGTATTTTATGTTTCTGGGAGCGCTGAATCGAGCTATTGCCCCCAAAAGGAAGCCATCTTCGGGCGGATTTTTCTGGACACGGATGCGGCATTTACTACGTTCCTAGTCGATAGAAGAACTGCAAAGGATCAGGATATTTATACGAATAACTTGTGGCCTGAATCAGCTTCGCAGGGCTAATGACCTTATAGGGAATTGGTTCAGCAGGCGTAACAAACGTTGGCAGCTCATAGCCGAAATCAGCGCAGTTTTTTCGGTAAATAGCTTCCCGCGTAGGATGTTCGGGCGAAACGGCATTGAACGTGCCGGTTATGTTTCTCTGAATAATGAGTAAGAGAATACCAATAGCATCGTCGGGATGAAGGTAGTTGACTGGCACAGCTCCGGTGTCTACCGTCTTGCCAGCAACATACTTCCCCGGCATACGATCATAGCCAAGCAATCCACCACAGCGTAAAATAGTCACCTGACGGATTGGTTCAAGACTTTGTACTAACTGTTCAGCCTGAACCAGCGCCTGTGAAGCCGACTGTTCGGGTTTTGTTACATCCTCCTCAACTATAACCCGATTTAAGTCGAGATAAACTGACGTAGAACTAACATAGATTACATGCTTTACGGACGTCTTACGTATCGCGTCAGTCAAATATTGAATCTGCTGTGGGTGGAAACCAGCCCCTAATTTTCCCGCTTTGGGTGGAATATCAATAATTAACGTATCGGCTTGCACAAGAGCGGCCAGCTTGCCAATAGGATCAGGATTAAGCTGAAGCTGATGGGCCTCTATTCCTTTCTGACGTAGTAAACCAACTTTCTCCACCGATGTGGTACTGCCTTTGACGGTATAACCAGTTTTTATAAGTTGTTCCGCCAGGGGCAAGCCAAGCCATCCACAGCCAATGATAGAAATGATTTTGTCCGACATACATTAGAAACCAAGCCCAAATGTAAGGGTTCGAACGTCAGGTCCTTTACCAACTTCAAATAATGGGCTAAGATCGTATTTTACAAAAAAGGCTAAACTCTGGATACCTAAATGTGCCATGACACCGTACCGAATATTGCTCAAATCATAATCTGAATGCCGACGGTCTTTACTGCCATCTGCTTCCTTTATTTTTCGATAACTGTCGAGTCGATAGTTTACATAACCACCCAAACCGATGTGGCATACTTTCTTGCCATCGTTGTTATAGAACGTAACACGCGGCACAACCGGAATACCAATGGTACAAACCGTTAGCTTGCTTTTTTGTAAATCCCGGCCTGCATCCGGGAAGGCTACACCGGTCGGCGTCTTTTCTGCTACGTTGTTTCCCTCAAACATAAAGTTGTTCCAGGCTACTTCCAACCCGTAGTACAGCTTCAAAGACGCATATTTACCCCGAGCAATTGTTGGCATGGCTCCTATAGATAAGGCTACGTAGCGAGAACCTAGCGGTCGCAAATCGTAACTATCTTCGGGATATGCCGGAGAGGCACTTTGCTGGATGAAGTTATTTAAACCAATACTTAGCCCATAATCAAAGCGCCCGCTATTTCCCCGATTCCGGCGCTTGGTCCATTCATAGTCTTTCTTATTGGTATCTTTATTCTGAGTGCTTGCCTGGGTTGTGTCGCTTTTCCCGTTGATTACAATGGTAGTTACACCGTCTTTTTTCTGCGTAACCACCAATACGGTATCTTTCAAAAACCGATTCCCATCCTGCGAAATCGCCGTTGGGCCACCTGGCACAGAGTCTAGTTTCATGCCCATTTCGCGCACAATTTTATTCAGATCGTAATTTGATAAGGCCTGAATACCAGCCTTATCGGGCGCATAAATAACCAGGCGGGTTCGGTTCGCGAATCGAATAACGAGGGAGTCGGCAGGATGCGCAGAGGCTGCCTGAACACCTGTAATCATCGTCAAGACTAGGCTTGCCACAGCGCCTATACGTAATAAACCGTTCATTGTTTAGCTGATTTATCTTTTTCCAAACTGTGCTTCAGCCCACTATAGGCACGTCCCAGTAAGCTACTTTCATTATCATTATTGTCTCCACGGGCCAATACTTCACCCTGTTTGATTCGTTTTACCTGTTGCCACAGGCTATTCCCTTTGGCTTCTTTCGCTGGTTTATCAGCAACAGCTACAGTTGATTTCTCTTCTATTGACGCGACTACAGCCTGTCGGGCGGCCACTAAGGCTTCTGGCTCGGCGATGGTTACGACCAAAACACGCTCAGCAGCCGGAGCTGGCTTGGGCACTGTTTTATTTTCAGCCAGTTGCTCAGACGTTGCCACAGTCACAGTAGTCGGATTGACACTAGGAGATGTAGTGGGCTCAGGCTTCTTCTCCACCGATTTTATTTGCGCCAAAACAGGCTCGTTAGCGACTGGCGCTACGTTTCTAAGGTTTGATTTAGCTGCCTTTTGTGACTGTTTTATCGGACGGTCTGTATCTGATTTGTTTACAGAAGGTTTATCAGCCTTGGCCACTTGTTCAACTTTGGCTTTTTGTTCAAGCAGATCGGGTGCTTTTACGCCAGGCCCCTCGCTTTCTATGAGCTGGACTTTCTCCTTTTGGTTTTGGATGGGCACTTGTTTAGGTACAACCGATTTATTGACGGCCATTTGTGCGTCATCAGACACTGTTTCCTCACCAGCAGGCCAATAGAGCCATCCAAAAAGACATACCAGAATAAGGCAAGCTGCTGTCGCCATATATCGCTGAACAGATGGATTCTGCCAGAATACGATTTTCGCTTCGGGTTTACCCTGCCCCATTCGCGCCTGTAACCGCTCAAAACCATCAGCTTTGGGCGGTAATGACATGTTGCCTAATTTCCGGGCAAATAGCTCGTCAATTGGCAGTTTTTCTATAGGCTTTTTCATAGTTTTCAGTTTGTCCAGGTCGCCGTTGTGCAATCGCTTCCTGCTCTAATTTCTTCAAGTTCGCTTGCAACATGGTTCGGGCACGACTTAGCTGTGATTTCGAGGTGCCCTCTGAAATACCCAGCATCTCGGCAATTTCGGCATGGGCGTAACCTTCAATGGCATATAGGTTAAAGACTGTACGATATCCGTCAGGAAGTTGATTCACAATACGTAATAAATCATTTTCATTAACGGCTGTATCAGCCCATTCATAATCTGGCTCGACGGTTACTTCTTCCATAGATACTTCCTGCCGCCATTGTTTCGATTTCCGCAGAAACATCAGCGACTCAGTAACCATAACGCGACGTATCCATCCCTCAAAGCTGCCATCTTCGCGGAACTGCGCAACCTTTTCAAATACCCGCATAAACCCATCCAGCATTACTTCTTCGGCATCAGCGCGGTTGGCGCAATAACGAGTACATACGGCTAACATTTTGCCCGAAAATCGCTCATATACGATCTTGTGAGCGCGGCTTTCGCCCCGCTTCAAGGCAGCAATTAACTGCGCTTCAGTCGTAAAAAACGGTATAAGTCGAAGCATGTCTGTTTAGGTTCTTTGACAAGATGCAAGATTGTGTGGAGGAGGTTGCACGGAGTCACTGTTTTTTTTCAAATCTTTCTTATCTATGGTTGAGAGGATTTTTTAGCCATAAAAAAAGGGCTTTTACAGCCCTTTAATATATTTTATGCCGGCTACGTAATATAGCCAGATGACACGTGATATTCGAAAATTGATTGGCGCAATGACAAGCATTACAGGTGCCACAACCGCGGCATATACCCAGCCTTCAGGATCTCCTCCGAAGTAGAATAATAAAAAGCCAATTACTAAAGCGACTCCACCAGATATAGCGTAGCTAACGTACATTGCCCCTACAAAATACCCTGGCTCGACTTCATACCGGAGTCCACAGTGTGGGCAATGCTCATACATTTCATCAAAGCCACGCGGGGAATAGAAAGGTTTACTGAAAATCTTCCCTTTTCTACATCTGGGACAAAGCCCGTTTAACGCGGCCTGCAATTTCGAGACGTCTTCCATGCTCACGCTTACTGTTTCGGTACCATAGGTATCCAATTGAAGCTACAATCAGATAAGGCGCAACTAATAAATACAAGATACCCAAATTTAACTGGGAGGCAACGGTACTACGCCCATTACTGACCGTACTCTCAACTGTTCCCCGGCACATAGCGCACTGAGCCATCAAATCTGGCGTAATAGCCAGAAAAACAAAGATTATCAACCACACTTTCCAACTTCTCATGGCTTTTTTAATTTAATGAACGTAATAAGGTCTAATCATCAGATAGACAATCACACCTGTAATACTAACGTATAACCAAATTGGGAACGCATACTTTACGGTTTGTTTATGTTTAGCTATTTGGCCACTTAACGCGAAGTAAACGGCTCTCAATACAAACCAAACTACGACTATCGACAGGACGATGTGGGATACCAAAAGGAAATAATAAATCGGTCGGATAATGCCTTCCCCACCAAATGGTGTTGATTCATTGGTTAAATGGTACAGTATATAGCAAACCAGAAACAGCGACCCTAAACTAAATGCAGTCAGCATAATTATTCTATGAGCCCGCACGTTTTTCTGCTTAATGAAATATAATCCCACTAACAGTAAAACCGACGTAATAGAATTAATAAGACCATTCAAATGTGGCAAATAAGTTGTCCAGTGGCCTAAATCAACTTTTTGTCGAATTCCTAGCAGCACCGCAACAGCAACCGGAATAGCTATGGAGAGAATATTAATGACTCGGTTTGCTTTCTGTTCCTGGACGGGTTGCAATGTTTGCATACTTGCCATATTATTCCTTATTATAAATATCCAGTAACACTCGAATTTCAAGTACTAGACGATCCACATCTTCTTTGTTGGTACCGTCATAAAACCCTCTGACAATACCCTCTTTATCTACTAGTACCAACTTTTCACTATGGATAAAAGTTTCGTCGGGTTTACCCTCCTTTACGGCCGCATCTACCGTTGGCAGATAATACCCATGCATAGCCAAGTCATAGATCTCGGTTTTACTTCCCGTTAAAAAATACCACTTTCCAGGTATTGCTTCGTATTTCTGTGCGTAAGCTTTTAGCTGTGCAGGCCGGTCATGTTCGGGGTCTACGGTATGCGACAGGAAAACGATAGTAGGATTAGCCCGAAAAATGTCCTGTACACGGGAGAGTTGTGAAGCGATTCTTGGACAAATCGTCCCGCAGCGCGTAAAGAAAAAATCCGCTACGTATATCTTGCCCTTTACAATTGATTGATCCACCGTTTTTCCATCCTGATCAATCAATCTGAATGGCGGAATGTGATTATATATCGTATCGGTCACTTCACGACCGTCGGGCAACATAACCTTTCCCATTAATGGCTCCCCTATAGTTGAGTCAATTTTGGGCAAGTACCGAGGAAGAACAAAGTGATTTTGTGTGCCAAACCGCAGGAATAAATACAGCAAAGCCGGGACCAGCAGCGTAGCGAGCAGGATCCCGGCTTTTCGAGTGACCGTCATGGATTATCGTAATTCAAAAATCGAACCGCCTTCGGTCAATAATGCAACAAGTAACCAGACGATGAAAATTACAGGTATAACAATGGCCCATATTAAGCTTTTTACTTCATGCTTAAGGTGCATAAATTCGCCTACAATGTAGAAAGCTTTCACCAATGTCATTAGTACGAAAATAGAGGTTCTGAATCCTCCAGCTTTCATAAAATAAGCCAGCGTAAATTCGAAGGCTGTAATAACAGACAGGATAACAAATGTGCGCCAGATAAGACCCGTATTTGCGGGTGGTATCTCGCCAACTTCGTGAGTTCCGTGTGTATGATCAGACATGACAGAAAAGTAATTAGACCAGATAGAAGAATGTAAAGACAAATACCCAAACCAAATCGACAAAGTGCCAGTATAAACCTACTTTCTCAACCATTTCATAATGACCACGTTTTGCATACAAGCCCGTAGCCGCTCTGTAAAAAATCAGGATATTTAATACGACACCACTAAATACGTGCGTACCGTGAAAGCCAGTTATGAAAAAGAACAGATCGGCAAAAGCTGGAGGACCATATTGATTTTCAACCAGATTGGCGCCGAAAATAGTCCTTTGAATCGTTTGCCCGTTAACAAGTTCACTAATAGTGGTTCCAGTTTCAGTCCCATGAATAAAGTGACTCCATTCCCAAGCTTGGCTTCCCAAAAAGGTAAAACCGCCTAAAATCGTCCATAACATGTATTTCTCAACGTCAGCCTGATCCATCCGGTGACCTGCTTCAACTGCCAGCACCATTGTAACGCTACTGAAGATGAGGATAAATGTCATAATACCGACAAAAATCAGCGGTAGGTCTACGCCATGCAGGAATGGAACAGAGTTGTATACATGCTCTGGTGAAGGCCAGTAAAGGTTCGAGAATTTGAATACTTCACCATAAATGGCAGGGTCCCAAGCAGGATAGCTATACCGAATCAGACCGTAGGTTACCAGCAATGCTGAGAATGTAAACGTATCTGAGATCAGGAAGAACCACATCATCAGCTTGCCGTAGCTCACTTTCATGGGCTCGACACCACCCATCCAGGTTTTTTTGTCGAACACTTGCTCCGAGTCGGTTGTCAGGGTATCGTGTGTTACAGTAGCCGCCATGCGTCTAAGAGATTATCAATGAAAATAGACTAAAAAGAAAAACAAATACAACCACAAAATGTCTAAAAAATGCCAGTATGTTGCAGCAATTTCAATCTGATTCAGACTTTTAGCATGAATCCGAAGTCGAAATGAAGCTATTAAAGCAACAACTAGCACAAGCAAACCCGAAATTAGGTGAAATCCGTGCAAGCCAGTAAAAATATACATGAATGAACCTGCTGGATTGCCAACAAAAAATACATTTTCGTTAACTAACTCAACCCAACCCTGGAACTGCATGTACAGAAAAACTGCTCCGAGCACAAAAGTAATGCTTATCGCTATCTTCAGGCTGCCAAAGTTATCTTTTTTTGCAGCCAGATAGGCCCAGTGCATAGTTAGGCTGCTAACTACTAGAACCACCGAACTATACGTAAATATTGACGGAATATCATATTCTAGCCAATTTCCTTCCGCCCTACGAACCAGATAGGCGCTGGTCATAGCGGCAAAAAGCATAATAATACTGACGATGAATAACCACAGAATAAATTTTCTGGGGTTCATCGAGAGCGTTTCCTCTGGTTCTTCGATTATCGAAATATCGTTTACTAATTCACTCATGATTTGTTGTTATACTTTATCTAAAAGGTAAACAATCTGCACAATGGGCAAGTAGAGCAATGATCCAAACATCATTTGCAAAGCTGCCTTATCGGTACAGGTTCTCATCAAGTGAAACGTTTGCGCTAAGAACAAGATTCCGCCAATCATGGCGACAAAGGCTGAATTAATGCCAGTCATGCCGAGCAGATAAGGCAACCAGCCAACCGGGATTAGAAACAGCGTGTAAATCATAATCCGGAAAGCTGTTTCTGTTGTTTTGCCGTTGCCAGGCATCATTTGAATACCTGCTTTCTTATATTCGTCAAATGCCAGCCAGCCAATAGCCCAGAAATGTGGAAATTGCCAAAAAAACTGAATAGCGAATAAAATACCTGGTGCCCAACCAAAATGATTAGTCGCTGCTACCCAACCGATCATTGGTGGAAATGCGCCGGGTAAAGCACCCACAAAAACAGCGATCTGACCCTTACGCTTTAAGGGCGTATAGACAAAGCCATACAATAACAATGATAAAACAGCTAAGGCAGCTGCCCGAATATTGAAAACCTCAACGAATAAATAACAAGCTATACTGAATAAAATAAATGCAAAAATAGCCGCTTCTCGTACCGTTAATCGTCCTGTTGGCAGAGGACGGACAGCGGTGCGCTTCATTACTTTATCCGAGTCTTTCTCTATGATTTGATTAATTATGTTTGCGGCACCAGTTATGCTTATTGAAGCAATAACTAGAACTACAATTTTCCACCAGTCAATATGATCTATAGCAAGACAATAACCAAATACACCAGAAAAGACAACTGCCAGTGTAAGTTTCAATTTTACTAACTCAATATATGCTTTCGCTTTTTCGTTAAACGTAGCTACAGCTAATGTCTTTTCCATACTATACTTCTACGAGTCTTGATATTTCTCTATTACGTGCAGATGATATCAAGCCAGGGTTCATTAATAACCATGCTACAAACTGTAAACCGATTATCAGTACCGCTAATACTAAATGAATGGGTTGAGCTATGGCTGGTACGGCTAAATAAGCCATAATTACACCGGTAGCAATTTCAGTAATGACCAACGAAATGATTGAGTTGATCAATTTTGACAATACACTTGACCTAGTTAGCTTGCGAAGCTGATAAATAACCGCTAAATGAAAGGCTAATATTACGAGTGAGAACGAGCGGTGGATATAGAAACTTAGATCTAAATTACTGATCCAATTCTCTCGCTGAGCATATCCTATTTGTTTAACCACCTTATCTAACTCACCCCGAACTTGCGTTCCAAACACGACTTGGCCAAATGTAAATATTATCACTATTACAAGTAACCAACGTACCGAGGCAGTTTTTCCGCTTGTTGGCCCAGCATTTAAATGATTTGCATTCGAACGAATTAACACGAAAAGCAACGCAAAGACAACGGCAATGGCTAATAATAAGTGTAAGGTAATCATGTACTGAGCTAATTCTGTAGCTACCACACGTGAGCCAAGCCATCCATTTGCTCCAATAAGTAAAAAGCCAGCTAAACTACCCCAGAATATAACTTTGTCTTTACGCAGATAGGATAAGGAAGCGATTAGTGTTGCAAAGACAAGAAATCCTGACAAAACACCTAACAGCCTGTTGATATACTCTATCCAAGTTTTAACCGCGTTAAACTCAACTTCCCCTTTAAGTTTTGCTCCAAAAATCGCCTGATAGTTTGGCGGTAATTGAGAAACTTCAGTAGGAGGAATCCAACGGCCAAAACATTTAGGCCAGTCAGGACAACCCATTCCAGAACCGGTGCCTCTAACAATACCGCCTGCCAGAATAAGCAGATAAATAACGATTACTGTCAGAAGCACCAGTCGCCGGAAGCGTTGCTCTTGTTTATTAATGAGGTTGATTGAACTGGTCATTCAGGTTTTGTGCCTGAATCTCTTTTTCCAGACCAATCAACTCATTTTCATGTGGAAGATTGGATTCTGGGGTTTGCGAGTACGGCACGTTTTGAGGAATGAAGTCATCCTTAGCACCTGGTTTACTATAATCGTAAGGCCAACGATAAACTGCAGGAATTTCGCCAGGCCAATTACCGTGACCTGGTTGAATTGGTGTTGTCCATTCCAGCGTGTTAGATTTCCACGGATTTTGTGGAGATTTCTTGCCTTTAATTAAGCTATAAACGAAGTTATAAATGAAAATCCACTGCGCTGTAAACGTAAAGATGGCGGCTAGGCTGATGAAAGCATTCATATCAGCGAAGATATTCTTCGTAAAATCATAGCTTGTGAAAGCATAGTATCGACGTGGGAAACCCGCAATACCAACGTAGTGCATTGGAAAGAATACCAGATATATACCAATAAATGTTAGCCAAAAGTGAATATACCCAAGCTTTTCATTCAAAAGTCTGCCGAACATTTTAGGGAACCAGTGGTATACACCAGCAAGTAACCCAAAAGCTGAAGCTGCGCCCATTACTAAGTGGAAGTGAGCTACCACAAAATATGTATCGTGTAGCTGAATATCCAGCGCAGAATTCCCCAAAATAAGACCCGTAAGACCACCCGATATAAAGAATGATACTAGTCCAATTGAGAAAAGCATAGCTGGTGTAAACCGTATATTCCCCCGCCATAAAGTTGTGATGTAATTGAAAGCCTTAACCGCTGATGGAACCGCGATGATTAGCGTCAAGAACATAAATATTGAGCCGAGGAACGGATTCATACCCGTCACAAACATATGGTGAGCCCATACAATGAACGCGAGAAAGGCAATACCCATCATAGACGCAATCATAGCACGATATCCAAAAATAGGCTTACGGGAATTCGTAGCAATAATTTCTGAGGTCATACCCAACGCTGGAAGTAATACAATGTATACCTCTGGGTGCCCCAGGAACCAGAATAAATGCTGAAAAAGGATTGGACTACCCCCTACATTCGGCAATGCTTCACCTTTGATGTAAATCTCAGATAAATAGAAGCTGGTCCCAAAGCTGCGATCGAATATGAGCAGCAATGCAGCCGATAATAGTACTGGGAAAGAAATTAAGCCTAATACAGCTGTCAGGAAAAAGGCCCAAATCGTTAATGGAAGTTTGCTAAATGACATACCACGCGTCCGTAAATTAATTACGGTAGTGATATAATTGATGCCTCCCAACAGTTGCGATACAATGAATAGTGCCATACTAAGCAACCATAACGTCATGCCCAATTCTGAGCCCTTATGAGCTTGTGGTAAGGCACTTAATGGAGGATAAATCACCCATCCACCAGCAGCAGGTCCTGTTTCAATAAACATGGATGAAAACATTATCACGCTGGCTACAAAGAAGAACCAGTATGATAACATATTCAAGAATCCTGAAGCCATATCCCGTGCACCAACTTGTAATGGAATAAGGAAGTTGGAGAACGTACCACTTAAACCAGCGGTCAATACAAAGAATACCATAATAGTACCATGCATAGTAACCAGCGCAAGGTAAAAATCAGGGTCTAATTTGTCCGTTTCATTAATCCAGCTACCAAGAATTGGTCGCAAAAAGCCTAACTTCATATTAGGGAAGCCCAATTGAAGCCGGAACATTACCGATAAGCTAATCCCAATGATTGACCAAATTATACCCGAAATAAGGTATTGCTTAGCAATAGTTTTGTGATCTTCGGAGAAAATGTATGTGCGCCAAAAACTTTGCGGCTCATGATGGTCATGCTCCACTGCATGTACCACGTTTGCCGAATCAGCTGATATAGTCGCCATAGTATTTGGGTTGTTGTAGTTTTAGAAATTAACGGCGCGCAGCACTAGCTATTGATGCACCCCCTCCTGTTTGTTTTACTGAAACTGTTGAGCTATCTGCCGGGGCGGGTGCCGCATCTGCTGGTAAATATTTAGCGGCTTTGGCCTTTAAATTTGTCGGAATACGTACTGCCAACTCAGGCGTTGACGTCAACAGCGGCTTTTGTTCTTTACACCAAGCCTGCCACGAAGCCTCATCTTCAACAATCAATCGAATACGCATCGAAAAATGACCTTGGCCACAAACTTCTGTGCAGGCAATTTCATAGCCGAAATTTGGATTCCCTGTTATGTTGCGCATTTCATCTGTGGTTTTATCAGCCATGAACTGGAAGCGCGTCGGCATACCTGGTACGGCATCCATCTTCACACGTAGATGAGGAATGAATACGCTGTGTAATACGTCACGAGCACGTATTTTTAAAAGAATAGGCTTATTGACAGGGATGTGTAACTCAGACGTAGACGTAAAATCATCGAACGAAGCCTCATCTGTATAATCAATACCCGTATCGTTATTGTTATCAATCAGCTTATAATTGTAAGCACCAAGCTTGTTGTTGTCAACACCTGGGTATCGTACAATCCAGTTGAACTGTTTACCAACGATTTCAAAAACCTGCGCATTCTCGGGCGCTTCTGCCATAATATCGCGCCATGCCCGCCATCCTGTAAATACCATAACAGCCATTACAATAGCCGGAATAACTGTCCATATTAACTCCAATTTATGGTTCTCGGGATAATAAGCAGCCTTACGGCCTTCTTTATGCTGATACATCCATGCGAAAATAAACAGCAATGCATTTGTCACAACGAATGCAACCGTAATAATGCTCATTGAAAGCCAGAACAAGAAATCTGTCCGACGACCGTGAGGAGACGATGCTTCAGGTAAGAAAAACTGCTTGGCATACAGGAACGACCAAGTAGCAGCGATTAAACCAACAACGAAGAAGACAACGAACAATATACCATTAATGCGGTTACTAAGCCCAATACGACCTTCTTCTACCGGGCCGTTTGCGTTCTTCACAACGGTAGCCATCCGGGATATAACCATTGCGGCTAAGCCCAGAAAGATTACCGATAATAGAGCGACTATATAAACCATGTTTTTGCGGGTTGTTAATTAAATATCGTGGTGTAAGGTCTCTTCCAGCATCGGGTGATTCTTAGGTACCAAGTTAGCTTTCGTCAATTGCGAATAAAGGCTCCAAACAAACCCACACGCAAAGATCAAAATCATACCGAACTCAATCGGTCCAAAGCCTCCATGCTCACCTACTGTCCCCGGCATGATATTAGTATAAAAATCAAAATAGTGGCCTATTATGATTCCCCAAGCAGCCACCTTCAAAATGATGTTAGTTCGCTTGGCATCCCGTGTCATTAGAACGAGAAAAGGAAATACAAAATTCAAAAAGATTGTTATCCAGAATGGTGCTTTGTATATCCCACCAAAGCCACTAAAACGCTCCCGATAATAGATGGTTTCTTCAGGCAGGTTGGCGTAATAAATCAGCATAAACTGAGCAAACCATACATACGTCCAGAAAATACTGAAAGCAAACATAAACTTACCAAGGTCCTGCAAATGGCTTTCATTGACCCATTGCATGTAACCCCGCTCTTTCAGGGTTACAACTGTCAAGGTAATGATAGCCAAACCCGTTACATGCCAACTAGCTAACGTATACCAACCAAACATCGTGCTGAACCAGTGCGTGTCAATAGACATTACAAAATCCCAGGCAGATGTAGAAGAGGTTACGCCGAATACTAGCAAAAAAGCAACTCCAAACTTAATGCTTTTTTCGTAGTAAGCTGTACCACCATATAAATCCTCTTGGAGGGAGAAAGTTCGCAATCTATTCCACAGGAAATACCAAAGACCAAAATAGGCAACTATACGACCAACGTAAAATGGCGTATTTAGAAACCCTTTTTTACCATTGATAATTGGATCAAATTCTGGACTGGTTTTATCATATAAGCCTGGATGAGTCCAGTGAAATAGATCATGTCCAGCGATAAAGAATGTAAGAAGTACTGCCAATCCCATAAAGGGCAAATAGGCCGGCATTGCTTCAGGAATACGCTTGAAAGCTACTGACCAACCAGCTTGAGCCAAATAGTTATAAGACATGAAAAACATGCCAATAACTGCTGCACCTGTAAAGTAAATGGCGTTCAACCATACGTTTGCCCACAAACGGTTAGTCCATTTATAAGCGTGGTGTCCACCACCTTCATGGGCACCAGCTCCATGAGCAGCAGCAGCATGAGTTTCGTGCGATCCTACTCCTGATGCCAGTAAATAGGCACCAATCGCAACTAAAGCAACACCGGTTCCAATGCCGATCAATAACCGACGTTTGGATTCGGCAGTAAATTCAAATTCTTCGTCTAAGGACGGTATTGCGTGAGCCGATGCCATTCTTACTTATTAGTCAATTTATAAAAAGACGTTAGACACTAACTTGTCTGAAAATTATCAGTTGTTTGAGTCTATTGCCAAATGTTAAATTTATCCTTGTTGAAGTTTGTGTACATACTGTACGATCTTCCATCGATCTTCTGGAGTGATTTGTGAGCCGTGTGGCCACATCCTACCTTTTCCATGCGTGATAACATGGAAAATATGACCGTCATTCATAGTTTTATAGGCATCGGTCGAGTAGTTTGGCACACCCTTGTATTCCTTAGCTACCGGGCCATCGCCTTTACCCGTGGCACCATGACAGTGGCTACAATAACGTGTGTATAAAACTTGGCCCTCAGCCTGCGTTTTCTCTGATTCTGCAATCGGGTTCGTCAATACTCGCTCTGCAATACCAATACTATCTGCCGGAATGTTGTACATCATTAGGTCCGTCGTTTTGTTTGCTCCAGAACCAAATGTGGTATGATAGTTAGGTCGGGCCACAGTGCCGCGTGCCGGAAGACGCATGTTTAGACCGTTTTCCCGCACATTGATAGTATTTGCGCGACTCTGCTTGTAAGGTTCGTAACCTACAGGCTCATACATTTGCGGTGCATAAACAACTCCTGTATTATCGTGCCCTTTCTTACAGGCGCTTCCTATAAACAGAACTCCAACGATAGCTAGTGCTGTTATGCTCGTATGTTTAGTAATCATTTTCATTCTGAACATTAGAACTGCTTAACATTTACTTCGGCAGCACCTGATTTTTTCAGAATCTGCTCAATAGAACTCTCATCAATATTGTTTTTACCCATATCTATAGCCATAGCAAACTTATTATCGGTCGTCCTAAGGTCATACATCAATGGCTTTACAGTTGGCCCAAGTCCGTTCGAAACAAGGAACGTACCAACCATGCCTAACGCACAGAAAAGAACAGTCAATTCAAAAATAACCGGTACGTATACAACTGGTGAATACGAGTCTTTACCACCAACAATCATCGGCCAGTCATAACCTTCCGTATAGAATGTAAGTGCTAATGCCGTTAAAGTACCAGATAAGCCAAATAGAAAAGCAGCAATTCCTAGCCGGGTGCGTGGATGGCCAAGTGCAACATCTAGTCCATGAATAGGAAAGGGCGTATAAACTTCATGAATTCGTACACCTGCATTTTTTACATCTTTAACGGCCTTTAATACTACGTCGTCATCGTCGTAGATGCCGACTAAGAATTTACCGCTACCATTTACGTCTGACATGATCAGTAGTTATTATTTAATGTTTGCACCGGATAGCCGGGTCAGAATTACGTTTACTCTATGTTTTTGTTAAACGTAGGGTTTGCAACCCGTTCTCCTTTAGCAACTCCAGACACTGAAACCGGCAATCTTTCAGAAGACGATTTAATTACTGTTTTCACTTCCGCCATATTTACCACTGGCAAAAATTTCGAGAATAACAGAAATAACGTGAAGAAGAAACCGAATGAGAAAATATAATCGCTAATGTCAAACAGGGTTGGGTGGAACATAGCCCAGCTCGATGGCAGGTAATCGCGGTGAAGTGACGTCACGATAATTACAAACCGCTCAAACCACATACCAATATTTACAATAACAGATAGAACAAAGGTCCAGACAATACTACGGCGAATAGCCCGTGACCAGAATAGCTGTGGTGTAATTACGTTACAGGTCATCATAGCCCAGTATGCCCACCAATATGGTCCTGTCGCCCGGTTAATAAATGCGTAGCTTTCAAACTCAACCCCAGAGTACCAAGCGATAAAGAATTCGGTCAAGTAAGCAACACCTACAATGGAGCCAGTCAATGTAATGACTTTATTCATTGATTCGATGTGCTCGATCGTGATATAATCTTCCAGTTTGAAAACAACCCGGATAATAAGAACCAAGTTTTGCACCATTGCAAAACCCGAGAAAATAGCACCAGCAACAAAGTAAGGAGGAAAGATAGTCGTGTGCCAACCTGGAATAACCGAGGTAGCGAAGTCCATACTCACAATCGTGTGTACAGATAGTACGAGAGGAGTAGACAGACCAGCCAGGATTAAGCTCATATACTCATATCGTGCCCAGGTTTTAGCAGAGCCATTCCATCCCAAAGAAAACGCACCATAGATGTAACGGGATACTTTACTCCGAGCCCGATCACGAATCGTGGCCAAATCTGGCAATAGACCCATGTACCAGAATACTAACGATACAGTAAAATATGTGCTGATAGCAAATACGTCCCATACAAGTGGTGATTTGAAATTAACCCACAAAGAACCAAAGGTATTTGGCAATGGTAGTGCCCAATAAGCTAACCATGGACGACCCATGTGCATTAAGATAAAACTGGCAGCACATAGAACGGCGAAGATAGTCATGGCTTCAGCAGCTCGGTTCACCGCCGTCCGCCATTTCTGACGAAAAAGGAGCAAAATCGCTGAAATGAGCGTACCGGCATGACCGATACCAACCCACCAAACGAAGTTCGTGATATCCCACGCCCAGCCAACAGTTTTGTTTAGGCCCCAAACGCCTAATCCTTCCCACCAAGTCCAAAATACACAGGCGGTTCCGTAAAGTAGCACAACCACCGAGATGGTAAAGGCAATAGTCCACTCACGGGTGGGGGCTCCCTCAACCTGTCTGCTGATATCTTCCGTCACATCGGCATAGGTTTTGCCACCGGTGACTAGAGGAGTTCTAACGGCTGATGTTACATGCGACATATATCTTACTAATTTACGATGTATGATTTATGATGTACAAATTTACGATTTGTGATAGCATATTGTTCAAAATCAATTAGCTACCTCCGTCAACCGTAATTAGCTTACTTCGTTTGATTCTTGTGTAGCATTCTTATTTTGCTTCGGCTCTTCATCCTTATTACGAATTTTCGTCAGATATGAGATTTGTGGCCTTACGTTAATTTCTTCCAGCACATGGAAAGCACGGCCTTCAACTTCAACTTCACGTATCTTAGAAATTGTGCTTTCTGGGTTATTCATGTCACCGAAAATAATGGCACTTGTAGGACAAGCCTGGGCGCAAGCCGTTTGAACTTCATCGGGTAACAACCGACGGCGTTCTTTTTTCGCCGTTAATTTGGTTTCCTGAATCCGTTGTACGCAGAATGAGCACTTTTCGATAACACCACGGGAACGAACCGTTACGTCTGGGTTAATGACCATTTTACCCAGGTCATTATTAAAATGATAATCGTAATTATCATTATCATGGTACTTAAACCAGTTGAACCGGCGTACTTTATATGGGCAGTTGTTCGCACAGTAACGCGTACCAATACAACGGTTGTAGGTCATTTGGTTCAACCCTTCTGTACTATGCGTCGTTGCAAGAACTGGACAAACCGTTTCGCAAGGAGCATTGCTACAATGCTGACAAAGCATTGGCTGGAATGTAACTTCTGGATTAGCTGAAGCGACTTCCAAAGCCGAGTAATCTTCGGCTTCAGCATCACTACTATAATAACGATCAATCCGCATCCAGTGCATCTCGCGACGGTTAATCACTTCCTGGCGACCTACAACCTGGATGTTGTTTTCCGCATTACAGGCAACAACACAAGTTCCGCACCCAATACAGGAGTTTAGGTCAATGACCATACCCCATGAGTGATTAGGTTTACCGTAGCCATTCCAGAGCGTAATATCTGTAGGATCAGTTGGTCCTACAGACGTTTGCACTTTAGGCTCGTAACGACCAGCTTTCGGATCTTTCTGATAGGCGGCCAGTCTAGCTTCCTGTAAGACTGCCCGGCGACCCATAACCGTATCGTGCGTTTGCGTCTGGGCTATTTCGTGCTTACCACTTGCTTTTTCTACCTTAGCATTAATGGCTGAGTAGGTAGCATATCCATCCGTAATAGTCACGAATGGGAAAGCGTTTTTGCCTACACCGTTTGCCGACTTGCCTGCCTTATCACGTCCGTAACCAATGGCAACTGAAACTGTATCGTCTGCCTGACCAGGTTGAATCAACACGGGCAACTCTATTGACTTGCCGTTTACAGAAACACTAACCATGTCATTCTGGGCAACGCCCATTGCTTTGGCCGTTTTTTGCGAAATAGCGGCATAATTGTCCCAGCAAGCTTTGGAAACAGGATCTGGCAACTCTTGTAACCAGGGATTGTTAGCCATTGCACCTGTACCAACACCTACTTTTTCATATAAACCCAACTCCATACCGGTCGTTGGCTTATAGCGTTGAGCAATTCCTGCTGCAGCCTGCGCTACGTTTCCAGCAAATGTAACAGCACCCGCAACAACCTGATTTTTACCGGGTTCGAACACGCCATCGTTCAAGCATTGTACCCAGAAAGCTTCAAATGAGCTAAAGCCAGAGGCTTTTGGATACTGTGTTGAAAGCCAATGACTTTTCAGATAAGCTTGGTAATCACTTGGCTTGCCGCTCCAGGTTAGCAAGCTAGATTCAAACTGACGGGTTTTGAAAATAAGGGTGATAGCAGGCTGCATGACGCTATAAAAACCCTGCTTTGGCTCAGCGTCACCCCAGCATTCCAGAAAATGCGGTGCTGGCGTAATATACTTTGACAACGACGCTGTTTCATCGGCGCGATCAGCGAATGAAACGGATAAGGCTATTTTTGGTAACGCTTCTGCAAGCTCAGCCCCTCGGGGATGATTATATACTGGATTAGCCGCAAAAAAAAGAACGGCCCCCACCTGACCAGCTTTTGCCTCGTTGATAAAGGCATTCATCTGCTGATCGTTGCCCTGGCGGTAATTGACCGGTAAGTTAATATCAATCGTTGTGCCATAGCTCCCTAATAGGTTGTTCAGCGCATTGACGATAATTTGTACATTAGGATCATTGGAGCCAGATACCACTAATGCCTTACCTCGCGAATTAGCAAGATCAGTAGCTGCTTTATCCAGGTGAGGAATTGTGACAGATGCAGTACCAACAGGTGTTCCACCCAGCTTAGCAGCGACCTTATTGTAAAGTGCAGCTACAACTAAACCTTCCTGTGATGGCTTGATGGGTGACCGATAATCGGCATTAGACCCCGTTAATGAAAGCCCGGTTTCAAATTGATAGTGCCGCGACATGGTTTTCTTTCCACCACCGATGGCGCCTATCTTCCTACCTTTAGCATAAGCTCCCATGTATTCGATGGGCGCTATCCAGGTACCTAGAAAATCAGCATTTATACCAACAATCGTATTGGCTTTGCTGAAATCATACGTTGGAACAACAGCTTTGCCAAATGATGCCTGATTTGCCTGAATAAGGCCAAAAACAGAGTTAGCATCATACGTAATATGCTGAGCAGTTGGATATTTCGCTACAAAATCAGCAATGACTGCTTTCGTCGTGGGACTGAGTATTGTTGATGTAACGATACGTATGGCACCCCCTTTCCCAGCAACTGAGTTCAGTTGATTAACTATTTCGCGATCAGCAGTAGCCCAGTCGATGTCTGTTTCACCCCGTTTAGGCCCTTTAAGCTTATCTATATCGTAAAGAGAAAGCACTGATGCCTGTGTACGGGCAGTAGTGGCTCCTTTAGATACGCTAGATGATGGATTACCTTCTATTTTTATTGGACGCCCTTCACGGGTTTCAACCAGAATAGCCGTATAATCGCCACCTTCACTAAATGTAGATGCGTAGTAATCAGATATTGAAGGGAATGTAAATTCCGGCTTGCTAATATACGGAATGGCTTTATGGACGGGCGTTTCGCAGGCAGCCAGTGATACAGCAGCCATACCAAAGCCCATTACTTTCAAAAAGTCACGGCGTTGGGTATTTGAACCCCCAAGTAACCCTTCCAGGTCATTTGATGATTCGCTCAGGTCAGGGTTAGCAAATTCGCTATTCGCGTTTTTTACAAACGTAGCATCATTGCGTAACTCTTCAACCCCTTTCCAATACCGTTTAGATGTATTTTCCATGCGTGTTGTATGCGGTAAGTACCTATTGGTTGAGCTGCCCTATCCAGGCACGGTGGGTTAATAGTGGCATTTGGAGCATTCCAGACCACCAATATTAGCTACTTTCAGTGGTTCTTTACTTTCTTTCCGGTGAAGAGCTACCAATTTGTCGTAATAGGCATTGTCTTTGGTATTTACTTCGGTCCGGCGGTGGCAATCGATACACCAACCCATCGTCAATGACGAACGTGCTTCAACTACCTCCATCTTCTCAATTTCACCGTGGCAAGTCTGACATGCTACGTTACCTACGTTTACATGTTGAGCGTGGTTAAAGTAAGCCAAATCGGGTAGGTTGTGAACACGAATCCATTCAATTGGCTGGTTATTCTCGATCGCTGTATAAATCTTTTGAATTTCCGGAGACTCCTTCTTAATGACGCCATGGCAGTTCATACAGATGTTAGCCGCAGGTATAGTAGCACTCTTGCCCTTCTGAGCGCCTGTGTGACAGTAATTACAGTCGATTTTATATTGACCAGCGTGAAGTTTATGCGAATAAGCAATCGGTTGCTTTGGCGCATAGCCCTGTTGTATACCCACACTATAGGCACCGTCAATTGTCGCTTTTGTTACCACCAGAAGAAACAACCAGATTATGACTGAACGTAGTGTCGGATTGTTAAAGGCATCCGACAGACCAGTTTTCATGCGCTGGCCAAAAGAAGAAGGAATCTGAGTGCCATCGGTTGTCGTTACGGGCGACACCGCTTTCGACAAAATTGTTACGATCACGAGCAGAACGCCCAAAACCAGCAACATAATTACCAGCAGAGCGATCAATACAAAAGTAAAGAGTTCAGATGGACCACCAACCGATGTAGTCCCCGCATCTGCACCTGCATTATTTTTACCGGTATCACCTCCCCCCGTAGAAGCGATTGCTGGCTTATCACCTTGAGCAATGTAGGCCAGAATCCCATCGATATCGGCGTCCGATAAGCTTGGGAAACTCGACATCTGAACTTTACCATTGGCGTTGAACACCTGATTGGCGTATGCATCACCAGACGCAATTACAGCTGACGAATTCCGAATCCATTTGTGTAACCAATCTTTTCCAGGTGCCCGACTCTCGATTCCCTTCAAACCAGGCCCAACAACTTTTTCGGCCGTTATTGAATGGCATTGGGCGCAGTTATTGGTAAACAACGTCTTTCCTTTTTCTACATCACCACCACCGCCGGCTGGAGCCGCTGCGGCTGGGGCACTAGCTGAGTCTTGTGCTTTTACCTGACTGTTGGAAAGCAACAGCATCAGCGATAAAACAACGACTCCGCAAAGCTTATATAAACAACTCATTTTTTGAACTATATTAATTGAGTGAATCAACATAATCACCAATGCTTTTTATCAGCGACCAAAAGTACGACACGATTACTGTATAGGCAAAAGTTGGCGTTTAGTTATTTGAACCGTCGTTTTTATTTATATTCTTTCTAATTAACGAACAATCTAAAGAGAGTTCATGTCAGCTAATTAATCTCTTAGGAGTGATGTTTATACTAAAAAAAAGCCATTTTGCCTGAACTCAACCAGAGTAGCAGCAAAATGGCAAATGAGATAGATAACTACTTGTATCCGGAGGTTCCGAGCGGATTCGAACCGCTGTACGAGGTTTTGCAGACCTCTGCCTAGCCACTCGGCCACGGAACCTTACTTGTTTCCGTATAAATGACAGGTCACGTATTCGGGAGTGCAAAGATAGGATTTTATCGTTTACGTCAATGAGATTAGCGTAAAAAAATACCCCTGAGCTTTTCAGTTCAGGGGTATTTCATCATATTATCAGGAGTAACTTAGTTACGTCCTTCCATCTGCTCTTTTAACGCAGCCAGTGCATCAAGATCACCTAATGTAGCACCACGCTCAGCCGTAGCCGATGTAGTAGCTGCTTTCGCAGTGGCAGCTTTAGGCGCTTTCTGTTCTTTAACAGGCTCGTTCTTCTCCTGCCACGTTTTCGTGTGCGAGAGCATAATCCGCTTCTCTTCTTTCGAGAACTCGGTTACTTTGAAATCAAGCGTTTCACCTACCTCAGCAAAGGTACCGTCTTCTTTACCCAGGTTCTTGAGCGACGAGAAACCTTCGATGCCATAAGGCAGTTCGAGTGTAGCCATCTTGTCATTTTTGCTCAGAATCGTGCATCGGTGAATTGTGCCAACGGCAAACACGGTTTCAAACGTATCCCATGGATTCTCTTCAAGCTGCTTGTGACCTAGGGCCAGACGACGGTTGTCAACGTCCAGTTCCAGTACAACAACTTCGAGCTCATCACCAACTTTGATGAAGTCCGATGGATGTTTGATTTTCTTGGTCCACGAAAGATCCGATACGTGTACCAGCCCATCGATACCTTCTTCCAACTCAAGGAACAGGCCGAAGTTGGTCAGGTTACGTACCATACCTTTATGCTTCGTACCAACTGCGTATTTAGTACGTAGTTCTGGACGAGTCCAGGGATCTTCAGTCAATTGTTTGATGCCCAACGACATTTTGCGGTCGTTCCGGTCAAGCGTCAGCACTTGTGCTTCCACTTCATCACCCACTTTCAGGAATTCCTGTGGGTTACGCAGATGCTGCGACCACGACATTTCTGATACGTGGATCAGGCCTTCGACACCCGGCTGGATTTCCAGGAATGCGCCATAATCGGCTACGTTAACAATTTTGCCTTTTACCTTCGAACCAACCTGAATGTCTTCGGCAAGTGCATCCCATGGGTGAGCCTGAAGTTGTTTCATGCCCAATGAGATACGTTTCTTGTCTTCGTCGAAGTCCAGAACAACCACGTTGACCTTCTGGTCGAGGTGAAGTACTTCGGATGGATGACTGATGCGACCCCACGAAATATCCGTGATATGCAACAGACCATCTACACCACCCAAATCGATGAACACACCGAAGTTGGTCATGTTTTTGATAACGCCTTCCAATACCTGCCCTTTTTCAAGGTTGTTCAGGATTTGAGCGCGTTGGGCTTCGAGGTCTTTCTCGATTAGGACTTTATGCGAAACGACTACGTTGTCGTTAGCATAATTGATCTTGACGACTTTAACCTCCATTTTCTTGCCAACGAAAATGTCGAAATCCCGAATCGGCTTCACGTCGATCTGTGAACCTGGCAAGAAAGCTTCTATGCTGAAAATATCGACAATCAGACCACCCTTCGTCCGGCGCTTCACGAAACCATCGATAACGAGGTCTTCGTCCAGTGCACGCTGGATTTTCTGCCAAGCCGTGATAACCTTCGCTTTCTTGCGCGAAAGCACCAACTGACCATTGGGGTCTTCCTGATTTTCTACGTAAACTTCAATTTCATCACCCATCTTCAACTCCGGCATATCCCGGAATTCAGAAGCTGGTACCAAGCCGTCCGACTTGAATCCAATATTGAGTAATACTTCCCGATCTGTTATCCCAACGACGGTTCCCATTACTACTTCTTTCTCTTTAACTTCCGACAGCGTGTTGTCGTAAAGTTCCAACATCCGGTTGTGTTCTTCAACCGAATAGCCACTACCAAACCCTTTGTTGTCTGCCCGGTCCCAATCAAATGCCGGCAGTTCGCGTTGCTGCGTTTTGCTCATAAAAAAATTTGTCCTGACCCACTCGGTACATCAGCCCGTGGGTCAATGGCGGGCTGACTTTTAGTTGTAGAAATATTTCCTTCAAAAAAGGACTGCAAAGATAGCAATTGCTTTTTGAAAAAAGTTTCGAAATAACCAAAAGTCTTTGACATAGAGGCTGAAAGAGAAGACGGGCAGCATAAGGATAAAGGATTTGCTCTAAGCATTTCCCATTTCCTTTTGCTGCCCGTCTTCCCTTTTCGTTTTGTTTATTTAAACGCTTTTTCCTTTTTGGTCAAAAATGGCATCCAGCTTTGTTCCAGAGAACCCGAAAACTCGCGCAGAAAGACCAGAAACGTTGGTTTGAAAGGCTTCTGGCGCAGTTTTAGATTGGCTTCTTCTGGGGTGTAATCGCCTTTTCGTGAATTGCACCGTTTACAAGCAGTAGTGAGGTTATCCCAGCTGGTTTTTCCTCCCCTTGACTTTGGCAATACGTGGTCGAGTGTTAGATCCTCGGTCGTCCCGCAGTACTGACAATGATGGCCGTCGCGCTTGAAGATATTTTGCCGGGTAAGCATCACACCTTTGTAAGGTAGACTTATGTACCGATGCAGACGAATGACGGTTGGCATCGGAAACTCGGCAGAGACGGTTCGGAGCATAAACTGCTCCGATTCGGCAACTAATTCTGCTTTGTCTAAATAAACCAGCAAGAATGCTTTAGGAACGGAGCAGATGCTGAAGGCACTGTAATCTTGATTTAAGACTAATACTTTCCTACCCATATCGCGTTTGAATGCCTCTGTACGGTAGCAAGTTACAGAGTTATCCACATAACGGCAATAGTTACGAAAAATTTAGTCACTAGTCTATAGTCAACAGTCGTCAGTCATTAGTCAAGAGATTTCGGCCAGTTAATCACTATCGACTGGCAACTTTTGACCATAGACTAAAATCAATACCGTTCCCGCTGCATCTCCCGCTCTACGTCGCGCTCTTTTATACTATCACGTTTATCGTAGAGTTTTTTGCCTTTTGCCAATGCGATCTCCACTTTGGCAAAGCCGCGCTCATTCGTAAAAAGCCGAGTGGGTACGATAGTAAGTCCCTGATCTTTTAGCTTTTCAGTGAGTCGTCTAATCTCCCGTTTGGTTAACAGAAGTTTGCGGTCGCGAAGTGGTTCATGGTTGTAATGAGTACCTTCGGTATAAATTGAAATGCTCATTTGTCGAATAAAAAGCTCTTCCCCATGAATCAGACAATAAGCGTCCTGTAAATTCACTTTCCCCTGCCTGACTGATTTAATTTCGGTTCCGGTTAAGACAATACCGGCCGTATACGTTTCTAGAAACGCATATTCAAATGACGCCCGTCGATTGCGGATATCAACTTGTTTAACAATAGAAGCAGAGGCCATATACTGATATATAATACATGACGTATGATACAAGTATTGATACGTCAAAATAGGTTAATAGGGTCACAAAGGTAACCGGGTAAGTGAAAGAACATCGGAAACTCTAAGGAGGTTTACTCCGGGAAAAGAAATTTGAAGCTGATTTATAAACAAATCCGGCTTGTTAAACACTGCTGTTCAACAAGCCGGATTTTGATTATCGGAAGCTACTGGTGTAGCCTGAAAAGATTATTTTTTCGTTTGCTTGGCGGTGTACTCTTTGTTCAAACCATCCAGAATCGCTTTCGTCTGATCAACCGATGGGTCGGCGAACAGGATGCCGCCCCCTTTAGTGTACCCCAATACGAACTCATATTTGTTCTGGCCGTTTATTTTTTTCAAATAATCGTAGATCTGATCGTATAACTGCTTGTTTTTGCTTTGCTCTTCAGCAGCCAGATTTTGGGCCGCCCGTTCACGATAAGCCAAAATATCCTGCTGCTCTTTCTGAAGGGCAGCTTCGGTTGCCCGGCCTTGTTCCTGCGTCATGGTAGCAGCCCGCTGTTGAAAGAACGCTACTTTATTTTGAAGATTCCGACCCTTTCCGGCAAGGTCATTCTCTAATTGGAACCGCTTACTTTCGAGTACTTTCTGCGTATCTTTAAAATAGTCATATTTAGTTAGCAGCGAATCGACGTTCACGTATACAATAGATCTGCCTTTTGCTTCGGCTGGTGCTTTTACCGGAGAAGCCGCGTCGGGTTGGCGGTCTTTAAAATGTAGATAATACAGAACAGCTACGGCAATTGTCAGGACGACATTCAGAACTAACGAGGCATTCTTCACAGGAAACGGATTGGTTAGTGACAAGTTTATCTTACAAAGGTAGAGGAAATTACGAACGGTTGACACAAGCTACCCCGCGCCATAGCAACTACGCCCTATGATTTATAAGTTGATTTCCGGTCGCCTGTCTGACAAAGTGGCCCGATAGTCCAGCAAATCCACCGACCAAACCACCTACAATAGCTGTTATGAGGCCTGGAAGAACTTTACTGTTCATCTTAAATAGCAATTCACTCATACGACCCGTAAAAATGCCATCTGTTCGTAGATGGATGAGCAAAGCGTAAATCAACCAAACAATTGCAATACCATAAAAGCCAGCAAAAAATGCCTGGCCTGCACTCTTGCTACGCCAGAAACAGACAAGAAAAGAAACGACGGCCAGACTCCACCAGGGAAGCGTTAATTGAGCTAACAGACTCAGAATAGCAATAAGCAGGATTTGAACCATATCTGTAAAGCGGCTTCCCAGCCGCTTGATTATATTATTTAGTTTTAGATAATATGAGTTTTCGTCGGAACGTGTCTGGGCTACTTTAGCGTCATTCTTCGTTTGATACGTGGATTTTTATCCTGCGCCGACTGTAGAAAGAGCAGCTCATTCAGCTTGCCCATTCGCCAGGTTTCAATCATATCCTGATAATAAGGACTACCCGGATTACCCGACTGCCCGCCCGGATAAACGCCATAGGCTTTGGGTTGCGGCCCCAGTTCAACAACCATTCGCCAGGACGGTCCTGTGCGCTCGGTCGTAGCATTGACAATCCCAGCTCCCCCTCCCATCTGGACATTTAATGCACTAAAAGCATCCAAACCGGGCACCAAGTGTCGGATCGCGGTGGCTTTATGCTTCCCCCAGGACCAGGTCGGGCCAATGGAGCCATGTTTTTTAGCTAGCGTGTCACAGGAAGTTCGGAAACTCTGAACTAGTACGTCGACTAAAGACTCATGAGCCGGTGTATTTACATTATCAAACCAGTGCGCAGTGGGCTCACGCTGAATTAATCGCATCGTTCGGTCAAAACTGGGTAAACGGGTCAATAATGTATCGCCATGGTCAAACTCGTCTTTCCAGATAGCATCCA
The DNA here is from genome assembly GCF_054777855.1 of Spirosoma jeollabukense. Taxonomy (NCBI): domain Bacteria; kingdom Pseudomonadati; phylum Bacteroidota; class Cytophagia; order Cytophagales; family Cytophagaceae; genus Spirosoma; species Spirosoma jeollabukense. The sequence goes on from NZ_BAAHAD010000006.1 coordinate 261,020, forward strand.
TCAGTTGCCGGTTCCATTCGGTAAAAATCGTTGCTCCAATCGAACTCGTATCATTTTGGTATGCCCAGGTAGTCAACGTATTTAATGCTTTTGCATACTCGCCTTTTAATCCAGACGCTTTCAAGGGGGGAAGCAGCACAGGCAACGTAGTAGCCGCCCGAAGATTATACAAGTCATTCTGCAACTGACGCATGCTATCGACCGTAACGCGTGGCATAGCCGTAAGCCGCTGATTGATACGCATACCGCGTTCGGCAGGGGCAAACTGCCAGTTAATATAATACGGATAGGTTGGATCAGTAGAGAATTGATTGGCTGAACTCACAAAGCCTCTCGGTGGATTCTTGACACAGGGATTTTGAGCAGGTGGAATCCAACCCTGCCAATCGTGAGCGGGGTTGGTACCATCGAGCAAGTACTTACCCTGTTCTTTCCATTTTAATGGGTATTTACCATTGGGCGAGATAGCGATATCTTTGTTAACATCGGCAAAGACAAAGTTTTGAGCGGGCGCCCCATAATAGGCCAGAGCCGCTACGTACTCATCATAATTTTTAGCCCGGTTCAGTAAATAATAGGCTTGAAGTTCATTCGTAGGTTCGTGCGCAATCCAGCGGGCCGCATAACCCGAGGGGATATTAGCCCGAAATCCACGCTGCCCCGCCTGATTAACAATGGGACCGTGGTGCGTATAATAAACCGTGTCAATAATATCTAGCTTGCCCTTCACTTTGATCACTTCCAGTCGACGACGCACAGGCTTCCACTTCCCACCATGCAGGTATTCCTGCTTACTGGCATCCCGAAAACGGATTTTGTAAAAATCCAGTACGTCGGCGCCAACGTTCGTAACGCCCCAGGCAATGTCTTTATTAAAGCCGATAATCACGCCCGGCGATCCCGGCAATGACGTACCACAGGCATTCATTGTAGGCGAAACCAGTTGAATCTGGTACCAGATTGAGGGTAGGCTAAGCGTTAAATGTGGGTCATTCGCCAGGATTGGGTAGCCCGTTGCGGATTTCTGTGCGCCAACCGCCCAGTTATTGCTGCCGATGGCCGGGTCGCGAGCAGGCCAGTTCAGGACAAGAGGCTCTCCAGTCGGCAACGAATCTGCGGAATCTGGTATATTTAGTGGCTTAAACTCCCATTTGGTACCCGGCGGAATAATTGGGTCTTCGTGGTCGGGGTAATCAGGAAAGAGGTCGTCGGTAACAGCGGCTCCGAACACACGCCGGACATTACTCATTTGCAGATCATCCGCGCCACTGGCCAACGTACTGGTCATCGCTTTAAGTAGCAAGGCACATTTCAACGTTGTCCAGGGTTCGGGCGCATACCCCAGCAATTTGTATTCAATGGGATAATTGGCAGGGCTCAGATTTGAAATCCAGGCATTTACCCCAGCCGTGTAGGCCTCAGCAATCAGCTTTGAATTAGGATCGCTCAGCATGGCTTTCTGAGCCTGCTCAGCGCCGTAGACCATGCCAATCTCCCGGTTAAATTTGTCGAGTGGAAGCGCCCGTTCGCCAACTAATTCGGAAAGTCGTCCGGCAGCGGCATGTGTCTGAAACTCCATTTGCCAGAGCCGGTCGCGGGCGGTGAGGTACCCCTGTGCAAAATAGGCATCATGGTCATTCTGAGCGAATACGTGCGGAATAGCCAGATCGTCAAAAATGACCGTGATGGGTGCTTCTGTACCCTTAACCGTTACGTCTTCATCGGCCGTATTAATGGCTTCGGCGTTTTGCCAGAAGCCCACAAATGGGCTCAGTAATGGGCCAAACGCTGGAATACTTCCCCAAGGCCGGTTAAGTGCCCAAACAAGTGCTACTGTTAATACGGATACAAGTATAGCCTTCGTGTAGTGCATAGAAATAGAGAAACAATAGAACGTATTGTCAATGCAAGTTTAGCATTGCACCCACCAAATAAAAAGTATTCTTTTCCTAACCTGAACAATTCTTTTTTACGTTAATTGGTACCAGCGATTCAAAAGATAACTTTTGATTATTGTCTGAGTAAATTCTCTCGAAATGAAAAATATGGAACTGACAGACAAGGCATTAGTGCTTCGTTCGAAATAGTATGCCGAAGTAGCGTTGGAAACATTCTTTCGGCGAAATTATCATTATCTGTACAAGGCTGCTATTCAGGGTGTTAAAGACCATGCGTTAATTCCACAACCGGAGTTGGACAATACCGCAGGAAGTTCAGAATCTGGCTTATTAAAAGTTTAGCTGCTCAATTAAAAACGGGAAATTCCCAGCGGGCGGGCGTTGCCAAGCCAAGGAATTTATTTACATTTCGCCCATGCGTTACTTCCTCTGGCTGACCGGCATAGCTTTGTCCGCACTGGTCAGTTGTACCCACCCTTCAGCTCGATTTGAACGTCTGACCGCTAGTCAGACCGGTATTGACTTTGCCAATACCATTACCGAAAGTGACTCTTTGAACGTACTGGAGTTCGAGTACATCTACAATGGTGGGGGCGTTGGGGTGGGCGATTTCAACGGGGATGGCCTTCAGGATGTGTTCTTTGCCGGAAATCAGGTGTCAAGCCGACTTTATCTGAACAAAGGCGATTTCAAATTTGAGGACGTAACCATTCCAGCCGGTGTCTCAACAACGTTCTGGTGTACAGGTGTAGCCGTAGCTGACATCAATCAGGATGGACGACAGGATATCTACGTATCAACTATTCACCCCAATCGGAATCAGTCGGTGCCCAATCTCCTTTTTCTTAACCAGGGCAACGACGCCAATGGCATTCCCCATTTTGAGGAATCAGCACAGGCAGTCGGTTTAGCCGACTCGAGTTATTCTACCCAGGCCACCTTTCTGGATTACGATCACGATGGCGATTTAGACGTTTTTCTATTGACAAATGCACTGGAAATCTTCAACCGAAATAACGTCATCGGGGCCCATAACGACGGTTCAGCCAGAAGCCGGGATAAACTCTTCAGGAATGATGGTATACAGCAAGGGGCAGGACGCAAGGAGCAGGACGCGTCAAATCATGCCCCACGCCCCCTGCCCCTTGCCCTACCCCACTTCACCGACGTATCAACGCAAGCGGGCTTATTGCATGAAGGCTGGGGATTGGGCGTAATCGTCAATGATGTGAATCAGGATGGCTGGACCGATATTTACGTAGCGAATGACTTTCAGTCAAACGATGTCTGGCTCGTGAACAACCGCGATGGAACATTCAGCAATCGCATTACCGAAACACTTAAGCACCAGAGCCACAACAGTATGGGCATGGACATGGCCGACATCAACAACGATGGGCTGAACGATCTGGCCGTAGTGGATATGCTGCCCGACGACAACCAGCGGCAGAAAACGATGTTCTCGACAATCCCCTACGATCGTTTTCAAATGGCCCGGCGACTCGGTTACCAACCTCAATACATTCGCAACGTACTGCAACTGAACAGAGGGTTTTGGGAAGGGGCAAGGAGCGTGGGACCCGGAGCAGGGAGTAAGGAGCAGGGAGTCAGACCTCCAAGTACCAAGCTCCAGGCCATAAATACCGCGTCCCTTTCTCAAAACCTAGTGCGCCATGCTCCACGCTCCTTGCCCCTCTTTAGTGACATTGGCTATCTGGCCGGAACAGCGGCAACCGACTGGAGTTGGAGCGCTCTCTTCGCTGATCTGGACAATGATAGTTTTCGGGATTTACTGATCACAAACGGATATCGAAAAGACATAACTGATCTGGATTTCACCAGCTACAACCGGGATGCGGGCATGTTTGGCACCAATGCGGGTCGACGTACGCAGATACTAAAACGTATTGATGATTTAGAGCCCGTTTACAAGCCAAATTTCCTATTCCATAATAATGCCAATGGTCACCCCGACAGCCTGCACTTTTCAAATGTTGCCCCTGACTGGGGTCTGACGGAGCCTTCATTTACAAATGGGACCGCCTACGCCGACTTCGACAATGACGGCGATATGGATCTGGTTATGAACAACATCAATGATCCTGCTTTCATCTATCGGAATCAAACCATTGAGCAGGCAAAAGACGCGTCGGCAAACCATTTCTTAAAAATAAATCTATTGGGGAAAGCGGGCAATCTGGAAGGAGTGGGTGCTAAAGTCGCCATTTGGGCGAGTGGTCATTTGCAATACACGGAGTATACCCGCCAGCGCGGTTACCAGTCCACAATGGCGTCGGGCATTCATCTTGGGCTGGGATCGGTTGAACGTATTGATTCGCTAAAAATTCTATGGTCAAATGGTAATGGCCAGACAATCACGAACGTAGCAACCAATCAAATTCTAACGCTGGACGAGCGCAAGGCTGTTTCTCAGCCAGCTACATTTATGCAATTGCAGCCGCCAGCGAAGCCATTACTAACCGAAGTAACTGATTTACCTGGGCTCAACTTTCAGCATAAGGAAGACGATTTTGTCGACTATAAAGCTCAGCAAACGCTTCTGCCGCATAAACATTCGCAACTTGGGCCCGGCATGGCCATTGGTGACGTTGATGGAAACGGGTTGGATGACATTTATATAGCGGGAAGTACAAATAAAGGCGGTACTTTTTTTCTGCAACAGGCAGGCCGGAATTCCAAACCAGCCATGTTCATACGGAAAGGCCGACCGGCTAAGAAACCGGAAGAAACCGGTGTGTTGCTGTTTGATGCCGATAGCGACGGCGACCTTGACCTATATGCCGTTCACGGCAGCACCGAATTTGGCAAAAATGAAGCGATGTATCAGGATAGCCTATACCTGAATGATGGAAGAGGCAATTTTCGGGCCTCGCCCAAGGCACTTCCCAACACGACGTCCAGCGGATCGTGCGTCATTGCTACCGACTTCGACCACGACGGCGATCTGGACTTGTTTGTGGGTGGCCGCGTGGTACCGCAGCGCTACCCGGAACCCGCCCGAAGTTATTTGCTACGTAACGATAGCCGACCCGGTCAACCAGACCACGTGCATTTCACGGACATAACGGACCAACTGGCACCCGGTCTTGGTCAGGCCGGTTTGATTTGTGCGGCTCTCTGGACCGATGTTGACAACGATACCTGGCCCGACCTGATGCTGGCAGGTGAGTTTATGCCAATTACCGTATTCAAAAACCAACAGGGCCAACGATTCACGCCTATGCAAACGCCTGAACTTGACAAAGCGGCTGGCTTCTGGAACAGTCTGACAGCGGGCGATTTTGACAACGACGGCGACATAGACTATGTAGCAGGCAACCTGGGTCTGAACAGTCGATTACAGGCGGCAGTTGACCATCCTGTATCCGTATATGCGGCTGACTACGACAAAAATGGTACGTTAGACCCAATCCTGAGCGTGTTTAATGGGGACGTTGAGTATCCATTCCATCCCCGCGATGTACTGACCGATCAGATTCCCTCTTTCAAAAAGAAGATGACGTCCTATGCCGCTTATGGCCAGACAACCTTGAGCAGCCTACTGTCGGCGGAGGAACAGAAGCAGGCCATTGTCAAGCGAGCGACCTACCTATCAACAGCTTACATCGAAAATCGGGCAGGTACGCTGGTAGTGCATACGCTACCGATCGAGGCCCAATTCTCGCCCGTGTTTGGCAGTTTGGCAACGGACCTCAACCACGACGGCAATCTGGATATCCTTCTGGTTGGTAACGACTATGCTACAGAGGTGCTATCCGGTTGGCAGGATGCAGGCCTCGGTTTATGCCTGATCGGCGATGGCAAAGGACATTTCAAATCCCTAACGCCCGCAAATTCGGGGTTGGTAGTCGATGGCGATGCAAAGGCGCTGGGCTCTCTTTTATTAGCCAATGGAGAGCTTTATTACGTAGCAACCCAAAACAACGGACCACTACGTGTGTTTAAGGAAGCAAACAACCCGGTGACGTATCAGCGGGTGAAACCAGCCGATACACAGCTAGTTCAACCTATGTCGGATGGAAGAAAACGAAAAATCGAGTTCAACTATGGCAGTGGTTATTTGTCACAATCCTCGCGGATTGTTCCCGTCCGAGTTGTAGAAAAGAATTTCAACTAGAAAAGAAAGTGTACTTTTGGTAGCATTTCCCCTACCCCATGCGTTTTTCAGTACTCTTGTTTTGTATGATCAATGCTGCTATTAATGAGGCAGTTCCGCCGGCCTTTGATCTGCAGGGGCACCGGGGCTGCCGGGGGTTAATGCCCGAAAATACCATCCCTGCTTTCCTGAAAGCCCTCGACCTAGGCGTCACAACGCTGGAAATGGACGTAGTGATTAGCAAAGACAAGCACGTGGTGGTTTCACACGAACCATACCTCAATGCAGCCTATAGTATTGCACCGGATGGAAAACCCGTTGACAAGAAAGAGCAGAAACGGTTGGTAATTTATCAGATGGACTATGCCGACGTTAAACGCTACGATGTTGGATCAAACGGCAATACGTCCTTTCCCGAACAACAAAAAATAAAGACGTATAAACCACTCTTAAGCGAGGTGATTGAACAAGCCGAAGCTTATCGAAAAAGCAGAAACTTACCTAACTTTTCGTACAATATCGAAATCAAAAGTGAGCCCTCTGAGTATAATAAAAGTCAGCCGGAACCAGCCGCGTTTTGTGAGTTGGTGAAGGCAGTCTTAAAAGATCGAATAGAGCCGGATCGGGTAGTTATTCAAAGTTTTGACTTTGCTACGCTAAAGCACTGGAAACAGCAAGCCGACGCAGGCAAGTATCCAGACGTACGGTTGGCGGCTTTAGTCGAAAATTTGCGCAGTCCGGAGAAGAACCTAGAAGAACTTGGCTTTAAACCAGCTATTTACAGTCCGCATTTCCGGTTAATTAGCCAGGATAAAATTGCGAGGCTACACGATCAGGGTATTAAAGTTATCCCGTGGACCGTGAACCAGCGCGACGACATGAAACGGCTGAAAAAATGGGGTGTCGATGGACTAATCTCTGATTATCCGGATCGGGCCACCAACTTATAAAGCAACCAGTATATTTATAAATTTGTATCACTGACCCACTCAATACGGTTGGTTTATGCTTATTTAGCCTTATGACCTTTCTCAACACCACGCTTAAATGGCTCCTGCAACGGCGATTGCCACGCATTGAGGCAATTATGAAGCAGCCCGGCGCGATGCAGCAGAAAGTTTTTGCTCAACTCATTCGCGCGGGTAGCCGAACTGAGTGGGGTCGATTACATGGGTATAAGTCGATCAAAACTATTCAGGATTTTCAGCAGCAGGTACCTGTTTCAAGCTACGAAGATCTGTTTCCTTATATTGAGCGGGTCATGAAAGGCGAAAGCAAGGTGCTCTGGCCCTCGCCTGTTCGCTGGTTTGCCAAATCGTCGGGTACGACAAACGCCCGTAGTAAGTTCATTCCCATTACGACCGAATCACTGGACGAAAGCCATTTTAAAGGTGGCAAGGACATGATGGCGCTTTACATAGCCAACAACCCAGACAGTAAGGCATTTGAGGGCAAAGGGCTTTCCATTGGCGGAAGTCTGCATCAGAATCCATACAGCACCAACAGCGCGGCTGGTGACGTATCGGCGGTTGTCATGAAAAACTTGCCGAGTTGGGCGCAATTCATCCGCACACCCACCATCGACGTTGCGCTCATGGACGAATGGGAAGCTAAAATGGAGCGGATGGCTGAGATCACATCGCAGGAAAACGTGACCAGCCTATTGGGAACACCCACCTGGGGGCTGGTGCTGATCGACAAAATTCTGGCTCGAACAGGAAAATCAAACATTCTGGACGTATGGCCAAATTTTGAGGTAATGATGCACGGCGCCGTTAATTTCCAGCCTTATCGAGAGTTGTTTCAGCAACAGGTTTTTCCGTCCAGAACCGTTCGCTATCAGGAAGTATACAACGCTTCAGAAGGATTCTTCGCTATCCAGGACGATCTGAATCGGATTGGCGAAATGCTCCTGATGCTCGATTATGGCATATTTTATGAGTTTGTGCCCACTCAGGAAGCGGATCAGCCTTTTCCAAAAGCCCTGACAATCGATGAGGTAGAACTAAATAAAAATTATGCGCTGGTTGTCTCGACCAACGGGGGTTTGTGGCGTTATAAAGTCGGCGATACAGTTCGATTTACCTCGCTTTATCCGCATCGTCTGAAAGTGAGCGGCCGGACGAAACATTATATTAATGCATTTGGGGAGGAAGTAATCGTTGAAAACGCCGAAAATGCCATTACGAAGGCTTGCGAAGCAACCGGAGCCATTATTGCTGACTACACAGCCGGACCAATTTATATGGGTAACGGCGCCAATGGCTCTCATGAATGGGTAATCGAATTTGTTCAGGAACCGACTAGCCAGCAACGGTTTAACCAAATCCTGGACGATACGCTTCGGCAAATCAACTCCGACTACGACGCCAAACGTTACAATGACATGGTGCTTAAACGTCCTCGGATTCACGTAGTACCGCCCGGTACGTTCTACGCCTGGATGAAACAACGCGGTAAGCTTGGTGGCCAGCATAAAGTCCCTCGCCTGGCCAATTCACGGGAGTATCTGGACGATATTCTGGGGCAGTTGACAGTCGGTCGCTAGCCTGGCATCGAACGAAGCGTTTTCCTCTTCTGTTCTATCCATGAAACTATCATTGAGTTAAGCGTGATGGGTTGTCCTCATTGTTTCAACAGTCGGCCTTTCACTCATTCACTCATTCACTCATTCACTCATTGAGTCAATGAAATCCTTCGATATACCAGACTATTACCGCAGTAGCATTATTTCACCCCTGAAAGAATTTCGGCGGAAGCGAGATAAACTAAAGCGGGATTTTACCCCTACGGTTCTCGATTTCGGCCCTATTCGCGTCCTGATTGCTCGTCATTTTGGTTTCTGTTATGGTGTTGAAAATGCCGTTGAGATCGCCTATAAAGCCATCGCTGAAAACCCGGACAAGCGCATTTTTTTGCTTAGTGAAATGATCCATAACCCCGACGTCAATGCTGATTTGCAGGACCGGGGGGTACGGTTTATTATGGACACCAGCGGTCGGCAACTCACGCCCTGGGCTGACCTTTCGTCTGAAGATGTTGTGATTATTCCAGCTTTCGGAACGACACTGGAGACGCAAAATCAGCTGGCTGAATTAGGGTTGGATGTAGCGAAATATGATACTACCTGCCCTTTTGTCGAAAAGGTTTGGAATAAAGCAGGCCAGATTGGGCAGAAAAATTATTCAGTGGTCGTACATGGAAAGCCAAGCCATGAAGAAACCCGCGCTACGTTCTCGCATAGTAAAGAAGCGGCCCCAACGGTTGTCGTAAAAGATATGGCCCAGGCTCGGCGACTGGGCATGTACATTACTGGCGAATTACCTGCCGAGCAGTTTTATACCGAGTTTACTGGTCAATATTCCGTTGGCTTTAACCCAATTCGCGATTTACAACGTATCGGTGTCGTGAATCAGACAACTATGCTGGCGTCTGATACCCAGAGTATTGCCGATTATCTGAAGCAGATTATGATTCAGAAATATGCATTGACTAGTGAAGATGTAGAGGCTCACTTTGCGAATACCCGCGATACGCTGTGTTATGCTACAAATGACAATCAGGATGCTACGTATGCCCTGCTAAACTATCCAGCCAATTTTGCCCTTGTGGCGGGCGGCTATAACTCGTCCAATACGTCGCATATCGTCGAACTTTGTGAAGAAAAATTACCAACCTACTTCATTGAGTCGGAGCAAAAAATCCTGTCTGACACCCTCATTCGCCACTTCGACGCCCGTGCGAAACAGGAAATTGTGACAGAAAACTTTATTCCCGGCCTAAAAGGGTCAAGATTAGACAATCCAATTACAGTTCTATTGACGTGTGGCGCTTCTTGCCCCGATGCCGTAGTAGAAGGTATTCTGCTCAAACTGGTCAGCTTTTTCCCCGATGCCCGACCAATTGATCAGGTGATGAATGACGTCATGGAGTAACGTTACCTTACCCGTATCGCTACTTCGTGGCTCTCGTTATGCAACCGATCAACGGATGTTATCACGTATACGTAGCGCTTTCTGGGATCGGCCGTTTTGTCTACGAAATGAGTAGATGACTCGCCAATGCATTTCCCCACAATATAACGCGGATCGTCTAAATGTACAGGCAAACGTCGTCCTTCGAAGCGGTAAACAAGGTATGCGTTGGCACCATCCCCATCGAGGGCTTCGGCTGGTTGATTCCAGAACAGCTCAACGCCTTCGGGCGACGTAGTAACTTTCAAATCACGAGGGGGTAAGGGAGGAATGCTGTCTAACCAGGGCATGGCCGGAACCAGCGCTGGATGTCGGTAAAAATTAGTTTGTAACGAATCCCGAATCGACAACGGATTCATTTGCAAGTTTCTAGCGCTAAAAAACACGCTTCCCAACACGGCTCGCTGCTGACGGTTGTAACGCATCTGATCAGGAAACTCCGTCGCCCGCCACCAACCGGGATCGCGCTCAGATCCCCGACCGACACGATAAGCGCCATGCCCGACATACAGATGACAATTTCCCGAATTTCGGGTCCACCAGTCCACCAGCGTTTTATAGGGAACCCGCCCAAATTCAGAACTAAAGTATACCTGAGGAACGATGTAATCAATTAAGCCCTCCCGCACCCATTTACGGGTATCGGCATAAATATCGTAGTAAGACTGACCACCGTTTGTAGCTGAGCCTTGCGGATCATTGGCCTGATTTTTCCAGATACCAAACGGACTGATACCAAATTTAACCCACGGCTTATTGGCCCGGATGGAGTCACGTAACTCGACAACAAGCTTGTTCACATTATCACGGCGCCAATCGCCTTTTGTCATGCCATTTCCGTAGGCTCGATACGTACTGTCGTCACGTAACACCTGGCCTGGTTCGGAATATGGATAAAAATAATCATCAAAATGAATGCCATCCACATCGTATTCGCGCACTACGTTGGCAACGATACCGGCAATGTAAGACCGGACGGCCGGTAGGCCCAGATTAAACAGCTTACGTCCACCATAGGTTAGCATCCATTCTGGTTTCCGATGGATGATGTTCGTTGGGGCCACACTGGATGCTTTACTAAACGTTGCCCGATCCAGGTTAAACCACGCATGGAATTCCAGGCCGCGCTGGTGTGCCTGCTCAATCATGAACTCCAGCGGATCGTAGAAAGGCTGTGGGGCAAGCCCCTGTTGTCCCGTCAACCATTCGGACCAGGGTTCCGAACTTTTGGCATAGAAGGCATCAGCCGCTGACCGAACCTGCACCACAACAGCATTCAGGCCCATTTGCTGATGCTGATCAAACATATTCACAAGTTCCCGCTGCTGATCGGCAACGGGTAGGCCTTTTTTGCTCGGCCAGTCAATATTGTCAATGGTTGCTATCCACACAGCCCGAAACTCACGCTTAGGCGGTGCCGGAGTACTTTGCCGGAATATCCGATTTGCAATTTCCTCTTCTGTTTCGACCGTATCTATAGCTGGTAACACAACGAGAGGTACCGTTGGCTTCACCGGGGCGGGTTTAACGGCTACAGATTTCGGGGGATTAGCTGCCACCGGTCTAGTCGAAGCCACAGGTGGCCTCCTAACAACAACGGGTTTAGCTTCCCGGCAACTATTTTCTATAAGAGCAACTAGAAACAGAAGACTAAGGCTATAAATGATTGGGCGCATCAACGGGCGTAGGTTAATTAACAAAATTAACGATAGTCCGGCACACCTACGTTTACTCGGAAGTCGTTTTTTGTCGTTTGCTAGCTGCCCGGCAGGCATCGCTGCAATAAATAACACTCGTCCAGTCTCGCTCCCACTTCTTACGCCAACCAAACGGCTTGTTACAACTTGGACAAATTTTCGTCGGAAGGTCTGACTTCTTGCGCATTTTCATAGGCCAAAAACTCTTGGTTGAAACAGTAAGTTTAAAACACCATGAAATCAACCGACCGAATAAAGCAGATAACAGATAGTGATATCGACCGTATTATTGAGATGGCCTGGGAAGACCGCACCCCCTTTGAGGCCATTGACAGGCAGTTTGGATTTTCGGAGCAGGAAGTCATTGAGCTTATGCGCCGAGAGCTAAAACCTGCCTCATGGCGCAGGTGGCGGGCTCGCGTACAAGGGCGACCAACCAAACATGCGACTCGTTCAGCAGTAGATGATTCGCGGTTCAAATCAGATCAGCAACGGCAGATAACGCTGAATAAGATTAAAAAACGATAAATATCAGATTTGGCACCTGTTGAAATTAGTTCAATATTGTGCCGTTTAATAAGATGATATACGCTATTTATTTCGCAAAAACGGAAATTTCATCATCTTTAAAGAATTTTCTATCGTAAAAGGTAGTAGCTTTGTCCCATCCCATAATAAATTACAACAGACTTTTTTATTTATGTCGACCCAAAAATTAGATCAGATAGATCGTAACGTATTAGAGATTCTGCAAGCAAACGCTAAAATTACCAACGCCCAACTTTCCAAAGAAATTGGCCTTTCGCCTGCTCCAACACTGGAACGCGTAAAAAAACTTGAAACTTCGGGTATCATTCAGAGCTATCACGCCCAGCTTAATCGGGAGAAAATTGGCCTCGGCGTAACAACCTTCGTTATGGTTACGCTGGTGGGTCACAAGAAGGAAACGACCATGATGTTTGTGGCTCGGGTTAATGAAATTCCCGAAATCATCGAATGCCACCACATCACCGGTTCTGGAGATTTTTTATTGAAGGTGATTTCCAAAGACATTGCCTCGTATCAGGCGCTTATGCTCGACGTCATCAATGAAATTGACGAAGTCGCCAGTACGCAAACGATGGTAATCATGTCAACCTTCAAGGAAAGCAAGGTTTTGCCAATCCCGTGATAAATTCTAAATGATGAATTATAAATGATGAATCCGTTGATTAGAAGATCATTCATCATTTATGATTCATCATTACGTTTCACTCCTTCCGTTTCCTGCGCTCCTCCCGCCGAGATTTCTTAGCGTCGTCCAGGGCTTTTTTAGCTTCTTTGTACTGATTGGACTTACGTTCCGCTTTGTCCATCACTTCTTTGAAGTACGTTTGGGCCAGGTCATAATTCTTCTCTTCGGTCGCAATCTTCGCTAATCCCAGTACCGACGACCAGTAATAGCCTGCATTGGTCGAATTCGTCTGTTTAGCGAAATCAATCGATTGCTGATAGTATTTTTTAGCTTCCGGTATGTTCTTGTAAAACAGGTGATTAATGTAAGCAAGAATGTAGGCCGCTGTCCTGCCGCTAACGCCCTCGTACCCCGATTGCGTGCGACTTACCTTCTCCAGAATGTTCTTCGAAACACGTTCAGCTTCTGGCAAATGGCCGATGACAAAAGCTGACCGAGCGTAGTAGCGCTCGAAAAAAGGGTTGTCAGGGTACTGCTCATTCATGTATTTCGACATCTGGTACGCTTTATCATACTGGTTTTCCATGCTGTAGATTTGAACCAGAAAGTACCGGGCTTCCACGCGGGTGTAAAAGGCTGAGTTAGCTGTTTTCTCCAGTTCCTTGATTCCATTCACTTTATTTCCTTTTGGAAAAAACATAAGAATGGGCTTCAGCAACGGGTAATTTTCGGGAATCCACTGTGCGTAGTAATTATACATGCCGTCGCCAAAAAGCAGCTCAGGACTAAAGTCAGCATTGCCCTTGCACTTCTCAAAATACTTCAGCGCGTTTTTTCCCGCAAACGTCGCCTTGGTCCATTTTTTTCGCTCTGAATATAATCGTCCCTTAAAGGCATAAGCAGCCGCCAGAAAAAATGCCGGTTCCAGCTTATTTTCGCTGTTGTCATAGAGCTTCTCGGCCATAGTAATGGTCGTGTCCATATACGCCAGGCATTTATCGTCATAATCCGTTACGTCGGTATTAGGCACAATTTTCCACCATTCCGATAGACCCATCAGGAAATAAGGCATTGGGTGCTTCGGATAACGCAATTGCAGCCAGCGAAACTCCTTATCGGCATCGTAGAATTTATAATTATACATCTGGTTGATAGCCTCCGCCGATTCAATCTGAACGCCGGGATGCTTTAATAAACCATCGTATTTCTTATCAAACGCCGACGGATCGTAGAGTTGAGCCTGTGCCAGCGCAGCAAACCCTACTAGCCATACCGTCAACAATGTCTTCTTCATTTCAGAATACATATATGTGGGCTTTAGCCCGGTTGATTCAGTCATAAATGGGCTTCGACCCATCGATACGTTCATTCCTAGTAAACAACGTAATAGACAGATAGTACGTTTACGGATGGTTATTTTTACAATATTTTTTTGCCTGCTACCTAAGGATCAGTCGTATCTTTACCCCCCCAGATGTCTCTATGATGACAATTAAAGACAAAACGTTCGTCCCGTTTATTACCGAAGAAGCCATTCAGTCACGAGTTCAGGAATTGGCGGAACAAATCAATCAGGCCTATGCCGACAAAAAACCGCTCATTGTGGTCGTGTTGAATGGCGCCTTTCTTTTTGCCGCCGATTTAGCCAAACACCTGACTATTTCCTGTGAGATTACGTTTATTCGAGTTGCTTCCTACACGGCAACCCAGTCGAGCGGACAGCTTAAAGAGATCCTCGGTTTGAACGAATCCATTGCAGGCCGCGATCTGATTGTTGTAGAAGACATTGTAGATACTGGCTTTACTCTTTATGAGGTCTGTCAGCAACTTCAGGAAAAAGAACCGGCGTCGATTGCCATCGCTACATTGCTATTCAAACCAACGGCACTGAAAAAGCACCTCGATCTTCACTACGTTGGTTTTGAAATCGAAAATCGATTTGTTCTGGGCTATGGCCTGGATTATGATGGCTTAGGGCGAAACACGCCGAATATTCTGGTGCTGGAATAGTACTTAAACAGGGGCTGATTTTCTTGTTTTACGGACAAACAACTAGAGACTGCTCTGGCCTAAAACTACCGATCTACTTCGCCCATCACTACGTCGATTGACCCAATAATAGCGACCAGATCGGCCAGCATAGCTCCTTTACTGATTTCGCTGATCACCGACAGGTTATGAAAACAGCATGACCGCGCCTTGCAACGTACTGGTATATCCGATCGGCCATCGGTGCGAAAAAAGAAGCCCAGTTCACCTTTTGCGCTTTCGGCACGGGCATAAAAATCCATAGCCTTTGGTCGTATCTTTTTCGGGACAACCGCCTGTGGATCATACTCTCGGGTACGTTTATGATCGCCCAGCAGTTTGTCAAGACACTGTTCAATAATACGGATGGACTCATGACACTCCAATACCCGAACGTTGTTCCGATCCCAGCAATCACCGACGGTTCCCATTTGACCTTGCCCAATGGGAATATCAAAATCCAGTTCGGGATAAACTGAGTAGCCATCTACCCGGCGAAGGTCGTAACGCAGGCCGGAACCCCGTAACATGGGGCCCGTACAGCCATAATTAATAGCAACGGGCAGCGGTAAAACGCCTACGTTGGCCGTACGTTTGATAAATATCTCATTTTCGATGACCACTTGCTGCAACTCGGCCAGCTTGGGTTTCAGATATGTTATAAACTCACGGCATCGCTCCTCAAAGCCAACCGGCAGGTCATAAAATAAGCCACCTATCCACATGTAATTGTATAGCATCCGGGCTCCGCTCACCCATTCGAGCAGGCGCTGAATATGCTCGCGGTCGCGCATGAGCCACAAGAAGGGCGTGTAGGCACCCATATCAAGTGCATACGTACCGATACCGACAAAATGAGCCGCAATTCGATTCAGTTCGGCAACCAGCACCCGGATGTATTCGGTTCGTTTCGGAATATCATGCTGGATGCCCAGCATTTTTTCAACGCCCATCACAAACGCATGTTCAGAATTCATCGCAGCCAGATAATCAAGCCGGTCTACGAACGGTATTGTCTGATTAAACGGCAGCGACTGAGCATGTTTCTCGAAACATCGGTGTAGATAACCTAAATGCGGCACTACGTCCATTACAATCTCACCATCCGTCACGACTTCAAATCGCAATACGCCGTGAGTTGACGGATGCTGGGGCCCCATGTTCAGAATCATCTCACCTTCTTCCAGCATATCGGGTCGATACAGGCTAGGTTCAGATGCCCGAAAATGGCCGGGAGCGTATTCGTATTGAATTGTTTGCATAGTCATTCTTTGCCAAAGGTCGAAAGCCAGCGACCGAAAGCCAAAAAATACGGGTATTTTCTCAGATAACCAGCTACAAATCATTACTTTTTCCGGATTTCGTATTTGTTAAATAAAAGTAATTTCGTACCTTTGCGCTCCTTATCGAGAAAACGAACTTCAGCAATGGCAAAGAAAGGCGCCAATAGAATCCAGGTTATTCTGGAATGCACCGAGCAAAAAGACAGCGGTGTTCCCGGCATGTCCCGGTATATCACTACGAAAAACCGGAAGAACACGCCGGCTCGTATTGAGCGGAAGAAATACAATCCGTTCCTTAAGAAAGTAACGCTGCATAAAGAAATTAAATAAGTTTCTGGTTTATAGCTTTCGGAGTACGGTGAGTGAGCACAGGCTCATGAGCTTCCGAAAACCGAAAACCATAAACCCTAGACAAACAACGACATGGCAAAAAAGGTAGTTGCAACCCTGAAAACAAAGGATAACGGCAAGGCTTTCGCTAAAATCATCAGAGCCGTTAAGTCGCCTAAAACCGGCGCTTATACATTTAAAGAAGAAATGGTTCCGGTTGATGAGGTACAGGCTGCGCTGAAAAGCTAGTCTCTGCCTTAGTCGACTTTCCGCACAACGACTTACAATAGGTCCCACAGCCTTAACTGGCCCTGTGGGACTTTTTTTCGTTAAAAAATAGTTACCTCAGTTAGTGAATCAGCCAGTAGATGACTAATGTACTAATTAAGCCGCTGCCTGCCTGATAATTGACCACCTCACTGACCGCACGGCGGCCCCATATAATATGGCTCTATTTGGTTTATTTTCGAAGGAAAAGAAAGAAACACTGGACAAAGGCTTAGAAAAAACAAAAGACAGTTTTTTTTCTAAACTTGGCCGGGCAGTGGTTGGTAAATCCACTGTTGATGAAGAGGTGTTAGACGAAGTGGAAAACGTCCTTATTTCGTCGGATGTGGGCGTTGAAACAACGGTTAAAATAATTAAGCGGATCGAAGAGCGCGTTGCCCGCGATAAATATATGGGCACTGATGAGCTTGACCGTATTCTACGTGAAGAGATTGCCGCCTTACTCTCCACCACCAATCCTGGCGATACGTTGCAGCGAGACGATTTTGACGTACCAGCCGGCAAGAAGCCGTATGTCATTATGGTTGTGGGTGTTAACGGGGTGGGTAAAACAACGACGATTGGTAAGCTGGCTGCCCAGTTCCATAAACGAGGCAAAAAAGTGGTGCTTGGTGCGGGCGATACGTTCCGGGCTGCTGCCGTTGACCAGCTCAAGCTCTGGGGCGACCGTGTGGGGGTACCTGTCATTTCACACGGCATGAATACTGACCCTTCAGCGGTCGCGTTCGACGCCGTAAAAAAAGCCACTGAAACAGGCGCCGACGTAGTGATTATTGACACCGCCGGACGACTGCATACGAAGGTCAATTTAATGAATGAGCTGACCAAAATTAAACGGGTGATGCAGAAGTTCACGCCAGACGCTCCTCACGAGGTTCTTTTGGTATTAGACGGATCAACTGGTCAGAACGCATTTATTCAGGCAACTGAGTTTACGAAAGCTACTGAGGTGACGGCGTTGGCCATCACGAAATTAGACGGCACGGCAAAAGGTGGCGTTGTGATTGGCATTTCGGATCAGTTCAAGATTCCGGTTAAATACATTGGTGTCGGGGAAAAAATTGACGACTTACAAACATTCAATAAGATGGAGTTTGTGGATTCGTTTTTCAAGAAATAAATGAGCAAGACGTTCATCTACCTAGCGCTTTTTCTATTTGGCTTTTCGTTAGCAACCTGCGCACAGAAGCCAACCCGCAAAAAAAACAGTAAAGCCACTACGTTCCAGGGTATTTGTGGAAATGTCGTTGAAAAACGGGGAAACCAGATGCCTGGGCCTGGCGCTTCTAAGTCCGGCGGTACTCCGATTGAACGTGAGGTGCTGATTTTTCCCCTTCTAAATATGAATCAGGTGGACGCGGGCGACAACGGATTTATTAATTCGGTTCGCGAAGCCAAACCTGTCAAGACGACCAAATCGGATAAAAACGGCAAGTTTTGTGTCTATCTGCCGGTGGGCCGCTATTCCGTGATCATTAAAGAACCGAAAGGCTTGTACGCTAACCTTTCTGATACGCACAATAATATTTTTCCTGTTAGCGTGGCAAAAGGAAAGATGGCCAGCGTAACGGCTGAGATTTCCCATCAAGCTGTATTTTAAGTAAAGCGGACGATCCTCCGTAGCGGTGAAAGCCCGCGATTTTGCTATTCAAAGCGGGTTTTCACCCGCATTACCAGATGAAAACCAAAGGAGTACGTACTAACAAAATCAATATTGTCACGCTCGGTTGCTCGAAGAACCTTGTAGATTCGGAGGTGCTGTTTACACAGCTCAAGGGCAACGGCATGGACGTAACGCACGAATCGAAAAAGGACGACGCCAACATCGTTGTCATCAATACATGTGGCTTTATTGATAATGCCAAAGAAGAATCGATCAATACAATCCTTCGCTACGTTGATGCAAAGGAAGCGGGTATCGTGGATAAAGTTTATGTAACGGGTTGTCTATCACATCGCTACAAAGACGAGTTGGAAATTGAAATGCCAACTGTTGATGCCTGGTTTGGTACCAACGAGCTACCCCGAATGCTGAAAACACTTCGTGCTGATTACAAACACGAACTCGTTGGCGAACGTCTGCTCACCACGCCTGCTCACTACGCTTACCTTAAAATTGCCGAAGGTTGCGACCGGCCCTGCTCGTTCTGCGCCATTCCGCTCATGCGCGGAGGTCACGTATCACGCCCGATGGACGAGCTGGTAACGGAAGCAAAATCACTGGCTCGGCGTGGCACGAAGGAATTAATTCTGATCGCCCAGGACTTGACATACTACGGGCTGGATCTGTACAGAAAGCGTAATCTGGCCGATCTTATTAACCAGCTAGCTGATGTTGAAGGAATTGACTGGATTCGCTTGCAGTATGCTTATCCGTCAGGCTTTCCACTGGAAGTACTGGACGTAATACGTGACCGGCCAAACGTTTGTAATTATCTGGACATGCCGCTTCAAACCGGTTCGACGGAGTTATTGAAGATCATGCGTCGGGGCATCACCCGCGAAAAAACGGAAGCCCTGATTTATACCATTCGGGAGCGGATACCCAATATTACACTACGTACCACCCTGATTGTAGGTCATCCCGGCGAGACGGAAGCCATGTTTGAAGAAACTTATGACTTCGTGGAGCGGATGCGCTTCGACCGTTTGGGCGTTTTCACCTATTCACACGAAGACGACACGCACTCATTCTCCATGCCTGATGACATTGCCGACGAAGTGAAGCAAGCACGTGCCGACGAACTAATGGACATTCAACAGGGCATTTCGCAGGAATTGAATCAGCAGAAAGTTGGACAGACGTATAAAGTGCTGTTTGATCGGAAAGAAGGCGGTTATTTTATTGGACGCACTGAAGCTGATTCTCCGGAAGTTGATAATGAAGTCCTCGTCCCAGCAAGTCAGTACGTACGACTCGGTGATTTTGCCAACGTGCGGATCAATCGTGCGGAGGAATTTGATTTATATGGAGAGGTTGTCGCCTAAGTTCACATTAACCCGCAAGACCATCGCGCTGTACCCGAACCTTGCGGGTTTTTTCGTTGTTAAAATCCGGTAAACGCAACCCTACCCTTCTGCATGGACTGTAAGTACCTGCCGCTTGCTTCAACCGGCCAGTTTTCCCCTCTTTTTCTCGATTACATCAACAAAAAAGATAGTCTAAAACCTTTCTACAGTCGCTTTCCAGAGTTATCGGCCTTTCACGAACAGTTACTTGATAAGACGTTTGATGAATCGAAGCGACAGATTTTGGTGGATGCGCTTGAGCGGCAATACGCGAATCTTAGTCATAAACCCGACTTTTCGGTACTTCTTCAGCCCAATACGTTTACGGTTACAACGGGGCATCAGCTTAATATTTTTACGGGACCGCTTTACATTATCTACAAGCTGATCACAACGATAAATCTTGCGAAGCAGCTAAAAAAAGCATACCCGGATTATCATTTCGTACCCATTTACTGGATGGCGACCGAAGACCACGACTTTGCCGAAATCAACCATTTCTCGTTGATGGGCAAGAACTATGCCTGGCAAACAGAACAACGTGGGGCTGTCGGACGCATGAACCCACAAGAATTAAAAACACTTTTCAACCAGATTCCTGAAAAGCTAGCGCTGTTTGAAGAAGCCTACCTGAAAAACAATACGTTAGCTGATGCCGCCCGATACTATGTCAATGAACTATTTGGGGCCGAGGGACTGGTTTGTTTAGATGCTGATGACGCTGCCTTGAAGCGTGTTTTCGCGCCCGTTATGCACGATGAGCTTGTCAATCAGAAATCAGGCGAGTTGGTGCACAAGCAAACGGAGGCACTGGAAACCTTGGGCTATAAAACTGTTATTGCCCCCCGCGACATCAACTTATTCTATCTCGATGATCAAATCCGCGAACGTATTGAGCGGAAAGAAGATGGCACGTATCGGGTTGTACATAAAAAGCTAACGTTCTCGGAAAGTGAGATTCTTACACTGCTTGACGAGCATCCTGAGCGATTCAGCCCGAACGTAGTGCTACGCCCTTTGTACCAGGAAACGATTCTGCCCAATCTAGCCTACATTGGCGGGCCCTCGGAAGTGCCTTACTGGTTGCAGTTGAAGCCTGTCTTTGATTACTACCAGACAACATTTCCGATGCTGATGCCCCGCAATTTTGCGATGTACGTACCATCCGTAAGTAACAAACGCATCTGCAAGCTAGGGCTGACGCCAGAGGATTTATTTGAGGATACACTCAAGCTCAAACGCGAATACGTCGAGCACCATGCGCGCCATACGCTGAAATTTGACAACGAGAATAAGACCGTAAATAAAGCATTGGACGCCATTCTGCACAAAGCACAAATGGTTGACCCAACGCTCGAAAAGGCGGTTCTGGCCGAAACAAAGCGGTTTGCCAACGCCGTTGCCCGACTTGAAAAGAAAATGCGACGAGCAGAAGAACGCAATCAGGAGACGGGTGTTCGGCAATTATTAGCTGTCAAAGAATCTCTCTTCCCTAATGGTAGCTTACAGGAACGTAGCGAAAACTTCCTGTCCTTCTACCTGAACGATAAGACATTTCTGCAAAAGATGCTGTCCGCCTTTGATCCGTTCGATTACCGGATGCAGCTTTGCCTGGAATAGTTTGATGCGGTAGCTGTAAATAACCTAAATCCAGCATGACCAAAGCTACGTTACGTCGGCAGTTCCTTGCCCAACGACGGGCGCTGTCGACGGATGAAGTTTCTATCCGTAATCAGCTTATTACGCAGCATTTTTTCAATTGGCTGGAGAAAAGCAAATTTGCCGGAGAACCGGGGATTGTTCACACATTTCTTCCAATCATTCGTCAACATGAAGTCGATACGTGGCCTATTATTCGGGAGCTCTGGACGAAATTCTACCATCTTCAAGTTGCCGTCCCAGTTACGAACGCTTCCACGCATTCATTAAGCCACTACCTGCTGTCTCCGGCCACACCACTCGTTGAAAACCGCTGGGGCATTCCAGAACCTATACCAACTGATACTCAGTCACTACCGTCGGACGCATTCAGCCTTGTCTTTGTTCCCTTACTGGTTTTCGACCAACAGGGGCATCGCGTTGGCTACGGTGGCGGCTTCTACGATCGCTTTCTGGCTGAATGTCGGTCGGATTGCCTAAAAATTGGTCTATCCTTGTTTGAGTCCATCGAACGTATCGACGATGTCGAGCCAACGGACATACGACTGGATGCCTGTATCACACCGCAGCAACTTCATTGTTTTTCTCCCGCCAGCAAGTAATCATATACTAACATATGAGCTACATCTGAAACTTGAGATGACTCATATGTTAGTTTGATCTGTAGATTGAGCCAATAGTCAACCAAAATGGTCTTCTGACTGTTATGCTGCTAATGAAGTGGTAACCAACAAAAAGTCAATAAAAACAGAAAATTTTGCAGTCAACTGTTTGACCGAAACGCTACCTTTGCGGGTCATAACAACGACGCGTCCCCGTCATGGATCAGTACTCATATATCGCCAATTCTGATGCGGCTTACGTAGATCAACTCTATCAGTCTTATAAGCAAGACCCTCAAGCAGTTGACGAAAGCTGGCAGCAATTTTTCAAAGGATTTGAATTTTCGCTGACATACGGCGAAAAACCCAATGGAAACACCGGACCGGGCAAATCAAACGGTAACGGTGCTACACTGAACGGAAATGGAGCCGCTGCAACGGGCCAGGCCGCAGCCAAACCTGTCGATGCGCTTCATGCAGAAAAAGAAGTTTCGGTAGCAAGCTTAATTAAGGCATACCGGTCTCGTGGTCACTTGCTGGCTAAAACTAACCCACTTAAAGAACGTAAAGACCGACAACCCCGGGTTGATTTGCCGGACTACGCGCTGTCGGAGGCTGATTTAGATACGGTATTTGATTCGGGTAAATTACTCGGCATCGGACCGGCAACGCTACGTGTTATTATGGAGTCGCTACGCAAAATATATGCGGGCGACATTGGTTTCGAATACATGTATATCCGCGAGCTGGACGTTAAAAACTGGCTCCGGAACAAGATTGAAAAAGAAGCGCTCGTTTTTGAACCTTCACTTGACGAGAAAAAACGTATTCTCGAAAAGCTGAACGAAGCAACAGTTTTCGAGAACTTTCTGGCTACTAAATACTTAGGCCAAAAACGCTTCTCTCTCGAAGGTGGTGAAGTAACAATTCCGGCTCTGGATACAATCATTAGCCAGGCGGCCGACATGGGCGTTGAGGAAGTGATGATCGGTATGGCTCACCGAGGACGCCTGAACGTGCTGGCCAACATTCTGGGTAAATCTTATGAGTCTATTTTTGATGGATTCGAAGGAAACGTACCCGAACAGGTCCACGGCGATGGCGACGTTAAATACCACCTCGGCTATTCGAGTTTGACAGAAACGAAGTCAGGGAAGCAGATTAGCGTAAAATTGGCCCCAAACCCATCACACTTAGAAGCCGTTAACCCGGTAGTTGAAGGGTTCGTGCGGGCACAGGCCGACGAAGAATATCACGGTGATTTCACGAAAATCATGCCTATTCTGATTCACGGCGATGCGGCTGTGGCAGGACAAGGTATTGTATATGAGGTGACGCAGATGGCTAAACTTGCGGGGTATAAAACCGGCGGTACGGTCCATTTTGTCATTAATAACCAGATTGGCTTTACTACCGATTTTGACGACGCCCGTTCCTCTATTTACTGCTCGGACGTAGCCAAAATCATTGATGCGCCAATTTTTCACGTCAACGGCGACGATCCAGAAGCGGTTATTTTCTGCTCTAAATTAGCCGTAGAGTTTCGCGAGAAATTCAACCGCGACGTGTTTATCGATATGGTCTGCTACCGGCGATACGGTCACAACGAGGCTGATGAGCCCAAGTTTACGCAGCCAACGATGTATAACATCATCGAGAAGCATGCTAACCCTCGTGAGTTGTACAAAGACCTACTCATTAAGCGAGGTGATGTTGATGCCGAACTGGCCCAACGCATGGATACGGAGTTCAAAAAGCAGCTACAGGATCGGCTTGACCGGGTAAAGCAGAAAGCAGAGATCCCCTATAAACCGCTACGTCTGGACCTTGACTGGGCTGAGCTACGTTTTAGTGAACCAAAAGATTTCGAGAAATCGCCTGAAACAGGTGTCTCGGCTGATGTTTTGGAAAAAGTGGGCAAAGCGCTGGTGAAAATCCCAGAGGGCTTTAAGCCACTAAAGCAAATTGACAAATTGCTGAAAGACCGTCAGGCAATGCTTACCGACACCAAAATGGTGAACTGGGGTACTGCCGAACTTCTGGCGTACGGCTCTTTACTGGTCGAAGGCAAGCCCGTCCGGCTTAGCGGTCAGGATGTACAACGGGGTACGTTCTCGCACCGTCACGCCGTACTGCACGATTCTGAAACGAACAAGTCATACTCATCTCTCGATTTTATTGAGGAAGGTCAGCAGAAGTTTCAGGTCTACAATTCGCTGCTATCAGAATACGGCGTATTGGGCTTTGAATACGGGTATGCAATGGCAAACCCTCACGCGCTGGTTATCTGGGAAGCTCAGTTTGGTGATTTCTCGAACGGTGCCCAATTGATTATTGATCAGTTTATTGCAGCTGCCGAGTCAAAGTGGGGTATTCAGAATGGGGTAACGATGTTGCTTCCGCACGGCTATGAAGGTCAGGGACCTGAGCACTCCAATGCTCGGCCTGAGCGGTATCTGCAACTATATGCTGAGTATAACATGGTCGTTGCCAACATAACAACGCCAGCGAACTTCTTCCACCTGATGCGTCGGCAGTTGACATGGGCGTTCCGGAAGCCGCTTGCCGTGATGTCGCCAAAGTCGTTACTACGTCATCCAAAGTGCATTTCGCCTTTAGAGGATCTGACGAAAGGCCATTTCCAGGAAGTCATTGGTGATAGTTATGCGCAAGCTAAAAAAGTGAAACGTGTGCTGCTGTGTACCGGTAAGGTTTATTACGACCTCCTGGAGAAACAGCAGACCGACCAACGTGATGACATAGCCATTGTGCGGCTGGAACAAATCGCTCCGTTGCCTAAACAGCAGTTGGATGATATACTGGCGCAATACAAAAAGGTCGAAATATTCTGGGTACAGGAAGAGCCCGATAATATGGGCTACTGGACTTTCTTACTACGTAACGGCCTGAATCTACCGGTTATCTCGCGTAAGGCTTCAGCATCACCGGCAACCGGTTACGCTAAAATACATACTCAGGAACAAGCCGATATTGTTCGGAGAGCGTTTGAATAAAAAAACAGCCGATAGCCGTCAGTTGATAGCCATTAGGAAATACTGATACTATCGACTGCCGACTATCGACTAACTACTATCTTATATGGCCGTTGATATGAAAATTCCTCCCGTGGGGGAATCTATTACCGAAGTAACCGTTGGCACCTGGTATAAAAAAGAAGGTGATAGCGTAAAGATGGACGATGTTCTTTGTGGACTCGATTCCGATAAAGCGACCTTTGAGTTAACCGCCGAAGCGGATGGAATTTTACACATTCTGGCTCAGGAAGGCGACGTTCTACCCATTGGCGCTAGTATTTGTACGATTGATAATGGTAGTAGCGCACCGGCTGCACCACCAGCGGCAGAGCCAGCTAAATCGGAAGTGCCTAAAGCTGAGACGCCAGCACCTGCACCAGCGCCAGAAACCCCGCTACCGGCGGCATCACCTGCTTCTGCACCTGCTGCAACGGGTTCAAGTGTAATAGAAATGAAGGTTCCGGCAGTCGGTGAATCGGTTACGGAAGTTACCATTGCTTCATGGAGTAAGAAAGATGGCGACCAAGTTGCCCTTGACGAAGTTCTGTGTGAACTGGAATCTGACAAAGCAACGTTCGAACTTCCTGCTGAAGCGGCTGGAACGCTACGTATCGTAGCGCAGGCGGGCGAAACATTACCCATCGGTGCGTTAATTGCTAAAATAGAAGTAGGTTCAAGTGCAGTTGCTACCTCAGCCCCTGCGAATACACTAGCTCCGCAACCATCGGCAAATGGATCAGCTCCCGTTCCTGAACCTACTGCCAGCAATGGCCAGAATGGCTATGCGGCTCATTATCCATCACCCGCAGCCGCTAAAATTCTGGACGAAAAAGGCGTTGATGCCCAGCAGGTTCAAGGATCGGGTGTAGGTGGTCGTATTACAAAGGAAGATGCGCAAAAGGCATCGACTGCTCCGGCGCCCGTTGCTCCCCCAGCGCCACAGCGGTCCGACGTATCAGCTGCTCCGACCGCCCCCAAACCGGCAGCTCCTGCACCAGCGCCAGTTGTTGCAGGTGAACGCGGTCAACGTCGGGAAAAAATGACATCGCTACGTCGGACAATCGCCCGGCGGTTAGTAGCCGTGAAAAACGAAACGGCTATGTTGACTACGTTTAATGAGGTCGACATGAAGGCGGTTATGGATCTTCGGAACAAGTACAAAGACAAGTTCAAGGAGAAAAATGGCGTTGGCCTTGGCTTTATGTCATTCTTCACGAAGGCGGTTTGTATCGCGCTGAAAGACTTCCCGGCGGTAAACGCCCAGATCGACGGCGATCAGATGATTTTCAACGATTTCTGCGATATTTCTATCGCCGTTTCGACCGACCGGGGCTTAGTAGTACCGGTTATTCGGAATGCGGAGAAATTGAGCTTTGCCGGCGTTGAAAAAGAAATCGTTCGGTTGGCGGGATTAGCTCGTGACAATAAACTGACGATTGACCAGATGACGGGTGGTACGTTTACGATCACTAACGGTGGTACGTTCGGTTCGATGCTCTCGACACCAATCATCAACGCGCCACAGTCGGCTATCCTTGGTATGCACAATATTGTTGAGCGGGCGGTCGTCATCAACGGCGAGATTGTTGTCCGGCCAATTATGTACCTGGCTTTGTCATACGATCACCGTATTATTGACGGGAAAGAATCCGTTAGCTTCCTGGTCCGTGTGAAGCAGATCCTGGAAGATCCATCCCGGATTTTGTTTGATATGTAAGTATATAGCGCTCTAATAAGGCAGAAGTGGCTGATTTACAAAGATTTTATCTAAGTAAATCAGCCACTTCTGCCTTATCAGGGCTCCAACCTTTCCCTCTAGGCTTCTTCGACGTAATCCAAGTCTTTCTTAAACGTCTCATCCAGGAAAGATAACGCGATTAAAGCGACTCCGAGCGTAAGTAACCCAACCGTTAAGGCGCTGTAAATAGTACCTAACGACGGCTTGAGTTGAATAAATAGTGCACTTAGTGGAATGGTAGCTCCTCGTACGAAGTTGGGTACAGTCGTCGCGACAGTTGCCCGAAGGTTGGTACCGAACAGTTCGGCGGCAATCGTTACAAACAATGTCCAATAACCATTGGCGAACCCAAGACAGACACAAATCGCGTAAAAGAGGGTTGTATCGCTTACGGGGGCCAGCAAGTAAATCAGCATAAATACCAGGGACAAGAGCATAAATAGCCGGATAGCTTTCTTCCGACTTTGAAGGCACTGGCTTAAAAAACCGCTGACTATATCGCCCAGTACCTGCCCCGAAAAACTTAGCATGACTGCTTTACCCGCCACAACGGGCGCGCTTAAACCAAGGGCTTTCCCAAACTCCGGCGAGAATGTAATAAGGATGCCGACGACAAACCAGATAGGCAGCCCTACCAGGATGCACTGAAAATATTTAAGTAGCCGGGTCTTATCGGAAACAAGCATTAAGACACTTCCACGGCTCAAATCCCGTTGTTTTGTCTTGACAAAAAGACCAGATTCCAGTACGTTCACCCGCAGAACGAGCAGCAATAGTCCTAATCCACCACCGATGAAATAGGAAATGCGCCAATCGAACAAGTCCGCCATAAAATACGCCAGGATAGCCCCTAACACACCCATTGTAGCCACGAGTGTGGTGCCGTACCCCCGAATCTGTTTCGGCAGAATCTCAGTAACCAACGTAATACCGGCCCCTAACTCACCCGCTAACCCTAGTCCAGCCACGAACCGGAGCCATACGTATTGATCCAGCGACGTAACGAACCCATTGGCAATATTGGCCAGCGAATAGATCAGAATAGAGCCAAACAGCACAGAAAGACGCCCTTTTTTATCGCCCAAAATACCCCAGAATATTCCGCCAATTAGCAATCCAGCCATCTGTGCATTCAACAGCAGGAGGCCATCACTCAATAATCTGTCCCCATCAATGCCTAATCCTTTGAGGCTCGGAACACGTACAACGCTGAATAAAAACAGGTCGTACATATCTACCAGATAACCCAGAGCAGCAACTAATACTGGCAGTTGCAGAAGTTGGCTGATAACCGGGCGGTTTGTTGAGGTTACTTCAGTAGTCGAGATTGGCTTCATCAGGTATGTTAGGCGTTCATTTTTGTCATT
The DNA here is from genome assembly GCF_054777855.1 of Spirosoma jeollabukense. Taxonomy (NCBI): domain Bacteria; kingdom Pseudomonadati; phylum Bacteroidota; class Cytophagia; order Cytophagales; family Cytophagaceae; genus Spirosoma; species Spirosoma jeollabukense. The sequence goes on from NZ_BAAHAD010000006.1 coordinate 289,219, forward strand.
CTGACGCAGGAGGAATCGTCGGTATTAGCTGAATAGAGCCTCACTCGAAGATTCTTCCTGCGTCAGAATGACAAAGAATTCATGGACCAAAATCTAGTTGAAAATCAAACCTTTACACCTTTTCCGGCACTATAAACGGAGCGCGGTACTTACGGGTTAGCATTTGGTTCGCATCTTTGTCCCCAATAAATACTTCATTTTTTGGGTCAAAATGTAGTGTCCGACCTAAGCGATAAGCGATATTTCCCAGGTGCGCAATGCCTGACGCCAAGTGGGCAGTTTCGACCGGGCCGTTCTGCTTCGATTTATCCCGCGATCGGACAGCTTCGATAAAATTAGCGTAGTGGTCGCCACCGGCTTTACGCGCTGGTCCCGGTGCACGCTCTTTACCCAGAAACGTCTTATAATCATCATACCCATTGATGACCATGTAGCCTTTATCACCATAAAAAAGGTTGCCAATTTCGACACCATCTTCTTTGTTCGTCATCCAGGGCCGGACCTCAAACTGGATCACTTTGCCTGATGATGGATATTTGTAAACCGACGTGAGAGTCTCCGGTGTTTCCTTGCAGTCGTTCCAGAGAAATTTACCGCCTGCCGATGTGATTTCTTCAGGCAGCCCTACATCCAGGCCCCACATACATAAGTCAGTTTCGTGGATACCCTGGTTACCAATATCGCCGTTGCCGTAATCCCAGAACCAATGCCAGTTATAATGAACGTAGTTCTTACTGAATTCCTTTTCCTGCGCCGGTCCTTGCCACATATTCCAGTTTAGTTCAGACGGAACGGGCGAGGGGCCTTTATTGCCAATGTCTGGACGCCACTTGTAAACCAGGCCGCGCGCCATATATACCTTACCAATCAGCCCATCCCGCAGGTGTTTGATTGCTTCCTGAATAGCCTCAGAACTACGTAATTGTACCCCATGCTGCACGATACGATTGTAGCGGGTAGCCGCTTCGATGAGTTTACGGCCTTCGTGCAGGTTGTGCGCACCCGGTTTTTCAACGTAAACGTCTTTGCCCGCCTGACACGCCCAGATAGCCGCCAGTGCATGCCAGTGATTTGGCGTAGCAATACTTACAGCATCAATATTTTTATCATCGTAGACCTGTCGAAGATCACCCATGGTCTGAACTTTCCGGTTGTATTTTTTCTCAAAATCAGCCGCACCTGCTTGCAGGACATTGCTATCTACATCGCATAGGGTGACTACTTCCACATCCTTTTGCTTTGATAACCCCTGAATATGGTCTTTGCCGCGCCCATTGATACCAATGACGGCCATCCGAACACGATCATTGGCCCCAAACGCATGCGCTGGGATATAGGTGGGCAGACCAATAGCTGCCAGCGAACCAACAGCGCCTGCCTTAAGGACGTAGCGCCGGGAAACTTGTTTTGAGTCCATGAGTTTGACTTGGTTTAGGAACTGATTTTAGGATTACAATTTTCGGTTTATGGACGTCGTCATTACGTTGACTGACACATGAGTGCTTTCATATCAACCACTGTGGGGACGGACCGCCGTCAGCCATTTATAGTCTCGGTACCGTCATTCCGCCGTCAACCATAATGACCTGACCTGTTGAATAGGGAAAAGCGCCTGTGGCAAGTGAAGCTACTGCTTTGCCTACATCGTCTGGGAGACCCCAGCGTTTCTGTAAGCATAATCCACTATTAATCAAAGCGTTGTATTTGCTTGTTACGCCCGCCGTCATATCCGTTTTTATAATTCCCGGCCGAACCTCATAAACCGGAATGTTGTATTCGCCGAGTCGGGTGGCGAACAATTGGGTGGCCATACTTAAACCCGCTTTCGCTACGCAGTATTCACCCCGGTTAACGGAGGCAACAGTTGCCGAAACAGATGATACGTTGATAATACATCCCCAAAAATCAGGTTCCTCTGTTTGTTGGGCAATCATCCAGTTGGCGGCTGCCTGGGTCAGAAAATACGCTCCCTGTAAGTTGGTTGACAGTACATATTGAAAACTTTCCTCTGTCGCTTCAAGAATATCCCGACGTTCTTTTGGTGCCACACCTGCGTTATTGACCAGTACGGTTAATCGTCCAAAATGCGTTTTGATACGTTGTATTATTTCTGTTCGTGCTTCTGTTGACGCAACATCGCCCTGGCAGTAAATGACATCGCATCCATATTGCCTTAGTTTATCCAGCGCATTACTGGCCGCTTCTTCGGGCCGAACACCATTGATGGCCAGAGCGAATCCGGCCTTGGCTAACTGTTCAGCAATGCCGTATCCAATGCCCCGGCTTCCCCCTGTAACAAGTGCTACCGGTCTGGTGCGCCAGTGCGAGCGTTCCGTGTTTCTCACAAGTTCTCTTTTATCGCTTTGAGTTGCTCGGCTTCGGGCCGTTTTTTATAGAGTATATCCAACGGATAACAACCCGAAATGAGCCCATTACGTGGTGCCGTCGTGCAGTCAGAAAACGTGCGACATATCTGGTTTCGGACGAGTGCCCGACCAGCGACCATATGGGCGGGCATCGTTGGATGGGACAACACCATACGCCCGAAGCCTACGCTATCGGCCATACCGTTACGCAAAACGTACTGCGCTACGTTAGGAAGCCACTCCTGCAAATACGAATAGCCCGATCCAATAACCACCAATTCAGGAAAAGCCTGCTTCAGCTCGTACGTCACATCAATTTGCCGCTTTACGCCCAATAATGGATCTTCGGGAGGTAAGTAGCCATCAGAAGGCGGGAATAGAGCCGGGCGCATCAGATGTGGATTGTAATAGGGACTTCCGCCGGTGATGCATACCAGTTGTATTCCGAGTGATTCGACTAGCGACAGCAACGCTTTCGTTTCGGTTAGATCAAATCCCAGCCCGTTTGACTTCCCTCCAAAAGCAAATGGATACTGTTCAGCGGCTTCTGGAATGCCCGTACCAGCAGGCCCTTTTTTGAAGGGGAGCATATCGAACGCACTCAGGCGAATACCGATTTCTAGTTCGGGAGCAGCCTGACGGATGCCCGCAACGATATTTCGAAGATAACGCGTTCGGTTCTCAAAAGACCCTCCATAGCGTCCTTCCCGATGCACTGCACTTAGAAACTCGTGGCCCAGATAACCATGGCAATGTTTTACATCAACAAAATCAAAACCTGCTTTTTGAGCCAGCACAGCCGCTTCGACGTAGTGGTCGACAATCTGATCAATGTCCTCATCAGTAAGCGTCGGATAATCGGCAGACATGCCGAACTTGCTATTCAGAAATGGATGGCTGTAAAGAATCTTCGGCTCAAAAGCTTTGTGACTCTTAGGCTTACAGAAACGCCCCGAATGGGTTAGCTGAAGCCCGATCAATAAATCATCGGTTTTTCCGAACGCTTTGGTGTGTTCATCAAGAATCAATTGCCGCAATTCGACAAAGTCCGGGAACGTATCAGCGTTCAGCACCAACTGATTAGGATTGGCTTTCCCTGAATGGCAGACGGCTACAGCCTCACAACCGAACAGTAATTTGGCACCACTAACGGCAAATTTCTTCCAGCGGTTTCGGGTAAAATCCGTTGGTCGGCCATCGGTCGTACCATCCCAGCCTTCCATTGGCAAAATACAAAGACTATTGCCAATCGTTTTGCCTGACTTGAGCTGAATGGATCGACTGAAAGGACTTTCGGCAGCAGGCAGCAATGCATCGTCAAACGGCAGATCGATGTTGTTCTTTTCCAGATAATTCCGCAAATCAGCCGCCGTTTTCAGCTGGGCCATGCGCGGAAATTGGGGTTTATATTTCTCACTCATGGTAGGTACGGTTCGGCGATCCGGTTGAAGAAAGTGTAGTACGGCTCATTGCGAACGATACGTTGCAGATATAGGGCTACCTCGCGCGCATGGTAATCTCCCCACATACTCGATTCACCGTTGGCTATTTTGCTTCCGGGCGGCACGTAGTCCCAACCATTAGGCTGGTGGTAAATCGAGTGTAGAATCAGTCCCTGATGCGTTGGGTTTGTACTAAGATAAGGTTCATCAAACAGGGTATTGAGGACGGTCAAGCCTGCCTGATGGTATCGTTTTCCAGCTTCGGCGTCGCCTTTCCTGGTCAGGTAATTGCCCAGACGTAGCAATCCTTGCGCTCCAATGGCAGCTGCAGAACTGTCTACAGGCTCAAAATCATTGTGAGGGTCAGCAGGTCTGTTCAGGTAATCACCTAAGCGGTGTAAGTTTGGCGCACCCGTATCCCAGTAAGGAATACCATCCGTGGGTGTATAATCAATGTAAAAGTCGCAGGTAGCGGTAGCGGCTTTCAGCATGTAAGCTTCAATGATGCTACGCCCTCCCAAAGGTTCTAATTCGGCATCGTCGCACGTAGTGAGCCACTCCAGTTGTTCAGCAAAACCACACATGGCCCAGGCTAAACCGCGCGTCCAGGTGGTGAAGCCTGAATAACCCTGCTGCGAATTAGGACATCGAAAATTACCATCTTTGACGTTAAAGACGCTTTCGTGAGCAGTACGTCCCCATAGATCGTATGAATCACGCCCTTCGCCGTAAAAAACAGAATAGTCGGCAGTGGCTTTGATATGTTGTAAAGCCCGTTCCAGCAGATTGATTTTCACATCACCTTCCCCTTGGAAAATGTGTCCCAATGCATGACTCAGCACTAATACCCGACATGAACGTATTGTATCGACAAAAAGCGAATGCGGACCATTGAATGAGCTTATAAAACCTCCGTTTTTGACACTCGTCCAGCGACTGGCCTGCACGGCCCCAGAGATTTTTAGGGCCAGTTCATAAAAATTAGCCTCCCAGTCATTGTGTGGAATTCGGCCCTCCCGCATTAGCCGAAGCAGGTTCCCATACGTACTGACATTATTGAAACCGTGGTCATGCACACCAATGTGACTAATGTGGGGAGCCATGACAGCCAATGTATTATGGCGGCCTATTTCCAGAAATTCGTCCTCGTTCGTGGCGTCGAACTGTAAGATTGCCGAGCCAAATTGAAAGCCTTGTGTCCACTCTGTCCAGCCACGCGTGGTGTATTGACCGGCAACGGTGAAAACGGGCGAGCCTTTTGCTACGTCGTACTCTTTCTCTATCAGGCTAATTTTCTGTCCTGAGAGCGTCCAGAATTGGTCAAGTTTTGCCGAAAGATCAGAAGGTGTTAAGGAATTGTCAATCTGCATATTAGATAAAGGCCACAAATTTATCGGTTACCTTTCCTAAAGTGCAATTAGGGTATCTGGCTACTGTAGCCTGGTTGCTCCGGCAACGCATAAAAAAGCCGCGCACTGATATAACAGGCACGGCTTTTTTACTACGTTAATAAAATGGCTATTCCTTAATCAAGCTCACCCCACCCATTTCAGGCGGTTGTGGAATACCCATCAGTTGGAGAATCGTGGGGGCAATGTCAGCGAGTTTGCCATTATTGAGAACCGGATGATAGTCTTTATCAATAAGAATACAGGGCACTAAATTGATTGTGTGGGCCGTGTTGGGTGTCCCATCGTCATTAGTCATGTATTCGGCGTTACCGTGGTCGGCAATGATAATTGTCGTGTAACCATGCGCCAAGGCAGCTTCGGTGACAGCTTGTGCGCAGGCATCAGCGGTTTCGGCCGCTTTCACCACGGCTTCAAATACGCCCGTGTGCCCAACCATGTCGGTGTTGGCAAAGTTCAGGCAAATGAAATCCGTTTCTTCTTTCTCTAATTCAGGAATAATAGCATTTCGGATGTCGTAAGCTGACATTTCAGGTATCTGGTCGTAGGTTTTCACGGGTATGGTCACCTCTACACCCCTGTCGTCGAGAACAACCATTTCTTTCGGTGAAGGGCAAAGCAGCCGCTTTTCGCCCGGAAACGGTTCCTCACGACCACCCGAGAAGAAGAATGTAACGTGCGGATACTTCTCCGTTTCAGCAATACGAATCTGCTTTCTGCCCACTGACGAAATAACTTCACCAAGGGTTTTTTCGAGATTATCTTTTTCGAATATGACCTTCACACCTACGAAATCATCGTCGTATTTAGTCATCGTGATGTATTCCAGATTGAGTTTTTTCATACCCTGCTCCGGAAAATCCTTCTGCGTCAGCGCCTGCGTGATTTCCCGACCGCGATCCGTGCGAAAGTTGAAGCAAAGCACTACATCCCCATCTTCGATAACGGCTATTGGCGTTCCATTGGCGTTCGCAACAATAATGGGCTTTATAAACTCATCGGTTACACCCGCGTCGTAAGATTCCTGAAGCGCTTTAGTTACGTTGGTCGCAGCTACTTTCTCTCCTTCGCCATATACAATCGCATCATAAGCGATTTTGACACGTTCCCAGCGATTGTCGCGATCCATCGCGTAATAGCGGCCAATAACGCTCGCGATCTGTCCGGTCGAAACGGCCATATGATCCTGCAAGTCAGTTAAATAGCCAATACCGCCTTTGGGATCAGTATCGCGGCCATCCGTGAAGGCATGGACAAAAACATCTGTCAAACCATGTGCGTGCGCAATGGACAGCAAGCCTTTCACGTGCTCAATATGCGCGTGAACGCCACCATCGGAAACCAGACCAATAAAGTGAACTTTCTTACCATTGGTTTTAGCATACGTCAATGCATCGACCAGAACAGGTTCATTATCAAGCGTATGCTCTTCAACAGCCAGGTTAACTTTAACCAAGTCCTGATAGACCACGCGGCCTGCTCCGAGGTTCATATGGCCAACTTCGGAGTTACCCATTTGACCGGCTGGCAAACCAACCGCCAAGCCCGACGCTTCCAACGTACTATTCGGATACTTAGGGTATAACGAGTTCATAAACGGCGTATGAGCCGCTTCAATAGCCGACACTTCAGGTTTCAGTGGAATCCCCCAGCCATCAAGGATGATAAGAATGACTTTTTTGTTCATAGGTTCAGTGAACGATTTTAAAGGTGATATCTGACCCCCGAAGCGGAGCGAATAATGAGCATGTGAATTGAACCGGGTGGTTTTTCACTCTTTCATCTTTCGCTCCGCTTCGGGGGTCTGATCTCGCTCCTTAAGATTATGCTGTTGCCTCAGGTACGTCAGTAATTGACGGCAACAACGTAGTGTGATTTGATAAACTTCTTCAAAAACCTCCGGGCCTTCGTAATAGGGATCGGGCACGTTCGGCTCGTCGCTAATATCCGGATCAAACTCCCGCAACAGGAAAATCGTGTCGGTGGTGTATAGGCCTGTGCTGCGGTAATTCAGCTTTTCGATGGCTTCGAGATTCTTTTCATCCATGGCCACTAAGTAATTAAACTCGGCCAAATCTTCGCCAATTAAGCGTCGCGCTCGGTGGGTAATCGTTAACCCATGTTCAAGGGCGTTTTCCCGGGTGCGCCGGTCGGCCAGTTGGCCGATGTGAAAGGAGGCCGTTCCAGCAGAATCAGCCTGAATCTGCTTATCCAGGCCGGCCTCAGCAACCAATTGCCTGAACACGCCCTCGGCTACTGGCGACCGGCAAATATTGCCATAACAAACGAAGAGAACGTTTATCATTCGGAATGATGAATGATACGTAATACATGATGAATAAATAGTAGTGCTCTAATCATTCATCATGTATTATGTATCATTATTTTTCTAGCGGTTCATTGTGTTCGTCCACGATGACAAATACGTCTTCACCCTCTTTTTTCATCAGGTACTTTTCGCGGGCGAATTTCTCCCGAAGCCGGTCATTGCCCAGCAACTCTTTCCGTTCCGTCTGCACCAGTTTTATTTTATCCTGATAATACCGGGTGTCCTGATCTAATTCATGCAGCTTCCAGTAGTTCCGAATTTGCGTCGGTAAGTCATTAGCATCAAAAAACGTCATCCACGCCAACAGTCCTAAGCCAGTCGCTACGTAGAAATTTCGGCCGTAATGAAGGAGTTTTTGGAACATGGGAGCAGAGGGCATGGGGCGAAGGGCATGGGGCATTCAGATTTGTTAACCCTCTGCCCCACCCCCTCGGCTCTATGCTAAAATTTAAGTCCTGGGAAATACGCTACTTCGCCTAATTCTTCTTCGATACGTAGCAGTTGGTTGTATTTTGCCATCCGGTCTGAGCGCGATGCCGAACCCGTTTTGATTTGGCCCGTATTAAGGGCTACCGCCAGGTCAGCAATGGTTGCATCTTCGGTTTCGCCCGAACGGTGCGACATAATGTTCTTGTACGAATTCCGTTTAGCCAGGTTTACCGTATCAATCGTCTCGGTTAGCGAACCAATCTGGTTTACTTTCACCAGAATGGCATTGGCAATGCCTTTGTCGATACCTTCCTGAAGGCGCGTTACGTTGGTAACAAACAAATCGTCGCCCACCAGTTGCACTTTAGTGCCTTTCAGTTCGTCGGTGTGTAATTTCCAGCCAGCCCAATCATCTTCAGCCATGCCATCTTCAATCGACAGGATTGGGTATTTGGCCGCCCAATCTTTCCAGAAGCCCGCCATTTCAGACGACGTCAATTTGTCGCCAGTTGATTTTTTGAAGTGGTAAACACCTGCTTCAGCATCGTAGAACTCCGACGAAGCAGCATCCATCGCAATCCAGACATCTTCGCCTGGACGATAGCCTGCTTTCTCAATAGCCTGAATAATGGTTTGAATCGCTTCTTCGTTCGATTTGATGTTAGGCGCAAAACCACCTTCATCACCTACGTTGGTGGCAAGGCCCATCTTTTTCAGAACGCCTTTGAGCGTATGAAAAATTTCGGTACCCATACGTAGTGCTTCCGAGAAACTCGATGCGTTGGCTGGCATAACCATAAACTCTTGAAAATCAATGGAATTATCGGCATGGGAGCCTCCATTGAGGATGTTCATCATTGGCACGGGCAGCGTATTTGCATTAACGCCACCGATGTAGCGATAAAGTGGCAAACCGGCTTCCTGTGCAGCAGCTTTAGACACGGCCAGCGATACCCCTAAAATTGCATTTGCCCCTAAACGGCCTTTATTTGGCGTACCGTCCAGTTCAAGCATGATTTTATCAATGATGCTTTGTTCAAAAACCGAAATGCCAACCAGTTCCGGAAAAATCAGCTCGTTAACATTCGAAACGGCTTTCAGCACGCCCTTGCCTACATAGACCTTTGGATCATCATCACGAAGTTCAACAGCTTCGTGGGTGCCGGTCGATGCGCCCGAGGGGACGGCGGCCCGACCCAGATAACCGTTTTCGGTACGGACGTCCACTTCGACAGTTGGGTTACCACGTGAATCCAGAATCTGCCGGGCATGAATGCTTTGGATGGTACTCATTGTAGAGAAATAAGAAGGGTTAACAACGAAATATTTTATCGCACCGGCGTACCGGTTTGTCGGATTTGGCTGACAGCGGGTAAGCTGCACAGCTAATCAGGCGCAAAGTAACGAAATACAGGGCAAAACTTCAGGCGTGACGGGTTAAAAGACAGTACGTTACTCAGTGACGCAACGAATAATTCCCGGTCAATACAGACCTGAAACAGAAGTTGTCAGAAAATGTTGTCTATTTGTGTGCTTATAAACTGCCACCAAACCAATCATACCCATGCGAGGAATATTGTATTTCCTATTGTTCTTATTAGTTGTTTTCGGTGTTCTGTACGCCCTTACTGGCTGGAGTTACAGCGACGGTGAACGCGCCGGAACAGTCTCTAAATTCAGCCGTCGTGGCTTTCTTTTCAAAACGTATGAAGGTGTTTTGAATGTAGGCGGCTTCTCGGGAGAAACGGGTTCGCTGACACCGCAATATTTTGACTTTTCGGTGGACGACGATGCGGTAGCTGCTCAGATCACACAGGCCGTTAAGTCTGGCCAACGGGTAACGCTCCATTATGAAGAGAAAATTCTGAAATTTCCCTGGAATGGCGAAACAAAATACTACATCACAGGGGTAGAAATCGTTGGTCCGGCTGCTCGTCCATATGGTGATGGATCGGCCTATCCGGGCTATCAGCCAGGTCAAAACCAACCAGCTCAACCCCAGGCCGGGCAACCTCAAACGCAGCAGCCAACACCAGCTCAGCAACCCGCTATGGCTGATTCTACGCTGTAAGTAAAAGTAGACTCAAAAGTCCATCTATTAACCTGAAAAACAGGCCATTGATGGACTTTCATTTTATCCATTATCTTTCTGCAAATCAGTCCAAAAAAGGGCTCAACTATTTTAAAAACCCATTTGGTTATCTGACCATTTTTGGGTAATTTTATCTGTTTAAACAACCGTCCTAACATGGCAAAATCAGATACGGCGCAAGCCATAGCATCTGCTAATGACAACAAATTAAAAGCCCTCCAAACCACCATCGAGAAGCTCGACAAGGCATTCGGAAAAGGTACAGTAATGCGCCTTAGCGAAACCAAAGTTGTCGACGTCCCCGTCATCTCGACTGGCTCACTTGGTCTGGATTTAGCCCTCGGTATTGGTGGCCTACCACGTGGCCGTGTCGTTGAAATCTACGGGCCAGAATCATCCGGTAAAACGACATTGACAATGCACGCCATTGCCGAAGCTCAAAAGGCGGGTGGTCTGGCCGCGTTCATTGATGCTGAACATGCCTTTGATCGCACATACGCCGAAAAGCTCGGAATTGATGTTAAAAACCTGCTGATTTCTCAGCCAGACAATGGTGAACAGGCGCTTGAAATTGCGGAACACTTAATTAGCTCTGGTGCTATTGACATTATCGTTATTGACTCAGTAGCAGCTCTCGTACCAAAAGCTGAAATCGAAGGTGAAATGGGCGAAAGTAAAATGGGCTTACAGGCTCGTTTGATGTCGCAGGCGCTACGTAAATTGACCGGTACAATCAACAAAACGGGTTGCTGCTGTATTTTCATCAACCAGTTACGTGAGAAAATTGGTGTGATGTTCGGTAACCCCGAAACTACTACGGGTGGTAACGCGCTGAAGTTCTACGCATCGGTTCGTCTGGATATTCGCCGTATTGGTCAGATCAAAGAAGGTGCCGACAACATTGTGGGTAACCGGACTAAGGTGAAGGTCGTCAAAAACAAGCTGGCGGCCCCTTTCAAAGTTGTTGAGTTCGACATTATGTATGGTCAGGGCATCTCGAAAGTAGGTGAGATCCTTGACTTAGCAGTTGAGATGGAAATTGTTAAGAAGTCTGGTTCCTGGTTCTCTTATGGCACGAGCCGTCTGGCTCAAGGCCGTGATGCCGTGAAGGAACTGCTGCTTGACAACCCTGAATTAATGGCGGAACTGGAAGGTAAGATCCGAGCTAAGATCAGTGAAGATTCAGACGCCCTGCTCGATCCTATCGGTGGTACAGAAGATGATGACGAAGGTGCAATTGATGATTAATCAGTTGTAACGTGTTCTAATCGACGTATTGATATAAAAAAGGCAGCTACTGAATCAGTAGCTGCCTTTTTTATGATTGAATTAAAGCAAGCAATTAATGCTACCGCTCATCTATTGACTTAAACTCGCGCAACGTTGCACCAGTATAGATCTGGCGTGGGCGACCGATGGGTTCTTTCTGCTCCCGCATTTCCTTCCACTGCGCAATCCAGCCCGGTAGGCGGCCAATAGCAAACAGCACCGTAAACATGTTGGTTGGAATGCCAAGGGCGCGGTAAATGATTCCAGAATAGAAATCTACGTTTGGATACAGCTTACGCGACACAAAATAATCGTCGTGCAAGGCAGCCTCTTCCAAACCTTTAGCAATTTCTAGTACCGGGTCGTTAACGCCAAGTTTGCTTAGTACATCGTCGGCCGCTTTCTTGATAATTTTAGCGCGTGGATCAAAGTTTTTATAAACCCGATGCCCAAATCCAAACAGCCGGAAGCCCGTTGTTTTCGCGTTTTTGGCCATCTCAACGTATTTCGATACGTCGCCACCATCGGCTTTAATGTCTTCAAGCATTTCAATTACTTCCTGGTTGGCGCCACCGTGCAGCGGTCCCCATAAAGCACTGATACCAGCCGAAATAGACGAATAGATATTTGCCTGCGACGAACCAACAAGCCGCACCGTTGAGGTTGAGCAATTCTGTTCATGGTCGGCATGCAGAATAAGCAGTACGTTCAGGGCTTCAGCGACGACCGGATCGACTTTATAGTCTTCGACCGGCAGCGAGAACATCATGTTCAGGAAGTTGGGAATGTAGTCCAACTGGTTTTTAGGGTAGTTCATCGGATGACCCAACGACCGCTTGTATGACCAGGTAGCAATAGTCGGGATCTTGGCCAGCAACCGAATAATATGCAAATCGGTCTTATCTTCGTCACTACCACCCTGCAAATCAGGGTAGAAAGCGCTCATAGCGCTTACCAGCGACGACAACACACCCATTGGGTGCGCATTAACCGGAAAACCGTCGAAGATTTTCCGCATGTCTTCGTTCACTAACGTATGCCGACGAATAGCCGTCTCGAACGTAGTAAACTCTTCTTTAGTTGGCAATTCGCCGTATATAAGCAGATAGGCTACTTCCAGAAATGATGCTTTTGCGGCCAGATCCTCAATGGAATACCCCCGATATTGCAGGATGCCCAGTTCGCCATCTAAAAATGTAATGGCGCTCTTTGTTGCACCGGTGTTTTTATAACCCCGGTCTAATGTAACATAGCCGGTTTGGTCACGGAGGTTAGAAATGTCAAAGGCTTTCTCGTGTTCCGTTCCTTCAAGAGTGGGGAAGGAATAAGACTTACCATCGACAGTTAATTCAGCGGTGTTTGCCATACAAGAAATCGGGGTAGAGTATTCAGAAATAATGAATTAACGGCTTAATGAACATCGGGGTGCGTCCATGCTGGGCGAAATTAGCCCAAAAACATAAACGACAGATGAATTTGCGCTAAAAAAGCCGCATTACGTTTTTATTAAGTTGTAACCTGCAGAAAGCACAATAAGTTTTACGAGCCTACTTGTAAAGAAGGCCCCCTTTCATGACTACTCTAACCCGACGTACATCGGCAATAGTTTTTGTGGGATCACCTTCTACAGCAACCAGATCAGCCAGCAATCCAGCCCTGACACGGCCCCGGTCAGCCAGGTGAAACACGTCGGCATTAACAGACGTAGCAGAACGCATAACGGCAAGTGGTTTCATGCCATAATCAACCATCATGATCAACTCGCGGGCATTGTCGCCGTGGCTAAAAACACCTACGTCCCCACCAGCACACATCGTTACGTCAGCATCAAGGGCCTGTTTAAATGTTACTCTTTTTTGTTTGATACGTTCAGGTTCTGGTTCCTGGCCTTTTTTCCAGCCGCGATACTGGCTAACTGCATCGCCAGCTGCCAGCGTTGGGCAGAGCGCCGTGCCATGTTGCTTCATAAGCGCAAAGATTTCGGGGGTTCCAGCATCACCATGTTCAACGGTTTCGCAACCACCCAAAATGGCCCGACGCATCCCTTCGGCGGTACTGGCGTGAGCCACAACACCGCGACCACTGCTTTTCGCGACGTCCACAATAAGCTTAATTTCGTCAACAGTGTAGGTTGGTCGGGCTTCGGCCATGAGTCCCCAGCGGTAGTCAGCATAGATTTTTATGGCGTCGGCGCCTTTGCCGATTTGTCGTCGAACGGCTTGAATCAAGGCATCGTGTCCATCAGCCTCTTCAGCACCCTGTGGCACATCAATATCCGGGCTAAAGCCTTTGGGGGCGTAGCTGCCTGTTGCAATGAGTGCCCGCGTGACAATGACCATGCGCGGACCTGGAATTATGCCCTTATTGATAGCTTGTTTCAGGCCTACATCATCATAATCGGCACCTTCGGTTCCAAGATCACGAACGGTTGTAAAACCCGCCAGTAACGTTTTCTGCGCATGAACGGTCGCCCGAGCCACGCGTAATGACCGGGCTTCTTTCAGAACCTGATCGTCCCAGGGCGTTTCATTATAGGGGTGCAACAACAAATGAGAATGCCCTTCTATCAAACCGGGCATCAGCGTCTGGCCCTTTAACTCGATAACTTCTGCCCCATTTGCCGAAACGGCCGATGTTGGTCCAGCGGCTTCAATTTTATCATCTTTTACCCGCACGACCCAGCCTTCATGGATGGACTCACCGTCAAAAACGCGGTCGGGTTTGAGAAGATACGTTGATTGAGCAAAAAGGGATACCGGAAACCAGACGAATAGCAGGTATAATTTGTTCATGAGAGCGGGAGATGAAGTACCTCAAAAATACGCAAAAAACAGCGAAGAGAGGCCTTTCTTAAACACGGCTACGATAACACTGCCAGAGAGAAAACGATCGGATGCAGTACATTCGGAAATGACCTTGTGCTCAACCATCCCGAAGGATCTTTACATAGGCCGTTTTGATGGATTGTTTAACCGAGATTGCGGGAGCACAGGATTGGTAAACTAGATGGAACTATCTCGCTTAGAATTAACCAGATGGGGTAAAAAATGGAGTTAATGAAATCAGCTTCGTCTGTTTGAAATCGCGTCCCACGTGCTTTTCCCCAATATTAGCACCACTAAACCCGGCAGTAGAATTGCCCCCGCCCGAAAACCGGCACCCGTAAGTTTATAAATACCCGTATTGTACTGCGTGAAACTCTGAAATAGATAGTAGATCGATGCGGCCAGTAAGGCAACCGATATAATCAATGCTACTGCCTGACTAAGTCGCCCAGCAAACCAGGAAATAAGCAAGGTTACGCCCACCACCAGTGAAACCGTACCGATGGCTTTTGGAAACGTTTCAATGGACTCGTAATTGAAAAAGAACACCCCAGCCTGACCAATCAGATTGGGGTGTGCCAATAGCCAGGCGTCTAAAACGACGAGCACCAGAAGCAAAACATAAAAGAATGGGGTACGCATAAACTGTTTTCGCAGGTTGTTTTTAGACCAGCGAAGTTAATAGCTTTTACTTTTTTACCCAGCCAATTCCATCTTCAAAAACTTGCCCGTATAGCTTCCCTTGACTTCAGCTACCTTTTCGGGAGTACCTTCGGCGACAATGTAACCACCTTTGTTGCCGCCTTCAGGACCCAGGTCGATGAGGTGATCAGAGACTTTAATTACGTCCAGATTGTGTTCGATGATTAGGACCGTATTGCCTTTGTCGGCCAGTTTGTTCAGTACGTCGAGCAGGTGAGCGATGTCCTGAAAATGTAAACCAGTGGTTGGCTCATCGAGAATGTACATCGTCTTGCCCGTGTCTTTTTTAGATAATTCTTCGGCAAGTTTTACGCGTTGCGCTTCGCCCCCCGACAACGTAGTAGCGTGTTGCCCAAGCGTGATATAGCCAAGTCCAACATCATTCAGGGTTGTTACTTTTCGGAGAATTTTGGGCTGACTGGCGAAGAAGTCCAATGACTGCTCAACCGTCATATCAAGAACGTCAGCAATGGACTTACCTTTGAAGCGCACTTCGAGCGTTTCGCGATTGAAGCGTTTCCCTTTACAGGTTTCGCACATGATGTGAACATCGGGCAGAAACTCCATCTCGATTTTCTTCATACCCGCGCCTTCGCAATCCTCACAACGACCACCTTTAACGTTGAATGAAAACCGACCAGGCTTGTAACCCCGAATTTTAGCTTCCGGCAATTCGGCAAAGAGCGTTCGAATCTCCGAAAACATGCCCGTATATGTAGCAGGATTCGAGCGGGGCGTCCGGCCAATTGGCGATTGATCGACCTCAATTACCTTGTCTAAATACTCCAGCCCTTCCACCGTTTTGAAGGGTAATGGCTCGCGCTTCGACTTGTAGAAATGTCGATTTAGCACCGGAAACAGCGTTTCGTGAATCAACGACGACTTTCCGCTACCAGATACACCCGTAATGGTTACCATCCGGCCGAGCGGCAGTTTTAGCGTTACATTCTTTAGATTGTTGCCTGTAGCATTCTTGATAATCAAAAATTTGCCGTTGCCTTTACGTCGTTCAGATGGCACTTCGATGCTACGTCGCCCACTTAAGTAATCAGCGGTTGTACTGCTGCCTGCCACGCCAACGTACTGATTTTTCAGAAACTCATCGGGCGTTCCCTGATTAACGACCTGACCACCATGCCGACCCGCACCGGGACCGATATCAAGGATAAAATCTGATTCGAGCATCATGTCCTTATCGTGCTCAACCACCAGAACCGTGTTGCCTAAGTCACGCAGGTTTTTCAGCGAATCAATCAGTTTGACGTTGTCGCGCTGGTGCAACCCAATACTTGGCTCATCCATAATGTACAGCACACCAACCAGTTGCGTACCAATTTGCGTAGCTAACCGAATACGTTGGGCTTCACCACCCGACAAGGTACGTAGCGGCCGGTCAAGCGTGAGGTAATCCAAACCAATGTCGAGCAGGAAACCAATGCGTTTCCGAATTTCTTTCAGAATTTCTTTCCCGATGACGTTCTGACGATCAGTTAAGCGACTTTCCAGCCCCTCAAACCATACCGTCAGTTCCGAAATGTCCATCCGGGCCAATTCGGAGATGTTCTTCTGAGCAATTTTGAAGTAAAGAGACTCCTTTTTTAGTCGTGCACCAGCGCACTCTGGACAGGGTTTCACGACCATAAAGTCTTTGAGCCAGTCCAGAATTTTGTCAGTGCTATTTTCCTGCTGACGCTTCAGAAAGTTAACGATGCCCTCAAACTTAAAGCTGTAATAATCCTCACCAACGTACTTCTTCGACGGCACCGTTGCTTCCTCTTCCGTGCCATACATGAGCGCGTGTAGCAGATCGTCGGGAAACTTCGCAACGGGCGTCGTGAGGTTGAGTTTGTATTTTTTCAGAATCGCTTCGATCTCCTTGAAAATCCACAATTCGCGATACTCGCCCAATGGCGCAATTGCTCCTCGGCTGATACTGAGCGATTTATCCGGAATAACCGACTCTTCTGTAATTTCTTCTACTACGCCCAGGCCATTACAAACCGGGCAAGCACCGTAAGGCGAGTTGAATGAAAACGAGTTGGGTGACGGCTCATCATAACTTATGCCCGATTCAGGGTCCATCAGATTCTGCGAGAAATAGACCAATTGCCCGTTTCCATCAAGCATCTGCATAGCGCCCTTCCCTTGTTTGAGCGCCGTTTGGATCGACTGACTCAGCCGATAGCGATCTTCTACCTTAGGTACGAGCCGGTCAATGACGATTTCGATGTCGTGAATTTTGTAACGGTCTAACTGCATCTTCGGCACAATATCCTGCACGATCCCATCAACCCGCACCTTCGTATAGCCCGTCTTGGCAATCTGCACAAACAGCTCGCGATAGTGTCCTTTCCGGCTTTTGATGATTGGAGCCATCAACGTGAGTTTCTGACCAGCATATTGCTCCAGAATTGTATCAATAATCTGGTCCTGCGACTGACGCTCCATTTTACGACCCGTTACGTAGGAAAACGCTTCACCCGCGCGAGCGTAGAGCAATCGCAGAAAATCGTAAATCTCGGTCGTAGTTCCGACCGTTGAACGAGGATTCTTGGATGTAGTTTTCTGCTCTATGGAAATCACCGGACTCAAACCGTTGATTTTGTCCACATCAGGCCGTTCCATATCGCCAATAAACGAACGGGCGTAGGCCGAAAAACTCTCCATATAGCGCCGTTGGCCTTCGGCATAAATCGTATCGAACGCTAGTGACGATTTGCCACTTCCGCTGATACCCGTCACGACCACCAGCTTGTTGCGGGGAATGGTAACGTCAATATTTTTGAGGTTATGTTCACGGGCGCCCAGCACTTCAATCTGGTCATACCCTGTCAGGTCAATATCGGTAAGTGTTCCCTTTTCTTCTGTCGTCACGTTGCCACGGGCTTATTCTAAAGAACAACGTAAAACAGGTGGGGGTAGTTTCCGGGAAATGTAGAAACGCGACCGCACTGGCGAACCGGCCTTCGCGTCTCATGACCGGATGGTTTTTTCGCGTCTTATAGGCTAATGCCAAAATGACCATCTTACCAATTGCTGACGCGAATAAGACGCGAAGGGTCGCGTCTCTACAAAAATGTGTAACGTCAAGGCGCGGTACCTGTCCACATCACGGCGGTGTAGAATGATAGTTTTAGACAAACGGCGGGGCAACGGTGTTATATGTTCATCAACTCAACGCTCTTGAATTGTAGAGCTTAGTTCTCACCTAGCCCTTTTCAATCCTAAACTATTCCAAGAACTTCGCTAACCATCCTCACACTAACCATCTGACTACGTTAATCTTAGTCAAATAAGAAATTTGACTAATAACATTGATTCTATCTAGTCACCTTGCAGAAGCGGGCAGAACGCTTAAATTTGTTAGACTGAACTTACTGCTCAGCCTTCGTACTAACCTGAGCTTTTCATATAAACCGCATACGTAGCACCATGATACAAAATGATGTGATCGAACCGATCTTAGAAGAAGACAAAGGCCGCTTTGTGCTGTTCCCAATCCAGCACTGGGATATTTGGGAATACTACAAAACCCATCAGGCGTCGTTCTGGACCGCCGAAGAGATTGACCTCGGCCAGGACATGAAAGATTGGAACAGCCTCAATGATGGGGAACGCCACTTCATTTCGCACGTACTGGCCTTCTTTGCAGCATCAGATGGGATCGTGAATGAAAATCTGGCCGTCAATTTTCTATCGGAAGTACAGTACGCCGAAGCCAAATGTTTCTACGGGTTTCAGATTATGATGGAGAATATCCACTCCGAAACTTACTCGTTGTTGATTGATACGTACATTAAAGATAGCGCAGAAAAAGATCGGCTCCTGAACGCGATTGACACAATTCCGTGCGTCAAGAAAAAAGCCGACTGGGCGTTGCGCTGGATTGATAATGGTACGTTTGCCGAGCGGCTTATTGCCTTTGCCGTTGTAGAAGGCATTTTCTTTTCGGGTTCCTTCTGCTCTATTTACTGGCTTAAGAAGCGGGGTATGATGCCCGGCCTGACTTTCTCGAACGAACTCATCTCACGTGACGAAGGCCTGCATCGCGATTTCGCCTGTATGCTCTACACCGACCATATTGCCAACAAGCTTCCTGAGTCGCAGATTTATGATATTATTAGCAATGCTGTTGAAATCGAGCAGGAGTTTGTAGCCGATGCGTTACCCGTGTCGCTTATCGGGATGAACGCCGAGTTGATGAAGCAGTACATCGCCTTTGTAGCCGACCACTTGCTGACTACGCTTGGCCTGCGCAAACTATACAACGTAGCAAATCCATTTGATTTCATGGACATGATTTCGTTGCAGGGCAAGACTAACTTTTTCGAGAAACGCGTTGGTGAATACCAGCGTGGCGAAGTGATGGCCAAATTCAAGGCTATGAAAGCAGCCGCTACTCAGCCACAGGATACCACCAGCCCAACGCCCGTAACGGTACAGGAAGAACCTAAAGGCATTACGTTCGACGCTGACTTTTAAGTTATTATTGGTACGCTTATTTTAGTGTAATAGCTTATCGAGCTTACGTTAAAAAGACCAAAGTCTGACAGACTTTGGTCTTTTTAACGTAGTAACTCATCGACTACTTCTTAGATCGAGTAAGAGGAACAGCGTAGAAATTAAAATTCTTCCACCGATTCATATCTGGGGGACTAATTTGAATGATTTCTGCCTCATCAAAGAAATCCTCGAAATAATACAGCGTATAATCATGATCAGCTACGATCTGATATAATTCCATCCGCTCATCCAGCGTAGACTCACTAAAGCACTCGGCAATAAGCGTTGGCTTATATTCATCAATCAACGAAGAAATGGAGCGTAGTACGTCCTTATCGTGCCCTTCTACATCCACTTTAATAAGTGATAGCCTGGGCAGGAATTCTTTATAATTGTCGATTAAGTATGTACTCAGGTTGATTCCTTTTACCTTTTCCGCGAGTTTAAATTTTCCATGTTGATCCGCTTCACTGGCAGTAGCCGATACGCCACCGTTGCCAAAGGATGCTTCAGACGACGAATAAAAGAACTCACCCTCCTCTTCAGTAATGGCATACCGCAAAGGGACAATGTTGGTTTTTGCCTTATTTAACCGAGCGTTAGCTTCTAGAATTTCATACGTTACCGGGTTCGGTTCAAAGCCTAGTGTCAGCCCATCTTTACCGACAGCCAGCGCCATCGGCACAGTCGTATCGCCGATATTCGCCCCTACGTCAATACTAAAGCTGCCAGGTGTGGCAAACCGGCGGAAGAAATTTATTTCACTCTGTGTGATATTTTGTGGAGGAATCAACGGATTTCGCCAGTTAGCGAATTGTACTTCACCCTCTGTAGCTAGTTGAAAGGAATCTATTTCATATGGATATTTAGCCGTAACACGTCTTGCCTTTTTTCTGGCAAATGATTCCTTCAAATATTTGAACATGGCGAGTAGAGTTAAGATAAAGTAATTTTATCCGTAAAGGTATTGCAGCGAGTTGTATACCTACAAGATAGTAGCATTTACTCATTTTCAGATAACGATTTGCAGACAATTGATTTGCTAAAAATGGATTTTGAAGGAAGCGAGTATGATATCCTATACCATACAGCACCCGGCCTAATCAGGCGAGTAAGGCAACTGGCCATTGAGGTACATAACCTGGATGATGACCGTAATAATATCAACGCGTTCAATAAGTAATCATCAGAATATACAACTACATGTTCACTAACTAATTCGTTTTGCTACGCGCTGGAAGCTAAGCGAGTGGAAGCTAATGGATAATTTATCATTTTACATTATCCATTAAACCCTGATAAAGTTGCCAGTATTGAGAAGCGGCAATTTCCCATCGAAACTTCTGGCTTTGCAAACGTAGTCGATCTGGCATAGCTGTATCCTTTTGATAGATTTCCATACCCTCTTTAAATGTCCTACTGACCGTTTCGGCGTCGAATGAAGGGAAATAGAAAGCTTCGGAACCACCAACTTCGGGTAAACTTGTTAGGGCTGAACTAAAAACGGGCTTCCCAAAAGACATTGCTTCGACGACGGGAATGCCAAAGCCTTCCAGTAATGAGGGGAACAAAAACGCATCGCAGTGGGCGTAATACCACCATTTTGTTGATTCATCAATGGGTCCCGGCATCAAAAGCCGATCGGCTACGCCCAAGTGCCGGGCTTGCTCCCAAATCTGCTGGCTGTACTCAGGCTTGTCGGGACCCGCCAATACCAACCAATGGCCGGGGTTCGCGACCAACAAGGGGAGCATCGTATGAACGTTTTTATAGGATTGCAGCATCCCAATAAAAAACAAAAATGGCCCATTGGGTCTAACGACTGGCGGAGCCATCAATACGTTGTCGGGAATATCGACGCCACAGTAAATAGTTCGCGCTGGCGTCTGAGACGGCACAACCAACTGTCGGCGAACATCCTGAGCTACGTAAGAAGAAATGGTCGTTATAACCGATGCCTGATTGATACGTGCCTGATAGCGTTTTCGTTGGCGGGCTTTTCGCAGGGCCGAATATTCGACCATCGACAAATAATTGAGATCCAGAATTGTATAGACGAATCGGGTAGGACGCGTCGGATAAATTCGGGAGCCCTGATGCAGGCAGTGCCAGACATCGAACTTCCATGGTCGCCAAATTCGTTGCCATTTGCTGGCTACAATATACTTTACAGACGAGCCAAACACACCAACCTGCTCTTTAGAAACCAAAAATGTTAGCTCCCAATCAGTTGGTTTTTGACGAACCAGTTCGCGTCCCAGATGTAGACAGAGCTGTCCAAAACCACTGGTCAGGTTGGCCATCTGTTCCATTTCCAGAAATAATCGGGGCATAAGCAAAGCAGACAGGGGACTTACAAAATAGAATAAAAAGGCTAGCTGACGAAAGAAGGAGTTATTCCTCGCGCCCTAATACCGAAAAAATCAGTTCTGACTCGTAGCCTTTACTAAGGGCATATCGCACCAGTTTTTGCTTGACAACCAGTGGATTTTCGTCACGTAGGCTCCGGCGTTTCTTATCCAGTAAATCGGTTAGCGTTTCGCGATAATCGTCTGGGGCGATATCTTTCATGGCCTGGTCGAGATTATAACCCGAAATGCCCCGCTGCTGCAAATGCTGCTTGATTTTGCGTTTTCCCCAGCCTTTCACACGGAACTTACCCCCGGCAAACGCCTTTGCAAATCGTTCTTCATTTAGGTAATTCTGCTGAATAAGCTCCGCAATAACTTCTTCGGCATCGTCGCCAAAAATACCCCATTCTTTCAACCGGTCGCGCACTTCCTGCTGGGTACGTTCCTGATAGGCGCAAAACATGGCCGCTTTTCGAAGCCCTTCTTTCAATGAATTAGTCATATAAACACAACAAAAAAAGACCCGAAAGCACCCGATGTTAGCGTACGTTTTCCAGCTTTTTTCAATTACTGCTTCCTGGGTTGATGCTGCATGAGTTTATTGATCAATACTTCAACCTGCGGTGTCGGCATCTTCACGATTAAATACTGATGACCTTTGCCCGCATTGTCCCAGCCATTGGAACCGTCGGCGTTGATTGTCAACCGACCCGATTTGACAGTATAATAGGGTGCATAGCCGCTCACACCCACCAGCACGGCCGTTTGATCCCAACTCATCCGACCGTCTTTATCTTCTTTCGATTTGGGCAAAGAAATCGTAAAGACGTCTTTAACCGGACTGTGTTGAATACGGGTATTCTTCGTTAACGGCAAACCGGAATGGATCTGCTCTCCAATTTCGAAACCGCTGAGCAACAGGGGTGTTGGCCAGTTGGCAAACACAGCTTTTGAGGCTGGCGTATCTCTAAATACGTTGTATTCCCGACCGCTCGGAAACTTACCAGCCATGCTTACTACGTTCTTTACTTTTTGAGCCACCAATTCCTTACCCGGTAACTTAGAATACTGGTCGGGTTTAGACGCAAGCAAATTGGCCAAATTTGTCAGAAACCCTACCGTAATAATCGTTACGCTATGGTCAGGCTGTTTGGCCAGAATTTGCCGATAAAGCGCGATGGCATTAGGAACCTCGCTATTCGATTTGATCTTATGCGGATAACGTGCCGTAATCGTATCCGACCAATGCTGACTGTCTTTATCACTTACTGCTTTCCCTTTAGGTACGCCAAGGGGGATGTCTGGCCGCTTGAAATACGTATTCAGTACACTTAATACTTGGGTTACCTTAGGATAATTCGTGCTGGCAATGGTTGCCAGAATATTGGCTTTTCCTTCGTCGGCAAAAGCGTGGAGCAGGGTAATCGCCCCTACGTCATCATAATCTGGTCCCATATCGGTATCGAAAATAACGGAGACGGGCGATTTGCGGGGGACCGATTGTCCACTCACGGCACCAATCGTCAGGGTTAGCAGCACGCCAACAAAAAGTAAGTCGGTTCGGGTCATAGGAATAGGCGAGATTTATAACATGATACCATTCCGGCAGGAATTAACAACTACTTTCGAACGAATTATCATTCACAACGTACTGGAACGGCACTCTCTCATAAATCACCAACTAACATGATTTTACTCAAAACACTCACAACACCACCTGATGCGCAACTCAGTAATCTTGGATGGGACTGGATGCTGGGCAAAGATACCCTTCCTTATTTAAGCAATGAAGTGGTGATTGTAACGCCCGCAGAAACAGATATGTATTACGAAGCCGCCAATGAATTATTTGAGATGTTCGTAGCGGCTGGGCAGCACGTTATTGATGAGAACCGGTTTGCCGAACTGGGCATTCCCGCCAACTTGATTGATCTTATCAAATTATCCTGGAACGACGACCGGAATATTCACCTGTACGGCCGCTTTGATCTGGCTGGGGGCATAGATGGGCGCCCGATTAAGCTTATTGAGTTCAATGCCGATACGGCTACCTGCCTGCCCGAAACAGCCGTGGTTCAGTATGCTCACCTCAAAGCGAATGGTCTTGACGATAGTCATCAATTCAATGCTGTGTTTGAGACCTTAACCGATCAGTTTGAGGAGTTACTGGCTCTCAATCCCGATTTACAGCCAACGCTGTTACTATCAGCCATGCGGGGTTTTCCTGAAGACGATGCCAACGTAGCACTCATTGGCGAGGCAGCCCGTGAAGCTGATTTCGAACTCGAATTCGATTTTGTGGATAATGTCGAATTTTCGGCTGAGGAAGGCATTTTCTGGCAAAACCCTAAAAATGGCGAATTCGAAAAACTGGACTTCTGGTTTAAGCTAGTACCCTGGGAATCCATTGCCGAAGATGAACCTGAATTGACAAAAATCCTGACGGAAATCGTACGGAAACGGCTGGCCGTTATCCTAAATCCAGCTTATACGCTTCTTTTTCAGTCAAAATACATTTTAAAAATTCTGTGGGAGCTTTACCCGGACCATCCCCTACTACTCGAAACAGACACCAAAGTTTTGGCAGGCAAAGCCTGTGTCGAGAAAGTATTGTTCGGGCGCGAAGGTGCCAATGTTCGCATCCTGAACGCCGATGGTAGTGAACGGCTGACAGCTGATGGTGATTACGGTGAATACCCAAAAATTTACCAGGAATACGTCGAGTTTCCTCAGGACTCAAACGGATACACGTATCAGGCGGGCGTTTTCTACGCGGGCGAAGCCTGTGGGTTAGGCTTCCGGCGAGGAGGGCTAATTCTGGACAACACTGCTGGCTTTGTTGGGCACGTGGTGGAGTAAATTGAGCAAACCGAGAACTCATGAACAACCTCAGTCTTTACATTCAGGCGCTTGTTTACGTAGCAGCCGGGCTAAATCATTTCATCAGTCCTAAAATGTATTTAGCCATTATGCCACCCTACGTACCGGCGCATCAGCTCATGGTTACGCTAAGTGGTATAGCTGAGATAGTCCTGGGAGTCGGTCTTTTGTTTCCGGCTACACGTTCATTATCAGCTTGGGGACTTGTTTTATTGCTTATTGCCGTTTTTCCTGCCAACGTGTACATGGCAACAGCGGATCAATTTCAGACCATCTCAGGAATTATACGCTGGGGCCGATTACCCTTGCAAGGCATTTTGATTTGGTGGGCCTACCGGTACACATAGTACGAGCAAAACCAAATGGTCTGTTAGCAGAAATTAGCTAACAGACCACAGTATGTAGAAATGTACGTTTGAGCTATTCTTCTTCAGTTGGCAACGTATGGCGCTCCCTCAGTTTCAACTAATTTGAATGGTATTTTTTATTGGCTTTAACGCCCACGCTGACCAATACACCACTTACAATTGACTTAATCCAGTAGCCTAAAATAAACTTCTTCTGATCCCTATCGTAGAAGATGCGTGCTTCCTGTTGATTCTTTTTGTGCAGGCCTTTTCTTCTTGCGCAGGGCCTTGCCAGCCAAGGATTTTCAAATTTTACCGTCAACGAACGTCGGGTAGTACCCCTATGACCAAGCAACCGAAGTTTTAAATCCATATCACCGATCGAATCCACATCAAACGGTATTTTGATTCCAGAGATTAACTGCATAGGCATCAGCTTACGCGGCAGGACGGCTGGTCCGGCAATCGTTTACCACGCGAACGTAGCATCCTCCTGTTTCTTTGCATATAACGAGGCAACCTACACATCAACTATGGTTTGTACTCGTTGTTTCCGGCCTTCTCTAGTGATTAAATTTACACGAGCTTGGCTCACATTAGATCATGTAGGACAAGATTCAGTGGAGCAGAAAACGCTTTGACTGGACTCACCGACTGTTGTTTCACGGTAGTTCACTCAGAAACCCTTGTTAGTTGAGGGCGCTCTATCCGAATCAAAGTCAGATTACCTTACCCAAATACACACATCAATGGCAACGTAGTCCACAGTTTTATTTGTATTATAAAACTAGTTCGACTTTACCTCTGATTGCGTATATGTTACCGGATAGATTGATTCCGCGTTAGAAAACTCCAAAAAAATAGGGGCTCTGTTCCGTTCAACAGATTTAATAAGGCTCTATCCCTAGTATTAGAAATAGTAGAACCGGGGTCATAAGGCCCCGTCTATAATATGATGACTAATAGTTTGAATCATAAGCAATAGCTTCCTGGAAACTAAGTTTAATAAATAAAAATAAGACAGCAGCATGTAGTATCTAAGCTGATTCTAAACAGAGTAACTGTTTTGGCGATTAACTTCAGTTATCGACCAATGTTCTTTAAATAAGTTCTTTAAGGCCGGGGATATTGTAGAGGGCAAGCGTTAAAACAACTCCCCATATCAGGGAGAAGATGACCATCCACGTAATGATTTTAACAGGAGCAATCTTGAACGATGTAGCAATCAGTGTTCCCCCAATCGGTGTAAAGAGGAGCGGGGTTAGACAGGCAATACCAGCCATACCAAATTTGCGATATACCTGCACCGCTCGGCGACTACTTTTGGTAAAACGTCTAGGTGTCGATTTTCTGAATTTTTGCCAGCTATCCATTATTACTTTGCCTAAGAAAGTGAATATGACAACACTGGCCATCATACCGATGAAAGTACAAAGCGCTGTTTCCCACCAAGTTAACTTTAGAGCTATACCTGCTAACGGGCCAAGCACAAACTTAAGCATTGAAGGAAGAATAACAGAAATGTACTTGCCATAGTCATTCATAGCCAGAAAATAAATTTGATAATGGCGATAGTTCCATTTTATCTCTAACAAAAAACCTGCTTAAAAGCTTTTATAATAGTTCTTGTATCGAGAAGGAAGCGAATAGATTAAAAATGCACCTTAACACCAAATTTAATATGTTCAATAAGAAATTAGTCGAATTGTAAATTTTAGCTCGTAGTTTGGTAGCATTGATAGAAAAGGAATGTATAAAGGCTAATCGTCTTATAAAACCTGCCTATTTCTTCGCATGCTTAAAATAGATTTATATACTACCTGTCTAAAAATAGCTGGAAATAAGTGACTAATAAAGATGCTAGTTTTTCTTATTTTCTAACTATTTACTTACATATACTATCCAAACAGTAAGTTTCACAAACATATTTGGATAAATACCTCATTATAAGTAACTTTAGCCACACAAATCAAGTCCATATAGCGTTATTAGTACGTTTGACAAGTACCTGATTCGCTTAGATGAACTGACAGTGTAGTTACCTATTAATTTATTAGTAATCAAAGTGCGATATATTAATTAAAAAGTGTTCACTAAAGTGACTTTCAGCGATAATCATAGTCAAAGGAACAACGCGTATTTAAATTACAAATAATAAAGCACATCGCTATTATGGAGAAAGATGAAAAAGTCAGGCGAAACCGCGCAAAAACCACGCAACGGATTGTCGAAGCATTAGAAGAAGTAATTGCAGAACGTGGCTTGGAGGGTGTTGGTGTCAATCGCGTGGCCGAAAAAGCGGATGTAAGTAAAGTATTGATTTACCGGTATTTTGGTGGTATGGAAGGCCTGCTGGAATATTATGTAAAAATGGGTAAGCTATTTCCTGTCTTCACCCCTGCACTGTTAGATCAGATTCGCCCGTTACACGAATCTGATGTAGCCCGCATATGGTATCGGCAGGTTATTCAGACCTATCGGTATTTCCGTACGTTCAAGACCGCCCGCGAAGTGCTTAAAGCAAGCGTTATTGAAAATGACTCTATTGCCGAAACAACAGCCCGGGCGCAGGATGAAGAAATGACGCGTTTAGTCCGCCAGCTTTCTTTCGTAAAAGGAGCCGATACCGAAGCTATTTCAGCAGTGATACTTGGTGCAATGACCTATCTGACCATCATGGCTCAGAATGATCGCACCATGATTAGTATTGACTTAAGAAGTGAAGAAGGCTGGGAGCGCATTGAAAATGCAGTCAAGGCCATTTATATTTCATTAAACAAGATGGCAATTAGCTCAAAAGATGTTGAACTGGAACTCCAATCGGCTCATTTGCCAATTGCACAATGGTAAAATTTAAAAGCAGTTTACAATAGCTTCTCAACTAACGAACTAGTTTGGAGCAACCTATTGTAAACTGCTTTTTTTACTGAACCTGAAGCGTTTTTACCTCAGTTCCAACTCCTTTAATTGTTAACGACTTCCACTTCTTTGGCAGTTTCGTTTTAAGTTGTATAATGCCGCTGTCGGTAAACTCTATACCACCAAAACCATTCAAAACGGCTTGTAACATGCCGCCCGCCCCTGTAGCAAAGTAAGGATTCGTTCCACCTGCTGTTTCAGCCAATACCCTAAAAGGCGGTACTTCATTTGGCTTATAACTCTTCACAAACCAGTCATACGCTTTCTCCGGCTCTCCTAGCCGCGCATGCAACGTCGATAATACTGACCAGCCCATCGCTGGGCCTTCTGGCGAATAGCGGGGTTCGTAATAGCTTAAATCTTTCTTTACAGCTGCTTCGTCCGCTACAATATGGAGCGGATAGGCCAGCAGATTAACGTCGGCTTGCTTGATCATCACGCCATCATACGTACGATTTTCTTTCGTCACGCCATCTGGGAATTTCAATATTGGAATATTGTCTGCCACAAGTTTCCAATCAGGGTTAGCCGTTATGCCTAACTCCTGAGCGGCCTGTGTGGCATACGACAAAACCGTTTTAGCCATCCCGTTTGTGAACGCATTATCGTCAATATTTTCCTGCCATTCATTGGCACCAATGACATTGTTGATGTGATACTTTCCGGCACCTTCCCGCTCTACACGGCTCGTCCAGAAATCCGCCACTTCTTTCAGCATTGGGTAACCGCGTGTGCGCAACCATTCCTTGTCTTTCGTAACCTGATAGTACTTCCAGAACGACCACCCAACACAGCCAGAAATATGTTGCTGGAATGGACCCGTCAAAGCCCAGACAGGTGTCGCTTCCTGCCCATCGGCATCTGACTCCCAAGGAAACATTACGCCCTTATAGCCATGACTAAATGCATTTTGCCGAGCCATTTGCATCCGTTCGAATCGGTATTCGAGCATGGATTTAGCAATTTCAGGCTTAAGGGCTAAAATGGGCGGATACATCCACAATTCAGTATCCCAGAAAACGTGACCATTATAGCCAAGGCCTGACAAACCCATCGGCGACAAACTGTAGCCCGTACCTTCGCGAACAAATGAATAAAGATGGTATAAGGCTGAACGAACAGCCTGTTGTGCATCGACGTCACCGTCGATAATAATGTCGCTCTGCCAAAGCTTACTCCATTCAGCATTATGTCGCACCAAGAGACGTTCGATACGTTCGAGCGCAGCAAAAAGTGTTAGTCGCTCGGCTTCGTTCTGTGGATCAGCAGTATGAGCCGTCGACGATACTGAGCCGACCACACTAAAGCGGTAGGTTTCGCCAGCTTTCAGCCGTTTCTTAAACTTAGCCAAGTGCATGTTGTAATCCCAATCCTCATGAATCACATCGGGCTCCTGACCATGTGGTTCCTCAAAAATAAAACTCGTGGAAGCCGCTACCGTATGCCGTCCAGTTGGACTTTTCGCAACAGAGGTCAACAAACGAATCGTCACGTGCGCGCGATCTATCTCCGAATAGAAATTCTTAACTTCTTTCAGATTTTCGGGTGTTTCGATAACACTCATTGGACTGATTTCGCAGTCTTTTTTAGCCGTGATCTCAACCATTGTCAGTTCGGAAAAGGGCAGATGACGCAGTGCCATTATTGTCTGCCGAACACTGACTTTATCAGTATAATCGAACGTAGTGGTCAGCGCTGCTTTTTGCATATCAAGTACTTGGCGGTAGTTGGCAATATTTTTGGGGCCAATACGCTGTCCATCTACCTCAAGATTCATGTTAGCAAAGTTGAACACTTTCAGAATATTTGAGACGCGGCCACGACCATACGTATCAAATGCCCCATTTAGTACCACGTCTTTTACCTTCATTGGCTCAGACGAAGAAACCAGACCGATCATGCCATTGGCAACAGTGATGCCATAATAATTTGCGGGGTTAATAGTCTGGGCAACAATCTGCCAGGCAGCCTTGTCGGTTTGAGCGGAAACAGGAACCGCATGCCAGCCAGAAAGTAGCAGACAAGCAAACAACACGTACTTTCTATTCATAAATATTCCATAGGTTAAATAAAGACTAAAAATAATACCATTATTCTTAGTAACCCAATTCCTAAGACTCGTTGCTTACAAGTGCCTCTATAGTAAAGCATATCCATTCAATGATTAGGTAGTTGCAAAGAAGGATTAGACTGTTTTATAAAATTTATATCTACCGATGTAACAATCTGCCGCGTATGGTTTCCAATGATTGAAACTCGCTACTCGATCGCGACGACGCAGTCATACTAGTTCACTCATTAAACCATTATCTGCTGTTATGAAAAGGTCCCTATTGTTCATACCACTCTTTGTTAGCGCCCATTTTCTGATTGCGCAGCCGACATCGTTTAGTGTAACCATTACGGGTAAGGGCCAGTCGATTATTCTAATTCCAGGTTATTCGTGCAGTGGCAATGTCTGGCATGAAACCGTTGCCCATTTAAGTGATCATTATCAATGCCATGTGTTGACACTACCAGGTTTTGCAGGTGTAGAGCCTATCAGGACCCCAATACTACAGACGGTTCGCGACGAAATTATCCGGTACATTAAGGAAAAACATCTGGGAAAGCCTATCCTGATGGGCCATAGCCTTGGTGCGTTTATGAGCCTCTGGGTTGCCAGTACAGAACCAGCCCTGATCAGCAAACTTATTTGCGTAGATGGCGTACCGTTTATTTCGGCCATGACTAATCCAGCGATCAAAGCCGATTCACTGCGAAAAAGCCCGGTTTACAATCCTGACGTAGTAGCTCAGAATTTCGTAAACCTACCAACCGTCAATTACGAAGCTAACATGACCAAATCTATGCTCACGCAGGTAAGTGACTCATCGCGGGCACGTCAGATAGCACACTGGTCGGCCTTGAGCGACCGTAGAACACTCGGTTATACACTCGTAGAAATGAGTACAACGGATCTACGTAGCGACATTGCCGCCATTAAGTCGCCAACGCTGGTGCTGGGCAGTTTATACTTTACTAGTGAAGTAACAACCGAACGTATTTTGAATGAACAGTACAAACAGTTACAAAACAAGACGATAGCAGTGGCTCATACCAAGCACTTTATCATGTACGACAATCCAACGTGGTTTTATCAGCAGATAGATCAATTCCTGAACGGATCTAATTGATTGACAGGAACGCATGACATCGCTCCCAGACTTTGACTCGCTTTATCAAACCTATTATCCGAAAGTCCTGAAACTCTGCCTGGGCTATACCGGCGACTATCCGCAGGCACAGGATCTGGCTCAGGAGACTTTTGTGAAGGTTTGGCAGAACGTATCAACTTTTAAGGGTGAGTCATTGGTAAGCACGTGGTTATATCGGATAGCGGTCAATACGTGCCTGAATCATTTACGAACAGTGAAAAAACGACCAACCGATTCTCTGCAGACATCTCATGCCGAACGGATCGCTGATGAAACCAGTGAATTAGATCAACAAATCAGCTTATTACATCTCTGTATCAGTAAACTTGCCGAAACTGACCGGCTTATTATCATGCTCGTGTTAGACGATACGACTTATTCAGAGATTGCGCAGATTGTAGGTATTTCGGAGGGCAACTTACGGGTAAAAATTCACCGCATCAAGCAACAACTAACTGATATCTACCACCATCATGGACGACTTTGAGCAACTCAAACACGTATGGCAGCAACAGGCAGTCCCAGCAAGCATGCCTGACGTGGATGAGCTAAAAAAAAGCAATGCCAATACGCAGCGAAAGCTGGAACGATTGCAGTTATTATCGGCTAGTACGTTACTGCTTACATCTGCTTTCATTATCTGGATAGGCTTTTTCACTAGTATTCATTTCCAGTCAACTCTTACCTACGTAGCAGTTGTGCTCCTGGCATTGATCCCTGCCATTCAGGGAGGCATTAGTCTGGGCGTTTATGTCCGCTTGCGCCGGATTGACGTAGGAGCATCCGTAGCGCAACACCTTGATCAATGGGAGCGGTATTATGCGTTTCGGAAGCAACTAATTCGAATAAATCTGCCGGTTTACTACATCCTCTTAAATGGCGCATTTGGCCTTTATTTCATTGAAATTTTGGGCTATTTCTCGCTAACAGGCCGAATTCTTGCGCTAGTTCCCTACGTTGCCTGGATGATGTATGCTTATTTTGTGTTGGGCAAACGATCGCTTCACAAAGAAAATGAACGCTTAGAATCTATAATTAGCAACTTAAAGATGCTACAGGATCAATTAAATAGAGAAGTTTAACGCCCATGCCGGTGAGGCCGACCAATCCGGACTGGTCGTCCACGACCACGGGAACCTCCTCCCAGTAAGCCGCCGGAGTCCGTTCGCATGATGCCAAAACGCAGGTAGATTCCATAAAAAGTCTTGGAGCTATCTGTTACTTCGTTGCTAAAGTCGTAGTAACCCGTCGTGAGACCAATTCCCAGACGAGGGGCAACCTGCGCAATGATACTGTAGGTCAGTTCAAGCATCAGGCTACCTTGTTTATCGAAAACCCGACCCGCTCCTATGGTCATTTCATTCGCAAAAATGCCGTAATTCGCTACGTCCATGGTGACCCGGCCTTCCAGAAAAAGCGTAGAATCGGGACGTAGTGAATTGCGGCCAAACGCAACGCCCAAATCAATCACATTGAATGATTTACCAATTTCAATGCTCTGCGCAATACGGTCTCGCGGATTTCCCGCTCCCGTATAAATTGAGAAAGGTGTCGTGCGGACATAGATAGGAGCCGCCTTGAAATTAAAAATTGACCGGGACGAGTCTTCAGAAGATCGGCTTATTAAGTAGTAGGACTGAGCAACCTTGTCGGGCTGTTTGTGCGTAGTATCGGTTTTTGCGGTTTGAGCCAATATCTTCAGGCTGACCATCAGCATCATAGCGGGTAGTATCAGACGTATAGGTAGTATCATAGTATAAAAGTTAGAAATAGGTTTACGACTTGCCAGTTACCAAAAAAAATCCCCACTTTTCATAAGCGGGGATTTTTTAACTAGCTTTTAACAACTATCGGCTTGCTAAGCCGGATTTTCGAGAGTGGATTTTTTCAATCACTAATTTGCCAACTTTCTCTCCCTCAATCTGACCATTGACCAGAGCTGACCGGTAGTGAATACCGCCGTAAAGACGACTAATGGAGGCCTCGTCAGCCGCATTTCTAAACGACGAAAACGACCGGACACCATGCCCATACTGAAACTCGGTTGAGTCGGTAAAAGCGATGTTATCACCCATCAGTTCGGTAAGTACGGTAGCGGCTGCCGTCGATATCACACTGTGCCCACTTGGGTACTCGGGGAACGGGGGGGTTTGTAGAAATGGCGTCCATTTGGGATCAATTGATTTATTGATAACAGTTTCAGGCCGGATGGTTTTGCTTCTATATTTTTCGTCCCAGCACGAGATAAAGCCATCACTCAGTGCGAATGAGGTAAGCGCATATGCTTCGACGGTATGCATCATGTCCAGCTTTTTCTGCCGGGCAACAGTCTGGGCAATGGCCAGCCAATGTCCCCCTGGCGTCATTTTTTTGCTTGCGTACATAACGTGTCCCGCTACGTTCATCACAAAAGCGTTATCATCCCAGAAATAGGCGATATCCTGTTTCGTCTTGTCAAGATTTTTACCGGCCTGATAGACTTCATCAAGTTCTTTTTCGTAAGGGCTTCCTTTTACCAGACTGTAGGGAAATGGCCGCGGTGGCATAAATTGATTACACGTATCCATGACCCAGCAACGTAGCTTGTTCCACTGAGGCTCGGCAGCATCCATGTAGGCTGGTGGTGTTGGTACCCAGGTACCTTCCTCATTCGTAACCGTGTGTTTAAAGCCTCGTGTTTGTTTGTAACTATCCTTGGCACCATAATCCAGTACGTGCTTGGCAACCGCTTCACCATACGCCATCGATCGCTCATATACGTCATCAGGAACACCGTCTTTTTTGTATTGCTCATAAAACGGCTTTTCAAATTCATCATAGAAATCGACCGAAAATGTTAACGCACGGGCAACCGTCAGAAAAGCCCGAACACTAGCCAGCGGAAAACAATATTCCTTTCCAGCTTCTGGCTTTGGACTAGCCTGAAATCGCTTCAGTTTACCACCCAGCGACTCATAATTTGGGGCGAAAGGTACCAGAGCCTCATACCCAGCCAGATTGGCATACGAATAAATCCGGCTGGCAACGGGGGGCGAAAAAATGTCGTGAATAATAACCTGCGTCAGTTTATTCAAAGCTGCGTTGTATTTCTCGACATTGGCGGCTTTAGCATTGTATTCGGCAGGTGAAGCAGGTTTCTTGCAACCAGTAGCCATAACCAGCAGAAGAGCTAGAAAATAGCTTAAGCGAAGCGAAGATTTCATAGGATAAGAACCAGATTAAAGAGTAACATACCGACTTACGGTTATCAGTATTTGCAAAATTAGTGGAATTGCAGTACCAACTTAAACCTTAAACGTAAAGCAAGCCTACTTCATGCCTAATGGTTTAAACACCTGCAAACCAGCTCCGTTTCGAGCGACTACGATCAAGGTTCCCTGCGCCGTTTTCACTGGCCGAATGTCACGTATTTCGCCATCAAGCAGGAAACCGCAATCGACTGGTGACAAGGCAGTGAATTGGGCTTGGTTATGCCCTGTTTTATTAACTCCACGTCGGCCATTGTTACGTAGCACCAAGCCATAGCTGGCATCATAACGCCCCTGATACGTACCAACTCCGTATAAATTACCTCCTCCCACTACGTCAAGGTCACCGTCGTGGTCAATATCCATTGCTTGCAGGGCAAACAGTTTTGAAACCTGCGCCAACATAGGTAATTCATGCACAACAAACTTCGGTTCACGGCCACCCTGATTTTCCAGATAAACGGATGCGAACTGGTTAAGCGTAAACTCCTCCGCTCCTTTTAGGTCATCGGATGTAAGCACATCATTCATCGTCTTGCCGGCAAACGATACGTAGTCCGTGAAGCGTTTATTAATAATACTCGGAATTTGCTTACCCAATTCGTCTTTAAAGGCTACTGGATACCATTCTTTTCCACGGTTGTAGGCTATAATTGGCTCCGTACTCTGATTATTATCTACGTCTTTTATCCACATCCGCAACTGCGAATCCGGTGTTTTACGGAATTTGGTATTTGTCCCAAGATTACCCGCCATCAGATCCATATCACCGTCGCTGTCGAAATCGGCAGCGATGATACGTTGATAAAAACCGCTTAACGGCGTATTATTGGATGTAATGGAAGTGACTTCTTCAAATTTACCATTGCTATTCGCAAAAATTCGGATCGGCATCCAGTCGCCAGCCAAAATCAGATCAATGTCTTTATCACCGTCATAATCGGCCCAAACGGCATCGGTAATCATGCCTGCTTTCCGCAGACCGGTAGACAACTTTTCCGTCTGATCTGAAAACTGACCTTTGCCGTTATTGATGAGCAAATAGGAGTTTGGGGATTTCCCATACCCAAACGCCACTACACGACCACCAACGAATAGATCGAGGTCACCGTCGTGATCAATATCGTAGGGGCGAACGCAGCTTTTATTATCAAACATGGGTGGCAGCGCATTTATCGAACGGTTGAAATTGCCCTTCCCATCATTCAAATAAAGACGGTCAAACTGCTCCGTCATTTTTCCGTAGAATTCGTTTCCGCCCGACACTACGTATAAATCCAGATCCTTATCGCCGTCAGCATCGAAGAAAGCTGCGTCTACGTCTTCATACGTTGAATCAATTACAAAGGCGGGTTGAGAGCTGGCTTTGAACGTACCATTTGGTTGTTGTATCAATAAACTCCCCGACTGCCACCTGGCTCCTCCGGCGTACATATCCTCTAAACCATCACCATTCACATCTCCAGTTGCTAAATGAGGACCTTCGGTCGACATTTTGAACGGCATCAAGGATTCCCGGACAAAATCGAAGTACTCACTATTTTCGAGGTGTCTGTAAGGAATTGAATCAACCCTTGTAACGTCCAAGAAAAGTGGTTTCATTGCCGGAACTGTATATGAAAAATGCGTGCCATCAAGTTTAGCGTCAGCCTGTTTGACTACTAGCGACTGATTGGTTTTGACGTTGGTGCGAATCTCCATTTGCTGATTTGGCCAAATAACGATCAGCGAATCGACTACATTTCGCTCGCCAAGACCGAACAATAACTCCGGCGCGACAGATGATTCGAAGCCACGCGTCGGCATCAATTGCTGCATCTGCAAGGAGTCTTTGTATTTAAGAATCACCTTGGCACCCACCCCAAACGTATTAAGCCCATTTCCTTCCAATTTTATTGTCAGGTGCCTGTTGGCGGGAAAAATTACATTGGCATCGTTACGATATAACCCGGCGGGATCATTGACGTTATTCGTAATAAGGTCCAGATCACCATCATTATCGAGGTCAGCGTAGGCAGCTCCGCACGAAAGCGTTGGCGTTGAAAACCCCCAATCCATCGACTTATCCTCAAATTGAAGGCCAGGCGTTCCACGATATAAATAATTATGCACTTTGCCTTCGGGCATAAGCTGGATGGCTTTCTCATCAAGTTTTGATGATGCCCCCAGTTCGTTCTGCAAAGACTCGTTGGAAATGTACTTTACGTAGTCAAGATTATTAGGCCGACGGGCAATACCATTCGCAACGAACAGATCCTTCACGCCATCGTTATCATAATCGGCTAATAGAGGAGACCAGCTCCAGTCGGTTGCAGCAACCCCCGCTAGTACACCGACATCTATAAACCGCTTCCCTGACAAGCTGATTTGCAAACAATTGCGACTATATTGATTCATATAGCCATACGAAAGTTTATATCGATAAATATCTAATGGATCTTCCCCCTGCGAGGACTTTTCAACAGCCTCCTCAGCCGGATACATATCGAGCGTCATTACGTCAGGATAACCATCATTGTTAACATCGGCCACATCGTTTCCCATCGAAAATCGACTGGTATGCGCAAACGCCTGTCGAATACTTTCGGTGAAACCACCTTTGTGATTGTTAACGTAGTAGTAATCGTCTTCGTGAAAATCGTTCGAAACGTAGAGGTCCTCCCAACCATCGTTATTCAGATCGGCTACAGATATCCCCAGCCCATAGCCCATAGCCGCCCCAAAGATGCCCGCCTTCTCACTTACATCCGTAAACTTGCCCCCATCATTTCGAAACAAGTAATCACCCGATTCGCGATCGCGATTGTTCCGGGTTGAAACTTGGTCGAAACTACGTGAGGTATGAACGGCATGATTGAGCAGGAAACAATCAAGGTCACCATCATGATCGTAGTCGAAGAAGGCTGCCTGAGTCGAGAAACCAGCAAAGGCCAGCCCATACTCGGCTGCCCGTTCGGTAAAGGTTGGTACTCCATTGGCATCTGGACCATTGTTAATGTATAATTCGTTGGTACCTGTAAGTCCTCTGAATTTACTGACCGCACACACGTATATATCGAGTTGACTATCGCCATTTACATCGGCCATCGTCACGCCAGTCTGCCAGTTTGCTAAACCTAACACCCCTGCTTTCACCGTTACGTCGGTGAAGGTGAACTTACCTTTGTTGAGGTATAATTTGTTCGGCCCTTGATTTGAGATAAAATAAAGATCTGTCAGGCCATCGTTGTTGAGATCACCAGCCGCCACGCCCCCCCCATTGTAAAAATACAGGTAATCTAAAATGGATAAGCTGTCAGTATTATGTAGCTGATTATTAAAGCCCACACCCGTTTGCGTCGAATCCAGTGACTCAAATAATGATTTCTCCGTCGATGGTAATGTACTCTGCGAACAGCCTGCCAGTAAGCTTATACTCATGCTAAAAAGAGTAAGCAATTTCCTCATGGCTTACCCCCTTTTGTGACCCTAAAAATCTGCGCCTTGTCATTATTCTTAGCCAGCACAATAAATTGCTTTCCATTCGCCCCACGAACGGGCAGCATCCTACGCACTTGACCGTGCACAAAAAAACCAGTCTGCGAAGGTTTCGTTGCGACAAAATCACCCTTGCCGTTTCCAGTAAGCAGTAAACCATAGTTGGCATCATAACGACCTACTTCGGTCAATACGTCAAAGAAGTTACCAGCCAATAGAATATCCATTTTCCCATCTTTATTGTAATCGTCTGTCAGGATCGCATGGATAGGTGAGGTCTGTGCCTGAACCGGTAATGCTTTCATCGTAAAATTGCCTTTACCATCATTGATTAGCACGGATGTTTCGGCTGTTTGTACGGTTTTGACACTCATGCCCTCCCGCTGTTGCGGAGAGAAAATATCCTCAAAACTGGCTTTAGCGTAATCAGTATGCTTAATATATTTGGTTTTAATAGATGGAATACGCTTTTGTAAATCAGGTTTCTGTACCATTACACATTCGCGGGGCTCCCCGTCAGAACCCGGTCTAAAACATGTAATTATTTGATCATATCCCCCATTGTGATCAAAATCATTGCTATAGAGATGAGCGGGCTCTTTCACCGTTGCTACCATACGACTATTCAGACCAAGGTTCCCAACCACGAAGTCGGTATCACCATCGTTATCAAGATCAGTAGCCCGAATGGCATTCCACCAACCACCCGTATTGGCAAGCGTCTCGTTATCAATACGTTCAAATCCTTTCCCCTGCTTATTTTTCAGAATCGTAATAGGCATCCAGTCACCTACCAGTATCAAATCAGGATATCGGTCGTTGTCTATATCCGCCCATACAGCATCGGTTACCATGCCAATATCTTTCGAAAATGGCATGAGTTCTTTGGTCGCCTTACGGAAATTGCCTCTGCCATCATTGACCAGGATTAATTGATCGGGATTCTGGCCGTATTGTCCTGAAATCATTCGTCCACCAACAAACAGATCCTGGTCACCGTCTAAATCAAAATCAGCAGCGATCACGCATGAGTTATTTTCCAAGCTACGGGGCATGGTTCTGTCCCAGGTAAAATTCCCCTTGCCATCATTGCGGTAAAGCCGGTCTGCCAGATACGTTAGGTCTTCAAATTCATTGCCGCCGGTGGCAATGTACAGATCAAGATCTTTATCACCATCTGCATCAAAAAACGTAGCTCCTATGTCTTCGGTATAATTGGCATCCAGTAAAAATGGTTGCTTTTGCAAACTGAACGTACCATCAGATTTCTGAACATATAATGAGCGCGGCATGTTAGCTGCTCCGCCTAAAAATACATCTTCCAAGCCGTCACCATTAACGTCGCCTACAGCCAGTGCAGGCCCCTCACGAGATAGCATTTGCTTCAATAACCCATCACGGTTGTAATCGACAAATTCATTTTCTTTGTGTACATAATCCAGTTTCGTTGCTCCTGTCACATCTTCAAATACACGGTTAACGGCCATTGTAGGCGCAACGAATATCGCCATCTGATTAGCATTTTTGTAATCCAATGTTAGGGTTGTATTGGCTTTAGGGTGCCATATAACCTGTTTCTTGTCATCAGGCCAGATCACGACCAACGAGTCAGTTCTGGGATTTTCATCTAGCCCGAATATCATTGTCAAATCCACGGAGGACTCGAATCCTCGATTGGGCATCTGCTGTAAATACTGAATTTGTGGTTTCCCATCCATTCCTTTTTGATGAATATATACTTTAGCACCAATAGCATTCAGGTTGTGCCCGTAGCCGTTGAGTTTTACCCGAAGAAAATTCTTGTGTTTTTTCTCGACGGATGTGTTTTTGAAGATCGATACGGGTGAGTTATTATTATTGACCACCAGGTCTAAATCGCCATCATTATCCAGATCACCATATGCTGAACCATTCGAAAACGAGGGGTCACCCAAGCCCCATTCAGCCGCTTTATTTTCATATTTCATGCCATCGCCCATATTCCGGAACGCATAGTTTGGCAATGGGCTGGAACCCATTTTATCGACGTATTCTTTATAATCAAATTTCTTGGTGCCCTCTATCATCGATCGCAAGTCTGGATTGTCGGCCAGAAACGCTACGTAATCCTGATCGGTAAGGTCTTTTAGAATGCCATTCGCCACGAAAATGTCTTTCTTACCATCCATATCCATATCGAAGAGTAAGGCCCCCCAACTCCAGTCGGTGGCTGACGTACCAGCCATTCTCCCGATTTCAGAGAAGGTTCCATCGCCATTGTTGAGGTGTAGCATATTTCGGGAATCCTGATAGAAAAAATCCCGCGATTCTTTTAATTGTCCCAGCTCGTAGCTTTCAAAAGCGGTCGTTGTTTTCAGACGGTAGTCATCGTCCGGCAGCATATCTGTTACAAAAATATCAAGGTTCCCATCATTGTTCACATCGGCAATATCAGCTCCCATTGATGCCAGACTGATATGCCCCATTTCGTTCTCAATATCTTCTTTAAACGTACCATCCTTCTGATTGATGTACAGATAGTCCCGTTCGTAGAAATCATTGGATATATAAATATCCAGCCAATTATCGTTATTGACATCACCAATAGTAATACCCAATCCGAACCCAATTAAACTACCATAAATCCCAGCCTGCGCACTAACATCCGTAAATGACTTATCTGGTCCTTCGTTTCGAAACAATTTGTGTCCACCTAATTTATCCCGAATGTTACGCATGTTTTCGTACCCTAGGCGATCCATCGGTGTGAAGCTGTTATTGAGCAGATACATGTCCAGATCACCATCCCGGTCGTAATCAAAAAAGGCAGCGTGAGTCGAGAAGCCACCATCCCATAGGCCATAATCTTTAGCCTTTTCGACAAACGTAGGAAGTCCACTTTTGACTCCCTGATTAATATATAATTGATTTCCACGCTCGTCGCGGCTTCCTGAGTTACAGACGTATATATCCATTAATCCGTCACCATTAACATCAGCAAACGTGACACCTGTTGACCAGAATTTTTTACCAACAATCCCTGCTTTTTGAGTTACGTCCTCAAACTTCATCCCGCCTTTGTTTAGATAAAGTTTATTCTCCTCAAAATTGGATGTTAGAAAGAGATCAGGAAGACCATCATTATTGACATCACCAATAGCGACACCACCACCGTTATAGAAATTCCGGTAATTAAATATGTTAAAGTTCTTCTTATCCAGACTCCGGTTTATAAAGTCAACTCCGGTTTCTGTGGCAGGCAAGTTCTCAAATAATGTATCAGTATTTTTATGGCACGATAGCAGTCCACACAGACTGATAGCCAACAGGCCAAATTTCTTTATCATTCGTTACGTGTAATTAATTCAGCAGGTGGTATATACTCTAAATTTCCAGCAATAGTAGCTACTTAAATATCTCCTTTTGGCTACTATGTATTAATTCCTATTTGACTTATAAGACCCCCTCTAGTAGGTAGAAAACAAACAGCAGCCCATTTAGAGCTGCTGTTTATAACTGGTACAGAAAACAAAATTAGTAGCCAGGGTTTTGCTTCAGATTTGGATTACTATCAACAGCCCGTTGCGGAATTGGGAATAATACTTTCGTATCAGCTGATTTAATAGGCCGGTTATCAACTGGATCGAGAAATGTACCAAAGCGAATTTGGTCATTCCGGCGCCAGCCTTCCCAATAAAGTTCAAAGCCACGCTCGGCTAAAATAGCCTTGGCATCGATTGGCGTCTTAGCAGTAACACCACGCGTTGTACGCAGATTGTTTACAATTTTCTCCGCCGTCTCACCCATGGGGTCCGTGCCACCACGTAAAATTGCTTCAGCTTTCATCAATAGCAAATCAGCATAACGGAAGAAAACGTAGTCGTTAGCTGGATTATCTAAGAAGCCGGGTTGGGGAGCGTATTTTACAACCCGTATGCCCTTTGCTTCCAGAGCATACGATAGATTAACATCTGGCGTAAAGATTAGTGGATTTCCACTACGATCTTTTAAGGGCGCTCCTTTTTCATCATACTGCTGACCAATCTGGAATCCAACTCGTACACCAATTTTATCTGTTACACCTGGGAGAGCTTTACCTATTCGCTCATCAGCTTTATCGAAACTATTATAAAAATCGGCTAATGTTGTGAAACCATTCCAGCTACTAGGCTGCTGGTTATAGTGCATCGTCATATAATAACGGTTTCGCACATTACCTGGCTGAGAAGCATTATCGTTAGCAATGACATAAATATTCTCTTTAGCAAGCGCCGAGTTATCAGGAGAGAACATGTTAAAGTAATCTCCTTTTGGTTGCAGCGAGAATTTGCCGGATGCAATAACTGTATTACAAGCAGCAATGACGGCATCCATATCAGCTTTTGCAAATGTGAATGGCCCAGCTGGTGTTGCTGCTGGTTGTGTATAAACTGCTTTATTAAGCAACACTTTGGCTAACAGAAACTGAGCGGCCTCCTTAGTTGCTTTATTGTTAGTAGTAGCCGTTACACTTGGCAGATTCGGTATAGCCGCGGTCAAATCGGCAACAATATAATCGGTAGCTGCCGAACGACTGAGCACTTTCGGGTTTGCATCAGCAGCGTCTGTTACTTCACGAACGGGAACCTGACCATATAAATCAACAACATAGAACATGAAGAATGCCCGCAAAAATTGTGCTTGCGCTTTAATAGCGGCATCGCTACCAGCCACTGAGATGGTCTGTGTAGCCTTGAAAGCTCCACTGTTCAGATTGTCCCAGGCATTGTTAATTTCGGTGTGCACAGGTGTCCATGTATGCTGGTGCAGTTTCCGCCAGGTACCGAAGTCATCCCAGTCCGTTCCTCTAGTAGGACCTTGCATTTCGTCGGTTGGATGCTCTTCCATTGCATAAGCTCCACCCTGTCCATTAGCGATGCTATTAAGAGCTGAAACAGCTCCCTGCAACGAACTAGCTGGGTCAATCGGAACTGAAGTAGTACTAGCCGTCTCCGAAGATAGTTTCCCCAGAACAGTGTCGTCTAGTTTAGAGCAACCCGCCGTACCAAGCAACAGCGTGGCACTCAACAGCGAGATTGTTTGATATTTAGTAAAATCCATGAATCGTATTGTTAAATGGTTTTCGTCTAATCTCGAACACTTCGTACCTCCCATAAAACAGGCTTACTACTCTATAAAGCGATACAAAATGTTCATATAATTAGTTTTTAAAATCCAACATTTAATCCCAGCGTAACTGTCCGTGGCGATGGGAATGGCGTATAATCAATCGCTAACGACGGAATATTATTCAGCGTTTTGATCGTGTTCACTTCTGGGTCAAGGCCTGTATAGCTTGTGATTAGCAATAGGTTCTGTCCAGATAGCGACAGGTTCAGCGTTTTTGCAAAACCGCCCTGTGGCAGTGTGAAGGTGTAGCCAATCGAAGCATTGGACAGGCGAACGAAATCACTCTTTTCCAGGAAACGGGTTGATACCGAACCAGAATTCAG
Source organism: Spirosoma jeollabukense (assembly GCF_054777855.1). Taxonomy (NCBI): domain Bacteria; kingdom Pseudomonadati; phylum Bacteroidota; class Cytophagia; order Cytophagales; family Cytophagaceae; genus Spirosoma; species Spirosoma jeollabukense. Next base: position 332,475 of record NZ_BAAHAD010000006.1, read on the forward strand.
CGGGCTTTCGCTGCTGCTGGCTACGTCCTTCGTTACGTTACGACCGTTTTTTAACGAGCCTTTCAGGAAGAGCGCGTTGGCGGTATTGTTATATACATAACCACCAAACTGGCTGTTAAAGAATATGCTGGCGTTAAATTTTCCAAACGAAAAATTGTTGGTTAAACCAAAACGCATTCGAGGGAACGGATCGCCCTGAATTCTATCAGCACCACCATCAGCATAAGTACCTAGTCCAGCAGCATCTAAGCCGGTGTAGGTTGGTATGATGAACGAGAATGGCGCATAGCCATCCCGAATAGTTTGAGCGAAAGCACCTGAAAGGCCTTGTCCGTCAATTGGCCCCGTAGGAATGGATGTTCCAATACCCTTCACAATAGGCTTTAGGAAAGTAGCATTAGCTGCGATGTCCCAAGCAAATTTTTGCGTTTGAACCGCCTGAAAATTAAGCGAGACTTCTACCCCTTTGTTGATAACTTCACCTGGCAGATTTACCCATTTGTAAGTAACAGGAGCTGGCTGAGCGTAGAATACCTGAAAAAGCAGGTTAGTCGTCGATTTATTGAAGTAATCGACCGAGCCACTTAATCGACCTTTCAAGATGGTAAAGTCAATACCAGCGCCATAGGTTGTATTTTGTTCCCACTTAATATCAGGGTTTGGGTTGTTGTCTTGAGTCGTAGAACCATCTGTGCCTCGGGTGAAAATGATTTTCGATACTCCACCGGCAAAGTCCTGGTTACCTGTTACTCCATAGTTAGCCCGCAGTTTGAGATCGTCGAAAATACTCTTCGGTACGAAACTCTCCTGCGACAAACGCCAAGCGCCTGCCAGCGACGGGAAATAGCCATATTTGTTATTAACCCCAAAACGCGACGACCCATCAGCCCGCAAAGTAGCCGTTATCAGGTATTTATCCTGAATATTGTAATTAACACGGCCAAAATACGATTGGAGGTCATTCTTCGAGTGGTCGGATGTTGCACCAAAGGCTTTATACGTTAATCCATTAGCTCCACCTAGGTTATCCGTATAGCTAATCAGATCTAGGTTATAGCCAAAATAGCTAGCCAAGGTTGTATTCTGCTGGTTGTTAAAGTTCTGATACGAAAAACCAGCTAGAGCTTCTAACGAATTGCCAGCTATCTTCGTGTTATAATTCAGTGTGTATTCAACCAGTTTAGAGGTACGGTATTTGTTGTTGATAATGGCAGCTCCGTTACCTTGAACGTTAACTTGGTTATTACTAATTCCTAAGCTAAAGTTACCACCCAGACGAGAATCAAGTTCAGTACGACGCACAGCAGTCGAATTATCGATGCCAAAGTTAGCCTTGAACTGTAGCCCATCAAGAATCTGCCAGGTAAGACTAGCATTAGCTAGCGTCCGGTTTGTTTCACCCCGGTCACGGTCATAAGCAAGTATAGCAGCTGGGTTACGAAAGTCACCACCAGGCTGATAGAACGTGCCGTCAGGATTTGTAACCGGGTAGGTTGGGTTAGCCTGAATAGCCGCGCCAATCAGGTTACCCTGAGCACCGGCATTCGTAGTATTCAAGACGTACTGATCTTGTAAGTTCGAGGTTGTGGCATTCAGAGCTAGTGTTACTTTGTGATTAAACAAATCATGACTAGCATTAATCCGTCCGGTTATGCGTTTTTGGCCAGAATTTTTGACGATACCTTGTTGATCCTGATAACCAAGTGAGAAGCGGTAACGAGTATTTTCGTTTCCACCACCAAAGCCTACGTTATAGTTCTGCGTAACGCCTGTCCGTAAGATCTGATCCTGCCAGTCGGTGTTAGCTTTTTTATCAACCTGAGTCAGATCACCACCAGCAGCTGTTACACCTGCCAAAAACTCTTGTGTAGTCAGCAGATTATACCGCTTGTAAGCAGAAGCTACGCTGGCAGAAGCAGAGAAAGTAAGATCGCTCTGACCAACTTTCCCTTTTTTGGTGGTAATCAGCACCACGCCATTTGCACCCCGGGCACCATAAATTGCTGAGGCCGAAGCATCTTTCAAGACGGAGATGTTCTCAATGTCAGATGGGTTCAGGAAGCTTAATGGGTTACGTGGTGGTGATGTACCTCCACCAAAATCTGTCGTTGTACCACTGTCACCACCATCTAAAGGGACGCCATCAATAACGAACAATGGGTTATTACCTGCCCGCAAAGAAACAGCTCCCCGAATTGAAACATTAATACCGGCTCCCGGCTCACCGCTGGAGGGTGTAATCTGTACACCAGATACACGTCCCTGCAATAATTGTTCTGGCGAAGAAATAACCCCTTTGTTAAAATCTTTGGCCCCTAAAGACGCTACAGATCCCGTTGCATCTTTAATTTTCTGAGTACCATAACCAACTACTACTACTTCCTGCAAAGACTTTGCATCGTCAGCCAGTTTAACATCCACAGTCGAACGGGTACCTACAGGTACTTCCTGCGTAGTATAACCAATAAAACTAAATATTAGTGTACCATTATCTGGTACGTCAGATAGTGTATAAACACCGTCTCCATTCGTGTTGGTACCACGTGTTGTTCCTTTTAACTGAACACTTACGCCTGGTAAACCAAAGCCCGTTGGGTCTGTTACTTTCCCCGTTACGGTTCTTCCTTGTGCCCATGCCACCGAATTGCCCAGCAGCAGTATCATTGTCAGCATCGTCAGAAAGCCGAATAGTGCTTTCTGCCCAATTGACTGGGATTGGGAACTCCCAATCTGACCTACGTAGCCACCGAAGCGGTTCATTTTGTAGGATTTGTCCATCATAGGTTTACAGTAAAAATTTAGCTATTTAATAATTGTCTGGTTAAAGGTGAGTTCTCATATTTTTTCGCTCATATACTAGCATAGAGGCATCATAATTTGCCTTATGAGTCTCTTTTTTAGAAAAATGACGAGAAATTATAGAATGTAAACTTGAACCATTCGGCGAATTACATCATGTTATAATCAAAATACAAGAGGTGTCAGGTTAAAATTGGGGCACTTAGCATCAAAATCGTATCATAATATTTCTTAAATAAGTAATGTCAAAATAAATTATTCTAACATAAAGAAACAGCTTTAAAGCGCTTTCAGCCTATCTACCAAGTTATTACCCTATAATATTCTGTTACTTATTTATAAATTTACCAATATTCGAGATTATGCATTTTTTAAGTCCCCAGTCAAAAAATTTGTAGTATTTACAGCTATTTTTGTCTCTCTATTTTAAGAGGCTACGTATTACTACGTAGTCTATATGCTTTTATGAGTGCAGAACCTCTCAATAACTTAGCCAGTCAGTTATCCGGCGACCTTTTCTACGACGATACGTACCGCACTTTATATGCCACCGACGCGTCTGCTTATCGGGAAATGCCCGCTGCCGTAGCCATACCCAAAACACTTGATGACCTAAAGACACTGATTGCTTTTGCACGCTTATATAAGACCTCATTAATTCCACGAACAGCCGGTACGTCACTGGCGGGTCAGGTAGTAGGCAGTGGTATTGTGGTCGATGTGTCGAAACATTTTACCAAGATTCTGGAAATCAACCCGGAGGAGCGCTGGGTACGGGTGCAACCTGGTGTCATCCGTGATGAGCTAAACCAGTTTTTGAAACCTTACGGTCTGTATTTCGGCCCTGAAACCTCGACCGCCAATCGAGCCATGATTGGCGGTATGGTCGGTAATAATTCTTGCGGCTCGAATTCCGTTGTCTACCGGGCTACACGAGAACACACACTGGCGGTTAAAGCCTTGCTGGCTGATGGCTCTGAAGTAGAATTTGGTCCAATGAGCGGTTGGGATTTAAAGAAATCAGTAAGTGAAGCAAGCCGCAAGAACGGATCGGCGACGCTAGCCGACAAAATTCTGCTTAAGACAAACGCTATCTTATCCGACTCAGCTAATCAGGAAGAAATACGACGCAACTTTCCAAAGAAAAGTATCGAACGACGTAATACGGGTTACGCGCTGGATGCGTTGCTCGATATGGAACCGTTTACAACGGGTGGCGAGCCATTTAACATAGCAAAATTCATTGCGGGTTCAGAAGGGACGCTGTGTTTCCTAACCGAAATTAAATTGAATTTAGTGCCACTACCACCAAAAGAAAGCGGTCTGGTTTGTGTACACTGCCATTCGATTGATGAAGCGCTACGGGCAACGTTGGTGGCCCTAAAATATAAGCCTTACGCGGTTGAACTGATTGACGACATCATTCTGGAGCGGGCCGATTCCAACCCTGAACAACGTAAAAACAGCTTTTTCGTCCAGAAAACACCCACCGATCATTTCCCGATTATTCTGGTCGTTGACCTTTCACGTAGTACACGAGCGGAGATTGAAGCGCTGGCGACAGAGATGATTGCCGATATGCAGATAGCCGGTATGGGCTACCATTATCCATTACTTTTTGGTGAGGATACCAAGAAGATATGGACGCTCCGGAAAGCAGGATTAGGCCTATTGGGCAATCTTCCCGGCGATGCAAAAGCCGTAGCCGTTATTGAAGATACCGCCGTCGATGTGGCCGACCTGCCCGAATTTATTCGTGACTTCAATGAGATTCTTACCGCTCATAATATGCATGCAGTGCATTACGCCCATGCGGGTTCGGGCGAGTTGCATCTGCGGCCAATCATCAACCTTAAAACAGAGGAAGGTCACCAGCAATACCGGATGATTGCGGAAGAAATTGCTACGTTGGTCAAGAAATATAATGGTTCGCTATCTGGGGAGCATGGTGATGGTCGTTTACGGGGTGAGTTTATCCCACAAATGGTGGGAGCGCACAACTACGAGTTGATGCGGCAGATCAAGCACACCTGGGACCCCGACGGCATTTTCAATCCCGGAAAAATTGTTGAAACGCCCCCGATGGATACGTTTCTTCGCTATGAAGCGGGCCAGCAAACACCAGAATTTCAGACCTATTTCCGATACAAGGATCAGAACGTACTGCAACATGCCGAGCAGTGCAATGGCTCAGGTGATTGCCGAAAGACCGAGGCTTCGGGCGGAACAATGTGCCCAAGTTACATGGCGACCCGCGACGAGAAAGACACGACGCGGGCACGGGCAAACATCCTGCGGGAGATGTTAACCCGATCACCGAAAGAAAACCGTTTCGACCACGAAGAAATCAAAGACGTTTATGATCTATGTCTGTCGTGCAAAGCCTGCAAAAGCGAATGCCCATCGAACGTAGACGTAGCCAAGTTAAAAGCCGAATTCTTACAACATTATTACGATGCGAATGGTGTTCCGATCCGCTCTCGACTAATAGCGAACTTCGCCCGGCTGTCGAGTCTGGCTTCTCTTGTCCCCTGGGCCTGGAATGGTATACTGGGAACGCCCTCGCTCCGACGGATTGCTAACCGCATGGTCGGCTTTCACCCCGATCGAACCATGCCGTTGATGGAGAACACGACGTTACGGCGTTGGGCAGAGGGCAGGAGGCAGGGGGTAAGCAGCGAGGTGCATGGTCTTTCTTCCCCTATGCCCTCTGCCCAACGTACCATTCTTCTCTTCTGCGATGAATTTACCAATTTCAACGATGTCGAAGTTGGGCAGAAAGCGATCCAACTTTTTGAGCGACTGGGCTATACCGTAGTGATTCCTGAACATGGCGAAAGCGGCCGGGCAGCACTATCAAAAGGCATGCTTAAATATGCCAAAACACTGGCTGAACGTAACGTTCAACTCTTGAAAGACGTAGTAACTGCGGAAACACCTTTGGTTGGTCTGGAACCATCGGCCATTTTAACCTTCCGCGATGAATACCCTGATTTGGTCGGCGAATCACTCATGGCCGACGCCCGACGCATTGCCGAAAATACGCTGACGTTCGAGGAGTTTATAGCCCGTGAACTGGATGCCAACCGTATCAACCCGGATCAGTTCACCGAAGAAAGCCGTATGGTTAAGCTGCACAGCCACTGCCAGCAAAAGGCTGTCTCGTCGCAGGTGCCCGGTAAGAAAGCGTTATCACTACCTAAAAATTATACGGTTCAATTGATTCCATCCGGTTGCTGTGGTATGGCGGGATCATTCGGTTACGAGGCTGAGCACTACGATGTTTCCATGAAAGTAGGCGAACTGGTCTTGTTCCCCACGGTGCGTCAACAGCCCGACGAAGTAATTATTGCAGCGCCCGGAACCTCCTGCCGTCACCAGATTAAAGATGGTACGTCCCGCAAAGCGAAACATCCAGCAGAGATTCTGTTTGAGGCTTTGAAATAGTCTTGGTCGTGGGTGTGTGTGGAAACCCGTGTAGCCGAAGGCTACGTTTTTTCGAAAGGCCATTGTTTCCTGACTCCAGCCGATACCAGAAACGCTACGATGCCTAATCCGATAACGGTCAGGCCAGATAGCATAAAGGTTAGACCCGTTGAGAAGAAAACAAACAGCCAAACACCGATCGCTAAGAGTACGGGCAATGGATAAAGTGGCATTCGGAAAGGAAATTCCGACGCTGCCCGTCGACGATGGAGTAGCAGCAAACCGATTGCCTGCCCAACAAACTGAATCACAATACGCATAGCCAGGATAGCCGTTATTACGTCGCCTAGTCGGAACAAAAGGCTGAATACAAAGCCCAGACCACCCAGAAACAGAAGTGATACGTATGGAAACTGACGCGTCGGATGTAGTTTGGCAAAAATTCGAAAAAACTGACCGTCGGCCGCAGCGGCATAGGGTACGCGGGAGTACCCCAGCAAAACGGCAAACAGCGACGAAAAGGCTACAAGCAAGACTAAAACTGTTGCCAGCCGGGCGGCCCCAGGTCCATATAGCGTTTCTACGAACGTACTGACAATAAAATTACTGTCTTGCGCAATTTGCCACGGCACTACGCTTACTACACTCAGGTTCATCAGCAAATACAACCCCGCAATTCCCACAATCGAAATGAACATGCTGGCCGGGATGTTACGTGTGGGCCGCTGAATCTCGCTCCCCAGATGGCAAACGTTGTAATAGCCGAGATAGCAGTAAATCGTCTTGACGGAAGCTTGGCCCAGGCCAGCCGCGATGAGTCCACCACTAGCCGAGCTCATGGACTGGAACGTATCAGCTAATGGAATTCGGGCATTACTCAATCCACCAACAATAATCCAGCCCAACGTCAGGAGTACCGCTCCCCACATAACCAGCCCAATTTTGCCGATTGAATCAATCTTTCGATACAATAAAGCGATGATAATCAGGACAACTCCTCCCGAAACGGCTTTACGCTGCCACTCGTCCAGGGGCATCAGATAAGATGCATATTGAGCAAACCCAATGGCGCCCGAAGCCATGACTAACGGAGCCTGGATGAGCGTTTGCCAAACGTACAGAAAGGATAGTAAACGTCCCCATCGTCGCTCACCGTACGAAATCTTAAGAAAGTTATAACTGCCCCCTGCCTGAGGAAAAGCCGCTCCTAACTCAGCCCAGACAAACGCATCGATCAGTGATACAAAGGCTCCCAGTATCCAGGCCCACAAAAACAGCGGCCCACCAAGCGTTTTGATAACTAAGGGTAAAACAACAAATGGTCCAATACCGACCATGTCGATCATGTTCAGGGCCGTACCTTGCAGTAGATTTAACCGCCGGGGAAGAGCGTCGGGAAGTTGATCAGAAGACGTAACGTTGCTCAATAGCGTACGAGATAACAGATTCGTTAGATGCAGGCTTCTTTGGTTAAGGACAGAATGGCCCTAAAAGTTCGACCGACCAGACGCCTGATACAACAAAAATGCCCGGCCTTTAGGGGAAAGCCGGGCATTTTATAAACTGATTCATTTCCTAGTTCATCAACTGATCGAACGTCAGGCTAACGTAGTACATTGACCCAACTGTCGGGTTTCCCCAGCCGGTAGTATATTCTTTCTGAAGAATATTACTGCCTCCTATTTTGAAGATCGAGTGAATCGAAGAAATTCGTTTACTGACTTGCGCGTCGAGGGTGCCAAAAGCTGCAATAATCGGTCGATTAGTGATATCAGACGTGATATTGATATTCGGGTTTCCTAACGACGACTGCCATTCAAAAGCATCTTGGTAGCGATAAACTATGTTAAAGCCAAAACCGCTACCCATAATATTTCGGTTTCCAAGGCTAACATTATAGCGATATTTAGGGGTGTTGTATCTAACCTGAAAACCGTCTTCCAGCGTATTTTTATTCATTTCACTACTGAACAAGCTAACACCACCCGTATTTAACGTATTGTTCGATACGTTCCCTCCTATCTGGAAATTACCAGGCAGGGAATAATCCAACCCAATACCAAAACCCTGTGTTTTGATAGGACTCGTATAATTTTTCGTTATTGCATACACATTACGCGTGGTGGCACCTGTCGGTTGAATTAAGGTGACTGTTCCAATAAAGTCATGATATGTACTATTGTAATAATAGGCATCAATCAATAAACGCCTATTAATCAAACCTTTATAACCAAACTCGACAGTGGAAACGCGTTCAGGCTTAAAGGTGGGAAAGTCATATGCTTTGGGCTGACCAGCCAAAATTGATTCGTAGGTGAATGTATTGGCTGGCGTAAGATTATATTTTTGAAGTAAAGGAGACAAGGATCCAATTAACCGAGCCTGGGGAGTTAAGAGGTCAATGTACTGATCTTGCGTGGTTGGAATTCTAAACCCTGTCTGAAACGAAGCCCTTATATTGTTATTCCGGTCTACACTATATACCGCCGACAAACGTGGATTAAACTGCCCTTTAAAATTCTCATTTTTATCAAACCGCAAAGCACCAGTTAACCGCAATTTTTCAGCAATACTTTTTTGCACCTGTGCATATAAGCCAAACTCGCTAATCGTCGGTTCTTTGCCATTGTTGCTGTAGAAGATGGTACCGCCAGAGTTTAGCTCATAGACCCGATAATTACCTCCAACAATAATCTCGGCTGTTTTAGGATCAATAACCTTATTAAAGTTATACATAGCTTCAGTGTGGTACAAATTGGTACGATCCTGAAACTTGGCTCCTACTCCATTAGCATCTCCCGGAATTGCTTTGCCGGTAACTTCCCGAAGTTTTGCCTCGAATTCGGGCGATCCAGGCTTATAAACCTGTCCATTTCCAACCAATTGCTGAACTTGATTAAAATAGGTAGCAGAATTAGCCTGACTTGCCAACACTGCACCCTGATAAGCCACCAATGGATTTACCCCAGGAACGGCTAAACGGGTTTGAAGGTCCGTTACAAAAGCGGGAAAACTAACACCTGCATACGTACCTGCCACCGTGCCAAAATAGGTAGCTGTTGGTGCTGTATTAACAACAGGACCGTTTGCTGTTTGATCGACTATCCACGTATTATTCATACCTAGTCCTGCAATACCAACCGCATAAGCATCGCCCGACCGTTCCTGAGTTGTATAGGCGCGAACAAAGAAATTTGAACCCCGTATTTCTGCTTTATACTGACCTATGTTAAATTTATTTAGATAATACCGGTCAGCACCTGTATAAACAGTTGTTCCCGTTCCCCAATTGGCTTGTAAAATTGCTTCTGCATTTTCTCCGATTCGATAATGCAGTGAACCATTTAACTTCAAGCTACGAGCCGAATAGTCGACCAGGTCACGCTCGCGATAACCAGTTCTGGTGTAGTTAAAGCCCAGTGGAGTAGAATATAAATCGGTTAGCACCCGATCGTAAGCCTGCGTGGGAGTTAATCCAGCCGCTGGTCCAAACTGGGTAGCTAATTGCATAATGCCCTGATTGAGTGGCAACAGTGGAGAACCCGAACCCGGAGTAGCCTGTGCCAGCGCACTTCTCAAAATTTGATATTGGGAGAACCCAGGATCGACATCGCCATAAATATTGATTCCGTCATAACCCCGGTTTGTGGCACGTGTACCCGACAGACCAGCTCCATTTACCAGACTTTGATCCCGATAATCAGTCGCCTGCCAATCTTGAGCCGTTAAATAATCTACATTCACTTTGAAGGCAAATTTGTTGTTAAATGCCTTGGCATAACGTATAGCGAAATTGTTGTAAGGTGTGGCGCCAAGTTTCTCCTCGCTGTATCGCTTGGTTCGGTTACTGGCATTCATTAGACCAACCTTTGCATTAGCACTAAGTCCCTGATATAAAAAAGGGCTTTTACTTGTGGTTAACAATAGACCGTTGATAGCGTTTGGCCCATAAAGAGCCGAAGCCGCTCCTGGCAATAATTCGACGCTTTCAACATCCAGTTCCGACATTCCGACAATGTTCGCTACGGAAAAATTCAGACCAGGCGCTTGGTTATCCATACCGTCCATCATTTGCACAACTCGCGTGTTACCATTACCTGAAAAGCCCCGTGTATTGAAGTTGCTAAACGTAACGCTTTGCGTTGACATCTCTACACCTTTTAAGTTCCGCAAAGCATCATAAAAACTCGGCGCGGGCGTGTTCTGAATCGCGCGAATGTCCATTTTTTCGATTGAAACGGGCGATTGCATAACGCTTTCCTCCACTCTTGACGCAGCTACTACTACCTCTTGGCCAAGAATGGGCTGTTCTTTCAAATTCACGGTAAGATCTGTCCGGTCACCATTGATCACGAACTCCTGCCGCTGGTAACCAACAGCTGATATAGCAATTGTAAACGGCGTTGGCGTGTTTGTTGTAAATGAAAAATTGCCTTTCTGGTCGGTAATCGTACCAACGACCTTACCTATGACGACAATACTGATCCCCGACAAGGTTTCTTTTTTGCTCTCGTCGGTCACTTTTCCGGCGATCCGCGTTTGGGCTAATGCTGCGATACTCAGCAACCAAAAGAGCAGTATTGAGCACGCTGAATAAGTAAATGATTTCTTCATAGGTATAGCGTATAAAGAGATTGAAGTAAAACCTACTGGCTTTGAGGTTAAACATAGGAATAACTCTTCATTTCGTGCAAATTTTTCTTGACATTAATGAATTTGAAATATGATTTGGTAAACTTCAGCCTTTTATATTTTCAATTTAAATAGTAAATTATTAGTCGTACAGACTTCTGTATCAGACAACTTTCTCACCCGAAAATTTTCTCCAGAACATGAAGAACGAGTCGAATCAGGATCGCCGGGAATTTTTAAGAAATTCTGGCTTACTCACAGGTGGCGCACTTTTAAGCAGTCTCCCTTTCGGCGCTAACGCAGCTGACCAGCCAAATCGAGGCTATCACTTCTCCGTAAATGACACCATCAAGGTGGCCCTCATTGGCTGTGGCGGCCGTGGTACTGGCGCGGCTCAACAGGCGCTCAGTACAAAACAGAATGTCAAAATCGTGGCACTGGCTGATGCTTACCGCGATCGTTTGGATGGTGCTTATAAAGCCTTGACCGAGCGCGGTCTTAAAGCAGCTGACGGTTCACCCAAAGTGGACGTACCGGAAGATCATAAATTTGTAGGGTTTGATGCTTACAAACAAGCGATGGCTTTAGCGGATGTGGTGATTCTTGCTACACCGCCAGGTTTCCGACCGAGTCATTTTGAAGAAGCCGTTAAACAAAACAAGCAGGTTTTCATGGAAAAACCAGTAGCAACCGACGCGCCCGGAATTCGGCGGGTGCTGGCCGCTGCGGAAGAAGCCAAAAAGAAAAAACTTAACGTAGTGGTTGGCTTACAACGGCGTTACCAGCCCAGCTACCGCGACATGATCAAGCGCATCCACGATGGGGCTTTGGGCGAGATTGTGGGTGGACAGGTTTACTGGGTCAGCGGGGGCGTGTGGCAAAAGCCTCGCCAGCCAAACCAAACCGAAATGGATTATCAGATGCGTAACTGGTACTATTTCAACTGGTTATGTGGCGATCACATCAATGAGCAGCACGTCCATAATATTGACGTAGCCAACTGGGTGAAAAATAGCTACCCGGTATCCTGCCAGGGAACAGGTGGGCGGCAGGTACGGACGGGAAAAGATTACGGTGAAATTTTTGATCACCACATCGTCGATTTCGTTTATGCGGATGGCACAACCATCAATAGCCAATGCCGTCATTACGAAGGCACCTACAGCCGGGTAGACGAAATGTTCCTCGGAACAAAAGGCAAAGTTGAAGGAATGGAAAAGAAGAGTAGCGCCTTGATGGGTTACAATGGGCAACCAATGTACACCCACGATGCCAAAGCCGATGGCAATCCGTATCAGATTGAACACGATGAATTGTTCGATGCCATTGCCAAAGGCCAATACAAATTTGCTGACGCCGAACGCGTAGCCAAAAGCACAATGACCGCGATCATGGGCCGTATGGCTACGTACTCTGGCAAAGTCGTGAAGTGGGACGAAGCCTTAAATTCGCAAATTGACTTATTTCCCACTACGTTGGCGTGGGATGCCATGCCCAAAAGCCTGCCTGATGCCAACGGTCTTTATCAAATTGCCGTACCAGGCAAAACGGTAACGGTGTAGGCATTCAATACGTTGTCAGAACGAGGTCGATTGCCATTTATGCAACCGACCTCGTTTATTTTCCAGCAAGAGCAGTTTGGCGCCCGGAAAACGACGTAGTAATCGACGACTTTTGCGCATACCTGCTACACTGAACACCTTGGTAAGCGCATCAGCATGGTATCCATCAGGCGCTAAAACAGTTGCCCGAACAAAGTGCTTCAGTCCCAGGCCCGAGCGTGGATTCATGATGTGTGAGTAACGTCGGCCATTATGTTCCAGGAAACGATACGTGTCCCCGGAGGTAGTGATTGCTGCATTTTTCAGCAGAATCGTTGTCGTGTCCGCATCACCAGCTTCACCAGATCCAAGGCCTACTCGCCAGCCAGTTGTGCCCGGTGGTGGATTATCGGCTAAAATATCTCCGCCAATATCGAGTAAGGCAGATCGGATGCCGAATCGGTGAAGGACTAGCAGCGCTTCGTCGATAGCAAAGCCCTGCCCAATACCGCCAACATCCAGGCGCATCCCGGCTCGGCGTAAACGTACTGATTGCGTTGTACTATCCAGCTCCAGCAGCCTGTAACCCACTGACCGCCTGGCTAGCCGACGTTCTTTGGCAGTTGGAAATTCCTTCCGGCGAACGGCCCTACGCCATAGCAACGACAGCGGGCCAATAGTCGGATCGAAGTGGCCATTCGACAAGTGGGCTATCGTTTGAGCTTTTTGTAATACATTAAATAAGTCTACTGATACCGGGACCCATTTACCAGAACCAGCTGTTTTCGATACCCGATTGATCTCTGATCCATCCATATAATCGCTCATGATCTGGTTCAATAAGTCCATTCGGCCAGAAACGGCTGTGTAGGCCCGTTGGGCGATCAGACTGTCGGGCGCGTAGAAAATAACGTTAAACTGCGTTCCCATCAGTCCCCGGCGGAACGAAAACCGAGCTAGATCAGGTTGGGCAATAACTAGCCCCGGCAGCAAAATAGCCATCGTAAAGCCCACTAGAAAGCAAAAAGATAAACGGGCGCTCAAGGTGTTTTAATGGAGCCGTCTCAACAACATCGACGTACCAATGGTTACGCTAAAAAATAAATACATACTTCTGGCAGCTGGGTTCTGGCTATCGGGCCTTGCCTTAACGCTGTTGGGCGCTTACGGCAAGAACCATCAATGGGAAGCAACCGCTACGTTGTTGACAATTGGCATTTCGGCCCAGGCGATTGGTTTCGCTTTTTTAGGGTTTGCCATTATGCAAGCCGTTTTTAAAAAGAAATAAGACTTTCAGTCATTTTCATACCTGCGCTACCTTATTCCGGAGATACATATCAGCCAGCACCAATGCGGCCATCGCTTCAATAATAGGAACGGCACGGGGAACGACACAAGGATCGTGGCGACCTTTGCCCGAAACGGTTACCGGCTGCCCATTCACGTCAACGCTATCCTGATCCTGCATAATCGTAGCTACGGGCTTGAACGCTGTGCGGAAGTAGATATCTTCCCCATTGCTTATCCCGCCCTGAATTCCGCCTGACTGGTTTGTTTTCGTTCGAACCCGACCCTGTTCATCGGTGTAAAATTCGTCGTTGTGCTGGGAGCCGTACAACTCTGCCCCAGCAAACCCGCTTCCGTATTCAAAACCCTTCACCGCATTAATACTCAACATGGCTTTGCCCAATTCGGCATGAAGCTTATCGAAGACGGGCTCACCCCAACCTACGGGTACACCGGTTACAACACAATCGACGATGCCCCCAATCGAGTCGCCCCGTTTTCGAGTTTCGTCAATGTACTGAAACATTTGTTCGGCCGTCTCTGGATCGGGACAACGTACGGCATTTTCTTCGGCAAGGGCCAGATTTAATTCCGTGTATGATTTTTCAAGTTTGAGCTTGCCAACCTGCGAGACATAAGCCTGTATCTGAACGCCCTGTTGCGCCAGCAGTAATTTGGCAATGGCGCCGGCTGCAACTCTGGCTGCAGTTTCGCGGGCCGACGACCGCCCGCCACCCCGATAATCGCGGGAACCGTATTTCGTCTGATACGTGTAGTCAGCATGAGATGGTCGGAACTGTTCGGCAATGTGGCCATAATCTTTGCTACGTTGGTCGGTATTGCGAATGAGTATAGCAATGGGCGTCCCCTGCGTTTTACCGTCAAATACACCTGACAGCACTTCAAACTCATCGGCTTCACGTCGTTGGGTCGTAATGCGCGACTGGCCGGGCTTGCGCCGATCCAGTTCATGCTGAATGAAATCAACGTCGAACGGCAAACCGGCTGGACATCCATCAATCACAACACCTATACCGGTTCCGTGCGATTCGCCGAATGTAGAAATCTTGAATAGTATTCCGTAAGTACTGCTCATGCTGGTGAATTTCGCCCGGTACTGTTACGCTTTGGTTCATACCTGGCAGCTCTACTTTTTTATAAACACAAAAATCATTCCCAATAACATTATCACGATCAGCACATTGGCTATAGCCCTAATCAAAGCCGAGACACTGATTGGCTGGCGGGAGCTGTCCATGGCTTCGATACCGGTATAGAACGAATTACCAACAGGCGTGCCTTGACCAATTTCACCATTGCCTGAGGCTGATAACGTAGCATCCAGTGTACTTCTGCCACCTACCTGTAGTACCAATCGAGGCCGAAGGGTATCATAACGTATGGTTTGCGGGTCGAAGTAAATCCATTGAAAGTGATTTGCCAACGATACCGCCCCATTTTGGTGCGGTACAATAAAATAAGTGAACGTTTTACTACCTGTCACCTGATTTCCATCCTGACTAAGTACATGACGTTCTTCTGGGGGAAATACATCAACATCCGTATTTTCATTCACTATGGTGGGGGCTGGGAGCGTAGCAATATTACCCATTCCTGCGATTGTAAACGTATAGCGAACACTTTGCCCGGCACCAATACGTTGCCGTTCCAACCGCTCTTCCAGCCGGAACGTTCCGATCGGTACTCGACTCCGTAAGGGATGTATGGGTAATGGCCTGACAACAATAGTCAACGGCTTGCTGGTAAACACGACTTTTTCGGCGTCTGACTGTGGTGGACCAATAACAGGTCGTCGTCCTAGCTGAAGCGATACAGCCGGCAAGCTCAACACCTGATTTGACAGAGGAAAAAAGACAGACTGGTAGAGTCGGTACTCACGAAATTTCTTTCCGTTAATGATTGCCGGAATGGGCTTCAACTCATTAATAGCCAGATTTTCCTCCCATGAATTAACCGGACGTACTTTTTTAATGATGGTCTGCAATTGAGCATTGAGCGCCGTGAAATTGAGTTCAAAGGGGTAATTATCTGCGACGAAAAATGACAGTACAAGCGCAACTGCCTCGCCCGTATAGATCACTGCCTTCGACGATCTGAGCGACAGGAAAGCCGCGCCAGTTGGCACGATATTGTTCGTACTTAACGTAGCACTAAGCGGTGGCGAAGTTGTCGATGAAGGCTGAACCGTAAGCATAGCACCTTCGGAATCCACCGTTTCGTTATTGACGATTATGGAAAAAGGAGGTAAGCGATACCGACCCGGTAAACGAGCCTGATAATTTTGCGTAATTACTTGATTAGTAATTGTTTTTCCGCTTAATTCACTGGTCGTTATACTTGCTGATGTTCCCTTTTTCGTAAAACCAATGATATCTGGAAAGTTGATCGTTGGGCGCGTTTCACTATTGGCGATAATGACTGAGATAGTAAAAGACCGTTCAATCGGAAAATCGGTTTCGCTTAATTCTATAGTGGCAACGTTATCAGCAACTTGCCCAAAAACAGCAAATCCACAATAAAAGTATAGTACAAAAAATTTGCGGAATATGTCAAAAAACATTGGTAATTTTAAGCAACAAATTGCTGGATAAGTCGTTACGCTTAATAAGAACGAACCAAGTCACCTCTTTTAATATCCATAGGCTTCCTTAACTAGAAAAATGACGTATTATGCTCTCTATGCTTGAATACATCAAAACAATCCTTCAGAAGGTAAGTTTTGATAGATCCCTCTTTGAAAAAGAACTGGCGAAAGCCATCAAAATGCTTATTCCTAAGGAGCTTAAGCAACTTAAACGGTGGTGTTACGCTCAATTTGGCAAAGTATATCGTGTTGTGTTAAATCACTGTTTCTCACGGGTTCCTTTCGCTCGTGCTCGTTTTACCTGACATGACAACTCATTTTCCTGGAAAGAAATGCCCCCGGTTTTTAGCAGCCAGGGGCATTTCTTTTATATACCTTTCCTCTAAGCCTTACTACAGTGTAACCTTCTCCCGCATTTCCGGTATCTCGATATGCTGAAATCCAGCTACCTGCAGATGATCCCTCCAGATTAGCTGCTTATCATACTCGCCGTGAACCAGAAAAACACGCTGAACACGGGAGGCATCCTGACAGCTCAAAACCTGGAGCATCTCGCGGTAATCGCCGTGGGCCGAGAATGAATCCATAATGGCTACCTGCGCAACAACCGGATAGCGTTCACCAAAAATAGTCACTTCTTTATCACCTCGTTTTAAGGCACCGCCCAAACTGTTGGGAGATGCATAGCCAACCATTAAAATAGTCGTATTTGGCTTGGTAATGTTATTCTTAATATGGTGCTTAATACGCCCGGCTTCGGCCATACCTGAGGGCGCGATAATGATACATGGCTCCTGGCTGTTGTTGATCGCCTTCGATTCTTCGACATCTGTGATATAATGCAGATTTGGGAAGTCGAACGCGTCGCCATCTTTTTTAATATAAGTCAGAATTTCAGGGTTGAAATCCTCTTCATGATCCCGCATGACCTGCGTTGCTTTCACCGACATCGGGCTATCAATATAAACGGATAATTGAGGCAACTGTCCTTCGCTCGACAGTTGATCCAGCGCATAAATGATCTCCTGCGTGCGGTCAACCGCGAAAGCAGGAATAATAAGTTTTCCTCGACCTTCTACGCAGGTTTGCTGAACGATACGTAGCAAATGCGCCTTCATATCGGGTTCAGCTTCGTGGAGCCGGTCGCCGTAGGTCGATTCGCAAATGATATAGTCGGCTTGTGGAAACGGTTGAGGTGAACGTAGTATTTTATCGTCAGGCCGACCAATGTCGCCACTGAAGAAGAGGTGCTTTTCGACCCCGTTTTCTTTAATAGTCAGGCTAACCGATGCACTGCCTAATAAGTGACCAGCATCGGTCAGCAAACCTGTTACTTCATTACAGACAGCGAATGGCATATTGTAGTCGACAGGCCGCATTTGGTCAAGTGCCTGCTGTACGTCTTTTTCGTCGTATAAGGCTTCGATTGCTGGCTCATTACGTCGTTTGCGCCGTTCGTTGACGCGTTCAAGATCGCGCTCCTGGATGCGGGCACTGTCCATGAGCATTACTTCACAGAGATCAATGGTTGAGGCCGTCGTGTAAATGGGCCCTTTATAACCTTGTCGAACAAGCCGCGGGATCAGGCCCGTATGGTCGATGTGTGCGTGTGATAGCACCATATAATCAACCTTTGCTGGATCAAAACCAAATTGCTGGTTCAGTTCATCCGTATTGATACCCTGAAAAAGCCCGCAATCGAGCAAAACTTGTGTACCGCTGGCGGTTGTAATGAGGTGCTTGCTGCCAGTTACGGTTCGGGCTGCGCCAAAGAATTGAATGGTCATTTTTAATTACACCGGTAACCCGGTACGGTTTCGTTGATTAAGGGATTTCACTGATTTTTGCAGTCAAATGAACTTCGCTCCGACACAAGCGTACAGTGGGAAGTCACCGGAAAGGCACTGATGTTTAGATCAATATTGGAAAACATTCGCGGTATCGCCAAACGAATCTGGAAATCACGTCTGGTGAAAACCCTGGCCGTTGCCATATTGATTTTTTTGGGGCTGGATTTTTTCTTTCCCGTTCAGACTACTATTTCCTATTCGACCATTATCACTGCCCGCGACGGGTCCATTTTACATGCATTTCTGAGTCGGGACGATAAATGGCGGATGTATGCCGAACTACCCGAAATTACGCCTACCCTTCGCGAGGCTATTCTCTTCAAAGAGGATAAATATTTCTGGTACCATCCCGGTTTCAATCCCGTCGCCATGATACGGGCCGCAGGCAGAAATTTGCTCACGGGCCGACGAACGTCGGGCGCGTCAACCATTACCATGCAAACCGTCCGGCTGTTGGAGCCGCGCGAACGTACCTACGGTAGTAAACTTATTGAATTATTCCAGGCGATTCAGTTGGAGGTTCATTATTCCAAAGACGAGATCCTGCAACTCTACCTGAATCTGATTCCGTATGGGGGCAATATTGAAGGGCTGAAATCGGCTTCGCTGCTCTATTTTGGCAAGCCGCCCGTTTTACTCAGTTTGGCCGAGCTTACTACGTTAACAATTATCCCCAACCGGCCATCGAGCCTGCGGTTGGGTATGCATAATGCGCTCGTCGTGCAGGAACGTAATCGCTGGCTCACCCGCTTCCGCTCGGCTCAGCTCTTCGATAAGGCCACCATTACCGATGCTATTAATGAGCCACTTTCTGCCTACCGGCGCGACGCTCCTCAACTGGCTCCTCACCTATCGCGCCGGTTGCGGGCGGAGAATCCAAATGCACCCATTATTCGTTCAACGCTCAACCCAACGGCCCAGTCAACTGCCGAACGTCTGATACAGCATTATTCAGATCGACTGCGAGCCAGCAATATCCACAATGCGGCCGTACTGATTGTGGATAACCAATCGCAGGAAGTAATCGCCTACGTTGGTTCTGCCGATTTTGGAAATAGATTTGACGGCGGACAAGTGGACGGGGTTCGGGCAGTACGTTCCCCAGGGAGCGCATTGAAACCCGTGCTCTACGGCCTGGCCTTCGATGCCGGTATTATTACGCCGAAAACCAAACTGGCCGACGTACCTACCAATTTCAGCGGCTATGAGCCGGACAACTACGACCGTCGATTTAACGGACCAGTCACAGCTGAGTTCGCGCTGGCCAACTCGCTCAATATCCCGGCAGTAGCCTTGCTGAAAGAGATAGGCACACCATCGCTTGTTTCGACGCTTCAGAAAGCAGGTTTTTCAACGATAAAAAAACAGGCCAAGGAATTAGGGCTTTCCATGATTTTGGGCGGCTGTGGCGTTACGCTCGAAGAGATGACACGCCTGTATACGGGACTGGCCAACGGGGGGAAATTGGGGGCGTTAAAGTTGTATTACCCTTCCAACCCGTCGAACCGCCCCTTAAAAGCAGCTCAGTCTCTGCTTCTCTCCCCCGAAGCGGCTTACCTTGTTACACACACACTTACCCAAATAACCCGACCTGATCTGCCTAACAATTTTGATAATAGCTATCACCTACCCCGCATTGCCTGGAAAACCGGTACGTCCTACGGGCGACGGGATGCCTGGAGCATTGGCTACAATCAACGCTATACCATTGGCGTATGGATCGGAAATTTTTCGGGCGTGGGCGTGGCCGAACTTAGTGGAGCGAATACTGCAACACCCCTTCTATTTCAATTATTTAACGTAATGGATTACAATTCGCCAAGCGGTTGGTTCAAAGCACCTAAAACGGCCACTAAATTGGCAATGCGGCTAATCTGCCCCGAAACCGGAGATATTCCCGGCGAATTTTGCACCAACCCCGTAGCCGATTATTGCATCATGGGTGTGTCACGTTACCGACGCTGTCAGCATCGAAAGGCTGTTTTTACGAATGCCGCCGGAACAATTTCATACTGCGCCCACTGCCGCCCCGACTCAGGTGCCATAACCCGTTCTTACCCAAACTTAGCGCCAGAAATGGCTGCATTTTATCAAAGTCGCCATATCCCCTTTGAGGCCGTGCCACCGCATAATCCAGCCTGTGAGCGCGTATTCGGAAGTACGGGAGCGGGTCAAACGGGACCGTTGATAACGAGTTTAAACGACGGGAGCGACTATTTCATCAACGCAAAGCACCCTGCCGAAATGGAGTTGGGCTGCCTGGCTGCCAACGACGTACAAACCGTCTTCTGGTATCTGAACGACAAATTATATCGCCGGGCCAAGCCGACAGAGGCCGTTTTTTTCCAACCCCGGCCGGGTACATTAAAAGTGTCCTGCGCCGACGACAAAGGACGTAGCAGTAACATCCGACTAGTTATTAAAATTGAGTAGGTGACGTTTCTGAAAAATGTTGCAACGATACCTACAAATTCCGTCCGAATACTAACCCGTTCGTCTATTTTGAACGGGTTTTTCATTAATATACGGCTCTTCTCCAATAACCCCATGAAAACTCGTTTTCTTGCTTCTTTCCTCTTCTTACCACTCGTTGTTTTTATCCTTTTAAACTGTTCCCGATTACCATTTAATGAAGTCTCCGTAGTGGGTCGAAACTTTGACGACGAGATTCAACAGACTCAAAACCTGACCTTTACATTTAATAAAAACGTTGGATCCGACAATCAACTCAATGAGTGGGATTCAACGCAGTACGTTCGCTTTATACCAGCGGTTCGGGGAAAATTCAAGTGGACAGCGCCTAATGAATTAGTCTTCTCCCCTGCTCTTGCCTTCGATCCTGCTACCGACTACCGCGCCGAGTTAACCGATAATTTGTTGAAACGTTCTGCTAAAAAAGACCTGAACGTATCGGGCGATGACATTTTGTTTCACACTCCATACCTACAACTAACCAGCATCGAGAACTGGTGGTCCCGTTCGCGCGAAACCGGCCAGCCAGTCGCCAAATCACGGCTCAATTTCAACTACCCAATTTCTACCGCAGATGTAGCCGGGAAATTGATCATTTCCACTGAAGGCAAATCCATTACGTCGCAAACGTCGTCCAGTGATTCGCCGAATACGCTTGCGTTAACGTTGCCTAATGCGCCAGCGGTCAAAAATGAACAGCCACTTACCGTAAAGCTGGACAAAGGACTCAAAGTACCCAACACGGCCTATGTCAGCAAAGAATCTATTGAACAAACCACTACGTTACCCTCCCGTTACAAAATTGAGGTTACCGATGTGCAGGCGCATTTCGAGACTAACCGCGACGGCGGACCGCGGGGCGTAGTGCGCATCATCACGACGCAGGAATTACAGCCGGGTGAGCTGAGCCAGTATTATTCAATCCAGCCACAGGTTACCACTACGGCCGAACTAACCGACAATGGCTTTATCATCCGGGGAGATTTTAACGAAACGGACACGTATGTATTGACGCTGACTGAGCAGGTTCAGGGTGTTTTGGGAACGAAACTGGATGAGCCGGTAACCCGCGATCTGTTCTTCGGCAAAATGCCTGCCAGTATCCAGTTTGCCAGTAAAAAGGCCTTGTATCTGTCATCAAAAGGGGCAAGGAACATTGGCCTGACTATCGTTAATGTGCCTAAAGTGCAGGTCAAAATCGCGAAGGTTTATGAGAATAATATTCTAAATTATCTGCGCTCGAATCGGTACGAGGAGTACAAGGAAAACGCAAACGGCGAATGGGGACCGTCGGGAGCTTTCAATTATGGCAACGACGACTCAGGCGAGGTAAGCGATGTACTGGTTAACAAAACCGTTGAGACGGCCGACTTACCGAAAGTGGGGGGCGTTTCGGCCTTAAATCTGGCCCTGCCCGATCAGAGTAATAATTTTAGAGGAGTTTATCTAGTTTCCGTTGACTCCAAAGATGAGGCTTATCTGCAAGCCAGTCAATTAGTGTCGATATCTGACATTGGGCTGATAGCCCGACAAACGAAGGATGAAGTACTGGTCTGGGCGAATTCGATACGTACTACTGAACCTCTACAGGGCGTAGAGATAACCCTGGTGAGCAGCAACAACCAATCTGTTTATACGCTCGAAACCGATGGCACTGGTTTCGCCAGGTTCGACAAAGTGGGCGAGAAAGCACCCGGTTTCAAGGTTGCCTTGCTCACTGCCCGAACCTCCGGCAAACCCAATAGCGACGATTTCAATTTTCTCTTTTTGCCGGATACGCAGGTCGAAACATCGCGCTTTGAGGTGGAAGGAAAACGAGACAACGAATCAGGTTTCGATGCCTTCGTATACGGCGACCGTGACATTTACCGCCCCGGCGAAACGATCCATTTTAACACCGTCATCCGATCACAGACCTGGCAGAGTGTTGGCGAAATTCCGGTTTTAATTCGTGTGCTGATGCCCAATGGCCGTGAATTGCTGGCGTTTCGTAAAACGACCAATGCCCAGGGGGCCGTTACAACTGACGTACCGCTCAACCCAGCCGCCGTTACAGGAAGCTACTCCATTGAAGTCCTGAACGCCAATAATGTATTGCTGACATCGCAGACAGTAAGTGTTGAGGAATTTGTTCCTGACCGAATTAAAGTAGACGTACTGACGGATAGAACCAGCTACAAATCAGGACAAATCATCACCCTTTCCGCTACAGCCCTGAACCTGTTTGGGCCACCCGCGTCCGATCGGGCATATGAAATGGAATTACAGTTGAAACGGAAAGTTTTTGCGCCCAAAGGATTCGGTGACTATGACTTTACTATTCCCAGCGATAACGTTACAGCTACAGGCGACGCTACGAGTAAGGCGGGCGTTTTTCCGAAAGAGCTTCGGCAGGGACGTACTAACGCGAATGGACAGGCAACCGAGAAATTTCCCATTTCCCCTCTTTATCAAGACATTGGCCTACTGGAAGGCAAATTATTTATCACCGTATTTGATGAGAATGGTCGTCCTGTCAATCGACTCCGGCGCTTTGACGTACTCACGCAGGACACGTTTTTCGGCGTTCGATTGCCCGACCGATACGTAGCGACCAACGCACCCGTTGCCGTCGACCTTGTAGCTCTTGACCCCAACGGCGCGCTACGGCCCTCGGCTTCGGCTATGGTTGAAGTGGTGCGCTATGATTATCAAACGGTTATCGAGAAGAAAGATCAGCAGGTTAAGTACACAACGAAACGGCGGGAGAAGCAAGTT
This sequence comes from Spirosoma jeollabukense, assembly GCF_054777855.1. NCBI lineage: Bacteria > Pseudomonadati > Bacteroidota > Cytophagia > Cytophagales > Cytophagaceae > Spirosoma > Spirosoma jeollabukense. Next base: position 355,844 of record NZ_BAAHAD010000006.1, read on the forward strand.
TACGCGAATACGATGCAATTCAAAGCGGGAAAATCAGCATTTCGCTACGTACCAACTGTTTCGGGTGAGTACGAAATACGGGTTCGCAGGCCATCCGCTTTGGGTTACGCAGCCACTACGTTTTATGCCTATGGCTACGGCAGTACGTCCGCGTCGTCCTTTGAAGTGAGTCAGGAAGGGCAAATTCTAATGACGCTCGACAAACCAATGTACCAAACCGGCGATAAAGCCAAAGTTCTATTTAAAGCCCCCTTCGACGGCAAATTGCTCGTGACTGTTGAACGCAATCGTGTGCTTGAGCAACATTGGTTGACAACAAATAATAAGTCGGCAGAGTGGAGTTTTCCGATCGGCAGCGAGCATTTACCGAACGTTTATGTAACGGCAACGCTCATTCGGGCTATTGATAACCGGGGTGCTGGTACCCAACATCTCCCATTAACCGTAGCGCATGGATTTGCGCCGGTGGCGGTTCAGGATGCCGACACGAAGTTACCCGTAACGATTACGGCGACTACGCAATCCCGCTCAAAAACAAAGCAGGTGATACGTATCAAAACAGTCAGTAACGCCCAGGTAACGGTGGCGGTTGTGGACGAGGGGATTCTACAACTTAAGAATTTCAAGACGCCTGATCCCTACGGCTTTTTTTATCAGAAGCGGGCGCTCGAAGTGGGTAGCCACGACCTTTATGCCCTGCTTTATCCCGAACTTTCGCTAAAATCTACATCCAGTTTTGGGGGCGATGGCTACGATCTCGAACGACGGGTTAATCCGCTTAGCAATGGTCGTGTGCGGTTGGTGGCGCTCTGGAGCGGGATTTTAAATACGGGTTCCGATGGTGAAGCTGAATTTTCGGTCGATGTGCCGCAGTTTTCGGGGGATTTGCGCCTAATGGCCGTCGCGTACAAAGACAATGCATTCGGGTCGGCCAACAGCAACATGAAGGTGGCTGATCCTATTGTCATTAGTACGGGGGTACCTCGTTTCCTTACCCCCGGCGATCAGCTCGAATTGCCTGTTAATCTTAGCAATACGACGAAACAAACGGCGGTCGTGACAGCAAAATTAAGTTTGACTGGCCCGCTGATTGCCGATAGTTTGAGTACACAAAAGCTGACGCTTCAACCCGGTCGGGAGAGTCGCGCAATTTTTAAAATCTCGTCCAAACAGGCGATTGGTGCAGCATCTATTACGGTAACAGTCAATGGCTTGAACGAGACATTTACCGAAAAAACGGACGTAACGGTTCGCCCGGCGGCTTCCCTGCAGAAAACGACGATGGCCGGCGCCGTGGCGGGCGGTAAGGTACAAACGTTAAAACTGGCAGGCAATTTTTTGCCTGGTACGTCCAAAGCAAGCATAACCTTGAGCCGGTCTCCAGCATTGCAATATGGTCGTGAGTTGTCGTATTTGCTCGGTTATCCGCATGGATGCATTGAGCAGACGATTTCAAAAGCCTTCCCGCAGCTATACTTCGCGGATTTGGCGAAGCAGTTAGCCACCAATACGTATTTCGTTCGTGCGGGTGACAGTGACCTCAACCCAACAACCAATGTCCGGCAGGCAGTTCAGACCGTCGAAGGGTTGCAGACGCAGAACGGCGGCTTTACGATGTGGCCGGGCATGGTAGCCGTGTCGGACGAATCCACGCGGGGTCGGTCGAACGTCGATGAATGGGCAACTGCTTACGCCCTGCATTTCCTGGCCGAAGCGCAGGAAGCAGGCTACGAAGTACGGGCGTCAGTACTAAGCTCGGCCATTGACTTTTTGACTACCTACACTAATAGTCCAGCTACCGAAAATGTCGTTGCATTCGATGAGGCTGGCACCAGGACACTTCATAAAGTAGCTAGCCGAACCAGTATTTATTCGTTGTATGCGTTGGCTGTAGCGGGAAAACCCAACCGATCGGCCATGAATTATTACAAACAGAATTCCGGATTGCTCACGCCCGACAGTCGTTATCTGCTGGCATCGACTTTCTTCCGGGTGGGCGACAGCCGGAGCTATACAAGCCTCCTCCCCAAACGATTTACGGATACCACAACCGGGCGGCAAACAGGCGGCAGTTATGCATCACCACTACGTAATCTGGCCCTCGTTCTCGATGCTCTTGTCGGCACTGACCGCGACAACATTCAGATTCCAGCGTTGGCCCGTCAGCTATCTACCGCGCTCAATCAAACCAGTTACCTCAACACGCAGGAAGCCGCGTTTGCTTTTCTGGCTCTTGGTAAACTAGCCCGGAAAACCGCCACCAGTACGGCTACGGCTACGCTTACGGCAGGGAATGCTTCGCTTGGAACAATGTCCAATGAGCTATTGAACCTTAAACGAATACCCACCAACGTACCGCTGACGCTAACAGTGAAAGGGTCTGGTAATGTGTATTACTTTGCACAAAGTGAAGGCGTTCCTGCCCGGCCTGGATTGGCCAGTGGTAAAATCGCCGAAGAAGACAACGGCTTGCGCGTGCGTCGGGAGTATCTGAACCGCGATGGCAAAACAATGGGCGAGATTCGGCAGAATGATCTGGTGGTTGTGAAAATCACGTTGAGCAGCACCAATGGCCTGAATGTCAACAACGTAGTGGTAACCGATTTGCTACCGGCTGGACTTGAGGTCGAAAATCCGCGTTTAACGGAACCGCGCGATATGCCCTGGATAAATAAGCCAGACGTTCCGGACCATTTCGATCTACGTGACGACCGGATCAATTTTTATACCTCTGCTACAGGCACGGAACGAACGTTTTATTACTTAGCCAGAGCGATTTCGAAAGGCCGCTTCATAGTAGGTCCTGTCTCGGCTGATGCGATGTACAATGGAGAGTACAGAAGTTATAATGGAGCCAGGAACGTAACGATTCGATAAGTTTTCCCTCAATTCATTGGTGGCCAATTAATTGAAGAAGTTCGAGATATCGTACTTGCCCTTAATTATCCAACAAAATCCCAACATTTGTTTTGCTCCGCTGGTTATACCAATCAAAATGGCGTGAATCCGCTTTTTTAATCTAATTTATTGGTATTTGCCACAAATGATACAACGTTATGAAACGGAAAATATGGATAGTAGGGGCTTTTCTGGCAGCTACGATTGGTTTATCGTCCTGCGCATCAACCGAGCGCTGGCTCTACGGAAATTCTAAAAATAGCCAGGAAGACATCGTACAACAGGATCGAACGAGCAATACACGCATGTCGCGTGATCGGAATGACCGGGACGATGACAACGATAACAGCTTGTTCAGCCGTAGGGATCGGGATGATCAGCGGATGAGTCGCAACGATTCCCGCGGTAGTTCATACCGTAATCCTTACAGTAATTCGTATCGTTCATCAGACGATGATCGCTATAGTTCATCCAGCCGAATGTCGGGCAGTTCGTACAACAATCCGTACAGAAGCCGGTCGGATGATAGCCGGAGTTCGTACAACGATCGCTACAACGATTCCAATGATCGCTATGAACGATCGAGCAACAGCCGCTATTCCGACAATGACCGTACGTATAGCGACCGCGATTCGTATAATGATCGTAATGATCGTTACTCTGACAGCCGCAACTCGTACAACGACCGTGATTCCTACGATAGCCGGTCTAATGATGACAGGAATCGTTATGACAACCGGAATGGTGATCGCCGGAACGATGATCGGAATTCGTCTTATTCCTACAACGATCGGAATGATGACCGACGACGGAATGACGACAGAGATTCGTACAATGATCGGAACGACAATCGATCGAACAATGACCGGTATTCATCCAATGATCGCTACGATAATCGGAATAATGACCGTCGAAATGACGATCGGAGTTCAAACAACGATCGGTATGACAATCGGTCGAATGATAACCGAAATTATTCCGACAATAGCCGGAATGACGATCGCAACAGTCGTCAGATGAATGATCGGGATGATCGTGACAACCGCAATAATTCGGATAACCGTCAGGATAACAACCGCTCGGACGATCGTCGGAATAACAACATGGATGATCGGGACAGCCGACGTAATTCATCTGATCAAAACCAGGATAGCCGCGATAACCGGAATAACTCCGACATGCGCGACAACAACCGGAATGATCGGGACAATGACCGGAATAACGGAGCGGATAAAGATCGTCGTGATCTGAGCGACCGCATTTCGGAACAGATGGATAAAGTTGACAAACAGCTTGACGACGCTAAGGCCGAAGTAAAGAACGAAAGCCGGAAAGATCGGAAGAAACGGGAAGATCGTATCAAAGATCTGGAAGACAAACGAAATCAGTTATCGGACTCCTATATTAAAGTACAACGGTCAAGTGCCGATGATTTCGATAAAGTGAAGAAACAAGCAAACAAAGTTGTCGACGATATTTCGGACTCGATCGAGAAAGCTGCCGATAAGATTGACAAAAAATAACCAGTATATTGTTACGTTAAAGGGCTGATTCGATCGAATCAGCCCTTCTTTTTTTATGTAAGTACGAACTGAGGATACAAACTATTTGCCTCCGCCTATATTTGCGTTATGGCACTTATTAAATCTGTTCATAACATCCATCCTCAATTTGGCGCGAATTGCTGGTTCGCCGAAAATGCCACCATCGTTGGTAACGTAACGATGGGCCGCGATTGCACAGTCTGGTTCAATGCGGTGGTTCGGGGTGACGTTAATTCCATCACCATCGGCGACCGCACCAATATTCAGGACGGAGCGGTTATTCACTGCACCTACCAGAAATACAAAACGACTATCGGTAACTACGTTTCTATTGCTCACAATGCTATCGTTCATGGGTGCACCCTCGAAGACAATGTGCTGATCGGGATGGGCGCCATCGTGATGGATGGAGCGGTTATTGGCCAAGGAAGTATTATTGCGGCAGGAGCCATTATCACACAGCATACCGTTGTACCACCCGGTTCTATTTACGCAGGAAATCCTGGCCGCTTCCTGAAAGCCGTTTCGCCGGAGCAGGAAGAGATTTTCAAACGCACTGCCAACAACTATGTCATGTATGCCAGTTGGTTTACCGAATAGCCTATGGATGAATTTTTTATCTACCTCCGCTTAGGTTTCGACCATATTACGGACCCGAAAGGGTACGATCATATTTTATTCGTAATAGCCCTTTGCGCCGTATATACAATCCGGCAATGGCGGCAGGTACTCATTCTGGTTACGGCCTTTACAATTGGACATTCGATTACATTGGCGTTAGCTACCCTGAATCTCATCCACTACAAAACGGACTTGATTGAACTGCTTATCCCGATTACTATTCTTATTACGGCCATCACCAATTTCTTTTTTCAGCAATCTAAAAGCAGGTCATCGTTAAAGCCGCAGACGTCCAACCGTTCGTGGCGCTACGGGCTGGCCTTAACGTTCGGCTTAATTCATGGTATGGGGTTTTCTAACTATCTACGTAGTTTACTGGGTCGTGAAGCCGCTATCGTTAAGCCATTGCTGGCGTTTAACATTGGGCTGGAAATTGGTCAACTGGTTATTGTAGGATTGATACTGTCACTGGCTTTCGTCTTGGTTGATATACTACGTAGCAGTCAATTACGCTGGACCCTCATCGTGTCTGGAATCGTCGCAGGCATGTCGTTATCGCTCATTATCAACAATGAATACTTAGGTGAGTTGCTGAAATAGAGCCATTATTTGTAAATAAACTACTTGCCATTTTTTTATAATAAAATTATTTAAAGGCCCTTTTCTGTAACTTTACCCTTTTTATCAACAACTATACGTTTAGTATGCAAAAGATAATTTTGCTAGTGGCGAGTTTAGCCATTTCGACAGGCTATACCCAGGGGCAAACACCAACGCAACGAGCTAATACGCGTTTTGAGCAGCTTGGTCCGACATTACCTACGCCTAATACATTCCGCACAGCCTCGGGCGCACCCGGCAAAGATTACTTCCAAAACCGAGCCGACTATGACATTAAAGCCTCTCTTGATGATATTAAGCAAAAAATAACGGCATCTGAAACCGTTACGTATCACAATAACTCGACGGATGCCCTCCCCTATCTCTGGCTACAGTTGGATCAAAATCTATTCCGGCCCGATGTTATTGGCCGAACGGCTTCAACTAGCAGCATTAGTGCTGAACGGGGTGCTTCTCTTCAACAAATTGACCCGGCTGGAGCGCTCAAAGGCAAAGATTACGGCCATAAAATTACGTCGGTACGGGACCAGGCAGGAAAACCCTTGAAGTACACCATCAACGAGACGATGATGCGTATTGACTTGCCGCAGGCTGTAGCGCCGGGCAAAACTGTGACATTTTCGATTGACTGGAATTTTCAAATCGTAGATGTTAAGGGGATAGGTGCCCGGGGAGGGTATGAATATTTTCCGAAAGACGGTAATTACATCTACGAAATAGCCCAATGGTTTCCGCGGCTATGTGCTTATAGCGATGTAACTGGCTGGCAAAACAAGCAGTTCCTAGGGCAGGGTGAGTTCACGTTGATCTTTGGCAATTACAAACTAGCCCTAACGGTACCTAACGATCACATTGTTGGTGCCACGGGCGAGTTGCAGAATCCAACGCAGGTCTTGACCCCCACACAGCAAAAACGCTGGAATGAAGCTAAAGGCAAGGGCGACAAACCCGGCGAAAATCCCGTTGTAATTGTTACGCAGGCCGAAGCCGAAGCGGCAGAAAAAGGTAAACCGACTGGCACGAAAACATGGATTTATAAAGCCGATAACGTGCGTGATTTTTCCTTCGCCACCAGTCGAAAATTCATCTGGGACGCCCTGCAACCTAATGTAGAAGGAAAACGTGTCTGGGCTATGTCTTTGTATCCTAAAGAGGGCAATCCACTTTGGGGGCAATACTCGACCCGGCTTGTAGCTCATACACTTCGTTCCTACTCGCGCCGAACAATTGCTTATCCATATCCAGTGGCTTATTCCGTTCATGGCCCGGTTGGTGGTATGGAATACCCAATGATCAGCTTTAATGGGGCTCGCCCAGAAGCAGACGGCACTTACTCGGTAGGGACCAAAAATGGACTTATTGGGGTAATCATTCATGAAGTTGGTCACAACTTTTTTCCAATGATCGTCAATTCTGATGAACGACAATGGTCCTGGATGGACGAAGGGTTGAATAGCTTTCTTGAAGGGTTAGCTTGTCTGGAGTGGGACGCTAACTATCCGGCTCATGTTATCGATCCTCAATACATCGTGCCGTATATGCAACTCGATTCCAGCCAGCAGGTTCCCATTATGAGCAGTTCGGATAATATTCCCCGAGGTACGTTTGGAGGGAATGCCTACGCAAAACCCGCCACAGCTCTTAACATATTGCGCGAAACGGTGATGGGTCGTGACCTGTTTGACTATGCTTTTAAGGAGTTCTCGCGTCGGTGGGCATTCAAAAGTCCTGAACCGGCTGATTTCTTCCGCACCCTGGAAGATGCCTCGGGCGTTGACCTGGATTGGTTCTGGAAAGGCTGGTTCTACGGTGTTCAACCAGTTGATCAGTCGCTCGTGAAAGTTGACTGGTTCCAGGCGAATTCACAAAACCCTGAGATCACAAAAGCCGAAGCCCGCACAGCCGCTCAACGCCGATTGAACACGATCAGCAAACAGCGTGATGCCCTTAGTAAAGACCAGAGCGTAGTAGCCGAAGACAGTACGATGCGGGATTTCTATAACCGCTACGATCCCTATGCAGTCACAGAAGAAGACAAGAAAAAGTATCAGGATTACCTAGCCTCCCTATCGGCAGAGGAACGCCTGTTGGCCGAAGCCGGAACAAACTTCTACACGCTGTCGCTACAGAACAAGGGGGGTATTCCAATGCCCGTTATCCTCCGCATGGAATTTGAAGACGGCACAGATTCCGTGGCTCGCTTTCCGGCCGAAATCTGGCGCTTCAATGACGTATCGATCAAGAAAGTTATTGCCACTAACAAAAAAGTGAAGCAATGGACGCTAGATCCCTATTACGAAATAGCCGATATTAACACCGCAGACAATTCGTTTCCACCGGTTGCACAACCAACACGTTTCCAATTATTTAAGCAACAGCGTGGTGGAGCGGCAACAGGGCCAAATCCCATGCAGCAACAACGTCAACAGTCACCTGCCAGGCAAGGTAGTGGCAAAAATTAGGTAGCGTCTTAACTTACAACAGACTATGAAAAAAGTAGTATTACTGGCTAGCTTGACTATCTGGTCGTCAGCTTTGCTAGCGCAGGCACCAGCGGCTCCAACCCAAAGCGCCAACACGCGTTTTGAGCAACTCGGCCCCACCTTACCCACGCCCAATACGTTCCGCACGGCCTCGGGCGCACCCGGCAAAGATTACTTCCAGAACCGCGCCGACTATGACATTAAAGTCGAGCTGGACGATGCCAATCAGAAAATCATTGGCTCAGAAACGGTAACGTATCACAACAATTCAACTGACGAATTGCCATTCATCTGGCTCCAGCTTGATCAAAATCTATTTGCGAAAGGCTCTATTGGCAGCGTAACCCGAACGGGTGGGGTCAACGAAAGCGGGATGAGTTTCGCTCAGTTGCAAAACCTGACCTCCGTTCGGGAACGTAGCAGTCAGCAGGCTTCCGATAAATTCGGCTATCATATTACGGCGGTTAAAGATGCGAAATCCGGCACGGCGCTGAAGTACACGATCAACCAGACCATGATGCGCGTTGATCTGCCAGCGGCCATAAAGCCCGGTGGTACGTACTCGTTCAACGTTGACTGGAATTACTTCGTCACTGAATATTACGGTCGGAGTGGTATGGAGTTTTTCGCCAAAGACGGTAATTATAACTACTTCATTGCGCACTGGTTCCCGCGTTTGTGCGCCTACAATGACGTCAACGGCTGGCAGAACAAGCAATTCCTGGGTCAGGGTGAGTTCACCCTTATTTTTGGTAATTATAAAGTGGCTATTACTGCCCCCAGTGATCACATTGTTGGCGCCACGGGCGAGTGCCAAAATTACAAACAAGTGCTAACTGCTGCGCAACAAAAGCGTATGGCGCAGGCCGCTACGTCTAAAAAACCGGTGGTAATCGTGACACAAGACGAAGCTGAAGCCGCGTTGAAAACCAAGCCAACTGACAAAGTAGGTAAGAAAACGTGGGTATTTGCTGCATCGAATGTACGTGATTTTGCCTTTGCAAGCAGCCGCCGGTTTATCTGGGATGCGATGCAGACAGATGTTTATGGTGATGGGCATAAAATCTGGTCTATGTCATACTATGCTAAAGAAGGCAACCCACTTTGGGGGCAATATTCCACTCGCGTAGTTGAACATACGTTGAAATCGTACGGCAACCGTACAATCAAATATCCATACCCTGTTGCTATCTCTTGTCACGCTACGGCGGGGGGCGGTATGGAGTATCCAATGATTTCGTTCAATGGTGGCCGGCCTGAGCCCGATGGTACGTATTCGGAGCAAGTCAAAGCAGGTATGATTGGCGTGATTATCCACGAAGTAGGGCATAACTTCTTTCCGATGATTGTCAACTCCGACGAGCGGCAATGGACCTGGATGGATGAGGGACTCAATACGTTCTGCCAATACTTAGCGGAAAAAGAGTGGGATTATAACTTCCCCAGTCGTCGGGGAGAGCCTCAGTATATTGTCGATTATATGAAATCAGACAAGTCGGTGCTGTCGCCAATCATGACTTCCTCCGATAACGTCATTAGCCTCGGACCAAATGCCTATGCTAAGCCTGCTACAGCCCTTAACATATTACGCGAGACGGTTATGGGCCGTGACCTGTTCGATTATGCCTTTAAAGAATACGCCCGTCGGTGGGCCTTCAAATCGCCCGAGCCTGCTGATTTCTTCCGTACCCTGGAAGATGCGTCAGGTGTCGACCTGGATTGGTTCTGGAAAGGCTGGTTTTATGGTGTTGAACCCGTCGATCAGGATCTAGTTGAAGTGGATTGGTTTCAGGTTGACTCGGGCGATCCTGTAGCTACTAAAGCAGCCGCTGCGGCTGAAGCCAAGCGTCGTGCTGGTACGATCAGCAAACAGCGTGACGCAGCTACACAAGCGGAGACGGTCGTGGCAAAGGATTCAACAATGAAGGATTTCTACAACAGCTACAACCCTTACGCTGTTACGGACGCTGATAAAAAGAGGTACCAGGATTATCTCGCTACGTTAAGCGATGAAGAACGTAAATCTCTTGAGAAAAGCGCTGGCACAAACTTCTATACGCTTTCGCTAAAGAACAAAGGGGGCGTTCCTATGCCTGTGATCATTCGGATGCAGTTTGAAGACGGCACAGATTCCGTAGCTCGTTTCCCGGCCGAAATCTGGCGTTTCAATGACGTATCGATCAAAAAAGTAATCGCCAGCAGTAAGAAAGTAACGCAGTGGACACTCGATCCTTATCAGGAAATAGCTGACATCGATACAGAGAATAACTCATTCCCGCGCGTTGCTCAGCCTACCCGTTTTCAGTTGTTTAAGCAACAGCAACGCGGGGGCGGGCAGGGGCCAAATCCCATGCAGCAACAACGACGAGCTACGCCACCACCCGCAGCCCAAGGCAGCGGCAAAAATTAATGGATAATGTACAGTGGATAATGATGCACTAGAATTTCCATCATTATCCATTGTACATTATCCATTATACACTACTTTTGCAAACCGATTCGGGATGTAGCGCAGTCCGGTAGCGTGCTTGCATGGGGTGCAAGAGGTCGTGGGTTCGAATCCCGCCTTCCCGACACTAATTATCAGCCACTTACAAATTTTGTAAGTGGCTTTTTTTCGGGAGTCGGGCATATTTACGGTAAAGCCATGATCTCGCTTGCCCTGAACGGTGATGCGAAGTTGCAGGGTGGCTATTCTCCCACAGGCTGTCCATTGGCCTTCGCAATGGCGTAGTGGACCGGGTGTATTTCTCGGGATTTAACACCCTGCGGAGGGTCTAGGCGAAGTCTGAACTGCACCGAAACGGGCTTTTTAGCACGTCGTGATATTGGCGTCTGACCAGAAGTTTCCTTGATCAAAAAATTTCCTTCGACCCTCTTCCTGTGACCGTACCCATCCAAGATTGGAAGCCTGACAATGGGCTGTTATGCCATCAAGATGCATTACTTCTGTATATCCTTCGGGGTTGGGCACGAAAGCGGTGGCTACGGCATAATCAATATTAACATCCGCAAAGTACCAATCTCGCTACCGATAGGGCGAAGACTGATAAAGCTAGCACCTGTATTACTGACTTGAGGGGTAATCATACGGCCACTCTGGATACTACGTACTTTGCCCAAGCTTGACACTTCGCAATGTCCCTCAAAATCGGCCAAAGGCATCCAGGTTTCGGTTACGATCACTGAGCGCACTTTTTTGACTGTTCGCCCAAGCGGGGTTTCTGTATTGCCCTTATAGATTGAGTTTATTGTGTTAGTCATGGCGTTAGGAGGCTTTACAGGTGCGGATAAATGGACGAGATGGGTTACAGGTAGCCTTGGGGAGCGTTTGGCTTAGTGACACTGACACTATTCACAAAGCCAGCTACCACTTCTACGGAATTGCCTACATACTTCTCAGCATAGGTGGGCTTTGACCATCCCGCCATTTTAGACAGCTGTATTTCATTAGCCCCCTCAATCGCTCGCTGAGTTAACCCTGTATCGCGCCCTTGCCCAAACTGCAAGCCAATGATTTCGCCATCACTATCACGTAAATCTGCATAGTCGGCGATCTGCTTTAGTGCTGTGCTAAATTGTGAACTTTGCTTGTAGTACAAGCCAGCAGGACCACCCCACTTTTGCAATATTCGTTGAGCACGGTCGGTTACATTCACCGTTTGCGTTAGGGTGCTATCAGCCTGCTTGCATCGCTGATGCTGCATATACGGGTGGCCTTCATGACTGATAAACGTCAGGGTTGGTAGTTCCATGTAGTCAGAATAGTGCAGACACAGCTCAGACGCTACCAGCCAGGAATCACATATATGGCGAAGCAGGTACGGCAATTCGCACGTTTCCAAGTGGTCAATTTGTGCCCTGGTTGGTGGCCTGGGATTGGCGGAAGAGCTGCCGCTCCAAGGGAATGTATTGACAGCACTGTATTCAACATACCCTTTACTGAGGGCGTAATTCATCAGCATTTTCAATAATGAAATTACCTTGTCCACCGTCGCGGGGCTGTA
>NZ_BAAHAD010000007.1:0-69832 GCF_054777855.1 Spirosoma jeollabukense
GGAAGTGAATTACTTACAGGCTGATCGAGCGCGCATAAGCTGTTTCTTTCGGAAGAAGGAGGTAGCATTCTTTACGGACTAACTCACGCGTCTATAAAGATGGCTCTTGATCCATACTCGTCCGCCAGTCCGGTGAGAAAGTTGAGTTATATAATTTACCCCAAGATTTAATTTTGATTTATATAACATTATGAAAATTATATTTTAAAAATATCAATTTTAAATATCATTAAATTCGAAATATTACATAAATGCAATAAAAAATTCCTTACATGGCTTGACAGTCACCTATCCACCGGATTATATTTGAATTAAAGGGAAATTAAAAATTCTCCAAGTCAGCTGATTCTTATTCCAATCTCACTTCACACGATCCAAAATTGACGTGAGCGTTCTCTGACACCATACGGCCACCCATAAGTCGAAGCTACATAAACAAGTAACTACGCCAGCCATTCCAAACTGGTCCTTAGTCAAGATCATAAATACGCATACGCTTTTATTAACAGCGCTAACTCAGTGCTGCACCTACTCACAATAGTCCTTTTATTTAACCTATAATGCAATGCAAAACAGAGGTTTACTACTAATGCTGTTTTTTGTCCTTTATGTACCCGCCCAGCTTTTTGCTCAGAGCCGGACCATTAAAGGAATTATTACATCAGGAGACGACAACTCGGCTACGCCCGGCGTAAACGTTATCGTAAAAGGCACCAATGTTGGCGCATCCACCAATGCCGAAGGCGCATATTCGATCACGGTCCCCGAAAATCTGATCAAAAATGGGGTATTAGTTTTTTCCTTCATCGGTATGAAAACGGCGGAGGTTCCTATTGGGAATCAGAGTGCCATATCGATCAAGTTACAACACGACGCTACGTCGCTGGATGAGGTCATTGTCAGTGCATTAGGTTTTAAGGAAAACGCGGATAAGCGGGGTGCCACGGCCTCGAAAATCGAAGCCAAAGACATCGTCCGATCGGGCGAAACGGGCGTTATCAACGGGATGTCCGGTAAAGCCGCTGGAGTCCAGATTACCAAATCAGCCGGTGATCCCGGTGCCGGTTCCTACATCCAGATTCGGGGGCAGAATACGATTACGGGGTCTACGCAGCCACTGGTGATTGTGGATGGTATCCCCATCAGCAACTCGACACTTGGCGACCAGACGGCGGGCGTAACCCAGCAATCTCGTTTGAATGACATCAATCCCGAAGACATTGCTTCGATGCAAATCCTGAAGGGGGCATCGGCTGCGGCATTGTGGGGCTCCCGGGCGGCCAACGGGGTAATCGTGATTACGACCAAAAAAGGAGCGAACAGCGATAAAGTAAATATCTCCTACAGCGCTACGGTTTCGTTCGATAAACCTAACCTGTTGCACCCGCTGCAAAGCAATTACGGCCAGGGATCGGACGGGGTCTATAACCCAACCGTCGCCAATTCGTGGGGCGACAAAATTGCGAATCGGGCCGGGGGCGACGATATCCTTAACATGAATGGCGCGCGCTTTGAATCGTATACCGGAAAGACATACTACCCAATTCTGACTAAAAACTCGAAGGAAACCTATAACGATGCACGCAAAAACGCTGTTTTTCGGACTGGTACGTACATTGATAACAATCTGTCGATCAGTGGTGGGAATGAAAAAGGAAACTTCTACCTGAGCATTGGCGATCTGCGTCAGAAAGGCATTATCAACGGACAAAGTGATTACAATCGGACGACTCTCCGGTTTAATTCGGAACGTCGCTTCAATGATGTGATTAAATCGTCTACGAACGCTACGTATGCCCGGACAACCTCGAACCGGATTCAGCGAAGTAACAGTGTCAATGGGCTTTACATTGGGTATCTCCGCTCCGCCCCTGATTTCGACAGCCGCGATTACAAGGGAAATTATTTTGCGTCGCCAACGGCCAGCGCCATCCCAAACCGGCAGCGGTCTTACCGAAACTATTTAGGCGCGCTGGCCAATCCGATCTATAATGATCCGCTGTGGGCTATCAACGAATTGACCAATTTCTCGGAAGTTGACCGCTTCATTATGAGTTCGGAACTGCTGATTACGCCTTCAAAATGGTTCGACGTAACGGTTCGGGGCGGTATTGATGCGAACACAGATCACCGAATCACGAATTATCCCGTTAACTCGGCGGTAAACAGTGGGTTAGGCAGCTACGAAGAAGCGATCTACAAAGAATCGGAAATGAACGGCGACATTATTGGCCGGGCGTTCGGTGATTTTGGGAAGAACATTACCAGCACCCTGATCGTGGGTTTCAACCTGAACGACCGGAAATACCTGAACCTGGGTGGTACAATGAATACGTTCATTATTCCAGATGCCCCCGCCAACTTTGGCAACTCGCTGACGTCGAACGATGCCCCCTATCGAACAACCACGCACCGCCGAATGGCCCGACTCTATTCAACCTTGAATGTGGGTTTCTACAATCAGTTATACGTCAATGCATCGGTAGCCGCCGAATCGGGTTCTACGTTCGGTAGTCAGACGAAATCGACGTTCTACTACCCATCGGCCGATCTGGCCTGGCAGTTTACCCAGCTCCCTATTTTCCACGACAATCCAGTGCTGTCGTTCGGTAAGCTGCGGGCTTCATACGGTACGGTGGGCGTGCAGCCCGATGCGTATAAAAACGCCACAACCTACGTAAACGCATCGTTTGCGAGCTGGGCCAATCCGCTCAGTGGCTCGGGTTATGGCAACGGCGCTTACGTACGTAACGCTACGCAGGGTGATCCATTTCTGCAACCCGAACGGAAAACAGAATATGAAGTGGGAACCGATCTCCGCTTCCTGAATAACCGCCTGACCGCAGGTTTCACGTATTACTCGAACGAGATTACCAATCTGTTGCTGAACGTAGCGGCAGCCGGTTCGACGGGTTACACCTCGAAATACACCAACGCGGGCTCGATGACCAACAAAGGATGGGAGCTTGAAATGAACGTCAACATCCTGAACAAGAAAGGATTTAACTGGAATGTCTTTGGCAACGTGAGCCGTAATATCAACCGCGTAACGAACCTGGCCGGAACGGACATTATTACGCTGGGCGGTTTCAGCAGCACCGCCAGTACGGTGGCTAAAGTGGGCTACGCCATGTCGTCGCTCTATGGTGGTACGTATCTACGGACCGAATCGGGTGCTCTGCAACTCAATGCCAATGGCTTCCCGCAAGTCGGCACTCAATTTGGAGTTGTTGGCGATCCAAATCCAGACTATCGCGGGGGGTTTGGAACGAACCTATCCTACAAAAAAATCTCCCTGAACATCCTGTTTGAGACCTTTCAGGGGGGCGATTTCTACAATGGAACACGAGGAACGCTCTATAATTTCGGTACCCATGCCGATGTGGGTAATGACGTAACGCTGACGCAGGATCTGAAGAACTACGCGGGTAAAACTATTGCAGCCGGTAGTACTGTCCGGGGTAATATTCAGGATTTCGGTGCGGGCCCCGTGCTGCTTGACCAGTCGTATTACACCTCAATCGGTGGTGGATTCAGTACGTTGGTTGAGCAATTTATTACCGATGCCAGCTGGACGCGTCTGCGTGAAGTTTCGGTCGGCTATTCGATCAGCTCACCCAAGTTTCGGGCGAAAACCAAGCTGCAATCCATCGACATCACCGTAACGGGGCGAAATCCGATTCTATGGACCAAAATGGTGGGTATCGATCCGGAAACGGCTTTGAACGGAGCCAGCAACTCACGGGGGCAGGACTATTTCAACAGCCCGAACACCAAGTCGCTGCTTTTCAGCCTAAAAATCAATTATTAATCTCCCGACGAAGCCTCTATCATGAAACGAGTATATAAATCGATTTTCGCCGTTGTGTTTGGTTTTCAGTTTCTGGCGTGTTCCTCTATCGTAGAAAACCTGAACGTAGATCCCAACAACCCGACTAAATCAACGGCCAGTCTGCTGCTGACGGGTACCGAGCTTGCCAACATGGCCACGCAGGAAGGTATGGCCAGTCGCCTGACAACCATCTGGGATGGCTATGCCTCTGGCGCCGACCGCCAATGGCTGGATTACTACAATTACAACGTAACAGCTGGCGTGTATGACGCCGACTGGAACCTGGTCTATCAGGCCACGAACGCCAATGCACTGCTCACCATTGATCAGGCGAATGCGCTTGGAAACCGTAAAATGGTTGGTATTGCCAAAATTCTACGAGCCAATGCACTCGCCACCGGTACCGAACTTTGGGGGGATATTCCGTTCGATCAGGCGGGGGATATTGCCAAATATCCCAATCCGGCGTTTGAGCCGCAGGCGACGGTGTACACCAAATTGCTTGCGCTGCTGGACGATGCGATTGCCGATCTGAAATCGGGTGTGGGTACCGTTACGACAGAGGATATTCACTTTGGGGGTGATGCGACCAAATGGACACAAGTGGCCTACACATTGAAAGCTCGTTTGCTGACTGATACCAAACAATATGATGCGGCTTATACGGCGGCTCAGAGCGGGATTAGCGCCTATGCCAATTCGCTCTATGCCCCACACGGCAACACCGCCAGTGTGAACCAGAATTCGTATTTCTCCTTTCTGGCCAGCACACGAACCGGCGATATAAACGCCGTTGGAGCCTATAACACTACGTTGCTGAATCCCACGAGTGCCCGCTACCGAGGTAATTCGAAAACGATTGAGACGGCCCGGTTTAAATTCTATTATTTAGAGACTGGTATCAACAGCCCCGGCAAGATCGAACCGAACACAACAGGAGCGACGGGTTTCTTCGCGCAGAGTGCCAGTTTTCCGCTCATTACGTATCAGGAGAATATCCTGACGCTGGCGGAAATGGCTTTGCGTTCCGGCAAGGGTTTTGCAACGGCTCTGGGACATTTGAATACCTACCGGGCATGGCTGAACACAGGGGGTAATATCAACGCTACGTATCTGACCGCTGGTGCCTACAAATATGATCCCTACGTAGCGGCTGACTTTGCGGCTGGTGGCATCGAAAATGCCGATGGCATAACGGCCGACAACGCCCTGCTCCGGGAAATTTTGCAGGAACGCTACGTATCGTTCTACGGCCAGCATATTGGTTGGGACGATGAGCGCCGGACCCGCGCCGAACCCTACGGCATCAAGCTGACGCCAAACAATGGTACCCAACTTCCTTGGCGGTTCATTTACCCGCAAAATGAGCTGAACTCCAATCCGAACGCGCCCAAACCCGTACCCGCTACGTTCGAAGCACCCGCTATTTACAAATAACCGGTACGTGTCATCCTAAAACAGCAACGAGCCAATTCGCGAATTGGCTCGTTGCTGTTTTAGGATGTTTTATAAGCGGCAAAAGAAGTTGCAAGCAGATAAATTTCGCAGGGCTAACGCACCTTTTTGTTCAATCACCCTACACATACAAAGGAAGTCAGGCTTCTTAAAACGCCAAAATAGTTTTCTCAATAATGTCACACGCTTCATGCATCTGATCTTCGTTGATGACGAGCGGGGGCGCAAACCGAATTTTGTCGCCGTGGGTCGGTTTGGTGAGCAGGCCGTTGTCTTTCAGCTTCAGGCAGATTTCCCAGGCCGTTTCTTCACCCAGATCAGGACGTTCGGTAATCACGATGGCGTTAAGCAAGCCTTTGCCACGTACTGATTTAACGAGGTCTGTTTTGTGGGTCAACGCCGTCATACGGGCGCGGAAAATCTCGCCCGTGGCAGCTGCGTTCTCGGTCAATTTCTCGTCTTCAACGACCTGAAGCGCTTCCATCGTTACGACACAAGCGAGTGGATTGCCGCCGTAGGTCGAACCGTGCTCACCAGGTTTGATTGTCAGCATGACTTCATCGGACGTCATCACAGCCGACACCGGCATAGTTCCGCCTGAGAGGGCTTTGCCCAGTACAAGCAAATCAGGTTTTACGTTCTCGTGATCGCAGGCAATTCGTTTACCCGTTCGTCCGATGCCCGTCTGCACTTCGTCGGCAATGAACAGTACGTTATACCTTGTGCATAAGTCGCGTACCCCACGCAGATACCCTTCGTGGGGTACTACTACGCCTGCTTCCCCCTGGATGGGTTCTACCATAAACCCGGCAATGTTCGGATCTCGCTTGAACGTATCTTCCAGCGCATTCAGGTCATCGTACGGAATAACGACATAGCCCGGTAGCAGCGGCCCAAAGTCATTGGTGCTGCTTGGGTCTGTCGACGATGAAATGGCGGCCAGTGTTCTGCCCCAGAAGTTTCCGGCAGCAAAAACGACCTTTGCCTGATTCTGCGCAATACCTTTGACTTTATACGCCCATTTGCGGGTTAGCTTCAAGGCAGTTTCGCCCCCTTCAGCACCTGAATTCATGATCAGCGCTTTATCGTACCCAAAATACGCGCACAGGTATTTTTCGCACAAGCCGGTTTTATCGTTATAAAAAGCCCGCGAAGTCAACGTGAGTCGCTGCGCCTGCTGAATCATGGCGTTAATGATTCGTGGGTGACAATGTCCCTGGCTAACAGCGCTATAAGCCGACAGGAAGTCAAAATAACGTTTATCGTCCACGTCCCAAACGTGAATGCCTTCGCCCCGCGTCAGCACTGCCGGAATGGGATGGTAGTTATGTGCACCGTACTGCCATTCTAAGTGCATGGCCTGATCGGCAGACGAGATGGGCGTTGTTGGTTCGTGCATCATGGTGATAAGCGGTTAAAGTGAAAGACGTTGATGAAGTCAATTCGTGTTTTGCAACTAACCGGCGACATGGTCCGTTTCCTCTCAAAAATACAGTTTCTTCCACAGACGCCCAAAACCCGATGTCATCACCTTCAAAGCCTAAGAGAATCCCCGGCCTGGCCGATGACGACTATTACTATACGCCCGAAGGGTTTGTGGTTTTTACCGCTACGTATCACCTCAAACGGGGGTATTGCTGCCGGAATGGATGCCGGCATTGTCCCTACGGATTCAAAAAAAAGGAAGAATGACTTGCAGATTATGAATTAATTAGCCAATTTTGCGCCCTCATACGGAAAACGAGTACGGTAATGGCCAGAGTTTGTCAAATCACAGGAAAACGCACACGCACGGGAAACAACGTTTCTCACGCTAATAATAAAACGAAACGTAAATTCTTCCCGAACCTGCAAAAGAAGCGGTTCTTCGTCGAATCAACCGGCGAATGGATTACGTTAAAAGTGGCTACATCGGCCATTAAGACCATCAATAAAAATGGTCTGGAAGCAACGCTTCAGAAGGCTTACGAGCGTGGTACGCTGACCGTATAGTCTTTCGCACGATATTCACCTCTAAGCCTCTTCCGATCAGGAGGGGGCTTTTTGTGTTATATGATTATATCCTGGAACACGGAGGGCATTGAGGAAAACAGAGATACACTGAGTTTTTTATTCTTTTCTCTGTGTGTCTCCGTTTTCCTCAATGCCCTCTGTGTTCCAACTTTTGACTTAACAATCCATGAAACTGAATTTTGAAGACCTCATTGTTTTTGAGAATGAGGATTACATCCTCATCAATAAACCGCCCCGCGTAGCCTCGCTCGACGAACGTACGACCGACCGGGGTGGACAAAGCATTATACGTCTGGCGAAAGCTTATTACGCTGATGCTCAGCTTGGCCATCGCTTGGATAAGGAAACGTCGGGCATTCTGGCGATTGCCAAGAATCCGGACGCTTACCGACATCTGGCGATGCAGTTTGAACACCGGGAGGTAACAAAACGCTACCACGCGGTCACCAATGGGGTGCATAATTTTGAGGGTATCTCGGTCTATCTGCCTATCTCACCCCTCAAGGATGGCACAGCCGTTCGGATTGATCGGGAGCATGGAAAAGTGGCCGAAACGATTTTCAATACGTTGCAGGCGTATCG
Organism: Spirosoma jeollabukense; assembly: GCF_054777855.1. NCBI lineage: Bacteria > Pseudomonadati > Bacteroidota > Cytophagia > Cytophagales > Cytophagaceae > Spirosoma > Spirosoma jeollabukense. The sequence continues at coordinate 7,883 of NZ_BAAHAD010000007.1, forward strand.
CACCACGACGCTGGTGGAATGTATGCCTATTACAGGACGCATGCACCAGATTCGGGTGCATTTGATGTGCCTGAAAGCCCCCATTGTCAACGACGCTACGTATGGCGGCAAGCCAGTCTATTTATCGGAAGTGAAGCGGAAATTCAACCTGAAAGAAGGCACGGAAGAACTGCCTCTCATAAACCGCGTTGCGCTTCACGCCTACTCGCTAACGTTCACGATGCTAAACGGCGAAGAGCAAACCTTTGTAGCGCCTTACCCAAAGGATTTTGGCGTACTGGTGAAGCAACTGGAAAAGTTCGCCTAAGCTATCCTTTGCCTGAGTGGTGGTTGTAAGACTGATAAAAACGAGAAGCCCGTTTCTTTGACCACCATTCCGTTCTACACCTCCGACAAATGGGACGTTTATCCGTATAAGGTGTGGGTGGCTAAGAAATAGATAGAACGGATCATTCTGGCAATAAAACCATTAGCCCATCGGCTGTTTTTCCGAGTCCTGTTTTTCGTAAGGCTTGGATAACTTCTTGGGCGGTCTTTGGTGGATTTTTGAGGCTCGCCACCTGCGACTGAAAGGCTTGCAATACTTCTTCCGGATTCAGTTCAAGCAGATATGTGATGAATTCATCTGGATGCTGTGCTTCTATATCGAATTGGCTCAAATAGTCATTGGGAAAATCTTTAAGATTAGCCGTCACGATTACATGAGCCTGCCCTCGAATGGCAGCCGCCAGAATATGACGGTCGTCTGGATCAGGGAGATTGATGGAATTGATAAGCGGTTCATAATGATGAACGGTTGCATCAGGAAAAGCCCTGTTCATCTGCTTGGTTGCCCGTAAAAGTTGGTCGGCCGATATATCGGGTCGATTGAGCAACAAATTCCGAGTCCATTACTCGTGAATTATGTCCGTCCATTTAGGCATATATAATCCGGCATCCGCCAAGTAAAGCAACAAATCACGTATTGGGGCAGGATAAAGTACGCAGGCATCCAGCAGGGCTGTAAGCTTTGAAAATTGAATCATTCGTAACCCAATTTAAGCTCCTGTGCTTGTTGGGTTAAAAACTGTAAATTTTCTTTACGCATCTCCTTTTGCTGGTTTGCATAGATCAATACGTCTTCCAGCAAAATACGCCGGTGACTACCTACCTTCTTAAACGGAATAACTCCTTCTTCGAGCAGCTTGACCACATGCGGCCTCGACACATTCAGGATGCCAGCCGCTTGTTGGGTACTGATCTCTGAATCGGATGGAATGAGTGAAATAGCCTTTCCCTGAGCCATGCTGGCAAGAATAACCGCCAGCAAATGCAAGGTTTTCGCTGGTACGCTGATTGACAGCGAATTAGCTTGTATCTGGATACTACCCTGCTCTGATTCCTTCTGAGCAATCGCCTTAGTAATGAGTGGGAGTGATTCGCGCGCTACTTGCTGATCCTGTAAAGTTGGTCTCTCAACAACGGTTGCCATAGCTCTTATAAATCTTCTACAAGTATAACAAACGAAATAAACGAAACAAAGTTCTTGACCTACTACGTCCATCAAGAATTAGATTGCCGCAATTGAGTTATGTATATTTGGAAGTTAGCATCAATTTCCAAACGCCTTCATGCCAGAACTGTTCAAGTATAAATACGACGACTTATTCAATCCAACATTAGCAGCTCTACATAACCTTGGGGGCTCAGGTTCAATAGAAGAGATTGAAGAAGAGGTGGCGAAAAATTTAAATCTGACAGACGGCCAAGTAAACGAGATTCATAGAGGCAATACAAGCAAACTTTCTTATCGCCTTGCTTGGGCTCGAAATTATTTAAAGCGCTATGGACTTTTAGAAAATTCATCTCGTGGAGTTTGGGCTTTGACAGAGAGCGGTTTAAAAACATCTTCAATAGATCAGGAGACAGTTAAAAAGAAAGTTGTTACAGAGGACAGACAGCAAAGGCTTAAAGACAAAACAAAATCAAATGATATTCCGGGTGATGCTGGAGTAGACGAAGAACTACAGAAATACTCTTGGCAAGAGCAATTAATCGAAGAACTTCAAAAAATTAGCCCAGCTGCCTTCGAGCGCCTGTGCCAGCGACTATTACGTGAACTTGGATTCCAGAATGTGGAGGTAACCGGGCGGTCAAACGATGGCGGCATTGATGGAAAAGGGACGTTGCGACTTGGCGGTGTTTTATCGTTTCATGTAATTTTCCAAGCTAAAAGATATAAGGGAACAGTGTCGCCATCAATTGTGAGAGACTTTAGAGGTGCAATGGTAGGGCGTGCAGATAAAGGATTAATTATAACTACTGGTAACTTTTCGAGAGAGGCAAAACGAGAAGCTTCTCGCGATGGCGCTCCTCCGATTGATTTAATGGACGGGAATGACCTTGCCGAAAAATTAAAAGAATTGAAACTTGGGATTGAAATTGAATTAGTAGAAAAAGTTCTCATCAAACCTGACTGGTTTAAAAGCATATAGAACTCGTGCTATTATTGGTTTCGGTCCCTCCCCTAATTTTTCACTACAATGCTTGAACACGTTACGTTTTATCTGGGGACGGTGCTGGTCATGTTGCTGTTGATCATCCTGGCTCAGAAAATAAAAGTGGCTTATCCGGTGTTGCTGGTGGTGGCTGGCCTGGGCATTAGCTTTGTCCCCGGCGTACCGGTGCTCAACATGGACCCGGAGCTGATCTTCATCATCTTTTTACCACCGCTGTTGTACGAGGCTGCCTGGTCCGTTTCCTGGAAAGAGCTGTGGAAATGGCGACGTATCATCCTCTCGTTTGCCTTCCTGGTCGTCTTTGTTACGGCACTGAGCACCGCCCTGATTGCCCGTCACTTTATTCCCGGCTTTACCCTGGCGCTGGGCTTTTTACTGGGCGGTATTGTGTCGCCCCCCGATGCGATCAGTGCGGCTGCTATCATGAAATTCGTTAAAGTACCCAAGCGTATTTCGTCCATTCTGGAGGGCGAAAGCCTGCTCAACGACGCGTCCTCGCTGATTATATTTCAGTTTGCGCTGTTAGCTGTGTCGACCGGTAAATTTGACGTGCAGGATGCCTCGCTTAGTTTTTTGTGGATGGTGATCGGTGGCGTAGGGATCGGCCTGCTGGTTGGCTGGCTGTTTATGAAAACGCATAAACTACTCCCGACCAATGTTAATATCGATATGGCCCTGTCCATTCTCACGCCCTACGCCATGTACATTGCCGCCGAAGAAGCCCATAGCTCGGGGGTACTGGCGGTCGTGAGTGGTGGACTGCTTATGTCCTACAATCGGTTCAATTTTTTGAGTGGACGATCCAGAATAAGAGGCTTTAATTTCTGGGAAAGCACATCCTTTATTCTGAATGGCCTTGTCTTTATTCTGATCGGACTCGACCTGCCGGAAATTGTTGCCGGCCTGGGTCACACCAGTATCGGGGAAGCGATTGGCTACGGCGTACTGATTACGGTGTCCTTGATTGTTGTCCGGATTTTATCGTGCTACGGGGCCGTCATCACCACCCTTGTGATGCGGAACTTTATAACCGTGGCCGATACCACAAATCCGGGCTGGACTACGCCCCTGTTCCTGGGTTGGACCGGTATGCGGGGCGTGGTCTCGCTGGCGGCCGCCTTATCCATTCCCATTCACATGGGTAATGGAGCTGCTTTCCCTCAACGAGACCTGATCCTGTTCATTACGTTCGTCGTGATTCTGCTAACCCTTGTTGTCCAAGGCCTTACGTTACCTGCTATTATAAAAAAATTCGCCTTTGAAGAACGGGATTATGTCAAGCCAGAGGAGAAGGTCGATGCCTTCATTGAAAAAGAGTTTGCTGCCCTGGCCCTGCAATACATCCGGGAGAATCTGAGCGAGTATGAACTTACCCAACCCGTTTACAAAAAATTAATTGACCACAGCTCCCGCCAATTATCGGGCGATGAAGCGTTTACCCTCACTGAGCCGGTCAAAGAACTCTACCGGCATATTCTGGATCGGCAACGGCAATGGCTGGTCGACAAAAACCGAAGCGTCATGACCCTCGACGAAGATATTGTCCGCAAGCATCTGTACTACCTGGATCACGAAGAGGAGCGGCTTTTTTTGCGTTAAATTGTAGTAGCCCTAAAAACCCCTAAATCCCCTGAAGGGGACTTTGTTCGCAAGTGAATTAAGTCCCCTTCAGGGGATTTAGGGGTTTACAGTCGGTTTCTAAGGAAAACCATGCCCAATACGAATAGGCGGCTTTATAAATCAAATTATTTTCTTTTTGAAAAACCACTCACCACCAACCTTTTTTCAAATCTCCGTCCCCTCTTCAATCGGTTCGGGGATGTGATGGCCCGTTGAGTTCAGTGGGGTTGGGCGAGGTCGTTTGCGGTTGACGAGGTAGAACAAGGGAGGAATGATCAGTGGCGCGAACAGCAACGTAGTGGTCAGTCCGCCGATGATAACCGTGGCCAGCGGGCGTTGCACATCGGAACCGATACCGCTGGAAATAGCCGCCGGAACGAGACCGATAATTGCCACGACCATGATCGCCATGATGGCCCGAAACTGCTCCTGCGCCGTTTCAATAGTAATCTCCAGCAATGACTTCGGGTTATTGAGCAGGTTCCGGTTCAAGGCCGAAACGAGTAAAACGCCCGCCATCACCGAAATACCGAAGATCGAGACAAAGCCCACCCCAGCCGATACATTAAAATTGTAGCCACGTAGCAACAGCGCCCCAATACCTCCGCCCAAGGCGAACAACAAACAGGTGAGTGTCAGCAACGTATCGCGGACGTTTCCGTAAAGCATAAACAAAAACAGGAATACCACCACAATGGTCAGCGGAATGGAGATGAGCAACTGACCGCCCGCCCGTTCCAGGTTTTCATATTGACCACCGTAGATGACGCTGTATCCTTCAGGGATTTTAACGTGCTGCCGGACTTTCTCACTGATTTCTTTCACAAATCCACCCTGATCGCGGCCCCGAATGTTGGTTCGGACGGTGACCATGCGTTTGCCATTGATCCGGTAAATATTCGTTTGTCCCTGCACATAACGAATGTCGGCCAGCTCGTTCATGGGAATCAACGCACCTGTGGCCGAGGGAACCTGCAACAACCGAATGGCGTCAATACTGCCCCGGCTTTCGGGGGTGAAACGAACCACAATATCGTAGCGTTTGGCTTCGTCGTAGATTGACCCAACGGTTTTGCCACCGATGGCCGCTTCAATCATGTTCTCGATTTCCGATACGTTGATTCCATAGCGAGCCGCAGCCGGGCGATTGATCTTAATAGCTAGCTGATCTTGTGGTCCCTCCTGCTCGATATTGACCGACACGGCTCCGCTCATCCCCCGCACCAACGTAGCAATACTGTCAGCTTTAGAGCGCATCAGCGTTAGATCGTTACCGACGACTGAAATGGCTAAGTCGGCCGCGCTGCCCGTCACGATTTCCATGACCTGGTCGATAATTGGCTGCCCCGATGAGAAAAACGCGCCCGGAAACGCTTCCTGCAATTTACTCTGCATCGACCGTACGATCTCTTTCTTCGCAATCGTATCCGACCAGGTACTGTAATCTTTCAGGCCAATCAGGATTTCGGTCCGGTCGGTTGGGAACGGATCGGTACCGTCGTCGTTACGTCCGGCCTGCGTTATCACAAAACTAACGGGCTTATACGTACTGATAATGTCCCGAATTTTGGGTGAAATCTTCGCATTTTCCTGAATTGTGATCCCTGACGGCATAAACGCCCGCATAAAAATGGACCCCTCATCGAGTTCGGGCAGGAACTCCGTACCGAGTTTCAACCCAAAGCCGATCATAACCAGCACAACCGCCATGCCAACGCCGACAATCAATCCCGGCACCCGCATCAGCGTTGAACGTAGCAGCCATTGATATCCCTTTTCCAGCGGTGACAGCAGGAAGTTTTTATGTTCTTTCAGCGGTTTGCCGTTGGGTGAAAGCGCTTTGCGAAAGGCAAACGAAATCAGCACCGGAATAATCGTTAGGGCACAGATCAGCGAGCCGATTACGGCAAACGACAAGGTTAACGCCATAGGGCTAAATAACTTCCCTTCAACGCGTTGCATCAATAGAATCGGCATGTAAGCCAGAATGATGATCGTGACGGAAAAGAAAATTTCCCGTGCCACTTCCCCCGCCGACCGCGCCGTTACGTTCACGACGCCCTGATTGCGTTCGGCCGGCCCCGCCGACCTATATCGTCTGATAAGATGCTCGGCCATAACGCTGGCACCGTCCACAATAATTCCAAAGTCGATGGCTCCCAAAGACAGCAGGTTGGCCGGAATCCCGACCAGTTTCATCAGGATAAAGGCAAACAGCAGCGAAAACGGAATCGTGACCGTAACGACCAAAGCTGCCCGCAAACTGCCCAGGAACAGAACGAGTAAAATCGCCACGATGGAAATACCTTCGATCAGCGTGTGGGCAACCGTTTCGAGTGAGTGATCGATCAGGAATCCGCGGTCGTAGAGTATCCGCAAATGAACGCCTTTAGGTAACTCGCGCGCTTCGAGATCAGCGATTTTCTCTTTGAGCAATTCCAGTACTTCGCTCGGGTTTTCGCCCCGACGTAGCAAAACGATGCCTTCAGTGGCACCAATTACGTCCAGATGCTCGTCCGGAATCCGGTAGCCCAGAATCCCCGACGGCGACGGGGGGTTGATCTCGACGCTGGCCACATCGCGCACCAGCACCGGCACACCCTCATTGGCTTTCAGGACAATATGCTGCACATCGTCGGGCGTTTTCAGGGCACCCAAACCACGTACCGCGAAGCCCTGCCCACCGCGGGAAATGACGTTGCCACCCGTGTTCTGGTTATTTTTCTGAACGGCCTCAATAACGTCCTGTAACGTCAGGCTGTATTTACGCAGCTTTGCGGGATCGGGAATTACCTGAAATTGCTTGATCGGCCCGCCAAACGTAGTGACGTCGGCCAAACCCGGCACCTGCAGCAACTGCGGAATAATGACCCAGTCCTGCAAATCGCGCAGTTGCATGGGCGTCATGCTGGCCGGAGCTTCGATTACATAGCGATAAATTTCGCCAACGGCGGTGGTCAACGGAGCCAGTTCGGGCGAAACGCCATCGGGCAGTTGAGCACCCGTGAGCCGCTCGATAACCTGCTGGCGGGCGAAGTAATCCGTAACGGTTTCATCGAAGTTCAACTGCACAACCGATAGGCCGAAGATGGTCCGCGACCGACGATCCGTTACGTGCGGAACGCTGTTGAGTACCCGCTCAATTGGAATCGTTACCTGCTGTTCGACCTCTTCGGCCGCCCGCCCATCGTATTTGGCAATCACGATGACGTTAGTATCGGCAATATCAGGATAGGCCTCAATCTTGAGCAGTTTGAAGCACCACAACCCCAGTCCCATCACGACCACCGCCATACCAACAATGGCCCAGCGGTTTTTGAGGGAAAATTCGATTAGTTTCTGAATCATATTTTTATGGAAAGGGGGGAAGAAAAAAGAAGGAGAGCATCAGTCTTATCCCATTCGTCTCCTTCCTCCCCTCCTTCCTTTCTCCTCCTCTTCTGTTAATACCCGAAGCTCAATCCCTTCAATTGTAACACATTAGCCGTTACAACCTGATCATTTTCCTTTAGGCCGCTTTGTACCACTACCCGATCATCCCGTTGCTGACCGAGTTGCACTGACCGGCGTTCGATCGCTTGTGGTCCGGCCTGAACAAACACGTAGTCGCGACCTTGTACCGTCACGATAGCATCCCGCGAGACCGTCATGGACTGCCCTTCCGAAACACCAAATTCCACCGTGGCGAACATACCCGCTTTAAGTCGACCGTCGGGGTTGGCCACCGAGATACGGAGCTTAATCTGGCGCGTGGTGTTATCGACGTAGTCATTGACATTGTCGATTCGACCAACAAATCGCTCGTTCGGGAAAGCGGTAAAATTAAGCGAACAAGTAAGCCCTTTCCGTATACTACCGAACTGATTTTCAGGTATTTCGCAAACGACAAGAATGGTATTTGGTGGCGAATTCCGAAGTTCTTTAGGATCAAAACCAGCCAGTTTCAGCGTAGCTTCATCCGAAATAATAGCGGCTTCTTCATTGGCTAACTGCGTCTGGGCTTCAATCACCTCTTTGCCTGAGGCCGCGCCGTGTGCCTGCAAATCCTTTACCCGATCCAGATTACCGCGCTCCGTTTGAATGTTAATCCGGTGCTGTAAAATGGCCGTGTAGTTCTCCGACAAACTGGGCTCATCGAATAAAACCAGTCGCTCAGCCGGATTCTCCACAGAACGCAGCACCATAGCCGCTACGTGGCCGGGCGCCGAAAAGTCGGTGCGAATAGCCCCTGAATGAGCGGGCTGTGTCGTGAAGGCCCGCATCATCACCGAATCCGGGAAAGTGATACGTCCGCCATCCGTACTGATTGTTGGGCGGGGAATTGACGTAACAACTGGCTTTGGTTTCTCTTTACAGGCAAACACCAGGAGAGCCAGCAAGCATATAGGGTGGAATTTCATTATCAGTAGGAATTGATCTGCCCGGTCACATACAATAGTCGGACGTAGTTTTGACGGTAGGTATAGAGTGTCTGATAATAAGCAGTTTGCGTATCGAACCACGACGTTTGGGCCTGGAGCAGGTCAATAAGTGTTGTAGCCCCCCGCAGATACGCATAGCGAACAGAGGCCAAAACCTGGTCGGCGTCGCGCCGGATACCAACGTATCGATCAATATTCTGACGGCTGATCATGAAGGACTGATAAGCCGTTTCCACTTCCGACCGTATTCGTATCTGAACCAGATCAGCCGCCTGTCCAGCCTGCTCCTGCAATACCCGCGACTTCTGAATTTCGCCCTGATTTCGGCTATACACCGGCAGTTCGAGCGTTAGAAATACACCCGCGTAGGGAACGGCATTTTGTGGATTCCAGATCAATCCCGCTTCGTTACGGGGCTTGGCCAGCACCTGCTGTAAATCTACATTTCTCCGGGCGGCTTCCAGATTGGCTTCCGCCACCCGCACATCGGTACGAGTAGTAGCCGCCAGCCGGAGTAAGCTATCCTCGCTGGCCTTTACCGTTGGGTATAACCGCAGGGGCGTTGTGAAAGGTGGATTAACAATCGAGTCGTTCAGCGCTACGTTGATGCTATCGGTTGCCCCAACCACCAGGCGTAGTTCATTCAGTCGATTGCGCAGTTCCTGCTGAGCCGTTCGGGTCTGAATATCATATTGATCCGAGATCAGTTGCGTACGAGTAAGATCGGTACTCGTGATAACCAGGTTTTTCAGGCGCACTTTATTGAGCTGCACCAACGTATCTACGTTGGCTTTGGCACGTTGCAGCAAGGCAAGCTGGACACGCGCATACCAGGCATCGAGGAAACGATTGGCCGCGTCGAAAAGTAAACTCCGTTCGGTTTCGGCCACGCTACGGACCGCAAGATTGGTGCTGGCTTCAGCAAAACGGCTCCGGTATTCCCGTTTATGGTGAATGTCAAACTCTTTCGTGGCCTGCAACCAGAACTGTCGCCGTTGCCGGTTTAACATACCTGCGCTTTCTCCACCCGGGATTGGGGTCAGTTGCAAAAGCGTTTGGTTGTTGATGACCGGATTAGGCCGTAGGTTGGCCGTCACCTGATCGGCCTGGGCCGCGTTGATATTCAGGCGCTCAACACGCAGCGCCGGACTGTTTGTACGTACCTGTTGAAGCGTCTGTTGCAACGTCAGCGTCACCTGTGCCGAAGCGGGCAGACAGGATAACATACAGATGCATAACAGGTATGGTATTGGAATTCGCAGATTCATTCGATAATTGGGGGCATAATAAAGGAACGTTTTGCCCGTCCTAAAACCGTAAAATTGCGATTAAAAGCCCATAAAACAGCCATTAAAAAATAGTTAAAAATACCTATATATACTTAGTACTATTAGGCTACCGAAGGTCACTGAAGCCCATTTCATTTAAGCAACCTTTAAAAGTCATTAAGATGGAATTAAAACCGGTATCAATTATCTTTACTCTACACAAAAACTCTTTTTGACATATGAGGAAACTACTACTCTTTATCTTACTGCTAAGCTTCCAGTTGATCGCCCGGGACGGGTGGGCACAGGCCGTGTCCATCTCGGGGGTGGTCACATCAGGTACAGATAACACATCCGTTCCTGGGGCAACCGTGGCGGTCAAAGGCACCACAACCGGCACGACGACAAATGCCGATGGGAAGTACACCATCAACGTAGCATCAGGAAAAATTCTGGTATTCAGCCACATTGGCTTCACAACCCAGGAAATCACCGTTGGCAACTCATCAATCATCAATGTGGTTTTGCAGGACGACTCCAAAAGCCTGAGCGAAGTGGTTGTTACGGCCTTTGGTATCAAGCAGGAAACGCGGGGCCTCGGTTATGCGGTGCAGAATGTCAAAGCCAAGGAGATTGTCGATTCGCAACAACCGAACATCGTGAATGCACTGCAAGGCAAAGTAGCGGGCGTTCAGATCACCAATTCGGGTGGTGCGCCGGGGGCATCGTCCATCATGCTGATTCGTGGTGGAACGTCCTTAAGCGGTAATAATCAGCCGCTTTACGTCGTGGATGGCATTCCGATTGATAACACGACGCCCGTTGGCCAGGGAGGCTTGACGGCCGATATGGCGCCGTCCTCCAACCGCGCCGTCGACATCAATCCGCAGGATATCGAAAATGTGACGGTATTGAAAGGTCCGGCGGCAGCGGCTCTGTATGGCTTACGGGCGGCCTCGGGCGTAGTAGTGATCACGACAAAAAAAGGCACGAACGGCAAAGCAAAAATCAACTATTCCAACAGTTTCTCATTCGACGTAGCGAACCGATTGCCCAAACTCCAATCGGTCTACAAACAGGGGGAACAGGGTGTTTTCAACCCGGCATCGGTCGGGTCCTGGGGGCCAAAATTTGAGGCCAACGAGCCGATTTACGACAACCTCGGCACCATGTTCCAAACGGGTTTCACGCAGAAACACGACGTATCGGTCAGCGGTGGCAGCGAACGGTCTACGTTCTACGCATCGGCGTCGCGCTACGACCAGAAAGGAATTGTGAAAAACACGGACTTCGTGCGTAACTCGTTTCGTATCGCAGCCGACACAAAAGTGGGAACACGATTGTCGGTGGGTGGGAGCGCCAGCTACATCAAAACGAACCGGGCGTACGTGTCGCAGGGAAGTGCGAACGGCGTGATGGGGGCCGTTTACTGGCCACGCAACGACGACATGACCAATTACCTCAAACCCGATGGAACCCAACGCACCATTGCCGCTAATGACAATCCGCAATGGAGCATCCGGTATAAACCCATTACGGACGATGTCGACCGAATTATTGCCATCGGGAATCTGTCGTACGACCCGTTTAGCTTCCTGAACATTACGTATCGGCTAGGAACGGACTATTACACCGACAATTTCACGAGCATCCGCTCGACGGGTTCGATGGTGGTGGGGGATGAAAAAGGCGCGATTTCGCAGTCGAGCAGCAACAACCAGATCACTACGTCGACGCTGCTTATCACGGCCAAAAAGTCCTTCGGCAATTTCAACGCCAGTTTTACACTGGGCAACAACGCCGAAGATTCCCGTCGGCAAACCGTTACGTGGTTCGGCCGGAATTTCATCGACCCGAATTTTGCCAGTATCAATAACGTACTGGAAACCAACCGGACGGTTTCACAAAACACGCAACGCCGACGGATCGTGGGCATTTTCGGCGATCTGAATCTGGACTGGAAAGGCATTGCTTTTTTGAACTTCCGGGGACGTAACGACTGGTCCTCAACCCTACCCGTTGCCGATCAATCGTTCTTCTATCCGGCGATAAGCGGTTCGCTGGTTCTGACCGATCTATTCAAGGAATTCGGAACAATGTCGGAGAATAATTTCCTGTCATTCGCCAAGATTCGGGCGTCGTGGGCACGTGTGGGCAAAGATGCGCCCCCGCACGTACTGACCTCCACGCTGGCCACCGTGACCAACGATTTCACGATTGCGCCCCGTGGGTTTATTTCCAATGTGAACAACTACTTCGGCAATCCAACGCTGAAACCGGAATTTACCAACTCGGTTGAAGTGGGTGCCGATGTCCGGTTCCTCCGCAATCGCTTAGGCCTGGACATTGCCTATTACAAAACGAGCACCGATAACCAGATTCTGGCCACGCGCACCCCGCCCTCATCCAGTACGTTCCTGGCTTACCTGAATGGTGGTCAAATCGACAACGAAGGCCTAGAATTTGTGCTGAATGTGCAGCCGATACGGGGTAAATTCAGTTGGTCGGCCGATCTTAACTTTGCCCGCAACCGTGCTACGGTTAAAGCCTTACCCGGTACGTTAGACCGCGTTGAACTGTCGGATGCGTGGGTAGCCGGTTCGGTGGCACAGGGCGCGGCTTTCCTCGGTGGGTCACTGTTTGGCATCAACGGCAACGTTTGGAAACGAAACGACAAGGGCCAACTGTTGCTGGACAACAACGGCTATCCGCAGGTAAAATCGACGCTGGAATCCATCGGCGACCGCGCACCAAAATGGACGGGTGGCCTCACGAATACGTTCACGTACAATTCATTATCGCTGGCGTTTATGATCGACGTTCGGATTGGTGGGCAGGTTTACAATGCGACCGAAAACACGCTGGTATCGTCGGGTCTCAGCCTTAAAACCCTCGATCGCGGGCAAACGAAAGTGTTTGAAGGACTTATCGAATCGAGTGGTGAAACGAACGCCAAGGCTGTTGTGCTGGATCAGAATTACTACCAGACGCTCTACACCAAACAGGGCTACGATTTCGTCGAAGATGGCGGCTGGTATCGGTTGCGCTACGTAACGCTGAACTATTCGCTACCTAAAACCCTGCTGGAGAAAACACCGATCAGCAATCTGCAACTGTTTGCCACCGGTCGCAACCTGATCCTGATCACGAATTATTCGGGTGTAGATCCGGAGGTTTCGGGAAGTGGTGCCGGTGTTGGTGGGTCGGGTTCGTTCGGGTTCGACAACCTTGGCATTCCAGCTACGCGCGGCTTTGATTTCGGTTTGAAGTTGACTCTTTAATTGCCCTCACTCATGAACACATACGTATCAAAATTCTATTTTCTTTTTCTGGGTACAGCCTTGCTGACAAGCTCGTGTAAGGAATACCTGGACGTTAACAAAGACCCGAACTTACCGACGCAGGTGCCTGCCGCCAGCCGGTTAGTAGGCACTATCACGACCACCAACGGAGCCGCCATGTTTCGGGGAGCGCGCGAAATCACGGGCGTCACGCAGTATGGCGTAACGAAACTGACCACCGGCACCAACCGAAATGCGGAAACTTGGCGCTTCACGGCCTCGTATTTCCTCTGGCAGAATGCCTATACCTGGGCCATTCCCAACTGTGTGGATATGGCGTTGCTAGGGGAGAAAGAAGGCTCCCCGCACTTCGTTGGCGCGGGTAAAGTGATGCTGGCCATCAACTATGGGATGCTGACCGATCAATACGGCGCCATCGTCATGTCGGAAGGTTACGACGGGGTTTCGCAGGTGAAACTGACGCCCAAAATGGACGATCAGCAAACGGTTTATGCTGGCATCGACAAACTGCTGGATGAGGCCATCGTAGCCTTCAACAATCCCAATAACAAAACGGGATTGAACGCCAACGGTGGCGACATTATGTACGCGGGTGACGTCGACAAATGGCGTCGATTGGCGTGGTCGCTGAAGGCCCGCTACCTGAGCCACCTGTCAAAAAAAGGCGCCTTGTACGATCCGAAAAAAATCATTGAAGCCTGCACAAACGGATTCAATAAAGACGGCATGGACGCCGAATTTGCCTATCTGGCCAGCGCTCAGCAAACCGACCAGAATCCGTGGTTCAGCTGGGGCGGTTTCACCAGCGCTACCGATCCGCGTTACTTCACCTACTCGCAGTTTTTCGTGGATTTGCTGTCGAAATTTCCGGTGACGGAAACGGTATTTCAGGACCCACGTATCAGCCGAATTATGAGTCCGGCTCCGTCCGATGGCAAGTATCGCGGTCTGAAACCGGGTTTAGGTCTGGCCGGTGGTCAGGGCGGTACTGGTCAGTTCAAGAACGAGAACGATTACGGCAAGTTCAGCAATAGCGGTTTCTACACAAAAGCGGCTTCTCCGTTCCCGTTCATTACGTATTCGGAAGTAAAACTCATTGAAGCAGAGGCTCGGTTGCGCTCCAACGACGTAGCGGGTGCGTTGGTGGCTTACGAAGAGGGCGTAAAATCGAACATGCGGAAACTGGGCGTAACGGCGGCCGAAATCAATACGTACTGGACGGCTCAACTGGCCGACGGATTAGCTGCGCATTTCACCAATCAAACCAGCGGACTAAGCCACATCATGCGCCAGAAATACATCACGCAATGCCTGAACCCCGAAACCTGGGTCGACATGCGCCGGATGGATTACAACACGGATATCTATGGCCCCAGCCTGCAACGCCCGGCGAACCTGAACACGGTAATCTTTGATGCAAATAACGCCAAGGACTGGATTCAGGCGATGGTTTACGAGTCGAACGAGCAAAACCGGAACCCAATGAATGTGGGCGACAATACGGAAAAGACACGGCTGAAAACGCCATTGTGGTGGAATCAGCCTTAATACGTACCGATAAAAAGAAAATCCTCTCAAGTTGAGAGGATTTTCTTTTTTTGCAATCTCCCAAGCCCACCGACAATGACTCGTTCTACCTACCCAATCAACTATCTTTCCCGGATTTTGCCCTTCGCGGCCCTATTCGTAATCAATTCCTGCGTCGCCCAGAAACCAACATTCCGGATGATTGACAAACCGATCATTTTTGATGAGGAACGTAAAAAGCTATCACTCGAATATCTGTCTCAACGACATGGAATTCAGCAGACGGAGCCCTTCATTAAACCCAAAATGATCGTGCTGCACTGGACGTCGATTCCAACGCTCGAAGCGACGTTCGACGTTTTCAAACCAAGCGTGTTACCCGGCCGTCCGGACCTCCAGGCAGCCAGTCGACTGAATACGTCCGTGCCCTTTCTGGTTGACCGCGACGGCACTATTTTTCGCTTATTGCCCGACACTACGTTTGCCCGCCACTGCATCGGCCTGAATTATTGCGCCATTGGTATCGAAAACATTGGCAACAACGACCTGACCAAAGCTCAGATAAAAGCGAATATCCAATTGGTTCGCTACCTCAAACGTCATCACAAAGGCATCGAATACCTGATTGGCCACTACGAATACAAAGACTTCATCGGCACACCGCTCTGGAAAGAAACCGACCCTAACTACCTGACCGGCAAAACCGATCCCGGCGAATCGTTTATGCGAAAAGTCAGGAAACAGGTCAAAGATTTGAATTTAAAAGGTAGTCCCAAAGATGCTGAGTGACAAAAAAACGCGTTCTACCTCACTACGTTACCCATCCCGAATTTCGTCCCGAAAAAATCACCCTGATTCCAGGTAGGACGCTGGTCGGATTGGGCCGTTAAGTAGGCGATCAGGAATTGCAATTGAGCGTGCTTAGCCGCGGAGTTGAAGTCGAATGGCTGGTTCATGTCGTCCTGGGGCGTGTGGTAAATCGTGGCCCGCCAGTCGAGGTTTAGTTTCGTACCGTCGAGGTTTGGATTGCCGGTTTCTGAACCGCTTTTGATAAACAACGCCGGAATTCCCTGCCGAACAAAGCTGAAGTGATCACTCCGCATAAAGACGGTCTGCTCAGGAATTGGGTCCGGGCTGATTTTCACCCCCAGAAACGCAGCCGCCTGACGAACTTCCTGACTCAAACTTGAGTGTTCGGCCCCGTAAGGAACAATATCGAGTAAGGGATGAAAGAAAAACGGCATGTCTAACGCCAGATTGGCCACTATCTTTTCTTTTGGCACAGTTGGATTGCTGGCAAAATAATCGGAACCCAACAGGCCCATTTCCTCCCCGGTTACGCCCACAAACACGATCGATCGCCGGGGTGCTTTAGGAAGCGACGCAAAGAGCCGGGCCATTTCCAGGTTGATCGCCACACCGGACGCGTTATCATGGGCACCGTTGTAAATCGAATCGCCTTTCACGGGTCGGCCAACGCCTAAGTGATCGATGTGAGCGGCACAAACAACGTATTCATTTTTCAGGGCCGGATCGGAGCCTGGCAGCATGGCCACGACGTTGTACCCCGCTACGTCCTCCACCATATCGGTTTGCACATGCATACGAACCGATATGTTTAGCGGAAATGGCTGTGGTTTATTTTTAATGGCACTGTTCGTTACATCACTGAACGTAGTGGATGCGCCCGCAAAGATCAGCCGGGCGGCCGAATCACTCAGCGACGCTGCGCCTTTAATGGCCGGAAACGTACGCTGGGGTTTTCCCTGTTTATCTAGCCAGCGGTAAATTCCCTGCCGGGCGCGGGGGGCAGCTGTTTCGATGCGGTTGCGTAAATCGGTTGGCAAGTTGAACGCTAACGTTCCCACGGCACCATGTAAAGCCGCATTTTCGGCCTTAGACGATGTATAGTAAGCGCGTTGATTGGATGGAAACGTGGAAGGCGCTCCATTAAGATACAGAACGATTTTACCCTTGACATCCAGGCCTTTGTAGTCGTCGTAACCCAACTCAGGTGCCGACACACCAAATCCAACAAACACTACGGGCGCCGTTACGTCGCTGACAGGATGGTCGGGCGTAGGGCTGAAGATGAATTGCCTGCCATACGTCAGTGGCTGCTCGCGTCCATTGACCAGTAAGGTTAGGGCACTATTTCCCTCATTCACCTGCCACCGACGTAGTGGCACATCCTGCCGATACGTATTGTTTTCTCCGGCGGGTTGCATCCCCAGCGCTTTCAACTGGCTCACTACGTAGGAAGCGGCCATATCGAAGCCTGGCGTACCCGGTTTCCGACCTTTCATCGAATCGGCAGACAGGATGCGCATATGCGTTTGAATCGCAGTGGGTCGGGCTGTTCGGCTAACGCGTTGCACCTCTACGGGTATGGCATCGGACTGTGCCAGCAATTGACCTGTACTGCACAGACCACTGAGCAGGCTAAAGAAAGTAAAGAAGGGTATCCGCATGATGTCGTGTAAAAACTAGGAACTGTTAGCTAAGATAGTTGACAGATCTAGTAGAAAAAATTTGAAAGACAGCCTGGGATTACTTTTTGGGCTTTTCGATTCGCTTACCGGACATATAGTATATTCGTCGCCAAAATTCGGGTACAATCGCTAGCCTTTTGCCAACGAGTTCCTAGATATACTTCATGAAGAAATTACCCATATTAATTGACTGCGACCCCGGCCACGATGATGCTGTGATGCTGATGCTGGCCGTTGGCAGTGGTCTGTTTGACATCAAGGCCATTACGACATCGGCCGGCAATCAGACCCAGGAAAAAACGCTCAATAACGCGCTGAAACTCGTGACGCTGATGAACGTCGATATTCCGGTCTATAAAGGCAGCGATAAACCCCTTTTCCGCGAGCTGATCATTGCCGACTACGTGCATGGCCAGATGGGCATGGATGGCCCAACGCTGCCTGAGCCGGATCTAAAACCCGGACCTTTATCGGCAGTAGAAGCCATAGCTAAAATCCTGACGGATAGTCCCGAAAAAATTACGCTTGTGCCCACCGGCCCATTAACCAATGTTGCTACGTTCCTGCTGTCGTACCCGCACCTGAAATCGAAAATCGAGCGAATATCACTGATGGGTGGCGGGGCGTTTCGCGGCAACATCACCCCCACGGCCGAGTTCAATATTTACGTCGATCCAGAAGCGGCTTCGGTCGTGTTCAACTCCGGGGTTCCAATTACGATGTGCGGTTTAGACGTAACGCACAAGGCCTTGGTATTTCAGGAGGACATTGAGTTGTTCCGGTCCATCGGCAATGAGTCGGGAAAAGTATTCGCGGATTTAATGGACTTCTTTTCCATTTTTTATCGCCAGGAACGGCAGGAGCTCGATGGTGGCGCTGCGTTGCACGACCCTTGCGCCATCGCCTGGCTGATAGATCCGTCAATGTTTACCACAAAGTCGTGCTACGTTGATGTTGAGGTGAGTGGTACGTTAACCGCAGGGACTACGGTCGTCGATTTTTACGATGTCCTGAAACAAACCCCGAATGTGGAGTTCGTTTACGACATCGACCGGGAGAAGTACATTCAACTGATTTATAACGCCGTCCAAAAGTTGCCGTAATAGGTTTTCGACAGGATAGAAAGGATTATGGTTGATAGAAAATCCTGTCTATCCTGTCGAAAATTTAAAACCAGGGCCGCTTGACTTTGAAGGACTTTTTCAGGCCGCTGATCATCAGGAACGCCCCAACAACGCCGAAAATGATAGCCAGAATCGTGACGTGCAAGATGGCGAACACCACGGCTACCAGCAGGATAATAACCGACGCTTTTAGTTTCCAGCTGATCCGTTGCCACCAGTTCAGTTCCGGGCGAAGTCGCATGCCTAAACTCTGGCGAATCTGATTACCTAGCTTAAGTTTTTTCTTTGGTTTCGGGTCTGGCTGCTTATCGGTTGTTTCGGTGGCAGAGGCCAACAATGAGCCAATCCGATGTAGCCGCTGTTCAACACGGGTGTTGGTCGATTGAACGGGATTCTGTTTCAGACTCGCAACGACCGGTGCCTCGATTTCGGGAGCGATTATAACTGATTCATCGGCTGTTACTACCGAATCTGGTATCGATGCGTCAGTCTGGGCCAACGGTTTTTCAACGGGTAATCGGGCCGCGGCCTGACGGGGCGTTGGCTGAAAATAAGCAACAGGGCGATGGCAGGATGAAAGGAAAAGACATAATGTAGCAATAGAAAGGGCAAAGGCGTTTCTCATCAGGTTGTGCGTTGTACGAGAGAAAATTGCAGTGGCAAAAATCTCATCTACAACGAATCAGAGAGGTCGGTTAATATGAATTGGGCGAAAAAGCTCACTAAAATGAATAAGCTGCGTAGCTTTTTTCCGTCTAAAAGCTACCTGGCTAGAGCAATCCCCCCAACGATTCCGGGGAGAAAGCAAGGGGTTAGCCAAGTGACCTTAAGACGGCGAAAACCGTACTGGTAGCCTTTTGGCTGTCCAAATTCAACCAATCGTAACGTATCGGCTTTGCCTGAAAAACTATACTAAAACGTATGACCCGTAACACTATCAGCACTTTTTTTGACGAGCAGATATGGTCCTACAATGCCGGTGCCCCCGGCAAGTTGAAAATAGGTAGCCATCGCTAACGGTCATCAATGATCAGCCCGAATGGCGAGTTTTTAAGTGCCGTAAATGCGGAGTCTGCTTTTAGGTTGTACGATGAAACCGGATGCGGAACGGCTACGTTTCCGGCACTTAACCAGCCCATCGGGCAACCGATACGTTACCTCGACCGAACCGGCAAACACACCGTAACGGACTACGATTGGGAACAACACCTGCGCTTCGCCGATGAATTAGTCCGCTGGTCATGCCTACCTTTGCGGCATGACTCCTGAAAATGATCCTCGACCCTGGGCGGTCGAAAGCTCCGAATATATTCATCAGTTGCCGTGGTTCACGGTGCGTAAAGAGGCCATTCGCATGGATAACGGTGGCGTTATTCCTAACTACTTCATCTTCGAATACCCTACCTGGGTAAACGTAGTGGCCGTCACGACCGAAGGGCAACTGGTTCTGATTCGCCAGTATCGGCATGGCATCGCCGGTGTTCATTACGAACTCTGCGCGGGCGTTGTCGATCCCGGCGAAGACCCGCTCGTTGCCGCCCAGCGCGAACTGCTGGAAGAAACTGGCTTCGGTGGAGGAACGTGGACACCGTTAATGACACTATCCGCAAACCCCGGTACGCA
The DNA here is from genome assembly GCF_054777855.1 of Spirosoma jeollabukense. NCBI lineage: Bacteria > Pseudomonadati > Bacteroidota > Cytophagia > Cytophagales > Cytophagaceae > Spirosoma > Spirosoma jeollabukense. Next base: position 27,758 of record NZ_BAAHAD010000007.1, read on the forward strand.
CAACAACCTGACTCACGCTTTTCTGGCAACAGGCGTTGAGGTAAAACAGGCGCAGCATCTTGAAATCACCGAAGAAATATCAGTACATCTCGTGTCGCCGGAACGGGCCTTAGGCATTATCAATCAGGGTGAAATGATACAGGCGTTGCATTTGGCACCCTTGCTGAAATACTTTCTTGACCGGAATTTATCTGATTAATTTGACTGACTTTGATATTGACAATGTGTGGATTAATGATTTACAGCATTACCCTAACAAGTATCTTTGCCGTCCAAATTAGTATGATAGCCTGACTTCAACTTAAAATCATAGTCAGTCAAATAAATCCCGGTTCATGATTATCCCCCTCGCCCACCGCGCCGACCAAACGCAGGAATATTATTTTTCGGTTAAGCTGGCCGAAGTCCGTCGCCTGATGGCGGCTGGCCACGATGTCATCAATCTTGGCATTGGCAATCCCGACATGATGCCGTCTGCCAATACGTTGGACGCACTTGTAAAGTCAGCGTATCTACCGACATCCCACGGTTATCAACCCTACAAAGGTACACCCGGACTACGTCAGGGTATTACTCAATTCTACAAACATACGTATGGCGTTACGCTCGATGCAGATACCGAGATTTTGCCCCTCATCGGCTCGAAAGAAGGCATTACGCATATTTCATTAACATTTTTAAATGAAGGCGACGGTGTCCTGGTGCCAGAACTTGGATACCCGGCCTACCGGGCAGTCAGTACGATGGTTGGAGCAACCGTTCGCGAGTATCCGTTGCTCGAACACGGCGGCTGGCAACCCGACTGGGATGTCATGACCGATCTGGTTCAGGAAACTAACGCAGCAAGTGCTACGTCGAAGCCCACGAAAATTATCTGGCTGAATTACCCGCACATGCCTACCGGTGCCCCCGCGACCCACGCCCTCTTTGAGCGAGCGGTTCGGTTTGCGCATGACCACCAGCTATTGTTATGCCATGACAACCCGTACAGCCTGATTCTGAATAAAAAACCGCCCATCAGTTTACTCTCAATTGATGGGGCGAAGGACGTAGCGATTGAGTTAAATTCACTCAGTAAATCGCACAACATGGCAGGCTGGCGCATTGGGTGGATGGCTGGCGCCAAATCGTATGTTGATGCCGTCCTGACGATCAAAAGCAACGTCGATTCAGGCCAATTCAAGCCACTCATGGACGCGGCCGCCGAAGCCCTCACCAATTCTGATGAATGGCATCGGGAACGTAACGCAGTCTATCAGGGTCGCCTGGATGCCGTTCACGCCTTTCTGGATGCGCTTGGATGCACCTACACTACTGATCAGGAGGGCCTTTTTATCTGGGCTAAACTCCCCGATTCGGTCGAATCAGTGGAAGCGCTGGTTGATGATCTGCTGGTCAACAAACACGTTTTCATTGCGCCAGGCTTCATTTTCGGCCCCAAAGGAAACCGGTACGTGCGGGTGTCGTTGTGTATGCCTGAAGAACGTATCGAAGAGGCAACGGGACGTCTGAACCGCACAGGCGGCCCTGCGGGATTTTTATGATTTAGCTGACTGACTTTGATTTAGTGCTGGTTGGTTATTGATTGCAACTTTTATTTGCGATTTGTAGACAAACAAGCTTATATGATTAAAGCTGAATACAGACACTCAGAATTAACTAGTAAAGTAATTGGTTGCGCATTTGAGGTTCATAAGATTCTAGGAAATGGTTTTCAAGAAGTTATATATCAACGGGCATTAGCCATAGAATTGGAAGAATGTGGAATTGGGTTTGCTCGTGAGTTTGACATGCCCATTTTCTTCAAAGGACGACATATAGGCTCCCGCAGGGTTGATTTTTTAATTGAAGACGTAGTATCGGTTGAATTAAAAGCAATCGTTGCACTCAATGATGATCATCTGGCTCAGGGAATCAACTACCTAGAAGCTTACAATATTGAAGTAGGGATGCTCATAAATTTTGGTAGCTAAAGCCTTCAGTTCAAAAGATTAATGAATAAGAAATTTAAGACTGAGAAATAAATTAAAGTCAGTCAAAAAAAACATAAAAATCCCGCCGGGTTGCCGGTGCAATTCAGATGGTTGTCAGTATCATAGGCGTAGGATTACTCGGCGGTTCGTTCGCCCTGGCCGTACGCGAGAAGTACCCAAAAATGCACTTCATTGGTGTAGATTCATCCGTAGTAAATGGTCAATTGGCGTTGGCGAAAGGAATTGTTGATGAAGTATTGCCACTGGCCGATGCCGTAGCCCAAAGTACAGTCGTTGTACTGGCAGTACCCGTCAACGTCATTATTGACCTGTTGCCTACCGTACTTGATCTGTTGCCACCAAACGCCACCGTGATTGATCTAGGCTCAACCAAAGAGCTGATTTGCGCTGTAGCCGATGCGCATCCCAAACGCGCACAGTTTGTTGCCGCCCACCCAATGGCGGGCACCGAGAATTCGGGGCCAGGCGCAGCATTCCGGGAGCTATTACCGGGGAAAAACCTGATCATCTGCGACCGCGAGAAAAGCAACGCCGATAGTCTGACGCTGGCCGAAAGTTTGTTCCGGGATGCAGGCATGAAGCTTTTCTATATGACTCCGCAGGAACATGACCTGCATTTAGCCTACGTATCTCATCTGAGCCATATCAGTGCTTTCGCCCTCGGATTGACCGTGTTGGAAAAGGAAAAAGATGAGCAAGCCATCTTCGATATGGCCAGCACTGGCTTTAGCTCAACGGTACGTCTGGCCAAGAGTTCACCGCAAATGTGGGCCCCCATTTTTGATCAGAACCGGGTGAATGTATCCGATGCGCTGGCGGCTTATATCGAGTTCCTACAGCAATTCAAGCAGGTAATCGACGATCAGGACGTAGTGACTTCGCTCGATTTCATGCAACGCGCCAACGTGATTCGGCGGGTGCTGGACGGGATTGAGAAACGGTAATAAATACGAAAACTTTAAGGGTTGCTGATACAAAAAACGTTTCTGTTAGTTTATGTATCGAGGGCGTGAATACCTGCTCTGTTTATAAATACAACCAACAGTAAGATCATGCAAGCAACAGAACAACAACCCGCTACCGCGGCTGGAACCATTACCATCGGCGGAGATATTACCGTTAACCGAATGGCTTACGGAGCTATGCGCCTGACCGGCGACGGTATCTGGGGACCGCCTAAGGACCATGATGAGAGCATCCGCGTTTTGAAACGTACACTCGACTTGGGCATTAATTTCATTGATACAGCCGATAGTTACGGGCCGCATGTTTCGGAAGAACTCATCGCGGAAGCGCTCTACCCCTACCCTAAGGGACTAACGATTGCTACTAAAGGCGGATTACTACGTACTGGGCCCAATCAATGGCCCGTTGACGGGAGCCGTAAACACCTTGAAGAAGCGCTGAACGGTAGCCTGAAACGCTTGAAACTCGACCAGATCGACTTGTATCAGCTTCACCGTTTCGACTCTAAAGTACCAACTGATGAGTACCTGAGCTTTTTGCAGGAAGCGCAGCAACAGGGGAAAATCAAGCATATTGGCCTCTCGGAAGTAGATGTTAATCAGATTGAAGAAGCCAAAAAGTATTTTGAGGTCGTATCGGTGCAGAATATGTACAACTTCGGCGAACAGCGCTGGAACGATGTGTTGACGTATTGTGAGCAAAACAACATTGCCTTCATTCCCTGGTTTCCGCTTAATGCCGGCAATATTTCGGCCGAAGAAGCCATCGAAAGAGTGGCTAAACGACACAACGCGACCGACTATCAAATTGCGCTGGCGTGGTTGCTGGCGGCTTCACCCGTGATGCTCCCCATTGCCGGAACGTCATCAGTGAAACATTTGGAGGAAAATGTACTGGCAGCAACGATTAAACTGACAGACGAAGACTTTCAGGACATGCCCCTGCCCGCCTAGAAATACCTAATAAACCAAAAAAGCCAGTCAATCGACTGGCTTTTTTGGTTTCCCTTTATGCCTGTTTTAGGCTACTTTCTGTAGGCCTTTTACTTTATCCCAAGCTTCGGTCAATTGACCAAGCTGCTTTTGCAAATCTTCTTTGATGTAAGCCGGGATGTGATCTTTCGCAATCGCGTCCTGATAAGCTTCTACAGCTGCGCTTTCGCCAAATTCGACCGAGCTTAATACTGTTTCACGGTCCTTACCCGTCAAGGCTGACTTGATATCAATCCAGGCGCGGTGAATTTTACTCGACACATCGGTCGACGTAGCATCAGACACGGCCAGCCCATCAATGCGAACTATATGGTCGGCCAGCTGGCTACGGAAATTTTGACTCTGAATAACGTAGTGCCGGAACAGATCATCCAGTTCTGAGTCCTCGTTGTCCTCAATGGCTTTTTCGTATCCCTGAATACGGTCATTATTGATTTTGACCAGATCGTTGAGATCGTCAACAATTTCTTTATTCGTAATCATAACAGTTTCTTTTTCGATGTTTCTAAACTTCTACTTACAACTAGCTCAGAAGACGATTGTTTTCAAAATAATCGCAATTCTGGCAAGCATTTTCCGTACAATCCATTATTTATCTTTGGGTTACATCGATCTTATATAAGTAACATAATTTCATATAAATCTTCAAAAGCTACAAATTTCTCACCACTAAACTGTTTATTTTTTTATTAATTTCTTTCGTAAACGGTCTTTTCCGGCCCGTTTACGCGATAAACAATTTTATTACAAAATATTTTCGATTTCACCAAAACCTTGTAGGCCATTATCGCGTAGATAATGCAAATCTTCCGACGAACGGGGGTATTCCAATAAATTATCTAGCTCAATGACACAACTTCCTAAAGACTCGACTGACGTTAGTCGCTTACTTACGGGCATAGATTCGGCCAGACTCGGGCGCCGTATTTTTATGCGATATCTTGGTGTAACAGCGGCTGCCGGCGTAGCCCTAAGTGCCTGCCACAGTGAAGTAATGGATTCAGCGGTTCCGCGCGGTGCTGGCCGTGCAGCTGCAATAGGTGAAGTGGTTGACCTTGGTGATCTTCAAACAAACGATGTAGCCATCCTTAACTACGCGTATGCGCTGGAACAACTTGAAGCGGCTTTCTATGTTCAGGTAATGATGACACCTTATTCGGGAATAACGGACAAGGAACGCATTATCCTTAAGGATATCAGAGACCACGAAGTGGCTCACCGCGAATTATTCAGAACGGCGCTGGGTGGTGCTGCTATTCCGGATCTTACTCCCGATTTCAGCACGATTGACTTCAAAAGCCGTGATGCTGTACTAGGTGTTGCCAAAACGTATGAGAACGTTGGTGTATCTGCGTACAATGGTGCTGGTAAATTTATTAAAAGCGCCGACTATTTAACGCTGGCAGGAAAAATCGTATCCGTTGAAGCCCGTCACGCAGCTGTTATCGCGACCTTAATTGATCCAATGTCAGTAGCATTCGCCGGAATGCCAGAGGTTGATGATGCAACTGGCCTGGACAAAGTACGATCGTTCAGAGAAGTACTAACCATGGTAGCTCCATTCCTCAAACAGAAGTTCAACTTCAACGCTGCTTAAGCCAGCTTCTAATCTCCTATAGCCATGATATTACAAAACATACTTAATGATATTGAAAAGGTAGATGGCGAGGTGTTCGAACGCCTTGAGCACATCTCACGCCGGAATGTTTTCCAGACCTTTATGAAGAAGGCAATGAAAGGTGCTGCCGCTGGCGCCCCTGTCGTTTTTGCCTCTATGCTAAACAAAGCCTACGCCGGAGCAGATGATGTTGTCGACGTACTGAACTTTGCCTTGACACTGGAATACCTGGAAGCCGAATTCTACAACATGGGCCTGGCTGCGTCAAATTTACTTCCTCAGGGTAGTATGGCTCGTACCATTTATACCCAAATTGCCAAGCATGAAAATGCACACGTTGCGCTGCTGAAAGGTGCTTTAGGAAGCGCTGCTATCAACAAGCCTACGTTCGACCTTACCTATGGTGGTGCTTTTGGAAACGTTCTTACCAACTATGACACATACCTTGCTGTATCCCAGGCGCTGGAAGATACAGGTGTTCGGGCTTACAAAGGCCAGGCACCACGGCTGATGGGTACGCCTGTGTTAGAGGTAGCTTTACAAATTCACTCGGTTGAAGCTCGTCATGCAGCGCGTGTTCGCTATCTGCGTGGCTACAAAGGCTGGATCACCAACGAGGATACCACTAACATCCCGGGTGTTGGAGCTGTTTACAAAGGCGACAATATGATTACGCAAGCCAATCTTAACGTAGCATCCATAAGCGGTGTTTCGACGGATACTACGTCGGAAGCATTCGATGAGCCACTGACCAAAGAACAGGTTTTAGCTATTGCTACGCCGTTCGTTGTAAAATTCAATTAACAGTAGCGACTACGTAAAAAAATCGGTAGTGGGGATTAACCCGCTACCGGTTTTTTGCTTTTTGGTAATGCTAACTAGCATGGTCGGGATCGCAGGCTAGTTTCTAAAAAGTTTTACGTCAACTCGTTTACATATTATCCCTTAGCAATTGGGGATGAACTCCCCACATGATTAGGTTTGGGAGCGATAAATAGCGTTAACCAGGTTCTGCGTGCTACCCGAAAAAAATAAGGTGTCAGAATAAGGTAGGACGGAATTAATCCCATCAGATAATAGTCTACATCCACTTTGAGCCACTGCACTGCAACGAAGAAAGTGAGCAGGGTCCAGATGGTAAAGAAAGCATAACTTACAAACATGGATGCCCAGTAGAAGCCGGGTTCGGGCGTAAAGTTCTCTCCACAATGTGGACAATGATCGTGCATGTCGTCGAAGTGGCGACTGAAAGCGCTGTTGGTAACAAAAAAGTCGCCCTCATGACAACGAGGACATTTGTTAAACAATATGCTGTAGGATCGGCTATCTTTTATCATGATTGTCAGACGGTTTTGGGACATAAACAGACGCTTACAGCCTGGGCGGTGTTCGGCTTGTTTACGTTTCAAAGGTACCGCGTATACGTAGCGTCGGCAAAGACAGACTACGCTACGTATGGTACAAATCAACGATCATCGTCAGGTTTCTAACCAAATATTCTGTGCCACAACCCATTAAAAGTCGTCAGAAATACTGATTTTTCAGATGGTCTTACTACCGGACTATAGTAAACAGTATTAACGTATAAGGCCTCTTAGCGTTCAATTTGTTAGGAAGCAGACTTTTTTTCGGATTATTACCCTGTTCCTTTGGCCGGGATGCACTACTTTTGCAGGATTTTTGGCTAGCCATCAACAGCTAACAAGTCGTAAATTCATCTTGGTTACCACTATTCAATAGACATTATTCCTTCGGGGTCGCCCGCGTGCCGGGTGACCGTAGCGGTTCATTGTCCCACTGAAAGATGCCTAAAAACTCCCAAATTCGCTCAGTTCTTATTATCGGCTCAGGCCCAATCGTCATTGGTCAGGCGTGTGAGTTCGATTACGCTGGTTCTCAGGCCGCCCGATCCATTCGCGAAGAAGGCATTGAAGTGTCGTTGATCAACTCCAACCCGGCCACGATCATGACCGACCCGATCAACGCCGATTTCGTTTATCTGCTGCCGCTGGAGAAAAAATCCATTGTTGAAATCCTGAAAAAACACCAGGAAATGGGTCGGCCTATTGACGCCGTCCTCCCAACGATGGGCGGTCAAACAGCCCTGAATCTGGCCATTGACTGCGATAAGGCGGGTATCTGGCAGAAATACGACGTCAAGATCATCGGCGTGGATATTAAAGCCATTGAAACAACCGAAGATCGTGAGAAATTCCGGTTGTTGATGATCGAACTAGGTGCCGGTGTTTGCAAAGGACGCACCGCCCGTTCCTTTCTGGAAGGCAAAGAAATTGCGCAGGAGATTGGCTTTCCGCTTGTCATTCGGCCATCGTTTACGCTCGGTGGTACGGGGGGTGGTTTCGTGAACCGGCCCGAAGATTTTGACAAAGCACTCACCGCCGGTTTGCACGCATCGCCTGTTCACGAAGTGTTGGTCGAACAAAGTGTAATGGGCTGGAAAGAATATGAGCTGGAGTTGCTACGTGATAACAACGGCAATTTCGTCATCATCTGCTCCATCGAAAACTTCGACCCGATGGGTATTCATACCGGCGACAGTATTACGGTTGCTCCGGCGATGACGCTGCCCGATACGTTATACCAAAAAATGCGTGACCTGGCCATCCGCGTGATGAGCGGCATCGGCCAGTTTGCGGGCGGGTGTAACATCCAGTTTTCGGTCAACCCGCAAACCGACGACATCATTGTTATTGAAGTGAACCCACGAGTGAGCCGGTCGTCGGCGCTGGCGTCAAAAGCAACGGGTTACCCGATTGCAAAGATTGCCGCAAAAATGGCGGTAGGTTACAATCTCGACGAGTTGATCAACCCCATTACGGGAACAACATCGGCCTTTTTCGAGCCTGCCATCGACTATGTTATTGTGAAAGTGCCTCGCTGGAACTTCGATAAGTTTCCGGGTGCCGACCGTTCGCTGGGGCTGCAAATGAAATCAGTGGGCGAAACAATGGGCATTGGCCGAAACTTTCAGGAGGCTCTGCAAAAAGCCTGTCAATCGCTCGAAATACGACGTAATGGCCTTGGTGCCGACGGTCACGAACTTACCGACCGTAACGCGCTGACGGAAAGTTTACAGCACCCCAGTTGGAACCGTCTGTTCCATATTTACGATGCGTTCAAGGCCGGTATGTCATTCCGCACCATTCAGCAATTGACAAAAATCGATCCCTGGTTTTTGCACCAGATTGAGGAGTTGATTGAGCTGGAGCGCGAAATTCAACAGTACGATCTGGATGATATTCCGCCCGAACTCCTGCGCACGGCCAAACAAAAAGGCTATGCCGACCGTCAGCTAGCTCACTTGTTACAGGTGAAGGAAAGCAAAATTTATGCCTACCGACAGGCACATAATATCCGTCGGGTGTATAAATGCGTAGATACCTGCGCGGCTGAATTCGAGGCTAAAACGCCGTACTATTATTCGACGTTTAACAATCAGGTACCCATCACGACCGATCATGCGGAGCCCGTTTCCGACTTGCCCGGCAATGAATCGATACGTAGTAACCGCAAGAAAGTGGTCATTTTGGGTTCAGGACCAAACCGGATTGGACAGGGAATTGAGTTCGATTATTCATGTGTACACGGGGTATTGGCCGCTAAGGAAGCGGGTTATGAGACGATCATGATCAACTGCAACCCGGAAACTGTTTCGACCGATCCCGACATTGCCGACAAGCTGTACTTTGAGCCGGTTTTCTGGGAACACGTTCACGCGATCATCATGCACGAGCAGCCCGAGGGCGTTATTGTGCAGTTGGGTGGACAAACGGCGCTAAAAATGGCCGAAAAGCTGACTCGCTACGGTATCAAAATTATTGGTACGAGCTGGGAAGCCCTCGACCTGGCTGAAGACCGGGGCCATTTCTCGGAAATGCTCAGAACACTGGATATCCCCTACCCCAAATTCGGGACGGTACGGGAATCGGAAGCAGCGCTGGAATTATCGCGCGAACTAGGTTTCCCGCTGCTGGTACGTCCAAGCTACGTACTGGGTGGCCAGAATATGAAAATTGTCATCAACGAGGACGAACTGGAACAGCACGTGATGAAGATTCTGGAAGATATTCCGGATAACAACATTCTGCTTGATCACTTCCTCGAAAACGCCATCGAAGCCGAGGCCGACGCTATCTGCGATGGTGAAGATGTGTATATCATTGGCATCATGGAGCACATCGAACCCGCTGGTATTCACTCAGGTGATTCATACGCTGTGCTACCAACCTTCGATTTGAGCGAGAACGTAATCCGCCAAATTGAGGAACATACCCGTAAAATTGCGGTTGCCCTCAAAACCGTCGGGCTGATCAATATTCAGTTTGCCATTAAGAACGAGGTCGTTTACATCATCGAAGCCAACCCGCGCGCCAGCCGTACGGTACCGTTCATTTGCAAGGCATACCAGGAGCCGTATGTAAACTACGCGACGAAGGTGATGCTGGGCGACAAGAAGGTAAAAGATTTTACTTTCAACCCGGTTAAAAAGGGATATGCGATCAAGATTCCGGTGTTCTCGTTCAGCAAATTCCCGAACGTGAATAAGGAACTGGGCCCCGAAATGAAATCGACCGGCGAGGGCATCTACTTCATCGACGACCTGACCGATGATTTCTTCCAGAAGGTGTATTCCGAACGGAATTTGTACCTGAGCCGGTAGACTTTTCTTTTAGACGAAAAAGCACCTTATGACTAAGAGGCTTTTTCGTCTAAAAGAAAAGTCTTTAATGCCTGACAAAACTACTGCCGAAACCATCATATATATTATCACCAATAGATAACCTATTGGCTGATAACGTTATAACGACGCCTTCAACGACTATTGGCTGCCGAACTTTTAGCTGATAACCGTTTTTTATCTCTTTCGTTTCGATCTTGGGTTCCTCTTTGCCAGAATATATACTCTGCGCTTTGGTTACCCGAAATGTGCCCATGTAGGCAAGTGTATCATTTTGATGAACGCTAAATTGGCCATCATCTGAGAAGGTTAAAATAACGCGTTGCGAGGGTTGAGGCTTACTAACCATACCGCTAATCCCGCCCGAGGAACTTTCCCATAGCCAGTCACCAGTCAATTGCGGTGGAACTGATTCTGTATGGCATCCGCCTATTAAAACAACTAGTAACACGACGAGAAGAAATTTTTTCAATACGTCCATAATCGATGAACCGTTAGTAATCCTGGTCAACTTGACTCTGATTTTGGTCAAACGGTTGGAAAAATTTCAGGCAAGTATCGCCACTACGGTAAGTTGCTCAAACCGTTCCAGCAGGTTAGCGAATGATACTGTCTGGGTGCTCACTTAAGCATCTATTTGACCATTGCTTCCCTTTACGGCGCATACGTAAACTGGTTGACTGGCCCCCAGTCAGACCAGGCAATCGAGTCGAAGCTTATTAAATTCCGGGACCTCATCGTGACTAATCGACCCTGCGCATCATGTTGGTACTCATAATCTACAGTTATATTGTATGGACTTGCCGTTGATCCTAATAGGCCTGAACCTATCACATAATGTTCAGTTAGCTGATAAGTAGGTTGTAGATTTAGGTGTGTGCCCGGATCAGACTGCTGGTTGTAATAACGTTTACCAACAGAAGGGCTGGCATTTGATGGAAAATCCTCCACTCGGGTGAAGTCCCCGTTTTCCCAATAAAAAAGCGTAGAGCTAAAGCGATTTCCCGCCTGACGGTTGATATAACGCGTTAATTCCAACTGGCCTTTTGCATCATATTCGTACTGTACACTTTCCGTTAATTTAAAGTGGCCTTCCTGCCACAAAATATAACGTAGTGCCTGTTTTAGCCGTTTATCAGCACCATACTTATATTTTATCACCACCGAGGTTCGTAAACTAGTCAATGGCTGACGCTGGGCAACAACACGATCAGTAACAAAACAGTCTGCCAGGTAGTCGCCCTGATAATGAGCTTTCACTATTTCTTCATGAGTACTAAAGCGCTCTAGCGTACCAATCAGGCGGCTTTGCGGATCGTAGGTCATTACTTTAAAAGCATTATTCGGGTCAGTTTTATCCCAGCGAATGAGCGATCCGGCTGGCCCCTGCCCTTTTTCAGATACGGTTGAGAAATCAACCTGTTCCGTAAACGTAATCACCGAATCATGTTTTATAGTCGCCAACAGATTGGCCGGTACAGCGTCAGGCTGGGGCGTACCCTTCGGGTGACAACCCGCCAGTACCATGATGAAAAACCACAGTAGGTAGTGCATTGTCAATGGCCGGATGCGCATGAACTTGTTTTCGTAATAAGTCTTCACCTGGTTAATTTTGGCGATCCAGTAATCATAGCCACTTTTTTTATGCTGACGTTAGTTGTCAGATGTCAATGATTTATTGTGATAAAGTTGGTGTGGATAGAGTTAGTTAAGCCGATCATTTTGCCGTGTCTTATTCAGGGTGCATACGTAAATTTGACGGGACCGGACCAGTCAGTCCAACGGTCGGAATTGCTTGATATTGACGAGCGGGATTTCTGCAGAAGCACGCGACCTTGAGCGTCGAATTGGTTATCATAGTCTATTTTAGTCTCCTCGTATTGCTGTACAAGGGAGCCCCCTGCCGTACCATACACTTTTATACCCGTCATCGCATGCTCACTCACCTGATTATTATTCATAAGAGCATACGGATTGGGCTGTTGATTATACGAATAAGTGTGTTTGGAAACGGCAGGCATTGGCCTACTACTGGTAGCTGGGTAGTAGACCTCTTCATGGATAAGATCTCCATTTTCCCAGTAATTCACAATAGCGGTAGGCCCAATTGCTTTTGGCGGAAAGGTAGTTCTGGTTAGCTGAAGCTGACCCATCGAATGGTATTCGTAGGCTGTAGCTTGAGCCAGTTTAAACGTATCTGTATCAGTAACACGTTCATACATAAGAATCATGGCCAGTTGCCCACCCTTGTTGTACTGATATTTTGTCATACTGTGGGGTTGAACAGTCGTCAACGGTTGCGCCAGATCAAAACGATAACCGCTAAAATCCTGTGCTAGAAAGTTACCCTGATAGTAGTATTTCCCGATTACATGATACCCATAGCTTGTTGCTAACGTACCCACCAGCCGGCTCCGCTGATCGTAGGTATTAGCCTGAAATGAACCCAAAGGCAGCCCTAAACCATCCCATCGAATCAACGTACCTGTAGGGCCCTGGCCGGTTTCGGATACAGTCGAAAAATCAACTTGTTCGGTTAGTGTAATGATCGAGTCAAGTTTAGTCGTTACCAGCAAGTTCGCCGGTACAGGCTCGTTAGGCTGGGGAATATCCTGCTTTGGCTGGCACGATCCCAACAGGACGACAAGGCTCAAGAACCCGGCTACGTAGTGAGTGAGTAAGCGCTGAGTCATAATGCATTTGTTCTTGGGTGAAAAGTCTTCGTTTTTTAAGGCTTCGTTGGGCGTATGGTTATGGCTGCGCCAATCAGATAAGGGTGAATGATAAGCTGACGCTCATTACTCCATAATCGGCTGAAACCATATTCGACGGTTGGACCAAATTGAAGCTGATAAACCCTTTGAAAGGGCAGGGTCAGACCAAGCGCTGCTTTTGCCCAGATCAGTGTCTGGTTCGAGGCAGGCACGTAGGACGTTTGACCGCCTATACGGGCCACGTAGCGGCTGTGCACTCCACCCAGTCGGTATTGTTTGTTGATACTTGCTCCCAGCATGGTTAGCGATACGTTTTCAGCAACGGGCTGATCCAGACTGGTTATCTGGTACTTATTTACCCCAATGGGTCTAATCTGGTAGACGTCGGTTGCCAGGTCATAGTAGGCCCACCGCCGGATTTGGCCAAACGATAGCTGAAAATCAAACGTCCGCCACGCCACACCTCCACTCAGTTGGTAACCCCAGGTTGGCCCGGAAAAAGCCGATGGCGCATCAACCCGCTGCACATAGGCATCGGGTTTAGCCACCACCGTCATCAGTTGATAGGTACTGAGTGGCGCTACGCCAACCAGCCAGCGAACGGGTGTTGTGCGGGTTTTCGGTTGTTCTGAAGGTGAAGCGGCCGCTACGGGTAGCTGGACGTTTCGACTGATCTGAGACCCCATTCCACCAATAGGGCGAAGAGCGAGTGAACGTAACGATTCCCACGAAACGGCCTCATGTTCAACCAACTCCGCAGATTCACTGGGTAGCGTCAAAGGTGTGGCCGATGTTATTTCCGGCGCTTTACCACGTATCACGGCAGAACGAGCAGCCAGCTTATCCGTCTGACTAACAGCAGCGCTAAAGCCTGCCAGCGTTTCTGGAAACGCCTGACTGCTTCGGGTGCTACGTCGGTTATTGACTAGCCTCCGACTTGCTTCCTGCCTTTTTGATTGTGCCAATCTCAATTTCCTGCCCGTTGCACTGACAGGCCGAACTAGTTGATCATCAGGACGATGGCTGTCTTTACTCTTTGTCTCTACCGTTGCCTGGCCGATTGGTGCAGAGGACGCGCCGGTTGTGTTGCTAAAGTGATGACTGTAAAAAGAACCCGGCTCCGATTCTTTTCTAGCCTTATTGGATTGGTCTTTTCCAACCGGCTCCGCTACGGTAGCCTGCTGAATTTTTGCTTCGTAAGAACCTACCAGTGCGTGATACGAACGGATATACAAACCCGTGCCAATCAGTAAAAGCACCCCAAGAATTAGTACGCCATACGGTCTGCGTTTCCTGGCAGGTACGTTTAATCGCTGCCAGATACGCGATGTGAGCGATGCAGAAGGCTGCACCTCAAAGTCGTCGAAGACCTGCTGAAAATGATCTCGCAACGATTTATCTATAGGATCATCCGAAGAATTCATGTCGTTCGATGCCATTTTGTTGAATTGTTTTGATGAGTAGCTGTCTCGCCCGGCTGTACTGCGACCTGACGGTTGCTTCGGGCATATTCAGAAGCCCGGCAATCTCGGCGTGCGCATAGCCTTCGATCAAATACAGATTGACGACAAGTCGGTAACTGTCAGATAATTGGTTGATGAAGGCCAGCAGGGCGTCGAGGTTCAATTGTTTGATCAACACATCATAGTCATCACTGATCAGTTCGTCTGCTACGTAGTCATAGGCCGTAAAGCGTTCTTCCTGGCGAGTGGTCCGATTGTAGTAATTGATGGCGGTTCGTACCACTACGGCCCTCACCCAGCTATCGGCAGACTCAGGCTTTTTGAGTTCATGAATGCGCTCGAAAATTTTAATAAAGGCTTCCTGAAATATATCCTCTGCCTCAGCCACCGTTTTGGCGTAGCGCACGCACACACCAAGCATTCGGCTCTTATATCGTTCGTAAAACGCATCCTGTGCCCGGCGTTCCTGCTGCTGGCAGGCGCTCACCAACTGGCTCAGACTTGTGTATTTTTTGCGAAACAACGCCATCCAGATAATCTGTTTAATAGAGTGATGACGTAGGTTCTAGGCTAGATTTAAGTACGAGCGTGCCGTTAATTCTCCACTACTGTTAAAGGTCAAAAACCAGGTTTCCCGACCTTTCTGAAGGTTTACCGTATAGGTTTCTACCACACCATACTTAGTTTTGGCCAGCAGCGTAAACTGACCTCCCAAACCAAACCCGGCCAGTTCTGGCGTGTTGCGCAAATACCCCTGAATGGCTGTCGGCAACTGACCGATTTCACTAAAATATTGCACAGTCGGTGAACTGGAAACCGATGCCAAAAGCCCCGCATCGGTATAATTGAGTGTAAAGGAGTTACTATTTTGTTTTACCGTAATGCCATATCGTTTTTTTACCTGCTGATCAACCTGAACAATGGCATAATTAAAATCAAGGGCCTGATTTTTGAGAGATTCCCGGATAGGAGCAGGTAAATCGGCCAGCGTTACGGTACGATACTCGAGTTGATAAAAGGGAAACAATTCCGTTACGTAGGTTGTCTTACCATTTAGGTTGGTTACGGTCCATCGAAACGTGTAGCGTGTTCCCCGCCAGTCGTAATCTGCAAAAATGAACTGCCCATTGTTGGAAGCATCTTTGAACCACGAATAATTCTGCAGTCTGAGGTTGGAAAATGTCCCCCCGTCGATCACCGTATTGCGAACCAGTGATGTTAGTGAATCCGGCACTGCGCGATCGGCTGACTGATAGGCGACCAGGAGCATTTGCTGGTTTGTGGCAGCACTGTAGCGGGCGGCTTTTTGCGTAAAATTCACCTGCCAGACCTGATTTTTCTCCAGGGTTTTAAATACGATCCCTTCAGCCTGCGGAAACTGGCCTGTAACAGCATCGATGGCACTCGTCGGAATCTCTTCCGTTGGATTAGGATTAGGCTGTATATCAGTCACTCGATTACAGGCGGCACTCAACAAACAAAGGAGTGAAATCCAAACGGTATTTTTCATAGATCACGCAATGTCATGCATTAGTCGAACAGGCCGGAAATCAACAGAGCAAGCCTATTCGTTACGTTCATGCCCGGCATTTGTTTAGACACATGGAACGACTGAATTTGTTGCACTGCCTGATTTAATTGTTTGGCATACCGGCACAAAACGAAACGAATGTCAGCCCTGAGTGGCTGGTTACCAAAAAGAATGGCCCGCCTTGTTTCAGACAAGGCGGGCCATTCAACGTAATAAAACGTCTGTCTAGAACCCTAAGCCGAGCGTGAAGCCACGAACGGTGGGACTACCCGGCAGGGTTGCGCCAGCCGTAGCAGCTCCAGTCGTTAAGTTGATCGTATATATTTTTGTTGAGCCACCGACACGTAGCAGGGCGTAAGCAGTACCGGTCGTTCCACCAATGTCGAATCCGTTGGCGCTTTCGGCATCAACACCCAGCATTCCTACAGAATTCAACGTTCCGTTGTTTGGTGGGGCTTGTGTGAACAGCATAGCACTGCCCGTTCGAATGTCAATATCATACAACGTAGTAGTAGTAGCTCCTGCAAAGTTGTTGGTATAAGCCGCGGCTGATACGTTAGGTGTACCGCTCACTCCTGAGAAAGACAATACACCATCGGTAGCCGCTAAAGTCCCATTGTCTGGAACCAGACGCAGGTTTTGCCCGGTATTACTCACCACCCGAATTCGGTCTACCGTTGGGTTGAAATCAAACCCAAAATCTGTACCAGCCAGCGTAAATGCCCCTGCACTGCCAACGGCAACGGCACTCCAGCTGGCAGTAGCGGTAACGGCAATTGAGTACAGACGGCTGGAGCTTCCCAGGGCAAACAGTTGCCCATTCAGCGGCCGGGTATCAATACCGACCAGTGTTTCACCATTCTGTAAACCGGCAATTGCTTTAGACACTGGGGCTGGACTCATTGGATTGAAAACCAGCAGATTGCTGGCACCTTCAATGGCGTAGGCAACGGGTTCCGTTGGGATAGCCAGGCCAATGATCGTGCCGGGCAGATTACCTAATTTTTGTAAGCGCCCCGTAGCGAGGTTGATTTGCTGTAATTCCGATGCACCGTTAAACGTGACAGCCACCAGCCCTTGTGTGTTATCGGTTGGTGAAATATCGAACCCAGCCGCTCCGGTAATGTCCAGACCCAGTGGTCCAACGTCGGTTAACGTACCGTTGTTTGGCGGATTTTGAATGTATAGCCGGTCCGTTGCAGGATCTATGTCATATAAGGTTGTCGTTGTTGCACCAGCCTTATTATTGGTGTAGGCTACTTCCGTGATCATAGCGCCCGATACGCCATTGATAGAACCATCAACAGCGGCTACAGTCCCGGTTTCAGGGTTCAACCGCAAATCCTGACCCGTGGCGGTTACCAGCCGGATGCGATCAACCGTTGGATTAAAATCCAGACCAACGACAGAACCAGCAATAGCGGGGGTAAATGCCGTGGTACCGAGTGCTCGTGCTGCTCCCGTCATCGGATTAATCACGAACATGCGGCTCTGATTGCTGACGCCATACAACTGTCCGGTGGCGGGTCTGAAATCGATAGCCAGTATACGTTCATCCTGATTTGTTCCCGAAATAGATACCGGAACGGTAGTACCAGGTGTGCGAACGCTGAATCGCAGGAGTTGATTGGCGTCGTTCAGGGCGTATACCGTAACATCAGGAACCGTAGCCGGGTCGGGAGCTAACCGGTGATCCTGACAAGCATTCAGGATTAATAAAGAGCCAATAGCCAGGATACCCAGGAGGCTTCGAACTTGTTTTTTGTAAAGCATAGTCATACCGTTATAAGGGATTATTGATTGACAAGTGACTATACGGCTGTACGCATCATACGGATTTATATAAATTAAAAAAAGATTAAAAATTAATTAAAGGAGAGATTTTCATTATGATTTCCGGGTCAATTGAGCCTAGAAATCCCAAAAGGTGGGTCTTCACAAAAACATCTTGACCGATTTTATTCTTCTACTAGCAGAACCATACGATAGTCAATGAAAATACCATCTACGACTCTTAATAATGGCGTTGAAATGCCCCTGCTGGGACTTGGAGTTCATGCCCCCAAGAATATCAGCGAGGTTCAGCAGGCCGTTGAGTGGGCGCTAGAAGCGGGGTGCCGCCTGATTGATACGGCTACGGCTTACAACAACGAACGCGAAGTAGCCGACGCCATACGGGAAAGTGGTATTCCCCGAAGTGATATTTTCATTACAACCAAAGTCTGGAATGATGACCAGGGATATACCCGCACACTACGTGCCTTTAACCGGAGTTTGGAACGGTTACGACTTGATGTCATCGACTTGTATCTCGTTCACTGGCCCATCAGGGAACACCGACACGAAACATGGCGGGCACTGGAGAAAATCTATGCCGACGGCCGCGCCCGTGCCATTGGCGTCTCAAATCATTATCCAGCCCATATAGACGAACTTTTAACCGAGGCCCGCATCATACCCGCGGTCAATCAGGTGGAGTTTAGTCCATACAGTTACCTACCCGATGTCATTGCTTACTGTCGTGATAAAAACATTCAGCCCGAAGGCTATGCACCTTTGGTACGAGGCCAAAAACAGGATGATCCAAAGTTGATCGCTCTGGCTGAAAAATACGGCAAATCAACGTATCAGATGCTGGTCAGGTGGTCCATCCAACACGGCGTCGTTACGATACCAAAGTCGGTGAAGCGCGAGCGCATCCAGGAAAATTTCAACGTATTGGACTTCAGTATTTCCGATGAAGACATGACGTTGATGAATACGTTCTACGATAATACACGCGTTGCCGATGATCCACGCACCATTGCTTAAAGTCTGCTCATTGCCGTTGATTGATGAACGTAGCAATCAATTGGCCAGCGTTCATGCAATAAATCAGCTAATTCCTTCAGCCCCCATTCTTCGCTCCGCCGATGGCCAACAGCCACAACGGCCATACCACATTCATCGACGGCTTGCTGGGCAGGTTTACGATACGCCCCCGTCAGGTAAACCTGAGCGCCCCGTTCGGCAGCTTCGCGAACAAGCGCATCCGTCATCGCACCGACAACCGCTACCCGGTGAGTAGCTGCTGGTTCTCCAACTGAATTCAGCCCAGCCTCCGCCCGTTCATATCCGCCAAAAATACGTTTGCACGTATCCAGCCACGCATCAAACTCATGATGCGCTACGTCAATCAACATGCCAATCGGCCGGGCGGGAAGTAACTCACCTGCGGAGGAATTACCCTGTTTATAACCCAATGGTTCAGGCTGGCCAATAGCGCCAAGTTTTCTGGCCAGCCGGACATTGTAGCCGATCGTTAGTGTTTCATCGAACGGCAAATGATGGGCCACAATACCTACGTCGGGCGGGAGAGCAGCTAAATCAAGTTGCCAGTGGCGATGTATCCAGAGTCCGTCAACCTGGGTTTCTTTTACCCAGACAGGCAGTCCGGAAAAGGGTTCCAGCAACAGACCAAGCCGCTTTACCGGACGTTCAGATGGATGATAGATACCACCCTGCTCATCGTCCGGATATCGGCCCGTTGTCAGTTCAGTACGTAGGTAATCATCAATCTCATGTAGAAAAGGGTGGGACGTATTCATACTTGGTTAACTCCACAAGCTCATTATGGTTTGCTGCCCTTAGCTAGTAAACGTAGTAAAACCCTTTTGCTCAAACGGATTTTTAGTCGCACATTCACGCTTGACTTTCTAACCGGGCTGGCGCAAATGAATGGTTATAAAGTATCTAATTACCAATAACTTACCTTTAAAATACTACCGTTTACTCAAACGAATTTGGATTTCGCCAAAAGAAACCCGTAGATTTGCAGTCTTAACTGCGTCCGCAACGGCGGTCCATCAAAGCCCATGATTTTCCTCGCTTAAAAACCCTTCGGGGGTTTTTCTTTCCTCTCCTGGTTTCTGCCACCCGCCGATCTATCGGACTATCCGGGTAGCCACACTTGTTTTCATACTATCCAGTACGCTGTCAGTAGCCTGTAAGGCTGCGGCATAGTTTTTTGTTTCAATGACCAAATTCTTTCGGTTATTCCTGGCTGCATTGCGCGGTACAGAAACCAATTTTACAACTGGCAGTATTAACCGGGCCATTTTCCTGTTGTCGGTTCCGATGATTCTGGAAATGGTCATGGAATCGCTATTCGCGGTTGTCGATGTATTTTTTGTGGCTAAAATCGGCACGCAGGCCATTGCCACGGTGGGTCTTACCGAATCGGTACTAACGCTGGTCTACTCCGTGGCCATTGGCCTCAGTACGGCGGCAACCGCCTTAGTTTCCCGTCGAATCGGCGAGAAAAATGTGCGGGGTGCCAGCACGGCCGTTGGGCAGGTGATCCTGGTTTCGCTTGGGCTCGGCCTGATTATGGGCGTACTGGGTTTTGTGTTTGCCGAAGACATTCTCCGGCTAATGGGTGGCGATGAACGGCTCATTGCCAACGGGGTAGGATTTACCCGGATGATTTTCGCCAGTGCACCCGCCATCATGCTCCTGTATACGCTAAGCGGTTGCCTACGCGGTTCGGGCGATGCCTCTGTAGCGATGCAATCATTATGGATCGCCAATGGCATAAACATTGCCCTTTGTCCGGTATTCATTTTCGGACTGGGTCCGTTTCCTGAACTTGGCGTCATGGGATCGGCCGTTGCGACTACGACGGGACGTAGCATCGGTGTCCTCTACCAACTTTATGCGCTTACCCGCGTAAAAGGTGTCATACGGGTTCTCCGGTCTGACGTTTCACCCGATATGGGTATTATTCGTCACCTGCTCGGCTTGGCGGTGGGTGGCACCAGTCAGTTTCTGGTGGGCTCAGCCAGTTGGATATTCCTGACGCGCATTCTGTCGACATTCGGCAGCGACGTAGTGGCGGGTTACACCATCGCCATCCGAATTATTGTGTTCACGATTCTGCCATCGTGGGGCATGGCCAATGCAGCCGCTACGTTGGTTGGACAGAATTTGGGGGCTGGTCAGCCCGAACGTGCAGCAACCTCCGCCTGGCGGGCGGCTTTCTGCAACATGCTCTTCCTAGTAGCCGTTGGGCTTGGGTTTTACCTAGGCGCGGCAACTATTGTGGGCCTTTTCGACAACAATGCGCACGTAGTTGCTATTGCCGTCGAATGCCTCCAGATATTTTGCCTCGGCTATCTGTTTATGGCTTATGGTATGGTATTAAGCCAGGCCCTCAACGGTGCGGGAGATACCCGTACGCCAACACTTATTAACATTGTGTGCTTCTGGATGGTTGAGATTCCATTGGCTTATCTATTGGCTCATACGTTAAACTGGGGGCCACCGGGGGTATTCTGGTCGGTAGCCATCAGCGAAACATTACTGGCCGGTATTGCCGTTTTAGTGTTTCGACGCGGCCGATGGAAAACAGTTCAGGTGTAACGTAAGCTGTTCATTTACGCTTCGTTATCACCGAAACTTTTACCCGAAATGACCCGTTATTATTTACAGGCTTATAGCTAATCTGTAAGAGGCCATTCAACGTAGTGGAGTCGGGTTGTTAGCCCTGACGTCAATCCGGAGCCTTTGATTACAGAGCTATAAATTACCTAATTATCCCTAAGAATTTACATGAACGATACCCATAAACCCGAAGAAACCGCCGTTCTGGTCGCGCTGATCACCCAAAAACAGACTGCCGACCAGACCAAAGAGTACCTGGACGAGTTAGCGTTTCTGGCCGAAACCTCGGGTGTTAAAACGATTAAAACGTTCACCCAAAAACTCGAACATCCTGACAACCGCACCTTTGTCGGTAAGGGAAAACTGGAAGAAATCCAGACCTATATTCTTGACAATCCGGTTGATGCCATCATTTTCGATGATGATCTGACACCGTCGCAGGTGCGAAACCTGGAAGATAGTTTCAAGGATGTTAAAGTGCTTGACCGCAGCCTGCTCATCCTGAATATTTTCTCGATGCGCGCGCAGACGGCCCAATCGCGGGTGCAAGTCGAGTTGGCTCAATACCAGTATATGTATCCTCGTCTGACCCGTATGTGGAGTCACTTAACCAGCCAGAAAGGGGGTGTAGGGATGCGTGGACCGGGGGAGAAAGAGCTCGAAACGGACCGACGGATTGTGAAAGACAGGATTTCTTTCTTAAAAGAGAAACTGGCCAAGATTGATAAGCAGAGTGTTACCCGCCGGAAAGAGCGCGACAGGCTGGTACGTGTGGCGCTGGTCGGTTATACCAACGTAGGTAAGTCAACGCTCATGCGGACGCTGGCGAAAACTGATGTTTTCGCCGAAAATAAGTTGTTCGCTACCGTAGATTCAACAGTGCGCAAGGTGACGCTTGGCAATGTTCCATTTTTGTTAACCGATACCGTTGGGTTTATCCGGAAATTACCGACAATGCTGATCGAGTCGTTTAAATCAACGCTCGACGAAGTACGGGAAGCCGACATTCTGGTTCACGTAGTAGACGTATCGCATCCGAATTTTGAAGAACAGATTGAAGTCGTAAACGCTACGTTGGCCGATATCAAAGCGGCCGACAAACCCATGGTGCTGGTTTTCAACAAAATGGACCGGTTTGTGCCGAAAGAGGAGTGGACAGAGACCGACGAGACAAGCGCTGAGGACGAATTTACGGAGGATGGCCTGCGTGAGGAAGTTATTATCCCGGTAGCGGTACGTCGGAAAACGGCTCTGGAATACCTCAAGAAAACGTATCTGGCCCAAAAAGCTGACTACGTAGCGTTTATTTCGGCCGAAACGGGTGAGAACATTGGCGAACTTCGTGAGTTGCTTTATGATCTGGTGAAAGAGAAGCACTACTACATTTACCCCAACTGGGTTCATGTGCCACTCAGCGAGTCGGCCGAATACAGCGATGGTTTGGCAGGTTAACAGATTTTCGGCAATTTTGCATTCATAAGCGAGCGGTCAACATGACCGCTCCTTTTTTGGTCTCGTAGTTCAACGGATAGAATAAGCGTTTCCTAAACGCTTGATACGGGTTCGATTCCCGTCGAGACTACCATACTCTTTACTAAGGGTAGGTTCCTCATAAGGTAAACAGCAGACCGATAGCAAGAGACTGGCTACATTGAACATGCGTGTCCTGATCCTGATCATACAGCAGCACGGCGCTCAGGTTAGCATTCACTAAGTTAGTAATCTTGCCGGTTAGGGTCAGATCGATAGGGTGGTCAGGAGCCCCCAAATTACGATACTCAACAAAGAACAGATACCGGAGTTTGAGGTTCAGGTTTTTGGCTACATCCCGGTCAATGTTGGTTAACGTCTGAAAGGCTACTTCCGTACGTACCGTCTGATCCAGCGGTACACCATAGTTCTCCGGCACATAAAGCCGAACGACCGGGTCGTTCACATAGGTTTGCCGAAGGGTAAAAAGGCCCAGCCGCAAATCGAAATGATCATTGGGTTCAAAGGTCAGCCCTACCGATTCAGTAAGGTAGCCCGGGGCAAACAAGTTAGAAATTCGGTTGGCCTGCTGCTGACCCGATGGCAGGAGAACATAAGTATAGCCAGGGGCAAACTGCGACAATAGCGTCACAGACCCGAACCACTGCCAGCGGGTAGAGAAAAGAAACCCTGCTTTGGCATCCACATAGAGCCGGTCGGCATTTTTTCGCGGAGCCTGCTGTGCGTTCTTGACAAGGCCATATTGTAACTGAGTCAGCACACGCCAGTTGAAGCGATTGCGCCGGTAGGACAACTGCCCATTGAGCGCAAAGCCCAAGGCTACGGAATTGACGCCCCCACCTTTCCAATTAGTGCTAAACGACCCCTGATTTAGATTAAAGCTTACTTCAAGCTGGTGACGCCAGTAGGTTGAGTCGGGACGGTTTGCTACACTATCTACCGTATTGCCTTGATCTAAAAGCGATCGTAGCGACGATAGACTATCCGTCTGTGCATTAACCACATGGACGCTAATCAATAAACAGAACAATAACCGAATCGAAACGAGCATTGATGGAATCAGCAAATGAATACAAAGTCGGTGCCTTAGTCAGCGACAGCCACCACTTGAGTTGATCCATCGCCTTTGACGAAAGCTCCAGCAACGGGTGCTACCGTAACGACCACAAATTTTGAGGTGGGTGTGTTACTGATATAGGCCACGCTGGCCACGGGCACCAATACGTTCGCTTCGGGATAATAGGCCGCCGTATTACCCTTGGGAATGTTGTAGGGAATAGCAATCATGTTTTCCATCGTTCGGGTCTGTCCTTCGAAGTGGCTGGTGATGGTCACCAACTGCCGCTCCTGAATGCCCCGCTCCGCCATGTCCTGCGGATTCAGGAAAACAACACGCCGTTCGCCGTGGATACCCCGGTAGCGGTCGTTATAATCGTAGACCGTCGTGTTAAACTGGTCGTGACTGCGGATGGTCATCAGCACGAGTTGGTCAGGTTCCAGATGGTGCATCACCATGTCGGTAACCGTGAAATTAGCTTTGCCGTTTTCCGTCGTAAAGTTGCGCTCGCGGGGACCGTTGGGTAGATAGAAACCACCCGGCTTACGGATTTTTTCGTTGAACTGTTCAAAACCAGGAATTACTCGGGAAATGGCATCGCGAATGGTGTCGTAGTTATTTATATAGGCTTGCCAATCGACAGTGCTACGGTCACCCAGGGTCGCTCTGGCAATCCCACAAACAATAGCAACCTCGCTTTTCATGTCGCCTTCCAGCGGTTCCAGCACCCCTTTGCTCTGACTAACTACCCCCATTGAATTTTCGCAGGAGGTGAATTGCTCTCCTGATCGCTGCTGGTCAATATCCAGGTGCGTAAAGCAGGGTAATAGCAAGGCGGTCTTGCCGGTGGTGAGGTGGCCGCGGTTGAGTTTGGTAGCGACAAAGGCCGTCAGACGTAGTCCCCGCATACAAGCCGCCGTAAACTCCGTATCCGGCCCGGCCGACAGCAGATTTCCGCCAAGGCTCATAAAGGCCTTGATTTTACCATTGTGCATCGCTTTAATGGTCTCCACCGTATCGAAGCCGTGTTCGCGGGGCGGATTAAACCCATATTCTTTTTCCAACGCATCCAGAAATTCTTTGTGGGGACGTTCCCAGATACCCATCGTGCGGTCGCCCTGCACGTTGGAATGACCACGGACGGGGCAAAGGCCGGCTCCAGGTATACCAATAGCGCCTTTCATGAGATGCAGATTTACGATTTCCTGAATACTCATCACCCCATTTTTCTGCTGCGTAAGCCCCATTGCCCAGCAGGTAATAATCTTCTTTTTTGGGGCAATGATGGTAGCTGCTTCGAGCAATTGCTCGCGCGTAAGGCCGCTCATGAGCTGAATATCCTCCCAGGTCGTGTTGTGTATTACGTCCACAAACTCGTCGTAATGGGCAGTGTATTGCTTGATAAATTCATGGTCGACAACCGTCCCCGGTTTCTTGGCTTCGGCCTCCAGCAGGTGTTTCATAATGCCCCGCAGTACGGCCATATCCCCGTTGAGCTTAACCTGTAAAAATAAGTCGCTAATGGGAGTACCATGGCCCAGGAGTGTACCGACCGCCTTGATCGGATTCATGAAATCCTGGGGATTCTTGAAGTGGCTCAGGCCCGCTTCGTGAAGCGGATTCACCGAGATTATTTTGGCTCCCTTACGCTTGGCGATCTGCAGGGCTGTCAGCATCCGGGGTGTATTGGTTCCGGGATTCTGGCCCATAATGATAATCACGTCGGCCTCATAAATATCGTTGAGCGTAACCGACCCTTTACCTAGTCCAACCGTTGGGCTCAGGGCCGAGCCGCTACTTTCGTGGCACATGTTGGAACAGTCAGGTAGATTGTTGGTGCCAAACTGTCGCACAAACAGTTGATAGACATACGCTGGCTCATTGGGTACTTTGCCCGAGGTGTAAAAAGCAGCTTCATCCGGCGACTGCAATCCGTTTAACTCGTCTGCCACGAGCTGGAAGGCATCATCCCAGGCGATGGGCCGGTAGTGAGTATCGCCGGGACGTAACACCATCGGGTGGGTTAAACGGCCCGCATTATTAAGGTCCCGATCAGTCATCCGCGACAGTTCGGCGAGACTATGCTTGGCAAAAAAGTCAGGGTCAATCCGGCGGGTGTCGGCATCCGACGCGGTGGCTTTGGCTCCGTTTTCACAGAATTCGGCAATGGAGCGGTGCCCATCCGGATCGGGCCAGGCGCAGGACGAGCAGTCGAAGCCATCTTTCTGATTTAACTTCAGCAGCGCGTGTGTTCCTCGTCCGATGCCCCCTTCACCCCAGGCAAACTCGCCGGATTTGATTACGGCCATCAGCCCAGCAGCTACGTTGGCGGGTTTTTCGAGTTTGAGCCCCGTAAACAGTTCGGGTGGCTGGGCCAGAATCGCAAACGTGCGTTTTGCGCCAAGTGTATCGGGAGCGGGTAGCACTCGTTTATCGGCGTCGGGCTTACCACGCGGGTCGTAGTGGTCGTTGGTCATAGCCTCCCCCTGGCTGGGTCGCTCCCCACTCAGGGGCTTATTTTCGATCTCCTGCTGCGGGATGTCGGCGGGTTTCTTCTGACTGTTGGGTGACTTATCCATACCAATTGACAAGGCTATTTAGCGCCTGGTTATCCTAACGGAAACTAGTGAAAACCGTTTTAGAAAACAGGTGTATCCCAAAATTGGTGAGCAAATGGTTCTGCATAGGCTATTTAACCATCCTCAACACAAGGCTTAAAATACTCCTTACTGACTTGTCACCAATTCAGGTACGCTCATACGGAATAAGCGGATTTTGCCCCGAAAGCGGTACCCGGCCATTGTTGTGCTGGCGAACGATCCGCTACGTAACGGCGCCCTTGCACGGGCAGACTCCATCAGTTTTTTAGAAAAAACAATCGCTACCCAATCAGGTAGCGATTGTCTGGCAGCAGGCTTAACTGAAATTATTCACAATACAAAGCTGCCGGTGAGTTGATTACGTCAAATCAAAAAAATCAGGCCACTCCGAATCCGGAGTGGCCTGATTGGCTTTAGAGTATCGTTGATGGGCTACCCAGCCCATGAAAAGTATACGTCTAAGGTTAATAAAAGGTTTATAACAACCGAGCCAACGGTACTCAGGTCGAAAAATAAGCTAGGGTGCCTGAAAAATAGGCAAATCACCTGTTTGAAAAATAGTGATGATCGTGCTGGCGGTCAGGTGCTCATAGGCCGTCGTTTGCTCGCCTTTGGTTAGGCTCAGGGTATATTTGCCAGATTCCTCCTCCGTAATGAGGAAGTTGAACTCCCGATCATTCAGGCTCAACAGCCCTTCCACTTCATAGCCATCATTGGCGTACCCAATAATTTTGCCTGAGCGACCCAAGACTGAACCACTGGCCTCGTAGGTCTTATTCAGAAAATTAAAAATCTCGTCCATAAACGAAGGTAAGAAAATAGGCAATTGCCGCAGAGGCTGCTCTTGTTTTGGTTAGTAAGTTGCCACCAAAGGAGTTTGTTGTAACTAGACGCTTTACGCAGCCGGATTCTGTAATACGGAAAGAAATGAATGGTGCATTTGTGTTACAAAAATCACGCTTATTGGCGGTTTACCTATAAAATTTATTTAGCGGCAAGTGAACATAATTGTCTGACTGTAAGTATCTTTGCAGGCAAGTTCTATAAAATGGATTGTATTCCAGATAAGCCCGGTGCTTTCGAAGCGCCGGGTTTATTTTTTGTCTCAACTATTTTTACTTTTTTCTGCGGAAGACTCCGTTTGAGTGCTGGCTACTACTACTACCGGGCAATAGGAAAGGATTCTGAGTATCAGCGCGCTCATTATGGGTAGTGCGGTAGGCGAGGTGAAGGGGGTTAACAAAGCGGCTGCCAGAACACTAGCTTATTTCAGCAAATAAGTCCCCTACCTTTCCCTAAGAATACATTCCTTCGGTTCTTAAAACGCAATAAGTTTGCAGGCAATTATAGCGGTTGAACACGCACCGCCAGCACCGCCATGAATCCGATTTTATTGCATACTCATTCGGTAATGGCGTATATACTGCTCCTGGTATCAAGTAGCATGTACGTCTATCTGATTAACCTGAAGGTTGAGTCGCCGGGAAAAAAATGGTTTACCATCTTTTATTTGAGCCAGATCGTATGGCAGGCAGGCGACATGATCCGGTATAGTATCCATCCGGCTTATGTTGGCTCCTGGCCCTATCAGCTTCAGATTATACTGATGTTTGTGCCCGCCTTAGGCCTTGTCGAAATTGCGTATATCCAGTTCCTTTACCGATTCGTGACGCCCGCGTTTGAACGCGAGCAGAAAGTTCTTCTCTACGTAATGATCGCTTTTGTGATCGGCCTGATTGCCTTTAACACCTGGAACGAATTCTACAACCAGAGCGACCTGCTTATGATGCAGGCTTCCATGTTTATTTATGGCTTATTAACAAATCTCTGGGCCGTAAACATAGGTTGGCGCAAAGGTCGCTTATTCCGGAAACAGGGGAACGAGCAAGCCGCCAAAGGAAATACCTACATGGTCTTTGTCAATTTGTGCTTCGTGATTCCCTGCATTGTTGCCGTCATCTTTGGCATATACAGCACCATTGGCTACTGGACTTTTTTTGTCCTGCTCTGGTTTGGAAACCTGGCTCAAATTGTTGTGTCGATTACGTATGCCGCCGTGCCGACCAGTTTCCAGATAAAATTGGTTGGCTTCACGTTCATCATGATTGCCACCGTACTGCTAATTGTGACGCTGGTATTTTACCCCCCTTACTACCCTACCGATTACGTTCCCCGCTATACGCAACAGGATGGTCTGATTAAGATGTTCGGCATCATTACGGTATCGACAGCCGGGCTCGTTTTGATTTTGCCGCGGATTCTCCGGGTTACCCTTACCAGTCCGCTACAGCAATTGCTGGAAGGCGTTCAACAGGTCAATGCCGGCAATTTAACGACCCTTGTTCCAGTGGGCTTACCCGACGAAATCGGCGATTTAACCTTGAACTTCAATCGGATGACCCAGTCGCTGAAAAAAGCAAAGGATGCCCTGACGATGTATACGGAACAGCTTGAAGTACAAATCGAAGAACGAACCGCCGAGATCACCCAGCAAAAACAGGAACTGGAAGTTCAACGGGATTCGCTGGCGCAAACACTGCTCGAACTGAAAGAAACGCAGTTGCAGCTTATTCAGAAAGAAAAAATGGCCTCGCTTGGTGAACTGACGTCGGGTATTGCACACGAAATTCAGAACCCATTGAATTTCGTCAACAATTTCTCAAAAGTCAGCCTTGAACTACTGGAGGAGCTTAAAGAAGAAATCAAGGCCGATCATAAAACAGATTCCGTGCAGATCGCCGATGATCTGGTACAGAATCTGTCGCGGATTTCGCACCATGGTCAGCGGGCCGACAGCATTGTCAAAGGCATGCTGCAATTATCGCATGGCACTACGAGCAACGGCAAAAAGCAACTCACTAACCTGAATGATCTGGCGACCGAGTATTTGCAGATCGCCAACAAAGACATACTGTCGAAAAACAAAAACGTTTCGGTTAAGCTTGCCATAGCGCTTGATCCTGCTATTGAACCGGTAAAAGCTGTGCCCCAGGATATTGGCCGGGTATTGCTCAATATTTTCGATAACGCCTTTTACGCGCTTAATCAGAAACAGGAACAACTCAAGACCAATTACGAGCCCATCTTGTCAGTATGTACACAGGCCAACGTCACCGACCAAATGGTACGTATCTGTATCCGCGACAACGGCACCGGCATTCCAACGACCATTCTCAACAAAATCTACCAGCCTTTTTTCACGACAAAGCCAACTGGGCAGGGAACAGGCCTGGGTTTATCGCTGAGTTACAACATTATTACCCAGGGTCATGGCGGCATACTAGCCACTACGTCTGAGGTGGGCCAATACACTGAAGTTACCATTCAGTTGCCTGTTTCTTCGGACTGAAGTAGCCAGAATCAGGGGCACTACGTCATAAAGCCCCTACTACGTTAGGCATAAAATCGACCATAAAATGAGCCATCATGGTTAATTTTAGATCTCGTCGCCACAAATACATTCCGGTCAGCACACCCCCTAAAACGAACGCAAGGATGACCCCCGTTATACCCTGCGAATAATGGAACAACGCGAAGGGGATTAGCGAGCCGAAGGCGGCTAGGTAGCGGTTGTTAAAAAGTGCGGTCAGGCGCTCGATGATATAGCCTCTAAAAAATAGTTCTTCAACAAGACCGGCTCGTGTCACAACCAATGTCGTTGTCCATAAGGAAAGCCTGGCAGATGATTTGGATTCGCCAAACTTCCAGCCTATCTGCTGAAAAACTAAAAGACAGACAAAAAGCAGCCCAAAACAGACAAGTACTGTAACGATGGCCCAACCCATTGATTGACCGATTTTCTGAGGGTATAATCCAATGGAAGATAAGGGTAAGCGCTCCTGCTTCATGATCCAAAGTAGAAGAGCCGCCATCAGAAAGATGAGCCCTTCCCGGGCTATCACCTGCAAATCGTTTAAGGGACCATATAGCTGCTTAAATACCAGGGAAATACCTGCCATTGACAGGTACGCAATTGATAAGCCCGCGACGGAAAATAGATTCCTGTTTGTCATACTGCGCATTGGAATACTCAAAGCTGAAAGGCCAGGAAAGATGGGAGAAAATCAGGCCTCACCTTCTGACGGCAACAAACTAACATGTCTGGTTGCTCCTATCAACGTGGAAGTCAACAACGGGTAGGAATGACTAAACAAGTAGTCCATTTTGCCGGAATATCTCCATAGCCTATGAACGTATCAAAAACCCGAAAGGATGGCTTCTGTACAGGAAGTTGCTTTTTTAAGTAATAACGGACGAGGCTATACGCTAAGTTATTAAACCGTCGTGTAACTTCATCCGTTAGGCTAACAGGCACTTTATTGCAGCCTTGTTACCCATCGTTTGGGGCATGGGGAGAATTCATGGCGAGCTTAAGCTGGCGAACTATTTTATTTACCTGGTTTCTGTTTCCCATATATCGGTTGTATTGCCATTTCGACAACTCTTTCACGGCCAGTCGCTTTGCCAGTTCAGGGTTCTTTCGCAGCGTATCGTCGATACGTATCCGAAAGGTTGAGGCAACCACGTCAATATTGGTCATTTTGTAGTGATACCGTCCGTCCTGAGCTCGAATTTCGATGCCCATTTCGTAGTATATCTGCTGAAAACCCGTCAGAAGAATTTGTCGTTTGGTTAAATTTTCAACGAATCTACCCCGCCCGCCCACAACGCCCGTCTCTTTGTTATCCGTTTGAATGACGGGTGTTTCGTTCGTAAACGAAGTCAGCAGAAAGGTTTTAGCCCGGCTGTAAAGCTTGTCTACAGTTGCTCCCTCAACGGGTACTACGTCTGTATACATTATGCCGCCCGTTGCTGAATCAATCCGGATGTTAGTATCTGCGAGTGTATAGGTTTTCTTTTGGGCAAGGCATAAAACAGGGCAAAGCAGTAACAGGAATAGGTAATTCATTGCCTTCGATTTTCGGGCAAAGTATGGCAATTCCATTCACTAGCTGTTGCCAACTTATTAAACGGTGTTACCGGCACATATAGTAAACTAGTTTAGGCAGTTAGGTAAACAGAACGAGCAAAAATAGGCCTCTGTATGTCTCAATGATCCTATTTTTATACGGAGAGAACTTCGCCCGTAGGTTTGATCAAGGGGATACCAACCAGAAATTTCTCATCGTCGTAGTAAACCGTAACCAACGGATGGTCGAGGAGTTTGTATTTCATCATGATATTCTGCAGGCCAATATGATTGGATTGAACGGCTATCTTTTTCTTCTGCAGATTATTTTCTACATATAAATTTCCATCTTGTACATACACCCGGATCGTTAGCGGACGACTAACCGATATAACATTGTGTTTGATAGCATTTTCAAACAAAATCTGAAGCGTCAGCGGTGGAATAAGGTAGTTCAGGTGATGGCTCTCCAAAGCCGTCTCCAGAACAATACCATCCCCATGCCGGGTCTTGAGTAAATGAAAATAAGCTTTGATGAAGTGCATCTCTTCGGCCAGCGGGCAAAGATCACGGCTATTCTGACGTAGCAGATAGCGGTATACGGACGACAGTTCATCCAGAAAACGCTCGGCCTGCTCGGCATCACTGGTGATCAACGACGACAGCGAATTCAGGTTATTGAAGAGAAAATGGGGATTTATTTGTGTTTTCAGCGAATCGAGCTGGCTTTGCAGATTCACCTTCTTGAGTTCTTCCGTTTCGATGTAGGATACTTTCCAGCGTTGATACAGATAAACGCCTTCATAATAGGCTGCGACCTGAACCGTACCCACAACGGAGACAAGGGTATTGAAAAAATACGGTTTGAACAGAAAATAATCGTCCGAGTGCCAGAGACCAATGTACTTATAGAAAAATGTCTGCGAGATTCGGATAATGCTGGCAAAGATGACAAACCAGGCCAGTTGGAACAAAACCCGCAGGAGCGTCTGTGTCAATTCAGGATAACGACGCCGGGAGATAATAATTCCCCGGCGGTTGGCCTCCCAAACAAGTACGCTGCCAAGAATAAAGAAAAACGGAATGCGCCAATCGTCAGGATAAGGGATGTTAGTATAGCCATACATCATCCATTGTCCCGTTAACGACAGTAGGGGGACACCAATAATGCGCATCCATTTGTCATTCAGTTTTTGCATCCGGCCAATTTAGCCATTTTTTGAAGTCGTTTCTATACGCATGGCTTACAAGGCTGGCCGTTGGCTTCAACAGGCTTTAAAGCAGATCCGCCGGGTCGATCAGGCGGTTTTTGATGGCGAACAGCACCAGACCAGCGGTGTTGCGGGCATTGGTTTTTTCGAGCAGGTTCGCCCGGTGTCCGTCTACGGTACGGATGCTAAGCGAGAGCCGGTCGGCAATTTCCGGAGCAGTTAATTGCTTGCAAATCAGACTCAGGACTTCAATTTCGCGGCTCGTGAGCGTAGCAGGTAGATCGTCGGTGAGCAACCGGCGGGGCTTTTTCACCAGCATCCGGTTTTTCAGCGCGTTCAGGAAGGCTTCGTTAAAATAGAAATCCATCTCGACAACGGCCCGAATGGCCCGTTCCACTTCCTGCGGCTCTACGTTCTTGAACAGGTAGGCATTCACACCTAAATCCATCAGGTGGGTTACGAACCGATCTTCGCCATAAACCGACAGGATAATGATTTTTACACCTGGGTAATCCCGGTGAATGAGTTTAGTCGTTTCGACACCGTTCATTTCCGGCATCGAGAGGTCGAGCAGTACTACGTCGGGCAGTGGATCGGCGGTAGCCAGCGCATCGAGCAGGGCGCGACCATTGTCGGCTTCGAGGGTGATGGCCACGCCCTCAAACGTATTGACAATGGCGATCATGCCTTTACGAAACAACAGTTGGTCGTCGGCAATAGCGACTCGAATAGGATTCATACTTGAACGGTTAGGGGAATGGTAACGGTTACGCGTAGTCCCTGACCAGGGTGGGTGTCGAAAACAACGGTGCCGTCGAGCATTTGGGCGCGGGTTTCAATATTTTTCAGGCCCAGGCTACGTTTCTGATAGGCTTCTGCATAATCGAATCCGTTGCCATCATCAACGTAGTGAATAACTAGATAGGCATCCCGCTGCTCCAGACTCACCTGAATTTCAGTCGCTTCGGCGTGTTTGAGGGCGTTATTGAGCAATTCCTGCACCAGCCGGTATACAATCAGATTCGTGCGGGTTGGCAGGCTAATGTCAGAAGCAACGGTTAACTCTACATTGACATTGGCAATGTCCATTGCGCTTTCACACAACCCTTCGAGGGCGTAGGTAAGGCCGAGTTCGTCGAGCCCCTGGGGCAGCAGATCGTTGGAGATTCGCCGAACACTGTCGATGGTGTTATCAATAACGACTTTAAACCGGGTCGTGAGATCATCCGAATTGGTGTCGGGCGGATTTTTCTGAGCCAATTGCCCAACCAGCAACCGCATGGCCGAGAGGGCGGCCCCTACTTCATCGTGGAGGTCACGGGCTACGCGCTTTCGTTCCAGTTCCACGGCATCGAGGGTCCGATACACGACGTCCTGTTGATAGTTCAGTTCCATTTGCTTAACGACTAATTCCTGTTCAGACACTCGTTTTTGGTACAAAAACATAAAGCTCACCACCCCCGCCACCAACAGCAATAGCGCAAAACCTCCTGCAATAACCAGTACGTATAAATCTACTGAAGCCGCGGACTGAACCATAAACCAACACCAATAAACAGATATAGCAGAGCCATGAGTAACGAACTTAGCCCCCACGACATAAAACTAAGTGATTGGTTTGGTTCTTTCAGTAACGCGTTGTTTAGTATAAAGAAAAACAGGTTCCCTGAAAAGTAGAGCAGGAAGCCCGTATTGATCCAGAAAACGGGATGCTGATCGAGCCGTTTGGTACGTAACTCGATCAGCATCTTATAAAAAGACAGCAAAGCCAGCATAATGGTCAGCACGCCAACCGTCCCGCGGGCATACGTATTGAAACCGGTAATGGGTTGTAAATAAATACTGTTCAGGACCGCCAATACGGTAAAACAGATCATCAGCCCCGGTACAAGCCAACGCGGGTAGAAGTCGCCAAAGAACCTGAAGTAAAACAGGCCGATGATGTTAAATTCAAGAATCGTGTATACATGCAGCATATACAGGTTCGGCATATGCAATCGGGCAGTTACCTGAGACAATATTTCTCCCAGGGCTCCCAAGGCCAGAAACCACCCGATGAATTGCAAGCCATTCCGCAGGTAGCGACGACGTATAAGGGCCATCGTAATGGGAAACACCATCGAAAGAGGGCTATACTCAAAAAGCCAGTTGAAAAAATCATGCATCGTTGGCCATGCTACGTCGGTTCGTTTTTTACATTATTCAGGTTTAATCGGCTTTACCGGCACGGGCCGCCCCGCCTAAATCCCCCAAAGGGCAGGGCTGTTAAGTGCTGAATTTTCTTTACTTAATCAGCCCCTTTTGTTAGCTAATCTTTACCCCCCAACCCCCTGAAGGGGGAGAAAATCCACTTCGGAGTACTCCCCCTTCAGGGGGTTGGGGGGTAAAGATGCAGCACTTAACAGCCCTGCCCTTTAGGGGACTTGGTTCCTACTCAGACAAAGTCCCCTAAAGGGGATTTAGGGGCACATGTCAGGCTTCACGATTCATTCCTACACACCCTTTTCATTGGTCTGCTTAATGAACAACGGGCTGTCCTCATTGCAATGGGGCGGGCATGGACGCGAGAAATCGAAAACTTCGTAGGTCTCTTGGGTGGCCGCATCCCCGTCGGTTATGGTCATTGGCCCTACCAGATCGACAATGACGTCGGAATCCGGCGCATCGGGATTAATATCTTTCTCGTAGGCGGCTGATACCAGGAGCAAACAGGGCCGCATACGGTCTTCATCCAGTGGTTCCTTACGCCCTACGTACAGGCGAACAAATTCAGTATCGTGCTGCGCGAGCAACTCCACAAAATCGGCCCGGCGAACCACAAACGCCCGCATGTCGGTCGGGTCGAGTGGTTTGGTCACCGGGTCGGCATCAATCCAGTTGGCAATCCAGTTTTGAGCGGTGTCAACAGGAACGGAAAACGGCACCCATTCAGCAAGCTTGGACTCGGTAGTCATTAAAGTTCTGCAGTTTAATTGGTTAATGAGATAGGCGCAAAACAACGCAATTGGGGAAGACCGCACACCCGTAAAACTACCTGTTTTCAACAGACACGCAGAAAAGCCCGGTGTCTACCGACTAACTACCCGTTTTGCCGATTGGGTGATTCTGCTGCTTTCGGAGACGGGGCGACCTTCCATTTTTGTAGCGAACAATGTCTCTTTTTTTAATCACCTAACAACTCTACTACAATGGTCGCAGAAGTAACCACCCTCACCCCCACCCTTACTCTTCCCAATAAGGCAGACGAAGAAACCGTTCAGGCATTTAAACTTTGGGCATCTGTCCCCGCCAATGATGAAATAGGCATTACCATCGACAATGTACAGGTCGGTGATCAGGTCTATGTGTATGATGGCGCAGGCATTGCTTCGTTCGACAAAGTAAACATGGCCGCTGTTAAGGGCATTGTGGGAATTGCCAACGCCATTGCCGGTGGTGCGTTGGTGGTGGCCCAACCCGAGACGGCGCCATTCGTGGCGGCCTGGGATACGGGCATCAGTGCTATCCTGGCGGCTCTCCCCGACGAGCTGGGCAATAAACGCCGGGATATGTATGGTTGTGACCCCGGCACGGGTGATTACGCCAAAGATGAAGGTGGCCTGATTGTGTGCATGCCCGAATCGCACGGACCAATCTATGCCACCGACAACTACACCCTCACGGGTGATACCAAGAATGATGGCCGACTGTATAAATACTACAGTGACGACACGAAAAAGGTCAATGCATTTTTTCCCTGTCCGGTCATCAACAATGCCACCGATCCCGGTAGTGGTGACAACGGTCGTCTTTTGGGGACTGCTACCAAGGATGGCGCTGTTCACATCCTGGCATTTGATAAAGACTACAACGACAACGCTGGTTATTATAATGTTGGGCTCATCATTATACGTAGCAATGCCGTACCCGATGCGCCGGTCATGATTCAGCTTTTAGAAGAAAGCGCACCAACTGGTGGCATCTAAGTTCATACGGTTACCTGTCTCTGGTTAGTTACCTGACTAGCCAGAGACAGGAATCGCGACAATCAATCACGCGGTTATTTGTCCCCAAAATCCCCTAAGAAGGGCCTTTTGGGGACAAATGCTGAAAATGAGTTAAAGAATGCTGGAAATGAGTTAACATCTATGTTGGCCAAAGCGCCACATTTGCCAGCACATATGGGCATCTAAATCAATGCCTCCTCACTCAGCCTTTCTCTTTTTTTATTGATGAATCTGCCACTTAATTCTCCCGCCAACAGCTTAAAGATGCATGTCCAGAATGCGGGTAAAGTTCGGCTTCCGTTTGCGGATCTGATGTTTTTACAGGCGTCTGGCAACTACAGCTGGCTGCACTGGAAAGATGGCCAGCGCCTGTTAATGCCCCGCACCTTAAAATACTACGTGCCCCAGTTGCCCGGTGAATGGTTTGTTCGGGCCCACCGCAACTGCATCATCAACGTCCATTATATCAATCGGATGGTACTCACTCATCTCGACAAGGGTGGGATGATTTACCTACAGTCAGGGGACATATTGCCGGTGTCGCGTCGGCGGTGGGTAGCCATCCGTAAGGTCTTCCGGAGCCTGCCATTGACTGATCGTTACGTTCAGACGGGCAGGGCTTAGCCTACCTGGGCCTGTGTGGTTCGGATTTAGACGCCAACGGCCACAGGCGAACACTATTCTTTTCGACTTCTTACTAATTATCAATATGCATACACCTCTACGTTTCTTTTTGGTTACGTTTCCCACTATTCTTTATCGGCCTATTATTTTTCTGATAGTGCTGGTAAGCTTGGGGTTTCAGGCGCAGGGCCAGACAACATTTACGGTTAGCAACACCAACAACTCAGGTACAGGAAGTTTGCGCCAGGCTATGCTCAATGTGGCCGCATCCGGTTCAGCTGGACCCTTCACCATTACAGCCAGTGCTATAAGCGGCACCATCAACCTGGCCAGTGTGTTGCCCGATATCACCAAAGACATTGCCTTCGTCGGGCCGGGGGCCAGCAGCCTCACTATTCGCCGTAGTTCGGGCGGGAATTACGGCATTTTTAATATCCCCAATACCACTACGGTTAGCTTCAATGGATTTACTATCGCCGATGGCTTTGCCGAAGAATTAGACGGGGGAGCAATTAACAATCAAGCGGGCATCGTAACTGTTTCAAACTGTACGTTTCGTGATAACGAGGCACGTTATTGTGGCGGAGCAATTCAAAATCTAAATGAGTTAACGGTTACTAACTCAGTGTTTATAAATAATACGATGGTAGGCCCGGGAAGTATTGGTGGTGCGATTGGCCATAAAGGGTCGCTTCTACAGGTAACGAACTCTACCTTTTCAAAT
Source organism: Spirosoma jeollabukense (assembly GCF_054777855.1). Taxonomy (NCBI): domain Bacteria; kingdom Pseudomonadati; phylum Bacteroidota; class Cytophagia; order Cytophagales; family Cytophagaceae; genus Spirosoma; species Spirosoma jeollabukense. Next base: position 65,758 of record NZ_BAAHAD010000007.1, read on the forward strand.
AACTCGGTTGGTTCCAGCGGGGGTGCCATTTGTGTATACAATGGGTCTGCCACTATTACGAATTGTCTGTTTACGGATAACCAAGCAAACACCGCAGGAGGAGGGATTATTTTTCGGGCAGATGCTGCGGCAATTGTAACCAATTGTACCTTTAGTGGCAATAATGCAGGTGGCCAAGGTAATGCCATCAGTGATGTTGAGAACATACAACTCGTCAAGATTACCAATACGACAATCACGGGCAACACAGGAAACAATGGAGCCCTTGGTGTCAATCTCAACGCAGTACCTCCGTTGCTAAAAAATTGTATTGTTGCGGGCAATAGTGCCAATGTCAATCCTGATATTTTTGGGCCAGTCGATGCGAGTTCATCTTACAATGTAATTGGCACCGGTGGTTCGGGTGACTTGACCAACGGAGTCAACAACAATAAGGTAGGGGTCGATGCTCTGTTGTCGGCGTTGGGCAACTATGGGGGTCCACGTCAAACCCACGCGCTGCTGCCGGGTAGCCCGGCCATCAATGCCGGTACAGCTGTTGGTGCCCCCACGACTGATGATCGAGGTATGTCCCGAGTTGGGGTTACCGACGTCGGCTCGTTTGAGTCACGGGGCTTTGCCATGGCCTTAACCAGCGGCAACAACCAGAGTGCTACGGTCAATACGGCCTTCGCCAATCCGTTAGTGGTCACCGTCAGCAGTGCCAACAGCGAGCCAGTGGCCGGGGGCGTGGTGACGTTTACGGGGCCAGGTTCAGGTGCCAGCATCAACCCCACATCCATAACGGCCAGTATTGGCACCACCACGGCTTCAGCATCCGTCACGGCCAATGCCACGGTGGGAGGTGCTTATGGGGTGACAGCCAGTGCCAACGGGGCTAGCCCAGCCCGTACCTTCAACCTGACCAATACGATCGGAGCACCCACCATCACGGGCTTTACTACAGTAGACAATACCGTCTGTGTGGGTAGTTCCATTACCTTCACGGCCACCATTGGCAACGTAACGGGCAGTTACAACTTTACGGTGACCAATGGCACCAGCACCACCACGGGTACGGCCGCCAGTACGGCCTTCAGCCAGAACCTGACGGCCAGCGGCTCAGGCAATCAGACCTTCACCCTGACCATCAGCGACAACAGCCAGTCGGCCAGCGCCACTACCAACGTAACCGTCAACAGCTTACCAGTGGCCGGGCTGACTAATAACGGCCCGCTGAGCTGCACGTTCACCACTGTCGCCTTAACTGCATCAGGGGGCAGCTCATATACCTTCGCCAACGGCAGTGGTATAGTGTTAGCCGGATCGGGGGCCACTCGTTCGGTGACGGTGGCGGGGACGTACTCGGTGAGTGTCGCCAATGCCAGTGGCTGTGTGAGTACCACCACCACCACCGTCACCAGCACCACCGCGACAGTCACGGTTGCCAACCCGTCCACCACGACGGGTTCCCAGGGGACAGCCTTCAATCAAACCTTTACGGCGAGCGGAGGGACAACGCCCCGCAGTTTCAGCCTGGCTAGTGGTACGTTGCCTACCGGATTGAATCTGTCGACCACGGGTGTCCTGTCGGGCACGCCCACTCAGAGTGGGAACTTCCCCATTACCGTCAAGGCTACTGATGCCAATGGCTGTTCTGGCACCAGTGCTACCTATACGCTGGTGGTCAATGCGGTCGTTCCTACTATCAATGGGCTGGCGGCTACGCCGAATCCCGCCTGCGTCGGCAGTCCGGTGACGTTCAGGGCCAGTGTGGGTAACGTGACGGGCTCTTACAACTACACGCTCACCAACGGCAGCAGTACGTCCATCGCCGGTACGTCTGCCAATACGAGTTTTAGTCAGCAGGTAACGGCTGCGGGCTCGGGAACTCAGAGCTTCACCCTGACGGTGAGTGCGAACAGTCAGACCGCGTCGCTGGTGACAAGCGTCACGGTAACCAACAGCCCCGACTATCAGCCGCTGGCAGATCTCTACACCAGTACAGGCGGAGCGAACTGGACCAATAAAACGGGCTGGCTCAGCGGCTGCGATCCCTGTACGGGCAACGGGGGCCAACCCTGGTTCGGGCTGACCTGCGCCAATGGCCGAGTCAGTGGAATTGTGTTGTACAACAACAACCTGGTGGGTAGTCTTCCGACTAGTCTGAGTGCGCTCACTGGTCTAACGAACCTTCAGATTAACGCTAACCCTCAGTTGCAAGGCACTATTCCAACGGGCTTGAGCAATCTAACCAGCCTGACTCGTCTCGAACTGGATAACAATGCACTAACGGGCAGTATTCCGAGCAGTTTTACCGTACTGACCAACCTGACAGGTATTAGTTTAGGATATAATCAGTTGACGGGTAACCTTGTCAATAGCTTCAAGGGGCTCTCTAAACTGGTATACCTTGAAATAAGCAGCAACCCCTTCACAGGCTCTTTTCCCGACCTGACTGGGCTGGCCAACCTGGAAATTCTTAATTTATCTTCTACTCGGTTAACGGGCGGCATCCCGACCAATCTTAATACGCTGACCAGCCTGCAATATCTTGGTCTAGGTAGCAATCAGTTAACGGGTAGCATTCCTGCCAGTCTGGGTGCAATGACCAACCTACGATTTATCGACTTTAGCAACAATCAGTTAAGCGGTTGCTTTCCGGCCTCCCTGACGGCGCTTTGTGGAGGAGGACGCGATATTGTTTTCTCCTATAATCCGGGGCTACCGGGAGGAGGTGATTTCGATGCCTTCTGTAGTCGCGGCTTTGGCAGTGACGGCTTTGCAGCCCAGGCCTCGACCAGCCTGGCTGCGGTGTGCGTTGGCCAGCCGGTGAGTCTGAGTGCCAACGGGGGCAGTGGCTACAGTTATAGCTGGCGTGCACCGGCTGGGGCTACGCTGAGCAACAACACCAGCCAGAGTGTGTCGGCCACTCTGACCACCTCGGGGGTGAAAACCTTCACGGTGGTGGTCAGTAACGGTAGCAGTTGCAGCAGCACGGCTACCGTTAACGTAACAGGCACCGACGCACCCACAGCGGGGTTGACCAATAATGGGCCGCTGAGCTGCACCCTGACCACCGTCACCTTAACCGCATCAGGCGGTAGCTCGTACACCTTTGCCAACGGCAGTGGTATAGTGTTAGCCGGATCGGGGGCCACTCGTTCGGTCACCACGGGGGGGATCTACTCGGTGAGTGTGGCCAATGCCAGTGGCTGTGTGAGTACCACCACCACCACCGTTACCAGCACCACCGCGACAGTCACCGTCGCCAACCCGTCCACCACGACGGGTTCCCAGGGAGCGGCCTTTAGCCAGCCCTTCACGGCCAGTGGCGGAACCACTCCCTATATTTTCAGCCTGGCCAGTGGCAGCTTGCCCGCAGGTTTGAGTTTGAATGCCAACACCGGGCTTGTATCAGGCACGCCCACGGCGAGCGGGAGTTTCCCCATCACGGTGCGAGCCACTGATGTCAACGGCTGTTCGGGCGTGAGTGCGACGTACACCCTGGTGGTCAACTCATCCGTTCCCACCATCACGGGCTTTACTACAGTAGATAATACCGTATGTGTAGGCAGTCCCGTCACCTTCACCGCTACCATCGGCAACGTAACGGGCAGTTACAATTTTACGGTGACCAATGGCACCAGCACCACCACGGGTACGGCCGCCAGTACGGCCTTCAGCCAGAACCTGACGGCCAGCGGCTCAGGGAATCAGACCTTCACCCTCACCATCAACGACAATAGCCAGTCGGCCAGCGCCACTACCAACGTAACGGTCAACAGCTTACCAGTAGCCGGGCTGACCAACAATGGCCCGCTGAGTTGCGCTACTACGTCGGTGACACTGACCGCATCAGGGGGCACCTCCTTCACCTTTGCCAACGGCAGCGGCACGCTGGGCACCCCAGGGGCGACCAACACCCTGGTGGTCAGCAGTCCCGGTACGTATTCGGTGACGGTCGCTAACGCCAGTGGCTGCGTAAGCAGCACCACTACCACCGTGCTCAGCGCCACAGGCACCGTAGCGGTGAGCAATCCGGGTATCACCAGCGGTACGTTGACAGCGGCCTTCAGCCAGAGCTTCACCGCGT
>NZ_BAAHAD010000007.1:69932-345407 GCF_054777855.1 Spirosoma jeollabukense
AGTGGCAGCCTGCCTGCGGGCCTGAATCTGAATACCACCACGGGCCTGGTGTCGGGCACCCCCACTCAGAGCGGGAGTTTCCCCCTCACCGTTAGGGTCACCGATGCCAACGGCTGCTCAGCCACCAGTGCGACGTACACGCTGGTAGTGATTGATCCCACTCCCACCCTGGCAGCCTTAGAGGCCAGTCCGAGTGCGGTCTGCGTGGGCAGTCCCGTCACCTTCACCGCTACCGTGGGTAATGTGACGGGCAGCTACAACTACATCCTGACCAACGGCAGCAGTACGTCGATAGCAGGCACCTCGTCCAATACGAGTTTTAGTCAGACCCTGACCGCTAGTGGTGCGGGGAGTCAGAGCTTCACCCTGACAGTGAGTGCCAACGGCCAGGCAGCCAGCGCTACTACCAACGTAACCGTCAACAGCTTGCCTACAGCGGGTTTGACCAACAACGGGCCGCTGAGTTGCGCCACTACGTCGGTGACGCTGACCGCATCAGGGGGCACCTCCTTCACCTTTGCCAACGGCAGCGGCACGCTGGGCACCCCAGTGGCCAGTAACACCCTGGTGGTCAGCAGTCCCGGTACGTATTCGGTGAGTGTGGCCAATGCCAGCGGCTGCGTAAGCAGCACCACCACCACCGTGCTCAGCGCCACAGGCACCGTAGCGGTGAGCAATCCGGGTATCACCAGCGGTACGTTGACAGCGGCCTTCAGCCAGAGCTTCACCGCGTCGGGGGGCAGTGGCCCTTACAGCTACAGTCTGGCCAGTGGCAGCCTGCCTGCGGGCCTGAATCTGAATACCACCACGGGCCTGGTGTCGGGCACCCCCACTCAGAGCGGGAGTTTCCCCCTCACCGTTAGGGCCACCGATGCCAACGGCTGCTCAGGTACTAGTGCGACCTATACGCTGGTAGTGATTGATCCCACCCCCACCCTGGCAGCTTTAGGGGCCACTCCCTCAGCCGTCTGTGTAGGCAGTCCCGTCACCTTCACCGCTACCATCGGCAACGTAACGGGCTCTTATAACTATACGCTGACCAATGGGCTAAGTACGCCCCTGACGGGTACCTCCAGCAGTGCTACGTTTAGTCAACTGGCCACCGCGTCGGGCTCGGGGACTCAGAGCTTCACCCTGACGGTGAGTGCCAACGGCCAGGCAGCCAGCGCGACCACCAGCTTAACCGTCAACAGCTTGCCCGTGGCCGGGCTGACCAACAACGGCCCGCTGAGTTGCGCTACTACGTCGGTGACACTGACCGCATCAGGGGGCACCTCCTTCACCTTTGCCAACGGCAGCGGTACGCTGGGCACCCCGGGGGCGACCAACACCCTGGTGGTCAGCAGTCCCGGTACGTATTCGGTGACGGTCGCTAACGCCAGTGGCTGTGTGAGCAGCACCACTACGACCGTGCTCAGTGCCACAGGCACGGTGACATTAACCAACCCAGCCACCACCACAGCCACTCTGAATAGTGCTTTCAGCCAGAGCTTCACGGCCTCGGGTGGCAGCGGGCCTTACAGCTACAGTCTGGCCAGTGGCAGCCTGCCCACGGGCTTGAGTCTGAATACCACCACCGGCCTGGTGTCGGGCACCCCCACTCAGAGTGGGAGCTTCCCCCTCACCGTTAGGGCCACCGATGCCAACGGCTGCTCAGCCACCAGTGCGACCTATACGCTGGTAGTGATTGACCCCACCCCCACCCTGACAGGCTTGTCAGCCAGCCCGAGTGCGGTCTGCATTGGCAGCCCCGTCACTTTCACGGCTAGTGTGGGCAACGTAACGGGTTCTTACTCATACACGCTGACCAATGGGCTAAGTACGCCCCTAACGGGTACCTCCAGCAGTGCTACCTTCAGCCAACTGGTCACCGCGTCGGGCACCGGAGTGCAGAGTTTCACCCTGACGGTGAGCGCCAATGGCCAGTCAGCCACCAGCGTGACGCCCGTAACAGTGAACAGCTTGCCCGTGGCCGGGCTGACCAACAACGGCCCGCTGAGTTGCGCTACTACGTCGGTGACGCTGACCGCATCAGGGGGCACCTCCTTCACCTTTGCCAACGGCAGCGGTACGCTGGGCACCCCGGGGGCGACCAACACCCTGGTGGTCAGCAGTCCCGGTACGTATTCGGTGACGGTCGCCAATGCCAGTGGCTGCGTAAGCAGCACCACTACCACCGTGCTCAGCGCCACAGGCACCGTAACGGTGAGCAATCCGGCCACCACCACGGCCACCCTGAGCAGTGCTTTCAGCCAGAGCTTCACGGCCTCGGGTGGCAGCGGGCCTTACAGCTACAGTCTGGCCAGTGGCAGCCTGCCTGCGGGCTTGAGTCTGAATACCACTACCGGCGTGGTGTCGGGCACCCCCACTCAGAGTGGGAGCTTCCCCCTGACGGTGCGGGCCACCGATGCCAACGGCTGCTCAGCCACCAGTGCGACCTATACGCTGACGGTGTTAGGAGGCCAATTGGCCGTGGCAGCACCTGACTACAACTGTGCCACCGGGGCCATCACCTTCCACGTCACGGGCGGAGATGGGACACCTATCGAGTTCTTCGCCCCCGGCGTCACGCCCTGGACCACTAACCCGAACCAGACCGTCGAGATCAACCTACAGGCCGACCCCAAAAAGTTCGTGATATATGCCCGCCAGAGTGGCATGCAGTCCAGCTACCTTTTCGATCTGCCAGCCTACTGTGCCGGACTGCCTACCCCACCTCAGTCCACCACCAGTCCTGGGCCTTTTATCGCTCAGGGTATTACTGCTCAGACCACTACTCAAAATCAGCCGTATAGTTTTAGTATTCCGGCGGGCACCTTCATCCAGCCTCAGGGATTACCCCTGACGTACACCATGCTGGGTCTACCATCGGGGCTAAGCTTCTCAGGCACTACCCTCAGTGGTACCCCCATTATAGCAGGCCGCAAGACCGTTACGGTCGTTGCTGTGGACGCTTCGGGCCAGACGGCTAACACCAGTTTCTCGCTGGCCGTCAATCCCCCAAATCCCCCCGCCCCCACGGGTGATCCGTTCCAGCTCCTGGCCCCTGTCTACAACTGCTCAGGCGGCTGGATCACCTTCCAGACTACAGGCGGCAATGGCACAGCAGTGGAGTTCTATGCCGAGGGCATTACAGACTGGACCAGCCTGGCCACGCAGGAAGTCCCTGAGCAACTGCGGGATCATCCCACCACCGTGCTGCTGAAGGCCCGCCAGAACGGCGTGGAGGTGAGTCGACGGGTGGATCTGGCGGCCCTCTGCCAGCCCGATTTGACTCCCCTCCTGTCGACCAGTCCCTCAACGATATACGGGACTAGTACGCTGAACGTGGTGGTGGACGTAGTGGAACTCAACAGTCGGTCCAGTAACGGGCTCATCCAGGTTTACCTGGCTAAAGACCCCTTGTTCAGCCTCAGTTTTGATCCGGCCACCACCAGCGTGCTGGGTCGTCGGGTACAGAACACGGTGTGGCAGTTTGACGCGACCTCGAGCGAGAGTTTCTACATTCTCAGCACAAGGGGTTTAGGCGCCGGTGCCAAAGTGTCGGTGGGTTTGATCGGTCAACTGCGGCCGGGCAATACCAAAGGGCGTTTAAGTATCAGTGCCCTGGTGATGGGCAGTGCTATTGGGGAGTTACAATTGTCCAACAACTCGGATGCTGACCTGATCGAATATTTCAATAAATAAGATAAGACTGATACCCGCCAGGGGTTATATCCAAAGCGGTTAACCGCCTATAACCGGCGCAAAAAGAACCAGTTAGACGTATGTCTGGCTGGTTCTTTGCGTGTAAGGCACATGAGATTAGTCACCGTTTTCACATAGGGTCTAATCTGTCTTTAAACGATTACTCAATTAGTATCATATTACCAGAAAACTATCTTTTTATTTAACAAACCAGTAATTTGCCAGTACGAAAAAATCGAACGTGTTTGATTCTACGTAGTTGGATAACTAATGGTGTGCCAGAATGCGCTTACTCTACCTACTCTTCGTTCTACTTCCCTTTACGCTGGTTGCCCAGCCAACCCATAGAACCGCCAAGGGCTGGCAGGAGCTTACTATTTCTGACGGCCTGTCGCAGGGGATGGTGTATGACCTCAAACAAGATCCCAAAGGGTTCATTTGGGTGGCCACCAAAGATGGGCTCAACCGATACGACGGCTATAATTTCACCGTATTTACCCACGATCCTTATAACGATTATAGCCTTTCCGACAATAATTGCTCGTCGCTGCTGGCCGATAGCCGGGGATGGCTCTGGGTAGGTACGCTTAACAAAGGTCTTAATCTGTTCAATACGCGCACCCAACGCTTTTATCATATTAATATTCGCGACCAGGCATTGCCCAACGCGGGAAATTACGCCATCAACAACATCTTCGAAGATCCACAGGGCGCTATCTGGGTGGTGGCGGGGGAGATTAAATTATTTAAAATCCAGTTGCCCAACTCGCTTAAAAATGGTTTCCCCGATCAGGCCAACTTAACGGATCAAGTACAGATCATACCGATTTCAATTGATGGAAAGGTGACGGGCATCATCAAGCCCCTTAGCTTTCGTACCGACGGTCAGGCCATGGCGGTATGCATCAATGGGTTGTTCCTATTTAACTGGCAACATCCCCAGAAAGCGAATACATTCAATCGCTTTACAGGTGATTTCACCAAGGGTTTATCCTTTTATGGTGATATAAATCAGGATGCCTTTCTAGCGACGATCGACGAGGAGAACAAAATCGTCTGCCGCCATCGGGGCAAGCAGAAAACTGTCCTGATGGCAAGAAATAATGGGGCTGTCATTACCCAGAATGCCCTCAATGCAACCACACTGGCCATTACCAGGGGCGAATTCCTCTGGATCATGTCGCTGGATGAACTCATGCGACAGGACAGCCTGACGGCCCATAATGCCTTTACCACTTTACCCACTGACCTCTATGCGATTACCAGCCTACTCAGAGATCAGACGGGGAATATATGGGTGGGAACGAGTGGGTACGGCCTGCGAAAATTCAACCCCCAGATCAGGCAGTTTCAATCCACACTGCCGGGCATGACCCTTTCCTACCTGTATGCCGATCAGCAGGGACGCACCTACGTCCGGCATCAGTTCTCCTATTACCAATTCGATCGGCTTAATAACCGGACTCAGCCTTTTATGCCCGATGCGCTGCCCCCCGGTGATAAACGGCAGCGCTACCTGATGCAGGATCGACAGGGTACGTTCTGGGTGTCGAACGTGCACTTCCAGACGCACCAGATGCACCTGTTTAAGTTTAGCACCGATTGGCAACTGCTCAAAAAATACCCTATTCCTTCCAATACATCGTTCGGGTTCTACTACAATCAGACCGTTGAGGATAAAGCCGGTAAGCTCTGGATTGGAGCAATAGATGGTAAACTTCTTCAATTCGATCCAAAGACGGAAACATTTCGGGTTTTCTCCTATCAGTCGCTGTTACTGCAGAAAGGAGCCGAAATCGAAACCTATGCCCTGTACTTCGATCAGGCCGGTACACTCTGGATTGCGACCCAACAGGGATTAGTACGAGCCGACCATACACAGACCAGCCCGACGTTTGCCCTCTACAAAAACAGTGCGACAGATCGCCAGAGTTTGAGCAACGACATTGTGCTGAGCCTGCTCGATGACCCCCATGAACCGGGTCGCTACCTCTGGGTGGGTACAAAAGGCGGGGGACTTGACCGCCTGGACAAACAGACGGGGCACTTCACCCATATTACTGAAAAGAACGGCCTGCCTAACAAAGTGGTGTATGGCATCCTGACCGATACGTTCCTGAATCTCTGGTTGAGCACCAACAGAGGACTGGCTCAGTTCAACCCCAAAACAAAGCAGTTTCGCAACTTCACCAAAGCCGACGGCTTACAGGACGATGAGTTTAACACGGGCTCTTTTTTCAAGACCCCTTCGGGCGAGTTGATGTTTGGGGGCGTTAATGGACTAACGACGTTTCGAGCCGCCGACCTGGTTCGAAAAGGGGGTTCTACGCCACAGGTGCAGCTGATTGGCCTGAAAGTTAATAATGAGGCCATTGATGTGGGAAGCCCCGATGGTATTTTGACGGAAAGCATTGAAAACACCCAGCGCATTGACCTGGCCCATGATCAGAACCTAGTTACATTCGAGTTCGGCCTGATGGATTATGCCAATTCGGCGAAAAACCAGTACCGATATCGACTCGAGGGCATCGACGAGAAGTGGGTGTCGGCGGGCACTAATCGCTTTGCCAACTACGCCCAGTTACCATCGGGCAACTACACCTTGCAGATGAGTGGGTCGGTGGAGGGGGAGCACTGGAGTAAACCGATTGCGTTACAGGTACGGGTGCATCCGCCCTTTTATCGGACCTGGTGGGCGTATGGGGTTTATCTGCTCCTACTGGCGCTTATTGCCTGGCAGTTGCACCGCATCCAGACCCAGCGTCTATTGCTTCAGCAGCAGGTAGCCTTCCGGCAACAGGAAGCGAGTCGACTGGTGGAACTGGATACGCTTAAAACACAGTTTTTTACCAATATTTCGCATGAGTTCCGCACCCCGCTCACGTTGATTCTGGGCCCACTGGCTAATCTGAAAAAACGATTTCCTGATGATTCGGACCTTACGTTGATGGAGCGAAACGGCCAGCGGCTACTCAGCCTGACAAATCAGTTGCTCGACCTGAGCAAGCTGGAAGCGGGTCAGTTAAAAACGGAAGCCGAGCCGGGCGATATTGCCGCCTTTCTCAGGACACTGGCCAGCTCGTTTAGTTCGCTGGCCGACAGCCGGGCTATTCAGTTCATCTTCACGCAGGATCAACCTACGTACTGGGTTCGTTTTGATCGGGATAAGGTGGAGAAAATTATAACGAATCTGCTGTCCAACGCCTTTAAGTTTACGCCCGATGGTAACGTAGTGCGCCTGACCGTGGCGTATGAGCCCAGGGGAGTCATCCTGCGGGTAGCAGACACGGGCATTGGCATTGCTACCACCAACCTGCCCAAAATCTTCGACCGCTTTTATCAGGTAGATAGTCAGTCTAATCGAAATTACGAAGGCACGGGCATTGGTCTGGCGCTGGTCAATGAACTGGTGAAGGTCTTGCAGGGCACGATTTCGGTCGATAGTATAGAAGGCAAGGGCACTACGTTTACGGTTCACCTGCCACTGACGCCAGTGGCCGAACCCATAGCGGCTGACAATACACTAGCCCCTGCTGACACCTCCGGCGGTGAAGCCTCCTTTAGGGATGAGCGACCGCTTTCAGTGGAAGTACTACCACTGGAAGTGCCGATCAATAGATTAGTTGATTCTCCGGCCACCGATAATATTCTGCTCATCATCGACGATAATGCCGATATCCGAGCTTATGTGCGAAGCATCTTTGAGACCGATTACCAGATCATTGAAGCGGTTGATGGCCAGGACGGTCTGGAAAAAGCCACGGCTACGTTGCCTAATATCGTTATCTGCGATTTGATGATGCCCCGGCTCGATGGCTTTGGCTTCTGTCGGATGCTGAAAACGCAGGAAGCCACCAGCCATATTCCGGTGGTGATGCTCACCGCCAAAGCCACCGTTGAGGATCGGATCGAAGGCTTTGAACTTGGCGCCGATGATTACCTGACCAAGCCCTTTAACCAGGCAGAAATTCAGGTACGGGTGCGGAATCTGCTTGATAAACAGGAACGTCTGCGGCTCCATTATACCAGCAACCTGCTCTTTCACGAACCCGTTTCGGTTCAGGCTACGTCTCCCGAAGACGCTTTTCTGAAAAAGGCACGAGCCATTATCGAGGAACACCTGAGCGATAGCCGATTCGGTGTCGAGCCGTTCAGCAAAGCCATGAACCTGAGTCCGTCACAATTGCTGCGCAAACTAAAAGCCCTGACGAACTTAACCGTCGTGGAGTTTTTGCGGCAATATCGGCTACAACGCGCGGCCACCCTGCTGGCTCAGGGCGATGGCACTGTCTCGGCCATTGCCTATCAGGTGGGTTTTGAAAACCTATCCTATTTTACCAAAATGTTCCAGGAAGAGTTTGGCGTACTGCCGTCGGCCTACGCGGAAACGTAGCAAGCTTTTCGGCTGAAAATACCTGAAAAGCCAGCACTCAAATAACTCGAATTTCTTCGTCCCCCGTAAAAACACCCTTTTTGACAATTGGGTGTTTTTGCTGCTTTGGGATGTAGTCTGGATATAGACTTTTGTCGAAAACATTTTCCGGTGGAATGATAGCCGATAGTATACGGCCCTGTAGCCTTTTACTGGCAAAAAAACGTTTTGTGGGCAAATGCTGAAAATGAGTCAAAGAATGCTGAAAATGAGTTAACACTTGGCTTAGCTAAACTACCACATTTGTTAACTCCTTCTGACTATCATTTGGACGTACTATAATTGGATATCCTCTCAACCTTTCTCTTCTTTTTTAGGTATGAATACTTCCCTGAATCAATCCACCAGTGCCCTTAAAATGCACGTTCGCAATACGGGCAAAATTACACTTCCGTTTGCGGATCTTATGTTCTTACAGGCGACCGGCAATTATAGCTGGCTGCATTGGAAAGACGGTCAACGCATATTGCTGCCCCGCACCTTAAAATACTATGAACCGCAATTGCCCATTGAGTTGTTTGTGCGTGCCCACCGCAGCTGCATCATAAATATTCACTATATCGAGCGGATGGTGCCTACTTACCCCGACCGGGGGGGCGTCATTCATCTGCGCTCGGGGGATGTGCTGCCGGTGTCGCGTCGTCGGTGGGTAGCGATTCGAAAAATTTATCAGAGTCTATCCACCACGGATCGGTACCCCTCAACTGGTACAGCCTAGAAGCTCAGTACGCACGAAACAATTCAGGCCGCCCCAGCGAGACAGCCCGAAACACCTCCACAAATAGCAAAGTCAAGTTTTTCAATAGGTTGTACATACGTGGTCCAGCAGGTAGTTGGATTGACAGACCCAGATAAAACAGATACTCGGGTCAGAATGCCACAACATAGAAGTGGGCTTACTACATTTGGTTGTACAGTTTAAAAATGAATGAACTACTACGCCAAAGATAAGTGGCTACGTATCATCGGGATTACCCTGCTGGTCGTGGTATCCGTTACGATTGATGACTTCTACCGCCAGCCGCTTACCGGGATGGTGTTTGTTAAATTCCTGATCGGGGCTGGAACAACCATAGCAACATGGCAGTTGAACCGGACGATCATTCTCCGGTATAAGGCAGCCTTTCCGGCCAGAAACCAGGCAGCTAAGCGCCTGTTGCTCACATTCCTGAGCGGGGCGCTGTCTACTACGTTCCTTTCCTGGTTCTCAAACGCGCTCGAATTTCTAGCCATCCATGGAACGCTAGCCAGCTACTTCGGTAGTTACAAGGGCATGTCGGTTACAATTAACAATCTGACAATCAAGCTATCCCTCTACGGTTTTGACTTTTTGCACGGCATTCAATATGCTCTTTTCTTTATAGTTATTTACGGAATTCTGTTTTTTGTACAGGATTCATCTTTGTATAAAGATCGGCTCAGGCGGGCCGAACAGGAACGGGAGGAGCTTCGGGCGGCTCATCTGCAAAGCCAGCTTGACGCGCTCAAACAGCATGTCAATCCGCACTTTTTGTTTAATTCCTTAAATTCATTGTCGTCCCTGATTAGTGAAGATCCTAAGCAGGCCGAGCGATTTGTCGATAAACTCAGCGAAGTTTACCGGTATCTGCTTCGGTCTAATCAACAGCATCTTACTACGCTGGACGCTGAACTACAGTTTATCAACGCCTATTACCATCTCCTGCAAACTCGCTATGGCGCAGCGTTGCATTTAGAGGTGGCGGTACACGAATCTTATTTCTCCTACCAGCTTCCGCCCCTGAGCCTTCAGTTACTGGTCGAGAATGCCGTCAAACATAACGTAGCGTCGGTCAAACGTCCCCTTCATATTCAGATTACGGTTGATCAACAGGCCTGGCTACGGGTCAGTAATACGCTACAGCGCAAAACAAGCCGGGTATTATCGAATGGTATCGGTCTGACCAATATCGTAGCAAAATATCAGATGCTACATCTTTCTCAACCTATTGTGGAAGAAACAGATACCCAGTTCACAGTCGTGCTGCCGCTGCTGGCCTGATTCGAAAATGCTTGCCCCAAAATCTTGCCGGAAACGAAATAGTTAGTTTATTGCCGCATGATAGCTCAACGACCGATACAAGCAATTTTCCTCGACATTGGTGGCGTGTTACTAACAAATGGCTGGGACCAGCAGGCGCGTTTGCGGGGATCTCAGCAATTTGGCCTGGATTTCAATGTGCTGAACGAGCGCCACCACCGCATATTTGATACGTATGAGTCGGGTAAAATGACGCTGGACGAATACCTGACGCGGATTGTCTTCTACGAACCCCGCGATTTTTCCCGCGATACATTTACGCAGTTCATACTGGATCAATCAGAGCCCCATACCGCCATGATTGATTTGTTTCATCAGCTAAAAAAGCAGTATGGACTAAAGCTGTTTGCCGTCAACAACGAAGGGCGGGAACTCAATGCATACCGAATTACGCACTTTGGTCTTAAAGAACTTTTTGATGCCTTTATGTCGTCCTGCTACGTTCATGTGCGTAAACCCGACCCGGAAATTTTTCGTGTAGCCTTAGATATTACCCAGATAGACCCAGCGCAGGTAATTTATTTCGATGACCGGCAGATGTTTGTTGAAGTAGCGCAGTCGGTCGGCATTCAAGCTTTTCAGCACCTCGACTATGAATCTACCCGCCAAAAACTGGCGACACTGGGTTTTTCACTAACTGAGGACTGAGCCCTTAAGTACTGTAGCTGACAGTTGCCTACTCGTCGTCGTCATCGTCTTCAGCGCCCGCTAACTCAGCGGGGTACCGCTTTTTCCCCTTTGCCGAAAACCATAAAATCCGGTTGAGTAAGTCATCATGGCCCCGGTCAATGAAATGAAAACCGTATTTTTTTGATTGATTGGCAAACCGTAGCGACGTTCCTTTCAGGCCGGTTGCCGGGTTCATTTCGGCCAGATCAACGCGATTGGGTTGTGCTTTGTAGGTAAATGACAGATCAGGTTTGTCCGTAAAACAGTCGAACATGGGCAAGGCCGTCGCATCAATCACGTTCATGGGCGGTAAGCCCAGAATCTGTTCCATCGTGCGCACGACGGAGGTTTGATTATAATTTGTGTGGATGGTTTTCTGTAAGCGAGAGTATGGGCTAATAATGTAACCCGTTGTCCGATAGGCCGATACGTGGTCCCAGCCCGCCTGAGAGTCGTCTTCCGTAATAAAAATGACGGTCGACGCTGCGAATCGACTTTTCGTGACGGCTTCAACGATACGGCCAACGGCCAGGTCATTATCGGCCACCATGGCCTTGGGAACGGGAAATCCTGGACTCAAACCGGCCGTATGGTCGTTGGGCAGCGACATAACCATCAGGTTGGGCAAATCGGCATTTGGGTTTGCATTGGCCTCCTGCAATTCCTTAATGAACGCATCAGCCCGCATTTGATCGCTGACGGTTTCGTCGTCGCAGCCCGGAAAATTCATGGATAACACGGGCCTGACGCGGGAAATTGTCGTGGTGTTTGTATACGAAAAAGGCTGGCTGGTCTGCCGCATCTGATACAACTTGCTCCAGTCGTATTGTTTCTTGTCGAAGGCACAGGAACAGGCTTCGCCATAGATACGTACCGTTTTGCCATGATCGAGCGCATTGTTCCAGATCAGCCCTTTTTTATCGTAGACCATCGCGTCATATAATACGTGCGGATAGCTCCTGAACCAGGCCCGAACACTCTTTTCTGTATAATCGGTAACCATAGCCGCGCTGGCCCAGTGATGCCCTTCCGCCGAAGACTTCCCGGATACGTGGTAGTTGTCGAGCAGCAAGTAGTCCTGAGTCAGCCGGTGTTGATTAGGCGTTATGCTATCCCCAAATATGCACAAGGACGGCATCCCGTTCCCCTGTGGCATATCGCCCAGCACCTGGTCGTAGGTACGGTTTTCTTTGATAATGTACAACACATGCTTAAATACCGACGGCTCACCAATACGTTCCGGAACAGGTTTTGGGGCAATAGCTGGCCGGGGTGCCTGCTCGGTCAGCGCCAGCCGAAACTCAAGACTCTGTTTTTTTACTTTCTCCGTGAAGGCTGCCAGTTGGGTCGCATTGGGTACCGGAATAAAAGAGATGGAAGCTAACTGTTTGTGGGAGTTATACGCCTTCGTATCCTGACGTGGATTTTTACCCTGACTGCCCTGATCGACCGGATTGGCAACTCTAGGGCCAACGGCTTCTAAGTTCGTTACATACAATTCATTCTCATTCAGCACAATGCCGGACGGATAGGCTTGGGTAGGAATATAGCCCTTGATTTGGTGATTCCCCGTGGCATTGGTGGATGCCGTACGGCCCAACCCGACCACGCAGATCGCATTATCCATCCCATTCGCTACGTATAACGTAATGCCCTGCGGATCAATGGCCAACGCATTGGGTGTGCTGCCAATGTAGCCATTTCCCCGATTGAACAGGCCGACAAAAATAGAGTCGGTAACCTGCTGTTTCTGAGCATCGATGATAGAAACATAATCGCTGTTGCCATTCGCTACGTATAGAAACCGCCGATCGGGACTACTAATTATGGCATTGGGGTGCAGCCCTACAGACAGTTCCCGCTCTGCTTTCCCTTGTCGAATGTCAATGACAGAAACCGTTCCCCGTGCCATAGCGCCCGTTTTGGGATCAATGTAAGCGCTCCCCCAGGGTACACCGGCCGTTTCCAGCCCGTTGCTGGCATCCGGAACGGGCCCAGCCCAGTTAGTAATGTAGGCTTTCTCACCAAGTATGGTTAGGCCAAACGGGGCTACTCCCGTCGGGGCTGTCCAGATCACTTTTTGATCAGCAACCCGGACTTTAACGAACTGATTATTGCCATTCAAAACGGCATATACATACAATTCACCGGCTTCTTCTTTAACGGCCACTTCGTTGGGTAAGGCAATGGTTGCCGGGGCAATAGCCTCAAAGGGAATAGTTCGAAGCAGTCGGGCGCGCGTGCCGTCCCACACCGCCTGCATGACGTATGAATTTGGTTTTCCCCGGCCGCCAGCGCCCCAGAAAATGTAGGTCGAATCGTGATGAACGATGGCTTTGATACCTGAGAAGGAACTCATGCTCCCTTTGAGATTCGAGCCTTTCGTATAGTCCCAGCGCGAAATCAACTCTTGTTGTTTTACATCAAAAAAAGCGATGCCAAACCGATCTTCAACGACCAGCGTTTTCTTATCCGGTAGCAATACGGCGTCCAGACTATGGTTTTCAAGGCTGGCATCGCCAAAACTGACTGATTTCCCGGCGGCATCGATGATGCGGTTGTAAGGCATTAGAAACGGGGACTTATCGCTGGTCAAGGTACTATCATCCGTAGCGATTTTATAGGCTGACGTATATTTTGTGGTTGGGCCAAACGGATGACAGCCAGCCAATAAAAACAAGTCGCAAAGAGCGAATAACCCGTAAACGATTGACTCAATTTTGATTTTCATACAATCCAACTGCCAGAAAGCCTTAGGCGGGGAAACCCGGAATTTTTAAATCGGCAGGTATGTAACCCGCCCCTCTCCCGGAAGGAGAACAAAGTAGGCAAGGTTTACTCAAAAATCGATGGTCGTTGTGTGTCTTTCCAGTAAAAATATAAATGCGCATTGGCTTCGCTGGCTTTCTGCTACGTTAGCTATAACCCGGTGGTTCATTAGTAGCCCCCTGTTGCGTAGCTGTACATAAGCGGACGGGGCCTGTCCGAAATCGTACAATGAGCGCCACGCTAGTAGCGCTATATCAGTACATACGGTGTTTTTAATGGGCTGGTACGATAGTTGCCATTAGCTAGGAGAAATTGGTCAGGCAACTGCCAGGGCGCCTGGGGAAACCAATTACAGCAAAGCATATTCCGACTCTTTGGCCAATGAGCCTACAGTCGACTTCATAAATTTAGTTTAGGTTAGGTTATAAACTGGAAAGCATATACAGACTCTGTATATGCTTTTTTATTTTGGTCGACAAGATGGCTGTCTTGCTGCTTGTTCATCAGCGACACTGCATGCTGGACAGGCCGGAAATAGTCTTTTCAGGATAACCGGCTAACTAGTTGGACCGGTTAAATTTCTGATACACCCCCCGGATAATCAAATCGCTCATTTCATCGAGATGAAGCAGGTTGTGCTTCCGCAAAAAATACTGATGCAAAGGCGACTCAACCACCCATAGTTTCAATTCACGCTGTATTTTCATACCAATGCCTCCGCTTAGTTCGCTATGGCAGAAAGCCGTAAACTCTTCCTCACTCTTTCCCATGTATTTTTCCATCCCCTCGAAACGAGGCAGCAGATAGGCAACAGCCTCGTCCAGCGTTGTCAAGGTCACGCTATCAGCCGCCGAGTCGGCGGCCTTCGAGGACGTATTTTTTTCAATCAATTCATGCTGATAGTCCAGCACTTTATCGAAGGCCTTCAACGAACTAGTCAAATAATCGGCTAATACACCATTGGGAGAACTGGTATTTTCTTTACGGTATTTCTTGAGGAGTGCTTCTACTTCCGTTCTGAGCGTGATTTCCATACATTAATAGTCTTTTGTTTTCAACTCTAAAACCGATGTTTTCATTGTCGGGCGAATGGCTATTTCCAGCTATTTTCTTATCTAAAGCACATTAGAAAACTATCAAACCTATATACATAGGACGAAAAGTTATTATCGAGTCATTATGTGCCGTTTAATAAATAATGAGTAGACTATTTAATGTATACACATCTAATTGGGTTATGACAATCGTATGTGAGCTATTAACCCATTTAAAAAGCATCAACTTGCCATTCTCCAATGAACGTAACTTTAACTGACGAAGAGATGATTCGGGATTACTTACCTGTTCAGCCCAATCAACTTTTCGAAACACTTTACAACCGATATGTGAACAAGGTCTATAAACGATGCCTTTATATGACCAAAGATTCCGAAAAAGCACAGGATTTCACCCATGACATATTTATAAAAGCCTTCGATAAACTGGATGCCTTTCAAGAACGATCCAATTTCTCGACCTGGCTGAACACAATTGCCTTTAATTACTGCTCCGATCAGCTACGTATAGCCAAGCGGCTAAATACAACTCCGCTGGATGAAAATCACGAGTTGTCGGACTCCAGAGAAGCTGGCTTGCAGGAGGAAACACTTCAGTTGTTCCAGCAGGCGTTGGCCAGCCTTCCTTTAAAGGAACAGACCTTATTGCGACTGAAGTATGAACAGGGAATGACCGTTGAGGAGATTGCCCAAATCTACCGGCTCAAAACCAGTGCAGTTAAGATGCGCCTGAAGCGAAGTAGGGAGAAATTACAACAGCTATGCGCAATAAATTACGCAAACTGAATGACCACGATAACGTAAATGGTGAGCGTATCAAACTGGGATATAACAAATTTTGCCGGATGAGGCCAATCGATAAACGGCTCATCCGGCAAAATTTGTTATATGAGATTTTACATAACAAGTGGGATCTTTATGATCCCACGGCGTTACCCAGTACTACCTTTTTCGCTTGATAGAAGTTCTGGCAGCTACCTCCGCCTGAAACTTGATCTTTAATTGCCGATCAAGCTCCTTATCACGCGGTACATAAATACTGGTTTTCCCGTCTGACGACTTAACCAACCAGTAGGCGTTGTCCGTTGTTGGCGGAATAGAGGTGTAAATGGGTTTGCTCATAACTTAAATGTTAATGTTTACATGTGTCGTTTGCGCACGATGTCTATTACAAGAACTCTATTTTGATCAGATTAGTGTCCTGATAGGGTTGTATACGAAAACAAAACCCCCGTTACCGGCGATTACTGGCATACAGGGGTGTTTATGAGGTAAAGAAAGTTGCTTGTCAGCGCGTTACAGCCTGAATTTCATCCTGTTGTTGCTGACGCACCTGCTGCCCAATAGGTACATACTCAACTTCACAGGGATACCCGAACAGGCAATTGGCTTTTATTTGTTCGGCGACTCGTTCTGGCACCAGTTTTTCCCAGCCATCTTCGCCCCGCTGAATCATTTCCAGAACACCATCGGTCGATATGTGCAGATTCTGTTCATTAAAATCTGTAATGTCCTCAATCTTGTCATTACGAACCAGATACTGAAACAATGGCTCCAGGGTGGGCGGCAATTCAAACTCGTTGCAGGTATAGATCGCGCCATGCCTCAACGTTGGGTAGACAAACAGTTTGACTTTTCGGCTAAACAACGTAGCGAACGACTCCAGAATACCACCCGGCAGAAACTCATAATGGCCTTCCTCAAAAATATATTCCAGGTTTGGAATACCGACAATCAGACCAATTTTGAGCCGTGTCAATCGAGCCAGGTAGGCCACCAGTTTGTAATATTCCAGGTAGTTGGAAATCATCACGGTCTGGCCCATCGAACACAGAATATCCACACGGTCCAGAAAATCTTTTTCGTCAATGCCCTGTTCGTTGGCTTTCAGGTTATGAAGTGTTAGCTCCGCCATAGAAACCACTCGATTGGCGTCTACATCAGGCTCGTCTTTAAACTGTTTCAAGCCATTTTCGATCATATCCATCTGAACATTCGTAACGGGACGTAGTCGCCCGCGCATGACCAGAATATGCTTTTTATAGAGTGCTTCCGATGGCTGTAAAACCTGTCCATCAGCACCGAACAGGGCGGCATCGGTAAACCCGTTTTTGACCAGGTGTAAGCTCATCAATCGGTTATCCACGTCGGCAAAATCCGGCCCACTAAACCGAATCATGTCAATTTGAATACGATCCGGAGACAGGTCATCCATGAGCGATAATACCAGCGTTTCAGGCGATTTGGCGTAGTAATAACACCCGTAAATCAAGTTGACCCCAATAATACCCAAGGCCTGCTGCTGCAATATATTCTCGTTGTCGATCATTCTAACGTGAATAATCACGTCATTATAGCCTGCCTGCGGATTCAACTGAAATCGACATCCGATCCAGCCATGCGCTTCATTAGTCTTCTGATAATTGAGTGCCACAACCGTATTGGCAAACGAAAAAAACGTAGTATCGGGACCACGTTTTTCAGCTAATCGCTTCTCTAACAAGCTGTATTCCTTACTCAGCATTTTCACCAATCGCGACTCCACTACGTAGCGCCCACTTTCTTCGACGCCGTAAATTGAGTCACTGAAGGTCATGTCGTAGGCCGACATGGTTTTAGCAATAGTACCCGAGGATGCGCCTGCCTTAAAAAACATGGCCGCTGTTTCCTGGCCCGCGCCGATCTCAGCAAAAGAGCCATAGATCCGGCGGTCGAGGTTAATACGTAGTGCTTTTTGCTTAGTACCTATATTCTTTTCGTACATAGTGGTGGCTGCTTGCTGATGCTAAAGTTACATTATAAAACGCCAAAAACACCCTTCTAAGCTGTTAGTCCCTTGAAATAACACAATAATAATGTCGTACGTTCAACACGTTATAGTAGCCGAATGGCTGCCTTCTCACCCCGAACTTCCTTAGCTGATCACGAACCCGTTAGGTTGACTTGCCAGCCTGATTACCAGTCCATGAATGATCTTCTATAAAATCTCAGAAAAATGCATCTTCAATATGGTTTATGCGCAATTCGTTGCCTGCTAATGTAACGGCTACAATATCGAAGCGAATATCATGAAGCCAGTCATTGGCAAAAATATAATTCTCGGCAGCTTTCATGACCAGTTTTGCTTTCGTGTAGGAAACAAATTCTTCAGGATTACCATAGCTGAGGTTCGTGCGCGTTTTCACTTCTACAAATACTAAGAGCTTCCCTTTTTTGGCGATAAGGTCAATTTCAGCATGTTGATACCGATAGTTTCGAGTCATGATTTCGTAGCCTTTCTGCTGTAGGTATTGAACGGCTTCCAGTTCACCCTGCTTCCCCGTTTCGTTGTGTTGAGCCATTGTTTTGATTTAGGTTACAAATGACGAATCGAACGAAAGATACCGAAGTGATTGTTATCTAACCAACGGGAGGTAGCCTTAGGAAAGGGATTGCTCTTTCGTAAGAGCAATGAATAGTAGAGTCAATAAACAAGTTGAGGTTAAGGGATGGGGGCTGATTGATTATCAGGAGGCCTGGAATGAGCAGGAACGCCTGTTTGCCACCATTGTTGATCAAAAACTGCTGAACCGAACCCTTCCCGCCGACGAGCAGACAATCACCCCGAATTATTTGCTTTTTTGCGAACATCCACCCGTCTATACGATGGGGACGAGTGGCCACGCCGAAAACCTGTTGATCGATGAAACCCGGTTAACTACCGAGCTGGGGGCAACGTTTTTTAAGATCCGGCGCGGGGGCGACGTTACGTATCACGGCCCCGGCCAGCTGGTCGGCTATCCAATTCTGGACCTGGATAATTTCTTCACTGATATCCATCGCTACATGCGGTTACTGGAGGAAAGCATCATTCTCACACTAGCTGACTACGACCTGAACGCGGGCCGGATCGATGGATTAACAGGCGTTTGGCTTGATTATGACGGGGGCAGTAACCAGCCAGACATGAGACCTCGAAAGATTTGTGCGATGGGTGTCAAAGCGAGCCGTTGGGTAACGATGCACGGTTTTGCCCTGAACGTGAATACAGATTTAAGTTATTTTAACCATATTGTCCCCTGTGGCATTACCGACAAAGCTGTTACGTCAATGGCGGTCGAATTAGGCCGTGAAATACCACTGCCTGAAGTAGCTGAACATGTACAAAAGCATATGGCTGTGTTGTTTGACATGGAATTGATTGGGACAAAAATTGCAAGGCCCCAGATGTAAGATTCTATATAGCGTTAGGCGATACGTATATATTGCCTATACTAGTACTTCTTGTTTCTGAGTTCATTATGAAAAAAGACATTAATTTTTTGCCCGTTGAGGGCGTGCATATTGCCATCGCTCGGAAAGCAAATGCAGCGGGTGAGTTTGATTGGCAGGTTTTCCTGATTAACCAGAATAGCGTACCGATCAAAACCGTGTTTGTAACATCGAAAGGATATGGGCTGAAAAACGACGAGGAACAGAAAACGTCTACGTTGCGGCATTTCTTTGTGGAAGTACCGGCAGGTGCCTATGAGATCGTTGAGTCAATTATGCCCGACGTATTTCACCTTAACAATGAGTACTGGGTAAGCTATTTTATTGATGATCAGATCTTTGACAAAAAATTCATTTTTGTACCCGATAGTATTGTCGAAGACCATCTTGTCACGGTACCTGTGCTGGGACTGGAAGGAATTTTGCATGCGTAGTTCATTTTGAGATTTTCTTATTCCTATGCCTCAACCCGTCTCCTGGAAACGTCGACTCAAAAATTTCCTGTTTATTGACCTTAAAACAGTAGCAGGTGAACCATCGCTTCTGGCAGTCGAACCGCGTTTGCAACGACAATGGGAGGAGAAAAGCCGCTTTTTCAAAAGCGAAGATGAACTCTCTGCCGCTGGCTGGTATGACCGACGAGCCTCTTACTATGCCGAATTTGGTAAGATTATCTGCGTGGGTGTCGGTGGGCTGTTTTTCGATGATGAGGATAAGCCGCACCTGAAAGTAAAGCTGCTTAGTAACGACGATGAAGCCGCGCTTCTGGAAGAATTCATTACCATTGTCAACCGCTACCCACCCGGCGAATTGACGCTCTGCGCGCATAACGGAAAGGAATTTGATTTCCCTTATCTGTGTCGGCGTCTGATGGTTAACGGATTGCCCCTACCACCTGCTTTGCAAATTTCGGGTAAGAAGCCCTGGGAAATTCCTCATAAGGATACGCTCGAATACTGGCAGTTTGGCGATAAACGGCATTTTGTGCCACTCGATTTACTGGCAGCCGTCCTGAACGTACCGACTCACCCACTCGAATGGTCGGGCGATCGCACCAGCGAAGTTTATTACCGCGAACATGACTGGCAACGTATTGAACAGTACGCCCGCGATTCGATGGTCATGCTCGTACAGGTTTATTTAAAAATGGTGGGTGCCCCGCTCGTGGCCGACGAGCACATTGTACAGAGTGACTGATCACACAGAAACGGAGTATTTTATAGACGCCGATAAACATTGTGAACCAACAGTCTGTCCTGTATTAACCATTTTAGCTTGCTGATTTAGCGAGCACACAACATGAAAAACGGAAAACCGAAACAAGATAAATATAGCAAAGCCGGATCCGCCAAATCTGGCACCGGACAGCCGCATACAGCTCGCCCGCGCGAAAAGGGCATAGAGAAATCAGCAAAAACCCGGCCTATTCAACAGACCGATTCGTTTCTGGACGAGTTAAAAAACGACCTGATGGCGTTTTTCCAGGTAAATGACGACCAGTCGTTTACCCAACAACAAGTGCTTGAGCACTTCGATACGGGCGACCGCAGAATGAAACTGATCATGCATGGCCTCATGGCTGAACTCACTGATGAAGGCGCCTTGATCCGTCAGGCTGATGGTAGTTACCGTGCTGATGCCGACGCGAATGTTATCGAAGGCGTAGTCGACCACGTAAACTCGCGGTTTGCATTCGTCATTCCTACGACGGCCAGCGGCATTCGCGGAGATCGTAACAATGATATTTGGGTTTCAACCGACGACCTCGCCGGAGCCGTTGATGGCGACCGCGTACGGGTGGTTCGCTTTAATGACTCAGGCAACCGCAGCAGACGCGTTGAAGGTAAAGTTGCCAATGTTATTGAACGGGGACGTACTGAATTGGTCGGTCGAATTGAAGTTTGGCCAACCTATGGATTTGTTGTTCCTGACAGCAAGAAGATTTATGATGACATTTTCATCCCGAAAGAAAAACTTGGCGGGGCCAGCGATGGCGAAAAAGTCATTGTCCGGTTAACTAAATTTCCTGATCCCAAAAGCAGCAAACAGCGCTTTGAAGGGGAGGTCATTGCGGTTCTGGGCGTAGCCGGTCAGAACAACACCGAAATGCACGCCATTCTGGCTGAATTCGGATTGCCCATTCATTTTCCGGCCGATGTTGAGCAGGAAGCCGAAGCGATTCCAACTAAAATCCTGGCAAAGGATTTAGCTAAACGGCGCGACATGCGTGAGGTAACGACCTTCACCATTGACCCCATTGACGCAAAAGATTTTGACGATGCCTTGTCGGTACAGCTGCTTGACAATGGCAACTACGAAATCGGTATTCACATTGCCGACGTGACGCACTACGTGCTGCCGGGCACGAAACTGGAGGAAGAAGCGTACAAACGAGCGACGTCGGTCTATCTGGTGGATCGCGTGGTGCCTATGCTTCCCGAAAAATTGTCGAATGGACTATGTTCACTACGTCCTAATGAAGACAAACTTACGTTCTCAGCCGTCTTCGAACTGACGCCCGACGCCAGAATCGTGAATGAGTGGTTTGGTCGAACGGCTATTCACTCGAACCGGCGATTTGCTTACGAAGAAGCTCAAGACATCCTGAACAACAACAGTGGTGATTATCTGGAAGAACTTCGCTTGCTGAACGAACTGGCGTACAAACTTCGCGATGAACGGTTTAAGAATGGAGCGATCAATTTTGAAACGGTTGAAGTACGGTTTCGGCTTGATGAAAACGGCGTGCCGCTGGGCGTTTATCCAAAAATTCGGCAGGACACCAACAAACTCATTGAGGAGTTCATGCTCCTGGCCAACAGACGGGTGGCTGAATTTGTGCATTCGCTCTCAAAACGAAATAAGAATAGCGAGGAGAACACCATGGTTTACCGCGTTCACGAAGGTCCGGATGACGAAAAACTGCGTAGTTTCTCCGACTTTGCCCGCAAGTTAGGCTACAAACTGAACGTAGACGATGAGCAGCTCTCGAAATCCATGAATCGGTTTATGACCAGCATCGAAGGCAAGCCCGAAGCTGGAATGCTGCAAAAACTGGCCGTGCGTACCATGTCGAAAGCTCGGTACAGCACCGAAGATCTTGGGCATTTTGGTCTGGCTTTTAAACGATATTCTCACTTTACGTCGCCCATTCGTCGCTATCCCGACATGATGGCGCATCGATTATTGCAGTATTATCTGGACAAAGGCAAACCCGCCGACCGCGACGAATATGAAGATAAATGTCGCCACTCATCTGAGCGGGAGAAAATGGCCGCCGAAGCCGAACGGGCCAGCATTAAATACAAACAGGTTGAGTTCATGAGTCGAATGGCGCCCGACCAGGCATTTGAAGGCGTCATTTCGGGCGTTACGGAGTTCGGTTTCTTCGTCGAAATCACCGAAAACAACTGCGAAGGCCTGGTTCGGATGCAGGATTTAACTGACGATTACTACGACTTTGATAAGGATAACTACCGGATCATTGGGCAGCGTCATAAGAAAATGTACACCTTCGGTGACCCGGTGGTTGTCAGTTTGAAAGAAGCGAATCTCGCGCGCCGGAGCATGGATTTCAAATTGGTGAGCGATAAAGCCGGGCGGGCAACGGACTCCGAGCCTGGCCGTTCGTTAGGGCAACGTAGTACTACCCGAAGTTCACGCTCGGGCAACTCACGGACGACATCTTCATCACGACCAGGAGGCAGCTCTAAACGTAGTGAAGGCACGGCGGCTAAAGGTGAAAATCGCCGTGGAGGCCGCGGACGCCGATAAAAGTCATTAGTTTGTTCCAGAATAAGCTTGGATTTTAGTCATCGAATCTCGTATCTTTGCACTCCCAAATAGGGAAATTGCCTGCTTCCGTAGTTCAATGGATAGAATTTCGGTTTCCGGTACCGACGATAGGGGTTCGAATCCCTTCGGGAGCACAAATCCTACCTTTTACGGGATCAATTAAAGTGAAGAAAACGCTAATTCTTAACGAGTTAGCGTTTTTCATTTATTCTACTTTACCAAAAGAAATACGGTTTCATCAACTAAATCCGTCAACCATTCCGTCAACTGTATTGCTATTCTTCGTAACTTGGGATTGACCAAACCAAGAAGAATAATGAAAACCGTTTCTGACCAGAACGTCAAGTTTTTACTTAAAGACCCTCGCGCCGACCGGCCAACGCTCATTTCACTCTTTTATCGGTATGATAATAACCGGTTTGTGTATTCGACCGGGTTGACGATTGATCCCTACCAATGGGATGCCCAACACCAACGCGCCCACACCAATCAGAAGAGCCGCGCCGACCGCGAAACATACCAGACGATAAATGCCGGTCTCGACCGCTACCGGACCGCCTTAAAAAAGACGTTGACCCGGTTGCAATTAGCTACTGTCTCCCTCGATAACAAGATCCTAAAACAACACCTCGACACAGAGTTAGGCCGCGTCAAGAAAACAAAACCCGCGCCGGTTGATGTAGTGGCACAAGAGACGTTCACACAGTTTATAGAACGGTTTGTTGAGGAAGGCCGCGCCGGTCGTCGGCTCAACGCTAAGAGTAGCCACTATTCACCCTATACCCTGGCTGGCTACCTCAAACTAAAACGGTTGTTGGAGAATTTCAGCGATGCCACCGGGCAACCGATAAACTACCCCGCTTTTAGTCTTGACTTCTACAATGCCTTTAAAGGCTGGCTGACCGGGCGAGGGCTGACACTTAATTACGTCGGCTCATTGATGAAAGATTTGAAAGTGATGCTGAAGCAGGCACACGCCGACGGACTGCACACGAACACCATATTTCAGCATAAGGACTTTAAAAAGTTCTCGGAGGAGGTAGACAGCATTTACCTCACTGAAACCGATCTGACGCAGCTCTATAACCTTGACCTGACCAATACGCCCGGCTTAGACAAGGCACGGGACTTATTTCTGATTGGTTGCTACACGGGGTTACGGTTTTCGGACTTCATGCACTTACGGCCAGAGAACATTAAAGGCCGCATTTTGACCCGTAACACTCTCAAAACATCGGAACGGGTTTCCGTACCTCTAAACTCTAAAGTTCTTGCTATTGTCGCTAAATACAACGGAGTACCACCTCGACCAATCAGTAACCAGCGGCTCAACGATCATCTAAAGGAACTTTGCAAACGGGCGGGACTGACCGAACGAATTGAGGTCAGTAAAACGCGGGGCGGCAGTAGTGAAACCTTATATCCTGAAAAATGGGAACTAGTGGGAACGCACACCGCCCGCCGATCATTCGCAACAAACGCCTATCTAGCAAAGGTGCCACCGGTTGCCATTATGAAAATAACGGGCCATCGTTCGGAAAAGATGCTACTACGCTACATCAAAATCTCCTCACAGGAAAATGCTGTGATGTTGCTCGATCATGCCCATTTCCAGTAAATAGATATTAGATGAAGGATTTTGAGAGCTTACACTTCGTTTTTACTTTCAATTTACGACCAAACCAAGATTCGACTTATGTCTATTTTGACCAATTGTGTTTCCAATTTTAGTGACTTGAATACTAGAATTAATCTCTACCTGATGGTTACTGATCTTTGCACTCAGCGTTTAGATTCGGTCATTATCCAACAGGTTAAAGACTTTATAAAGGCAGATGAATTAGAGCCTGCATTAACTGATTTTTTTGTAACGCGAAATGAAGCGGCTCTACAATATACTTATGCCAAAATTTTAGTAGGGCATCTTTTAAATGACTGGTTGCCGACAAATAAATTTGTCTTTGAAAAACTGATACACTTACAAAATATAAACTATGTTGAAATAAAGGTTTCGGATAGTGGTGATTTACTTTCAGTTACAGAAATAGATACGTCAGTTCCAGATTTTGCATACGTTAGAGAAAATTTAACTACGGTGAGCTGGTTGCATCAAACATTAGAAGGACTCAACCGAATCATTATTCATCAAATAAGGCAATTTGCACCCGACCTTTATACAAATTATCGAAATACATTCTACGATTTCATCAACCTTAAAGACTATAATATTATTGCAGTTGATCAAGAGCCACTATCAAAGGAAACAGAAGTCAAACTTAAATGGAACTGTAAACCCGCTATTGCTGGCTATATCATTTCCGAGCTTATACGCGCCGGATACATTGAACCACCCGTTCGGCGTGGCGACCTTAATCTGAAGGAATTAGCTCGTATATGCGATCAACTATTTGAGTTCAAAGACTATAAACCGGGGGTTGATGGCTGGCGTAACAATGTTGACCAAACCCGTAACGAATTAACGGAGATACCCCGTGCTAAACTAAAACTGCATGACCTCGACCAGTTATCTTAACTGAACAACTCCTACTATCATGATAGTAGCGTGATAGATGTAGCCTGTTCAGAACTGCCAACTTTGACTTGTACAAAATAAAGTACGATTCAAAATGTACGGCACAGTAACACAAATCCAGATTACCCCCGACCAGTTGACTGAACTGGTACGCGGGGCAGTTCGCTCGGAGTTGGCGAACTACTCACCACCCGCCCCCGCCGGGTTAGCCCTACCCGACTTGCTGACACGTCGGCAAACCGCCGATACATTGCAAGTATCGCTCACTACTTTACATGATTGGGCAACTGACACCGACGACCGCCCCGCCGTGTTACTCCCACTAAAAATAAACGGGCGTGTTCGCTATCAGAAAACCGACGTATTAGCCGCGCTCAAACAGCCACGCCGATTCAAACACCAAAAGGCACAGGAGGGCCGGGGCCAATGACCTACTTACCTACCTCCCACCGCCTAACCTTTCGGCTCGATGCCGACCGGGGCCGTTACATCGTCAAAGAATGTGAGCCGGGCTTTTGTAAGGTCCCGCGTGAATTGACTGTCGAGGAACGGCGATTTAATGACAACATAGAGGCTGAGGTCATTCTACGGGGTCCCAATACCCAAAAGAAAGACACCGGCAAAAAGGCAGGGCGAAAGATTACCTTCTTCACGGGTCTGCAACGTACCGACTATATAGGCGTTTACGTTGGCAATGTTGTGACGTTCAGCCAGAGCGGGGAAAAAGTTCGTAATGGGGTTGTCGTGCAATTCTCAACCGACGCTGGACATATGACCCTCCGCTACTTTCCCGCCTACTATCCTTATCCCAAAGACCGGGCCGCCTTCGTTTCTGCTCTTCTCCAACGGGGATTACTCTAATAACTATCCACACCTGACGAACCGCCCCACGCGGGCAAGTACCACACGATGGAACGTGTGGGCGGTTCTCCTATGCCATGTTCGACGGAATCACCATACAGGACCTTTCGGTAAATGTAGACGCATTGCTAAACAATGACCGTCTAACGTTCTGCTCAATGGTTGATACCCAGACTGGATTTGTTTTTAACCCAAACCGCTGGGCAAATCATCGGGGGCTAACGTTTAGGATTGTGCCCCGAAAAAATGGGCAAGGCCACCGGGTTGAGTTGAAAGGGAGCTTACATAAGTTTCACAACAACGGGCAACATAACGCCGATCAGTTCACTCTGAATGATTTGTTGCTGACCCTCGATGAGTTAGTTCATGCTTACGGGTTCAACCTTTTTGACTCCAAGATTAATAAGGTTGAGTTTGGCGTCAACGTTGAATTGCCGTTTCCGGTTAGTCAGGTTTTGGATAACCTTGTTTCCTACAAAAACCAGCCGTTTAGCCGTGACACCAGCAGCGGTACGCCGTATTACGTTTGCAATTTTCAACGCTACGCCGTAAAAATTTATGATAAAGGCAAACAGAAGGGGTTAGCCTGTCATATGCTACGGTTTGAGATTCGTGCGGATAAGATGGAATATTTCAATGGCAAGGGTATAGAATTATACACCTTAGCCGATCTTTTGAATAGTTCGAATTACGGCCTTTTAGGGGCCTTATTGGTCGATACGTTCAAGGAAATACTGTTTGATGACCCAGCGATTAACAACGCCCCCCTAACGCCCACCAATAAAGAAATTTATCGCAATGGACGCAACCCGCGTTACTGGCAGATACCGGACAATCTAACTCCCAAACAGGCCAATGCCCACCGCCAACGATTGAACCGAGCTAGACAACGTTACCGATCATTATATGAGCAATACGGCGGTAGTTGGCAAACAGAGGTAGCCGCACTCATTGGTGAAACCTGGACTCGTTTAACCCTCCTTAGTGATGACTTACGGAGTCGGATTGACACGCATAAGACAGAATGGAAATTTGGGGTAGGCTGTCACAAATTAACCGAGGTTGAGCCCTCTTCAGATGAGCCGATCTCGAATCGTTCGCCGGAGTTAACCTGTCACGAATTAACCAACATTGACCCACCGATCTGTAACAAATTAACCGACCTTCCTACGGCGGACCTGTCACAAATTAACCCTTTATATTCTGAGTTACATTGTGACAGCAACCAACCGGCCAATAATACCGTAGAACCTGTTCACCTACTGCCAAAACCGGGGGCGGTTGTCTGTCTAATTACAGGTCTTACGATTGAATCACCGCGCCTGCGTCAACGGTTCGTTTCAGCCACCCAGTTAAAGAATCTACACGCTACCGACCGCCCTACGTTTGATAGAATAGCCGCGCGATTTCTGACCGCGAAACAGGCCGGGGCTACCCTCAACCAGCAATGCTATTACATGGCTCACAATATCCGTAACACTTACACCAATCTATTCAACAACCCCCTACGGCGACTTAAAAAGTATCTTAGGAGAAACCAAAGGCCGTTGCTGTTTACACTTAATAAGGCTCAATTGACTGAGCGCATACAGGCCGGAATTGGGTATCGGGAGGGAACACGCTACGAAGTGGAATTGTAGAATGAGCCTTAGCTACTATCCATATAAACGGCTTCAGTGCGTGTATTCCAAACGGCATAAATAAATAGGTAGCCAAAACATGATTGGGCCATTTATAATGCTGAATTTAGCCGCTTAGATTATACTAATAGCTTCTACTACACATTCTATTTTAACCGTCGAATTTATTGTCCATGACTACATCATTACGTTCTGTCAAGTTATTGGCACTCCTCAAAATTACGCTTATAAGCATATTACTAAGTCAGATCAGCATAGCTACCATCAGCTATGCCCAGGACGGACCTGTTTGCACCACTTTTGTTAACAGAACTACAGCCAATGGACTAGGCGGTAATTTTACCAATGGAGTATATGCCAACGGTTCGACTCTCTATGCCGCTACGCAAGGCGGATTATCTATTTCTACGAATGGAGGGAGCACCTTTACTACGGCCAATGGAACGGCTGGTCTTTATACCTTTAATGTGTTTGCCGTTGGCTCAAATGTTTATGCCGCAACTGTAACCGGCGGCC
Source organism: Spirosoma jeollabukense (assembly GCF_054777855.1). Classification (NCBI taxonomy): domain Bacteria; kingdom Pseudomonadati; phylum Bacteroidota; class Cytophagia; order Cytophagales; family Cytophagaceae; genus Spirosoma; species Spirosoma jeollabukense. The sequence continues at coordinate 98,200 of NZ_BAAHAD010000007.1, forward strand.
TGAAAATTTCCACTGATGGTGGAGCTACCTTTACTACAGCATCGGGAATCGGCAGCCCTACCGTATATGATGTGTATGCAGTAGGCTCGACCGTCTATGCCGCAGTGGCTAATGTTTCTGGGTTAGGTGGGGTGAGCATTTCCACCAATGGGGGGGCTTCCTTCACGGCGGCCCCAGGAATCAGCAATGTAAACGTATATCGGTTGCATGTGGTAGGTTCAACAATCTATGGGGCCACTGACTCTGGTTTAAAAATATCTGCGAACGGTGGAGCCACCTTTATCACAAAAACCACTGCTGACGGACTGGGCAGTAACAACGTGAGAGATGTATATGCGGTCAATTCTACCGTCTATGTTGCAACAGCAGCAGGTTTAAGTATATCCACTAACGGGGGAGACACGTTCAATACTTATACTACCGCCAATGGACTCGGCAGTAATGAGATACGGGCCGTGTATGCCATTGGCTCGACGGTCTATGCAGCAACAGCAGGCGGCTTAAGTATCTCCACAAACGGAGGAGCTAATTTTACCAATTATACAATGGCTAATGGGATTGGCAGTAATTCAGTACTAGGTGTTTTTGCCACTGGGACATCCGTGTATATGGCTACTGAAGCAGGCTTCTCATTATGCCCGGATGCTACGGCCTCTATCCCAAACGGCCCCGTATGCACCACTTTCGGCACCAAAACTACTACTTCAGGCTTGGGTGACAATGGTGTGATTGGTGTTTTTGCAGAAGGTATTAAGCTTTATGCAGCTACTCGCAAAGGTGTGAGTATTTCCACTGATGGAGGTAATTCTTTTCAAAATAAAACTACCGCTGACGGCTTGGGTGACAATTTTGTAGCTGATGTTTATGCAGTAGGCAACATGGTTTATGCGGCTACTAACGACGGGATAAGTATCTCTGCTGATGGCGGTAACTCCTTTACGAATAAAACATACTTCGATAATGGATTAGGCAATAATTATGTAAATGGTGTTTATGCAGTAGGTAACACAGTGTATGCCGCGACTAATGGGGGATTAAGTATATCCACTGATGGAGGTAATACTTTTACGAATAGAACCATGACCAATGGACTAGGGGACAACACTGTCTCAGATGTCTATGCGGTAGGTAATATGATTTACGCTGCCACTAACGGCGGGGTGAGCATATCCATTAATGGAGGCATTTCATTCGTCAACAAAACTCCTAGTAATGGATTAATTAGTAAGTATGTGAGTGGTATCTATGCGATAGGCAATTCAATCTATGCCGCGACCAATGAAGGAATAAGTATTTCCACTGATGGAGGTAATTCCTTTCAAAATAAAACTATTGCTGATGGTCTGGGGGATAATGTCACTTTTAATATATATGCCTTGGGTAGTACGGTATATGTTGCTACTACTAACGGATTGAGCATCTCCACCGATGGAGGTAATACTTTCACAAGCTATAACAAGAGTAACGGACTGGGTGATAATTCAGTATATAAGATATATGCTACAGTCGCTACAGTTTATGCGGCTACTAATGGTGGTTTATCTTATTGCTCCAATGCGGCTCTGCCTGTAAGTTTAGTGAATTTTACGGCCCAGGTGCAACCAGAACACACGGTGTTAGTGGCTTGGCGTACGGCCTGGGAACGCGTCAATAAGAGCTTCATTGTCGAACGTAGCAAAGATCTGCAAACCTATGAGAGAGTCGGAGAAGTGGTTGACGTAGCTGGGACAAGCGACAATTTCAACACATATCGTTTTGTCGATCAGAGTCCTATTAAAGGCACGAGTTACTACCGCCTGCGACAAGTCGATCTGGATGGCAGCAGTCGTACGTATCCGGCCGTTGCAGTGGTCCTTAATGGTACCTATGGGGTGTACCCTAATCCTGTAGCGGGCTACTCCTTTACACTCGATCTGGATGAACCTGTTACTGCCTTATTACAACTATACAGTACCAATGGACGGGAAATAAGCTTTGACAGGAAAGTCATTAGTGGCAGTACTATACAGCTAAGTTCATCCATCAAACTAGCCGCCGGTGTGTATGTACTGACCGTGGAAGAACGCGGTACTCGCCGAACCCACCGTTTAGTCGTTCAGTAGATTCAAAAAGGGAGTGGCCTTTGTTTGACGTGCCAGAGGAGTTGATCCGGGCGGTCAGGGTTGGGGATTTGTAATGAGGGGAAATGTGCGTTGCATTGTAGGAGGCCTATAAAATATATAACCCGCTCAAGCTGTCCCAGCATAAGCGGGTTATACTACCTATAAATAGATGCTCTTATTTCTTATCGACCAGTTGCTTGACCAACTGTTTTAACTCGTCAATTTCCTTTTGCTGCTGAATACTATATAGGGTCAACTCCTCAATTTTCTCCAGCAACTTGGCATCCATCTTGGCCACGTCTACCCCTTGTTCAACGATCTCAACCGCTGAAGGAACGCCCGGCAGGTGACCGGTTTTTTGAATGTGCAGTTCCACTTCAACCAGGCTTTTCAGGTTATACCCTTTCTCAAAGACCTTGTCGCTCCAATCATTGGTGCTTTTGACAGCGACTTTTACCTTCTCAGTCAAGATGCCCTCGGCAACGTATAACCGATAACCTGCCGGCGTTTTATTCACACCTGAGCCAATCACCACTCCACCTGAATTGCTATTTTGGAGATTATCCCCGGCGGTCTGCCACAAGCCGTCCGTGTCAGCTCCTACCCGGCCAGATCCGTTGATGCTGGCCAGGATGACATCTCCCTGAGCATTGACGGTCAGAAATTTGGTCTGGTTCAGCACTGTCGTCGTGTAGGAGGAGGTCAGATTGGTAAAGCGAAGTCCACTATTGCCCGGAGTGCCCTGCGTGATTTCCAGTTTGTTGGCCGGGGCCGTGGCACCAATGCCAATGTTCATCGCATTGTTGCCCAGCACCAGCGCATTGGAGGCTGACACGACAGCGCCTGCCCCAATCGCCCCTGCGTTGGTGATATTGCCCGCGCTGGGAGCCGCATTGGCCTGCCAGCCTATAAAGAGGTTATTACTGCCACCCGTAATGCTTGTTCCGGCTTCCTGACCAATAAAGACATTGTTATTACCGTTTTGATTGTTAAAGCCAGCGCTAGAACCGACAAAGGTATTTTGATTCCCTTGGTTTTTATAGCCCGCACCGCTGCCGATGGCCATGTTGTAATTACCGGACACGTTTAAAGCACCCGAGGAGCTGCCAAAGAACATGTTAAAGCTACCACCGGCATTGTTGGCTCCAGCCTGCGGACCGATAAAGACATTGTCACCACCGCTTGTATTATTATAGCCCGCTAAGGTGCCCGCAAAGACATTACTGGCTCCAGTGGTATTGAGGTAGCCAGCTTGCTGGCCGATGAACAGATTGTTGTTGCCAGAGGTGGTGCTATAACCAGTTTGATAGCCCAGAAACGTATTGGCATCGGCGTTATTATAGGCGCCAGCACTAACACCCATAAAAGTATTATAACTTCCAACTGAGTTCGCGGCACCTGAATAGGCGCCTGTAAAGGTATTATAGCTCCCCGTTTTGTTGCCCCCACCCACATTTGCACCAAAAAAGGAATTAAATGAGCCAATTGTATTCTGACTGCCAACACCACTCCCCACAAAGGAGTTAAAGTTCCCCGTCGAGTTGTTATTACCTGCACTAGAACCAACAAAAGCATTAAACGAGCCGGTTGTATTAGCAGCGCCCGCAAAGGCTCCAAAGATGACATTAGACCACCCCGTTGTGCTAGCGGAGCCGGCATTATACCCAAAAATGGCATTTTGAACCCCCGTCATAGTAGAATTACCGGCATACGGTCCTACCAGTGTGTTGAATATTGCGGGGCTTGATGAGTTAGCCGAATTGGCTACGTAGTTGCTTTGGCCAAGCGTTAAAACGGGGAGGCTAATGAATGCCAAACAACCTAAAAAGCGTCGATAGAAAGTAAACATAAACTGGTCCATATAAATAAAAAAGTGTAGAAAAAATGTACTCAAAAGTAAATTAAAGCAATATTCATTCATATTGGATAGCCTGATAAAGTGGCTTATTTACTATTTGGTAGTCTTTGGATATATTAGGCATTTTGATTTGGGTGTGGATAGAATCAAAGGCCCTCTGAGTTAGATTGTGACACCAACCAACAGGCCAATAGTAGCGTGGAACCTGTTCACCTACTGCCAAAACTGGGCACGGTTGTTTGTCCGATCACGGGTCTTACGATTGAACGTCCGCGCCCGCGTCAACGGTTCGTTTCTGCCACACAGCTAAAGAATCTACACACTACCGACCGCCACACGTTCGATAAAGTAGCCGCGCAATTCCTGACCGTAAAACTGGCGGGGGCTACCCTCGACCAGCAATGCTACTACATGGAGCATAATATCTGCAATGCCTACGCCAATCAGTTCAACAATCCCCTACGCCGACTGAAAAAGTATCTGGGAGGAAATCAAAGGCCGTTACTGTTTACGCTTAGTAAGGGGCGCTATTGACCGACCGCATACAAGCCGGGGTTGAGTACCGGGAGGGAACGCGCTACGAAATAGTTCTGTAGAGCAAATATTGAGTAACGAAGTCACACATCTTTAGAGATAACACTTACCTTTTAAAGACATTCATATTGAAGATTAACGATATAAGAAACGGGCAGGTGATTGGGGTAAGTATTAATTGCACTAATCCTAATCACTTTGCCATCCTTGTCAAAATCGTAACTAAATTCATTCGAGAGTGTACCAAATCCTGTCGAAGTTAAAACGTTAGGAGTGGACGTTTTTTTAAGTAAATTAGAATAAGTTTTTCCGCTCATTCCAATCAATAGGTCTCCTGTTATAATATTTAAATCATAAAAGGGCAAGAAGCCCGATTGTGTTGTCAATGTATAATAGAATTAGACTTATCCATATAGAACTCATTCGTTGTAATTCCTAAAACTGAGTTGCTTATAGTTGAAGTTATAGTACTTGAAGAGGGATTACCAAGATTACTTAGGCTATAACTTATAAATTGCCCACTTTGGCTATAAGATTGGCTAGCCAGATAGCCACTGCTATTGTAGTTATTCGTAACAATATAGCTATTTTGACCACTCTGATACTTAGCTAGTAGGATGTAGCCATTATTGTCTAAGGTAAATCTGCTGGCGGGTGTTGCGTTGGTTACTCCATTTTTGTCAACTCTATATAAGTCAGCCTGATTGGTTGTGTAGATTAGTTTATAGACATTACCATCACTAGTAGAAATACTAGAAAGTTTATTATCAGTTGAATAGGAATAGGTAAGTGTTATACCTCCTTCAACACCGTAGGAAACTAGTCGGCAGTTTTGTTGAGGTTGTTTTGCCACTGGCTCTTTCTGGCAACTACTCAATAGAGCTAACAGGATTAAAAACACAACTAAACTACTATGTTTCATAATAAGAAAGAATGGATTCCTATAAGTGTGAAGCCTTTCCAGATTAGATTTCAATAATAACCAACGCTGTAAAAATAGAAAAAACTTAATACAGGCTGGAATCGAGTATCGTGAGGGAACACGCTATGAAATTAGTTTATAGCCATTACACTACGTAGAGGACGTTTTACCGTGCCTCGACTATCGCTATTTCTTCTTCTGTCAATCCGTAGAGCGCGTAAACCGTCTTATCTATTTCGGCTTCTAATGCCAACGTATCGGTAGTTGAGTCAGTGGCTTTGGCCTTTAGAATTTGGCTGACTAAAACCTCTATTTGCTTATCCTCTTCGTTTGCTACTATTAGAATCGGTAATTGGTTCATATAAATTGACTGTAATGCTAATGCACCCCCTTGAAGCTTTGAGGCAATTTGATTTAAAAAAAACCAACTCATTTTAGAATTCATTATACCAAGAAGGAATTTGGTAGCATCAGGTATAAAGAAAAGTTTGTTATTGCAGTAGTATCCTTCGTTTTCAAACGAGAATGTCTGGTATGTACTAATTTCCTGGAACAGAATCTTGGGCTTTTCAAATTCCTCAAAGGAACCAGAGCCAAACCTTTGCAACGCATACCATTCATAACGTATGCCTGTTTCAGCTTTATTTCTGTTAGCAAGCTCAGTTTTAAATTTCAATAAGTGTTGATAAATAGCAGGATAACTTTTTTCAAACAGCTGTTCAGATTTTATAGAAGCCCCTTTTATTGTGGAATCTTTGTGTAATGGAAAGTGCCATGGAATGTAAATCAAATACTTGTCTACTTTCGGTATTTGATATCGTTTTAAATCCCTCCCTGCCAAAAACGGTTTAATCACATCAGCACTACGTGGGTCTTCAGCAATTAAACGGTCTTTAGTTTCTGCATCAATGACAAATGCATTATTGAATCCGGTCTTAATGCCGTAATAGATTTTACCGTCAACGTATTCGCCTAGTGGCTTGCCCTTTGCCCGCAGCTTAGCCATAAGTTGCTGTATTGTCTGGTTGGTCAACTGCCAACCCTCATCCTGCAACGTATCGTTTCTAACCTCAAAACGATTATCCAGAATATAATTGGCTAATCCATTCGGATAGGTTAATGTGTCAATTTGCGCTACCTGAAACGGAGCATTTGCCAACGTATTCCGAATGCTCAATATACTTGGATAGGTTATAGCTTCATCAAAAACGGCTAAATCGCCAAAGTCGGCAATTTGCTCAATCGCTAGAGTTTTCAGCCATTTACGGAGACTTAGACCATACCCCGCCCGCATCCATTTGTTTGGAATGATGAAAACGAACTGACCGTTTTGCCGCAAAATTCGTAAACCATGCTCTACGAACATGACGTACAAATCAGCCGTACCCGCGTAAGTTTTTGGGAAGTCTTTCTTCAGCAACTCTTTAGATTCGCCTAACTCCTCCTGTCGGATATAGGGAGGATTACCAATAACGGCATCAAAACCAATGTAGTTACCCTGTCCGTCTAAAACTTCGGGGAACTCAAACCGCCATTCAAACGAGCCGCGATAGAGCGCGTTATTTTCAATATCTGTAATCTCCGATTCAACCTGTTCAATTAGTTTGTCGTACCGTTTTTTTTCAAGGGCAATCAATTTGGGGTCCTTTACGGTATCGAAAATGCTTAGTTCACTATCTAATAAAATGCGTTCCCCGCGCAATTTTGACAACTTCTTTCGGCGCGGATCTCGATTGATGACCGTTTCCCGAAACTGATTTTTTATTTCGTTGATGAAACGTAGTAGTTCCGCTTTAGCATCCTTGCTCTTTTCATCCTTGTAGGCTTTAACTGCGTTTTTGTAGGTCTGAATATTGAACTTCTGTTTTTTAAATACGTCGCTGAGGTCTTCCGTTAGACTAAACTTGCTCAACAGACTATTCCCCTGTTTGATGTTAATATCAATATTGGGCAAGGTTTCCAGTTCGGCAAAATCAGAGTCAACGGTATAGTAGGCGTTCTTCAGCAATTCAATCCAGAGCCGTAACCGGCAAATCTTAACCGAGTTGGGGTTTATGTCCACCCCAAACAGACAGTTTTCGATAAGGGTCTGTTTTTCCTGAAACAGTGTCTTTTGTATTCGTTGCCGTTCGGCGGTTGGTTTGCCCGTTGCGGTCTGTAGTTGATAGCTGAATGGTTCGTCGTCTTCATCCTGCACAACCAATTCATCATTCAACACGCTAACCGTATAGCCTTTTAGCCGTTTCCCGGTTTCATCTTGTAATACCTGCAAATCAGACTTGATAGCAATCAGTTCATTGAGTGCCGATACCAGAAAGTGACCCGAGCCCACGGCCGGATCACAGATACGGATTTCATTAAGAAGAGCGTTGGCTTCGTTGCGGTCTAGGTCTTTGTCCTGCAAGTCGGCAAAGTCGTTGCAATCCCACCCTTTGGCCTCGTTGAACTTCTGCACAACCGTTTTACGGATGGTTTCGCGGCACATATATTCAGTAATGAACCCCGGCGTATAAAAGGAACCGTCTTTGTAGCCGTTGATTTTCTCAAAGATCAGTCCTAACACGCTGGCATTAATGAGCGTCCGGTTTTTTTCCTGTATCTCATCCCGACTTTCAGATGCAAAATCATAGGCGTCCAGAAAGGCAAATAGATAGGAGAGCGTATTGAGGTCTTTATTACTCTTGTATGAGGGGTTATCGTTGAGGACGCTCTTAGGTAGTATCGGCAGCTTTAGACCGTCTTCCAGGCTGTTTATATTGATCGTAGCGTCTTCTAAGTCGGTAATTTCAAACAGCGAACTATTCAGATAAGGGACCCGGCCAAATTTGATTTGAATGGACGTTTGCCGTTCAGACGGTCTTTTAGCCAACACCCGAAAGAAGAGCTTATAGAGTTCGTCAAAGTCGGCAATCGTTTCGCGGTTTAAAAAGGCATAGTCTAGGTTGCCGTTCTGGTATTTGATAACCTGCGATTCCAGCAGTTTAAGAAAAGAATCCGGTTTACCCATGTAATACACAGCTCCAGCGCTACGCTAAACAGTTGCTCATCGTTGGTGGCTCCGTATTGTGCCCGGTCGTGTAGGTGATATAGCTTATTGGCGGTATACAGTTGAACAATGGTGTTTTCCAGTAGTGACCCCTCATCCCGTTTGCCCGCTTCTTTCCGACGAATGACTTTTTTACCGCCTTCTTTGACCTCTTCCAATCCAATAAGGTGTAAGAGTTCCCCGTAAAATTTAGGATTCAGCCGGTTACTATCGGTAGCGGCTGGCAACTTCAGCAGATGCGTAGGTGACAGAATCTTGTAGAGAGACAGTAAGGCTTTATCGTTGGCCTTATCCTCATCCGAGACAATTTTCTGAAAGTCTCGTAGGTCGAAATAAGTAAAGGGTATTTCGTCGGGTAGGTCAACTAGAAAGGGCTTGACAATTTCGTTGTAGAACAGGTCATTGTTTCTGCTTACCTTTTGGCCGGACTCCCAGGCTTTATACTCTTTGGTTAAATGAGCGTTCCGAAAAAATAGCCGATCAATCAGAGCCGCGTCAAAGATGAACCATTCATACACGTTGGTAATGACGCAGTGCCGAATGTCGCTGTTTTTAGATCGTTGCCGTTCCTGAAAATAGTATAGTAGGAGTTCGTGAAAGGCTTTAGTGTTGAGGTTTTGGCGGGTAATCATTTCGCCTTTATTGGCCGGTCGTTTGACCTCAAATAATACGCCCGCCTGCGTAGTGGCGTCTTTGCCTAAGTGAATGACAAAATCGGTTTTTCCTTTTGGTGCTACTACGTGGGCGTCTTTGTAATAGACCTCTTTGAGAAAGTCCATCAAATGATCTTTTACGTTTTCCTCGCTCTCCTTTTCGTTGATATGTCCTAAAAGTTTGACGAAGTGCGTTTTAAATAGCTCAATCTGTTCACGGGTAGCCGATTGAAGACGATACGTTTTTTCAAGAGATTCGGAAGGAGTGAGGATGTTAAGGTGCATTGCATTTGAGCGTTAGGAAGAGCAAGTAACGCACCGTAAGACAACCAAACAAATGAACGAGTGTAACAGTAGGGAGGGGTAGGTAAAATCATCAAAATCAGGGTCGCCACAACCGCTAGCCTAGGCAAGAAAAATCGGTGTCAAAATTCAGGGGGTGGGGTATTCTTGATTTTCATATCTAGATAATAAGTTGGTGAGAACAAATAATGGACAAAACGATATTCTACCTTTTTACTAATTAGTGATACTAGCCAGTAGATTAGTTAGTCTACTGCATTTCATAAAAAAAAACATATGGCCATGATAAACAGCTATTTAACAAGGGCGATCTCTGGGATTCTGTTGTATGTTTCCCTGTCCTTATCGTGTCCCTTATATGCACAAACGGCTCTCATCCCTGTTCAGCCTACTTATCTTTGTAGCAATGGATTTATTGCCTTCAATACAGTTGGGGGAGATGGGACAACTATTACTTATTCAGCAACGGGCGTTACCCTTTCCTCACCTACGAGTAGTACAGGTGTTGTAGATGAAGCCTGGCGAAACAGTCCCGGCAACCCAATTATCATTCAAGCCACTCAGAGTGGAGTTACGGCTACTTACAGCATAGATATACAAGCCTATTGCGCATCGAATAACAGGTATTACAGCCCTTTCTTAAAAAGTCCTATACCAGACATTACATTAACTGAGTCAACGACTAGCACTGCCATTAATGTTGGAGATTATTTTGGTTCTAATGATAATGGTTATGACTACCGAGCCTTATTCAGTTATGAAGCTTACAACCTACCTCCCGGCTTAGTTTTTAATAGTGCGAGGAGCACACCTCCTGGCTATGCCTTTATTAATGGTGTTCCCAATCAGACGGGTGTTTATCCGGTAGCCGTTGTAGTTACTAAACTAAATGCCTTTAACGCTGCCTATTCGGTAGCTGATACGTTTACAATTACGATTGCACCAAAACCATTGTCGGTTGATTTAATCTCTTTCACAGCCAGACCAAATGCCGCTCAACAAATTGAATTAGTTTGGAGAACCCAGAACGAGATAAACAACCAAGGATTTCTTATTGAGCGTAGCAAGGACTTACTTCTGTTTGAAAGAGTAGCTGAAGTTGGTAAGACGGAATTAGTGAATCAAACAATTAATGATTATTATTTCACTGATACAACGCCCTATACAGGTACTAGTTATTATCGATTAACTCAGATTGATTCAAATGGCCAGCGCAAAACCTATCCTTCTAGTTCTGTCATATTGCGGGATAGTCCCTATTCAGTAACACCGAATCCTATTACCGACCAAGGTACGTTTGTAATCCAGTTGGACGAACCCACAACGGCAGCTATTCATATCACTAATAGTGATGGTCATTCAATACCTTACACGAAAACGGACATAGGACCACAGAGCCTGCTACTGGCTTTAGCAGAATGCACCTCAACTGGTTTATACATAGTGACGGTTAAAGAACGGGGCCAAACTCGCAACTACCGTATACTAGTCAAGTGATATCCCGAAAACTTGTAGTCTTACAAAAAACGGGTCGGGGGAACCACCCACCCGACCCAATGAGCCGAGGGAACCACCCGCTCGGCTCTGACCAAACCAAGTGACCCGTAAAGGCCGCTCGATAGAACGGTAAAGTTACAATCTCTATCAACCAGACCGTCAACTGATCAATAAATAGTTTCGTATGTTAGACAATCCGTCAACTATTCCGTCAACCAACTAACTATTCCTTAAATTGTACCCTGATATACAGTAAGTTACAATAAATATTCAAGTCCCTTCGGGAGCACAATTAATGAATAAAGGCTAATCAGGATTAGAGTTTAATTACTCAAAATCAACTGATTAGCCTTTTTGCTTTATCGGACTTTACTAAAACAAAGGAGTAAACCGAGCTGGAAATCGTTCGGCTTAATGAATTCGAAGTGAACCGATAACAGGTAATGCCCACTAAAAGCTGAGGAACTTAAAGAGCATTGATTCATTCGAACAGTTTTGTAAAATATAGGTCTATTGTCAGGAGTTCTAGACCTTAGTGGAGGTGACCTGATCGCGACTCATGTCGGCCAGTAGCAGAAGGCTTGGGAAATGGTTGATGGTCAGGATACCACCCAGCCCTGGTGGGTCCTTTACGAATGCCACAAACCTAACCTATCGACAGTAGTTCACTACAGAAACCTGTTCACAGCATCCTGCTGGATTATTGTCAGAGAAAAGAAACAGATCAATTCATTTTTCCGTTTCTCAAATACAAGTACCGTAACTATATGTAGCTAGAACTTGAGGAACCGATCCAGTCCGCAAGTTGATGACTGTGACAGGTTACTAAAAAAGGTTGCGGCTATGCCTGGCATTAGTGAAAACATACCCCTGTACACAGCTCGTCATAGCTTGGCAGAACGTTAAATGGAATCAACAGGATAAATAAATAAAAACGTTGCAGGATTCGCTAGTCATACTGCTATCAGTGCAACCCAACGATACAGTTCCCGGATGAATCAGAGCCGCTTAGATATGGGTAATTTCGGTTGCGAACGTTGGCAAATACCAACCGAAACAACCGACGATGACCAACAGGTCCCCAAGGCCCTGAACTAAATTCGTACTGAAACCATACTGAAGTATTTGGCGAATCCCTCGAAAACGACGGTTCGAAAAAAAGCTAACTAATTGTTATTCAACTAAATGCGAAACAAAGGTTTCGTTTACTTTCGCGCTATGAATATGATGGACATGTTCGGGAAAATGAAGGAAGTTCAATCCCGAATGAAAGATGCCCAGGAAACACTCAGCACCATTTCGGAAACGGGTGAGTCGGGTGCAGGCCTGGTTAAAGTGACAGTCAACGGTCTGAAAAATGTATTGAAAATTGAGATTGACCCGGATTTAATTCGGCCGGACGACCGTGAAATGCTACAGGACCTGATTGTAGCGGCTACCAATAAAGCGATGTCGAATATTGAAACAAAGTCTCGTGAACACCTCCGTCAGGCTACCGAAGGGTTGTTGCCTAACATTCCCGGTTTGAATCTGGACGGGCTGATGCAATAAATAGTTTGTAAGTTTGTCGTTTATAGTTTGTCGTACGCGCTACCCGTACCTGTCGTAACGTCAAACTACAAACGTCAAATTCGTTGTGTGGATACGCTTGCTATAGTTATACTGAATTACAACGGGCAACCGTTTCTGGCCAAATTTCTGCCTACGGTGCTGGCCAATACCGATGGGCATCCGGTTTACGTAGCGGATGGTGCGTCTACGGATTCATCTGTTTCATTTGTACGGGCTAATTTTCCCGAAGTTCGTCTTATTGAGCTTCCTTACAATGATGGCTACGCAGGTGGGTACAATATGGCACTCGAGCGTGTCCGAACTGAATATGGAGGAGCTACTTACTACGTTCTGCCCAACTCCGACATTGAAGTGACACCGGGCTGGCTTTCACCCGTGTTGACGTTGCTGTCCAATAATCCGAAGATTGCTGCCTGCCAGCCCAAAATCCGGTCGTATGACCAGCGGGAATTGCTGGAACATGCGGGCGCAGCGGGAGGATTTGTCGACTGGCTGGGGTATATCTTCTGCCGGGGACGAGTTTTCGCTACGTTCGAAACCGACCATGGGCAATATGACGACAGTCGACAGATATTCTGGGCAACGGGTGCCTGCCTGTTCATGCGTGCCGACGTATTCCACCAGACTGGCGGCTTCGACGCGTCATTTTTTGCACATATGGAGGAAATTGACTGGTGCTGGCGCATTCAGCGGCTTGGCTATGAGGTGTGGGTATGCGGTCAGTCGACAGTGTTTCACGTTGGCGGAGGCACGTTACACAAGTCCAATCCCAAGAAGACGTACTTAAATTACCGGAATAGTCTGTTCATGCTCTACAAAAACTGGCCCGCCGATGGCTGGTTGTGGCCTAAAATACTGCTTCGACTGGTTCTGGACGGCCTTTCCTCCCTCCTCTTTCTGAAAGTTGGTGAGTGGAGCGATGTGGGGGCAATTTTACGAGCACACTTCGCATTTTATAAGCGTCTGCCTACCCTTCACCGGGAACGGAAGCGCTTACAGCAGCAACAAACGACCGAGGTCAGGCTGTTTCCGCGTAGTATTGTGTGGCAGTATTTTGCAGAAGGGAAAAAGACGTTCGAGGAAATATATGATACAGAGGCATGATGCGGTTGGGAATCAGTATACAACGTGCGTTAGGAAATACATCATACGTCCTATATCCTATACTATCTCATAATTCCCAGATGGTTGGATGAGCATGCCGACGCAGGTGTTTGTTCATTTCCATCCAGAAGGCAAGGATAAGGTATAAAATAACGGGCGAACCGAGTGTTAGAAACGACGTATAGATAAAATACAACCGAATACTGCTGGCTGAGATATTCATCTTCTCCCCTAATCGCGAGCAGACGCCAAAGGCCTGACTTTCAACGAAATATCTGATCTTATTCATGCCGTTTAGTTTGCGAAGCGTATGGATGTAAATTGAACCTATCTGAGGGTCACTAACTAATATGTGTAGTAGATTGTTTGCCGTTTACACAGAAAACCAGTATAAACATAGTGAAAATAGCTAAAAAGTATCGTCAATCTATCTGAAGTCAGAACATTTTTGTTTTCTTTGTGTTGTAACGGCGTTAACGGGCACTATGCGTCATTTGCTACGTTACGCTTAACAAAGTTCGATGATTTTCAACTAATTTCTTGTGTTCTCTGATGCTCTGGTAGTTGTTTCGTGATCTTTGTTAGTAACTGACCCTTTGTATGTTTAATTGTTTAATTGATTACGTTTTATGCAAACAGGTGTAGTAAAATTTTTTAACGAAAGCAAAGGTTACGGATTCATAGTTGAAGACGATACCAATCGGGACATCTTCGTCCACATCACCGGCCTGAACGGAATTACCATTCGAGAGAAAGACCGGGTGCAGTTTGAAGTGGTTGACGGCAAAAAAGGACTTAACGCTGTAAAGGTGAAAAAAATAGACTCAGATTACTAACTCTCCTACGTCTATATGTGACATTGAAACCCCGCCCGGTATCAGGCGGGGTTTTTCTTTGTTGCTTTCCAACCGGCAAATCAGTTGTTGGATCATCCGTAGAAACAAGGTAACATACTATGAAAACGTTGATATTCATGCTCCTGACAGGTTTGCTAATGACCTGCAACAAAAAGGAAATCACATCTACCTGCAATGCTAACACTGAGTATACCAAAGATGCCGACCAGGCCCGCAAATGGATCGTGGGTGACTGGAAATTAGTGCGTGTTACGAGTATGATTCCTAACCCAACGGTAGATAACGTGGTGTTGAAGTTTTCTGATACCGGTCAGGTCTCTATTAATAAAGATGATACACCAACGGCAACCAATACGTATCAGATAGCCGATGTGCAAGGTAATTTAGTCCTCAAAACGGATGCAGAACCAACAGGAGAAAATTGGTACGTTCGAAACCCAATAGTACGAATATGCTCCCGTGAGCTGGTTTTGGACGGTGGTATTGCGTACGATGGGCCTGGTTATACGTTCCAACGTATCAAATAAGTCATAGAATGCAACTAATCTCTTGCATTCTATGACTCGTGCTTGTTATCCTATCCAACCTTTAACATCGTCAAGAGTTGGCATTTTAGCCTCTAGCTTCAATTTCTTTCGAACGCCCCCAAGGTCGTTGAAGAGTTTGTTTGGGTTGGCCGTACTCAGCTGATCAACCGTCAAAAAGCCCAGTTTCTGCACGGCAGGAACCCACTCGGCCGGAACGCCCGCGGCCACGAAATCACTTTCGTCCGACTGCTCCACTTTCTTTTCGGGCCGCATTTGTGGGAAAAACAATACGTCCTGGATCGACGGCTGGTTGGTCATAATCATCGCCAGACGGTCAATGCCCAGACCCACGCCTGCCGTTGGCGGCATACCGTATTCGAGCGCCCGCAGAAAATCTTCATCCAGCGCCATGGCTTCTTCGTCGCCCCGTTCGGCTAAGCGAAGTTGCTCTTCAAAACGTTCCCGCTGATCGAGTGGATCATTTAGCTCAGAGTACGCATTTGCAATTTCCTTTCCATTACAAATCGCTTCAAATCGCTCCACCAAACCGGGTTTACTACGGTGCTTTTTGGTCAATGGCGACATCTCAACGGGGTAGTCGGTGATGAACGTTGGTTGAATCAGGTTAGGTTCGCAGGCATCGCCGAACAGCTCATCAATCAGCTTCGACTTGCCCATCGTGCTGTCTACTTTAATCCCTCTATTTTCGGCTACCTGCCGAAGGGCATCCTCGTCCATTTCCGATACGTCAACGCCTGTATATTCCTCAATGGCTTCGAACATAGTCAGTCGTTTCCAGGGTCGTTTGAAGTCGATGACATTTTCGCCAACCGTCACTTTAGTCGTTCCGGCTACGTCCAGCGCCACTTTCTCCACCATCTCCTCGATAGTATCCATCATCCAGAGGTAATCTTTGTAGGCAACGTAGAATTCCACCTGCGTAAATTCCGGATTGTGCGTCCGGTCCATGCCCTCATTTCGGAAGTCCTTAGCGAACTCAAATACGCCATCATAGCCGCCTACAATCAGGCGCTTCAGGTATAACTCGTTGGCAATCCGCATGTAGAGCGTCATGTCGAGCGAGTTGTGGTGGGTGCGGAACGGTCGCGCGGTGGCGCCACCGTGAATGGGTTGCAAGATGGGCGTTTCGACTTCCAGGTAGCCTTTCGCGCTCAAAAACTGCCGGATTGAGTTGACCAGCTTCGTACGTTTTATGAATACCTCACGCACCTGCGGATTCACGATCAGGTCTACGTAGCGCTGGCGATAGCGTTGTTCAGGATCGGTAAACGCGTCATAGGTCTCTTTTTCGCCTTTTTCATTCACCACCTCCTTCACTACCGGAAGAGGACGTAGTGATTTGTTCAGGATTTTGAATTCCTTCACGTAAACAGACAATTCACCGGTCTTGGTGGAGAACACATGACCACGAACGCCAATGATGTCGCCAATGTCCAGTAGCTTCTTGAAAACGGTGTTATACAGGGTTTTATCGTCGCCGGGGCAGAGATCATCACGCCGAAAGTAAAACTGCATACGACCAGTCGCATCCTGAATTTCGGCAAACGAAGCACTGCCGCTAATGCGGAACACCATAAGCCGCCCGGCCAGTTGAACATCGCCCCAGCGCTCGTCGCCAGAGAGATCCATTTCTGGCTCAACATCACTACCAAAAGCAGCTCGAATGTCGGCGATGGTGGTTGTTACGTCAAATAATGCGGCTGGATAGGGATCAATGCCCATCCCGATTAACTCTTCGCGTTTTTGTCGGCGATTTATTTCTTGTTCACTCAGCATGTCAGTCAGATCGTTGGTCAGTCAGTACGTTGACCAGGTATTTGAGTGGGCAAAAATAGTGAAAAGGATTGGCGTTTACTGGTATAAGGCCGAATATGCCATTGCTGTAATCAGACAACCGCTCTTCTATTTTTTGATGAGGCAAAGAAAATCATTCGTATCATTGTGATATTAAAACGATATCACATTTTCACCTTACTCTTTACCGTCATGCAGGAGAAAAAACTTACGTCTGTTTCGGGTTATATTTTTGTCATAGGCGCCCTGGTCTGTTTTGGTGTGGCGGCATTGGCTGCTACCTATAATGGGGCACTACTGGCCATACTGTTAAGTTTGATCGGTGTTTTTCTGCTGAAAGGTATCGTTGTTATTTATCCAAAAGAAGGGATGAATGCTACGTTCTTTGGCGACTATGTCGGCACCATTAAAGAAACGGGATTGCGGTGGGTGAACCCACTGTATAGCAAAACGAAAATCAGTCTACGCGCTCGTAACCTAAATGGGCAGACGCTGAAAGTAAATGATAAAATGGGCAATCCGGTAGAGATTGCCGCCGTTGTCGTCTGGCAGGTGAGCGATGCCGCCAAAGCCTTATTCGAAGTTGACAATTACGTTAATTTCGTGCAGATTCAATCCGAAGCGGCCGTGCGGAAATTAGCCAACTCATATGCGTATGACCATATGGAAGATGAAACCTCGTCGGTAACCCTGCGCGACAGCACGGGCCAGATCAACGAATTTCTTGAAAAGGAACTCAACGAGCGTCTCGAACGAGCTGGCGTTGATATTATTGAAGCCCGTGTCAGCCATTTGGCGTATTCCTCCGAAATTGCGGGGGCCATGCTACAACGCCAGCAGGCATCAGCCATGATAGCCGCTCGTCGTTTGATTGTGGAGGGAGCTGTTGGGATGGTGGAGATGGCGCTGGAACGCCTGGAAAAAAATGGTGTAATTTCGTTAGATGAAGAACGTAAAGCCGCTATGGTAAGCAACCTGCTTGTTGTTTTATGTGGCGAAAAATCCGTTAGCCCAGTCGTAAATGCGGGAACTTTGTATAATTAACAGGAGAGAGGGAGAAGGGAAAAATCTGACTAGCTTGTCATCCTTCTCCCTTTTTTCCCTTCCCTCCTCTTTCTCCCTTTTATGGCTACAGAAAAAAAAGCATTTGTCTTACGGATTCAACCGGAAATACTAAAAGAGCTGGAGCGTTGGGCACAGGAAGAATTCAGGAGTGTGAATGGGCAGATCGAATACCTGCTCAACGATGCGCTCCGAAAACGGAAAAAGCAGAGTCAGCCTATAGCTGATGATGAACCGACTCCCCAATCCGATACGTAGCACAACTTATTCCTGTGAGGGAACAGACTCTCTGGCAGAAGCCGTTCCAGTATCTTTATGCACCAAAGAATTATACTGATCGATGAGCACCAGGCGCCCTAAAAGGGTACGGGTATTGATATTGTGCTGCTGCACATATGCCTGCAGCTCACGATCATAAGTCATCATTAGCGGTTGGTAAATTTCCAGGTAAAACCGATCCAACGCCATCAACTGACCCGCATCCTGTACATAGTAGTCAAAAAGATCGGTACTCTGCGCCATAATAGGCTGATCGGCGTAATTTGATGGGTGCCCAAATGCTCGTTTAAATAAACCATGCGGTCGTCTTAGTCGCCGAACGACAGTCAGTGGACCATCCATCCATACCTCGAAAAACGTACGGTTGTCATGATTTTTAGTTGGAGAACCCGACAACGATCTAAAGTCCCTATTTTTGTGTAGACTATAATCGAACCAGCCAAACTGAACAACCTGATTCGCTGAGAGCGTGTATAAACGCCCATCTGACTGACGAAACATGACCATCTCCGCCAGCCAGTTATAGGATAGGTTTCCTTCCAAAACCGTTTTATCCCAGAGCGTTATATGGCCCGTATGCCAGACTTCTTTCTCAGGTGAAGCTTGAGCGGAAAAAACACAAAATAATACAAGTATAGTGATTAGTGTACGTTTATAAAGAGTTTTCATAATTGTTGATGATACGTTGATAAATATGATTTTTCGGCGACTCTTTCCTCTTACTGAACACTGTTGAGTCAGGCCACTTAGAGCAAGTTAATGAATAGATAAACGCCTTATTATCAGGGGATAAATAATCCTATTTTTGATTATTTAATTATGTATAGATAGGATAGAACTGATAAAGGAAAAAATTGGTAATGTTCTATTTCTATATTCTTTGTTAAAAAAAAGCAGCCGTAAACTTTTGACTTTATGGTCTGGAATAAATTAATATTTTTTACGCCTATTAATATAGTACAAAAAAAGCGCCCTAATTAGGGCGCTTCAAGCGTTATCAAATTAACCAATAAGGTTATTTAGTCGATGCGGTGACCAGATCACCAATAAGTCGTATGCCCTCGAGAGTCAGGGAAGGAACAACGTCGGTGAAGGCGTTGCGTAGTGATGGGATTCGGCCCGACAGTCCACCCGTAGCTACGGCAAGGCAATCGCCCTGAAGTTCGGCTCGAATGCGATCAAGTAAAGAACGTACTAAACCCTCATAGCCGAGAATAACGCCAGCCTGGATCGCCAGCGTTGTACTGGTACCAAGTGCAGACACGGGTACTTCAATAGGCACTTCGGGTAATTGGGCTGTATTCGCAAACAGCGACCGAATGGCCGTTTTCAGACCCGGTGCAATGGCTACACCCAACATTTTTCCCTCGCCCGATACCGTTGTAAAGGTAAGCGCCGTTCCAAAATCCACGACGACGCAGTTGCGATGGTAGCGCGTATAAGCCGCCAGTGCATTAGCGACAAGATCGGCCCCAATTTCATGCGGGCGAAGAATCTCAATTGGTAATATTGGATAAATTTCCGGCCCGGTCACCACGGGTTCAAAACCAAATAATTCAGCTAGCATGGCCCGCATAATGGGCGCTAGTCCAGGAACAACGCTGCTGATGACGGTGGTTCTGACAGCACTCAAGGGAACACTGGCTTCCAGCAGCCAGAGCCGTAGTCGACGCTCATAAGAGTCAGCGGTTTCATCGAGCCGGGATGGTGTACGCCAGATGTGTTTCCAGGTGGTTTGATCGTAAAGTCCGAAAACAGCGTCGGTATTACCAATATCAACTATAATCTGCACAGGAACGGGAAATAGACAGTTGTCGGGGCGAAATAAGGAGAAAAATGGCAGATTCCCGCGTAGTTGTCAAACGATAGGCATGTATTCACCCTAAAGTACCGCCTTCTTCGGCTGCGTTGTCATGAAATCTTTGAGGTAGAACGGTTCGAAAGTGGCCAGATTTTCAAACCGACTTTCCGAAAATGAATGCGTGGCTAATTGACCAACTGTCCGGGCAGAAGGCACTACGTTCACATTTGGAAATATAGCATTAGCCTGTTTTCCAAGTAGGGCCCGGCATTTGGCGGCTCCATCGCCAAAGAATACAACCGGGCTTTGGGTCAGCCACTCGTTGAATGAGCTATCGTCGATGATTTGCGCCCAGGTAGGTTTGATCTCCTCCCCTTCAGTTGTATACAGTGCGCAATAAACTTCCATCCGTCGCGCATCGATCATTGGGCAAAGAACAGAATCAGCCGGGAAATACGACCCGACTTGTGCGGCCAGTGCGGCCAGCGTGTTAATAGCCAGCAACGGTTTGTCCAGCGCAAAACAAAGTCCTTTTGCTGTTGAAACACCAATGCGCAGACCCGTATAGGAACCCGGCCCTTTGGCTACGGCTACGGCATCTAACTGGCTCAATTCGTGGCCCGTTTGCTGCACTACATTGCTAATCAGCGTCGTAAGCATAGCTGCCGAAGTACGTTCTGTATAAAGCTCGTGGCAACCCAGCAAAACCCCATCCTTGTGGAGCGCAACCGAACAAACTGTAGTAGACGTATCGAGGGAGAGAATAAGCATATTAAGGATGAATGATGAATGATAAATGATGCTCAGTAGGAAATCATTTATCATTCATCATCGCTCCGGCGACCCGGTCATAACTCATCATTTACTTTTTAAAATTGTACTGTACCTATTCATGTCCTTAAAGAGGTTGAGAGCGGCTTTCATTTCGGGGTCCGTAGCAAATGAAGCTTCTTTGAGGCCCTTCTGTAAATAATAGTGCCCGGCTATTTCCTGCTCCAGCAGCGTCTTGATCTCCGTCTTGAAGGTATTCAGGTCCGCATCTTTGCTGTGCGACATTTTCGTTTTGAGCGACTTCAGCTGATCCTGAATCTGGTCGAAATATTTTTCTTTCTTAGCTGAGGCTTCGAGCGTACCAAGGTCTTTTTCCACCTGCGTCGTGTAATCGTAGTCTTTGTCAGCGACCCACTTGGTGAAATCCTGATATTCGGCATCAGTCAGATGGAATTCGCGGGCGGGTTTGATGCTGGCGTGTTCGTGGCGGTATTTAACGGCATAATCAAAAAGTAGTCCCTTGTTGTTCAGGCTTAGCGCAATGGGCGTAGGCGTCTGGGCTTCAACCACTACGTCGGGCAGAACGCCACCCCCATCATAGACGACCCGGCCCGCTTTGGTTTTAAAGGCCGTTTTCAGCGAATCGGGAATCTTACCAACGCTTCCGTCGGGATTGCGGTGGCTGTAGTCAATCGCCTGAATGCAACGCCCGCTGGGTATGTAATACTTGGCCGTTGTAATTTTCAGTTTCGTATTGAACGACAGCTCACGGGTGGTCTGCACCAGGCCTTTGCCATACGTACGCTGGCCAATCAAAACACCCCGGTCGTAATCCTGAATCACGCCCGACACGATCTCTGCCGCCGATGCGCTGTGGCTGTTCGTCAGGACAACAATCGGAATGTCAAGATCAAGCGATGGATTTAGCGCCGTGTAGGTCTTGTTCCACTCGGTTACTTTCCCTTTTGTCGTTACAACTTCAGAATCTTTCGGGATAAAAATATTGGAGATATCAATAGCCATATTGAGCAAGCCACCGGGGTTTTCGCGCACGTCGAGAATGAGTTTCTTCATTCCTTTCCCTTTCAATTCCTGAAAGGCGCTACGTACTTCCCGAGAGGCCGTAGCCGTAAAATCTTTAAGATCGATATAGCCAACGTCATCGGAGACCATCCCGTAATAAGGCACGTTGGTCATCTTCACTACGTCACGTAGCACGCTAAGCTCCACCGGATCTTTCTGCCCAAATCGCTGAACCGTCAGTTTTACGGCCGTATTGTTCTGGCCTTTTAATAGTTTTCCCGGATCAGCGTCTTTAAGGCTTTTCAGCGCTACGCCGTCAATCTTTACGACCTCATCCCCGATTTGCAATCCCGATTTTTCGGCCGGTGTTCCTTCATAAATCATGAGCACGATGCTCTTGCCCAGCCGCTGGCCAATCAGCGCACCGATGCCGTTGTAGCGGCCGGTGGTCATGGTCATGTAGTCCTCTATTTCGTCTTCGGCGAAAAAGTTCGTGTACGGATCAAGGGCTTTCAGCATCGCGTCGATGCTGGTTTTCACCATGCGGTTGGGGTTCACTTCATCGACGTAGTAGAGATTCAACTCTTTGAACAACGTAGCGTAGATGTCGAGGTTGCGGGCAATCTCAAAAAAGCGATCGTCGGTCTTAAAGGAAAAGAAACCAATGCCACCCGCTACGAGGGCCGACGAAGCTAACAGGGTAAAACGTTTAGAGAAGCGCATAAGTGAGTTGATACCGGGTCGCCGGTGCGATCGTTAGTCAAGGAGTCGATAGCTGGCAGTTGATAGTCAGGGTGCCTTTTTGAGTCCACGATTGACTAATAACTATCGACTGACGACTTTTTGTATAGCTAATTTCATACCTTTTTCTATCTCTTCAAACGAAATTATTTGTTTGGCGGTATAAAGAAAAGCAATGTAGGGAGGATAGGTCGTTTCCTTGTCGAAAAGATGCTTATTTAGTCGATACGCTTCCCGTACTCGCCTGCGGATGAGGTTGCGGTCAACGGCGCGTTTGAAGGTTCGTTTGGGAACGGTGATGACAATGGCTGGCAGTGCCGATTCGACTGCTGGCTCGGATGCGGACGCACGCATATATAGTGTCCGAAACGGAAAAAGGTAGAACGTCCCGACAGACATACTACCTTTTTTAAATAATTCACCCAGAATTTTTTTACTGCAAAGCCGTTCGGATTTCGGGAAGGTTTGCGGCATAAAGTAATGGGAATCAATAGCTGTTTACGTGTCAGTGGCACTATTAACTAACGACTGACCACTATTGACTATCGACTAGATTTTAAAGCGTTCGCCTTTTTTCTCGTCCGAGACGGTCAATTTGTGGCGACCTTTGGCACGACGGCGGGCCAAAACCTGACGGCCATTGGCACTGGCCATCCGCTCGCGGAAGCCGTGTTTGTTTTTCCGCTTCCGATTCGATGGTTGGTACGTTCTTTTCATGATATATCTTTCCTAAACCTGTATTTTCCAAATGAGTCCGCAAAGATAGCAGAATGACTACAGTTTACCAAGCGTAAGTTTATAAAAACGAATTGATCTATTGGACGTTACTTTTGTAGAGACGTTTTTCGCCGGAAGTTGGACCTTATTATAGCTATTACTTTAGTATACAGGGCATCATGGCCTTCGGCGACTGTTATTTTTGGGCCTTACTCTTCTGTTAATTCTTACTCTTCTGTTAATTTATGCATTATCGACTGTCTGCCGACCGGGCCATTCCGCATTATATTGCCGTTGACGCGCATCTAACGAATATCACAACGCCGGAAGTGGATTTACAGTTGCCCGCCTGGCGACCTGGCCGGTATGAATTGCAGCAGTTCGCTAAAAATATTCAGCGGTTCGAGGTTTTCGACGAAAAAGGGCAACCCCTGCCGTTTCGGAAAATCACGAAAGACCGCTGGCGCGTTCAGACGAACGGGGCGACTGCATTGACTGTACAATATAATTATTACTCGCTACTCCCTACGCCTAATCTGCTTAATGCAGGCAGCAGTTTCATCAGTGATACGTTACTTTATGTAAATCCGGTAAATCTGTGCCTATATGCTGAGGGACGTATTACAGAGCCCTGTACGCTTGAATTGGATATTCCTGATGGCTGGATGATTGCCTGTGGACTGGAACAAACTGATCCTAAAAACCTGCGGGCGGCTGATTTCTATGAACTGGTAGACTGCCCCTTGATTGCTGCGCCGATTATGCAGCATATTCACTATGAGGTGGGTGGCGTGCCGTTTCACGTCTGGATTCAGGGCGGTCGACGTACCGATGGAAACACTACGTTCGATGCCGACCGGATCATCCAGGATTTCAGCCGGTTCTCGCAAAAACAATTTGATCTGTACGGCGAATTTCCCGAGAAAGCCTATCATTTTCTGACCCTGATACTACCCGTACCGCATTACCACGGCGTCGAACACCGCAATTCGACGGTGCTGGTACTGGGGCCAAATGATGAAGGAGAAGGATTGTATCAGGATTTACTGGGTGTGTCGTCGCATGAGTTATTTCATGCCTGGAACATTATCCGTATTCGGCCTGTCGAGTTATTGCCCTATGATTTCACACAGGAGAATTACTTTACAACCTGCTTTGTGGCAGAAGGCGTAACGACCTATTATGGTGATTTGATGCTTCGGCAGTCGGGCGTATTCACGGATGAAGCGTACCTGAAAGAGTTGCAGGTTGTGTTCAAACGTCATTTCGAGAATAACGGGCTGGCCTTTCAATCGCTGACCGAGTCGTCGTGGGATTTGTGGCTCGATGGTTACGACAAAGGGGTGCCGGATCGCAAAGTGTCGGTTTATCACAAAGGGGCCATTGTCGCGCTGATTCTGGATTTGCACATTCGCCGACTCACGAACCACGAGCGTTCGCTGGACGACGTCATGCGGCTGATGTGGCAACGTTTTGGAAAACCCTTCGTTGGCTACACCCTCGACGATTACCGTGCCGTGACAGAAGCCGTTGCCGGTGAGTCGCTGGACTGGTATTACGACGTGTGTATTTTCGGCAATCATCCGCTCGAAGCCACATTAAACGAGTATCTGGCCTGGGTGGGGCTCCAGGTTGTGTATGAAGAGCCCAGCAACGACCATCCCGGAGGTATCCGGCTGCTGGAACTGAATAGTGACCAGGCTAACGGCCAGTTCGTCTACCAGCAACGGGCGCGCTGGTTTGGCCAGGCAGCGACCGCCGAACTACCAACCGAGCTTCCCCATGAAGCCGAACTGGTGCCTGACAAAAATATAGGTAAAATAGTAGTGGCCAAATGATGATGTCTGGCTTTTCATCAAGCGATTAAACCCTAACCCGATCTATAATGAAGCGTTCGTTTCTATTCCTTTTCCTATTGCCAGGCTGCCTGTTGGCGCAACCCAAACCCGAAAAGCCCTGGATGCTGGGGCCATTTCAAAAAGAGAATGCCCATAACCCGATTCTGGATGCTAAAAGCAGCACCACATTTGCCTGCCCGATACGTAAAGAAACCGTTCGATGGGAAGAAAAAGACGTATTCAACCCGGCAACTGTAGTACGTAATGGAAAGGTATATATGATTTACCGGGCCGAAGATACTGTTGGAAAGTATGCCGGTACGTCGCGCCTGGGATTGGCGGAGAGTACGGATGGTATTCATTTCAAACGGATGCCAAAACCGGTGTTTTATCCCGATAACGATGCGATGAAGGTATATGAGTGGGAAGGAGGTTGTGAAGACCCGCGCATTGTTGAAAGCCCGAATGGCGTATACGTAATGACCTACACATCCTACGACGGTGATATAGCGCGACTTTGCGTAGCTACGTCGCGCAACCTGATCAAATGGAACAAACAGGGACTGGCGTTCAATCAGTTCGATAATGGCAAGTATCGGAATTTATGGTCGAAATCAGGGGCGATTGTATGCAATCGTATTGGTGACCGATTGGTTGCACAGAAAATCAACGGGAAGTATTGGATGTATTGGGGCGACCAGCCAAAGCTTCGGCTTGCTACGTCGGATGACCTTTTGCACTGGTCACCACTCGAAAGCGACAAGGGCGAACCTGTAATTGCCGCCGAGTCGCGACCGGGTAAATATGATTCTCGATTAATTGAACCTGGCGCGTTTGCCATGCTCACGAAAGCCGGTATTCAGTTAATTTATAATGGTATGAATGCCGATCAGAATGGTGATCCAAATCTTCCTAAAGGAGCTTATTGCGGAGGGCAATTGCTGTTTGATGCACACGATCCGGCAAAACTGCTCGACCGTTCGGAAACCTATTTTATTAAGCCCGATCAGCCGTACGAAATACAGGGCCAGGTCAACCAGGTCTGTTTTCTGGAAGGCCTGGTACCCTTCAAGGGACGCTGGTTTTTGTATTATGGAACCGCCGACTCTAAAATCGGGGTAACCGTTGCCAAACAATAGACGGCCGTCTATCCATCCCAAAACCTACCCTATGCAAACTTCCCCTGCCCAAGCCCTATCCTTTGAAGAGTACGTCAAGCACGATGCTACATCGCTGGCCGAACTTGTTCGCACGGGCGAAGTAACGCCTGCCGAACTCCTGGAAATGGCCATCGTTCGCGCTGAAGCCGTCAATCCGAAGCTGAACGCCATTGTTACGCCCTTGTACGACAAAGGCAGAGACATAGCGAAACAATTGCCACAAACAGGCCCATTTCGCGGAGTGCCGTTTCTGCTGAAAGACCTGGAATTTGAATGGGCCGGAACACCTATGAAAGCGGGTTGTGCAGGGTATAAAAATTATGTCTCCACAACCGATAGTGAAATTATTAAGCGTCTGAAAGCCGCGGGTCTGGTGTTCTTTGGCAAAACCAATACGCCCGAATTTGGGCTGACACCTTACACAGAATCGAAACTCTACGGTCCTGCCCGCAATCCCTGGAAACTGACGCACTCACCAGGCGGGTCGAGTGGTGGGTCAGCGGCTGCCGTAGCGGCTGGGGTTGTTCCAGCGGCTACTGCTTCAGACGGTGGCGGCTCGATTCGCATTCCATCGGCCTGCTGCGGTTTATTTGGGCTCAAGCCTTCGCGCGGACGCATAACGCTCGGTCCGCGTTTTGGCGAATTATGGAACGGAGCCGTGACGGCCAACGTCGTAACACGTAGTGTCCGGGATAGTGCAGGCTTCCTGGATGTGATTGCGGGCCCGTTGGCAGGTGATCCTTACGGCATTGCCCCACCCGAACGACCCTTTCGGGAAGAAGTTGATCGGGAGCCGGGGCAGCTACGTATTGCCTTCTCAACCCAGTCGCTGATGCCTTCGCAGGTTGTTGATCCGGAATGCGTAAAAGCGGTTCAGGAAACGGCTCGCTTGCTCGAAAGTTTAGGCCATACAGTTGAAGAAGTGCCCTTGCCGTATGAAAAAACACTCGTGACAGAAGCATTTTTTCTATCGGTGCTGAGCGAAACAGCGGCTACTCTTCGGGAGTTGGGACATTACCTGGGCAGACCCGTCCAACGTAGTGATGTGGAGCTGAATACATGGGCACAAGCTCGGCTGGCGGAGGGCTTCACGGCGGCTGATGCCGCGTATCAGAAACGTCGCTGGAATAGCCTCAACCGTAGCATGGGCCAGTTTCATGAAACGTATGACCTGTTTTTAACGCCAACCTTGCCCCGTCCACCTATTGCTATTGGCACATTTCAGAATACAGCTTCGGAGCAGCGGTTACTTAAATTAGTGGATTCATTGGGTGGGTTGAAATACCTGAATGGGAGCAAAACAGTGAATGATTTGGCTGAGCGATCTCTGGGTTATATTTCATTTGCCGTGATTACGAATATGACCGGCCAGCCGTCGATGTCAGTACCGCTGCACTGGTCGGCCGACGGGTTGCCTATCGGCGTAATGTTTGCGGCCAAACTCGGCGACGAAGCAACCCTTTTTCGAATGGCGGGTCAACTGGAACGAGCCAAACCCTGGTTTGACAAACGGCCAGACGTATAGAGCTCAGTGCGAATAGCGCTTTCGCAAAACCCGTTCATAGTGCTTTTGCGAAAGCGCGGTTCCATTATTTTTGCTGAATAACCGTTTCTCCGAGACAATGTTGACTGACACGTCCGTATTTTTGACGCGACCCACCACCACGCTTTAATGAACCAAACGCTATACGCATATCTACCAAATAAAACGCCTGCGGGCATATTAAAGCATCTGACAGGACTAACCATCTTGTGCATTATTTATTGGTCAGTAGGTATTTGCCCTGTGGGCGCCCAAACGGTTCAACCACAAAAAAAACAGTCGGCTTCGGCCATGCTGAACGTAGCCATTCGCCTTATTGATGCTGAAACGGATACCATTGTCTCTAATGCGAAGTTGTCAGTTATTGACGAAAGCAGTGGGCAACCTGTACCCGTCGCACCCGATAGTTTAGGCTTTAAACTGTCTGGTATGCGTGGTTCAAGTTATATTGTTAAAGCGTCGGCTCCGGATTATTTTGAGGCTAAGACCCGAATTTTTAACCTGTCGCTCGCCCAGCGGCTGATCGTAAAATTGATGCGCACGAGACCCAGCGTGCTGATCATTAAAGCATTTGCCGTGAAGATCGACCAGCCGCTATCTCCGGCAACAGCCGTCATTACATCGCGTATTACAGGAAAATCCGAACGGTTTCAGCTACAGAAAGGACGATTGCAGCGAACCTTCACAAAGCCAGATAATCTGGATATTGAGGTGAGTGCGCCGGGCTATAATTCCGCTCATCGGCAGTTAACTATTGACGTAGCACCGACGGGTAAGCGGTATGAATTCGACGCAGAGTTAGATAAAACAGCGGTTGATCTGATCATTCGTGCGGTAGATAGCCAAACAAATCAGGCCGTTGTGGGCGGACGCTTTATGCTGTCTGGCCCAGTTGGCATGGCCCCTATTGTGCTGGCTCCCAGTCCTGAAGTTGGGTTATTTAGCGCAACGTTACCCGCCAGAGGAGCTTATCAGTTGCGGAGTAATGCCAAAGGCTATGAAGATGTTACGTTTATGATCGTTACGAATAAGGCACAAAACGAAGTGCTGGTCAAACTAACGCCTATTCCGCCAGCGCCTGAACCCGCTGAGCCTAAACCGGATATTGTTGTTGGTGAACTGAAATCGAATCTCACCGCAAGGGAGACAAGTACAGCCTCTGTTTCTGCTATCACAACAAAAATTTTTGGTGTAATAGAAAAAGGCAAAAGCATACAATTGAATAAAATTTATTTTGATCAGAGTAGTCCAGTGCTACGTCCTCAATCTTACACTGAACTTAATCAACTTTACGACGTACTGACGCAATACCCAATGCTACGTATAGAGATTCGCGGCCATACGGACAATCAGGGTGATTTGGACCTCAATATCCAGCTCTCCCGCGACCGCTGCCAGGCCGTAATTGATTATCTGGCTGGTAAAGGTATCCGTCGGACTCGCCTGACAGCTGTTGGGCGCGGCCCCCTCGATCCGGTCGCCCCAAACAACAACGAAGAAAATCGGAAGAAAAACCGGCGGGTAGAGTTTGTGTTGCTGTAAGATCGCGTTCAACTTATGTTCGGCGTAATCAGAGACGACGCCGAACAATAAACTACACGGAATCAGACAGTAACGGCCTTGGGAAGACCAGTAGAGGAGCTTAGAAAACTAACGTTCAACAACCGCCACAGGCAAATTCATGAATCTTGAGAAATGGTTGATAGAATCGGTTAATGCAGTTTGTTCAGGTTCACTTAGCTTTTTGAATAGAGTAAGCTCAAGATCAATGTTTTTTGCGTTGATAACCCGTCGCCAGGTACCCATAAGTTGGCCATCAATAACAATGGTCTGATCGAAGACGAAATTTGAAGCTATTCTGTCCGAATCCTTGCACGCTAGTATCGCACGTCTGTCTTTATAGCCCATAATATACTCGTCATAGATCGGCAACAGGCGCGTAAGGGGGCCATCCGTATTGACTACGTTAGCTGGCGGAAAATAATACGTTTCGTTGTCCAGGACTTCCTGTAAAAAATGAGATTTGACCAGACCAATCCCTTTTTTTACGTCAGAAATAGTGAGTCCAGACCAGGTAGAAAAGTCCTTTACAGTAGCGGGACCCCGGCTAAAGAAATACCGTTTTGTTAACTCAGCCAGGGCTTCATCCCTATGGAGTGCTTTTGCTGGCGGCACGCGTTCGTCGAGCAGGGCATAGGTGAATTGTTTGCCCTGTCGGGCGCCACTGCAAATAATGCCATCGAGTTCGGCCTGCATCATCAGGCAACTTAACCGAATGCCATCGGCTGTAATACCCTGGTTAGCCAGCTCTGTATTTAACTGCGTGCGTGTCAGTTGTTTTCCACCTTCCAGGGCTTTAACTATCGTATCATGGCTATGCGCAAAAATGTCCGCATTTAACTCCATTTTACGATACATGAACGCATTGGCTGCTTTCACGCGCGGAGCCGTTAATTCAAGTAACCAATGAATATCAGCGGGCGTCACGAAGTGCCAGGTCGGACGTAGCAGGTGAGTTCGAAGGATTTTTCCATCCGTAAATTCCTGCTCAATATCGGCATCGGTCAACTGCGGGAGCCTCAACCCAATAGCCCATTTGGATAAACCATATTCCTGCGCCTGAACTGCCCCTAGCCAGGCCACCATGTCTGCGGACTTCGTGAAAGTGCTTTCCCGAATGTGTTGATTGATAAGCCGGTAGCTAGCAATTTCAGACAAGGTCATAATGATACGTATGTTCTATTTAATGGCCCTATGTAAGAGAATTCATTAAACTAAAGTGAAAAGCTTTACACATGATTTGATGGTCTTTATTAGTAGGCAACGGCGTAAAACTCAGTATGATCACCCCAACCGATTCGCCTTCCACTTACTCTTCTGCACTGTTACTGTGGCAACTCCATTACTTTTTGGCTTATTAGTTTCCAGTAGATAAGCTGCCAGCACAGCCGCTACTCCGGTTTCTACTACGCCGGGCGTTGGTGTTAATTTATCGGGTGTGAAATAGTTGCTCACAAAACCCGTGTCGAAGTGGCCGGACCGGAAGGCGTCGTGTTCCATCACAAACCGGCAGAAAGGCAGCGTCGTTTGTACGCCCGAAATCTGGTATTCGTCGATGGCGCGAATCATTTTCTGGATGGCTTCTTCGCGCGTGTCGCCATAGGTGATGAGCTTGGCGATCATGGGGTCGTAATAAATCGGGATGGCCATGCCCTGCTCGAACCCGTCATCTACCCGAACGCCGTTGCCCTGCGGCCGTACATACGTATCGAGTGTGCCTACATCGGGTAAAAAGTTGTTGGCAGGGTCTTCAGCGTAGACCCGCACTTCAACCGCGTGGCCTTTAATCTGTAAATCTTCTTGTCTAATCGTCAATGGTTTGCCTTCGGCGATGTAAATCATCTGCTTCACCAGATCCACACCCGTAATCTGCTCCGTGACGGGGTGTTCAACCTGAAGCCGGGTGTTCATTTCCAGAAAATAAAAGTCGAGCGTATCGTTAACAATGAACTCAACCGTGCCCGCTCCGTAGTAGCCACAAGCCCGTGCTACGTCGACAGCGGCCCGACCCATGGCATCGCGAATTTCGGGCGTCAAAATGGCCGATGGCGCTTCTTCTACTACTTTCTGGTGCCGACGCTGTACCGAACATTCGCGTTCAAACAGGTGAATAATGTTGCCATGCTGATCCCCCAGCACCTGAATTTCAACGTGCCGGGGCGACGTAACGTATTTCTCAATAAACACCGATCCATCACCAAACGCTGACTGCGCTTCGCTGACGGCGCGGTCCATCTGTTCGTCAAATTCGGTCTCGTTCTCCACAACGCGCATACCTTTTCCTCCCCCGCCAGCACTAGCTTTAATTAGAATTGGATAGCCAATTTGAGACGAAATCACTTTGGCTTCAGCTCGATCCGTAATGGCAGACGGTGTCCCCGGCACCATTGGAATATTATACTGGGCAACGGCCGCTTTAGCCGCCAGTTTGCTGCCCATAACTTCGATGCTTTCGGGCGAAGGGCCAATAAAAATCAAGCCAGCTTCACGTACCAATCGGGCGAAATTGGCATTCTCAGACAGGAACCCGTAGCCAGGGTGAATAGCGTCGACGTTCAGCCGTTTGCAAACGTCAATAATCACATCGGCACGAAGATACGACTCCGACGAAGGCGCTGGTCCGACGCACACTGACTCGTCGGCGTAACGAACGTGGAGCGCGTTACGGTCGGCTTCTGAGTAGATGGCTACTGTCTGAATACCCATTTCGCGGGCCGTTCGCATGATCCGCAAGGCGATTTCGCCCCGGTTGGCAACAAGTAATTTATGAATTTTTGGCATCGTAATACAGGTCGGAAAGGCGTGATAGGAATTGGCAATAAACCCCGCCAAATTAGCCTATTGGCTCAATAGAATGCTATGATTTACCAAAATAAAGCATTTGCTACAAAACGATTCGCTAATTGAAATTTTAAGGATGAATTTGCGCTACCAAAAGTTAACCGTATTTTTGCACTTACTCTGCAAAAAAGAAGGGTTCCCCCTGATAAACAAGATCAAAAAGTGGATTTATTCGAGAAACTGCGTAATAACCTGGGACCAATCGGTTCACCAGCTCGGGAGTTCAACGGTCACCATTATTTCGCGTTCCCCAAGCTTGAAGGCGAATTAGGCCCTCACATGCGTTTCCGGGGCAAGGAAGTATTGAACTGGAGTTTGAACAATTACCTCGGTCTGGCTAACCACCCCGAAGTGCGTCAGGTGGATGCCGAAGCATCGGCGCAGTGGGGTCTTGCCTATCCCATGGGCGCCCGGATGATGTCGGGTAATAGCGATCTCCACGAGCAGTTTGAAAAAGAACTGGCTGAATTCGTTGGCAAAGAAGACGCCTTCCTGCTGAACTATGGTTATCAGGGCGTTATGTCGGCCATTGAAGCCGTCGTTGACTATCGTGACGTGATCGTGTATGACGCTGAATGTCATGCCTGCCTCATCGATGGCATCCGGTTGCACAAAGCCAAAATGGGTGAATACTATAAATTCAACCACAATGACATGGCCAGTCTGGAGAAAAACCTTCAGCGGGCCACCAAAAAAGCCGCCGAAAAAGGAGGAAGCATTCTGGTTATTACTGAAGGCGTATTCGGTATGTCGGGTAAAGTAGGTAGCCTGGATAAAATCGTTGCCTTAAAAGAGAAATACGAGTTTCGGTTGTTGGTTGATGATGCCCACGGTTTTGGGACCATGGGGGCCACAGGCGCGGGCGTTGGCGAGATGCTAGGTTGCCAGGAAGGCATTGACCTCTATTTCTCAACGTTTGCCAAGTCGATGGCCGCTATCGGTGCGTTCATTGCCGCCGACCACGATATCATCATGTACCTCAAGTACAACATGCGGTCGCAGACCTATGCTAAAGCGCTGCCAATGCCTTACGTAGTGGGTGGCCTCAAACGCCTGGATATGATCCGGAATTCGTCGGAGTTCCGGGACAAACTGTGGACAAACGTACGGGCGTTGCAAAGTGGCCTGAAGGAACGCGGATTTAACATCGGTGATACCCAATCTCCGGTGACGCCCGTGCTGTTACAGAATGTGCAGGGGGGTATTCCCGAAATAACAGGGTTGATCCGCGACCTGCGCGAAAACAAAGGGATCTTCTGCTCGATTGTTGTTTACCCGGTTGTACCGAAAGAGATCGTTATGCTACGTATCATTCCGACAGCCGCGCATACCCTTGAAGACGTACAATTTACACTCGAAGCATTCTCGTCGGTAGCGGAGAAATTGAAGAATGGTGATTATCGGCCAAATAAGGCTGAAATCGACCCTCACGCCCTCGAAGTATCGGCGGAATCAGCCGCTGAATAGGGTTTTTGTCAAAAAATTGGATTTTTTGATCATTTTTTTGGCTTAGCTATTGCGCTGTATAAGAGAATGACTAAATTTCAGGCGAAAACCGCGTTTTTAGCGGAATTTGGGCATTTTCATACACTTAAACCCATACAATATCGCTATGGCACGCTTCGATGAAGTAAAGAATTTGGTTCTATCCCTGGAAGGTGATTTCGAGAAATTTTACGAAAAAAATAACCAGGCTGCCGGAACTCGCGTTCGCAAAGGAATGCAGGATTTGAAAACGCTGGCTCAGGAAATCCGTTCGGAAGTTCAGAACGCAAAGAACAGCCCTGAGAAAGCGTAATCAACGGACCTTAGGTCAAACAAGAAAAACACCCCTGTCAGACACGATCTGACAGGGGTGTTTTTTCGTGTAGAGATACAAGGAATGGCGTCTACATTACAAAATCTTCTCCTTGTGCATCAACGTAGCAATACCTTTTGTGGTGACTTTCCCGGTCTTTACATCCCGGATTTCGCCCAGAATTTGAGCGGTATGCTTTACGGGGTCAATTGACTGCACCGTGAACGTCGCTTCGTAGTCGGTGTCGACAAACATAGGCCGCAAAAATTCCAGCGTCTGTGCTAGATACACCGAGCCGTACCCCGGAAACTCCGTTCCCAGCACTTTTGTGAAGATGCTGGCACCCAGCATCCCATGAATAATCGGGCGTTTAAAAGGCGTCTGTGCGGCAAAATCAGCATCGAGGTGTAGCGGGTTATTATCGCCCGTAACACGAGCAAAGTCAATTACGTCATCCTGTGAGAAGCGGAATGCGTAACGGTGAACGGCATTAAGTCCAAATTCCATAAAAACCTGAATGATAACCGGGTCGCCGGTGCGATTATAAACGATAAATGATAGGCCACATAAGCGGCCCCGAATGTACAATGAATAAGGATGATTCAGGAATAGTTCGTACCCTCGGATTGCTGGTTTGTAAGCCCGGTCATCATTCATCATTCAGCATTCGTTCTTACCTTCGTGATTACTTATGCGTAACCAATTGTTTTCGCTCGGTACGTCGTCGGCTAAGCGCGTATTTGGGTTAGATGTCATGCGAGCAGCGGCTATCCTGATTGTGGTAGATGCCCATGCGACCATTGCCTTAAAGGACTATTACAGTGGTGCGTTCTGGCACCACCTCCTGCCCGACGGCGTTGAACTGTTTTTTGTATTGAGTGGCTTTCTCATTGGCGGCATCCTGATACGGTCGTACGAAAAAAAAGGCAGCTTTGATCGTGATTTACTTCTGAATTTCTGGACACGTCGATGGTTCCGCACGTTGCCCAATTATTACCTTGTGCTGACCGGGTTGATCGTTTTCGCCCTGGTTCGGTCGTGGCGTAGTGGGCTGCATCATACATTACCGGCAAACGGTGTTCTGCTCAAATACTTCTTTTTCCTGCAGAACTTCACTACTGATGTTCCCACTTTTTTTGGCGAGACCTGGAGCCTGGCCATTGAAGAATGGTCGTATCTAACGTTGCCGCTGGTGTTGTGGGCTATGCACAGCTGGCTATCAGGTCGATTCTCACGGCAACGCATCGTGTTGCTAACGATCCTGTTTGTAATCATTGGCACGAATGTGTACCGACTTATTACGGCTATCCAGATTCCGATTTCGGCGGGAGAATTAGGCTACCGGGGCATTGTCGTCGCCCGGTTAGACGCTATTTCCTACGGCGTTCTGGCTGCCTATGCCAAGCATTATTTCCCAACTTCCTGGACAAATGATTCACTACGTCGTAGACTCTTCGTCGTCGGCTTACTGGTAACGGTGATCACGGCCTTATCGGCCTCTATTTTTATTCTGAAGTACTACGTTCAAGCCGGGATTTTACCAGCTTATATATTTTACAAGCGCACGTTTTATTTCCCGACTATTGGGTTGAGTATGGCCTTGCTGGTTCCGTATATGGATGGCTGGCGCACGGCTACCGGAGGGTGGGCCAGGTTTGGCATTGCCCGTGCCATCACGCACATCAGCCTGATTTCGTACTCCATGTATTTGCTCAACCTGACACCCATCATGATGAACGTCGTTGAGCGCATCCCAACGAGCTCCTTTATGGTTGCCTGGCTGAAGGTCGGCTTGTTTTGGGGATTGGTACTTGTTTTATCGACACTGCTTTTCAAATACTTCGAGAAACCCGTTACCGAACTTCGTGAACGTCTATCCGCAAAAGAACCGACGCAGTTGGTGAACGAGCCTGGAGCCCGGAGCCTGGAACAGGGTGCTAACTCTTAACTCCTAGCTCCGCGCTCTCTGCCAACTAGCTCGAATGGTCGCTGATAATAACCCAACGGTTTTTAATCTTGCGCCAGAGTAGGGTAAAATGCCCCTCTGCATCGCCAATGGTAGGCCGTTTTAAATGAAAGCGCCCAATGACATAGGCAAGATTAGGCGCAGGAAAATCCAGTTGCAGAATATCGAATTTGAGCGTACCCATCGAGTCTCTATTAGGGTAGCGCTTTTTGTAGTTAGCCAGTGTGGCCTGATAGCCATACGTAATGCCGACTTTCCCGATAAAGGTCAGCGAATCAGACGGCCAGTAGCCACTCATGAACTTATCAACTCGCCCATTGTTCCAGTCTTCAGTCTGGCGTTTCAGAATTTGGAGGATTTCCCGGCGGTCTTTAGCGAGCACTTCGGGTTTGACAGATTTCTGACTCCAGGCAGATTGAGCGAATAGACAGAGTAACAAAAAAGTGAAAACTTGTTTCATGATTGACTGTTATGGTTGACCTAAGGTACGTATTCGCAAGTTTAACCAGGTAGTAGGCGCAGTAAGTATTTTTACTTGGTTATTGGCTACAAACTAAACCACTCGTTTCCGTCATCTGTTTAAAATCGACTATTCTTACTTATCAGGCTATGAGATTACAAAATAGAGTCGCCATCATTACAGGGGGTGCCAGAGGTATTGGGCGGTCAGCCGCTGAAGTATTTTGTCGGGAAGACGCTACCGTCATCATCTGGGATTTGCTCAGCGAAGGCGAAAGTACGGCCCAAGCGTTACGTGACCAGGGCTTTCGTTGCGAATTTATGTCCGTCAGTACGACCGACGTGCGCGGCATTGAAGCCGCGGCCCGCGATGTGCAGGACCGGTATGGCCGAATCGACATTCTCATTAACAACGCAGGAATTACACGTGATAAAACTCTGCTAAAAATGTCGTTTGAAGAATGGCAGCAAGTTATTGACGTGAATTTGACCGGTGTCTTTAACTGTACCAAAATCATTGCGCCCTACATGGTGGAACAGAAATACGGACGCATCATCTGCACGTCTTCCATCAACGGTGTGCATGGCGCATTTGGACAGACCAATTATGCAGCGGCCAAAGCGGGAATTATTGGCATGGTACGTTCATGGGCGAAGGAACTCGGACCAAAAGGTATCACTGCCAACGCCGTTGCCCCAGGATTTATTCAGACGGCCATGACCGATGCCATGCCCGAGGAAGTTAAAAATCAGGCAGTTGCTACAATTCCGGTGCGCCGTATGGGTAAACCCGAAGACATTGCCAATGCGTATTTATTTCTGGCCTCCGACGAAGCTTCTTTCGTGAATGGACACGTATTGGCCGTCAATGGCGGGCAGGCGTTGTGATCGTTTTTGGTTTTTGGTTTACGGTTGGCTGACGCAAGAGGTGCTTACGCGTCAGCCAACCGTAAACAGAAAACCGAATACCGTGAACTATCTTTACGCCCGTATTTACCGTAAGCGATCCATGAAAAAGATTCGAAAATTCTACAACGAGTATAAGCCCTATATTTTCTCCGATGGCTGGTACTACGTCTTTATCGTTGTTTTTATTCTGATCTTATTTATTTTCTTCTCTTAAGTGGCAACCCGTTCGGCAGTTCTCGCCATCATCAATCCGCTATCCGGCACTACGTCGGCCGAGCAGAAAAAACTGCTTCAGGACGCCTTTATGCGCCAGGCCGACGCACTTGGTTTTGCGCCCGAAGTTATTCAGACCAGCTATGCCGGTCATGCTACTGAACTAGCTGCAGAAGCCGTGAAGCGGGGCGTCAATCGGGTGTTGACCATTGGGGGCGACGGCACAATCAATGAAACCGCGCAGGCGCTTCGAAAATCCGCTACGTCGCTGGGCATTGTACCGATTGGATCGGGAAACGGACTGGCGAGGCATTTGGGCATTCCGCTGAATCCACTGAAAGCCATTGAGCGGGCGCTGAAAGGCCGGCCGGTGGTAATTGACAGTGGAGAAATTAATGAATACCCTTTTTTCTGCACCGCCGGATTCGGCTTTGAAGCCTACGTAGCACACGCCTTTGCGAAGGAGCCTGTGCGTGGCTTACCAACCTACATCCGGTCGGCCTTTCGGTCGTTTTGGGCGTATAAGCCGGAACGATTGATTGTCGATGGGCAGGAAAAGGAGATATTCTCGATGACGTTTGCCAACGCCGGACAATTTGGGAATAATGCCTGGATGGCTCCCACCGCAAACATCGCTGATGGTAAACTGGAATTGTGTGAGATTCGGCCGTTTCCGGCGCAGGCTGCCGGTATGCTGACGTGGCGACTGTTCAATAAAACGCTCAATCAATCCGCTTACTGGCGTGGCCGTTCTATTACAAAATCTGTTGTAGAGGCTAATGGCCCTTTACTAATTCATGCCGACGGCGAACCGCTGACATTGCCCACGGGCCGGGCTGAGATTCGCATACTGCCAGGGAGTTTACTGGTGTTGCTGTGAGGCTCTGTTTTTATTCCTAAGCTCGATTAGGTTTAGCTTTCTTTATCGACTTTGCCAAATCTTTGCCATCCTGCATTTTTCGTTGCATAACCGGATCTGCAATCAGTGTGTCCCTAAACTCTTTCGAATAGAGCCTCTCGTCAATAATGGCTGCATTTCTCTCTTTCGTTCGCATATGAATTACTGATTGAGTGCTTTCAAAGATACTACAAATCCTGTGTAATTTTGGTTTGGCCTAAATGGCTCATATTCGCCAGACAGCGTTAGTCCACCCACGTCGAAAATAAAAATTATTTCAGGCAGAAACTTGCTTATTACTATGCGATAGAGTCGTGTACGTTCTGGTGTGCTGCCCTGAAACGTAACGATTGCATCTGATTTACGATTAAGAAAATCCGATAAAACTCGAATGACAGTTGCCAACACTATCTCCATATCTTGATTGTTACTGATAGACATATCACTCAATTCACCCGACTCCAGCAGATCCACCAAAGCCATGTTGTAAATACCTGATTCGGAGCGAGTGAAGAAAATAAGCTTTTGAATAGTTTTCTCTGGACTTACACTGACAAAACTGTAAATCACTACATCTTCGGAGCTATCAAGTGTAACAAATGGATACGGCGGGAAATTCATGCGCGCAAGTTAACGTCATAAGTCCGATATTTGCCCCTCCAAAACTATCCTGATGGCGGGCGGCCTACCGAAACGGCGGACCGTGTCCAGCGTCTTCTGTCTGATGTCTCAAAAAGTAGTTCTTGCCTTTAGTGGAGGTCTCGATACCTCCTTCTGTGTTAAATATTTATCTGAAGACCGGGGTATGGATGTATACTCGGTGCTGGTCGATACGGGCGGTTTCTCCGACGCCGAACTCAAAGCCATTGAGGAGCGGGCTTATTCGTTAGGGGTCAAATCGCACGTAACAATTTCTAAAACAGACGATTATTATCAGCAATGCCTGAAATTTCTGGTATTCGGTAACGTACTGAAAAACAATACGTATCCACTCAGTGTAAGTGCCGAACGCATTTTCCAGGCGATTGCCGCAGCCGAATATGCCCGTGAAATTGGTGCATCAGCTATCGCCCACGGTAGCACGGGAGCGGGTAACGATCAGGTACGTTTCGATATGGCGTTCCGAATCATTGCCCCCGATGCCGAAGTTATTACGCCAATCCGCGATCTTAAGCTGTCGCGTGAGGCTGAAATCGAATACCTTAAGGCGAAAGGCGTAGAGCAGGAATGGCACAAAGCTGCTTATTCCATCAATAAAGGCTTATGGGGAACATCAGTTGGTGGAAAAGAAACACTGACCTCCGACCAGTTTCTACCCGAATCCGCCTGGCCAACTCAAATCACAAAATCAGAGCCGGAAACGCTTACGCTCACGTTTGAGCATGGCGAAATTAAGGCGGTAGGCGATGAGAAGTTTGTGAATCCAGTCGACGCCATCCGTAAAATTACCGAACTCGCCGGGCCATTTGGCATTGGTCGTGATATTCACGTTGGGGATACGATCATCGGTATAAAAGGTCGCGTTGGATTCGAGGCTCCGGCCCCGCTTATCTTGATCAAATCGCACCATGCGCTCGAAAAACACGTACTGGGAAAATGGCAACTGTACTGGAAAGAGCAATTGGCTAACTGGTATGGTACGATGCTGCACGAAGGGCAATTCATGGACCCCGTCATGCGGAATATCGAAATCTTTCTGGCCGACACGCAGTCGCATGTCTCGGGAAAAGTGCACGTACTGCTGGCTCCTTACCGGTTTCAGGTACTCGGCATTGAGTCGGAGCACGACCTGATGTCGTCGGCTTTTGGTAGCTACGGTGAAATGAATAATGCCTGGACCGGCGACGACGTACGGGGTTTCTCGAAAGTGGCATCGAATCAGGTCATGATCTACGAAAAAATTCGTGAACATAATTCTTGATGCTGGCCTTCTGGGCATTGGGTTTTACCACCGGCAGGCGCAAACGGGCGTTGGTCGGGTCGTTGAGCAGTTAATGACGGGGTTGTGGCAGGCAGATGGTGTAAATTTATCGCTGGCCGCATCCTCGCATCTGCCCGAAACGATGCGCTACGCCCGTGTCATGTTTGGCCCGTCGCGACCGTCGTTCGTCAATCGGCCGGCAGATCAGGCATGGGGGGCTTTTGAGAATTCCATCCTGTCGCCATTAGCCGTTGGGAGCTTACCATCGAAGGCGATTCGGTACGGGTTTTACCAGGCAAAAAAGACGTTTGGGTCGAAATCCGTTCGATTCAACATGAACCAGTGGACGCCCGACAGCATTTACCATTCCCCATTTTATCCGATTCCCGGAGCGGTCGGCCGAAATCCGACGATTCATACAGTACAGACGATT
Source organism: Spirosoma jeollabukense (assembly GCF_054777855.1). NCBI lineage: Bacteria > Pseudomonadati > Bacteroidota > Cytophagia > Cytophagales > Cytophagaceae > Spirosoma > Spirosoma jeollabukense. The sequence continues at coordinate 138,923 of NZ_BAAHAD010000007.1, forward strand.
CATGACCTGATTTCGGTTTTTCACCCTGAATGGTTTCCGAATGGCGATGACACCGTTAAGCAGGTCATTAATTCTCTGACTCCTGCTACACAAATTACTACGGTATCGAACGCCACGAAGCAGGATTTATGCAACTACACCCAAATAGACCCGGCTCGCGTCACGCCCATTCAACTGGCGGCCTCACCGACTCTGTTCACTGTCGTAACCGATACCGAACGCAAGCGGTCCATTCGGGCGAAATATGGCCTGGGTGATTCGCCGTATCTACTCAGTCTAGCTACGTTTGAGCCACGGAAAAACATTGATCATCTGGTTCGATCCTTCGTTCGGCTGGCCACGAGCGGTGATATTCCGGCCGACGTTAAACTCGTGTTAGTTGGCACCAAAGGCTGGAAATTCGACAAGATTATGGCCGAATTAACCCAAAACGAAGCGTTACGGTCCCGGCTGGTGGTTACGGGGTTTGTGCCTGATGCAGAGCTTGCTCCCCTTTACTCTGACGCCCTGGCGTTCGTTTATCCATCGCTTTACGAAGGATTCGGGTTGCCACCGTTAGAAGCCATGCAGTGTGGCTTGCCGATTATTACGTCTGATATACCTGCTATTAATGAGGTGGTTGGCGACGCGGCCGTCCGGGTGCCACCAACGGATTCCGATGCACTTTGTCAGGCCATATTGACCGTTGTTGCGTCCCAATCGGTAAGAACGGCCTTATCAGAAAAGGCGGTAAAGCGGGCATCCCTGTTTTCGTGGGACAAATTCACGGCCGAACACGTTGCATTATATAAACGAATACTTTCCGAATGAAACTGAATGTTGGCATCATTGGCGGAGCGGGCTACACAGGTGGCGAATTGCTACGCATTCTTATAAATCACCCCTTTGCGAACGTAGCGTTTGTGCATAGCAAAAGCCATGCGGGCAAACCTGTCTGGACGACGCATACCGATTTGCTGGGCGATACTGATCTAACGTTTTCGGGTGACATCAACCTTACCCCGGCGCTGTCGGTGAAAGAAGCTGGAGACGCGGGCGAAAGCACCGGTATCGATGTGCTTTTCCTCTGCTCGGGTCATGGGGCATCCCTTACGTTCATGGCCGAACACGAGATTCCCGACGATATTACGGTGATTGATCTGAGCGCCGATTTCCGCGATGAACATGATGATTTTGTGTATGGTTTGCCCGAACTCCAGCGCGAACGTATTCAGGAAGCCACACGCATTGCCAATCCTGGCTGTTTTGCCACCAGCATTCAACTGGCGCTATTGCCCCTGGCCAAAGCGGGAAAGCTAACGAATGATGTGCAGGTAAGCGCTATTACCGGCAGCACGGGTGCAGGTCAGGCATTGGTGCCCACCACGGGCTTCACCTGGCGCAACAACAACGTATCGATTTACAAAGCCTTCACACACCAGCACTTAGCCGAAATTCGCCAAAGCCTGACCCAGCTCGATCCGGATTTTAAGTACGCGATCAACTTTGTGCCGTATCGGGGCGATTTCACCCGCGGCATCATGGCGAACGTGTATACACCTTTTTCGGGGACGCAGGAAGAAGCCAACGAATTATACCGGGCCTACTACGCAGCGCATCCGTTCACACACATCAGTGAGGCACCGGTGGACGTAAAGCAGGTGGTCAATACAAACAAATGCCTGCTGCATCTTGAAGTACACGACGGTCAATTGCTCATCACGAGCGTGATTGACAACCTGACCAAAGGCGCGTCGGGGCATGCGGTTCAGAACATGAATCTGGTGTTTGGTTTGCCCGAAGATGCCGGTTTACGCCTGAAATCAGTAGCGTTTTAGAACGTTAGATAAATTTGTTCAACTACAGAGCGGTACGCTGTTGCGGCACATAGATCAAAGCGACTCAAAGTCAATCAGTTATAGCATTTTAAACTCCTCATTCTCTGAGCCGCAACGGCGTACCGCTCTGTGGTTAAATTTACGTGATGATCGAAACCGACCGTTTGCTTCTTGAAAAGTTTACTGTTGACGATGCGGCTTTTATGCTTGCCCTGCTGAACACGCCTTCGTGGATTGAATTTATTGGTGACCGGAACGTAAGGACACTTGCCGAGGCCCGCCAGTACATTCTGAATGGAGCCTTGAAAGCGTACGAGCAGTTCGGTTTCGGACCTTATCTGGTCAAACTAAAAGCGGGCAACATTCCCATTGGCCTTTGCGGACTGTTTAAGCGGGATACTCTGGACGACATTGACATTGGGTTTGCCCTCCTGCCCGAACATGCTGGAAAAGGGTATGGCTACGAATCGGCCTCGGCCGTCATGACTTACGCCACAACTGCGTTAGGACTCACACGTATCACGGGCATCACCACCGCTGCCAATCACCATTCCATCCGATTGCTCGAAAAGCTGGGCATGCATTTCGAGAAAAAGATCATGTTCAGGTCTGATGGCGAAGAAAGCTTATTATTTGGCGTAACGCTGGCTAATTGAGAGCTTCATCCGGGTATGACAACGTAGCGTTTGTATGAGGGAGGTGTGTAGCGTACTGTCATTCACAAGTGTGAGTCCCATTCCCAGCAAGCATACCTTAAGGCTTCGGCAAGATTTATAAAGGTTAATACCTTCCCTATCCACGCAGGGGCTAATTAAATGTCGGCTTCTCCCCCATAGCCCGAACGTATTAGGGAGACCTTTACTAGCAATAGGCTATATCTACTAACAAGCTTCTAAGAAAGGATTCGGCCGGGGCTCTTTGGGGTCGTTGATTGCGTGTTGATAAATATCTAAAAAACGCCTTTTCAAAGGTTAGGCACCATGAGTGGCAATTAAAATGACTTAGATTATTTACCTTGGAAGTATGGAATATTATCTAGGCGTAACTGACTGGCGTTGGTATAGTTATTTAAGTAAGAAATCGCCCGAAGATGTAAACTTTTGGCAACCTGGGGGCCGGAACGCCTTTCGAGTTCTTAAACCTGGCGGGACCTTCCTATTTAAATTAAAAAGTCCATATAATGCTATTGGAGGCATCGGTTTCTTTGCGGCACAAAGTCAAATTCCACTGTCATCAGCTTGGGACACATTTCAGTCAAGGAATGGTTTTGATACTTTAGAACAGTTTCGGGCAGTTATTCAGCAGTACCGCGGCAACTTAGACCGAAATCCTACAATTGGCTGTATTGCCCTAACAAGTCCAGTATTTTTCAAGCGGGAGGATTGGATTCCTACGCCTACAAATTGGAGCAATAGTATTGTACAAGGAAAAATGTATAATACAAGTGATGAAATCGGCCTGAAAGTGTGGCAGCAGATTGAAACAGTTCTTAATTACTATTTGGCTTCTGTTCCCAATACTAAAGATTCATTTGCTGTAACAGAAGAAGCACCACAATACGGAAATCCAGTATTACATAAAGTACGCATTGGGCAAGGTGCTTTCCGACTCTCAGTAATAGATGCTTACAATAAACAGTGCGCTATTACAGGCGAGAAAACATTACCGGTACTAGAAGCAGCCCATATAAAACCTTTTGCAGAAGCTGGCCCTAACCAGACAGCGAACGGCCTACTACTTCGCTCTGATATGCACAAGCTATTTGATAGTGGTTATATTACGGTTACTCCCGACTTAAAAATTGAGGTTAGCAAACGAATTCGTGAGGAATTTGACAACGGACGAGAGTATTATCGATATCATGGCAAGAACTTATTAATACTTCCTGAATTATCTATAAATAAGCCTTCAGCTCTTTATTTAGAATACCATAACGGCACGATTTTTCGTCCGTAATATTCGATAAACTTTTAATCGCGTGAAATCAGTCTTCTACTATAGCCTCCTGCAATATCGGTACGCCCAGTCCTTGGGTGAAGTACTGAACGTTGGCGTGTTGCTACTGTTTCCTGAGCAACGCACAGCTATGTTCCTCCACCCCGAGCGATTAGGACGTATCAGAAAGTTGTATCCTAAGTTTGCTGAAAAGGTAATACGTTCTTATTTCAAGGGTATTGTCGCCAGAACCAATCAATTAACGAAGCAGCCGGAAATCTTCGCCAATTACGAAGCGCACCCACGTCAACTGATCGACAACGAAATTTTTATTCGTGATAGCAGTGCCTTACAGTTTAGCGAGGTAAAAACATCTGTTCTATACACGGAAGATTTGTCGGCAATCGGCGAACAATTTTATAAACTGTATCTGTCGTTTTATGATGAGGATGAACAGCATACAGCTCGCCATGATGAGAGTTATTTACTAAAGGAATATCAGAAACGCCTTCAGCGACGCTTGAGTGGGGTATTGTCCCGTGAAGCATTTGAGCGACCATTTACGATCAAACCCGAGGGCACTAACTTCGCTTATCAGTTTGCATTTGCCTGGCAGAACGGAAGTCATAATTTGGTAAAGCCAGTCAGTTTCGATTTGAAATTAGAGCAATCGATTACTGATAAGGCAACCCTTAACGTAGGGCAGTTCACCGTGCTACGTCCTTATGCAGAGCAGCATAACGCTCGTTTTGATGTGCTGGTGGCTCGCCCTAAAAATCATCAGTTGTATAAGCCTTACGATCAGGCAATCAAGCTTTTAGCCGATCAGCCGTTTGTTAAAATCGTTGAAGAGGAACAATTAGACAGCTATTCCGAGAAGACTGCGGAAGCACTATGTTAAGCGCACAATATTTACACAAACATATCCGCTACCACAAACTGCAACTCCGGCACAACCGGTGCTGCTGAAATAATGTCCTGCCCTTTGTAGGTTTTTGAGTCGTCGGGAGAGGTATAGGCAAAAATCTTCTGACGCTTAGGAGCAATGTACCAGACCAATCGGGCACCTCCATCGAAGTAATCCTGCAATTTGTCCAGTACGTCGTCGTAGGACTCCGAATTAGATAGCAGTTCAATAGCGAAAAACGTATTTATTCGCTCTCCCCGACGAATAGCCTGATGTTGATCGGCTGTAACATAAATAAGGTCGGGAACACGCTTTCGATTGCTATCCACATACGAATCACCTTCTGGCATTAATGTGTGACCTGACTGAAAAACTTCCGTTCGTATAAATTGACGCAATATAAAATCAGCAATGTAAAACTCGTCCTGCTTCATGGTGGGTTTCGGGATGATACGTCCCCGTACAAACTCATAGCTGCCTTCATGAGGGTACTGACGTTCCCATTCCTCAAACTCATCAACAGTTTGCAGGTGGGCAGGAAAGGTAGGTGTAGCTGGCGTTGCGATCATAATGGATGTACGCTAACTTGGTTAACGATAATTAATCAAATTTACGGAATATATAATAGTAACCCTATATCGGTTCGGCCTTCAATAAGACAAGCTCTAAATCCTGTTGTAACTCATTTGCTACTCCTTCAACAAATAGTACACCACCCAAAAACGAAAACTCCCCACCCGTTTTCACAGATGGGGAGTTTTATATGAATCAAATGCTACCGGTTAATTTACGGCAACCAAACGGCTAGGCATTACGGGCTGTTGCGTGGCGATCGTCACGGTGTGCAGCGTCCTTTCAACCCCATTTGTGATTTCTACCTGGTAATCGCCATCGGGCAATTCACTCACGTTCAACAGCGTACGGTACTTGCTCTCCTTCTTGCCCAGATGCTGGCTATACACCACTCGACCATCTTTAGTTTTCAGTTGAACGTCAACGACTCCGCCAACTTCCTTGTCGAGCGCAATACTCAATTTACCACCAACAGTCGTGTAAATAGCTGATTTAAAAGAGGATACTACCGTCTGACGACCACCAGGGTTCGTATTGGCAAACGTAGAAACCGATGTAACAAAACCCAAGGTAAGGGCTAAAGCGAGTGATTTGATGAGTGTTTTCATGCTATGTATGTTTTTGTTTCAGTTTAAAATCTAGCCGGGTTATTCCCGATTTGTTAAACAAAGATATATGCGAAAGATGGTACTATGTATTACAAACTACCGGAACGGTTATTTTGCTGGATGAATGGCAACTGGGCATAAAAAGAGGTCGCTTCACTGCTGAAACGACCTCTTGTGGAGCAACGCAAAGGGTTACACTTCTATCGCTTATCCCACCACACTTTGCTCAAATACGAGTCTCCGTTCGAAAAACGAGCGACGGCGGCATCGTAGTTGGTTTTGTTGAGCAGTGTCTCCTGGGTAGAATAGACCGACCGTCGGGGAATTTGTCCGTTAGTCGAGCCGGGATTTGGGCCCGGTGTGAGTTTGGGGTAACCCATTCTCCGCCATTCGATAAAGGCTTCGTAGGATCGACCAAACAACTGAATCCATTTCTGCGTACCGATTTTTTCGAGTTTCTGTTCTTTCGTCAAGCCCGTAAACGACAGTTCAGTATATGTAGTGGGGATTATCGTTACGTTGTAGGGCGCCATGGCCATAGCGGCTTTCACGCCATCCTGGTAGAATTTTTCAGCCTGATCGGCGGTGGCGCCCCAGCCTTCCAGCGCAGCTTCCGCTTTGTAGAAACTCACGTCAGCAAAGGTGAAGTGCTGACAAGGAATTGGGGGGTTGTACGCTTTATTGAAAAACGTCGTCTGCGAAGCCGTTGAGTAATCGTCTTTGATGATGGTTTTGAGCAACGCATCTGTCAAGGCCACACCAATGCCTTTGTAGGCAGGTTTTCCGGCTTTCACCGAGTTAACCGTTGGCTGCACCAGGCTTGGCAACCGCGGATCGTTCGTTGCAACCAGTTGATTGACAAACGTATCAGCCAGATACTTCAAATCGGGACTGCCGGCCAGCCAGTGATTCAGTACCGGGTGGACGTTGGCGTTGGTTGCGTCGTTATAGGTTGGAACGGCCGCATTGTCAGCGTTCGATTCCATGAGCGGTTGGCCCATGGCTTCGGTAACCGTTTTCTGCGCTAGAGCCGCATCGGCGTAGCGAACCCGCATCCCCAACCGAAGCTTCAGTGAATTGCCGTATTTCTTCCATTTCGCTACGTCTCCTTTGTAATAGAAATCGGCGGTACCGTAGTTTTCGTCGGTTGCATTCAACTGCGCAATGGCAGCATCCAGGGTAGAAATCAGCGATTTGTAGATTGACTCCTGCGTATCGAACACTGGCTGATTGTTCACATTTTCGACACCCAGCGCACTTTGCGAATAGGGTACGTCGCCAAACAAATCGGTCAGGCGTTGCCAGATCGAAATCTCTACAATCCGGGCAATGGCCAGTTTGGTACGTCCTTTCGGATCGTTTTCCAGCCCTTTCAACAACTGGTTTCTGATCTGGCTGATGTTCCGCAGATAGACGTAGTGGCTCGCCCAGAGGTCAGTATCAGCCTGCTGCACGTAGCGTGAACTCGAAATCAGCACACCGCCCGCCCACTGCTGCACCCAGGAACCGAATTGATTGTTTGGGTATTCAAACCCTTCCGAAAAAGCCGCGTCCCGCTGCACTTTCGACAGCACCAGGCCCGGATCAATAACCGTAACGGAGGTCGGTGGCGTGTTTATTTTTTCAAAATCATCCGTACAGGCCTGGGCCATCAATAAGACCACGGCGATGTAGATGGGTGTTAGTATTTTTTTCATTGACGAATCAAGTTTGGAGTAAAGCTGGAACTACCCCCAACCCCCTGAAGGGGGCTTTGGTTGAGCGTTAGGGAAGCCCCCTTCAGGGGGTTGGGGGTATTTTCCAGCTGATTATCAGACATTCTGTTCCGAGTTTAAAAATAATCTACAGTTCGCAGTTGAGGCTAAAGCCAAAATACCGGAGCAGCGGCAAAGCTGTCGATTCCAGTCCCAACGAGGAATTGTTGACGTTGAACGACGACGCTTCCGGCGCAAATCCATCCGTTTTGCGCTGTAAATAGAACAGGTTCCGCCCGTAAACGCCCGCCCGAATGTTGCGGAATGGCGTTTTGCTCACCCATTTGCTCGGAATGCTGTAGTTGAGTGTCATTTCCCGCAGCATAACGTAGCTGGCGTCATTGAGCATTTCTTCCGACACTACGTTGTCTTTATCAGGCGCCACTACGTTCCAGTAATCCTGCGCCCGAACGGTTTTGGTGTTGGCCTGTCCGGTGCCGGCCCAGGTGCCATCAGCCGCTTTCGAACCGACGACGCCTTCTGCTACGTAGCTTCCATCACGACCCGGAACGGTCTTTTTGATCGTTCCATAAATAAGTTCTTCGCGCAGGCTCTGCGAATAGACTTTGCCCCCCTGACTCACGTCAATCAGGCCCGACAACGTAATGCCTTTGTAGCGGAATGCGTTGTTAAAACCACCAATCCATTTCGGTAGCGCGTTCCCCATTTCATACAGAATTTTGGCATTCGTTTTCACCGGAAGGCCCGTTGCGGGATCAATGATTCGGTTGCCAGAGCCATCGCGAAGCCACTGAAATCCGTTGCCAAGAATGGTTCCGAACGGTTTTCCCGGCGTTGCAATGACTTGTACACCCCGGTCACTGCCCAGAATGTAGGTCGAGACACCTTCGGCTAGTGACACCACTTCGTTGCGATTGTGCGAGTAATTTATCGTAGCATCCCAGGAGAACCCTGAAGTCGTTTTGACGGGTGTAGCATTGACGGACAGCTCGATACCGTGGTTCCGAATTTCGCCCGCGTTGATCAGCCGCGACGTAAACGTACTCGACGGTGGCAGGGGAACATTCAGAATCTGATTTTTGGTACCAGCGCTGTAATAAGCAAACGTAACGCCCACCCGATTTTTGAACAGGCGTGCCTCCAGGCCAAATTCGGTCGATGTTGTCAACTCGTTTTTCAGATTTGGATCGGGAATGGTCGAGGCAAAAGACGCCAGTGGAATACCGCCCTGCGTGTACTGATCCAGCGAGTAATTCCCATTGAGCTGATACGGACTACCCGAACTACCCGCCTGCGCCCACGACGCTCTCACTTTCAGGAAACTCAACGCGGGACTCTGCAAGCGGAAGGCATCTGTCAACACCAGACTCCCACTGATGGCCGGATAAAAGAACGAATTGTTTCTGGGCGACAGCGTCGACGACCAGTCATTGCGGGCGGAAAAGTCGATGAATGCCATGTCTTTATACCCGACCGACCCCGACGCATAGACCGAATTGATCGACGATTCCGTCAGGCCGAATACATAGGAATTTGTCAGCGTATTATTGATAATGAACAGATTCGGCGCGATAAATTCGTTCCCTGTGTTCCCCGTTGTGCGGGAGTAATACCGCTGGTGATTGGCACCAAGATTCAAGCCGAAGGAGATATTCTCCGAAATTTTGGGCGTCAGTGATAGCAATACGTCGCTATTGTCTTCCCGCGTACGTGTCACCTCTTCGGTGATGTCGCCGTTTTTGTTAGTCGTTACGTAAGTGCCTTTATCGCGATAGCGGAACCGCTCGTCGGTATAAAAATCCGTTCCGGTCCGGGCCGTCAGGCGAATCCAGTCGTTGAATTGATAGCTCAGTTTAACTAAACCAATGATACGACGACGATCGTCGGAGTTGCGGGTACGGTCCCTTGTCCAGTACGGATTTGCCGTTGAGGAGTTGGTGGCATAGGTTTTTTCAAGCCCGACAAAAGCGGTTGTGCCATAGCCGAGTTGTTTAGCAATGTCCGATGCTGTCCAGGCCGAGTTCGCTAAAATGTCCATCGGCATACTTCGTGGCTGACTGATAAAAATATAGGCGGGATTATCGGCGGCATCAGAAACCGTCGGCCGGTTTACACCCGCCTGCGCGATGTAGTTGACCTTCACGTCGGCCTCTAATTTCGAGGTTACTTTAGCGACCGTCCGCAAGCTGATGTTATTCCGGTTTAACGTATTGCTGGGGACATAACCATTGATGTTCGTGTTGGAGTAGGCCAGTCGGTAACTCACCGCATCATTGCCGCCTTCCAGACTCAGGTTATTGACCGCTGTTTTTTCCGTATTAAAAAACTTCTGGAACGTATTTGGCTGTGGTGTCAGATTCAGTACGTTTCCCCACTGATCTTCGTATTGCTGACCGTCCATGTGAGCCCCCCAACTGGCACGCGTGAAGCGATCACGGCCACCACTCATCTTAGGCAAGCCCTGAATACCAGCCGCCTGCGCTGCGGCCCACGTATAAATTTTACCGTCGTTTCCGCGAAAATTCGTAAACGTGCCATCCAATCCCTGCGCGTATTCGTCCTGGAAATCAGGCAGGACCAACGCATTTCCTATCGTGTAATCGATGCCATATTTAACCCCGATACCTTTCTTGTTTTTCCCGGATTTGGTTGTAATCAGGACCACCCCGTTACTTCCCCGCTGACCGTATAGGGCTGCTGCGTTCGGGCCTTTCAGCACCGACATGGTTTCGATGTCTTCTGGATTGATGTTGGAAATTCCATCCCCGTAATCGATGCCGCCCGAGCTGCCGGGTGCGCGTGGATTCTGGTTATCCATCGGAATGCCGTCAATAACATAGAGCGGCTGACTGTTTCCAACGAGCGAGTTGGCGCCCCGAATAATCACCCGTGACGAGCCGCCTGCGCCGTTGGCCGAGCGAGTTACCTGAACGCCCGCCATTTTCCCGGCCAGCGAAGTGGCTACATTGGCTTCTTTGGCAGTTGAAATATCCTGCCCGTTTATCTCCTGAATCGAGTAGCCCAGCGACCGCTTATCGCGCTTGATGCCTAGTGCCGTGACGACAACTTCACTCAACACAGCATTGTCTTCGGCAAGCGTTACGATAATGTCTGTCTGGTTACCCACCGGAATTTCCTGCCTGACAAAACCCACGCCCGAAAAAATCAGGATAGAATTATTATCGGCACTTACCGAAAATTTACCCGTAACATCCGTAACGGTTCCGCGGGTGGTCCCCTTTACAAGTACGTTCATGCCCACTAAAGGCTGTTTCTTAGCATCCAGGACGGTTCCCTGAATAACGTTCTGAGCCCATAGAACTCCAGAAATTAAAAAGGCTATCATCGTGAGCGATAGCCTTTTAGTGAAAAAAGAATGAAGAAATTTCCGCATATTTTTTAACGATAATTTAACAATATGTTAATATCAAAACGGTCAAAATTACAAAAAAAATGACTAAACAAGCGCGCAAATAACTGCTAAAAAAATATGATTACCAATTGAATGCATTCTCACGTTTGACCATTTAACCAAATAATAATTGCCAAAACAATTAGTTGACCGTATTTTTGGCTATCATTCAAAAAAAATAGTCACATTGGTGTAGATAACCTTCATTTTATCTAATCCCAAATGTGACTGATGTGGATAGCTATCTACTGGCTAAATGTCCATATCTACCTTCATTTGTTACTCTATGGAATTCATTTACAGACTGATACTTGTTTTTTTTGCATCAACCTATTTATTCACATCAGCCTGCTTGTCTCAGCACGTAGCACCGCCAAAAGGCCATGAGACTAGCGCTGTTTTATTAACCCAAATCGATAAAGTTGCTGACGGTCTAACGCCCAAAGTAGTTGCCTGGCGACGCGACATTCACCAGAATCCCGAACTCGGCAACCGGGAGTTTCATACGGCAGAAAAAATTGCCGCTCATTTACAATCCTTAGGCATCGAAGTCAAAACCGGCGTGGGCAAAACAGGTGTCGTTGGTCTGTTGAAAGGCGGCAAACCAGGCCCCGTCGTCGCACTGCGGGCGGATATGGATGCGTTGCCCATTACCGAACGGGCGAATTTGTCTTTCAAGTCGACCGCTACGACCGACTATAAAGGCAAAGCCACAGGCGTGATGCATGCCTGCGGACACGATGCGCACGTAGCGATGCTGATGGGTGCGGCCGAGGTGCTGGCCTCCGTAAAAAGTGAGCTACACGGGACGGTAAAGTTTATTTTTCAGCCCTCAGAAGAAGGCCCACCCACGGGCGAGGAAGGTGGCGCTAGGCTGATGGTGAAAGAAGGTGTACTCGACAATCCAAAAGTGGACGTTATTTTCGGTCAGCACATTGCGTCAGGCAATGACATTGGCCTGTTCACGTACCGGCCCGGTGGATTTTATGCCGAAAATGACATTTACCAGATTACCATTCATGGCAAGCAAAGTCATGGTGCTTCGCCCTGGTCCAGCGTTGATCCGATTGTTACGGGCGCGCAGATTATCATGGGGTTGCAAACGATCGTGAGCCGAAACCTGCCGCTCACCGACAACGCAGCGGTAGTGACCGTCGGCGCGTTTAATGTGGGCAATCGGGAGAATATCATTCCCGAAGAAGCTACCATGATTGGCACAATCCGCACGCTGGATACCACCATGCGCAACACCATTCATCGACGCATCCGGGAAATTGCGACCAGCATTGCCAAAAGCGCCGGGGCTACGGTCGACGTATCGATCAGTATGGAAGATGCGCTGGTTTTCAATAATATAAACCTGACGAAGCAGATGGTACCGACGCTCCAGGCGCTGGCGGGCCGGGAGAACGTATTACTTGTTCCCGCGGCAACCGGATCAGAAGATTTTTCCTATTACGCCCAAAAAGTACCCGGCTTCTTTTTCCGGTTGGGTGCCAAACCGACAGATACAAAACCGGGCGAGAATCTGTCGCATCATACGCCCGATTTTCGGATCGATGAAAGCAGTTTCCCACTTGGGGTTAAAGCGCTTTGTCACCTCACGGTTAATTATATGAATAGCAAGCCGTAAGAAGTGTACGGCAAATCGTATAAACACAACACCTGAATTCAATGGATTTATCTGAACAGAAAATTGGTACAGCCACCGTTTGGGGTGGTGAAACCGAACGGTTTCTCAAAGGAGCAGTTACCTCACCAATCGTTAACAGTGTTGCTTTCGCCTACGATGATCTCGATGAGTGGCACGCCGTGGCAACCGGCAAAGCCGAAGGCTACATTTATAGCCGGAACACCAATCCGACAGTTGCCGTACTGGAAGAAAAGATTCGCATTCTGGAATCGGCCGAAGCCGCTACATCGTTCGCTACGGGTATGGGCGCCATCAGCAATACGTTGTTTTCGTTCCTGACACCCGGCAAACGGGTTGTTTCACTTAAGGATACATACGGTGGGGCCAGCCGACTTTTTCTGGATTTTCTGCCGAAATACAGTGTCAACGTAACGCTTTGCGACACTACGGACCACGAACAACTCGAAGCTGAAATTGCGAAAGGCTGCGACGTTGTCTACCTCGAAACACCGACCAATCCAACGCTTAAGATTGTCGATATCAAGCGGTTGGCGGCAGCCGCCAAAAAGGTTGGCGCGATTGTGGCGGTCGATAATACGTTCGCTACGCCCATCAACCAAAATCCGCTGAAACTGGGCGCTGATCTGGTAATTCATAGTGCGACGAAATTTCTGAATGGCCATTCGGATGCGATGGGTGGCCTTTTGGCAGGTAAAAAAGAACTTGTCGAAAAGGTGTTCCAGTTCCGGGAGATCAACGGGGCCAGCCTCCAGGCCGATCCGGCGTATATGATCGCCCGAGGGATGAAAACGCTGGAATTGCGCATCGAACGCCAGAACGCATCGGCGTTAAAAATTGCCCGTTTTTTGAAGGCGCACCCCAAAGTCCGTGACGTATTTTACCCAGGTCTCGAAACACATCCTGGCCATGATATTGCCAAAGCACAGATGACAGGATTCGGCGGGATGATGAGCTTTTCCCTAAATGGCACCTACGACGATGTAAAGAAGTTTTTGCCAAAACTGAAACTCGTGCACCTGGCGGCAAGCCTCGGCTCGGTCAGTACGCTGGCCGGACCACCCAGAACGACCAGCCACGTTGAACTTACGGAAGAACAGCGCGCACATCTGGGCATCCCCGAAAGTCTGATCCGGTACTCGGTGGGTATCGAAAACGTAGAAGATTTAATGGCTGATTTAGGCCAGGCACTGGACTCTTTATCTTGACCCTCTATTGACTATGAAATCGACTACATGTTTCAAAACCGTTTGTATACTTGTTATTAGTCTCGTACTTTCGGTTAGTCCTACACGGCCCACCCGGGCGCAAGGTGCAGCTGTTCCGGACGTAGCATCGCAACGATTACAGCAGGAACTGGAACGTATCGTTACCCTGGCAAAAGGAAAAGTAGGCGTTTGCGCGGTTCACCTCGAAAGCGGTAAACAGGTGAGTCTGAACCTGCAGGAGCGGTTTGCCATGGCGAGTACCATTAAGGTAGCGATTGCGGTACAGTTGTTCACCAGGATTGAAAAGGGTGAACTATCGCTCAGAACCATGACGGAACTGAAACCGTCTGACCTGCACCCGGGAAGCGGCACACTCGACGTTTTATTTGCCAAACCAGGCGTTCAGTTGTCGGTGGAGAATTTGCTGGAGCTGATGATGGTGATCAGCGATAACTCCGCTACGGATATTCTGATTCGGCTGGCGGGGGGCACCGAAGCAGTCCAGAATCGCTTGAAAACATTGGGTATACAGGGCATGTCCGTTGACCGAACCATCATTCAATTATTGGCTGATTTAGAGGGTATTACATTACCTCCGCCCAGCCAGTGGACGTTAGGCTTCTATCAAAATCTGGAGAAAAGCGTTACACCGGAATCCCTGAAAGCGGCCGAAGCTAATTTCAAATATGATCTTCGTGATACGTCAACACCCGAAGCGATGGTGAATCTGTTAACTCAGATTTATCGGGGAACGGCCCTTAAACCGGCGAGTCGGGATACGTTGCTGGCCGTCATGCAGCGGTGTCGGGGTGGACTCAACCGACTGAAAGGCTACCTTCCTCCCGAAACCGTTATCGCGCATAAAACGGGCTCGCTGGACGGCAACGCCACCGACGACGTAGGTATCATTACGTTACCGGGCGACGCAGGCCATATCGCTATTGCCGTTTTTGTTGGACCATCACCCCAACCACTTGAGATTCGGGAACAAACAATTGCCCACGTTAGCCGCCTGATTTATGATTATTTCTTATTCCAGACGCCAGTAGTAAAGACATCGACACGTTGATGAACGATACAAAAAAGCGTATTTAATGGCAAATTGCCCCGTAGGGTCATAACAGCGTAGCATCGGTAGAACAAACCTGCAAACGAGTTGTCAAGTGTGCCGTCAGGTACACAACGGTTGTGTACCTGACGGCACATATATGAAAAGGGCAACTCTATTTCTTCTAGCGACGCTGCGTTGTTAAGCCGCTGGCGGACCATCCCTAACAGGACAAATCGGGTTTTCACAACCGGCTCAAGCGCTCGGCGGCTTCCTGCAAAATAGCGTCGTTTTTTGCAAAACAGAACCGAAGTATGTTGTAATCGTTCTTCTGATTGTAAAACACCGAAACCGGAATGGAGGCTACGCCAATTTCTTTGGTCAACCGTATCGCCAGATCGTAGTCGGGTTCGTCGGTGATGGCGGCATAGGAAACGGTTTGAAAAAAGCTGCCCTCCGCCGGTTTGAACGTAAAGCGGGAACCGCGCAAACCGTCCAGAAACAAATCGCGCTTGCGTTCATAGAATGCGGGCAGGCTCAGGTAATGCTCAGGCTCTTTCAGGTAATCAGCCAGCGCGTACTGAATCGGTGTAACGGTGCTGAATGTCAGGTACTGGTGGATCTTTCTAAACTCAGTTGTCAGATCGGCCGGAGCCAGGCAATAGCCAATTTTCCAGCCGGTAATGTGAAAGGTTTTACCAAACGACCCAATAATGAACGTCCGTTCCCGCAACTCAGGATGCGTCATGAGTGAGTTGTGTTGCCTTCCATCGAATAGAATATGCTCATAGACTTCGTCGCTCACGATCCAGATATCCCGGTCACGCACTATGCTCGCTAATTGGTTGAGATCGTCGCTTGTCCAGACATGGCCTGTTGGATTATGGGGCGTGTTGACTAGAATCAGCCGCGTTTTGTCGGTAATTTTCTCCCGTACTACGTCCCAGTCAATCGCGTAGTCAGGTGGAGTTAACGTTACGTAAACGGGAATGCCACCATTCAGGTCGATGGCTGGAACGTAGCTGTCGTAGGCTGGTTCAAACACAATTACTTCGTCCGGTCCGGCGCTCCGGTCAGGCCGTATTACCGCCGTAACCGCAGCAAAAATCGCTTCGGTTGCGCCAGACGTAACGGTGATTTCGGTATCCGGATCGTAACTAACGTTATAGAGATCAGCGGTTTTCTGCGCCAGTGCTTCCCGCAACGCAGGCACGCCCGCCATGGGAGCGTATTGATTGAATCCCTTTCTGAGATAGTATTCAACCAGCGTCACCAGCTCGGACGAACAATCGAAACCCGGAAATCCCTGCGACAGATTTATAGCCCCGGTTTCGGTCGCGAGCTTCGACATGACGGTAAAAATCGTCGTGCCAACATTCGGCAGTTTCGATATAAGCCGTCTTGTTGTCGAAGGTATAGTAGTATGCATTGTATATTTTCTTGATTCACCGGGTTAAAACCCGGTGCAATTGATCAGGCGATTGTTCTTGCGCCGGGCTTTAACCCGGTGAATCTACATCATCAATTTGGGAACAGTTCGCCAAGCGAGATTTTGTCAATGTACGGTTCTAGCTCGTTTACCGTATCCAGCACCCGGACCAACGTAACCTCATATCGACGCTGGCACACCCACATTTCCACAAAGAAGGCATTTACCGAATACAGATGCAACCAAAAACCGGGAATCCGCCGGGCTTCGAGCAGTTTACCCTGCTGCCAGACAAGATTCAACTGATCCTGATACGGCAACCCTTGAAAATATAATGCTCCCCCTCCTGACTCGTTCGCTACGCATATACCCTACTCCACGGCATTAATGGTCACCGTAGCGTTTCTCACCCGCCGTTACGTTCAGCGCCAGCATGTTTTGTTTGGGCGGAAGCGGACAGGTCGCATAAGGCGTAAACGCGCAGGGCGGATTGATGGCCTGATTAAAATCAAGTATTACCAAACCATCAGGAGAGTCTGTACTGGGTCTATCCGCATAGAGAAATCGGCCAGCGCCATACGTATCATGGGCATTGGTCGGATCGCTGAATAAAATGAACAGTTTCCCTTCCTCACCGACGGCATCCAGCCGGTAGGTTTTCCCGTCTTTTTCAAATACGAGCGTACCGGCTAAGGGCGTTGACGTAACCTGGCCCAGTACGTTCAGAATTGGAATGGTTCTGGGCGTAGCTGGCTTTTCCAGTTTAGCTTTTACTTTCCAACTTTCGTCTACAGGGTAGCGCTCAACGGTGGTAAACTCTTTCAGAAACGGGCTTTCCAGATCGCGCAACCGAATGCCGTATTTATCACCCCGTTTGATAATCACCCATCGTAACGAGCCATTTTCCAGCACAGCGGGTTTACTAGTGGGCGAAAAAACAACGACGGATTCTGTTATAGGCTTTCCATCAGCCAGAACGTTTGCGCCCGCTTTTGGTACAAAGTGAACGTCACCTTTTTCCAGAACGAGTTGACCAAGCTCTGCCGGGCCATTGGCTTCCGGAAACGGCACGTCGAAATCGGACCCTCGGCCAAGCGAGTTTTTGCCTTCTTTCAGCCAGAACAATCCCGCCAGATTCAGCCAGCCGTTTTCACTTTTGAGGGAATTTACACGCTTCTGGTGCCATTCGTCAATTTGGGCTTTGTAAGCCGGTCCGTCATCGGCAGGCCCCACCCCCGCAGCGTGCGATTCGGCAGCTTGCCGAAAGCCGACGGATGCGACCATGGCCAGCAACCATACACCAAAGAATAAGCCAGAATAGAGATTCAGAGGTTCAGCCGGTTTATTGATTCGTTTCATGAGAAAGTAAAGTTAAACGTGTTTCAGGTTGTATAGCAGGCAATTAATAATGCGCATCATTTAACTCTCGAACGACGTTAAAAATAGCTTCCTGATCAATGGGCTGATCGAAGTTTTCGTCCAGGAAATGGTAAGCAACCCGGCGATCCGGACCGATGACGTATAAAGCGGGCGTAAAGGCTTCGTCCGAAATGCCCGACACGCGTTCCCAAACAGGATCATCTTCGCTATAGACGCCAAACCGCTGCGCTACAGCCGATTCAGCATCGTAAGCCACACGAAAATCCAGTCCATTCACCTGCCGCACCAATACTTTGGGCGACTCATTCGAAAACACAACCAACTCAGCATCAGCGATGAGCAAGTCCTTATACAAACGAACCAGCGAATCCAGATAAGGGCGAGCGTAGCGTCCCCAGCATGGGCAATAGAAACTAACGACTAAGGGGCGGGCACTGACTAAATCCAGAACCGACGTAGTATGCTCCTGATTTTTATGACCAAAAACCGACGCTCGCCAATTGCTGGGGGCTCCGGCAAGACTGAAAAATGGCGCCAGATCGCCCGTTACCAGCGGCTGCATCCGAATAGTACGGAGTCGTTCCTGTGTGCTAACGGTTCTAATATCGCCTAATTCGTTTTCAAATTCAAGTGTCATGAGCGCATGTGTTTATAAGTTTTATTACATTGATCACCAAACAATCAATCATCCATAGATCAATCGAAAATAGCGTTTCTGGATCAAGGAGAAATAAGCCCAGAGTGATAGCGCACCAATGTATCCTAATACAATAAGCATCGGCTCACCTAGTATTGCATATAGAGCCAGCCAGAGCACCCCCACCCGACCCATTTCGAGGTAAAGTACCCACTGCCGTTGTTCCAGCAACGCGCCACAATTGATGGCCGTGAGCAGGATAAATAAAGCGGTTAAAAACTGAAGATAGCCTGGCACATACTGATCGAGTAGTAAAAACGAGAATAGAATCAACAACGTACCAGCCAGTTGCCCAATAACGTAGCCTCGAAATCGTCGGCTCTTGTTGTGTGCAGCCGTCCGTTCACCAACGTTACCCGACAAAAACCTGGCTTCGAGCTTGTTACGAATTGTTGGATCAACTAAATCAGGACGGCCAAAGAGAACAGCTAATTTTGCCGACCAGCCCGTTGCTAGTCGGGTAGCCACCAGCACTTCGAGCAACCCATGAAAATGCTGCCACAAGAAACTATGGCTGTTAAGTGGCTTGGTCAACCCATAAACGGGTTCTTCCTGTTCTTCGGCAAACGTACCGAACAGCTTATCCCAGATAATGAACATATCACCGTAATTCTTGTCGAGATACTGCGGATTGCTGGCGTGGTGAACCCGGTGGTGCGATGGTGTCACCAGAATATATTCGAGCCAGCCCAGTTTACCAATCGTGCGGGTATGGAGAAAAAATGGATACAATCCATGAATCAGGAGTATTGTCGTAATCATCTCAGCCGGAAAGCCAATGATGGGCAAAATGGACCAGAAACCGGTACGTACCATCGCCTGAAAAACCGTGATACGTGCTGAAACGGTATAATTAAAATCGTCGCTCTGATGATGCACAACATGAATCGCCCAGAACACATTGATTTCGTGGGCCAACCGGTGGTACCAGTACCAGACAAAATCGGTGGCAATGAGCAATCCAACCCACCCCCACATATTCGCCCGGATGTCGAACAGCGCATAGTGTCGGTGCAGGTACTCGTACACGAAATAAAACCCGCCGACTGTAAAACTATCCAGTAACCGTTCTGCTACACCGACATTGAGATTTGCGACCGAGTTATTGAAATGGAAGTAATTTTTTTTCTGCCACTTTGCCACAAGGTATTCCAGCCCCATAAAGAGCAGAAACAGCGGAACCGCAAAAGCAAGCCAATTGAAATGCATGTGAAAAGGTTGTCAGTGAATCAGTTGCTACCTATCGTACTTAATTCTGGATTCTAGCCGCAAACCGATGGTAAAACGGCGTTTTGCTGGCTGCACTTTTGGGCTGATAATCCCCTGTGATCAGCGGAATGTACATGACCCGCCGACGGCTTTCGGCACCCAGATTGGGCGACTGTTCTACCCGATGCCAGAGACTTCCATTGTGAATGGTCAGGTCACCTGCTTCGATGTCGAACCCCACTTCACGAGGATCCGGGCGGTGGTCGATAAACTGACGTTTACGGAACAGCGTTAGCAAGGTGTTTTGCTTATGCGTACCAGGCAAAACACGCAGTCCGCCATTACTCATCGGGCAATCGTCCAGGTGCAGCCCTACATTGAGCATTGGCCGGATTCGATGCCCCAGAAATAAATCACGTGGGCTGTCGGTATGCCAGCCCATCCGCGAGAAGTTGCTCTCAGGCGTACGCACGTAGTGATTGACAACCAGCCCATCTTTTTCTTCCTCGCCGATACGTCCCTCATAAGGCTGCAGCAATTGAGTAAGTGATTTGAGCCGGTGATCCTGCAAAAATTCATGTAATACCGGACTGAATAAGGAAGCAAACGCAAACCGCTGGACGATTGGTTGCCCATGTTCGTCGCGTCCGTATTTAATGGGTGTCCCGTTGATTTTATCTACTTTCTCGTCAATCCAGTTTGCCTCTACACGCTGTAGCTCATGCAGAAAAAGCTGTACTACGTCGCGACCAACAAAATTCTTGATATGAAGGAAGCCATTTTTATCAAAAAAGGCGGTTTGCTCAGCGGTTAACAAGCTGGTAGACTGAACAGGGGCTGCATCTTCTAGTAATACCATCGGCGTATAAATTACACAGTTGATTTATTTTAAAATACTTACTATACAGATTAAGTATAGTAATATTGATTATAAAAGGCAAACCTAGGTTTGCTGCTAAAATTTCTGATGGGCTATTTCCGGATAAACCGTGATGAGAGCCCTAGAAGGCCTGAAAACTAAAAAATAGGTGACAGGGTGAACAAAAAAGTAGTGCCTGAATGAACAAACGAAATCGTTAACAAATACATATTTACCTCATAAAGGCCATGACGGAGTCTACCTTGGAGTGTTTTAATACGTAAAAACGAGCGCTTGTTGATCAGGTTTCCTACCTGTTAAGTTAAGTTGATTCTGCTTACTCTGTTAGATTGATAGGCAAAGGTGGATAGTGCTTTTTACATTTCCAAATTTTTTCGCCTGAACCTCAAAATAATAGTAGATATACTTAGTAAGGCACTTTATTAATTTTTTACTAAGAAATAATTAATAGAAGATTAGATTGTCTTATTTAAATAAGTGAACAAAATTAATTCCTACCCCTGATGAAACATCTTGTACAAAAGCGAATCAGTGTGCTCAGCATGCTGTTTTGGTTGACTATTCTACTCACCAATGCTGCCCAAGCGCAGGACGTTCGTGTAACCGGTCGGGTTATTTCGGGAACGGATCAAAAAGCCATCCCAGGCGCAACGATTTTACTACGTAACTCGACAAACGGTACGACCACGGATGCAGATGGCAACTTTTCTATTCTTGCTCCGGCTAATGGATCACTGGTCGTTAGCGCTATCGGTTTTACCGGACAGGATATTGTTCTGGGCAATCAGACTCAACTGACCATTACGCTTCAGGAGTCAGCCCAAAACCTTAACGAAGTTGTCGTTACCGCTTTGGGAATCAAAAAAGAATCGAAAAAACTTGGTTACGCTACAGCAACTGTTGGTACAGAACAGCTTACCATCAACCGAACGACTAATTTAGGAAACAGCTTACAGGGCAAAGTGGCGGGGGTAAACGTTACGGCCCCTACGGGAGGGCCTGGCGGAACGTCGAAAATTCGTATCCGCGGTCAATCGTCTTTCAAAGGCGATAATTCGCCACTCATTATCGTCAACGGTGTTCCCATCAATAACTCCAATTTTTCGAGCCGGCAGGGCGACACCGACGGAACAGCGAACCGTAGCGGATCGGCTGCGGACGGGGGCGATGGTTTACAAAGCGTTAACCAGGACGACATTGAAACGATGACGGTGCTAAAAGGATCGACTGCGGCAGCCCTCTACGGTTTCCGGGCGAAAGATGGCGCCATTGTCATCACCACAAAAACCGGCCGTCGTAACGCCGGAATTGGCGTGGAAGTGAACTCGAACTTCACGGCCGATCAGGCACTGGATTATACAGATTTCCAGTATGAATACGGACAGGGCGAATTTGGCAAACGGCCAACCACCGTTGGTGAAGCGCAAAGTTCGGGCGTTTTTAGTTTTGGCGAAAAAATCGATGGGCAACCAACGTACCAGTTCGACGGGGTCATGCGGCCGTATCTAGCCAGCAAAGATCGTATCAAGAAATTCTATCGCACGGGTAGTACGTTCACAAACACGGTGGCCTTATCGGGCGGCAGCGACAAAGGTGGATTTCGAATCTCCTTTTCGAATACTGACGCCAACGCCATTATCCCGAACTCTGACTACCACAAGAAGATTTTTAACATAGGCCTTAATTACAATTTCACGCCTAAGTTTTCGGCTCAGGTAAACGCCAACTATTCCAATGAATATAATCACAATCCGCCCCAAATTGGCTTGCAGGATCTGAATGCCAATACAACGGTTTACACCACGGCTACTACAGTCGATATGTACACACTGCGGGATAACCGATACGATGCCAACGGGAATGAGCTGGCTACATCACGTTTTACCAATCGGAACAATCCCTACTGGGTTGCCTACGACCGCGCTGAAAATGTACATCGTGACCGCCTGTTCGGGAATGCATCCCTTCGGTATCAGTTTAATGACTGGTTATATATACAAGGACGTATCGGGCAAGACTATTACACCCGCCCTTATGACTTTAACCGCCCAACCGGAACACGCTCGCTATCGGCAGCGGCAACGGGCTTCAATGGCTACTTCTATCAGGAAGTAATTACGTTCCGGGAAAAAAATCTGGATTTCCTATTAGGTGCCAACCACACGTTTGGCAATTTCGGGATAGACGTAACGCTGGGGGGCAACCAATTGCAGCAGACTTACACGAACAACAGCGCATCGGCCACCAACTTCTACATCCGGAACCTGTATACGATTCAGAACGGCCAAGCCAAAGATCCGCAGTATGCGTATAGCCGCAAGCAGGTCAATTCGTTGTATGCCGCATCGGAATTCTCATACAAGAATTTTTTGTTCGTTAACGTAACGGCCCGGAACGACTGGTTCTCAACACTGGCACAATCCAGTTATCTCTATCCCTCCATCAGCGGAAGTTTAGTGCTCAGTGATGCACTGAAAATCCGGCCAACCTGGTTGAACTACGCTAAAGTTAGAGCGGCTTATGCGGTTGTTGGGGGCGATACAGATCCCTACCAGAACAACTTGTTCTACAGCTTAAACGCCAATACGTTGCAGGGACAAGGTCTTGGTTCCATAACGACTAACACCAGTCCAAATGCGAACCTGCGTCCGCTCAAAATAAAAGAAGCGGAAGTTGGTCTCGAATTACGAGCCTTAAACAGCCGCGTTAATCTGGACTTGGCTGTCTATCAAAAAAATACAGTCGATGAAATCCTGAACGTGGATATTTCAACAGCCTCGGGCTATGATAAGACCAAAGTAAACGTGGGCCGTCTGCGTAACCAGGGCGTTGAAATGCTGCTGACATTGGTGCCTATTAAAAATAACAATTTCAACTGGGAAACAACCTTTAACCTGACCTATAACCAAAGTAAAGTGCTTGAACTGGCCAATGGTCAGCAACGGCTAAAGGTAGGCCAGGGTGATTTCTTTGGAGAATTATGGCACGAGGTTGGTTTGCCGATGGCCTCTTTACGGGGTATTGCCTACAAACGCGATCCGCAGGGACGAATCATTACGTCGGGCGGCAAACCTGTAGCGGGTGACATTACAACCTTCGGCAGCGCGATTCCTAAATATACGGGTGGCTGGTTGAACACGTTCACGTACAAAGGCTTCCGAATCTTTGCGCAGATTGACTTTAAAGCAGGTCATAAACTGATCTCCAACTCAAACCTGAACTTCCTGCGACATGGTTTGTCTCAGGCGTCTTTAGTTGGCCGCGAAGGGGGCGTTTTATTCGAAGGCGTCAATGAAGTAAAAAATGCAACGGGCCAGGTTGAATATACCCCTAATACAACCCGGGTAGAAGCAGAGGACTTTTACTCCAGCTACCGTAGCACCAACAATGCCGAGCAATTTATTTATAACGCCAGTTTTGTTCGGTGGCGGTCTTTGTCGATTGGCTACGACCTGTCGCGGTTTGTCAACAAGACATTCATAAAAGGCTTAACCGTTTCGGCCATAGGCAACAACCTGCTGTTGATTAAAAAATACGTTGATAACCTCGATCCCGAAGCAGTAGCCGGGGCATCCGACAACATTCAGGGTATCGAAACGCATTCACTGCCAACAACACGCAGCTATGGCGTCAACGTAAACCTGAAATTTTAAGGATAAATCAATCTACAGCCATCCAATCATGAAAAAAATACAGTATATCCTATCAGGCGCCCTCTTACTAACCAGCTTGAGTGGCTGTGACAAAGGGTTCGAAGAGATAAACCGGAATCCGGTTCAGTCAACCATCATTGACCCAACTTACCTGTTCTCCAATGCGCAGTTCTCAACCACATTAGCCGCTCAAACGATTATGTACGAAGAGAGTATCGTACAACAAATCATTACGCCTTTTGGTGGGGTGAACAACGGTGGAAATTACAACCAGGATAACCGGACGAATACGATGGTCAACTGGAATTTTTTCTTCAGCGGAACAGGTAATGGTAACAGTGGTCCTGTGAAATTACTGGCCGACGTGATGAATCAGACAAAAGCCGACGCGAATCGCAGCAATCTTTATAATATGTCGCGTATCTGGAGAGCCTATGTTTTTCAGGTGTTGGTCGATACGTATGGCGATGTTCCTTACTCCCAGGCTGGTCAGGCCTATTTACAGTCCACCTATTTGCCTAAATACGATAACCAGCAGGATATTTATAATGATCTCCTGAACGAACTCGATCAGGCAACAGCTGCTCTCGACCCAGCCAAGCGAGTTGAAACGGGTGATTTGTTCTACAAAGGAAACATTGCGCAATGGAAACGCCTAGGCTATTCACTGATGCTACGTGTCGCTATGCGGCTATCGAAAGTTGATGCAGCAAAAGCCCAGTCTTTTGTGCAAAAAGCGGTTGCGGGAGGAGTCATGCAATCGAACGACGACAACGTCAAGATCCAGTACACCAGCATCTTTCCAAGCCCAACCAGTGGTTTATGGAATGGCACGGAAAAAGCTAATTTCTATTTGGCTCAGCCTTTTGTCAGTTACCTGAAGCAAACCAACGACCCGCGGCTGAAAGTCATTGCAACAAAATATGCTGAGCCTTCGAAAGACCCCAGTGGCACGACTGAAGATAACACCCCCGCCAACCAGATAGGCTTCCCGCTTGGCTACGACAACGGGAGTATTGTCAATGCGCCTGGTTATCCCGGTAACGTAGGCTCAGGTGGCTGGAAATACTCTCAACTCAACCGGCGCACGGTGGCAAAGGTAGATGCACCCCAACATTACATTACTTATGCCCAAACGCAGCTTCTTCTTGCCGAAGCGGCCCAACGGGGCTGGACAACTGGCAGCGTAGCTGATTTTTATAAAGCTGGTGTTACAGCTCACATGAATCAGATGAAGGAATATGATGCCTCAGCTACAATTGCAGCCGCCGACATTACCGCTTACCTGACGGCCAATCCATTCGATGCGTCGAAGGCCCTGGAGCAGATCAATACGCAGTACTGGGTAGCCTCGTTCCTGAACGGCCCCGAGGCTTTTGCCAACTTCCGGCGGAGCGGCTTTCCGGTTCTAACCCCAAACCCCTATCCGGGCAAAACGATAACAGGGGCCTTTATTCGTCGCTTAACGTACCCATTGAGCGAAAAATCCGTCAACGCCGACAACTACAATGCGGCCGTTACCCGCCAGGGAGCTGATGATTTGGACACCCGTGTCTTCTGGGATAAACAGTAAGCCATCTGCTTTTTGTCAGAACAAAAACAAGCCCGACCACAATGGTCGGGCTTGTTTTTGTTCTGACATTCCTTCTGCTATCGGAAAGAGAGAAACCTACTTGACGTTTACCGTTCAAATACAACATCCGCAAAATACTCTTTGCCATCCGTGAACCAGCCTGCCATTGTAAAACCGGTTTGCTGAGCCAGTTCCTCAATCTGAGCGCGGGTAAATTTGCGGGAGATTTCCGTATGGATAATTTCACCATAGGCAAATGGCACAGTCATGTCCAGGGCATTAATTTGAACTGTTTGTGCTTTCTGACTGACTAAATACGAACGTGCTTCACCCGTTTCAGGATTATACGCTTCGTAATGATCGAAGGCCGTGAGGTCGAAATCAGCGTCGAGTTCGCGGTTGATCCGTCGGAGGAGATTCAGATTAAAAGCTTTCGTAAGCCCTTGCCGATCGTTATAGGCTGTATGAATAATGGCCGGATGCTTTTGCAAATCGAAACCCGTTAGCACCAGATCACCGGGCTGAAGCCGGTCATGGAGCTGGCGGTAAAAATCGATGGCGTCACCAGGGGCGAAATTGCCGATGTTCGATCCCAAAAACAGAACAACACGCCGGGCATCCGATTCATCAGACAATTGTTCGAGTGCGCTAAAATAATCGCTATGTCGCGGATTTAACGGCAGTTCGGGCCATTGCTTACGAATATCAATGACCAATCCCTGCAGCGCATCAACCGAAATATCGACGGGCGCGTAGGTGAAATCAGCTTTCTGAGCCTCAAAAAAGCCCAGTAAAATCTTCGTTTTTAACCCATCGCCAGCCCCCAGTTCCACCAGTTCGAACGGACGGGTGTCGGGCGTAAATTGCCGGAGCAGATCCGCTTTATAGATATCCAGCACTTCATACTCCGATCGGGTCAGGTAATAATCCGGCGAGTGCATGATTTCAGCAAAAATCCGGCTCCCCTCAGCATCGTAAAAAAACTGCGAGGAGAGTCGCTTGGGTGTTTTTTGCAACCCGGTACGCACCTCTTCGGCAAGGGGCGTGAGGCCAGGGGCATGGGGTAACGTATCAACATCTTCTTCGCTGGACTCCACACTTTGTACTCCTGGCTCCTGGCTCTTAGGACCCATGCCCTCCGCCCAATGCCCTATACTCCCTGCACTAAACGTATTCCTGTAAACTGCCATCGCTTGTCTGGTTGAAAAAAATTGCGGTACGTGGGTCTAGAATGGCCTTCGGGTGTAGCTACCGAAGCGCCCCGTAGCACCATTTGTCCACTCATAAACTTACCGTTGTATTCGCCGACGGCCCCTTCGGCGGTGATAAAGCCAGGGTATGGCAAGTAAGCGGAGTTCGTCCACTCCCACCGTACCCCCCAATTGAGTTGCTGGGCGCCCGCATGCACGGCGGCAACTTCCCATTCGAATTCGGTTGGTAAACGCTGGCCTTTCCAGCGAGCGTAGGCATCGGCTTCATAATGGCTCACATGGCAAACCGGTGCCTCCAGCTCAACAGGCTTAAGTCCGTCAAACGTATACTGCCACCATTCACCATCAACCTGATGCCAGTACAGAGGAGCCTGAATGGCATTTGATTTCACCCACGCCCAGCCATCAGACAGCCAATACCGGAAATTTTGATAACCACCCGAATTGATGAAGGTTAGGTACTCTTCATTCGTAACCAGATTACCGGCCAGCGTTGTTTTGTTCAGGTATACTTTGTGAGCACCTTCTTCATTATCGAAGTGGAACGAACCCGCCCTATGGTCATCAGCAGCTTGATAACCAACCGTATAAATGCCTTCGTCGATGACTATCGGCTGGCCGAATCGTGGCAACTGATGTTCATGAACCGGCATGTCAATGGCAGGCAGCAACGGATTGTGGCCCAGAATGTATTTGATATCCGTAATGAGCAACTCCTGGTGTTGCTGCTCGTGATTCAGACCAAGTTCGATGAGGGCGTAAAGCTCAGGCGACAGTTCGGCCGTGTCCAGATAGCGGCTCATCTGTTCGTCCACGTAGGCGCGATAGGCATACACGCCTGCTACGGTTGGGCGACTCATATTACCCCGGTCCGTACGTAGTACGCGCTTCCCGACCGTTTCGTAATAGCTGTTAAAAACGAAGCTGAAATCTTCGTGAAAAATCCGGTAATTGGGGACGTTGGGCACCAGCACAAACGTCTCCCAAAACCAGGTGGTATGGCCCAGGTGCCATTTCGGCGGGCTAACATCGGCGACAGGCTGCACCACGTAATCCTCGGTTTCAAGGCCACGGCATATTGCTTCGGAATGCAGTCGTACGCGGTAATAATGCTCGGTGAGCGTTTGTTCGGCAATCATTCAGCGTCTGTTGTTTTGAACTGACTAAAGTCTATAGACAATTCTACCACTAAAACGCTAAATCACAAACCTTGTTCAATATGTAACCATCTGTTCATCAACAAAACACCAGAGCCACCGTTCACCGGGTTCGGACGAGACAACAACAGGATGCCCACTCGCACGAGCATGCTTGCTGGCGTGCCTATTGGGCGACGAGTCGCAGCAGAGTGTGGTGCCACAGGTCTGGCAGGTGCGCAGGTGCACCCACGAGTCACCCGTTTTGATGCATTCCTCACAAACGTGTTTTTTAGCCGTGCGAATCTCCGTCAGCGCGGCCAAGTGAGAGCAAATGGTTTCTTCAGCCATGTGTATATATAAGATATATGATGTAGGGTGTATGATATAGTTAGTCATGCATCACATAGCCTACACCCTACATCATTTTAGTTTTCTGCTAAGTATTTATGAACGAAACTCACGGCCATTGCCCCTTCGCCAACGGCTGAAGCTACGCGGTTCATGGCGCCAGCGCGCACATCGCCAGCGGCAAAAATACCAGGGCTACACGTTTCGAGGAGGTAGGGTTCCCGGTCATGTTTCCAGACCTGTTTGAAGTCCGCAAATTTCGCCAGATCGCGCCCAGTGGCAATAAACCCTTTGTTATCCTTGATAATGTCCATTGCGATCCAATCCGTATAAGGTTTGGTGCCGATGAAAATGAACAGGCCGGCCGCTTTAACCGTACGTCGTTCTTTGGTATTCATATCCTCCAGCACGAGGCATTCCAACTGCTCTTTGCCCAAGCCTTCAACGACTTCTGTGCAACCTAACACAGTGATATTCGGCGTGCGCTCAATCTGGTCGATCAGGTACTGCGACATCGTTGATGACAAATCGTTGCGACGTACACAAATGAATACTTCCGATGCCGTTCGTGACAGATACATAGCCCCTTGCCCAGCCGAGTTCCCGCCCCCAACAATATACACCGGTCGTCCTTTGAAGGCATAGGCTTCGGTAGTGGCAGCACCGTAGTACACACCGGCTCCCGTGTATTTATCCAGGCTTTCGTTCTCTAGCTTGTGATACGCTACGCCCGTACTCAGCACAATTGACCGGGTTACGACTTCGCTGCCGTCGGCCATACTGATATGCTTGTATTGCCCCTGGGACTTTATGGAAATTACTTCCTGCGGAGCCAGAAACTCGACCCCAAAGCGTTGCGCCTGCGTTATAGCCCGTCGAGCCAGATCAGATCCGCTGAGTCCATTAGGAAAACCGAGGTAGTTTTCGATACGGGAACTCGTTCCGGCCTGACCACCAGGGGCGCGTTTATCAACCAGAATCGTTCGTAGCCCTTCAGAACCACCGTATACGGCTGCAGCCAATCCAGCCGGTCCCGCACCAATGATGGCCAGATCGTATAAATCATGGGTCGCTTTTGGTTGCAGGCCAACTTTTCCACCCACGTCGCCAATAGTTGGCTGTTTTAGAACCGTACCATCACCAAGTACAACAACCGGCAAATCAGTACGTTCAATACCGTGTAAATCGAGCAATTCCTGGGCGTGAGGATCATCCTCTATATCGAGCCATTGATAAGGGAATAAATTGCCCGCCAGGAAATCCTTCAGCTCGTGCGAACGGGGTGAAAACTGATAACCTACCAGCTTCAGCCCCTCGTAAGGAGGCCGATAGTCTGACTGCCAGTCACTTAGTAAATCATCGAGTACCGGATATAACTTCTCTTCGGGCGGGTCCCAGGGTTTGGCAATGTAGTAATCCAGTTGTACCTCGTTGATGGCCCGAACAGCCGCATCAATGTCAGAATAAGCCGTCAATAGTGCCCGTTTTGCATTCGGGAATATCTTGCGTGCCTGCGACAGAAACTCCACTCCGTTCATGGTGGGCATGCGCTGGTCGGACAGGAACAAGGCCACTTCTTCGCCTTTTTTCTTCAATTCGGGTAGCGAATCGAGCGCTTCCTTAGCGGAAGTGGTGCAAAGAATCCGGTATTTTTTTCGGTATTGCTGGCGCAGATCATGCTGAATGGCCTGCAACACCTGTTGGTCGTCGTCAATGGAAAAGATTATTGGTAGTTTCATGTTTAAAAGAGCGAAAGATTGAATGAGTGAATGAACGAAGTAACGTGTGCATTTACAATACACTCATTCAATCTTTCGCTCTTTCACTGTTTAACTTTATTGAGTTGGTAAACATACGCTAAACTCAGTATGGCCCGGCACGGATTTCAGTTTAATCGAGCCATTGTGATGCTCAACAATACCATTTACAATGTCCAGACCAAGTCCTGTGCCCTTACCAATTTCCTTCGTCGTAAAAAATGGCTCGAATATTTTGTCCCGAATATCTTCAGGAATACCCGTTCCATTGTCGATGATTTTAGTCAGTACAAACTCCCGGTCACGCTGGCTGATGATTTCAATCTTACCTCCGTCGGGCAAGGCATCAATCGCATTATCGATCAGGTTTGTCCAGACTTGGTTCAGTTCACCAGCCCAGCCACAAACACTAGGCAGATCGTCGGGAATGGTCAACGTCAGGTCAATATGCTTACTTTTTATTTTATGATTCAGTAACGTAATGGTACTACGTAGACCCTCAGCAAGTGGCACTTGTTCTTTGCCAGTGCCCCGGTCCATGTGCGTATAATTTTTGATGGAGCCGATCAGTGTCGAAATCCGCTTCGAGGCTTCGCTTATATCAGAAACCAGCTTTTCGGTCACTAAATTATTGACGATCCAGTTGGACACGCCTGCCAGATTTTCATCGCCAATTTTTTCCAGCAGCCAATCCAGATCCTCCGTTGTAAAGCCATATTCGACCATAGGCCCGGCCAGATCCATGCTGTCGTCAACGCCATGATCGTCGAGCCAATCGGTCAGGTCATCTTCCAGACTTGTCCGTTCCATCAGCGACAGCTGGTGCTTGTCAACACCTGACTGCTGGTCCATTTTTTTAAAGAACACGGCCCCTACGCTGTCTACCTGCTCGTCGGTGAGGTCAAGACTCATCACGGTCTTGAACGCTTCGGGCGTTGCCCGCAGATGGGTACTCAGCGTTTCGACCGAACGTACTACGGCTGCTACGGGATTGTTCAGTTCGTGAGCCAGCCCCGCCGACAGTCGACCCAGCGACGCCAGCTTATCGTTTTGCTGAGCCTGTTTCGTAAAATACCGAATGCGGCTTGTCATTTGTTGAACCAGAGACGCCGTCAGTTCATAACAATTCTGTATCATCCCGAGCAGATGATCCCGATGAAGCCGAAGAATTCGCACGTCTGTCTGGGTCACAAATCGGCTGGGAAAGCTCGTCATCCGCGAAAAGGGTAACACACCTATGATGGAGTGTGGATCATACATAAATAGCTCGTCGCCCAGGCTATTCGTCCCATTATCAATACGGATGCGCCCATCCAGGAGCAGGATGAGATGATCGGCCGGTTCCTTGGGTTTATAAAGTACCGTCTCGCGTGGATAGCTTACCTCTTCGGATCGGTCGATAAGCCACTGAAGTTGTTCGTCCGGAACGGTCGCGAACTCCGGAAATTTTTGGAGGGTTTCTAACAGATTCATGGTTTTAGAATAGAAGATACTTTAGAACGTCCCGCCGGGTACCAACGCAGGAATTGTTCCCTAATTGGCAGTTGAACAGGTAATCAAATCTAAATAGGATTGGTTACAGAGACGATATTGTTGCTTTGCCCCTTCCCCATCAGCGGCTTTATTAATTGATAAAGATTCAAATTTAACCATATTCTGATGCGTAGTACGCTGCTTCTGCTTTGTTTATTTGCTTTTGCTTTTCGACCCGATAAACCTGCCTACAGGCTGTATACGCCTACGTTAAAAGCGACAACTTACGCCAAATTGCTTCGTCAGGCGACTGATGCTGACGTCGTGTTATTCGGCGAACTGCATAATAATCCCATTTGCCATTGGCTCGAACTCCAGCTAACGAAAGATTTACAGGCCGCCAGAAAAGGCAACCTGGTTTTGGGTGCCGAGATGTTTGAAACGGATAACCAAACGGGTCTTAGTAACTACGTTCAGGGCCACACCACAAGCAAGGAACTGGCTGTACAAACGCGATTATGGCCCAATTACGATACCGACTACAAACCCATTGTTGATTTTGCCCGTGAACAGAAAATTCCATTCATCGCTACCAACGTACCCCGTCGATACGCCCGTTTGGTCTCACGTCAGGGACTGGCTGCGCTCGATACGATCTCCAGCGAAGGCAAACAGCAGGTGGCTCCACTTCCACTAACGGTTGACCTGACCCTGCCGGGCTACAAAGGCATGATGGATATGATGAGTAGCGGGCCGATGTCCGGCACATCCCACGCAGGCACGGCATCTTCTGGAACGGCAGGCAAAGAAGATGTGAATGCCAATTTTGCCCGCGCCCAGGCCATAAAAGATGCTACAATGGCCCATTTTATCCTGCAAAATCTAAAGCCAGGTCAGACATTTTTGCATTTCAATGGCGATTATCACTCTAAAAATTTTGAGGGTATTGTCTGGTATCTTCGTCAGCAAAAGCCCGCACTCAAGATCGTAACGCTCTCGTCCGTTGAGATTCCTGACATTGACAAGCCTACGCACAAAATCGAAGGGCTCGAAAGTGATAAACTCGCCGATTTTATACTAGCCATTCCATCCGACATGACGAAGACGTATTAAAGTGAATTGACTAAGTTTTTGGGGACTATTTACGCCATTTTTGGCAGTCGGTTTATTGCGGTCCGTCGCTACGGTGGCTGACACTTGCCATAAACCAACTACCAAAAACCGGAAACTACCATGATCAGGGATTTACTCAACGTAGCAGGGAAAAATGCCCTCGTAACCGGCTCAAGTCAGGGTATTGGGAAAGCGATTGCACTGGCACTCGCTGAATTTGGCGCGGGCAGTAGTGGATGAAATCCAGGCCATGATTGTCTATGCCGGCACGAAAGCTGCCGTTCCAATACGGTTCGCAATCTGGCGCTGCAACTCGCCCGGAATGGGGTTACGGTCAACAATCTGTCACCTGGCGTCATCAATACACCCCGCACTGATGAGCCAACGCCCGCTGTTCCGGAACACATCAGCCAGCGCATGAGCATTCCCGTCGAGTCTGAAGGTCAACCCGACGATATTGCTGCGATGGCCGTTCTACTCTGCTCCAACGCAGGGACGCTACGTTACCGGACAAACGATTTTTGTGGATGGTGGGATGGGACTTTAATGATGAATGATGAATGATGAATGATGAATGATGAATGATGAATGATGAATGATTCTACAAAAAATAATTCATCATTCATCATTCATCATTAACACAACATACTCCGCCACCAGTGCCCAGCAATGCGCTTCGCATTGCCAGCGCATTTGCACAATAGAGCGGTCGGCAAACCGACGTAGCAGCGGCTGTTCGTAGGCGGTCAATAAACCTGCAATGAAGAAGTTGAACGTAGTGAAATCCTGTTCGATTCCGGCAATGTCTATACTGGGCACTTGTGTGCCTAAACGTAGTAAAGCCGTTGATAGCAAAATTTGCTCGACGCGATTGGTTGCCTGTGCCAATTTCTGCTGTCCGTCAGCAATCAGGCGCGGGCGAATGGGTTCCAGTTCGGGAATGTTGAAAGCGGCCATCAAACGGGCCATATGATAAATAATCAATGAAGTTCGGGCGTAGTGCGGAGCGCACCGAAACGGTTCCGAAACGTAGCGTCCCGACTCAACGATTGAGCGCAGATAGGTTAGAGAATCGGTATCGTGCTGATTGCGGGGTAAGTCAAACTGGTAGATGCAGTACAGCATATTACTCAGTGCACAGGCATCGAAATCAATACCCATATTCTTACCGAACCAGGTCGAATAGGCGCGTAAATCGCGGTAATCGCGATACGTATTTTGAATTTGGCGTCCCTGGCTTAGGTTGGCGTGCTGGGACAGTTTATCTTTCAACCAGAGCTGATCCGTGCGGGCTGAGTTTGTGGTCAGGTAAACCATCGCCGTATCGTCAATATCGTCGGGAATACGGAAATGTTCGAACCGATGAAACAGGTACCCATTTGGAAAGTGTCGTGACGGGCGAGTGGGCCAGAAATTGTACGTGTTCAAGCCGTCTTTGTTGCGAAACAGTCCGTAGGCAGTTGCTGCCCGCTCCCCAATCCGGTCAATCAGGCCTTTTATGTCATCTGCTACGTATGGACGCAGCTTCTGTAGCACAAAGACGGTGCTGGCGGTAAAAAATATATTCGTATCTGCGCGTCGATAGCCTAACGTAGCATTACTGCGAACCGACGGAAACAGACCCGATTTTTCCTGCAAACCGGCGATACGTTGAATAATAGCCTCCGTGGTTAAGCCCGTCATATTTTCGTAAAAGTACAGTTTGATGTGTTCTCTTTTTACAGATTAAGGTTGGATATTTGCCCCCATACTTCATTGGTACATGCCATGGCTAACCTGATCTTATTCGACGAACCGACTATCCGAAAGGCGCTGCTGCCCTTCACCTTTACGCGACCCGTGGCAGGCATTCGCATTGGTATTCAGACCCTGGCCGAAAAATGGGCCGAATCATTAAGCCAGACACCATCCTTTCTGACCGAATCGTATTTGCAGACAAAGTTTCCACAAATGGCCGGTAACGACAACTGGTACGTGAACGGAGCCATTTGTCCAACCCCCGCCCTGCACGACGCCATCGCTGCGCTGGAAATGGGGGCGGGCCTCATTATGCCGGATGGCTTCGTGCTCGCCGTACGTACTGATAACCAGTTGGAAGCTGCACCAACCATCGACGACGATTATGATTTTCATACGTTTGCTGAACCAATGACAATCGTGCGAAATTCGTGGGACATTTTTGTCCACAACGGGGATCAGATTCGCGCCGATTTCGCCAGACTCACCGCCGGACGGCAATCTGAGCCAATAACGGATCCGTTTACCCGCTGTTACGCCCCTGAGAATATTTTTGTAGAACCCGGAGCCACCATACATGGGTCAATCCTGAACGCAGAAGGCGGGCCAATCTACATTGGCCGTAACGCGACTATCAGCGAAGGATCAATTGTAATCGGGCCGTTTTCTCTTGGCGAAGGCTCTACCGTTAATTGGGGTGGTAAAATGCGCAGCAATACGACAATTGGCCCTTTCTGTAAAGTGGGTGGCGAAGTAGGCAACTCAATTTTCTTCGGCTACAGCAACAAAGCGCACGACGGTTTTCTGGGCAATTCGGTCATTGGTGAGTGGTGCAATCTGGGTGCCAATGTCAACAATTCGAATCTCAAAAATGACTACAGCAACGTTAAGCTTTATTCGTATCCTACCCGCCAGCTTGAAGATACCGGACGGATATTCTGCGGACTGATGATGGGCGATTTCACCAAAGCAGGCATTAGTACGATGTTCAATACGGGTACGGTGGTGGGTGTCAGTGTAAACGTATTCGGGAGCGGCTTTCAGACGAAGTTTGTGTCTTCCTTTTCCTGGGGTGGCGCCAGCGACGGCTTTACAACGTATCGCCTTGAAAAAGCCATTCATGTCGCCAGAGAAGCTTTCAAACGGCGTGATATGGATTTTGATGAGGTGGAAGAACGCATATTGAGGGAAATTTTCAACCAGGAGCGGTCGTTTACCTCATTCAACCCAATGAATGATCTATAGCTAGTCAACCAGCAGAACGACATACTACGTCAGACGGCGCTGCCCGTTCTACAACTTATGCTTTTCAACGAAATTATCGGCCAGGAAGAAACGAAGCAGATGCTGCTGCGGGCGGTACAAACAAACCACCTTGCCCATGCACTGCTGTTCGATGGCCCAATGGGCGGGGCAAATATGGCACTGGCCCTGGCGCTGGCTCAGTATGTTAACTGTGAAGATAAGCAACAGTCTGGTACGCCCGACGCCGACGCCTGTGGCCGGTGTGCGTCCTGCGTGAAGATGCAGAAACTCGTGCATCCCGATCTGCACATGGTGTTTCCGGTAGCGAATCTGGCCAAGGGAAAAACATCGGAAGCGTATCTGACAGACTGGCGGAAATTCCTGCTTGAGCAACCTTACCGAACGTTGCCCGAATGGCTCGAAACCGTCGGGGCGGATAACAAACAAGGCAATATTTCGGCGGAGGAAGCCCGTAGTATTTTGCAGAAGTTATCCCTGAAATCCTACGAAGGTAATTACAAAATCATGCTCATCTGGCTGCCTGAGCTGATGAACATAACGTCGGCCAATGCGCTGCTCAAAGTTCTGGAAGAGCCCCCGGCTCAGACACTTTTTTTGCTTATCACGAATCAGTCCGACAAATTATTGATCACCATTCTGTCGCGAACGCAGCGGGTTGCGGTGCGGGCCTTTACAGATGAGGAGGTCGCTACGTACCTGCGTCAGCACCTGAACCTCGACGAAACGACCGCCCGACGCGTGGCTTATCTTGCTGATGGTAATTTGGCGGAAGCGTTGAACCTGACTAAACAGGAAACACACGCAACGGACCAGCATACCTGGTTTGCCGATTGGATGCGTACCTGCTACCGGCAGGATTTAATAGCGCTGGTTAAACAGGCCGACCAGTTTGACAGTTTCAGCAAGGAAAAACAGAAGGGGTTACTCGATTACAGCATCCGCCTGTACCGCGATTTATTTTTATGGCAGCAAGGAGCCGGTGCACTCCTGCGCTTACCCGACGACGAAATGGCTTTCGTAAAAAATTTTGTTAAAGTCCTTACCGTCGAGCATATCGAACGCATCGTATCCGATCTTAACGAAGCGGCCTATCACCTCGAACGTAATGCTCGGGCCAAAATGATCATGTTAGACATGTCTCTCACGTTCAGCCGCTTAATCCGCATGTAACGATTTACGCTATTCAGTTTTTGGCTTGCGTCAGCCACCCACCGTATACTTAAAACCGAATAGCGTAGCGACAACCTGAAAGACTATGAAGGACCGAACACCTAAACCCAAGCAGGTTATCGGCATGACAGACCTTGTCGATTTTCCCGACCTGGAGCTTTTCGATGTGCAGGCCAAAGTCGATACGGGGGCTTTTACCTCTGCTTTACACTGTAAAGATGTTCAGTTGATACGAACCGGACTTCGGAAGAAATTAAGTTTCTGGCTGATCGACAAATCCGGCGGACCGGCCCGGCAATTTTATAGCGATCAGTTTAGCCAACGTATGATTCGCAATTCATTTGGGGTGGCCGAGCTACGCTACGTTATCAAAACCAGAATTGTCCTATTTGGACGTACCATTCTGGCTGAATTTACTCTTGCCGACCGGGAGCATCTTAAGAATCCGGTGCTGTTAGGCCGGAAGCTGCTCCGCAATCGGTTCATCGTCGATGTTTCGTACACAAATTTATCCTATCAGCTTAAAGTCGATCGTCAACAGTCAGTAGTCGTCAGTAAAAAAAGCGATTAGCCTTTACTGGCAAAAACTACGATGACTGAAGACTCTTGACTATCGACTAACCACTTTTATGCGTATTGCCATTTTATCGGCCAATCCGAATTTATATTCGACTCAGCGACTGCTCGAATCGGCCAGTCAGCGCGGCCACGAAGGCATTATTGTCAATCACTTGAACTGCCAGGTAATGATTGAAGGCGGCCGACCTTCCGTGCTTTATGAAGGGCAGGAACTCGACTCGCTCGACGCAATTGTGCCACGTATCGGTGCTTCCGTCACCGATTACGGCTGTGCCGTTGTCCGTCAGTTCGAAATGATGAATATTTTCACAACCGGCAAGTCGCAGGCCATCATGCGTTCCCGCAACAAGCTACGCAGCTTGCAGGTACTATCGAAAGCGGGAGTTGGATTACCCAAAACCATGTTTGCCAACCATCCTAAAAACGGCGACATCACACAGTTAATCAAGCACGTTGGTGGGCCACCAGTAGTTATCAAACTGCTGGAAGGAACGCAGGGCATTGGCGTGGTACTGGCCGAAACAATCAAAGCGGCCAAATCAACCATCGAAGCCTTTTACGGCCTGAAAAAGAACGTACTGGTGCAGGAATTCATTGCGGAATCTAAAGGGTCGGATATCCGGGCTTTTGTGATAGGTGGGCGCGTTGTGGGCGCCATCAAACGGCAGGGACTTGATGGAGATTTCCGCTCGAATATTCACCGGGGCGGCAATGCGGTGTCGGTTGAACTTACTCCCCAGGAAGAGCAAACCGCGATTCAGGCGGCCCGTGCCCTCGGTCTGAAAGTTGCCGGTGTCGATATGCTTCCTTCTGACCGTGGCCCGCTGGTGCTGGAAGTCAACTCATCACCCGGCCTGGAAGGCATCGAAAATGCCACCGGCGTCGACATTGCTACTCAAATAATAACCTATATCGAAGATAAAATCCGAACTGATGAAGGCGATACGGTAGGAGTGTAAATGAATGATGAATGATGAATGATGAATGATGAATGATGAATGATGACTTATAGCGAAGTATTTTTACATTCATAACTTATAATTCATCATTCATTATTGGTTTAAATGCCTGCGCTCGATCCTGACCTAAAAAAAGCCATTGTCCGAATGCCGGGAGTGGAAAAAGACAAGCTACTGCTACGTTTAATTGCCAAAGATGCCGTGCTGACAGAACGGCTCCAGTTCGAACTGGTCGAAGAAGGGAAAACCATCGACGAACGACGTAGTATGATTCGGGCGTTTATTGACCGAACGGCGAATCTTCACGCCGATACGCCCGGCTGGTTGATGATGGACATGCGCACCGTGAGCGGCTACATCAGTCGCCATTTAAAGGTTACGAAAGACAAATACGGCGAGGTCGATTTGATGCTGTACATGCTCAATACGTTCTATGAGAACAACGCCCACCTGCTTCAGAAATACAATTCCCGCTCCGATAAAGCCGCCGAATACATTGCTAAACGTACTGAACAGGTTCTAAAAAAAGCAATCAAACTCGACCCGGATTACTACGTTGAATTTGCCGACGAGATCAACAGATTGCTAAGTTGGGTTCATTATACAGCGCCCTCACACTACGCCCGGCAACTGGGCTTGCCGAAGGAATGGGATGTATAGCTGGTGAGTAGGTTTGCGAGACACTCACCAAAAAATAACAAACCGTAAGCCTCAAAACCGGGTTGTTTAGGTACTAACTTACTTAACCAGCCTATGAACCAAACGGTATTAATCACGGGTGGCACCGGCTCTATCGGTCGTCGCTTAACACAACTGCTTCAACAACAAGGGTATCACGTATCGTTATTGAGCCGGTCACCGAAGTCTATTCCTGATGTACGAGTTTACCAATGGGATATAAAAAAAGGGCATATTGATCCACAAGCCATCGCCACGGCAGATCATATTGTCCACCTCGCCGGGGCGGGAATTGCCGACGAACGCTGGACCGATGAACGCAAAGACGAAATTCTGAATAGCCGTACTCAGTCAACAGAACTACTGGCGCAGGCATTAGCCAAAAATCCACATGCTGTTAAATCCTTTATGGGCGCTTCGGCGATTGGGTATTATGGGGGCGATACCAACGACATACCCCTAACTGAAACCAGCCAGGGCGGTTCCGATTTCCTGGCGCAGGTAGTCCGGGCGTGGGAACGGGCAGAAGATCAGATAGCGACCCAGGGTATACGTACCGTAAAGTTTCGCACAGGTGTCGCTCTCACCATGGAGGGGGGTGCGTTGCCTAAACTTGTCCAGCCCATCCGTCTGGGAGCGGGCGCACCCATTGGATCGGGGCAGCAATACGTTTCGTGGATTCACCTCGATGATCTTTGTCAACTCTACATTCAGGCGATAAAAGAGCCGTCGTGGCAAGGGATTTATAACGCCGTTGCACCCAATCCTGTCACGAATGAATCACTAACGCGAACCATTGCTCAGGTCTTACATCGGCCGTTGCTATTACCCAATATTCCAACGTTTGCGATTAAACTCCTGTACGGTGAGATGGCCATCGTTGTAACAGGTGGCAACTACGTCCTGAACAAACGTATTAAGGAAGAAACTGATTTTTCGTATAAATATACCGACTTGGCCAAGGCCTTGGAAAGTTTGCTAACCTCTTAACAACATGCCGCTGGAAGAAGCTATTCCAGCGGCATGTTGTTAAGAGACACTATATTTTCTAGCTCCACTCCCGGTCAGCCGAATCTTTGGTGTTCCATGAATCGGTTGGTGCAAACCAGGTTGCTCCTTTTTTGAGGAATTTTTTGGCAGCTTCCTCATTCAGTTCAACGCCAAGACCTGGCTTTTCAGGTACCCGTACAAAACCTTTCTCAACGATGGGTTTCATACCGGTTACGAGGTCTTCCCAGCCCGCTACGTCAACACCGTGGTGTTCCAGCGCAACGAAATTTTCGGTAGCCGCTGCGCAATGCACATTAGCCATCATAGAGATTGGCGAACCGGCAAAGTGCATGGCCATTGGAATGCCCTTTTCTTCGGCGTAATCACCAATCTTCTTGGTTTCCAGCAAGCCGCCCGATGAGGCCAGGTCGGGATGTATCATATCAATAGCTTTCGCATCGATCAGCTTGATAAAGCCTTCTTTCAGAAAAATATCCTCGCCCGTTAGGGTTGGCGTGTCGATGGCATCAGAAATTTGTTTCCACTGGTCGGTATAAAACCAGGGAACAAGGTCTTCGAGCCAGGCGAGCCGGAACGGCTCCATCGCTTTCCCAATCTGGATGGCCGTATTAACGTCAAAGTGACCAAAGTGATCGGCAGCCAGTGGCGTATCGTAGCCCACAATATCCCGGACCTTACCTACGTGTTCCACCAACTTATCCAGTCCTTTTTTCGTAACCTGAATGCGCGTAAAGGGGTGTTTTGTATTGGCATAGTTCCCTAGCTTTCCAGGTTCCGCGTCACTCCACTGTCTTTTCACACTCCAGTTATTGGCATTAACCAGCAGACCCGGCTGGTCGGCCAGCATACCAATGCCGAAGTCCATCTTCAGGAATGTATACCCCTGATCCCGGCGTTTTTTCATATTTTCAGCAAATCCCTCGTAACTATCCGACTCGGGCGTGTCGGCATAGAGCCGAATAAAGTCACGGTATTTACCACCCAGCAGTTGATAGGCCGGTACGTTGTATGCTTTCCCTGCCAAGTCCCACAATGCCATTTCAACGCCACAAACACCACCAGCCGCCCGGCTTTGACCACCAAACTGCTTGATCTGTTTGAATATCTGCTCGACATTACACGGATTCTTACCCAGCAAGCGGCTTTTGAGCATCAACGCGTAGTTTGCACTGGCCCCATCGCGCACCTCACCCCAGCCAACAAGGCCCTGATTGGTATCAATCCGAATAATTGGACTGCTGAATGGTACGCCCTGCAAAACGGCAACGCGCAAATCCGTAATTTTCAATTCGGAGGGTTTGGCAAAGCGGCTTACCTTTTGCGTGATAAATTCCAGTTCCTCATCCGGACGCTTATCGAAGGCTAAGCCGAGTGAGAGACCCCCTAATCCGGCATTACGCAGGAAGTCACGGCGGTCGGAGGGATTGCCGGGTGCTGACAATCGGGAGAAAATGTTTTTCATGGCAAAGAAAAAGTCAGGGATTTATAACTGTTAGGTACGGAATTTTCGTTTGGAATCAGGTCAGAATTTCAGGCAACGTAGTATTAAAACAGGACCAGGTTGATTGTGAGAATCCAACACATATGTAAGTAGGGAATACCAGTATTTTACTTATTCTGTGGTCTTTTTAAGAAAAACTGCCTGAAACCCCTTTCTTTCTTACGTTCCACTGAATAGTCAATCCCTTACCTAAAGCAATGATAAAACGAACACTTGTCGCATTGACCGTCATCGCTCTTTCGGGGAGCTTTGTAGCCCAGGCCCAGCGCGTAGGCTCATCGCCTGAATACGTTAAAGCGTTAACCGCCGACTGGAAAGGCGAACGGTTTCCCGATGGTCGGCCTAAAATTCCCGACATCGTTCTGGAACGCCTGCAAAATTGTACGCTGGAGCAAATCTGGGGATATCTAGGCAGGAAAGGATACCGCAATCAGGTCGAAAAAAACTGGGTGATTCTCAAACCCGGTGAGACCATGACCGGCCGCGCCGTGACGGCTCAGTTCATGCCGACCCGCCCCGACCTCGACAGCCTCGTACGGGCGCAGGGCAAAGCCGAAGGCCGTTCCCAGAAAGGGGGCATAAACATCTGGCCAATTGACATCTTAACGAAGGGTGATATTTACGTAGCCGATGGGTACGGCAAGATAAAAGATGGTACGTTGATCGGTTCGAGTCTGGGAAATGCCATCTACGGAAAAACGGGCAAGGGCGTAATTTTTTACGGATCAGTGCGGGACATGCAGGAATTGAAAGATACAAAAGGCTTCAATGCCTGGGTAAAGGGGCATGACCCGTCTTACATTAAAGATATGACCCCTACGTCGATCAATGCACCCATTCGCATTGGCGAAGTAACCGTGATACCAGGCGATGCCGTGTTTGCGAATGAATATGGCACTGTGTTCATTCCGGCGCATCTGGTTGAAGGACTAGTTTCTGCATCTGAAATGACGGCGCTACGTGACGAATTTGAACGTGTACTTTTGCAGCAGGGAAAATATCCATCCGGCGAAATAC
Source organism: Spirosoma jeollabukense (assembly GCF_054777855.1). Classification (NCBI taxonomy): domain Bacteria; kingdom Pseudomonadati; phylum Bacteroidota; class Cytophagia; order Cytophagales; family Cytophagaceae; genus Spirosoma; species Spirosoma jeollabukense. The sequence goes on from NZ_BAAHAD010000007.1 coordinate 181,577, forward strand.
ACGGCGATTGGTCGGACAAAATCAAAGGTGAATTCAGAACCTGGGTAAGCAAGTATCCGAAGAAATTAGCCATTACCGAAAAAGACATAGATGCCTATCTGGCGAAAGAGGGACATTAATTTAACACAGAGGTAACACAGATAAACACAGAGAGCCTTGAGAAAATCTCCGTTTCCTTTGTGTTCATCTCTATTACCTCTGTGTTTACTTCGCTCAATCATCAATCAAATTTCAGCCTAATGAACAGTAAGTACGCTGTCTTCTCCCTCCTATTGAACCTGTGTGCTGTAAGCTCTTTGTTCGCCCAAACCATTCCGAAAGACGAACTGATGTTTTTAACATCGGAATGGAAAGGTGATCGGTTTCCAGATGGCCGCCCCAAGATTTCTGACGATTTAGTCCAGCGCGCCAAAAACATAGGTATTGATGATGCCTGGACAGTTTTAAAAAACGAAGGCTACCTGAACCAGTTTGAAGGTAACTGGAAGCTAATCAAAGACGACGTACCGGTAACGGGAAGGGCCGTAACGGCGATGTTCATGCCCACTAGGCCGGATGTTGAAAAAGTTATTAAGGAGAGGGGTACAACCAAGCAAGGCCGCAAAGGAAACACGAATACCTGGCCGATCGAAACCCTGACCAAAGGCGATGTATATGTTGCTGATGCCTTCGGCAAAATTGGCGGTGGAACGCTCATGGGCGCTACGTTAGGAAACGCTATTTTCAGCAAAACGGGCAATGGCGTCGTGTTCAACGGAGCGGCCAGAGACTTGCAGGAATTACAGAACATAAAAGGTTTCAACGCCTTCGTTCGCGATTTTCACCCGTCTTTCCTGGAAGAAATGGTTCTGATGGGGTTAAATACCCCAATCCGCATCGGTAATGTGATGGTCTTGCCCGGCGATCTGGTGATAGCCCAGCGGGAGGGTGTTCTTTTTGTGCCCGCCCACATGGCCGAACAGGTGATCACGACGTGCGAGTTTGTCGCCCGTAAAGATCAGTTTGGCTTCGAAATGGTCAAATCAGGGCGCTACACAACCGGCCAGATCGACAGCCAGTGGCCGGACGATATCAAAACGGAATTTCTTAAATGGTTGGGGAAGCATCCCGAGTTGGGCACCATGACCAAGCCCGAACTGGATAAGGTGATGAGCAAGCGAACCTGGTAATGTCTGGTTCTCGCCTACACTAAAAAAGCTCCGGGATATGGATATCCCGGAGCTTTTATTCAGGTAGACTGTCAAATTTAGGCAAATACAGTTCGTTCGGGGGTTAATCCAGCCTGTTTTGCAAACGATGCTAACAAGCGTTGATATACCTGAATCTGTTTGATTCGATACGTATCACTCCAGGCTAATTCAGTAGCCATAAGATCGGCGACCTGCGGGGCAAGCTGTGCCGTTCGTTGCCAGTCGGAGAGTTCGAGCCGCCACCGGCGTGCCAGTACGTCACGTAACGTAACGGCCATTTCTTCGCGCACCTGATACACAACTTCGGCGTTTATAAACGGTTGGCTATCGGTCAACTTTTTAGCCAGAGCGGGGTTCTGTTGCGCCAGTTTCGCTACGTGTTCGGCACGATTCCCGTAGGTCCGCATCAAATGCTGGCACACATCAGTTGACAGAGCGTATTTTTTTTGCAGCGTCTGCCAATCCTCGAAACGGTAGTTTTCGCCCCCAACCAGATAGTGGGTTTCGGTGGTGCTACGTACCGGATTTTCCAGCAACTCAGCCACCCGATCAATTGCGTCCTGTGCCATCAATCGGTAGGTTGTCCACTTTCCGCCGAGTAAACTTAACAAGCCCGACGTATCGTCGTGTTCAACTTCGTGATCGCGAAGTAAGGTCTTGGTATCGGCGCGACTGCTCACAATCAAGGGACGAATGCCCCCAAAACCCGCCTGCACATCCGCCCGATCGGGCGTTTTATCCAGATAAGGCTGTAGGGTCTCGAGCAGATAATCAACTTCGGAAGGTTCCAGAACGGGCTCGTCTTTCAGGTCGGCATAATCGTTGTCCGTTGTTCCCACAAAAACTTTATCGCCGAATGGAATCGCAAATACAACCCGACCGTCGTCGGTTTTAGGAATCAGTATGGCATAGTCACTGGCCAGCGTTTCGCGCGGCAACACAATATGAACGCCCTTGCTGGGCCGAATCCGTTGGTCGAGCGTGGGATTGGCCAGCAAACGAACAGCGTCGGAATAGGGGCCGGTGCAATTCAGGAAAACCGTTGCCTGCACCTCAATCATTTCGCCCGTAAGCTGGTTCTGTACGGTAGCCGTTTTGATACGGCTGCCCTCATGACCAAAATTAGTCAGCGCAACGTAATTAACGACAGCGGCTCCGGCTTCGTCGGCCGAGTGGGCAAGGGCCAGCGCGTAACGGGCATCGTTGAACTGACCGTCGTAATAAAGAACAGCGGAGTGCATCTGACGCGTCAATCTCGGACTTTTGTCGAGTGCCTGCGTTTTGTTGAGCCAACGGCCTTTCGGAAACGAATCATGGCCCGAAATAAAATCATAGAGCGTCAGGCCGATGGTCATATACATGCCTTCGAACCAACTGAAAACGGGCGTCAATATGGCCAGCGGATGCGCTAGATGGGGAGCGTTCCGTATGACCGTCCGGCGTTCGGCCAGGCCGTGGCGAACCTGCTTTAATTGTGCCAGATCGAGTTTTTTGATGGCCTGCTCTAAATATCGGACACCCCCATGAATCAGCTTGGTAGAACGGGAAGAAGTCTCACCGGCAAAATCGCCCTGGTCGATTAAGGCCACGCGATAGCCTCGTAGAGCAGCATCCAAAGCGGCTCCGGCACCACTGGCGCCAGCGCCAATTATGCACACATCAAATGTTTCTTTCCGCAGCCGCTCCCAATTCTTTTTCCGATTCATGTTATTGACTATAAAGTAATTGGATAACGGCTGTGTATGGGCAATTAGTTGCCTAAATCTGTTGAAATTACGGTAAGCCGCTCGTCTTCTACTCCATTACCCAATCAACTCAGGACGAGAAGCCCCGGCTGCGGCCACCGCCAAAGAAACCACTGCGTCCGCCCGATGGCCGAACGGTACGTGTTACCCGAGAGGTACGAACGTTCTCGCGAACCTGATTTGAGCGATCGTAAAGGCCCTGATTGGCGTAAACACCAGCCCCATACCGACGTTCATCGTTCCGATATTGAGGAGCCGTAGACCGACCGAGCATGTAGCCCAAACCACCCCAGAGCAGTACATTGGCCAGCCCGTTGTGGTGCTGGTAGCCATTTGGATTATTCAGGTACGTTCGGGTCGATTCGTCGGACTCTACGAGTTTCCTGGCTGCTGCCACACTCAACGTATCGCGATGGCCGTCGTAGTAATTCACAATAGCTCCCGCCTGACCAGGATCGGCCTGAATTTCGTCGGTAATTTTGAAGTTGCCGGGTGCCGTTTCAGTAATAAAGGTTCGGACGCCCTGTTTGAAATGGGTTTCGGTTTGCTCTGTCTGCTCATCATCTGAGCTATTGCTACTACAGCTTTGAAGCAGGGCCGAACCATTCAGCAGCGCCAGGCTAAGCGTAGCACTAAGCGTAATATCTTTGACACGCCGAAGAACGGCATGTCGGCGAAGGGGTGTCATGGCTTTAGTTAATTAAGTATCAGCTACTAAACTACGGTGCTTCGTTGAAGGTTACAACCAGATGCGGATGGAAGGGCAAATGATCGGGTAAAAGAACGTGGGGATTAATGACCGGGCTGGCGTATCAGTGAAAAAGTGAACTCACTACTCATTCACTCTTTCGCTGGTACGACAGCCCGGTCCTTGTCCAGCGCCAGATAGACACCGTTCGTCCAGCCGAAACCGTCCTGATTTGGGTACTCGCCCCCGCCGGTGGTTAAAGCGGCATCCACTACGTTATATTTTTCCATCATCTTGCCTGTGGCCTTAAACACTTTATCGTTCAGGGCAAGCCAGCGGTCACGACCTTCGCTGGCCGTTTCGACAAAGCCATAGTTCATCAGGCCACGATAGACCATCCACTGCAACGGCGCCCAGCCGTTGGGCCAATCCCATTGCTGGCCGGTTTGGTTAAGCGTTGTCACCCAGCCGCCTGCCTGCAAAAAATCGGTCTTGAGCCGGTCATGAACGCGTTGGGCTTGCGTAGGCGTAGCGAGCTTGAAAAATAATGGAAATACACCGGCCAGCGACAAGGCTGATGTTTGCTGATTAGTTGGTATGTCGTAATCGTGAAAGAAGCCGGTTTTTTCATTCCAGAACAGCTGCTGAATGGCTTTTTCCCGATCTTTAATCAACCAGTCATAGTCGTCGTATGCCATTTTATGATCGCCACTGTAAAGCGCGGCATCGTGCAAAGCGGTTTCCAGCGAGTAGAGCAGGCACTGCAAATCAACCGGTATGATGTTAGCCGTGTGAATCGTAGCCATCGTTTTCTGATCCACAAACCAACGACTACTAAAATCCCAACCCGATTCGCAAGCCGACCGGATATGATTGAACAATATATCTGGCACAACGCCAAGTGGTTCAGTTTCTTCCGCTAATTCAACTTCCTGTCGATACGCTTCTGGCCGGGGGGCGGGCGTATCATCCCAATAGCGGTTCAAGACGCTATACCCCTCTACTTTACTAACACGTTGTGTAACAGAGCCTATTCCAACGACTTTGTGCTTTCCCCGCATCCAGAAATCGTACTCATTTTCAAGTTGTTTCCGGTATTTTACGAGGGTTTCTTTTCCGTCAATTTCAGCCAGTAGACGTACCATTAAAGCGAAGAAAGGTGGCTGTGAACGACTCAGAAAATACGTCCGGTTACCATTTGGAATAAAGCCGAACGTATCAATCAGGTAGGCAAAGTTATCGATCATACCCCGTATCAAATCGACATGGCCCGTCTGGTTCACCGATGCGGTGGATTCGCTGGATAGTTGCAAGCCCAGCATCGTAAAATAGCTATCCCAATAGAAAATCTCGCGAAAACGCCCACCCGGCACTACGTATTGATGCGGCAACGGTACGCGTGAGCTGCCCTCCACGGGTGTATCTGCCTGGCGCGTAAGCCGGTCCCATAATCGATTGATGTGTTCGGCAGTACTGATAGTTTTATCGCTGACATAGTCATTGGCAACTTTCTCTGGCACGACGAAATATTCGTGCACAAACGCGCTCAGATTGAAGTCTGGCTTGTGTTTCTCTGCTTCATACAGCGCGACGAGATTAGCCGGAACCAGCTTCGGAATGCAGTCTACAAACGTTTTGGAATCCGCAAAAATGTGACCTAACTGCACATCATGAAACAAATTACCGAAGAGTTGATCAGGCGATTGGGGCAAAAATGAATTTGTCAAAATAGAATAAAGACGTTTCAGATGATGTAACGCGCAAAGACTTTTTTGTCTTTTTGCGTCTAACGGGTGTGGCAAAAATGCAAAATCCCCCAATAGAATGGGTAAAAATAATAGATAGAGACCTGCATGCTTGTTGCCCTACCCTACTAAACCCTTGCAAGAAATGATTCATTGGCGTATAAAACTCTCCTTACTTCTTAATTATTTCGTTTTTGCCATCCTGCTCAACAGCGTCGGAACAGTGATTTTGCAGGTTCAAAATAACTACCGCATATCAGCTTCGTCGGCCAGTATACTCGAAGCCTTTAAAGATTTAACGATTGCCCTGGTCTCGTTTATTGTCGCGTCGTATATCACCCGCATCGGCTATAAACGGGCCATGCTGTTTGCGCTCGCCCTGGTAACGCTGGCCTGTTTATCCATGCCCCAGGCACCCGCTTTCTGGACAACGAAATTACTTTTTGCGGCTACCGGCGCCAGTTTTGCGCTGATCAAAGTATCGGTATATGCGACGATTGGCCTCATCACAAATGATACGAACGAACATGCTGGATTCATGAATTTCCTAGAGTCGTTTTTTATGATTGGCGTTTTATCCGGCTATTTCCTGTTCAGCGCTTTTGTCGATAACACGAACCCACAATCCACAGCGTGGCTATCGGTTTATTATATTCTGGCGGCCATTGCCATGATCGCCTTTGTACTACTGCTCACCACGCCTATTAACGAACGTAGCGTGCGCCATGAAGATACGAAGAGCCTTGTCGACGATCTGGCCGACATGTTCCGGTTAGCCACCACACCGGTTGTACTGGTATTCATTGTCACCGCTTTCATATATGTTCTTATGGAACAGGGAATTATGAGCTGGCTACCGACTTTCAATAGCAAAATCCTACAGTTACCTACGTCCCTCAGCATCGAAATGGCCAGTATTCTGGCGTCCTCGACTGCAGTAGGACGGTTTCTGGCCGGTGTGCTTTTGGGCAAAATTTCCTGGTACTGGCTGCTGATGATTTGCCTGATTGTATCGGCAGGCCTGGTCTTGTTAGCCTTACCGCTGGCTGCTTCGGTAGATGGTCGAGCCGTAACGGGCTGGAACGATGCCCCGCTAGCCGCGTTCATTTTCCCCTTGATTGGTTTGTTTATTGCTCCAATTTACCCGGCGATCAACTCCGCTATTCTAAGCAGCTTGCCGCTACGTCAGCACGGCCCCATGGCGGGCTTAATCGTAATATTTTCGGCGCTCGGTGGCACAACGGGTTCTATCATTACCGGCAATGTTTTCGAGGCTTATGGGGGACAAACTGCTTTCTACTTCTCACTCATACCGATTGTTGTGCTCCTACTACTCATTACCCTATTTAGCCGCATGCAGAAAAAAACAGGCCACAAGGTGCAGCAAACGTCTGGTTTCGCTGGACACTGATGGTGGCTGTAGGATGTTCGGCGTAGTCTCTGACCCGACTACGTCATCGCGTTACCCGATCTCCGATCGGTTTTTGTCAACATTAATCAGACTGGATTTACGCCGGTCAGAAACCGGATAACGCGATGAGTGGCTGTAGGATGTTCGGCGTAGTCTCTGACTACCGCTCCGGCGGATCCATCATTTCCCATATCCAGGTCCCATCAGCAATTGCCCCGACCGCTGGCCGGTGTGTTTGCCATTTTCGACAATGGGCGTTCCATTCACCAGCACCCACGAAATACCAGTCGTGTAGGCATGAGGCTGCTCATAGGTAGCGCGGTCGGCCACGGTTTTTTCGTCGAACAGAACAATGTCGGCGGCATACCCGGCACGTAGCAGTCCACGATCCGTCAGCTTAAATCGTTGCGCGGGCAGCGACGTCATCCGCCGAACAGCTTCCTCTAAAGGAATAATCTTGCGTTCGCGAACGTAGCGACCCAACACGCGGGCATTAGTGCCATAGGCGCGGGGATGTGGCATGCCCGACCCCAATCTGGCGACACCGGCATCCGACGCAATCATCGTGTTTGGATACCGCAGAATATTTTCGACGTCGGTTTCCGACATGGTATGATAGACCATCTGTATGCGCTTGAGATGGGCTCGCTCCATCAGATCCATAATTAGATCAGCTTCGGTTTCCGGTGAATTTTTGCGGCCTAATTTCTGATTTATCTGGCTGATATTCATCCCATTATAAGTAGTATCAGGCTTGTAGCTGGCAACAACGGCATATTCGTAGTTTTTACGAAGGTTGTTTTTCAGTGTTTCCAGCATTTCTGCTCGGATTTTGGCGCGGGTCACCGGATCACGGAAGCGAATCAGCACGGCGGAATCACCATCCGCCAACGACCATGAGGGAACGATGCTTTCCAAGGATGTGCTGGAGGCCGTGTACGGATATTGATCGACCGTTACGTCTAACCCTTCGCGTCGGGCGGCTTCCACTAATTCAACGGTTTCGGTGCTTTTGCCCCACAGTGGTTTGCTGGCTACTTTAAAATGAGAAATCTCGACCGGAATGTGAGCTTCGCGGCTAATCTGGATAGCTTCTTCGACGGCCTGTTTGACGTTCTGCCCTTCATTCCGAATGTGTGATGCATAAACACCGCCGTAACGAGATGCCATTTTCGCCAGATTGACCACTTCGGGCGTTCGGGCATACGTACCGGGCGTATAAATCAAGCCGGTCGAAATACCGACAGCACCGTCTTTCATGGCCTGTTCAACCAACGCTTCCATGTCCGCCTGTTCACGAACGGTTGGCTCCCGAAAGGCCATCTTCATCACTTTCATTCGAACCGTATTATGACCAATGAGCGAACCGACATTAATTGACGTACCAATCATTCGGAGCGAATCAAAATAGGTACGTATGTTGGCGCTCGATCCGCCACAGTTGCCTGTTATCACGGTTGTAACACCATCGTGGATGAAATTAGGCGCACCGGGCTGCGCTTCCAAACTGCCTTCTACGTGCGCATGAACGTCAATAAACCCAGGCGCAACGATTAATCCAGTAGCATCAATCGTTCGCTTAGCGTCGGTTGCGGGTATGGCCCCCACTTTAACGATATGTCCGTTCTGGATTGCAACGTCAGCATATATCCAGGGATTTCCCGTACCGTCGACAACCCGACCATTTTTTATGAGAAGGTCATAAGATTGAGCGCGAAGAAAACCGGACAGAATCAGGCAAAGAGCAAGTAGCAGAAAGCGGAAGTGCATACACGTATCGGAGGAAGGTTTTTCAGGAAAGCCATTCACTGGTCAATATGCCTCTTTTTTATCCTCAAACCTAATCCTGAATGCCCGGAATTCGCCAAGTAAATTAATCCCTATCTTTGGTCTATTGATGCCCTACTTTCGTTCCTAATCTCTTATCTGATGAAGCGATTTTTGTTTTTACTTCTGTTGCTACGTGTAACGCTGGCAACGCTCGCCCAGTCAGCGAAGCCTATATTCAAGACACCCCTAAGTCCGCGACTGGCTAACTACCAGATCGACGTAGTACTCGACCCTACGACTAAGAAAATCACGGGCCGCGAGACGCTTACCTGGAAAAACCCATCCAACGATCTTATTCGGGAATTACAGTTCCACTTGTACCTGAACGCCTTTCGAAACGGCAAATCCACGTTTATGCGCGAGTCGGGTGGGCAGTTGCGGGGCGAAACCATCGACAAAAATGCCAAAACAGACCCTTATGGCTCCATTGATATTGTTTCGATGAAGACACGCGACGGGGAGCCATTAGCCTATCAGTTTTTTCAACCCGACGACCAGAATACCAACGATCACACCGTCGTTCGGGTGCCGCTCAGCAAACCCGTTGGGCCGGGCGAGACTATTGTACTCGACATTAATTTCCGGGCCAAGCTACCCAAGATTTTCGCCCGAACAGGTTTTAGTAACGACTTTTTTCTGATTGGGCAGTGGTTTCCCAAAATTGGTGTCTATGAGCCCGCTGGGACGCGCTACCGACCCGGCGGGGATGCGGCCTCCCGACCGTCCAATGTCGGCCAGTGGAATTGCCACCAGTTTCATGCGCACTCGGAGTTCTATGCCGACTACGGTGTTTATGACGTGACTATTACGACGCCCAAAGATTTCTGGGTGAGTGCCACGGGGTTGTTCCAATCGGAAAAACTGCACAGCAACGGCACCAAGACGATTTTCTATCATGCCGAGGACGTAGTGGATTTTGCCTGGACAGCCTCACCTCTCTTCAAGGTGGTCAACGATAAATGGAAACGCCCTTCGGGTGGTTTTGTCAGCATTGAACTGGTGATGCAGCCTGAACATCTGCACCAGGCACAACGCCATATCGATGCGGCAAAAGCAGCCCTGGCCTATTTCGACAAATACCTCGGCCAGTATCCGTTCCCGAACCTGACCATCGTAGATCCGCCTTTCGATGCCCAGGGCTCATTTGGGATGGAGTACCCGACGTTCATCACCGCTGGAACGGCCTCGTTTTTACCCGCTGGCGCGCGATTCCCCGAAGAGGTAACGATCCATGAGTTTGGGCACCAGTATTTTATGCAGTTGCTGGCCACCAACGAATTTGAAGAAGCGTGGCTCGACGAAGGGTTTAACCAATATTACGAAGGTCGGATTATGGACGCGACCTATGGCCCGCGCTCATCCCAAATCGATCTGTTTGGCTTCGGCATGGGCGATCTCGAAAGTTCGCGGGATCAGTACGTACATCAGGACAATCCGGCCATTGGTTCCTCATTTGGCAATACGTGGCAACTACCCGAAGGTCAATATGGCGTGTTGACCTATTCCAAAACGGCAACCTGGATGCGAACCCTTGAAGGCTTGACCGGCCGACGTGTGATGGACGAAATTATGCAGACGTATTTCATACGCTGGAAGTTCAAACACCCCAACGGACAGAATTTCATCGACATCGTGAACGAGATTGTTCCGAAGCGATTCGGCAGCAAATACGGCCCAGATATGAACTGGTTTTTCGATCAGGCCCTTTACGGCGAAAATGTGGTCGACTATGAGCTAATCTCACTCAAAAACAGAACGCGGGACGGTCAGAAACAGGCTGTTGTCAACGTGCAACGTAACGGTGACGGGAAAATGCCGGTAGACGTACTCGTGCACTTCGACAACGGGAAAGAACTGATGCTGTTCTGGGACGGCAAAGGCCGCCAACGCCAGTTTACGCTCACCGAAAACGCGGACGTACTCTGGGCAATGGTGGACCCGAAGCAGAAACTTTACATGGATACGAATCTGAATAACAACAGCCTGACGCTTAACCCTTCGTCGGCCCCGGCAGCTAAATTTGCCACCAAGTTTTTATTCTGGATCGAGAACTGGATGCAATGGCTGGCGTGGCTGGCGTAACTTTGAGCGACTTTTTGTAATTGATAATGACCTTTTCCGAAATAACTGATCTCCTTACCGCACAATTTGGCCCGGATATCCAAATTACTACTCAAAATCTACAACCTTATCTTACCGTAAAAACCAGTCAATTAGTTGACATTTGCCAGTTTCTGCGCGACGATGAACGGTTATTTTTTGACTTGCTGGCCTGCGTTACAGCAATTGACAATGGGCTGGAAGCTAACACAATGGACGTGATTTACAACCTCACGTCGATCCCCTACGAACACAATCTGATGCTGAAAGTGGTGGTGCCACGTAATACCGGCTCCAAAAGCCTGCCATCGGTGCCAAGCGTGGCGCATATCTGGCGCACCGCCGACTGGCACGAGCGCGAGGCCTTCGATCTCGTCGGTATTCAGTTTGAGGGGCATCCCGATCTACGCCGGATTCTACTTCCTACCGACTGGGTGGGCCATCCGCTGCGTACCGATTATCAGGAGGAAGCGCAATATCACGGTATAAAAACGAAGTAGACAGGTAGCATTTTTTGCCGAATGTTGACTGTTTGCCGTTTTCGTTTGTTATTGCTTTATCTGTTTTTACTGAAGCAATGAAAAATTCTTACCAAACCCTTTTTCACGTACTACTTTTTGCCGGTTGCTTACTCCCTACCCTATCAAATGCTCAAGCCGTTGACTCCGTCATTGTGAAGGGACGCATTCGGAATTTGTCGGCACGACTCTATCGGGAGGCATCGACGGTATTGGTTAGTCGGAATAATATTCTACAGGCCAATCGGGAGTTGGTACGCCCCGCTCCGCTGAATGTTGATGGTACGTTTCGCGTATCCTTACCGCTGATTTATCCACAGGAAGAAATGTATTTCAATTACGGGCGCATTTCAACCGCTTTTCTGGCCGCACCCGGTACCTTAACGATTGAGTTAGATGCCGATTCCCTCTTTTCTGTCGCTGTGCCGTTCCGGTTTGGGGGCGTCAATGCACAGGTAAATCAACAGTTTGCCCGCTATAAAGCATTTGAAGCTACTTATCCCAAAACAACGGGTAAAACCCTGTCAACTCAGGTCGAGAATTTGGGTGATGCAGCCGCGTTCAGCCTTGTTTCCAGTACCTATCAGGGGGCGTTTTTGGCATTCGCCAGGAAGGAAAAACCGTTTCCGCTCCTGACACGCTGGGTTGGTTATACCAATCGATACAACGCAGCTACGTTCATTTATGACAAAGCCACGTTCGAGAATGAGGCTTTGCCCAAAACATTGAACGATTCACTACGTCCGCCCAACGACCAATTGCTATCGGCCGCTCGTGCAACGGCCATGAACCAATTTGCTAAATACGTAACGCAGCGGGTTTCAGCCGATGCCAATACCCGCACAAATGGGCTGACAGTACGTGCCTTATCAATCATGCTCGAACGATACGGCAAAAATTTGACCGCCGAAGAACGTCTTCGTCTTGACGACTACGCGATGACCAACAGCGCCCGGCCCGCAGATTTACGTTTTTTCGATGGGTTAGTCAAACGAAATCCCGATACGTTGCAACGATTGGTGAATTACGAAACGCTCATTCAACGTAGTATTCGCCAATTTGATAGTACATCCGTCAATTACCTGGCGGCTTATTGGCTGGCCAGCTCCTTACCAGGACTCACTGTCGACTTTGCCCGACTACTGTACGATTATGGCCGTCCGCAGGTGAAAGACCCACAATTAGCGCAATCAGTCGATGAACTGTACCGGCTTGAAGTAAAAGATAGTACCCGAATTAGGACCGCCATTCAAACGCTGAAAAAAGCAGGTAACAAAGCATCGGCGCTGGAAATATCGCCGGGTGTTTTCGTAACAAAATCGACCCTTGGCCGTGGCTCCGACCTGCTCGATGACGTGATTAATGCCAACCGGGGCAAGGTCATTTATCTGCTCTTTCTTTCCCCTACCGATGAGACCGGCAGGCAGGCCGCGCTCGATGCCCAGCGCCTGCGTAATGAATATAGCCCGCGCGATTTCTCATTAATTTATCTACCATTTCCTGGTACCGACCAATCCTTATGGCCTGAAATGGCTACGCGGTATAACCTTTCCGGCGATCATCTTCTGTTGAACGACACCCAACTGTTCGATGCCGTTGACCGGTTGCGGTCTGAAGGCGAACTTTCAGCAACGGTTATAAACCGGACGGGAAAAATCGTAAAACGAAACGCGCCCTTACCGGGCGCGTTTGACGACGTAAAGAAATTGTTGGATAAGAATTTATAGCTTTTTCATTCTCGACGGGTTAAAATCCGTCGAGAATGAAAAGTACGTTTACTTGGCCCACCAAAGTTTGGTTTGCATGGTATTGGCACCACCCATCGCTGTCAGGGCCGCTTTTAAATTGGCATTGTTTAAACTTTCTTCCGATGATGGGAATGGCAGGCGTGTTGGAATCATGCCTGCATTGTAGTTGACTTTAGGCACCACCAGCGCCGGAATTCCCGTCCGGCGGTACTCGGTCCAGGCTTCAACACCTTGCCCGAACAGCGCGATCCATTTTTGCTCCAGTACCTGCGTCAAAGCGGCATCGCCTGTTTTAAGCGCATTTTTGGTCAGGTAATCGGCGGGGACGGTCAATTTGTAATACGTCATAGAGGCCGTAATACCATCGGCATATGCTTTAGCGGCATCACCGGCTGCGGTAACGCCTTTTAAGGCTGCCTCCGCTTTGATGAAATTCAATTCAGCAAAGCTCATGATAACGCCAGGGGTGGTTTCCTGCGTGAAATAATCGCCAACTTTCGACGTACTGGTGAAGCCTAACGCGCCCGCATCAGAGTTGGGCAGACCATTTGGCACGCCTTTGTACAGACCTGTAGCGGGTGACTTGTTGGCATAGATCGCCAGACGAGGATCACTCAAGGCGACAAGCTTATCGACCATCGCTGCGCTAACCCGGTGGTCATCGCGAGTGCGCCGGTTCTCACTGGTTGGGTTGTTATTCGGGCGAGCCAGATAAACCAATTGCGCTACGTCGGCATTCGACGTCATGACCGGATATTTTGCTGGGTCGCTCAGGATACGCGTCATTTCAGTTTTGGCGTCGACCACGGCACCCGTTTTACCCAGCGTCCGGTTCAGCAACCGTAAGCTCAGCGAGTTGGCGAATTTCTTCCATTTGGTCATGTCGCCCGCAAACAGAATATCAGCGTCTTTATCAACGGCTTTGGTGCTGATCATGTCGCTGGCCGTTTTGAGATCGGCTACCAGCCCGGCATAAATATCTTTCTGCGCATCGAATTTAGGAGCTACAATACCGCTTGTGGTACCTTTCAAAGCCTCCGAATATGGAATGTCACCATAGACATCGGTCAGGACAGAAAACACCCAGGAACGCATAATCAAGCCGATGGCCTGTAGGTTTTCGTTGTTTGCCGTCTTGCCAAGTTCATAAATTTTTTGGAAATCGGCCTGTGCTTCGTTGTACAGATACCGCCAGGGCAAATCCTGCAAATCGCTGGTGTAGCTGAACTGATCAATTTCCGTATACTGAATCCGGGCCGTGTGCTGCGCCCAGCCATTACCAGCGTCTAAACCCAGCGAAACCGTGCTTGATGGCCCAATGATGTTGCTCACCGCCGAATAAATCCCGTGAGGCAAAAGCCGTTCGGCCGGTACGCTCGTCGGATCGTTTGGGTTGATGTTGGTTTCATCGAACTTATTTTCGCAGCCCGCTATCGTCAGCAGCGAGAGCGTAAACGAGAGAAAGAGTATCTTTTTCATAGAAGATTATTTTCTCTATGCCTCTGTGTTTAAAAACCTAAGCACAGAGGACACTGAGATCTAGTGGTTTTAGAGTCCGAAGTTGAGATTGAAGCCCATGCTACGTGCCGAAGGCGTATTGCCGTTTTCAAAACCCTGTACGTTACCATCACCGTAGTAGCTGGTTTCTGGATCAATATGGGGCAGATTTTTGTAGAGCAATGCCAGGTTACGACCTACCAGCGCAAAAGTAACCGTGCGGAATGGCGTCCGACCAAACCATTTTTGCGGAAAGGAAAAGCCCAGTTTCACTTCACGCAGTTTCACGTAGCTGGCGTCGAAAATGTAGGCTTCATTGACGTTACGGTTGTAATAGTTGTGGTAGTAATCGTCAGCAGACGCTACAACCGTTGTGTTGGGTGCGTAAGAGAACGTACCGTCGGCATTGGCCGTCTCAACTACGCCCTGGCCAACGATATTCCCTTCTCGGCCGGGTAAGGTCTCAGCCAGTACACCTGTGTAACGCCCAATGTTGATTCCCTGCGAGAAGACGTTGCCGCCATAGCGCACATCGATCAACGAACTGAGCGAGACCCATTTATACGTAAATGTATTCTGGAAACCACCCGTCCATTTTGGCATGATGTTGCCGACAACCTTCCGGTCCGACGACATAATTGGATAACCCTGGCTATTAAAAATCATGTTGCCGCTTGGGTCGCGCCGGTAATACGTACCGAAGAAGTTACCGTACGGATCACCGGGCCGCGCTTCCAGAATGACGTTACGTAGCAGTGAGCCGGTGTTGATCTGATACGTGGACAGCCCGCCCAGGTCGATAACTTCCGAACGGTTGCGGGCGAAGTTGAAACCAACGTCCCAGCGGAAACCACCCGGCCGTTTGATGGGCGCCCCCGACAGCTCGACCTCAAAACCGCTGTTCCGAATCTGACCCGCGTTGATAACCGAGTTGTAATATCCCGAACTCTGTGCTACGTTAGCCTGCAAAATCTGGTTCTTCGTATTCTTGTCGTAATACGTGAACTCGAAGCTCAACGCATTATTGAACAACCTCGTTTCTACACCGAACTCAATGGCAGTCGTTATCTCAGGCTTCAGATTCTTGTTGTAAATCAGGTTGTTCTCCGAGAATGTCGTTGTATTTCCCCAAGCGATTTCGTTTGAAAAAACCTGCGTCAGGTTATACGGGTCCGTATCGTTGCCCACTTTGGCATACCCACCCCTGACTTTGGCATACGTCAGTACGTTTGAAGACAGGCCGAACATATCCGTCACAATCGCGCTGGCTGATACGGATGGGTAGAAATAGCTGCGGTTACCGGCGGGCAACGTACTCGACCAGTCATTACGGGCCGTTACATCCACAAACAGGTAATCCCGGAACGACAAGGAAGCCGATCCGTAGAGACTATTCACGCGCTTGTCTGTAATCCGGTTAATGACCGTCGGCCGCGACTTCGCATTACCGATGTTGTACAGATTCGGAATCGTCAACTCCGACGCATACATATAATCGCGTTGGGTGTAGTTCTGGCGGGCATTTCCTCCAACCGAAGCAACGACGTGAAGGTCACTTAAGCGTTTATCGGCCGTTAACAGGAAGTCGCTATTCGTTTCGCGAACAAAAACGATATCTTCGGCATAACTACCATTGGGTACACCTACGTTTTTTGCCTGCTTCGTAATGCGCCGATCATTTGAGAAATCAGTGCCCGTACGTCCGGTCAACGTCAGCCAATCAGTTAATTTATACGTAGCGGTTATGTTGCCGATAACGCGGTCTTTGTCATTCGCATACTTCAGGTATTTGAGCGCATACGCTGGGTTGTTCCAGTAGTTTGAGTTCCAGTTACGCTGGACGGGCCACTGACTTGGGTCGGTACCTGTTTCAACGGGATTGGCTTTCAGATCGTCCAGATCCACCTGACGGCCAAACCAGATCCAGTACAAATTCAGGTTCTGGCGGTTATCGGAGCCATCTTTTACGTAGTTGATACTCGTCCGTATGTTGAATTTTGGCGTAAAATTCCAGCCTGCGTTCAGCGTAATATTCTGGCGTTTATAATTCGTGTTGGGCAACATACCCTTTTGATAGAGGTTGGTATAGCCCAGCCGAAAATCGCCTTTGTCACTGCCCCCCGTTAACGCGATGCTGTTGGACGTAGTAACGCCCGTATCGTAGAAATTTTTGACGTTGTCGGGGCGGGCAATCCAGGGCGTTGCGGTCCGTTTGCCATCCGCTCCGATGGGTGAATTGAACTGCGGAATCAAACGCCCATCCAGTTTCGGTCCCCAGCTCTCGTCCACCCCATCGTTGACACCGCCCCCCATACCATCGACGTAGGAAAACTGCCCCTTAAGGCCCTGGCCGTATTCATTCTGAAAATCGGGCAGACGTAGCGGATTCTCGAAGGTGGTATTCGTATTGACTGTTACGCCAATATTTTTGCTGGTTGACCCCCGCTTAGTTGTAATCAGTATGACCCCATTTGCTGCCCGCGAGCCATACAGAGCTGCAGCATTGGCCCCTTTCAGTACAGAAATATTGTCGATGTCATCGGGATTGATAGCCGACGCGCCATTGCCGTAATCGGTCGTCGTATTGTTGACGTTTCCACCGGTGCTGCCGGGCGTTACGTTATAACTACCGTTGTCAATGGGAATACCATCGACGACAAACAGTGGCTGGTTGTTACCACCAATAGAATTAGCGCCACGAATCAAAATCCGCGACGACGCACCAGGCAAACCATTTGTAGCCGTCACCTGAACGCCTGCAATCTTTCCCGATAGCGCATTCACTAAATTGGTTGAACGAGCCTGCGTGATTTCACTGCCTTTCAGTTCCTGAAGGCTATAGCCAAGGGCTTTTTTATCCCGTGCAATTCCAAGTGCCGTTACGACAACTTCATTTAATTGCGACGCATCTTCTGTCAGCGAAATTGTCAATTCGGTTTGATTACCAATCGCAATCTCCTGCGAAACGAAGCCAATGTACGAAGCTGTTAACGTAGCGTTGGGCTGGGCATTAATTGAAAAGCTGCCTTCGGCATCGGTTACGGCGCCAACCGATGTACCCTTAACCAATACGTTTGCGCCGGGAAGGCCTTTCCCATCGGTTTTAGACAAGATTTTACCGGTAACCGTACGTGCGTTAGTCTGCGCCCAGCTGGTCGTTGCTGCCAGGAGCCAAAGCACATGTATCAGCACGTAATGCCGTTTTAATACACGGGTAAAATGGTGTTTCATGAGTTGTTAGATAAGTTAGAGGTAAAGCCACCAATTATAGTACTTATATAAAATTACCAGATATTAATTCGATAATTAACAATATTATAATACAAAATTTTTCCTTTATACTAAAGTTAAAAATATCATTAATTTAATACCATTTTAATAAACACACTGCATTTGGGACGCTGCGCACTAGTCTGGTTGAAAACACATTCCTAAAATCCTGGTTGTTCCAAGGGTTGGAACGTATGGAGAGTATACAGCAAGTGAACGTCAGATGGCTAGGAAAGAACCTGCTTCTTCTTGGGTTGCTGGTGGGCTTACGACAGCCTACCGCTGGCCAAACGCTTGTCAAACGGCTCGTGAATCATTTCCTAAACGACACAACTTCGTCGGCAAAACCGCACGTATCGTTTTATCCAACAGTAGGGTATGCTCCTGAAACCAGTCTCGAATTTGGGGTATCGGCCCTGTACCTGTATCATGCTAAAAACGACACGCTGGCCAATCGGCTGAGTGAAATTCAGGCGTTCAGTTTTTTTACCCTGCGCGGTCAATACGGGCTCAATCTCGACCATGCGATTTATGGTGACAATGACCGCTGGTTTTTTCTGGGACGAGGGCGGATACAACGTTTCCCACTGCTTTATTATGGCATCGGCCCCAGAACAGGTCCAGACCATCCCGCTACGGTTGATGCATTCTCAATTCAACTTCGGGAACGTATTATGCGTCGACTGCATCCGAATCTATTCGGTGGTCTGGAGGTAGACTTCCAGCATTTGAGTCGAATTGATTTTAGACAACCCGATGGTCCAGCGCATGATTTACCGCTTGGTAGTTTGGGAACCTCGAATCTGGGTTTGGGCCTCGGGTTAGTTTATGACAGTCGTCCGAATGCCCTCAACCCCCGAAAAGGTTTTTTTAGCGAGCTGGCCTACCTCAATTATGGTGAGTCGCGTGGAAGCAACCTGTCGTTCAACAGCGTTTTGGCCGATTTTCGTATGTACCACACCATTCGGCCTAATCAGGTGCTGGCCTGGCAGGTTTACGGGAATCTAATGACGGGCAATGTCCCCTTTAATCAACTGGCTCTGCTAGGTGGAGAAAACACATTGCGTGGGTATTATATGGGGCGCTACCGGGACAAGTTTTATGCAGCAGCACAAGTCGAATACCGATGGCTACCGTTTCCGTTCAGCCGTCGTTTCGGGGCCGTTGTCTTTGCCGCCGTCGGAACGGTAGCCCCCGCCCTGGACCAGGTCCAATTTAATCATTTACTTCCCACAGCAGGTACGGGAATCCGGTATTTACTCTTCAAGAAAAAGGACGTTTTTCTGCGTGCCGACATGGGCGTCACCCGCGAAGGTGTCGGCTTCTATATTCTTACTGGCGAAGCTTTTTGAACAGAACCTCCCGAAAGTACAGATTAGAACTTTCGGGAAGTTGAAAATTGACTACAAGCCGTATTGGTCAAGCAAATAAACCAGAGCCGCCATTGACGCTGCACCAAGTTCGAGTTCGCGCTGGCTAACCGTTTCAAATTTATCAATCGACGTGTGGTGATAATCGAAATAACGCTGCGAATCGGGTTTGAAACCGAATAACACGGTACCTGACTGCGCCAATGGCCCAATGTCGGCACCGCCCCCACCCGCTCCAATTTCCAACAGGCCATAAGGAGCCAGTAGCGGTTTCCAGGGCATAACTTTTGCCCGTTGCTCGGGTGTACCGACAATGCCAAAACCGCGCGGTGTAAAACCACCATTATCCGATTCGACGGCGGCAATGTGTTTCTCGTTGTTTTTCTTCGCCAGATCAGCATACTGAACACCACCCCGCAGGCCATTTTCTTCGTTCATGAACATCACTGCCCGAATAGTACGTTTCGGCTTGATACCGAGCGATTTCATGATACGTAGCACTTCGATGGACTGAACGCAGCCAGCGCCATCGTCATGAGCCCCTTCGGCCAGATCCCACGAATCCAGGTGTCCACCAACGACAATAATCTCATCGGGCTTTTCGCTGCCTTTGATCTCACCCACTACGTTATATGACTTGGCATCGGGCAGGGTTTCGCAGTTTTGCTTAAAGTAAAAAGTCAGGTTTGGGTTTTCGGCCAACGACTTACTCAGCAAATCAGCCGCATTTGTACTGATTGCTGCCGTTGGAATCAAGGCAACGCCAGTTCCATAACGCATACCGCCAACGTGCGGATTGTCATCGTGCACATTAGTCATCGAGCGAACAATAGCCCCAACGGCCCCAAGCTTTGCCGCTTCAGTTGCGCCATTCGCGCGTTGGTCAACGGCTCCACCATAAGCCTCGAACGTATTGATTTTCGTAGGGTCCATCGGGCGGTTGAAAAAGACAATTTTGCCTTTCACTTTGTCAGCGCCCAATTCCCGCAATTCAGGAAAACTTTTCACTTCGATCATCCCCGCTTCGACCCCTTTTGGCCCTGTCGCCACCGATCCACCCAGTGCTGCAATTGGTACGTTCGTTTTCTGTTTACCGTTGTGAATAAAGGCTTCTTCTTTGGCACCACGTACCCAATGCGGCACCATCACGTCCTGTAAAAATACACGATCGAAGCCCTGCTGTTCCATCACTTGCTTGGTCCAGTCGACCGCTTTCTGGGCACCGGCTGAACCACTTAGCCGGGGTCCAACCTGTTTCGTTAAATGACGTAGCCACTCATAGGATTTCCCATTTGATAAGGCTTCATTGAAAATCTTTCGGATTGCGACCGAGTCGGCATTTTGGGCGTGTGCGTACCCAACAAAGAGTGTAAAGAGGAGTGTAAGCATTTTTTTCATGGAGGGCGGTTGTATCCGTTAAGTGAGCAATATACGGAAAAGCCCGGCCGCTACGTAGCAACCGGGCTTTTCACCTATTTTCTATTTTTGTCGAATCTACATATTGATCGCCCGGTTGTCCGTAGCGGCCAGACAGGCTTCTTTGAAGGCTTCGGTATAGGTCGGGTGAGCATGCGACATCCGTGATACGTCTTCAGCCGACGCCCGAAACTCCATTGCGACGACCGCTTCAGCAATCATATCGGCGGCACGGGCTCCGATCATGTGAACGCCCAGAATCTCGTCAGTTTCTTTATGCGCCAGGACTTTCACCAAACCATCGACGTCCATACTCGCCCGGGCACGACCAAGCGCCTTGAACGGAAATGATCCGACTTTGTATGGAATGCCTTCCTGCTTGACCTCTTCTTCGGTATAGCCAACTGCGGCTACTTCTGGCCAGGTATAGACCACACCCGGAATCAATCGGTAATGAATGTGCGGCTTTTGACCGACGATTGTTTCGGCGATGAACGTACCCTCTTCTTCGGCTTTGTGCGCCAGCATGGCTCCACGTATTACGTCGCCCAGCGCATAGATATGTGGCACATTGGTACGCAGGTGATCATCTACTTCAATTCGCCCCCGATTATCAGCTTTTACACCGGCGGCCTCAAGATTTAATCCATCGGTATAGGCACGACGACCCACTGAAACCAGGCAATAATCGCCGGTAAGTGTAATTTGTTCCCCTTTAGGCGTGTCAACGCTAACCACAACTTCATCGCCCGTATTTTCCACTTTCGTGACTTTATGGCTAAAATAGAAGTCGGCACCGAGTTTTTTGATGACCTTCTGGAGTTCTTTACCCATCGTTTTGTCCATCGTTGGGATCATCGAATCGGCAAACTCCACGAATGACACTTTTGCACCAAGCCGGGCATACACAGAGCCAAGTTCGGCACCGATAACGCCCGCGCCAATCACAATAAGGTGCTTTGGCACTTCCTGAAGCGTTAGCGCTTCGGTTGACGTAATAACCCGTTTTTTATCGATCGGCATCGACGGAAACGACATGGGTTTTGAGCCTGTCGCAATGATGATATTTTTCCCGGTTATGGTCTGTTCCGAGCCATCGGATTTGGTAATTTTAATTGTATGCGGATCGACAAACGAGCCAACGCCATGAATTTCGTCGATCTTGTTTTTCTTCATCAGAAAGACAATACCTTTCGTCGTCTGATCGACCACGTTTGTCTTGCGGACAATCATCTGGGGTAAATCAACCTGTAAATTCTCCAGCTTGATGCCGTGTTCGGCGAAGGTGTGAGCTGCGTTGTAATAATGCTCCGACGAGTCGAGTAGTGCTTTCGACGGAATGCAGCCGACGTTCAGGCAGGTGCCGCCCAACGACGGATATTTTTCGATAATGGCCGTTTTCAGTCCGAGTTGGGCGCAGCGAATCGCACCGGTATAACCGCCCGGCCCCGAACCAATCATGATGACATCGTATTCCATAGAATTAAAAAAAACGTAAGAAGAAAGACGTAAGACAAAAGAAAAAGCACCGACAAGACTCGTTTAAACGAAAGCTATTGCGTCTGATGTCTTACTTCTTAAGCCCTGTTAAGAAAGCATTATGAATGCAAATTTGGTTCAGAATTCGATAGGCTAAACCGATTTGCCAAAAAACGTGTTGGTGGTTTTGTATGGCTCTCCTACTTAGAGGCTATTTTGTCTTATTTTATGCGTTTTTGTTACGTTGCTTTTCTTCTATTCCCGCTGTTGTTCAGTGGTTGCACCGATCCTGCCAAACAAACCCAGCCGAACGTTTACTACGATGTTTTAGGCTTCGTTAAACACCAAATTGCCGATTTATCAGTGCAAAAGCCGCTTGTCAGCAAGGCTGTCTCAATCAATGCAAAACAGAATCAACAAGCGACGCGCGACATTAACTGGACGCGCGAACTGGAATTGTTTACCCAGGCAGATATTAACAAACCTGCGCTACGTAGCAGCTATCAAATTACCCGGCCCGATTCGTTAACGTATCAATACACGCTGAAATCGTCAGAGGAACGGCTGACTGTTCGGTCGCTGACGGTACTGCTGGATTCGTTGACCCACCAGCCTCGCCGAATTGAAGCTGTACTACAGACCAGTAATCCGCTCTATTCATCCGAACGTCATCTGTTACTGGAAAGTGGACTAGTTGGCAGGCGTCAATGGCGCGTACAGCACTACAAATTGGCTGGCTTCCAGAAGTTACCCTATTTTGATAAAAGCGATTTTCTCGTAGACGGACGAATTCAGTAGAGTGATCGTTATCTTTTAAGCAGTTGCCAGATCCGACGACACGGGTAGGATAAAAATAAACGTAGTCCCCTCCCCCATGCCGGAGTGTACTTCATAGCGCCCCCGGATCAGGTCCATGCGCGCCTGAATATTGCGGAGACCCATGCCAGTTGCGTCGGCGGGGTCCATACCGCACCCGTTGTCTTTCACGATCATATTCAATTCATTGTTAAATCGCCGAAATAAAATATCGGCCTGCGTAGCTTCTGAGTGCCGGAGAATATTACTACACAGCTCGATACAAATTGAATATAAATTAAACTCGGTGGTCTTATCTAACCTGGGTAATTGGGTATTATCTAACCGAAACGTAATATGTTGCGTAAGATTAAGCTTACCAACCAGGCGTGTCAAAGCCTCCGATAGTCCTTGTTTTTCCAATTCATCGGGTTGCAGATTATGCGATAAATACCGGATTTCCGCAAAAGCCTCCTTGGTCATATTCAGCAGGTTATGGTAAATCTCCTGCTCCCTATCCGCCATATGGCTAGGATTGAGCGCCGATAAACTCATCTTGATGGCCGCCAGTAAACCACCCAGACTATCGTGTAAATCAGCCGCCATCCGTTTCCGTTCGAGCGTTTGGCCCTTTAACAAAGCTTCTTCAATTTCCCGGTTTTTAGCCCGCAGTTGATCATTAGCCTGTTTCAGTTCGGCCGTTCTGGCAATAACTTTGTTTTCTAAGTCCAGATTCAGTCCCTCGATCTCTCGTTTTTGGCGGTAGATCAATCTATTTTTTCGGTAGTATACCAGCAGAAAACCCAGCAACATAGCCACCCCACCGACCAGAACAGCCCGCATAAGCGACTGCTGTTCAATATCGTGGCTTAGTTTATCAATGTGTGCCCGCTGCTCCAACCGGCTTTTCTGAGAATCGGCCCGAATACGTTCTGTTTCAATGCGTTGTTGAAGCTGGTTCATTCGGGTTTCGCCTGCCAGTTGTTCACGCTCAGCTTCGGCCCGCAGGCGGGCTATTTCCGCCTGTCGGCGCACATTTATTAACTGCTGGTGCTGAATAAATCGTTCTTTATCGGCCTCCGCCCGCACTTGATTAATGTCGTATTTCTTCTGAACTGCAGATAATTCTTCCACCCGCTTAAGCGTCGTCAGGCTATCCCGGAGCAAGCTGTACTCTTCGTACATGCTCAATGCCTGAGCGGGCTTGTTAGCCAGGCGGTACGCTCGATAGAGCGCCTGTGCAGCGATTTGTTGAATACGCCGGTAGTTTTCCTCACGCGCTATTGTTAATGCCTTCTCACCAAATTCAATAGCCACATCAGGCCGATTAGACAACGTATAGCATTCGGCCAGCCGTGCCCAGACCGACGCCTGTCCTAATCGATCGTGGAGTTGCGTCCAACCGGAAAGGGCGTTCTCAAAAAAGACGATCGCCTGCTCAGGCTGATGGCGACTAATGAAAAAATCGCCTAATCGTTCGTTTGCATAAGCGACGTTAACCTGCGAGCCGGCCTCTTGCGCCATTTGCCGACTCGTTTCATACTGCTGTCGAGCTTTATCATACTCTCCCCGAATTTCATAGACCTCCCCGATCTGGGTGATAGCCTGACTCGTCAGGAGTTTCCTGTTTTTAGAGGTCAGTGACGTATTAAAACTCAGAAATTTCAATGAAAGCTCATAACTCAATAAGGCATTGTCATACTCCTTCAGCAACAGGTAGATATCGCCCATATTCATCTGTACTTGCCAACGCGGAGAACTCTCGCGAGGCAATTTCACGCACAATTCCGATGCACGCTGGTTAATCTGTAGTGCCTTGGGATAATCATCTTTTATGGTACGCACATAATGCTCCTGTAGCATCATAGCTCGTACAGCATACAGAATGTTATTATAAGCGACTGCCCGCTCTTCCAACGCTTTTGCATACAGGAAGCTACTGTCCCGCTGCAAACCCCGCATCTGCTTGAAAACCAGCGACATGAAACGTAATCCTTCTAAACGCAGCGTATCATTACGTAGGGAGTGGGGAAATCCTTGAGAAGTTTTTAGATGAGCTCGCCCGAGACTGAGCAAACTATCCATGTAAATAGTATCGCCCCGACGGTCGAAATTCAATTCAGGTAAGCCAAAGCGCCCCTGTCCCGGGCAGTTGAAGTACCACCCTACCATTAAGATTCCAAGCCAAAATGATCGCATAGGTCACCTACAGACTATCCAGTAGCTGATATGAAGCTCTAAAGTAGCTATTTAGCGCAGTAAATCAATCGGTTGCGTGAAATTTAGGCGTATAGGCAGCGATTTTATGGCTGCTTATACTTACCACAGTTTCGTGGGCAAGTCTATTTTTGTCGGCATGCCTAATGACCACATTAAAAAATAGTGAGCCTATAATTAAACTGTTAAGCCTACAATTAAATCCAAGATGTGTGCTCGAACGTAAGTACAAAAAATTCTTTGAATAAGCTAGATTTGGTAAAATTCAAAAAATTTGTAATTTTTCAGTATCGAAAATGAATTTTTCGAGGAAAGAATGACCGTTTAGCAGATTTATTGCCTCATTCATTTGGATTTAAAGAGTTTCTTTGCTTAATTCAAGGCTGGATTAATAAAGCTAAATAAAAAACATAACCTCTCCATACACTATCGGAACACTGCTCTACGTTACCTAATTGTCTTACTGAAAATGGAAAAAGCCCAGGTAAACGACAGTGAGTTGATTTCCCTGTACATCCGTGGTAATGAAAAAGCCTTTGCCAAATTAGTGCAACGGCACAAATCGAAAATTTACACGACTATTTACCTGATTGTAAAGGATCAGTACGTAGCAGAAGATTTGATGCAAGACACGTTCATCAAGGCCGTGGATACGCTCAAGTCGGGTAAATATAACGAGGAGGGAAAATTTCTACCCTGGATTATTCGAATTGCTCACAACTTGGCCATTGACTATTTCCGAAAGGATAAACGCTACCCCAGTGTGGTGTTTGAAGACGGAAGCAGTGTTTTCAATACGCTTGAGTTTGCGGAGGATTCGGTTGAATCACTCCAGATTCGACAGGAAACACACGAGCATTTGCGCGAATTGATTCAGCGATTGCCGGAACAACAGCGCCAAGTGCTTATTATGCGGCACTACGAGGAAATGAGTTTCCAAGAGATTGCCGATGCAACCGGCGTCAGCATTAACACGGCATTGGGACGTATGCGTTATGCGCTAATTAATTTGCGCAAACAACTGAGCAAACGTTCGCCGAGTTATGATAAAAACATTTACCCAAGATGATGTGATCCGGTATGTCTATGAGGAGACCTCGCCCGAGGACAGCCTACTCATTGAAGATGCCCTGATGTCGGAGCCGGATCTGATGACGTTCTTCCTCGAAGCGCTGGAATTGAGAGCTTTGATGAATAAGATAGAACGCCAGCCACGTAAAAACACGGTTCAGACCATTCTGAATTATTCAAAACACCATCCGGCAAACCCACCTGCCCGCTTACGCCAGACGTAGCGGACAGATGGGTTTGTTAGTCTAGGGTGGGTATAAACTTGCGTAGCTTTCGGCTACGCAAGTTTATACCCACCCTATGAAAATGCTATGCAAAAAAAAGAACGGTTCCGGCGGTTTATTGAGTACTTTACTCAGCATTACCCCGACCCTAAAACGGAACTGAACTTCGGTAATCCCTTTGAATTGCTGGTTGCGGTGATTTTGTCGGCGCAGTGTACCGATAAACGAATCAATCACATTTCGCCCGCACTGTTTGCTCGATTTCCTGAACCAGAATCATTGGCTGCGGCTTCTGTAGACGAAGTATTTAGCTACATACGTAGTGTTTCTTATCCTAATAATAAAGCGAAACACTTGGTAGGAATGGCTAATATGCTGCTAAGCAAATTCGGAGGAGAAATTCCGGCGACAGTCGATGAGTTGCAGACGCTACCAGGCGTCGGGCGTAAAACGGCGCATGTAATTCTATCGGTGGTGTACAATGAGCCAACAATGGCGGTCGATACACACGTATTTCGCGTCTCCCACCGAATTGGGCTGGCTCCGTTGACGGCTACTACCCCGCTAGCTGTCGAAAAAGCCCTGATGGCGCACATTCCGAAACAATACGTTCCGAAAGCTCATCACTGGCTTATTTTACATGGTCGCTACGTATGCTTAGCCCGATCTCCCAAGTGCGAAATATGCGCCCTTAGAGAATTTTGTAAATATTATGAAAAGTTGCTAATCGTCAGTCAATAGTCATCCATGATAAAGACCCATGAATCTACTATTAGCTAACGACTAGCAACTATTTTAATACTGCTCCGTGGTGGCAAAGAAGAAACTACCTTCAATTTCAGCGTTTTCGTCTGAATCCGAACCATGAATGGCATTGGCTTCGAGCGACTTGGCATATAATTTACGAATAGTACCTTCTTCAGCCTGGGCTGGGTTTGTGGCGCCAATAAGTTTACGAAAATCAGCTACAGCATTCTCTTTTTCCAGGATCATTGGCACAATCGACCCCGACGACATATATGCCCGTAGATCGTTGTAAAATGGGCGTTCACGGTGGACAGCATAAAATTGCCCCGCCCGTTCGCCCGTCAACTGGGTTTTTTTGATTGCCACAATACGGAAACCCGCTTCTTCAATCTGCTTAATAATTGCGCCTGTATACCCGGCCTCTACGGCATCGGGCTTAATCATTGTGAACGTACGGTTCGTTGCCATTCTACTAGTATTATTTCGAAATTTTAGTTGCTTGTTACGTTGCGGGCGCAAAGGTAGGTAGTTTCCCCTGAAATGTCATGATACGCAACAAGCCTGCTGGTATTTGAATTATTCGTACTTTTGGCTTTTGATTTGGCTTTGGCCATTTGTTTATGCAAGAAATTGAAGCGATTGGCGCGGTTATCAACGGCCCCGCGCAAACCGTGCTAATCACGACCCACCAAAATCCCGACGCAGATGCTATGGGTTCATCGCTGGGACTGGCGGGCTATCTTCGCCAAAAAGGGCATCAGGTAACTGTCGTTACACCTACTGATTATTCCTTAAATCTTCACTGGATGTCAGGCAATGATCAGGTCATTGCTTTTGAAGAAAAAGCGCGCGTATCAATAAGCCAGTTAATAGAGACAGCTGGTGTTATTTTCTGTCTCGATTTTTCGAGCCTCGAACGTATTCGTGAACTGGCACCTTTGGTGCGACAGTCGTCGGCGCTTAAAATACTTATTGATCACCATCTCGAACCGGAGTCTTTCGCTGATCTCGCTTTATGGGACCCTACCGCTTCAGCTACGGCCGAACTGGTTTTCCGGCTTATTGTCGAATTGGGGGATAAAGCCCTGATCAATATTCCCATTGCAGAGTGCCTGTACTCGGGTTTAATGACCGATACAGGTTCGTTCCGTCACTCGAATACAACCGGTAACGTTCACCGGATGGCTGCTGAGCTGGTAGACCTTAAAATAGATGTCAGTACGATTCACCGGCGTATTTTTGATAATGTGACACTCGACAAATTTCGGTTGCTGGGCTACGTATTAAATGAGAAGTTGAAAGTATTGCCTCAATATAAGTTTGCCTACATCACCCTAACCGACGCGGAATTAAAACGCTATCGATCAAAAACTGGCGATACAGAAGGCTTGGTCAACTATGCACTGGCTGTCGAAGGCGTTGTCATGGCGGCTATTCTTATAGAACGTAACGACGAAATAAGACTCTCGTTTCGTTCTATAAGTGATTTTTCGGTACGGAATCTCTCCAGCGAACACTTTGACGGAGGAGGCCATCGAAACGCGGCTGGTGGACGGTCTAAATTATCTCTGGCTGAAACGGAAAAGAAACTTCTAGCTGTGTTACCACTTTATCAACAGCAGTTATTGGAAACCGTCTAGACAAATTTGCGGTATTCGGTTTATAGTTTACGGTAGTAAACCGATGCAGTTCACGTACTAGTACCGCAACCCATAAGTCAAATACCGTAAACTCACTTTAAGCATAAACCAAGTAAATTCTCATGTCTCTTAAAAATTTCGGGAAAGCCGCCCTGATCGTCGCTGTAGTAGCGGCCTGCGGTAAAAACCGCCAACAGGTAACGGACAACGGCCTGAAGTACACAATTCACGAGCAATCGGAAGGAAATCGCAAAGGAAAGGTTGGCGATATTTTAACGCTGCACCTCACGTTGATGAATAACAAAGATTCCATTCTACGCGATACGCACAAAGAAGGCGCTCCCTTTCAGATGCTTTTGCAGGTTCCACCTTTCAAAGGCTCCTACGAAGAAGGGCTGACAATGCTTGGTAAAGGCGATAGTGCTACGTTCTATGTTAGTGCTGACTCATTGTTTACCAAGGCTATGCAGCCCCTGCCACCGGGTGTGCAGAAGGGTACCGACATTGGTATCGCAGTCAAAATTTTGAACGTACAATCTGAAGAAGAGTACAAAAAAACGCAGGCGGCCGATGCGGAGAAACAGAAAGGTATTGATGCTAAAATTATTGATGATTACGTAGCAAAGAATGGCCTGACGGGTAAAGTGCAAAAGACACCATCCGGCGTTTATTACGTAGTGACACAGCCTAGCACTGGTCCATCGCCTAAACCAGGTGATGTTGTTCAGGTTCACTACGTTGGGAAGCTGTTGAATGGTAAAGAGTTCGATAACTCGCACACAAACCCACAGGCACAGGGGAAACCAGCTCAATTCCAGATTGGTGTTGGCATGGTGATTCCGGGTTGGGAAGAAGGCATCAGCAAAATGCATAAAGGAGAAAAAGCTACGCTTATTATTCCTTCAACTCTAGCCTATGGCTCACGCGGAAATCAGGGTATTGCCCCAAATTCGGTGCTGTTATTTGACATTGACCTGATTGACATTCAGAAAGGACAACCAGGTCAAGGCCAGCCTGGAATGCCGCAACCTGGTCGCTAATACTGTTAGTTTTTAGTTTCTTTCAGAAGCCGTTTGCAGTTATAGCTGTAAACGGCTTTTTTTGTTGATTATGGAACTCTGCTTTGCTACAAACAATCGCCACAAATTAGACGAAGTCTCTATCGGACTTGGTAACGCCTTTATTCTTAAAACGCTCACTGATATTGGCTGCACAGACGAACTGCCAGAAACCTCAGGTACAATTGCAGGCAATTCCCGTCAGAAAGCCGATTATGTCTGGACGCATTTCGGTGTGTCATGTTTTGCCGATGACTCTGGGCTGGAAGTAGATGCGTTAAATGGGGAGCCGGGCGTCGATTCGGCTTTTTATTCTGGTAGCCGTGATGCGGAAAAAAATATTCAGAAGCTACTGAGCAAATTAGGGGGGAATCAAAATCGAAAGGCCCGGTTTATTACGGTCTTTACGTTGGTCTTACACGGCGTTGAACACCAGTTTGAAGGCATTGTGGAAGGCCATATTTTGACAGAGCCACGAGGCACCGGTGGATTTGGATATGATCCGATTTTCCAGCCTGATGGCTACGACCGCACATTTGCAGAAATGAGCCTGGAAGAAAAAAATTCTATGAGCCACCGCTCGCGGGCATTGGCTAAGATGCTGACTTATTTGAAGAAACAAATGAAGTAGTGCGGACGCCTGATATAAAAAATGCCCTCTCCTGGATTCCAGGAGAGGGCATTTTTTATATCAGGCGTAAAGTCTAATAAAACTTCGCCCGGCGATCTTCAACCTTAGCGGCTTCTTTGATCGCTTCGTTGATATAAAGACTGATCCGTGAGGTATTATTTTGCTGGATTTGCGTTTTGTAAAGTGCATAATCAGCAATGGCAGGCGCTGGCGTTAAGTTTGTCGTTTCCATCATTAAAACGCCACCTTCGCCCACAAAAGGCTTGCTACGTTTACCGGGTTTCAGGCCAAATGCTTTCCCTAAGGCAACTGGATCGACACCTGCGCTACGTAAGAAACCGGTTGCCAGATTAATACCTTCGGCCGACTCCACCAGGGCGCCCGCACCATATTTCTGAGCAATGCTTTCGAGCGTTCCGCTGGGATTACCGAGTTTGGCAAGAATTTGCTGACCTTTCAGCTCATTACGAACTTTGGCCGTTAGCTCAGTCCGATAATCATTCACCGATACGTTGTCTTTATCGGTCTTATTCGTCAGTACAGCGATAACATACTGATCCCCAATTTCAAATGGCTCCGATACAGAATTAAGCTCCGTTTTATCGTTGAAGGCCCAGCGAATAACTTGCCGTACTTCGGAGCCTGTCAGTGCGTTGATCTGTTGAGCACCTTCCGTAATACGATCAGCCGTAGCAACAACCAGCGATTTATCTTCTTTTACTTTCGCATCGAACGCTTCTTTCGTCTGCACTTCCGATGCAAACTGATCAGCTTTACGCAGTGCTTCGTCACGGGTAGTCTGGCTCGGTGTAATCGATTTCCCAATAGCCGCTATCCGGTAAAGAACATTCGTTTTAGGCTGCGTAACTTTAATGATGTGGTAGCCAAATTCGGTTTCAACCAGCCGGGGAATCAATCCTGCTGAAGTCGCCCCAAATACAGCCGATTCAAACGGTTTGACCATTTGACCATTATTTTTGAAATAACCCAGGTCACCACCAACCTGAGCAGATCCATCCTGGCTGTTGGTCTGAGCAAGTGCTTCAAAGCTGGCACCACCCTGAATCTGTTTTAAAATGCTTTCTGCCCGATTACGTGCTGCAACTTTTGCGGAGTCGGCTAAGCCTTTCGTCTGAATCAGGATATGGCTGGCCCGAGCGGTAAAGTTGGTATCTTTTTTGGTACCACCATACTTGTAAATGAAGTAGGTGTTACCTTCACGGAAAGGCCCGTATATACCACCTGGCGAGAACGTTGGAATAGACGCCCGGAGTTGTTCCGGCATTTCACCCGCTGTCATATATAAGGGTACAGGAACATCGCTATTTTGCCGCGCAAAAGCAGAATCGTTTTGGGCACTGCCTAACCCACGAGCCAGCGATTTAATCTGGTTATACAACGATGCGCTGTCCTCTTTCGAAGGGGCAACCGAAAACGTTACGTATTGAATCGAACGGCTATCCGTTCCAGGATACTCATCTTTATGTTTGCTCAGATAATCCTGTAACTGCGAATCCGTGACCTTAACGGTCGTATCGTTAATAGTATAATACGGAATGAATAGAAATTTCACATCCGCTTTCGAATTCTGCGCCTGATATTCCTTCTGTGCTTCGGCAGTTGTTGCAAATGACGACAGCCGTATCAATCCTTCGTATTTATCACGGAGCCGTTGAGAGGTCAGATTTTTCTCGAAACTTGCCCAGGCCTGTTGCTGCTGAATAGGCTGATTTTTCAGTTTTTTCAGGTAGTCGATAATTGAGCTTTTATTGAACACACCCGTTTGTGGGTCTGTAAAGGCCTGACGGACAGCCGGGCTAATGTTGTTGCCCTGTACCATGTCAACCAGTTCTTCCTGAGAAACTTTGAGTCCGAGTTTATCGAACTCTTTCTGGTAAGCTATCTCAAACAGCATCTGATTCCAGGCTTGTTCACGGATTTGGGCTAAGTCCTGATCGGCGGGTGCGCGGCCAGACTGTTGTTCAAATTGGGCACGAAGTTCATCCACCTTGGCATTGAACTCCTGATAATCAATGGATTGACCGGCAATTTTACCGACTTCCTGCTGATTTCCGCCGAACAGCAAACTACGACCGCCGAGCAAATCCCCACCCACAATGAACAGAATCAAGCTGACGGCAATAATACCAACAGCCAGTCCCGAACGTTCTCTGATCTTATTAATGACAGACATTTCGCTTTTAACAGAAATTTTAGCCCGCAAAATAACACTTTTCCCCGCTGGAATACAAGCGGTAATCGCACATCTGTCCTCAAAAGTGAGGAAAATACTCTACATTGCTTCAACAAAAAAAGTGTCAACTTTTTGCAAAAAGTTGACACTTCATTAGATAGTTCAAAAAGTTGAATGCAGAAACTAGTTACTATCCCGCTTTAGTTTGTCACCTGCTTTGTCAAAGGCATCGCCTATCTCACGACCAGCTTGTTTAAAACCTGATTTTACGTCCTTCCAGGCATCGGCAGTCGCATTTTTAGCGTTCTCAATATCCTCTCCCAGTTCTTTTCTTTCTACTTCAAGTTTTGCCTTCTGACGTTCCGTTTCGGCCTTTGCCTTATCGCTTTGCTTATCAGCTTTAGCCTTTAGTTCTTCTATTTTAGCATCCAGTTTGTCCTTCTGAACATTCATTTTAGCCACAGCCTCATCACGCTCACGCTTAAAATCAGCCGATACTTCGTCGGCTTTATTATCTGCTTTGTCGCCGGCTTCGTTTATGTCTTCTTTTGCTTTTCCGGCAGCATCTTTTGTGTCAGCAGAGATGGCATCCCCCGTTTTTTCGAGAGCATCTTCCGTACGTGACTCATTTTTGTTATCTGATCCACAGGCTTGCAATAATGCCAACGACGCGACTATCATTACCGTACCGGCAACGTGTTTAATTTGGGTTAGCACTAAGTGAGACTTTTTCATAATCGTTTACGTGTAGTTTAGTTTTCACTAATCACGTTGCAAATGCTATGCCAGAACCAAGAATATATAATCTCTGGCCTTAACCTTTCCACTTAATGGCGCAACCGATGGGCTTGGTGATAGGGGACTGAACCGGTCGACCAAGCAACAAACTACTAACGGCCTCGTCTACATATTTACGCTGCACATTTGCGCCGTCCTGTGGGCTATCGTCGACTGTACCAAAATATTCAAGAATAAACTGCCCACCCGTTTGCTTAAGTACATACACCTGTGGTGTGCGGGTAGCGCCAAATGCACGAGCCGTCGCCTGTGTTTCATCGATGGTATAAGCATATGAATAACCCTTATCACGAGCGCGGGCTTTGACATTCTCGAAAGAGTCTTCTTCGTAAAGAGCTGGATCATTAGGTATTATGGCCAGCACAGGATAGCCTTGCGGAGCGAATTTTCGATCCAGTGCGATCAAACGATCTTCGTAGGCCTTTGCGAAAGGGCAATGATTACTGGTAAAAACAACAATCAAGCCTTTCTGTGCCTTGTAATCTGCGAGCGAAATGCTACGTCCATCCACGTTTTTCACACGGAAATCCGCTACAGCATCACCAAGAGTATATCCTGTTGCGGATTGGCAAAAGACGACTGGTTGAGCCAGCAACGAAACAAATAACCCGGCTAAAAACCAACTCATGACTATTTTCATGGTGAATACTTTAAACATTTGCTGATTAGATAGCAAACGTACCTGAAAGATTAATGGGTGAACCCTTTTAAGACTCATAGATACAAGCTTATTCTGTCAATCAACACTGAACGGATATACTTGCTACTGTTTATCTATCAGCCATTTGCTTTTTTGGCCGTTTTAAAAGACTAAACGCTGTCGTATGCTACGTTGGCATAAAGTCAATTACTCTTTTCAAGCGAACAATAGAATCATAACCACTGGAAGAACAGACTATTCTTCTGCAACGCAGAAACAACTCAAAACATCCGGGAAATTAATGTGCATTAACGCACAAGTACTTTAATAACCTTTCTCTGTCCGTTGGTCTGCACATCCAGCCAATAAAGTCCGGATGACAATGGCTGATCGACTATGAAATCAGCCTCACCTGCCTGGCGTTCCAGTCGGCCAGTAATCATCTGTCCGGTAGTTGTTCGCAATTGAATCACAGCGTCATCGGCGTTCCATAGGCGTAAATGAATACGAACAGCCATCGATGGATTAGGATACACTGTTACTACTGGCTCATCAACCTGAATAATGGCTGATACTGGTTTAAACGCATGGCGAGTACCGTCGCTGTCAATCTGCGTTAATCGGTAGTGATTCACGCCCGGCTGCGGGTTAAGGTCAGTCAGACCGTAGTAGTGTCGGTCATCGGTATTGCCTTTGGCGGCTACTTCGCCCACCGGTACATACTCCTCTGAATCGCGTCGGCTTTCAACGACGAAGCGGTCGACATCACGCTCCATGGTAGTTGTCCAGGCCAGTTGAACGCGGTCACCGTCGGGTTTTGCGGTGAAGTCAAGTAACGTAACGGGGAGTATGCCGCTGATATCCCGAATCAGGAAATCATCAACCTGAATTTTAGAAATTCCATCATCGAAGCCCAATTTAAAATCAGTAATAGATTGGCCCGGAGTCAACACAGGCTGGTTGTCAAAAACCTTTGTTGTACCCACCCATAAATCGTACGTATCGACAGGTTGCTGCTCCAAATCGCCTGATGGAGTCAGATAGCGAAGTGTACTACCTGCTTTGTTCAGGATAAACGTAATGGTTTGCCACCCGTTAAATGTTTGTGGATTGTTAGGAGCGCTACCGCCATTAGGCAACGCATTAGCCTGAAAACCAGTATTATCCTGTATATCCAGTGCAAACCGGGCATAAACGGATGCATTTGTTGGCGGGGTTGGAATGTTAAAGCCAGAGCCCACGTAAAACTTCACCGCGTTAGCACCAGGCTTAGACGTTGAGAGCACCTGGAATCGGAACTGAACGTATAGCGAGCTGGGCGCGGGCGAAAAATCAGTGGTACGAACGACATATCCCCGCGTCGTATTGTCAGCCTGGCGATCAAATTCCAATGCCTGTCCCACAACATTGACTAGTAATGTGGCACCCGATCCAATACCGTTGAATTTCGTATTATCCGGCGTTGAACTACTATAATCGGCGGGAACACCGCCCGTCGAAAAGTCCTGTTCAAAATAAGTCGTCTGACCTTTTGTAGCAGCAGTTATTAGCAAGCAAAACAGGGAAAGAGAAGCATAGACTTTTTTCATAAGAAGGCTTCGTTAGGATGGTATATCCTTTCGACAGCGATCTATAAACAAGGTCATTAAGTAACTCAATAAATAAAACTACCGACTTCGCTCTGAATCGTTACGCGCTTGCCTTCATAGGCTTCAACCCGCCCTATAACCTGAGCCTCAATCCCGAATGAGTGCGCTACATCGATAACTTGTTGCGCATAGGCTTCGGACAGATACACTTCCAGGCGATGGCCCATATTGAAGACTTTGTACATCTCCTGCCAGCTTGTCCCACTCTCGGCCTGAATGAGTCGAAATAGAGGTGGGATCGGAAAGAGGTTGTCTTTAATAATGTGCAGGTTGTCAACGAAATGCAACACTTTTGTTTGGGCTCCTCCCGAGCAATGCACCATGCCGTGTATCTGTGGGCGGAGTTCGTCTAATAGCACTTTGGCTACGGGTGCATACGTCCGCGTAGGCGACAGAATGAGCTGGCCAACTGTTGTACCATCGGGCACACTTGGTAACGTATCGGTCAACTCTTTACTACCACTGTAAATAAGGGACTTATCGACAGCGGGGTCAAAACTCTCCGGATATTTCGCGGCAAGATAATGCGCCAGCACGTCATGGCGCGCTGACGTCAGACCGTTGCTGCCCATACCACCGTTGTAGACCGTTTCGTAGGTCGCCTGACCGAACGACGCCAGGCCAACGACAACATCACCCGGCTGAATCCGGTCATTGCTGATCACCTGATCGCGTCGCATTCGGGCAATCACGGTGCTATCCACAATGATCGTTCGGACCAGATCGCCCACATCGGCAGTTTCGCCCCCAGTGCTATAAATCTCAACACCATGATCACGTAGCATCTGCAAAACCTCCTCCGTGCCCTTAATAATTTCGGCAATCACTTCACCCGGAACCAGGTTTTTATTACGGCCGATTGTCGACGACAACAGCATTGGCCCTGTAGCGCCAACACAGATCAAATCGTCGGTATTCATGACGACAGCATCCTGCGCAATGCCCTTCCAAACACTCAGATCGCCCGTTTCGCGCCAGTAAAGATAAGCCAGCGACGATTTGGTACCAGCTCCGTCGGCATGCATAATGGTACAAAAATCCGGATCACCCGCCAACGTATCGGGGACAATTTTGCAGAATGCTTTTGGAAAAAGCCCTTTATCAAGTTGGGCAATAGCGTTGTGAACGTCTTCTTTACTGGCGGAAACTCCGCGCTGGGCATAGCGGTCAGTCATTCTAAATGATGAATGATGAATGATGAATGATGAACAAAGGTAAACAACACCATTTACATCCAGTCATAATTCAGTTGATGCCATTGACAGAAACGATCATTCATCATGCTTATAAACAATCCCTGCTTCGGCACGGATAGCGTCTAACAATGCCATTAGGTTCAAGCTGTCATCGAGTGACCACTGTGGGCTTTCCGTCCGGCCTTCGGTCAGGCACTGCATAACGTGTCGGGCTTCGTAATCGTACCCGTGCGTGGTTCGGTTAAACGCAACGATTGTCGGCTCCTTACCTTCCTGATACAATGTGATTCCTTCCGTTTCGTGAAAGCGGCTATGGATCTTTATTTGTCCAGTTTCGCCCTGAATCAAGCCAATGCAGTCGGTTTTGGCTAGCAACGTACTATCCAGCAAAGCCAGTTGTCCGTCCGTATACGTCATTACGATACCATCTTGTTCGTCAACACCCGTTGTTCCGAACGTAGCAGATGCTTTAATTGTGACAGGTTTACCCAAAATAAGATATGATAAAAACAGTGGATAAATGCCAATATCGAGCAAGGCACCACCGCCAAGATCCTTATTGAAAAGGCGATTTTCGGGCGAAAAAGGGGCTTTAAAACCAAAGTCTGCTTTGACTGAAACCACCTTACCAATAGTCCCGGCTTTTACCAATTCCAGCGCGTGAACAATGCCCGGCATAAATCGGCTCCAAAGGGCTTCCATCAGAAATATCCCCTTCGTTCGGGCTGTTCTAACCA
Organism: Spirosoma jeollabukense; assembly: GCF_054777855.1. NCBI lineage: Bacteria > Pseudomonadati > Bacteroidota > Cytophagia > Cytophagales > Cytophagaceae > Spirosoma > Spirosoma jeollabukense. The sequence continues at coordinate 219,181 of NZ_BAAHAD010000007.1, forward strand.
TTTCCTGAACCTGCTCGCTGTTCATGGCAAACGGTTTTTCGCCCAGAACGGCCACCTTTCCATTAAGCAACATCATTACGTTTTCGTAGTGTTTAACGTGGGGCGTAGCCACATACACTACGTCCAGATCCGGTAGGTTAACCAGGTCTTCGTAGGCGCCGAATGCGTGAGGAATGTTATACTCTTGAGCAAACTCATCGGCCCGCTGCTGGCTAGTAGATGCCACGGCGTAAAGTTGCGCATCGGGCAGCGTAAGCAGGTCCTGCACGAATTTATGGGCAATGCGGCCCGGTCCTAAAATTCCCCAGCGAGTCATGGTTATTGACGGTTAGTAAGTAAGGGCTATTGGATAAATTGACCGACTGGTCAGTCGTCAAATGTATCTTTTTTTTCTAAGTTGCGCTTTCAACAATACGGTATTCTGTGAAAAACATCCCGTTATTCTTACTCATCTTCGGTTTTTTCTTTACTCGTTATCATGCATGCGCTCAAATTGTTGAACAACCTGATCCGCTACGTCCCTCTTTATCAGATTCTACCAAGACCAGTAAAAAAGATTCATCCAAAGCAGTCGTCGGCCAGCCAAAAGTCGATTCAACGAAACTATCGAATCCCGTAACACGGATATTTCGCTATCGCTTCACCGCCGACGGTACGGTTACGAGCGGCAATGTGAACCGCACCCTGATCCAGTTAACCAGCGCCGTCGATTATCAGCTCAGCAATTATTTTAAGCTATCGAGTAATCCGTCATTTGTGTATGGGAAACAAAATGGGATTCTGGCTGAACGCGAATGGTTCGCTGATCTGCGGACGACGTACCGGTATGAAAGGCGGTTGTATTATCTGGCTTTTGGGTCGTATGAACGTAGCAACTTGCGGCAGATCACACATCGATGGACGGCCGCGGCTGGCGCTGGCTATAAACTCCTGAATCGCAAGCGAGCCTATATTTCCATTACGGACGTTCTTATGCAGGAATACACCGATTTTGTCGAGCTGGATGACATCAATATTTTTCGAAATTCGGCCCGGCTCTACGGCGAATACACCTTCGACAAAGATCGATTTACCATAACTCACACGGCCTTTTATCAACCCGCGCTGGGGCAATATAATGTTCGGTGGAATGCGAGCGTGAGCGTTCAGATAAAACTAACGCAGGTAGTTAGTTTGCGGTCAACCATAGCGAATGCCTACGAAAGTCTGGTCGTGCCCGGCCGCCAGAACAATGACCTGCGATTTACGGTCGGGTTGGTGTATGAGAAAAAATAGTCGTAAGTCGTAAGTCGTAAGTCGTAAGTCAGTGGTCACCAACGTCAGTTACTGGCGACTATTGACTTACGACTATTTTTACTGTTTATCCGGATACGGGATAATCAATTTTTCGCCCCGTGTCGCGATGTCTTTGTCTTTCTTGTTGGCGCGCATGATGGCTTCTTTGCTGACGCCGTATTTCTGCGCCACAACACGCAGCACATCGCCTGGGCCAACTGTATGAACGGTCATTGCTTTCACTCTCAGTTTGGTAACGCCCGCTTTAACATTGGTTTCCGACACATCAGGGTTGAGTGCTTTTAACGTAGCAATTTTCATGTTATACCGATTTGCTACGCTGTAAAAGGTTTCGCCTTTCCCAACGGTATAGGTACTAGCCACACCACCCGGCTTCACTTTAACCTTCGTAACGGCAACTTCTGTCTTTGGTTTTTCTTCTGCCTTGGGCTTTTCGGCTTTCTTTTCTTCTTTCGGTTTCTCTACTTTTTTCTCGACCGGCTTCACCGCAACCGGCTTTTCGGCGGGAGCGGGCTTGCCATCGGTCGTTTCCCGATTGTCTTCAGCGACTTCTTCGGCTTTCGCGTTCGCTTCAGGCGCATCGGCAGGTGGCGTTGCCTCCGACAGATCGACCGGCGCTGGTTGCGAAGACGTATCGGCCTCCTGGGGAGCCATCAGCATCTCAGGGTCATTTTGCGCCAGTGGTTGCTGCGACGCCGTATCGAGTGCTACGTTCGTTAGTTCATCAGAGCCATTTGTATCGTCAGTAACGTAGCCGTAGCCAATATACAGTAGAGCCGCAATCAGTCCAACTAACGCAATGAGCGTAATGGCTGGCAAACTGGAATTTCCGGCTCGGCGAGGATTAGATGGCTGGTTGGTGTCGTCCATTTTCAATAATATATAAGTAGGATTCTATAAATAAGGGTAGATACATGGGCTTCTGGTGATGAAATGCATTGTAGAAACACACTATCCATTAGTTAGCAACTCTCGGCTCATATCGGCCACTTTTCCCTTTAAACTTTCTTTGAAATCCGTAAGCTTACGCGACACTTCTTCGTCGAAAGTGCCAACAATCTGCGCGGCCAGAATACCGGCATTACGCGCCCCATCAAGCGCCATTGTCGCTACCGGCACACCGCCAGGCATCTGCAGAATTGACAGAACCGAATCCCATCCATCGATTGAATTACTTGATTTGACCGGAACACCAATAACAGGCAGAATTGTCATTGACGCCACCATACCCGGCAGGTGAGCCGCTCCGCCCGCTCCGGCGATAATGACCCGCAGCCCACGAGCGCGGGCTGTTTTAGCATAGTCGACCATTTTTTCGGGTGTGCGATGGGCCGAAACAATGTCCATTTCCCATGATACGCCCAACTCGGTCAGAATACTGGCGGCCTCCTGCATGACCTTACGATCGGAGAGACTACCCATGATAATACCTACCATTCAGATGTTTATGAACTAACTTTATCCGCGAAATAACGGAGAATAGAGGAGATTTCGGGGTTATATCTCCGAAAAATTTCTCTTCAATCGGAAATGAATGAAAGTTAACCTATTCATCTCTCATTTCTCCTCCTATTCTCACACGATCTTTAGTCCATCGAATTTTCGGCCCAGAATCGCTACGTCGTCAGCACCCAGGTAATCGTGGAGAAGCGTCGCATAAATCTGTCTGAAATCCACCGAATACGTCAGGTCACCATCGGTTAATTTCGTCAGATTCGGGGCTTCGTTCAACACGCGTCCTGACGGCAGACCGCCCCCAATCAAAAATACGTTGTTGGCTGTGCCATGATCAGTACCGTTACTGGCATTTTGTTTCACCCAACGACCAAATTCCGAAAATGTCATCAGCATGACGTCGTTCTGCCGACCCGTGGCTTTTAAATCAGTCATGAACGCTCCGACGGCTTCGGCATATTGGCCAAGCAGACGTTCCTGCTGCCCCGGTTGGTTGATGTGGGTGTCAAAACCACTAATCGATACGTAGTAAATGCTTGTATTAACCCCAGACTGAATCAGTTGCGCTACCGTTTTGAGCCGGTTGCCCAATTCATGATTCGGATACGTAGCAGTATTGGTGTACACCTTTGCTTTGTCATATACATAGGCTGCCGATGACACCGTTTCGGCCAGCGTTTTATAGAGATAGGCTACGGATTCGGGCTCTTCACTCGTCTGGTTATGTGAATGACTTAAACCCGTGACCAGATTACCGCGGGTTTGATTATAGAGTTTTTTCGGATCTAAAACGGCCAATCCATTCAAATCACTGCCTTTCATAGCCAGACTCAACGTATCATCGACTTCGACGGTGCGGAAAGGCTGCTGTTCTTTACCAGCGCAGGCGGCATCTAAATAGCGCCCAACCCAGCCCGTACGCAGGTATTTATCCGAATCACTGGCGGTTTGCCAGATGTCCATCGACCGAAAGTGCGAGCGGTCGGGATTGGGGTAACCAACGTTGTTAATAACGGTCAGCAAGCCTTCGTCATACAGCGCTTTTAAAGGCGTCATGGCCGGATGCAGGCCGATTTCGTCGTTCAGCGTTAACACCTTATCAGGTCGAATAGCGATGGTTGGGCGTTCCCGATAATAAATGTCGTTTCGATAGGGCACAATCGTGTTCAACCCGTCGTTACCACCCGACAGTTGCACCACGACCAGCACTTTACCAGTTGAGCCTATTGACGGCTGGCCCAGCGTCTGCATTTCGTAGGCTTTCAGAAAATGCGGGATCAGCATAGTACCCGCTGTCGTGAAAGCTGATTGTTTGAGGAAGTCTCTACGGTTCATAATTTCTGAACCGGGATTTATCTGATTTAAGAATCAGCTTGATTTTGTTGTTCGCTTGTGTAGAAAGCAAAATCAAGCTGATTCTTAAATCAGATAAATCCCGGTTTAAGTTAGTTGATACTCTGGCAGGCTCATCAGCGCGGCCGTTAGGGTACGAATGCGCTCAGAACGAGTTAGAGCCGGATTAGTTTGTTTCTCAAGCAACGTAAGCTGTTCAGGACGTAGTGTGAAAGGAAGCAACGTAGCGGCAATGCTTTCTATCAACTCATTGTCAGGCGTTTTGCTAAAGGCCGCTTCAAAATCGGCCCAGTCGATCGTTGTTTTAAATTTAGCCCCGCCTTTCCGCGCCAGCGCCTGTGTATTCACGTCGCCATCTTCTTTAGGGTGTACGGTTACGTCGGCGGCTTTTAGCACGTAGTTTGGCAACTGCATTCGAAAGAGCAGACTCGACGAATCGATCCAGTTTTTACCGCCCGGCCAACCCGCGACGTTTGGTGGGTAGAACAGCAATTGACCCAGCGTTCGCTGCACAAAAATCTGTGGTTGCGGTTGATCAAACCGAACGCCAAGCGTGTGGCGCAGACCAGCCAGCAACTCTACCGGTGACTTAATGTGCGCCCCTCGATGTTTGGCATCGTAGAACCAGTCGGCCATGAAGATCGTCTCCATCAGGTCTGTGATGTCGTAACCACTTTTGTAAAATTGCTCGGCTAATTCGTCAACCCGTTTTTTGTCGTCTGCTCCACTGACCGGACCATCCGCGACGAAATAGCTGTAAATTTTTGCGGTAATGAATCGGGCGGTCTGCTTGTTTTCGAGCAGCATTGCGATGACATCTTCACCTTTGAAAGCCCCCGTTCTCCCGAAAATCGTTTTCTCCCCTTCGTCGTGAATCCGCTCCCGAAAAATAAACTGACCTTCGGGCGTGAATTGCCAACCCGTAAAGGCGCGGGCGGCTTCTTTTATATCGTGTTCCGAATAGTTGCCACGCCCTAAAGTGAATAATTCCATCACTTCACGAGCGAAATTTTCGTTGGGTGCGTTTTTCCGATTTTGCTGGTTGTTCAAAAACTGTAGCATGGCGGGCTCTTTCGAAACGGCCATGAGCAGATCACCGAAACGGCCCAGCGCATGTTGGCGGAGCGTATTGGCGTACTGCTGCATAAGTAGCGGATTACGCCCCATTGTCCGGCAGGCAAAATGTCCATGCCAGAACAACGCCATTTTCTCACGCAGAGCACCTTTGCCCGACGCCATCTGGTCGAGCCATTGCAAGTTGAGATCGCGCACTTTTTCGGTATTCAGGCGGATGCGCTCCTTGAGCATCTCCTTATCAAGCTGCCCATCGCGCACCATACCTTTTAATTCCTGCTTCGACTCATTTTCGTCTGGGCTCACTACGTGCAGTTCCACTACCGATTCGCTGTCGGTGAACAACCGACGCACTATTTTACGTAGTGATTTGCCCGAAGCTTCGTCCAGTTCGGCGGGTGTAGCGCCAAAACCTGCCCGTGCGAACAGGTACCGTAACCGAACAATATCCCGAGATCGTGTCGTGAACGTATTCATACATAAAAAGCTCAGTTAAGCCGGTAGGACTATTTTGCCAGTAAAAGGTTTAATAAGTTACCATTAAAAGCCCATTAATCCGAAAAAGCCTCAACCTCAGAACGCAACATGAATCGTTCTTTTTTCGTACTGAGTATATACCTTTCAATCCGGGTTCTATCCGATTCATTTTACAGCATGTTACAACGTTTATGGTTCCGGCTTTTCCTGGCGCTAACGACTGGTTTCATTGGAATCAATGCTACTGCGTTGACGGCGCAATCTTTACCTTACTCAGCTACGCAACGCCAGCAAATTACCCAACTTCGGCAGACCATTCAGAAGGCATACGACGCCAATTATAGCGTAGCGGTTTCACTGGCGAAAAAACTCGGGCGACCGCTCCGCGAAGTCCGAACCGATGGTCGGATTGTCGAGTTGGCCGGCGTCGATTCATTAGGGAATCTGCTCTATAACGCCACGCAGGTTGGTAATACGCAGGTAGCCACCATGACCCGAACATCATCGCTTTACTCGGGTGGTGGTCTTGGATTAAATCTGTCAGGTAGCAGCGCATCGGTACAAACTAAACTGGGGATATGGGATGGCGGAGCTGTACGCACGACCCATGTAGAACTAACCGGTCGCGTTACGCAGAAAGACAACGCCAGCGCCACTGCCGACGATGAAGAACATCCAACGCACGTAGCTACTACCATGATTGGGGCCGGAGTTAACACATTGGCGCGGGGGATGGCGTTTGGGGCCAAATTACAGGCCTGGGATTTTAATAGCGACGTATCAGAAATGACAACGGCTTCACCCAATTTGCTCATTTCCAACCACTCCTATGGCACGCAGGCTGGCTATCAGTACAATCCTGACCGATCCGGTACGATAAAATGGGAATGGTATGGCGATACTACAGTTAGTCGAATTTACGATTATAAATTTGGGCAATATGATTCCCGATCGCGATCCTGGGATCAGATCGCGAACAATGCCCCTTATTACCTGATAGTAAAATCGGCCGGGAATGATCAAGGAGCCAACGGGTACACCGCTGGACAACCCTATGTATTGATCAACTATAACAATAGAACCAGCACGGTTGCCCGTGATTTCCAGACGGGCTACGACCAGATTTCTACCTATGGTGCCGCGAAGAATATTCTGTCGGTGGGGGCCGCTAATGCGCTTCCGTATGGCTACAACCAATCCAGCGACGTAGTGATTGCCGACTTTAGTAGCTGGGGTCCTGCCGACGATGGCCGGATCAAACCCGATATTGTCGGTATTGGTGTCAATGTCCTCTCGGCCAATTCCAGCAGCGATAGCGCCTATGTGACCCTCAGCGGTACGTCGATGTCGTCGCCGAACGTATCGGGTTCCGTATTGCTCCTTCAGGAATATTATAACCAGCTCAATGCGGGCAAGTACATGCGCTCTTCTACACTGCGAGGATTGGTATTGCACACCGCCAGCGAAGCAGGGGCTACCCCCGGTCCCGACTATATCTTTGGCTGGGGCTTACTCAATACGGAGCAGGCCGCCCGCGTAATTGGCAATGTCGATAAAAGTCATTTGCTGAGTGAACGAACACTTACTCAGGGTCAGCGCGATACGATTCAGGTGGTGGCATCGGGACGTGGCACGCTGGTCGCAACAATTTGCTGGACTGATCCGGCCGGTACGCCAACCAGTACGCTCAATGACCGAACGCCCAAACTGGTCAATGATCTGGATCTGCGGGTTAGTGATGGGGCTACCACGAGCTTGCCCTGGGCACTTGATCCCAACAACCCCAGCGCAGCCGCCACCCGAGCCGATAATATTCGAGACAACATCGAGCAGGTACGTATCGACAATGCGATACCGGGCAAAACTTATACGCTGGCGATCACGAATAAAGCGACACTTACTGGCGGCAAACAGGATTATGCGCTTATTGTGAGTGGTGTTGGCGGCCTCGCCTACTGCACATCAGCCCCTACGTCATCGGCTAACAGTAAAATCAACGGGGTGAGTTTTGGCGCAATCAACCAGGCTGGTGTTAGTGGATGCACAACCTATAATGACTTCACCCAGCAAACAGTAGCTACGGTTCAGGCTAACCAAACGATTCCCCTATCAGTCACGACGGGCACCTGCGGTACATCAAACAATGTAGTGGTAAAGGCTTTTGCCGACTGGAACGCTGACGGAAACTTCACCGAAACAGGTGATAACATCGCTACATCGGGTGTGCTGAATGGATCGGGTGTCTTCACAGCGAATGTCACCATTCCGCAGAGTGTAACGATCGGGCAACTCGTCCGGTTAAGAATCGTCGCTTCGGAAACAAGTGACCCCAATTCGGTGAATCCCTGCGGGTCCTACGGCAACGGCGAAACGCAGGATTATCTGCTACGCGTAATTCAGACAACTACCGATGTAGGCGCTACGGCGCTTATTTCACCTGCGGCTGGTTTCTGCGGACAAACCAACACCCAGGTGGACGTAGCAGTACGCGTACATAACTACGGTAGCGCCGACCAGACCAACGTCCCCGTAAGCGTAAAAATTACTGACGCAGCCAACACCGAAGTAGCGACCTTAACGGGTACGGTCCCAACGCTAACAGCCTTCCACGACGCCCAAGTGACGCTAAGTACTACTACGACACTGGCCCCCAATCAAACGTATCGGTTTACGATCACGACCAATCTCAGTAACGACCAGGATGCCGCCAACAACTCCGTTACAGAAAGTCGCACTACGGCCGCTGCACCTGCCAATGGCTTATTTACGGCAACCCGCTGTGGCAGTGATACACTTATTTCGCTACGTAACAGCGGAGCAGGAACGGCCTTCTGGTTCGATGCGCCGACAGGCGGCAATTTGCTAGCAGCAGGCAACCAAGTAGCGGTTAAAACACTACCTGCCACGGGGCAGTTTTATGCCGCGCTAAACGAGTTTTCGGGTATAGTCGGCCCAACCAGCAAACAGGCGTTTGGGGGAGGTTCCTACGCAGGAAACTTCGGTCCAGCACCGCTTATTTCAACCACCGTACCGCTGACTATTGAAAGTGCACGTTTATACATTGCCACCGCTGGACAGTTAACATTTACGGTACAGAGATACGATAACACCACCATTTCGAGTGTAACGCTGGACGTAACACCCACCCGAACCCAAAGCCTGACCACCACCAACAGCAGTGGCCAACTGGCTGACGACCCTAATGATCAGGGCGCGATTTACCCGCTTAATTTGCGTATTCCAGCCGCTGGCGACTATAAGATCACCATTGATTACGCCAATGGAGCGTCTATTTTCCGAAGCAATACGGCGGTAAGTGGTTTTCCGTATCAGCTTACAGATAAGGCGGGTACACCCATTGTAAAAATTAAGGGATCACTCTATGCCAGTTCTGCCACCACAACTGATACGTTAACAAACGCCTGGTACTATTTATACAACATCAAAGTTAGGTCGCTCGATTGCCCCAGCCCGCAACGAACAGCCGTTACGCCCACAACGGGTGCGGCTGCAACAGCCAGCATTACACCTAATGGATCGGTGAGTGTTTGCCAGGGTGCTACTATAGCACTACAAGCCAATACCGGAACGGGGCTCTCTTATCAGTGGTACAACAATGGACAGGCAATTTCGGGGGCCACAAACAGTACACTTCTCGTCGCATCGGCGGGTAATTATGCCGTACAGGTAGCGAACACCTGCCTGCCCGTTCGATCGGCTGCAGTTGCCGTAACGGTACGTACTGCTCAAACACCTACCATTTCAATTAATAATTTTACACTCACGACAAACGCGACAGCAAATATTCAATGGCTACTCAATGGCGTCGCTATTCCGAGCGCAACAGGAACAACGTATAGTGTTACACAATCGGGACGATATTCCGTAAAAGGTAGCGTCAATGGGTGTGGAGAAGTTATTTCTAATGATGTAGTGCTGACGATTCTGGCTGTTGAACCAGACCCAGGTGATGCTACGTTGAGCGTTTATCCAAATCCAGTCACGAAACAGGTAACGGTTTCCATAACCGCCACTTCCTTGCTGACTCAACCGCCAACCCTCCGACTAACCGATCTGCGTGGCCTTACGATTCGTACCGCTACGTTGACACGGAACGGTAAAACCTATTCGACCGTAATGGACGTAGCTGATTTACCCGGCGGTACGTTCCTTGTCGTTGTCGAGGACGATAAAGCGCAGCGTGTCGGTGTGAAGCGCATCAACAAGCAGTAGTGACCAGGCTAAAGCTAGCTATTGAAAAATAAAAATCCCCGCTATCAGTCTTGATAGCGGGGATTTTTATCAAAATTTACCTCTATTTCACTTTTCCCGAAGCCGCTTCCTGAGCGATTGCCAGTTTCACCGCTTCGTATAGGTTCACAACGCCACCCGTTTTAGACAACGTAGCAAAATCGACCGTTGCGTCCGATTCAGGCCGGTGAACTTTAGTCGTGTAAGGCGTTGCTGATTGCAGAATGATCCGTTTGATATCGGCCGATGTCAGTTTTGGAAAGTATGACTTTAAGACAGCCGCAACCCCGGCAACTACCGGTGAGGCCATACTTGTGCCGCTGTTATTCTCGTATTTGCTGCCTGGCACCGTCGAATAAATATCCTTACCCGGCGCAAATACGTCAACATTTTGCTTGCCATAGTTCGAGAAACCAGCGACCAGATCAGCCGTATTGGGCTCAGCACTGGCCCCCACCGTTATTACGTTCGCAATGGCTGTGCCATCCATAAACCGGGGAGACGGGTAGTTGGCCGCCGTATCAATATCCTTACCGTCATTACCCGCTGCGTGGATCATCAACACATCTTTCGAGAGTGCATAGCGTTCAGCATCCTCAACGGCTTTGCGCTGGGGCGAGTAATCTTTGCCGAAACTCATGTTGATAATTTTCGCGCCGTTATCAACAGCGTAGCGAATAGCATTGGCAATATCCTTATCGCGCTCATCGCCGTCAGGTACAGCCCGAACCCCCATGATTTGCACCGCATCCGATACGCCCATCACCCCAAGATTATTGGTCCGGTCGGCGCCAATAATGCCGGCGACGTGGGTACCGTGGTCAGGTCGTGGACCCGAAATGTCGGGGTTGCCATAATCGCGCTGGTTCAAATCATTCGGATTGTCGCCGACAATGGTTCGACTGTCGAAATCGGGATTGTAATTATACTCCGCCCGTGACTTGAGTTGCTCATTTGCTTTCTCGAGCTCGTCCATCACAACATCCGTATTAGCCGCTCCCTGCTGACGTAGCAAACGCAGAATACCAAGAACAGGCCGTTTCAATTCCGCATTCGTAAGCGTATCAGATGCTTTCCGAAGCGTCATTGTATCGAGCTTTGTTACGTTCAGCGTCTTTTTCAGGTTGTCAACCGCCGTCGTATACTGCGTATAAAACTGACTGATTCCCTGATACTGCGATTTGTATTGCGCCTGATTCTTCTCGACTTCAGCCTTGGTTTTTGCATAAAGATCGTACTCTTTCTGCTGATCAGGCTTCAGCGCTTTTCGGTCTTTACCTTCATATTTCGGTTTCAGTTGCGCATAAAGCCGGGTTACTTCGGCGGTTTCGTAGCTGACGTTGCGGCCATCTTTACCGCCGATGAAATTCCAGCCATGGATATCGTCCACGTATCCGTTCTTATCGTCATCCTTACCATTCCCAGCAATTTCCTTCGGATTGATCCATAACACCCGGCGCAGGTCTTCGTGGGTCGTATCAATGCCGCCATCAATAACCGCAACAACCACGGGCGTAGGTTTGCGGTCTTTCAGAAGTTCGCTGTAGGCACGATCAACACTAATTCCTGCCGTTTTATCGGTTTTATCGCGCAGATACCACTGCGTTTCCTGCGCCGAAGCCGCTACAGAAAGCAGGCAGACCGACGCACTAATGAGGAGTTTCTTCATGAATTTAGAACAAAAAATCTCCACAAATTACGAAGAAACTGATCTAATATTTGCTTAAAAATTGTTAAACGGTCAGATCAATTTGATCCGGGTTTGCTGTGATTCGTCGTTTGATAGTGTTGCTTCAGCAAATCTTCGCCCCAATCGTTGGTCAAATCCCGCACTACGGTGTGAATATGGTTAGCGTTTGTCTGCGTATTATCGTATTCAATCAGAATCGTTGGTCCATGAATGCGGTAATACCACCCTTTGCCTTCGCCCAGTTCGGGTGTAAGATCACCCGCCCAGGCAAACCGAATATTATCTAAGCCTGCTTTATCCAGTTTTGCCATTTGCTGCTTGGCCAACGTAATACGGTAGTTGGTCATATACACTTGCAGTAGTTCCATAAATAAGGCGCGTTGATCTGGTTTCATATCACCTAACCGCAACCCGTCCATTTTTTCTATCGACGCAACACGTTTATTGCTGGTAACAATTTCGGGGTACGCTACCATTGCGATGACAGCCTGTTTGCGTTGGTCAGCATCGAGGGTTTTTAGCAGCGCAAAAGCTTTTTCCGTTTCCTGTTTTAAAATCTGTCTACCCTTTTGAGGAAGATCTTTGACACGCGGATCGCTCATGCGTTTGTCGGCCATCTGCGTATCATATTCAAGGATACCGGGATTGCTCCCGAAGAAAGTCGGCGTCTGGGCCAACACCTGACCCGTTAACGACATAAACTGAAGAGACAAATGGTGGCCTTCAATACGCCAGCTCCAAGGATTTTTAGTCGATGGGTCACCGAAGATGGTGAACGAGTAATTCTCCGGATCACGATACGTATCATTGGGCGGACGATTATCGATCACACGCAACACATTTTCCATATCAATGATACTCGTTGCTTTTTGGTAGCCCTGGTCGCTCAGTGCCGTCTTAAGCATAGCCATGGCCGCTTTACGTTGTTCTTCGGTCATTTGTTTGAGTGGTAACCCCTTCCGCTCTCGCGGAACAAAATGCCAGTTGAACCGCTCCGCATCATCGAACTGATACGTTATTTTTTGCTTTTGCTCCGGCGAGAGCATCGTTAAAAGCGTATTGGCGGCATCGGCCATTTCATCTTTTATACGTTGTTGCGCAACTGAAGAAGGACGAGATGCCGGGGCCGTTTGTGCAACAACCTGACCGGCAAGCAGACAGAAAAAAATGATATATTTCATGAGACGAATACAGTGATAGCCAATTGCTAAAGAGGGCCAATCCTTGCATTTACCCGTATTACCTCACATTATCTAATTTGTGTTACCGATTACTCAACAGCCGTTCATTTAAGAGCCCGTTTCCTAACAACCTGAGCCGTTTAGCAGTTAGATACTAACTCACTGTCCTGATACTATAATGTCTACTCGCCCACCGAACAATAGTACTGGCCCACTCGACCACCTGGCGCTTCGTTATCTCCGGCAGGCGCTTGACATGTCGCACCCGACGGATGAGCCCTACGTATTAAATGCTATCGAAAGTCGCGTTATCCGGCGGACAAAAATCACCACACTGACGCTGGCGGCCCTGCTTGGCGTGGCGGGTGTTCTGTTGCTCTATGGGCCCCAATACGCCTGGCCCGCTTTATTTTCCAGTACGCCCCTAACAGCTTTCGGCACTACTTACGAACTGCCACTCATCACCGCCCTCTATGGTATCTTACTGGTTTATCTGGAGGTCAATCTGCTCATGGCACTCAACTTGCGGGGTGTGAAAGCTATTATGCAGGTATGCCAGTTTCCCCGCGCACATGATGCTCAGTATGATCGGCATTTACAGGCATTGGCCGATGCAGCTCTCGAAAAATCGAATCGTGGTATTCTACGTTTCGGCATTGACCCGTATCTAAATATGCCGCGCTGGGGGTTAAATGTTTTTTTTCTGCTAAACATCGGCAAAGCCCTCCTGAGCAACCTGGTTTTCAAATTCTTGCTGAAACGATTTATCGGACGCTACGCGATACGCCAGCTAACCGATCTGGCAGGTATGCCCATTTATGCGTTGTGGAACGCATGGGCCTCCTGGCAGGTACTGCACGAAGCTCAGGTTCGGGTGATGGCTCCGACAACGATCCGCGAATTTGTGCATGAGCTACACGAAGAATGGGGCAAAAACGATCAGTTTCGACCGCTGATTCTGGAAGCACTTCAACACGTAGCTATTTTAAAGCGGCAATACAATTATGCACACTTTTTACTGACAGAAACCCTGATGGATCGGTTCGAGCTACGTTCCGATGCTCCTTTAACAGGGCAGTTTACCGAACAGGTACTTCAAGCTCCTGTTGCCGTACGTCGAAGCCTGGAACGACTCATTGTTTTCGGTGTTCTGGTTGATGGTAACCTTTCCTGGCTCGAAAAGCGCCGTTTGCGTGACCTGCGTAACAAAGGCTTTCTAACATATTCAACCACTGATATTCAACGCATTGGGAATGATTATAATCAGGGCCGTGGGCTTTGGGTATAATATAAGCCGGTAGGGTTTGTTTCTCTCGACTGATACTCGTGTCGTGTATTGACTTGTTCTACGCAAACCTCATCCAACTGCTATAGTCTACAGGAGCAACCAGGTACCCAATTTTCGCAGGACGTTGTTTGCAAAATCTCCAGGTATCAGGCCAATAAATTTCCAGCAGCGAAAAGCTGGAACGACTTCTATTTGAATTAATTACGTATTTTTGTAGGATTAGCTGGTCACTAATTCCCAACATGATTCTGTCTAGGACAACTTTTCTTTTTCTCGGCTGTTGGTTTCTTGCTTCCCTGCCTTCCGTAGCACAGTTGACGATAACCTACCCAATTCCACGCATGGTTGTACAGCGCAACCAGGAAAACAATGCCCCTCTTTACATTGCCGGTACCTTCTCAATCCCGATTGACCGGGTTGAAGCCAGACTCGTTCCTGTATCTATTGCAAATAGGCTATCTATTGACTGGACACTCTTGCAGGATAAACCAAAAAATGGACTGTATCAGGGAAAAATAATTGTGCCTGCTGGTAGCTTTCGACTGGAAGTACGCGGCATACGGGATGATAAAACGGTCAGCAGCGCGGTGGTCTCATCGGTTGGTGTTGGCGAAGTGTTTTTGATCGCTGGTCAATCAAACGCCATGGGTATACCCGATCTTGGCGCCAAGGGAGCGTCTGAACGGGTGGTATCGTACAACGCCTGGAATCGATTCTGGAATAAAGATAATGCGCTAGAATCGTCTGATAGTCCGTTCCCGGTACCCACGTTTACAACTTTGGAGGCAACCAGCCTGGTTTACCCAACCGGTCAAACCGCCTGGTGCTGGGGCGAATTGGGGGATCATATTGCGGATCGGTATAGCGTACCGGTTGCTTTTTTTAATGTAGCGATTCCAGCTACTGTAGCTGACAATTGGAGCGCCACGGCAGACGGCACATCGGCCAAAAATATTTTCAATAGCACGATCTGGCCGTTTTTCCAACCTTATTCCAATTTGCGGAATGCCTTACAATATTATCATAGTCAGTTCGGCCTTCGAGCTGTGTTATGGCATCATGGAGAATCGGATGCCGTTCCGCTTCAAACACCAACCGAAACATATCGAAAAGACATACAGCATCTTATTGACCGGAGTCGTGCCGATTACGGACGCAACATGACGTGGGTAGTGGCCCGTTGTTCCATATCACCGGCCGGACCAACACCAAGTTCTGCCATTATTAATGCTCAAACGGCATTGGCCAACACACCCAACAACAATGTGTGGTTAGGGCCTTATACCGATACGATTCAGTCGCCCCGGCAGCAACACGGCCACTTTGAAAATATAGCGAACGGCATTCAGGGAATTTCCAGATTTGCCACCGCCTGGAATGAGAATTTAAACGACAAATTCTTTAAAGAGTCTCAACCATCTCAGCCACAGCAATTTATTTCGACAGGCTTAGTACCATCCAGCATCTCGGCCGGAACCACTATAAGCGTCCCCTATGAAGCAGTAGGCTTTGCTACCAACCCCAACGTAGTGGTGCAATTATTAAATGCGCAGGGATTGTTTATTGCTGAAGTAGGCAGGGATAAAGGCAATCGATCGGTACCGGTATACTTACCTGATACGCTTAGTCGAGGGCTGTATCGGATGCGCGTTGTGGCTACGTCACCCGTGTTGGCCGGAACGCCTACCCAGCCCTTTCTGGTTACACCCGTTGGCAGGCCGATCAATCCATTCATTGAGGTACAGGTTGAACAGATTGACAGTACTACCCATGTTCACTGGCTGACAGCGCAGGAGCCCCCAGGAAGTCGGTTTTTTATTGAGCGCAAAGATGGCTCGGATAAGTATCAGACAATTGGAACAGCAAATGTCCTGAACGATGGGCAATTTAGCCACCTCTATTCCTTTACAGATCCAGGTAAACCCGCGGGCAAAAATCCTTATCGTATTCGGCTGGAGCAACCTGATGGTCAGCTTATTTTTAGCACTGATATCATACTTGCCTTACCGGGTGAACAACTGCCTCCGCCAACAATCTATCCGAATCCGAATGATGGCACTCACTTAACGATGAATCTTCCCAAAGGGGGTCAATGGAGTCTTACATTAATCAACCTGAGTGGTCAGATCGTGTGGCAGCAACGTATCAATGCACTGGCAAATCAGCCTGCAACAATTCCCTTGACAGCCGACCTGCCTGTTGGCCTATATAGTCTACACATGCAATCAGCCGACTATCGTTACACAAAACAACTATTGATTCAACGATAAAGGCGAAGCATACCGACTAATGGAGCCATATGCTTCGCCCTGAAAATTAAACACAATCAGTTAAATCGACTTTCCAGCCGAGAAAATATCTTCCTGATCGGGCATATGTGGATTAACAAAGACATCAGCCCCGTTTATCGTCCGACGAGTAGGCTCAACCTCCGGGCTTTGGCGATGATGACGATAGGCTTTATCGGATGAATAATGACACACAAACGATTTACGCGTCAGGGCAGGATCACGAATTTCGTCCCCGCCGTGGGCTAACGCAGCATGCCAGAGCAGTACATCTCCTTTTTTAATCAGTAGCGTTTTTTTCTTCAGCCCTGCTTTCTGGCAGGTCTCATCTAGGTAATTGGCGAAATCGTCCGGATTTAGGGTCGATTGCCCATTAAAAAAGATGCCATTGCCAAAGTTAAACTTACCGATGGTGTGCGAACCGGGGTAATAATACAGGGGACCAGAATCGATATGCACGTCTTCGAGGGCAATCCAGGCAGCGGCTAGATGGCTTGGAATTTCGGATACGACATAGGCAAAGTCCTGGTGCGTTGCCTGCTGACTACCGTATTTAAACAGCAGACTCTGCATGCCAATCACCTTGTCGCCAAATACGGCGCTCAGGAACGTCACAATGTTCTGGTGAAGCATAATTTTTTTGCCAATCACCGAATTATCGTGAAAATCCATGTACTTGATATACGGACCGTTTAGCACCTTTTTCGGTACGTCTTTTACAGGTAGTACCGGATTTGCCTTATACTCTGGTAAGTCAATACGGACGAGGGTTTTGTACTTTTCGTGATGATCGATCAGTTCCTCAACTTCGTTTAAAAGCTGATCAATCCAGGATTTTGGAATGGCCTGATCCAGAATTACGTAGCCATTTCCACGCCAGAAATTCATTTTTTCCTCCAGATCGTAAGGTAGATCTTTAGCACTTGGGAATTGCTTGAGAAAAGCTGGAATATCGGCGTCTTTTTTATCAATCCAGGGTAATGTTGGATAGTCGAATTCAGTAATCGGTTTTGCCGTCTGTTCAGACATAAATGTCCGTTTGGCGACAGACTTTAACTTAGTAAGTAGGCTGGACATATCTTGGTTCGGAAAGTTTGGGCTTAAAAATACCAAAAAATGTTTATCGGTTCCACGCAGCTATGTGTAGTTTGATTAGGCGGTATATTATTGCCGAATTGTTTATTTATACCGGTTCGGAGGTATCATTTTTCCTAACCCGTACCTCATTTATACGTTTATCATCGGCAGATAGTACGTGAAATGTAAAATCTTCAAAAGTTGTTTCATCACCAGGTTTGGGAAGTCGATTAAATAGCTCCAGCAACAGCCCTCCCAGCGACTCGCTATCGCCTTGTACTGTCTCAAATGTTGTTGCATCCACATTTAAGATTCGACACACATCAGTTATAGGCATTTTGCCCTCAAATACTACTGTTCGTTCATCTTCGCGCCGGTAACCAACGGGAATTTCGTCATCGAATTCATCGTTGATTTCTCCAAAGATCTCTTCGATAATATCTTCCAGCGTCACCAAACCACGTGTTCCTCCATACTCATCAACTACAATGGCCATGTGAACGCGCCGTTTCTGAAAATCCTGCAATAAATCGTCTACTTTTTTATTTTCGGGAATGAAGAAAGCTGGACGCAGCAGGGATTGCCAGCGAAACGTATCATCCTCGTGAATATGCGGTAGTAAGTCTTTAATGTAAAGAACGCCTTCTACCTGGTCCAGTGACTCCCGATAAACTGGCACCCGCGAATAACCCGATGTATTGATTTGGGTCATCAATTCACTGAAAAGCAGATCATCTTCTACAGCCGAAATATCCAATCGAGCCCGCATCACTTGCCGTGCCGTCAGATTACTGAAGTTGACTATGCCTTTGAGAATTTCCTTCTCCTCAACCGTTGCATTGACACCCGTCAACTCAACGGCCTGACTAAGTTCTTCAACGGACAATTTATATCCCTTTCGCTCAATACGGCGGTCAACCTGGTTACTTAAATTAACCAACACCATAGCTAACGGACGAAATACGGCCAGTCCAAGTTGCGCCAGCGCAGCCGTTTTTCGAGCTACACTCAAATTATTTTGACTAGCGTACACTTTAGGAACAATTTCACCAAAAAGTACTATGGCTACCGTTGTCACTAACGTAATGACGGGTAATACCCAACCCGCTTCCTGTGACGCCTGGGAGAACTCCCAAGTTAAGTACGTCACAATGACGACGATAGCAATATTCAACAGGTTATTGAAAATGACCAGCGACGCCAGTAGTCGCTTAGGACGCTCCAGAAGCGTAGCGATACGTTGATCGTCGGCCAGGCTACTGCCACGGCAATGAGCACGATCATCAGGAGACAGAGAGAAAAAGGCGGCCTCAGAAGCTGATACTAAGCCAGCCAGCGTCAGCAGCAGTAAAATCAAAGCCGTATAAGGGCCATAAATATCAAAATAGGTGCCCCAGCCGCCTGTGGCCTGGAGCACCTGTCGAGGAAGGGGATCACTAAGGTCCATGTATATTAAATCTCGTTCAACAATAGAGCGAATCGAGTGGATTAGAACGGTAGATCGTCTTCTCCGCTGTTGCTCTCAAAGGGGACCGGGTCTGGCTCCCGACGACGGGCCGCTGGTGCCGCTACAGGTGGGGCCTGCTGCCGCGAAGGTGCAGACTGTGGTTGAGGACGATCCCGTTCCGGCGCTGCCTGCACGGGAGGTGCCTGCTGGCGCGGAGCTTCGCTATACCCATCCTCTTGTCCACCACCGCTGGGACTACCTAACAACTGCATGGTATTGGCCCGTACACGTAGTGACGTACGTTCCTTACCTTCTTTATCCGTCCACAACTCCGTCCGCAAACGGCCTTCGACATAGACAGAATTACCTTTCTTCAAATATTTTTCGGCTACTTTAGCCTGCTCATTCCATAGCTCAACCCGGAACCACTCGGTTTGCTCCACTTTCTCGCCGTTCCGGTTGGTGTATTTTTCCGTTGTTGCTACATTGAAGGTAGCAACAACAGCCCCCCCGTCTAGATAGCGTACTTCAGGATCGGCACCCAGATTACCGATGATTGTCATCTTATTCAGACTTGCCATACAGTGTATTTTGTTGTTTACGTAGTAAGAGATTAGAGCGTTTAATAAGAATTAAAGATACTGAAATATACTGACTTATCCAAACAGTTTATCTAAATAGTTAGTAATCAGTACGGGCTTGGGTAAGTGTTCAGTTTCATCAGGCGTATACCACTGTAAATCAATCGGCAAGCTTCCAGCAAGATGATCAGGTATGTCAATAATGTAGAATTGAGCGCGAATTCGCTGGTGAGATAGTAACTGTACTGCTTCAGTTGGTGAAACAGACAAAATGCGTTCCTGCACAACTTCATGCAGTGACTCTTGAACGGTCAGGGCGCTCAGGGCAGTTTGAAGTTCATTGCTGGCTCCTAAGAGTGAATCACTTCGCTCGGTTTCCAGGAGATAGAAATCATATAGATTTTGCCAGATGTCACGAGTCAGCCGTTCGCGAAGCGCTAATTTTCCGTTATTTCTAAAAATAAAATAAGTAAAGAATCGCTCCCGGACCGGTGCTTTTTTTGATTTGACGGGCAACTTGTTTTGCCGGCCAGTTAGATAAGCTACACATTGCTGTTGAAGCGGACACAGTAAACAATCGGGCGACATCGGCGTACATTGAATAGCACCGAACTCCATAATTGCCTGATTATAAGTCGCCGGATCATCGGCCAATTGAATCAGTTTCATAGCCAAAGCGGCAAACGTCTTCTTGGCCTGAGTCGACGTAATATCTTCTTCAATACCAAATACCCGCGCTAATACCCGGTATACATTCCCATCAACAACCGGTACCCGTTCACCAAAGGCAAAAGAGGCTATGGCAGCTGCGGTATAAGAGCCTATCCCCTTCATTTTCAACAACTCATGATACGTATCCGGGAACTTCCCATCTAGCTGAGTGGTTACATAGCGAGCAGTCTGATGTAGATTTCTAGCGCGGGAGTAATAGCCCAAGCCCTGCCAAAGTCGAAGTAGGTCACGCTCATCCGTGCGGGCCATATCAGACACAGTTGGGTAAGCTGCTACAAAGCGTTCGTAATAAGGTTTTCCTTGTGCTACACGGGTTTGCTGAAGAATTATTTCCGACAGCCAAATGCGATATGGATCGCGGGTGTGACGCCAGGGCAGATCGCGTTTATGGCGCTCGTACCACCGTTCGAGCGTAGGGGCAAACGAGGTTTCGATACTGTTAAGGTCTGATTGCCAATTCAAAATAAAACGAAAAATTACATCGTTACCATTAAAAACGGAAGTACAGGGTTTTATAATTTATGGGAAACCCCTACCTTTGTGCTCCCATTTTTGAGAGCCGAATTTTCAACAATACAGTAAACGTTAAAGTTTAAGAAGTCGTGACGAAAGCAGATGTAATTGCCGAGATCTCCGATAAAACCGGAATTGATAAGGCAGAAGTAACAAACACCCTGGAAACTTTCTTTTCAGTAGTTAAGGACTCGTTAGCCGAGGGAGAAAACATTTATGTGAGAGGGTTCGGCAGTTTCATCAACAAGAAGAGAGCCAAGAAAGTAGCCCGTAACATCTCGAAAAACACCGCGATGGTGATTGACGAGCACTTTATCCCGAGTTTTAAACCCGCGAAGGTGTTTGTTGAGCAGGTGAAAACCAGCGACAAAGCTAAAGTTGCGGCCGAGTAGGCAAAGTTGCTACGAACCAACTGTGTGCTGGTTTGCCAGTTTAGTCCAGACGTTTGCTTCGTGATTGATCCTCCACTATGAATAAATTCGTATTGCTTGTTATCATACTGGCTTCGGTCTTAACGGCGGGGTTGTATACCCTGCCTAAGGTGGTTGTACAAAATGAAGACAAAAAGCTTGGAGGTCGAACAACGCAAACGTCTGGCGCTTCACGTGATGGAGTAGGAAAAAAGCAGACTGAACTAACAGAAAGTCCTGCTGCCTCTTCCGCTCATGAGAAGCCTCTGGCACCTGAACAACAAAAGCGCCTGGATATGTTGCGGGCCGAATTTGCCGCAGCGAACCCAGTGAAAAAAGAAGCAATCGGAGAGAAGTTGATTGCCCTTTTTCAGGAAGCCACCCGTTACGATAGTGCCGCTCATTATGCAGATTTACTGGCAAAGGCACAACCGACTGAGCGCAATCTGTTACGGGCAGGCGATCAGTATTTCGAAGCCTATACATTTGCCGTTGATGAAAAGAAAACGACGTCGTTAGGCGAGAAAACTCGCGAGTTTTATCAGCAGGCTATTGCCAAAAACCCAAACTTGCTATCGGCGAAGGCTAATATGGCCATGACTTATGTCAATACCGATACTCCGATGAAGGGTATTATGATGCTACGTGAGGTCCTGAAGCAGGAACCAACCAATGAATTGGCCCTGTTCAATTTGGGTCTGCTTTCAATGCGGTCGAACCAGTATGAACGAGCGATTGAGCGGTTTCGTCAAATTCTGGTGAACAACCCAACAAGCCGAAAGGCCCAATTTTACTTGGGTGTAAGCTTAGCCGAAGCCGGTCAGAAGGCCGAAGCAAAACGGGTTTTGGCTCAGGTAAAGACGCAGGAGAAAGACCCGCAGATCCTGGCCGCTGTTCGTGAATATGAGGAACGGCTGAAATGAGTTACACAGTTGAATTTATGTATTAACTATTCAACTTTAAACTATACAACTTTTAAGGGCTTTGACCGGGTGGTCAGCCGACACGTATTTAACCATTAAACACTGTTAATACTATGCCTTGCGGTAAGAAACGGAAACGACACAAGATTGCCACTCACAAGCGGAAGAAACGGCTCAGAAAAAACCGGCATAAGAAAAAATAGTTTGTCGTTTGTCGTTTATCGCTTGTAATTGGATAGCTATCCATAAGCGGTAAACGACAAACTATGAACTTATTTTGTGGAAGCCCCGTGCCGGCCTGCAAAGCCCGAACGTGGCTTTTTTCTTTTTTTACAGCCATTCTTAACCGTATATTCATCTTGTGAGTAATGAATTAGTTATCAGTTCGACTCAGAAAGGTGATCGGATCGCGCTCTTGCAAAACAAGAGATTGCTGGAGTATCACGAAGAAGAGTTAGACAGCAGCTTCACCGTTGGCGATCTTTACTTAGGAACAGTCAAGAAACTATCATCGGGTCTTAATGCTGCTTTTGTGGACGTTGGCCATGAGAAAGATGGTTTTTTGCACTATCAGGACTTAGGACCGAATATCAATTCGCTCAATAAGCTTGTTAAAGATGTAATCGCCAAGCGCGTTACTACCGGCCGACTCACCGACACTCAGTTAGAGCCAGTCATTGAAAAAATTGGGAAGATAGATAAGGTACTTGCCAAAAATGCTCCCATTCTGGTTCAGGTAGTAAAAGAGCCGATTTCCACCAAAGGTCCGCGCCTTTCCTGCGACATTTCGATTGCAGGTCGTTATTTAGTCCTTGTGCCATTTTCGGATGGCGTTAACTTGTCAAAAAAAATTACCGATCGAGCTGAGCGGTCACGGTTAATGCGGCTTATGTCGTCATTGAAACCGCAACACTTTGGCGTTATTGTGCGCACAGTCGCACAGGATAAAGATGTTGAAGAGCTTGACCGTGACCTACAGAATTCACTTGCGAAGTGGGACCAGGCCATTAAAGCCCTTGCTGATGCCAAGCCCCGTGATCGGGTGTTGGGCGAAATGAATCGAGCCTCTTCGATTCTGCGGGATATGCTCAATGAATCATTCGAGAGCATTACCGTAGATACGCGTGAGTCGTTCGACGAAATCAGAGATTATATTCATACCATTGCGCCCGACAAGGAGAAAATTGTCAAGCTTCATAGCGGTAAAATGAAGCTTTTTGAAGCACTTGGTTTAGAAAAGCAGCTTAAAACGCTTTTCGGCCGATCGGTGAGCTTACCAGGTGGTGGATACTTGATTATTGAACATACCGAAGCGCTGCACGTCATTGATGTAAACAGCGGCAATAAATCAAACTCTGAAGAAGATCAGGAAGCCACTGCCATTAGCGTAAACCGCGAGGCTGCTAAGGAAATTGCCAGGCAACTTCGGTTGCGCGACATGGGCGGTATCATTGTTGTGGATTTCATTGATATGAAGAAAGCAGAGAACAAAAAGCTCCTGCAAGATATCATGCGCGATGAAATGAAGCCTGAGCGGTCGAAGTTCACCATTCTTCCCTTAACAAAATTTGGCCTGATGCAAATTACGCGCCAGCGCGTCCGGCCTGAAATGAACATTGTTACCCGCGAAGTCTGTCCAACTTGTGGAGGAACTGGCACAATCCAAGCCAGCGTTTTAGTAACGGATGTTATTGAAAATAACCTCGATTATATCCTAACAAAGCAGAATGAGCGGGGAATAACCATCTCCATGAACCCATTTCTGTATGCTTACTATACGAAAGGAATCTACTCTAAACAGATGCAATGGTATGTAAAATACAAAACGTGGGTCAAACTTGTGAAAGACAGCTCGTTAGGTATGGTTAACTTCAAGTTCTTTCATCAGACTGGAGAAGAAATTGAAGTTAGTAATAATGTGTAGTAACGTAGTAAAATTTTACTACGTTACTACATTTATCAACAAAGGTCAGCGCAAACGTTTGCGCTGACCTTTGTTGATTTAAGGAGGTTAGTATAGCACCTCCATTTCAAGTAATTCGTCAAACATCTGCTGACCAAGTTGGTCTTTAACAGAATCCATCGTATCAAGATTTAGAAGTAAATCACGTAGATCTTCAGTAATCTCGTATGTTTGGTACAGTCGCCTGTCAAATAGAATGGGCGCCTGTTCCAACTCGCATAGCGTATAACGATTTTCGTTAAAGGCCAACTGCTTCGGACGATGTCCGAAAAATTTGTTTCTAGGCGTTTCAGGCTCCAAAAAGGAGTGGATATAATTCCAGCCTTCCCATTGCGCTGGATGCCGATTTAAGTAGGGCCAGAAGGCATCATACAATTGTTGCATAGCTTCCTGACAATAGATTTCTCTGTCACTCTGACTAATTGGCCTAATGGGCTTGAGAAACCGAAGAACATTCGTCATATCAGCCTGCCGATAGCTTACCACAGGCACAATAGGTACACCTGCTGCGTGTGATAGAAAGCCAACACCTTTACGTGTTAAAACAGACCGATGACCAAAGCGCACCGACAAGAATTGATTTTCTTCACCCGGCTCAGGGGCAGTCTCAGGGCTGCCGTCCACATAAACAATTAGCGATCGGCCAGCCTTCAGTTCACGCAGGACGGTAAGTCCGGCGGAAGCACTCCCTGCTTCGACTACTCGAAAAACATTGGTTAGGCCATGTTTTTTGCGTAATCCCTCAATATGCTCTGTCATACCATCACCCTGGCTGCGGTTCATATTGTTCCCTACAAGCAATACGCAATCTATACCACGTCGAAAGAGTACACTCGTCAATAACCTGTAGGAACCAAGGTGGTACGTACAATAAATTTGGGGACCATCTGCTTTAGTTATTTTCTTATGCTCCCCGCGTAACTTTACCAGATCGCCAGCGGTTAGAAACCGCTGATCGAAAGATGTAAAGACTTGCTGCAACAATAGCTCCCGAAACAGTGTTTCGTGCTCATGGCGGGCAATTGAAGGAAGTATATTCTCAATATTAGCCGAGAATGTGGTAAACTTCATCAGATAACCCCGCTCTTTTTGCAGATCTATTTGCTCGAACTGCTCACGACAATGAGCTAATTCCTGTTGATAAAGTTGCTTTGCGGTTAACATAGTACACAGAAATTAGCGGTTGACTACTACCATTCTGGAAAGATCCCACTCGTGGCAGCAAGGTGACGTATCGTCGGCCAAAAGTCTTAATACACCTGTAGATTCTGCTTTAGCAGCTTTCGTGATTGCTTTTACTAATTGAGCTGGTTTGATGTTGAATTGCTTTTTCATGATGACTAATTGCTTTTGAGATTGAGATGATTTGTTTGTTAAATCAGCGCGTTTACAGCGCCTTTTTGTTGATACAAAGCTACTGCCTCCAGCAAGGGTCATCAATCGGCAAAAAGTCACAATTGACTGTTTGGATTTAGTTAAATATTACCACTATCTTAGTAGAAGTTTTGACTATAGGGACAGCATGAAGGAAATTCGACTTACCCGGGACTTCCTGAGAAAACCGATCAATAGCGTACTTATCCTGATGAGCATCGTACTGTTAATCGAAGCTCTGTCATGGTCAATAGGGTACGACATTAAAGCCAGCAAAATGCAGCAGGCTGGTGGCTTCGTTCACTATGCTGGTGTATTGCTACGCTCGCTAATTATTCCCGAATTAGTTACGCTTTTTATCACGATTACACTTATCAACCAGTTTCACAAGTGGTTGAGGCTGTATTCTGTACAGAATAATTGGCAGGCTATCGGTCGATATGAAATAAATTTCTTGCCCGTTTTAGCCTTTGCTTACTGGCTATTCACGCCCGTTACGCAGACTGTCCGTTACTTATTGGAAAAGTTTCCAACGTATTCTTTTTCTCTTTACTGGCAGAAGTATATTCTTTATACATTTAGCTGGTCCGTATACTTTACCTATTTATTCCCGGTAACTCTTATTGGTTATCTTGCTCTTAATATTTCACTTCTTAAAGATTATTTGAAGCAACGGCGACAAGCCCAGGAAACAGCAGAGGCAGAAGCAGCCGAAGCAGCTCAGAAAGCACTAGCACTCTCAACAACGTTTTCACCAAAGCCTACAGTATCGTCATCTCATTTGACTCATTTAAAAGGCAAAAATGCCATTGGTGAACTGGACTTTCCAGTCAATGATGTCTATTTCTTCACCATAGAAGATCGCTTTTATTATGCCGAACTAATCAAAGGGCGTTATTTAGTTGGCAAAACATTAAACGAACTCGAAACCGAATTGGATCCTGCCCAGTTTTTCCGCATCAAGCGTGATTATATAGTTAACCGACAAGCTGTATTGAACTATGCTTACTGGGAAAACGGTAAATACATTGTTCGGCTTAATTCGCCCGAACAACACAGTATTGTCGTACCCCGCGCCCGCATGCAGGAATTCCGGGAATGGCTTCAAAGCGACCATCGCCCTTATATCGACTCCAATTCACTTACGATGGCTTCTGACTGAATTCATCCCTCAGAGGTAATTCTTCACAGCAATGCCGTATCGCGGTAATTGCCGACAGCTGCTCAACTCCAGCTTTTTGGCTATATGGGCTTTATGGTTAACAGCCGTTCGATAGCTGATGCCCAACTCGTCAGCAATTTCATTGGCCGTGTGTCCATTGGCAATCATACGTAGTACTTCCCGCTCCCGGCCGGTTAATCGACTTAATTCAGCACGTGTTGTATCAGAAATTACCTCGACACCAAAATTCTTGAGCAACTTCATGAATCCATTACTATAATAGCATCCACCATTGCTGACAATCTGAAAGCATCGATACAATTCATCCAGTCCATCAGTAGCATAAAGGAATCCTAGAAACCCTATTTGCATCGCACTAGCTACCATCCGCATATCGGCATGACGCGTGTATAGAATGAACTTGGTCTCCTGATTCGATTGCCGCATCTCCTCAACAATATCAAAGCTCTGTTGACCTGAAATCTCAGACTCCAGAATTACACACTGTGGGCGCTTAACCCGGATCTGCTGAAGTGTGTCCTCCATCTCAACAGCACGACCGACAACATTGTAGCCCTGCTCCTTTAATAATTGACTCAATACTTCACAGTTGAAAAGCTCCGATTGCGCAACGAGAATTGAAAAATCTCGACGCCGAATCGCGAATTTCTTAGTGATCTCCTGAGCACTGTCTAATTCATTCATGATCTAATGACGCGTATAGGTGGATGAAAGTAAGACTGATTAAATAGTTCACATAACGGCTAGTAATGAAATCACCAATTCCCCGGATGAAATCACCTATTTAGATAAAACTTTATGGGTGATTTCATCCGGTAAAATGGTGATTTCACGCAAAGCATGTTGCATTAGGCCCCAGGACGACCCTATTTTTGATTACTCAATTGCGAAACAGGTATTAAAACGTAGGGTGATGAAACAGGAAAAATCAGTAGTATTGTCCGGCTACGAAGCATCGGCCGAGGAAGTACAAAGTTTGATTATGCAATGGGCAAAAGCGACCGAAGCCTTTCATTATCGCTACGTCAAGCTAGATAAAGCAATCAATACCTTACAGAAGGCTGCACGTCAGCAACCTAAAACTAACCGGGCTCAGCTACGTCGACTCATGGAATTACGTCAACATACAACCGACGTACTCATGACACTCTTGCTCGATATGTCGGGCCAGAAGTCAGAGCGTACAGCGCAACCTTCTAAACCTGGTCAACTCCACTCGCATGCCTGCTTGCTGGATGAATTGAACCGGAAAATAGATGCCGAACTGATTACTGTCATGCCGGTAGCTCAAGCTTAGTGTTCACCCTCCCCGTTATAAAGGTAAGCCCCGATCAATCAGGTCGGGGCCTTTTTGTGATCTGTTTTCCCTAGCCTGATATTACAGTACCCAGAAGGCTCGAAATTTCAATATCTATCCGTTTAAAGTGCATAAACTCAGTCAACAGTTGATCCGCTTCCTCAGGCGATTTGCTACCGGCCTCCCGCAGCAACTGTTGAAGAGCAGCCATTCGTTGTTCAGCCAGCATCTTCTTGATCCGTAAAATATTCCGGTAGGCTGCATCAGCTAGAATTCCAATCTCTTCTTCTGAAGGAACCAGAATTTCGTGCTTTAACCATCCACCACTAATTTCGTAGCGGGGAGTGGTTAAATGAATCGCCTGATGCTGGATGTCTATATCGTTGGCCTGCTCTGTTGTATTAGACCGACGATTCAGAAAGTCCCCAGCGGTCAGAATATCACCCCGGCTGTAGGCCTCCCTAAAGAGCGTTAATATCAGATCAAGGGGCGAGGTTTGAAATTCGATCTCGTGTAATTCGCTTAGCACGTACTGACAAAGCGTGATGCCCGGTTCCAGCTCACGTGCGCCATAATTTATTAATAGTCGGATACATTCTTCTTCCTGATAAGATATGGGCGTACGGACCAAATTAGCGCGGTCAGCAGTAGCGGGCCGAGGTGACGTAGTAGTTCTCAGCTCATCAAATCCGGAAGCATCAACATCGAAATCACCAAAGAGCGCATTTAGATCATCGACCGACGGTTCTGGCGAAATAGATGCAGGGCCAGGAGGTTGCTGTCTACCAAGATCCGAAGACCGCTGCTGTCGTTCGGAATCTTTCCTGCCCTGATCCTGCTGCTTCCGAAGTAATCGATTTATCTCCGAAATAACAGATTGCTCACTGACATGAAAGACTTGAGCTACCCGTTGCGAGAGTGTCTGGCGTTTGAGAAGGTCAGGAATTTTAGTGATGCTGGCACAGACGTCAGATATTCCTTCGGCACGTTTCAACGGATTATCACCCGCTTCGGTCAGCCAACGGCTCGCTTTAAAATCAATAAAGTCCTGCGAATGCTCGTTGATATAGGCTTTGAAAGCCTCTGCGCCAAGCTTATGAACGTAGCTATCGGGGTCTTCACCATCAGGCAATAGCAGCAGCTTAAGGTTTAAGCCTTCCTCCAATACCATATCTAACCCACGTAGCGCGGCTTTAATACCAGCAGCATCACCATCGTAGAGGATTGTTACGTTAGGCGTAAAGCGTGCAATCAGCCGAATCTGCTCAGTAGTCAGTGATGTACCCGATGAAGCTACTACGTTCTTGATTCCCGCCTGATGGAGCGAAATAACGTCGGTATAGCCTTCTGTCAGGTAACAGACATCTTCCTGACGAATAGCTTGCTTCGCCTGAAAAATACCATAGAGAACCTGGCTTTTATGGTAAACAGTTGTTTCGGGTGAGTTGAGGTACTTAGGCTGAGTTTTATCTACTTTCAGGATACGCGCGCCAAACGCGATTACCCGGCCCGAAACGTTATGAATCGGAAACATGACCCGCCCCCGAAACCGATCAAACATTTTCTGCTTTCCGCCGTCAGTGCCTTCTTTGGTTAAAATCAGACCCGCTTTTTCAAGTAGCTCGGTACTATACCCCCGCCGTTGGCCCTCCTGCAATAGTGCACTCCATTGATCGAGTGTATAACCCAGTTCAAAGGCCTCGATGGTTGGATTAGTGAAACCCCGTTCCCGAAAATAGCTTAGTCCAATTCCTTTCCCTTCGTCGGTATTCAGCAAGGTTTCCTGAAAAAACGTTTTGGCGAAATTCAGGACAATAAGCAGGCTCTCCCGCTCATTCTGACGTAACAAATCTTCCGGTGTTTGCTCCTGCTCCTCAATTTCAACACCGTATTTTTTAGCCAGATAACGTAGTGCTTCGCCATAACCGATGTTCTCAATGTCCATGACAAACCGAACGGCATCACCCGCTTTACCACATCCGAAGCATTTGTAGATCTGTCGAACGGGATTAACGTTAAACGACGGCGTTTTTTCGTTGTGAAACGGGCAGCAGGCAATGTAATTACTACCCCGTTTCTTGAGCGAAACAAAGTCGTTAATCACTTCAAGAATATCAGTAGACTGTCGAATTCGTTCAACAGTTTCTTCAGGAATACGCATCGGACGGATTAATATTTAGTCCAGTTTACAAAATTCATATCAAAAAAAGAGAGGAAAGAGCAAAAAAGGATTATAGAATCCGTTCTCTCTTTCCTCTCCGTTCGTTATCGTCAATCTTTAATAAGCCCGAACCAATTTGCCTTCCATAAAATTCACGAAGGCTTTGTTCACAACGTTGTTACCACCGGGTGTTGGGTAGTTCCCCGTGAAGTACCAGTCGCCGGAATGATTTGGGCAAGCCTTGTGTAAATTCTCGACGGTTTGATAAACAACGGCTACTTCGGCGTTCAAATCATCGGGCGTTACAATCTGAGCTACTTTTTGAGACAATTCCTCATGTGTAAAGGGGTCAAATAAAGCCTTTACGTAATTCTCTTTGCTGGCATTTCCTGATTCGATAGCCGCCACACACTGCGCATAGACTTCATCCAGCAAATTCTCCTGACCACGCTCACGGAGTAACTCCAGCGCAGCCCGAAAGCCAATGAATTCCTTGAATTTCGACATATCGATGCCGTAGCAGTCAGGAAAGCGAATCTGGGGAGCCGATGAGACGATAATAATTTTCTTGGGCCCTAAACGATCCAGCATGCGCAAAATACTCTTTTCCAAAGTTGTACCGCGCACAATGGAATCATCCACGACGACGACATTGTCTTTGCCTTTTTTAATGACCTCGAACGTAGTGTCATATACATGCGACACCATATCGTCCCGCTGTGAGTCGTCGGTAATAAAGGTGCGCAGTTTTACATCTTTGGCAACCAGCTTTTCGATACGTGGCCGAAAGGAAAGTACCCGATCCAGCTCTTCTTCAAACAGAATACCTTCCATTATCGCTTTTTTGCGCTGCTTGGCCAGGTAATCTTCCAGCCCCTCAACCATGCCAAAAAACGCCGTTTCGGCCGTATTTGGAATGTATGAGAAGACTGTGTTTTCTAGATCATAATCTATTTCTTTGAGAATCTGCGGAATAAGCAGTTTTCCCAGTGTTTTGCGCTCGTTGTAAATATCAGGATCGGTTGCTCGCGAGAAATAAATCCGCTCGAAGCTACAGGACTTCTTTTCGATAGGTTTTACAAATTCCTGCTCCATATACTCACCATATTTGTCAATGATGAGCGCATGACCAGGCTTCACTTCCTGAATAGCACTGTATTCGACATTAAAGGCAGTTTTGATGGCTGGTTTTTCTGATGCTACGACCACCACTTCATCGTCGGCATAGTAATAAGCCGGACGAATACCGGCTGGATCGCGGGCGACAAATGAAGCACCATACCCCGTCATGCCGACCATAGCATATCCGCCATCGAAATCACGGCAGGAGCGGTGTAAAACGCGCTGCATATCGACGTTGTCTTCGATAATATCCGACAAATCAGGGTTTTCGTAAATGCCTTTGAAGCGTTCAAACACGCGCTGGTTTTCTTCGTCCAGAAAGTGGCCGATTTTCTCCATTACTGTAACAGTATCAACCTTATCCTTCGGATGTTGACCCAGCGAAACGAGCTTGTCAAACAACTCGTCGACATTCGTCATGTTGAAATTACCGGCTACGACTAAATTTCGACTACGCCAGTTACTTTGGCGAAGCATAGGGTGACAGTTTTCAATCTCATTGGCCCCATGCGTACCGTAGCGCAGATGGCCCATCCAGACTTCGCCCGTAAAGGCCAGGTTTTCCTGAAGCCATTTAGCGTCTTTAGCTTTGTCTTTGTTGCCTTTAAGCGCCTTGCGAAATTTCTTATTGACTTTCTCGAAGATGTCCGTTACGGGTCGTTGATCTACCGAGCGATAGCGACTTATGTAACGACTACCGGCTGGCACATCGAGTTTGATATTTGCAATTCCGGCACCGTCCTGACCTCGATTGACCTGCTTTTCCATGAGCAGGTATAGCTTGTTGGCTGCGTAGAGAGGAGTACCGTACTTATCAATATAATACTGATACGGTTTGCGGAGCCGAATTAAGGCTATGCCGCACTCATGTTTGATGGCGTCACTCATGAGAGAGTTTGTCGAAGCGTGTTGGTTTACTTACGAATGAAGTAATAAAGAAGTAACGGCTCCTCATTGGCAATGGTTCGGCCGGTTGTTAAACAAAAGTAGGTAAAAACATTAATCCACCCCGCTTTTTATAGCCCATTTGCTTAGTAATACGTAAACTAATAGGGTTGAGATTGTGCCGATAAGAGAGCCAACGTAAGCATCTTCCACGAAATGCTGAAATAAATAAACGCGAGAATACCCCGTCAATATGGCTAACAGCAGGAAAATCCAGCCCCTACCCTTCTGAACATCAAGCAGAGCCAGCAGGCTGAACATAGCAAAAGCCGTTGTTGTATGACCTGAGGGAAAGCTATTAAAACTATGAATATCTAATCCCTCAATGAGGTGATATTTATTTATTGACTGCTCAAAAAACTTCAGTGGCCGGGGTGAATCTGTAAAGACCAGCTTTTTCAGGAATTCGGATGTCAGTGAAGAGAGGCCAAAACTAGCCAGGCCCATTAAGCCGACACGCCAATTATGAGTCATTAAGATCAGACACACAACCACGTAGAACGCACCGTCACCCAGATACGTAACGTACGGGAAAATAAGGTCAGCCACTAAACTATTGCGACGGTTTACCCATAGCATTAACTCTCCCTGCGTGTACTTAATCTGTAGTGTAGCAACTACAACCAGTATCAGAACATACGGAAGAAAGAAAAAGCGATTTTTTCGCAACAGTTCAAGCATCACTTACTAATTGCTGTAATCCCGACGTAGGAGGGATTTTGAAGTCTACTGTTGCCGCAACGGCGGCCCGGCAAAGATCCCTCCTACGTTGGGATTACAGAAATTTATTTGGCGGGAGCCGCCTTTTCGACGGTGATGCCTACGCTCTGAATATTGAGCAACGGGTCCTGACGCATATACTGCCGAATTTGCATAGTGTATTTACCCGGTTTTGGGAAGCGATAATTGCGCTTCATTAAAAACTTATGATCGAATAGGTCGCCAAGACCATCGCCATTGGGTTTGCCGGTTTTCGGGTCCATCAATAGTAATTCGTCCAGACGTGATTCGAGTTCCTTGCCACTGGCATCGCGCAGATAGCGAGTCAGATAGAGGTTATAGTAACCATAGGACAGGCTATTCCGAAGGTTATAATAAATATTGTAGGGCACCGAAGCATCCTTAATCTCAAACGTGAACGACGGCGCGTTTTTGATATACCACTTCCCATCATCAATGTCGGTGTACTCTTTATATACTGCATTCGTATCACAGCCGCCAATCAACAACGCCATGAACAGGAAAAGTCCTAATCGTTTCATACGTAACTCATATAGCCCGCAAAGCTACGACGGTGCCGTTGGCTTTTCAAATGACGTCAACTGTCAAAAAACTAGCTGGCTAGTTTGCAAACGATAAGAATAGTTTTAAGTTTGATACATGGAAAAACTAACCGCCAAAGAAGAAGAAGTGATGCAGGTGGTCTGGAAAATGGAACAGGGCTACGTGAAAGACATGGTTCCGCAGTTCACAAATCCTCCCCTACACTATAACACAGTTTCAACCATTGTTCGTAATCTCGAAGAAAAAGGGTATATAGGTCACAAAGCGTACGGTAATACCCATGAGTATTATCCCATTATCACAAAGGAAGCGTACCAGAATCGGTTTGTGCTTAAAAAAGTGGTGGATGATTACTTCGACAATTCGTACAAGAACCTGGTGAGCTATTTTGCTAAAAATGAGAAGATTACGGCCGATGAGTTACGTGAAATTCTAGCAATGATCGAACAAAAGAAATAACGGTATGGAAACCCTGCGCTACGTTGTACTGGTGAATGGGCTGCTGGTCGTATTCAGGAGGCCAACGCTACGTCAGCCCATTGGAAGGATTAACGGACAACGTTCCGGACTGTTAGCTTCGTGGCGCTACGTCCTGTGGGTGTTGTTAATGAGCGGAATGGCATTCGCTTGTCGTCATAAACATTCAACTCATCAGGAGGGCTTGCAATTGTCCGTTCCTGCTTTTTCCTCAATAAATGCGACACGGGCACTGGCAGCAGAACTTGATAAGCCGGGAATGCCCTGGTTTCGCGCGTCTGCATTCCTGAAAGAACAAAATCAGGTTGATACCGTCCGATTTCAGAACCGAATCATCATACGTAGTAATTCGGCGACAACCCGTTATCCTGAAATTTTATGTTTACGGAACAATCGTCTAGGGCTTAAGCTACCAGACGGCCAACAAGCAAAACTGTACATAAATGGCAAGGAAGAACCTGTTCAGTCTTTGTCGGCACTAACATTTAATGAAGTGAACGACCTGCTGGTTTACCAGAAATGGGAGGATCTAGCTGAAGCATCAACGTACCCGGAATCGCACCGGGTATTTGTAAGTACCACCCACAAAACGCCCGTAAAGAATCCGGTACGTACCAGATGGGAGCAATATTTACGGGCTAACGCTGTATCCGATCATCCACTCGGCCAAACCAGTACTTTCTCTATGAACAAGTTGTTGGAAGCCACCTTTTTCAGAAATAAACTTGCGTTTGTAGAACGTACGAAAAAAGACTACCTAAAACTTTACGACGAATACGCTACAGATATTGACTTATACATCAATGGCTTACCTGCTGATGTAAAAAGCATTGAAGGAATTCACGTCCGTGAAGTTGATAAACTCTACACCCAGGAACGCCGTTTCGAGGAATGGGCAGATGGACCAAATCGGAAACACAGGTTTTTGATGAATATCCAGACGTCACCCAAACGCGCTAAGCGTGACAGCAGCTACTACGTATTCAGTCCCTTCTATTCGGGTGACTTTTAAGCTACTGTTTAGGAAAAAACAACAAGCCCCAACCTGTCAGGTCGGGGCTTGTTGTTAAGATACTTTACCATTCGGCATAGGTCTTGGCGTATTGCCTTCTGGTCCTCTAGGTTTCTTTTTTTTCTTTTTGCTGGGCCTTGCCGTGTACTTGGCATCTAATTTTTGCAAGTCACTATTAAGCGCGGCTGCCGTAACGGGTTCTTTCTCACCTATCGGCGTCAGTACGTCAAACGATTCGGGAATAATTCCTTTTTTGTTCAATTCTACGATCTCCAGAACACGAATAATGGGAAGTGGATGCCAGGTGCTTTCGGCTCCATAACCAAACCACATGAGCTTGCGAAAAATGTCGGTCTTCTGTAAATAAGCCCGTCCCTTCTGCGTTTCCAGCGGCTTTTCAATCGTTGGAATATCCCGCAGTGCATCCATGTAGGTGTCCAGTTCGTAGTTCAGGCAGCATTTCAGCCGTCCGCATTGACCTGACAACTTTGCCGGATTCAGCGACAGATTCTGATAACGCGCTGCCGACGTAGCGATATTTTTGAAATCGGTGAGCCAGGTCGAGCAGCAAAGTTCGCGGCCGCAGGAACCGATACCACCAAGTCTTCCCGCTTCCTGCCGCAAACTAATTTGCCGCATCTCGATTCGAGCCTTGAATTCGCTCGCCAGCATTTTGATCAATTCCCGGAAGTCAACACGCTCCTCCGATGAATAATAAAATGTCGCTTTCGTATTGTCTGACTGAAATTCAACGTCCGACAACTTCATGTTTAACTTTAATTCCCTGACAATTTCACGGGAACGATAAAGGGCCGGCAAATCACGCAAAACGGCCTGTTCATGCCGTTCCATGTCCTTGGCGGTAGCTATCCGATGGATAACCTTCGTATCGTCGTTAATTTTTACGGCTCGTTTCTTCACTTGCAATCGGACCAATTCGCCTTGTAGCGAAACGGCCCCAATATGAAAGCCAGATTGCATTTCAACAACTACATAATCGCCGGTTGTTAAATCAAGCTGATGAACGTTGCGGTAATACTCCTTTCGACCGCCTTTAAACTTTACCTCCGTAACATCGTATCGCTTCGCACTTGGCATAGCGATGTCGCTTAGCCAGTCAAATGAATTTAATTTGTTGCAACCACCGGTGCTACATCCTCCACTTCCACATCCCTTTGTAGCCGTTTTCTGCGGTTCCCCGCCGGGACCATCGGATGCTCCGCGTTGTGTGCCACACCCACCAGTTGCACAGGATTTGCAGGACATAATATATATAGTTATAGGGTTCTAAGGTTTTAAAGTTGTGATACTGTCAGCACTGAAAGCCAGTACTGGAACCCACGACTCTTTAGCCTTACAACCTCGTTAATCGGAATACCGAATCAGGTCAACCCCAATGTCTTTTCGGTACTGCTTTCCGTCAAATTGCACCATCCGGGCCGCTTCCTGCGACTTCCTGACAGCATTTTCGAGTGAGTTCGCCTGAGCCGTTATAGCCAGCACTCGCCCACCATTGGTCAAAACCTGACCGTCTTTTTCTAACGTTCCGGCATGGAACGCCATAACATCATCTAAACGCTCTAACTCCGAAATGATTTTACCAGTTGCAAAGTTGCCGGGATATCCGCCCGAAACCAGTACAGTAGTTACGGCCGTTTGGGGCGACACTTGTATCGCAATTTTATCCAAATCCCCCTCGGCCGTCGCGACCATCATTTCCACAAAGTCGCTTTGAATTCGGGGTAAAACCACCTCTGTTTCTGGATCGCCCATACGGGCGTTGTATTCAATAACAAAGGGTTCACCATTTACTTTCATCAACCCAACGAAGATAAAACCCTGATAGCGGATCCCTTCCTGTTGTAAGCCTGCTAAGGTAGGTTTTACAACCTTATCTTCAACTTTTTGCAAAAACGATTTATTAGCAAATACTACCGGTGATACGGCGCCCATGCCGCCTGTGTTAGGGCCGGTATCGGCTTCCCCAATACGTTTGTAATCTTTCGCTTCCGGAAGAATTTTATAATTTGTACCGTCGGTCAGCACAAACACCGATAGCTCGATGCCTCGCATAAACTGCTCAACGACCACTTTACTGCCCGCATCGCCAAACTTCTGTCCGTCGAGCATATCATAAAGAGCTGTTTTTGCATCAGCCAGGGTATCGGCAATAATAACGCCTTTACCAGCCGCCAGTCCATCTGCTTTTAACACAACCGGTAATGAGTGGGTTTCCAGATATGACACACCTTCCTGCAAAGTAGCCACTGTGAACGTTTTCGACGTAGCAGTTGGAATACCATATCGGTGCATAAACTGTTTGGAGAAATCCTTACTTCCCTCCAGTTGCGCCCCTTTTGCATCTGGCCCAACGATCCGCAAGCTAGCCAAACCGGTTTGTAAACGGAGAAAATCGACTATTCCCTTCACCAATGGTTCTTCGGGACCAATAATAAGCAGGTCAATTTTGTTATCCCGAATAGCCTTAGTGACCGCCGGAAAATCGTTGTAGCTAATCGGTAAATTTGTTGCCACCTGAGCTGTTCCGGCATTGCCGGGCGCCACAAACAACATATCACATAACGGGCTTTGCGCTAATTTCCAAGCAAAAGCGTGTTCGCGTCCACCCGAACCCAATATAAGTATGTTCATAAAGAATGATTAATGATGAATGATGAATAATAAATGATAGTTAGCTTAAGCAGTTCATCATTTATCATTCATCATTCATCATTTAATTAGCTACTTCCGACAGGAACTTAATGCGCATCAGTCGCAAATCTTGTTCGGTGAAATCGTCGCCCCCGAATTCACGCATGGCCTGAGCGATGTTGTCGCTGTCGGCCCGCATAAAGTACTCGAAGATTTCGTCCTGCCGGTCTTCGTCCATTACCTGATTAATATAATAATCAAGGTTAAGCCGTGTACCTGAATAACAGATGTGTTCAATTTCTTCCATTAGATCCTCCATCGACAGTGACTTCGATTCAGCAATCTCATCTAGGTCAACTTTGCGGTCTATCTGCTGGATAATAAAAATCTTTACTTTCGATTTATTAACGGTAGACTTAACAACTACGTCTTTGGCCGTCTCAATCTCATTATCCTCAACATATTTCGTGATCAGGTCAATAAACTGGCGGCCAAATTTCTGCACCTTTCCCATTCCGACGCCGTTGATCTGCGCCATTTCCTCCCGCGTGGTTGGATAGGTGGTTGCCATTTCCTCCATCGAGGTTTCCTGGAAGATGACATAAGGTGGCAGATTCTTTTCTTTTGCGACCCGTTTCCGAAGTGCTTTCAGTAACCCAAGCAATTCTTCGTCATAGGCAACTCCACCCGAAGATGGTATTGAATCTTTATCTTCTTCCTCCTTCGCTTCTACACTCTGCAGGTCGTAGTTATGGTCTTTGGCAAGCGTAATAGGATACGGATCTTCGATATAATTCAGGCCACGCTGGGTGAGCTTCAGGATACCGTAATTATCAACATCTTTCTCTAAATAGCCGTAGATCGTAATTTGCTTGATCAGTGAACACCAGTAGTCACAATCTTCATTAAACTCACGGCCTTTACCATACACATCGAGTTTATCGTGCTCGTAGCTGGTCACGTATTGATTTGTGGTAGCGGTCAGAACGTCGGCTAAGTGGGCTACATCGAAACGCTGATCCGTTTGCAGTACCGTTTGCAGCGCCAGTACCACTTCGTGCTGCACTTTGAGTTTCTCGGTTGGCTTTAAGCAGTTGTCGCAAAAGCCGCAATCTTTATCCAGAAATTCGCCAAAGTAGCCAAGCAATTGGCGACGTCGACAAACACCCAGGTTAGCGTACGAAACCATTTCAGTGAGCAAGTGCTTGGCATTATCCCGCTCAGTAACTGGTTTGTCTTTATTAAATTTTTCGAGCTTAACGATGTCATCGTAACTATAGAACATCAGGCAATTGCCTTCCAGACCGTCACGACCAGCACGCCCTGTTTCCTGATAATAGCCTTCCAGCGATTTAGGCGCATCATAATGAATCACAAACCGAACATCAGGTTTGTCAATACCCATTCCGAAGGCAATAGTTGCGCAAATGACGTCTACGTCTTCATTCAGGAAAGCATCCTGGTTATGCATCCGTGTTTGCGGGTCCAGACCAGCATGATAAGGCAAGGCTTTTACGTCATTCACTCGAAGAAGCTCAGCAATTTCCTCAACCGTCTTGCGGCTTAAACAGTAAATGATACCTGATTTACCTTTATTCTGCTTAATATATTTAATAAGTTGTTTTTTAGCCTCAACCTTAGGCTTTATCTCATAATACAGATTCTTCCGATTGAAAGATGTCTTATAGAGATTGGCATCTTCCATCTGCAGGTTTTTCTGAATGTCCTGCTGCACTTTAGGGGTAGCCGTAGCGGTAAGGGCAATAACGGGCAGATTGCCAATATTATCTACAATTCCGCGAATTTTTCGATACTCAGGCCGGAAATCATGCCCCCACTCGGAAATACAGTGTGCTTCGTCGATTGCCACAAAAGAAATATTGGCTTTCTTCAAAAAATCCAAATTCTCTTCTTTCGTCAACGACTCGGGAGCAATATATAGCAGCTTAAGAGAGCTATTAAGCGTATCCTTCTTGACCTTATTCATCTCTGCCTTAGACAGCGTCGAATTCAGGAATTGCGCGTTGATTCCGAAGGCATTTAATTGGTCAACCTGATTCTTCATCAAGGCAATAAGGGGCGAAATAACTACTGCAGTGCCCTCACTTACAATGGCTGGCATCTGGTAGCACAAGGATTTACCAGCACCCGTTGGCATAATAACGAACGTATTACGCCCGGCCAGAATGCTATGAATAATGGCTTCCTGTTCGCCCCGAAACTGACTGAACCCAAAAATTTCCTTTAGTCGTTCTTTAAGGGTTGTATTGACCGACTGATCAACTTGCATCATTCTACAAATCGTACAAAAGTTACTTTACTCTATTTGCTTAGCGTATCTTTGCTTTATAAAGTTAGCGAATATACACAGCAAACACTTCCTGATTATCAAAACTGACGTTGAAAGTAATAAAAAATCCTCAGACTATTGCCCGGTCGGTCCTATTAGCCGAAGCTGAAGCCATTCGCCATGCGGTTGATTTGCTTGATGAACAATTCACTAATACCGTCGAAACAGTACTGAACTCTTCGGGCCGTTTAGTAGTAACGGGCGTAGGCAAAAGTGCCCTCGTTGGCCAGAAAATCGTGGCCACCCTAAACTCAACAGGCACACCTGCTCTGTTCATGCATGCTGCCGACGCCATTCACGGTGATTTGGGTATGATCCAGGACAACGACGTAGTACTTATTATTTCCAAGAGTGGCAATACGGCCGAAATCAAGGTGCTAGTGCCCTTATTAAAGCGAACCGGCGTCCGACTGATTGCGATGGTTAGCGCCCGCGATTCTTATCTGGCCCGTCATGCTGACAACATCCTTCACGCTTACGCTGAGCAGGAAGCGGACCCCTTGAATCTGGCGCCTACTACCAGCACAGCCGTTGCCATGGCCTTAGGTGATGCATTGGCGGTAAGCTTATTGGAAATGCGCGGCTTTACCCGACATGATTTTGCTCGTTACCATCCGGGCGGTTCACTGGGAAAAAGGCTACATTTAAAGGTGTCCGATATTTTTCCGCAGAATCAGTGCCCGCAAGTTTTACCCAACACCCCTGTTAAAGATGTAATTTTTACCATTTCGGCGAATCGCCTGGGCGCAACGGCTGTCGTTGACGAAGCTGGTTCGCTGGCAGGCATCGTAACTGACGGCGACATCCGGCGTATTGCCTATGAACATGATTCCATTTGGCAGCTCTGCGCGAAGGATGTCATGACGCACTCGCCCATTTGTGTAGAACCAGATGATTATGCTGTGGCAGCGCTACAGCTTATGCAGGAACGTAACATTACACAGCTCATTGTGGCAGAAGCTGGACATGTATATGGGTTTGTTCACCTACACGATTTGTTGAAAGAAGGATTAGTGTGATGTAAATTCCACACTGGGTCAGGCAAGGTTCCCGGATGGCTATGCTTGAAGAAGATAAAGTACATATTAACCGAATTTCAGTGGTGTATCCTTTACACACTCATTCCGTGTTCACTTATTTTCCACAAACATTAAACAAAGTCTACACACCATATTCCCCATAATGGGGGAAATATTCCACACTCCTCACCTCAAAGAATAACAATAAAATTAAGTTTTGAACAAAATAAAATTAATTAACTGCCTGTTTACAAATAAATTACACCTTTAATCTAGCAGGCTATTCGAATTCAGAAAAGACTGGTTGTTTTTTTGTTTAATACCTGAATATAATTGATTCAACAGAAAAACGTAAACAGCCATGACCGCTCTCGAATTTACTAATCATATTGGCAAAGTGTCCAAGTCATTGCGCCCATTCGCGCTCCGCCTTACAAAAGATGTTGAAGATGCGAATGATTTATTGCAGGACACCCTGTTGAAGGCGTTCACAAACCGTGACAAATACACGGACGGCACAAATCTAAAAGCTTGGTTATATACGATCATGAAGAACACGTTCATTACTAATTACCAGCGCATGGTACGTAAGAACACCTTCATTGATACGACAGATAACCTGCATTATATCAATTCCATTGAAAGTAGCACAGATAATTTAGCTTATTCATCGTTTGCCCAGGACGACATCAACCGGGCGGTGAATGACCTTGACGATACTTACAAAACCCCCTTTATGATGCACTTTAGAGGGTTCAAATACCACGAAATAGCGGCAAAATTGAACATCCCTATTGGAACTGTCAAAAACAGAATCCATATTGCCCGCAAAGAACTGAAGGATCAGCTAAAAGTTTATGCATATTTTAACGCTTAGTGCGAGACTTTTTTGAAATACCTCAGTCTAATTAGTATTGATTGAGTAGTTTTTGGTTAAAAAAGAGGAAGGTTCGAAAAGTTGGGTAGCTTCTACCCAACTTTTTTATTTTTATACATTTTGATAATCAGCTGTTTAACAACAAAAAGAGCTACTACTGTAGCAAGTGAGGGTTCAGGTAAGTACGTTTGTTAAACAAATTACTTAATCAGGTTATTAGGTAATGACTCACTCAATCTACTACTGATGCCCGGACGTATTCTTGTTATAGGAGCCGGATTCGCTGGACTGGCGGCTGCAACCAGTCTTGCCGACAAAGGTTACGACGTTACAGTACTCGAAAAAAACAGTATGCCCGGCGGTCGGGCGCGCGTCTTTCAGGCTGAAGGGTTTACGTTTGATATGGGCCCAAGCTGGTATTGGATGCCCGACGTATTTGAAACATATTTCGCCCGCTTTGGTAAGAAACCATCTGATTATTATACCCTGGTGCGGCTTGACCCTTCCTACAGTGTTATATTTAGTCCCGACGAAGCCGTTGATCTACCGGCTGGTCTGGAAAATCTGGAAGCCTTGTTCGATCAGATGGAACCCGGTAGCGGTCCCAAACTACGGGAGTTTCTTAAACAAGCATTCTATAAGTATGATGTGGGCATGAACAATTTTGTTTGGAAACCAAGCCGGTCGGTGACGGAATTCCTAAGTCTAAAGTTGCTCTACGACGTAACACGGCTGGATGTCTTTCAATCATTTGCTACACATGTCCGTAAATTTTTCAAAGCGCCACGACTGCTCGAAATTGTTGAATTCCCCGTCCTATTTTTAGGTGCCACCCCCGAGAACACACCTGCCATGTATAGCCTGATGAACTATGCCGAGATGGCCCTGGGCACCTGGTATCCCATGGGTGGAATGCACGAAATTGTGAAAGCAATGGTCAGTCTGGCCGAAGAGAAGGGTGTTAAGATTCTGCTTAACCAGACCGTTCAAAAAATTGACGTGCTAAAGAATCAAGCGCAGCGGGTTGTCACAAACGATGGTATCTTCGAGGGAGACGTAGTGGTAGCCGGTGCTGACTACAACCATGTCGAAACGGCTTTAGTAAACAACGAGCATCGTAATTACGACGACGACTACTGGAGTAAACGGGTGATGGCCCCCTCCTCTCTCCTTTTTTATCTTGGTGTCAACAAGCGTATTCCAAAGTTGCAGCACCACAATTTGTTTTTCGATGAAAATTTTGCGCTCCATGCGCAGGAAATTTATGAAACACCCCGCTGGCCTACTAAACCTTTATTTTACGCATCGGCCCCATCGAAAACTGACTCCAGCGTTGCGCCTGAAGGCTGCGAAAATCTATTTCTGCTGATTCCTGTCGCTCCTGATCTTGTAGACGATGACGCCACGCGGGAACGCTATTTCGAGATAGTGATGGACCGACTCGAAGCCTATGTTGGGGAGGATGTGCGTAATTACATTGTTTTCAAGCGCAGTTATGCCCATAGCGATTTCAAAAACGATTATAACGCCTTTCGGGGAAATGCGTATGGCTTGGCTAATACACTGCGTCAAACGGCGCTTT
This sequence comes from Spirosoma jeollabukense, assembly GCF_054777855.1. Classification (NCBI taxonomy): domain Bacteria; kingdom Pseudomonadati; phylum Bacteroidota; class Cytophagia; order Cytophagales; family Cytophagaceae; genus Spirosoma; species Spirosoma jeollabukense. The sequence continues at coordinate 262,515 of NZ_BAAHAD010000007.1, forward strand.
TAAAGCCATCACTCAAGAACAAAAGGGTGAACAACTTGTTCTACACCGGTCAACTGACCGTGCCAGGGCCAGGCGTACCGCCGTCGCTCATCTCGGGCCTGGTGGTTGCTGACGAGATTGCTAAAGAATTTCCTTAATTTAACCCCTTCCTCTTTTTTACTTATGATGGCGTTGTTCAATAAAACCGCACTGGAATGCAGCAAATTAATTACAGAGCGGTATAGTACTTCGTTTACGTTGGGCATTAAGACGCTCGATCGTAAATTTCACTTGCCTATTTACGCCATCTATGGGTTTGTTCGATATGCTGATGAGATTGTCGATACGTTCCATGAGTACGATAAAAAGACGCTGCTGGACCGTTTTAAACACGATGCTTATCAGGCTATTGAAGAAGGCATAAGCCTGAATCCCATCTTACACTCGTTCCAGATCGTTGTTCAGCAATACAAAATTGAGCCAGAATTGATAGATGCATTTCTGAAAAGTATGGAGATGGATCTGCATTATCAGGATTATAATTCGGCGGGTTATGAGGACTATATTTATGGATCGGCAGAGGTTGTTGGCCTGATGTGTCTGCGGGTATTTTGTGAAGGTAATATTCAGGAATTCAATCGCTTACGCGAACCCGCCCGAAAATTAGGTGCCGCCTTTCAGAAGGTAAATTTCCTGCGTGACATGAAAAGTGATTTCATCGAACGGGGACGTACCTACTTTCCGGGCGTTGATTTTAATAATTTTTGCCTTGAAGAGAAGCAGTCGATCGAAAGCGATATTCAGCGCGACTTCGACGACGCTTATATTGGTATTATGAATTTGCCTCGGGGTGCACGAATGGGTGTTTACCTGGCCTACATGTATTACCAGACGCTGTTCAACAAAATTAAGCGTTTACCAGCTTCCCGTATTCAAAACGAGCGCGTTCGGGTGCCAAATCCGCAGAAGCTGGCTTTGCTAGCGCAAACGTACCTGAAATATCGGCTGAATGTGCTGTGAGGCATTAAGATCAACTCTATAAGCTTCCAAAGCTTAGCCCTCCGCGCCTTTTCGCTATCTTTGCCTTAAATCATTTTTTATTGACAATGGTAGCCGAAGCGACCCTTTCGCCGGAGGTTCTGGCCCAATATGAAGCCGTTATCGGACTGGAAGTACACTGCCAGTTGATGACGAACAGCAAAATTTTCGCGGCCGATGCCAACGCGTTCGGTGCTGATCCGAATACAAATATCAGCGTTATTACGTTAGGACATCCGGGAACGCTACCCAAATTAAATCGAAAGGCTGTTGAGTATGCCATCCGAATGGGGCTGGCCTGCGGCAGTGAAATCACCCGTCATAACATATTTGCACGCAAAAACTACTTTTATCCCGATCTGCCAAAGGGCTACCAATTGTCGCAGGACAAAGGGCCAATCTGCGTGGGTGGGGGTATTTTGGTTAAAGTGAAAGACCCAGCAACGGGCCAGCCATACCAGACAACAATTCAGATTCATCACATTCACCTCGAAGAAGACGCCGGAAAATCGATTCATGATGGCGATGAATGGGCAACGCAACTGGATTACAACCGCGCTGGAACGCCCCTTATCGAGATGGTAACCGACCCCTGCCTTCGCACTGCCGATGAAGCCGGTCAGTATTTGACCGAAGTCCGGCGGTTGGTTCGGTATCTGGATATTTGCGATGGCAATATGGAAGAAGGATCGCTACGTTGTGATGTCAACGTTTCCATCCGCCCCAAAGGTGCTACGTATCTGGGCACGAAGGTTGAAGTCAAAAATCTGAACTCCATTCGAAACGTAATGCGGGCAGTAGATAGCGAGTTTCTGCGGCAGGTCGAACTGACCGAATCGGGGAGACGTATCATACAGGAGACCCGCACCTTCGATGCAGCCACCGGCCTCAGCTACGCCATGCGCGAGAAGGAAACCATGAACGATTACCGGTACTTCCCTGACCCCGACCTGACGCCGGTCGTTATTTCGGAAGAGTGGCTGGCGGATGTTCAGGCTCGTATGCCGATGCTTCCGGCCGCTCTGTATCAGAAATTTACCACATATTATGGTCTGCCCGATTATGATGCCGCCCTGTTAACCGATGCAAAAGAACTGGCCGAGTACTACCAAGCCGTCTGCACGTATACAGAAAACTACAAAGCCGCGTCGAACTGGGTTATGGGCCCGGTAAAAGGCCACCTCAACGAGAAAACACTACGTGAACGCCAATTCCCTGTTTCGGCTGAACGTTTGGCATCCCTTATTGCGTTGATTGACAGTGGTATAATAAGCCAAACAGCGGCCCAGCAAGTATTTGTGCTAATGACCGATCAGCCGAACGTATCACCCGCCGATCTGGCTCAGGCTCACGGCCTGGTGCAGAATCGCAATACCGACGACCTCCAAGCGTTGGTAGAACAGGTACTGGCAGCATGGCCCGACAAAGTGAAGCAATATAGAAAAGGCAAGAAGAACCTGCTGGGTCTGTTTGTTGGTGAGGTAATGAAAAAATCGAAAGGATCAGCCGATCCGAAATTGGTTAATGCGTTGTTAGCGAAGACATTACAGACAACATGAAAAATTTACTTTTTAGTGTCGCCAGTTTACTGGCTTTGAGCCTTTCGGCCAACGCCCAAACCAAGCCATTTACGGTAACGGGCAAAGTAACAAAGGCTGCACCGGGTAGCTACGTCTATCTGGAAACCAACTCCCAGCCAACCCATAAAATTGACTCAGCAAAAGTGGCAGCGGGGAATACGTTCACAATCAACGGTAAAGTGGCGGACGGTGGTGAAGTCTTCGTACTAAACGTGGGTGGAGGCCAAAAGATGGCCCTGCTGGTTGAGGGTGGCGAAACACTGAACGTAGTAGCAGACGGTTTCCGAATGGATGCAAAGACCGGACAGGAAGGGAAAGCAACCGTAACTGGCTCCAAAAACATGGAGTACTACGATAAGCTGAATACGCTACGTACCGACATGGAAAAGAAAGTAGCCAGTTGGAACAAGCAAGTGGCAGCCGCGACAGAAAAGAAAGATAATAAGACGATTGCTCAGATTGAACAGCAGTACGAGGCTGCCGAAACCGACGTTGTCAACAAAGTAAAAGCCATGTTACCCGAAATGGGCACTTCGCTTGTGTCGCTTTTTGCATTGAATTTCATCAACATAGATACCGATTTTGCTACGTATGATGCACTGGCTCAACGGTTTGAAAAGGAAAGACCGAATAGCCCACATGCAAAATCGCTCATTGGTCGCGTGGCGCGTATTAAAGGCGTGTCGATTGGTGCGCAGGCTCCTGAGATTTCATTGAGTGATACAACCGGCACGCCAGTGGCGCTTTCTTCGCTACGTGGTAAATACGTTTTGCTCGATTTCTGGGCATCCTGGTGCGGCCCCTGTCGGCAAGAGAATCCGAACGTAGTACGCATGTATAACAAATTCAAAGACAAAGGCTTTGCTATCTACAGCGTCTCGTTAGATCAGGCTAAAGCCAACTGGACAAAGGCCATTCGTAACGACAATCTCACCTGGACGCATGTGTCAGATTTAAAATTCTGGCAGTCGGCTGCGGCTCAGCAATATGGCGTTCAGGCTATACCGGCTACGTTCCTGCTCGATAAAGACGGTAAAATCATTGCCAAGAACCTGCGGGGTGATGCTTTGGAACAAAAACTGGAAGAAGTTCTGAAAGGTGGTCAATGAGTTAAATACAAGTCATTAGTTTTGTGGGGTCGGATTTTTGAATCCGACCTTTTTGTTTACTTCATCAGCTAGGCTTTGTTCATTCACTCACTCTTTCGCTCGTTAAACGAATGAAAATTACTATCGTCGGCTGTGGCAATATGGGCATGGCCTTTGCCAAATCGTTTTTACAGTATGATCTCGTAAAAAAAGACGACTTACTCCTGATCGAAAAAAGTACCGACCGCTCCGAAGCCCTGAAGAGCGAAAAAGCGGGCGTCGTGGTCGACACCATCGGTCCACACGTTGGCGAAACAGACTTGATCATTTTGTCGGTGAAGCCCCAGGATTTTAACAGTGTTCATGAATCACTACGTACCGTTATTCAGCCAAAGCAGGTCATATTGTCGATCATGGCGGGCATTCCAATCGCGCAGATTCAGGAAAAATTGGCGCATCCGCTGGTTGTGCGGGCCATGCCTAATACGCCCGCTATGCTTGGTATGGGGATTACGGGCTTTACAGCGGCAAAAGAAGTCGATCTGGCTAGTCTTCGTAAAGTTGAAAACCTCATTAATGCTACAGGCCGATCTATTTTCCTGGAAGATGAATCCATGATTGACGCCGTTACGGCACTCAGTGGCAGTGGTCCGGCTTACTTTTACTACGTGGTGAAAGCCATGATAGACGCCGGAAAGCAAATGGGTTTCGATGATGCGGTATCGGCACTCTTGGTAAAACAAACGATGCTCGGTGCGTATCATCTTATTAATACTGCCGACAAATCATTAGATGAACTTATCAAAGCCGTAGCATCCAAAGGTGGCACGACCGAAGCGGCCCTTCGTGAATTTGAAAGCGGTGCCCTAGCCGATACGTTGGTGGCGGGCATTAAAGCCGCCCAAACACGGGCAATGGAATTATCGAAAGGGTAATTGTGTAGTATCGACCGGAACAGTCGGTACTGCAACGGCATCTATACTAAACTTGTCACTTTGCAAAGCATACCTATGCCCAGTATGCTCTTTCTAGTTTTGCAGAATTACCTCCTCAATCAGCGTTTATTCGCATTCACTGTTCCTTCATTATAAATAAAGCCAGGATCACACATATAGAAGGTAATCGGGATTTTATCAATACGATTGAGACTTATTAACGGTAATTATAAAGATGATTTTCCAAAGAAAATAGGCTTTTGAACAAGGTCTTCACTACCAACTAAAACAGTCGGTATTAAAGACCCGTATAGGTAAATGGCGTTATGGCGCGCAATTCGCCTTTCACGGCCTCTGATACGTCCAATTCATCAATAAACTGCCGGATGGTATCAGCCGTAATTTTTTGGTTTGTGCGGGTGAGTGCTTTCAGTGCTTCGTAAGGTTTGGGATAGCCTTCACGCCGGAGAACCGTCTGGATGCCTTCGGCCACAACGGCCCAGTTATCGTCAAGATCTGCGTTGAGAGCCGCCGTATTTAACTCCAGTTTGTTCAAGCCTTTCAGCAATGATTTCAAGGCAATAAATGAATGGGAAAATGGAACCCCAATGCTACGAAGCACGGTCGAGTCGGTCAGGTCGCGCTGAAGCCGGGAGATGGGTAATTTGCCGGAAAGATGCTCAAACAGCGCGTTGGCAATCCCCAGATTTCCTTCTGAATTCTCGAAATCAATCGGATTCACTTTGTGTGGCATCGCTGATGAACCGACTTCACCTTCCTTCAGCCGTTGCTTAAAATAATTCATCGACACATAGGTCCAGATGTCACGGTCGAGATCAATCAGAATGGTATTCAGACGTTTAAACGCGTCGAGCGTAGCCGCCAGCATGTCGTAATGCTCTATCTGCGTTGTAAACTGACTACGTACCATCCCCAAACTCTCAACAAACTGATCACCGAATTTCTTCCAGTCTTCATTGGGGTACGCCACCGCATGGGCATTAAAATTGCCCGTTGCTCCCCCAAACTTAGCCGCCGTCGGAATAGAGGATAATAGGCTGAGTTGCTTTTCAATACGTTCTACAAACACCATCAATTCTTTCCCTAAGCGCGTTGGCGAAGCCGGTTGACCATGTGTCCGGGCTAACATCGGGACATCTTTCCACTCCTCAGCTAACTGCTGTAAACGTTGGAATATTTGTTGGTACATCGGCACAATCTCGGTGTCTAGCGCGTCAGACAATGACAGCGGGATCGCTGTATTATTAATATCCTGTGAGGTTAGACCGAAGTGAACAAACTCCAGAAATGGCTCAACCGGCGAGCCTTTCAACTTCTCTTTGATGAAATATTCAACTGCCTTAACGTCGTGATTCGTTGTTTTCTCGATCTCCTTGATACGTAGCGCATCAGCTTCCGCAAAGTTTTCGTAGAGTGCCCGCAACGCAGGAAATTGTACCCGGTCAACACCAGCCAACTGTGGTAACTGCCATTCGCAGAGGGCAATAAAATACTCAATCTCAATACGAACGCGGTAATGAATCAGGCCGAATTCAGAAAAATAAGGAGCCAATACGTCAACCTGCGACCGGTAGCGACCGTCAACAGGTGAGATGGCCGTTAAAGCAGATAAATTCATACGGTAATTATATTTTACAATGTAAGCGCTCACGTAAGCGCTTACATCAGAAGGGGTTTAGATATAGGCCAACGCCGATCCAGGATGTTTGCTGGTCTTCGAATTGGCTGTATGGGCGAAAACCCGAGTAGCCTTCCAGCAAGAACGTCAGATTATTTTGGGTGCGCCCTAGTTCAATACCAACTCCACCGTGAATACCCGGCCGGAAGTCGGTCTGTTGCCAGAATTTAATGTCGACCCCACCCACTAATCGGGCCGCTTTGGCCGATGGCTTTTTATAAAATGCGCCCAGTTGAGCACTCAGTGGTTTCCGTTCCTCAGTCTTGCGCAACACCACACCAGCCCCTCCATACAACCGCCAGTTACTTACGTTCCGGCTATAAGTGATGTCCAGAAGTTCGTAGTTAACCGAATTTGGGGAAGGAGCCCCTAATTTATTGCGGTAGATGTAATCGTCTCCCAAGTGCGATGACAGGTGATATACCCGAATCCGATAGTTGTTTTCGCCCCGGCGGATGTTGTAAATAATACTGATTTTGTAATCATTATTTATGATCTGCCGACGAGCTTTATTTAACTTATCGTCGTGATAAGCCTCAAACTGCGTAAAGGACGCTAGATCAAGTACCCATTCTTCGGAGCGACCTGGCGACGTAGTCCGGCGATAAAAAGGCTTGGCAAAACCAAAAGCGAATGGAACAATACTACCCTTATACCTTTGCCCTTCGGTCCAATAGCCCGGCAAAACACTTCCATAGGTTTGGGCTTCCAGCGGGTCAAGTAAAATTGGTTCGAATAAGTGGCCTTTTGGCAGAAATTCTCGTCGGGGGCGTAGCGAAGTTGGCTCACTACCTGCCTCCAAGGTTGAGTCAACCGGCTGAAAGACAGGAATTTTCCCCCGCTTCGCTCCAGGGAATTTAACGGGCTTCTCGACAGGCAGGGCTGTTGGAGCAGCCGGAGTAGGCCGGTTTGCTTTCTCCGCCTTTTCTTTGGTCTCTCTCGCTTCTTTTGCTGTTTTTTCCTGTGCTTCTTTAGCGTCTTTTGTTTCTTTTTCTTTAGCTTCTCCGCGTTCTTTAGCTTCTTTTTCCTCCTGTCTGCGCTTTTCTCTCAACTCTTTCCGCGAAGGTTCCGCAACGGCCGGTGCAGTCTCTACCGGTTGGCTTGCTGTTGGCGTAGTAGCTGGCGCTGTTGGCGTTGGTGTAGCTGGGGTTACAACGGCCGGTTTTGCTGGCGGAGCTTCCTGCGGCTGCACATCTTTACCCGCTTTTTTAGCCTGTTTCTGGCGTTCTTTTTCGGCCTGTTTCGCTTCGTATTCGCGCTGTTTTTGGGCCCACTCTGCCCGAATCTGGCGTTCTCGCTGAATTTCGCGGTCTATTTTGTCTTTCTGCTTCTGTTCAGCAGGCGTCAGGGTACGGGTAGGCGTCGTTGGGGCTTGCTGTGCTACAGCCAATGTTCCTGCTAAAAAACTCAGCAAGAGAACCGACAGCGTTTTTCTCATAAAATACAAGTGAATAATTCTTAACGTGTGCCGCATTAATTCAGGCCGAACAGTCTATTGTTTAAGTGCAGAATAGTATTTGTAGAAATAGGGAATGGTTTCGATACCCTTATAAAAATTAAACAGGCCATAGCTTTCATTAGGTGAATGCAGCGCATCACTATCTAATCCAAACCCCATCAAAATAGACTTTACGCCGAGTTCTTTTTCGAATAAGGCCGTGATGGGAATACTCCCGCCCCCACGCGTTGGTATGGGTTTCTTACCCCAGGCTTCTTCCATCGCTTTGCTGGCCGCTTCGAACTCGACGGAGTCGACCGGCGTTACGTAAGGCATACCACCATGATGGGGCATCACCTCAACTGTCACACCAGCGGGCGCAATAGATTTAAAGTGCTTTGTAAATAGTTCGGTAATTTCGTCCGGGGTCTGGTTGGGTACTAACCGCATACTGATTTTAGCTGAAGCTTTCGATGGCAGCACAGTTTTGGCCCCTTCACCCGTGTATCCGCCCCAGATACCGTTAACATCCAGTGTTGGTCGAATAGAGGTGCGTTCGTTGGTCGAATAGCCCGTTTCACCCATTACGTCTCCGATACCCAAATCACGCTTGTACTCGTCCAGATCGAACGGTGCTTTGGCTAATTCACTACGTTCAGTATCGCTTAAATCAGTTACGTTATCATAAAAACCAGGAATCGTGATGCGGCCATTCTCGTCATGAAGCGAAGCAATCATTTCGCACAATACGTTAATCGGATTGGCAACCCCTCCTCCATACACACCCGAATGCAAATCGCGGTTGGGGCCGGTTACCTGGACTTCCACGTACGAAAGACCACGGAGACCCATTTCAAGCGAAGGCGTTTCGTTGGAGATGATGCTGGTGTCAGAAATCAGAATAACGTCAGCCTTAAGCATATCCCGGTGTTCGGTAACGAAGAGGCCAAGGTGGTCAGAGCCTACCTCTTCTTCCCCCTCAATCATCACCTTGACGTTACAGGGCAAGCCGTCCGTCGCCACCATAGCCTCAATTGCCTTGATGTGCATGTAGAACTGGCCTTTGTCATCGCAGGCACCCCGGGCGTAAATACGCTCATTCCGAATGGTCGGCTCAAACGGGGGGGTATGCCAAAGTTCATAGGGATCAGCCGGTTGAACATCATAGTGGCCGTAGACCAGTACAGTCGGTCTGGCAGCATCTACGAATTTTTCAGCGTATACAACAGGATGGCCCGGTGTTTCATACAACGTAGCGTTATCCAGGCCAGCCGCGGTTAATTTGTCTCTAACAAATTCAGCGGCCCGGCGCACATCGCCTTTGAACGTAGAGTCGGCCGATACGGACGGAATGCGCAATAATTCGAGCAATTCGTCTAAAAACCGTTGTTTGTTGGTTTCGAGGTAATTAGTCATGTTTGGATATATGGCGTATGATATATGATATAGGCCAATACATCATACTTCCTACATTATACATCATACATCCAAAAAGTTCGCCCCGAAGTTACGCACTTTTCGCGCAACGCCGGGGCGTCAATTCATATCAGAACGTTGTTTCTTCGTTTATTCCTTCTTCCGAAATCGAATCAGGATAGTTCTGCTTTCCTGACCGCGTAACAATCGGCCAATGTTTTTCTGGTGGGTGACCACAACCAGCAGGAAGACAATGAAACCAAAGACGATAAGTAGGGGGCTTTCTTTCTGACCAAAAATTTGCAATAATAGGAGAACCGGAAAGGCCAGAGCCGCCATGATTGACCCTAATGATACGTATTGCGAGGCAATAACGACCAACAGAAAGATGCCAATACAAACAACGGCCATTTCTGGGTGAGTAGCCAGCATCATGCCCAGCAACGATGCTACGCCCTTACCACCCTTAAAATCAGCAAAAACAGGGTACAAGTGGCCAATAACAGCAACTAGGCCAAAAACGATCTTGAACGTCAGGACTTCATTAGTCGTAATGACGTCGGCATACCAAAGTAGAGTCGAGAGACCAGCAGCCGTATACCCTTTTAACACATCAACCAGCATTACAATGGTTCCGGCTCGTTTACCCAATACCCGAAAGGTATTTGTGGCACCAGCGTTTCCGCTACCAAACTGCCGAATGTCAACGCCAAAGAATCCCTGCCCGTACCAAACAGCGGTAGGAATTGACCCTAACAAGTAGGCGACTACTGTAGTAATGCAAATTAGAAGGACGTTCATTAAAAATTTGACTGAATAATTGCTGGATAAAGAAGTTGACTAATTGAAACAATTAGCCTTGTAAAGAGAATGTAACCTCAAAATTAAGCGATTGTTACTAATCGGCCAATCTTTATATCCCATAAATAACCTGGCTACCTACTCTATTGACCAATATCCTTATTTGCCCCCCACGACAACTTCGCGTAAATAATCACTAGCCAAATAATGGGTAGCCATTTCCAGAATATCAGTTGGCGTAACAGCGCGTATCTTTTGAATGTACGTAGTCAAAAAATCGGCAGACATGCCATCCAGCAGAATCACTTTATACCGATCGGCAATTTCGAAGGGCGTGTTGAGTGAGCCAACAAATTCACCAGCCATGTAATTTTTTACAACCTCCAGCTCTTCGTCGGGAACCAGTTCAGTCTGTAGGATTCGAATTTCCTTACGGATTTCGTCTAACGTTTGCTGGGTATTTTCCTTGTTGACATCAGTACCGATCAGGAAATACCCATCCCGGCGATAGGAGGGCATATTCGATGAAATACCATAGGTAAATCCTTTTTCCTCCCGGATATTTTTCATTAACCGAGACCCAAAATAGCCACCTAAAATCTCATTTGTCACCAGCATTCTGAAATAATCAGGATGCGCCCGATTAAAAAGACGCCGACCTAATCGGATGGAGGATTGGACACTATCAGGCTTTTCGGCCAGAACGGGCAAATCGCTATCAGCCAGTGTATTATCGACAAACGACGCTAAAGAGTCTGTCCGAATAAAAAGCTGGCCTAGCTCGCGATTGATGAGAAGTACCTCGTTTTCGGTAGCATCTCCGGCCAGAATTATCTGAAACGGACGATTTTGGATAGTCCGCTCATAAAAGGTGACGACACCTTCCCGCGTGAGTTGCTCCACTACGTCAGGGCGCTGGCTACGACCATATGGGTGCTCAGCGCCAAACAACTTTGCCCGAAACAGGACACCGGCGAGATAGGCGTTTTTTTCGTAATTGACGCGCAGGTTCTGGAGGGTAATATTGCGCAGATCGTCTAGCTCTTTCTGTGGAAAAGTCGGCTCCGTGAGCATCTCACGAAGTATTGGCAGTACCTCAGGCAGAAACTTCGTCAGGCAGTAAACGACAATACTAGCCCGGTCGGGACCGCTGTTCAATTCCAGAAAGGCCCCATATCGATCGACATATTCACTGATTTCGGCCGACGAACGGGAAGGGGTCCCCTCCGACAGCATTTTCATGGCGAAGAACGACGTACCAGGCACTTGTTCGTACCAGGTTCCGGCATCAAATACGCACTCTAAACGAAGAACAGGTTGTTGGGCAACGGCAATCAGATGTAGAGGTATGGCATTGTCTAAGCGATGAGTTTGTACAGCAGGAAGCCGAACTTCCTGAATAGCTTGAAAAGCAGGAGACTGGGTTCTATCGAGTATCATTTGGTGTAAAAAGAGCGAAATCGGCCCGCCGAAGCGGACTGAAAGAGTGAGAGAGTGAATCAAACCGGCTGGCTCTTACTCTTTCGCTCTTTCAGTCCGTTTCGGCGGGCCGATTTCGCTCTTTATTTATTTTGAATCATCTGTCGTCTCTTCATCATCACCGATTCGGTTTCCTTTGCTAAAGTTGAATAGCAATGAAATCCGGAAAGTATCGGCTAGAGGATTTCCTTGTTTAATAGGAATCAGGTATGAGAAATCGACGCCAAACCGCTGTTGCAAACGCAAGCCAATGCCAGTTGTGAAGTATTTGCGCCCCCCTTTCTCGGCTGACTCATTGAAGTAACCAACACGGGCGGCAAACTGATCGTTATACCAATATTCAACACCCGTTGAGATGGTGACCTCTTTCAACTCTTCACTAAAGCCCCCCGGTGCGTCAGCAAAAGAACCGAATACCGCACCAAAATAGTTTTTACCCGCATTCAGGTTTACGCCATTAACGTAGTTCGGCGTTGGTACCATCAGCTTATTGAAGTCAAGCACAAAATTGAATTTATTGTACTGATCGGCATAAAGCGTCAGAGCGGTTCCTAAACGAAGATTGGTTGGAATATATGAATTTTGAGTGCCACCGTAGTTGATTTGACCACCAAGATTGGAAATCATACCCCCGAAGGCCCACCCAATACCCTGGCCTGTAGAACGGTCTCGCGATTCATTCTGGTAGAAGGCGCTAATATCAGCTGCGGCAGTTGCCCCCGGTTTTAACCCCGGCGTACTGCTGCCAGCCGCCAGATTGGAATTAAGGTACTTAATGTCAACCGCCATCGAAAAGTTTTGCGAAAGCCGTTGCGCAAATGAAGCGGTTAAAGCGTATTCCCGAGAATTAAATGTACCAGCCGCCACACCGGTTGCTGTCGTAAAATCGACCGTTCCCAGGTCGAAATACATCAATGAGCCTGATATGACTGAGTTTTTACCAACTTTCCCATAGCCGCTCAGGTACGTATAATACATGTCGCCAATCAGGTTGCGAAGCCAGGGCGTATAGGAAACTGACGCGCCAGACGACTGTTTGGCAAAGACTAGTTTTGAGGGATTCCAGTAAACCGCGTTTGCATCGGCATCGCCAAGGGCTACGCCAGCCTCCCCAAGCGCACCAGAGCGTGCATCGGGAGTGAAGTTAAGAAACGGGACCGCTGAGGTCGGAATATTTAATTGGCCGCTAAGTGTGGGGACGACTGGAACGGTGGTTTGAGCAAAAATGACGAACGGGGAAAAACTACAAACGCCAAGGAGAATACGAGCAAAGTTTCGCTTCATACAAAGAATGTTAGTCAACGACAGTAACTGGTGAGATGTATTTTATAAGCAGTTCTGTGCGGTCAAAATTACAATGAAACGTTGGATAAGAAAAAGAGAGACGCTATATCTCAGTAAATCATTTTGTTAATACCAATCGTCCCGTGCTAATGGCTAGTGTTCCATCCGTTGCCGATCGGATTTCAAGCCGAACGATATACAACCCATTTGGAACCGATTGACCGGTATCGGTAAGGCCATTCCAATGGCCAACGTCCAACGTAGCATCGCAGGCAGTACACTGGCCCCTTTGCTGATTTAGCAACCGACTATTAAGGTCATAGACACCCAATGTCCAATCGAGAGGCTCGCCTGAGCGGTTGAGTTCAGCCGTTACTACCGCCTGGGTAATTACCGGATTGGGACTCACCCGCAGTACTCTCAATGCTAATCCTGGCCGTTCAGAAACTACTATGGTCAACGCACCCTCTGTGGAATTATTGTTGATATCCCAAGCTTTGGCTCGAATCGTGTAAGTTCCCGGTGCTACGTCGCGGAAATTATATTGAACCACACCCTCTCGTCCATCCACACCAGTGGCAACATAGTAGTCATTTACGATAACTTTCGCCTGATCACCAAATTGGGCTGTCAATTCATGGCCTAATCCCGACTGAGCGATGTTAATGCCCCGATTATCACTCAGATTTATCTGTAAGGTAACGTCTGGCCCAGTTATGTGTATGGTTTCTCCCTCTTTCACACCGCCAACAACCGAGAGCGCCATCACAGGCGATTGTGTATCAATACTATCGGCTAAAATACTTCCTCCTATTCGTAAACTATCGTTGCTGCCCAATGCTGTCAGTAAACTATCCTGTTGGACAGCATAAAGATACAATTTACCAAGCCCAACTGTATAGTCAATGTCTTTCGGCATGGTAAACCGTACGCTGAAGTGTCCTTGACGGACTGGCACCTGGCCCGAAAAAATAGGATTACTAAACTCCTGATACGTCATTTTGGGTGTATCAGCCTTCGTACCAAGCGTTGTATGCGTTACAGTCTTATCGTATAAAGTGAGCCGAAGTGTTCCCGTAAAGTTTGTTAACCGTTGACCTTGTTGCCGGATTTCGCCCGCAAGTTCAACCGTTTGTAAGGCTCGTAACGTATCAATTCGATTGACAGCTATATTTTTTCCGTTCACCTGAGTAAGCGTTGCCTGCGCTTGTGGATAAGCCAAACGCAGGGAAGGATCACCCAATAGCGCAAAGTTCCGATTGGGAGGCCCCGATAAGCTTTTATTTTTCGTCAGCCGCATTACGTCACCTAAACGGGGCATCTGGCCATTGACGGGCGCAAAGACAGCGCTGTAAAAGGCTTCGTTGAGCAACAGATTGGTATTGGAATACACGGGGCGGGTGGTTGTCAGTAACGCAACTGCCCCACCTGTCCGGCTTAATAAGGTCAGTTCGGCACCCGAATTAGCCGTTGGGTCATCATACCGCCCAAACTGGCAGGTAGCCGTTACGAACAGGGGTAATCGTCGATTTTTCCAGGAAAGGATGTCCTGAAGAGTCACAACCTGCTCCTCGGCCAAGGTGAGTTCACCACCATGCCCATTGTAGTTTATAATTAGTCGTCCATCCGAAAAAGCCTGATTAATTAACTGATTAACCATAGGGACTTTCTGGCCATTATTGGTATTTTCCGTTGGATAGTTGTCCAGAAACACACGCTCCGGTCGGTAAGCAGACGCTATCTTTTCGATACGTTGGGCCAGTTGATCCGTGTCCTGCTGATGCGTATTGTAATCACCATCATCCGCAACGAGCATAACCTTAGTTTGCCAGTCGCCAGTCAATGTCTGGTCAGAGCTATACTGGATAAGTTTATCAACGACGGTCTGCGCTTCGTCTGGCGATTTGACCGGCAATCGTCCTATGCCGATATCCATAGGAACATCACCATACGCGCTCCTTCCAAGCTCCGGCCATTCACCTTCGTTGGTATCCATGAAGCCAAAATAATCGTCGGACGAGTAACTCAATACAGGGTGCAGCGACTCGCGACTTTCATAGACGGGCACCATATTGGCCAGTTGAGCAGGACTGATAAAACCAGAAATATTACGGTAGTCGTAGGTGGCATCACCAAAAAGCAGGAGATAGCGCAGTTTAGTCGGTTGCTTCAGGTAAAAATACCGAGCCATATCCCGAATGGCGGTAGGGTCAGCTTGTCCCGAGCCAAATTCATTATATACTTGTTGCGTCGTAACGACCAGTACCGATAGCTGATCATGGTCACGGCGATACGTAGCAAGCCGTTCCGCCTGATTTCGCCAGGCAGCAGGTGTTACAATCAACAGATCTGGCACGTCCTGACTGTGCAAATCCTGATTAGCAACTGGCACTATCGACACGGGCGATTCGTACTGGCCCTCCGTAAATAAGAAATAATCACCTGCTTGAGTAGCAGCCCAGCCTGCTTCCTGCGTAGCCGAAAGCGTATATCCCTGAATGCTGGGCACAAGCGGATTGGTCACGTTCCAGATGCGTAAACTAGTGGCCGCCTGCCGAACAGCGTATTGTCCAGCCACCAATTGATGCACCCAGGTCGGTTTATCATATTGCCGAAGTTCACGTCGTACCTGGAAAGTCAAAAAATTTAGGTAACCCTGTGCAGCGTATAGCCCATTTTTCTGATAGGTAACAGCAAGCCGGATTTGACTATCCGTTGTGGTAAGGTTAGCTGTAAACGTATCAGTCCGCGCTATACCCTGATAATCATACTCGCCAGGCTTTCCACCCGTAATAGTTGGCATAGCCATTGTCCCTACTAACCGGCCATTAAGCTGAAGCTTAAACTGAGTGGGAATAGTGGACCCGGCAACTACGGAAGCGATTATCCGGGCGGGTACAGTAGCCATGACGCCCGGTACGTCGAAGGGAATCACGTTGGTTGTATCATTGGTCAGGTATTCGCCTAACCATTCCCGGCCTGAATATACCGTCGGTATTTTTACTAAATCCTGCTCATGAACCTGGTAGTCATCGAACGTAGTAATGGCTGGTGTAGCCAGGAAGGGGCCTGCCGGACGATCAGCCATGCGAAGCCCTGACGACGTACCTATTGATAAAAAATAAAAAGTCGTGTCGGCGTAGGGATTCGTCTGGTGGCTGAAACGCCGGGCTGTTGAATCATACCGAATAATGTGCGGACTTTGTCCAAAAAACAGAATCGCATCCCCGGCATCAAATCGGCCGTCGGCTTCACCCACCACCTGAATCGCATTTTCGGTCAGGTCAGCCAATCTAGGCGTAGCATTGGGCTGGGGCAGGGCGGCTCCTCCGTTACCATACAGCCGAAACCGTCGTGGATCGGCGGTGGCAAAAGCGGGGTTGACCCGTGCCAATTGTGCTGGAGTAAGCCGATAAACACCAGATGCCGTAACGCCGATTTTCACCCAGTCTCCTGTTCGTAAAACCGACTGCGCCGTTGATGGAAAAATGATGAATGATAAATGATGAATGATAAGTAAGTAGAACAGCCTATACCTCCTTACTCTCCTCTTATTCACTCGTGGATCATTTCTTGTTCTGCATGTATCATTCATCATTTATTGTTGTTGACACTAAGGCATGAGCCAGAATTGCGTACGATTTCCCCGACGATAGTTCTTTACAAACGACGCGAGTACGGCGTAACGTACCTCGTTTATAGGTCTTTTTTGCCAATTGAAAAACCTCTCCCTCAGGCACATCACGTAGCAATACCTGATTTTCATCTACGGATGCTATCGGACTTATATCCAGTCGCCGTAGAGCCAGCATTAATGCAGGACTTGCAGAGGTTGTAGCAGCCGGTTTCGCCAAGTAGTGTCGGAGAGGGTGTAAAACAGTCATTGGAAAAACGGCTTCGTTCAGAAGAGGCTGCATGAGTCTCTGAAAAGCCGTTTGCCATTCCCTTCCATGTGGTAACGGTCTACGTAAACGAACGCCACGCAGGGTTATTTGCTGCTGTGTTCTATACTGACGATTAACAGCAGCATGAGCCACTTCGTGGACATACGTAATCAGGAATGCGTAAGGGTTCAAATTCGCATTAACGGTGATTTGTGTCTGATTATGAGGCAACACCCGAAAATCGCCTAAGCGCGTTCGGCGTGGTTTAGCCACTAGAAATTTGAATTGATAGTGTTGCCAGAGCTGTTGGCAATAGGCCACTGAAGCGGGTGGGCAGTATGTTGTAAAAACGTTGGTCAAAGTCGAAACAAAAAAGAGCCTTATACAAGATAAGACTCTTTTGGACTATTTGAAATAAGCGACACTTACTTTTTCACGCTATCAGGAATCATTGTCGTATCAGATTCAGTCACTACAGTAGTCGACGAATCGGTGGCAATAACGGCGGTGTCTGTTGTAATTACGGCGGTTGAATCGGTAGTAGATTCTTCCGTTTTAGGTTTGCTTTGGCAAGCAGCAAATGTTAGCATGCTGCCAACGAACAGTACAGTGAATATTTTTTTCATTACCCTTAGTAGTGATATTTTAGGTTTCAAGGGCAAATATACTTTTTTTTCAATTAATACAATCTATTACCCCATCTATGAGTCCCGCAGATTGATTGCTATAAAAAAAATCCTATTCGAAATTGAACAAAGGAAAGATTGTATCTATCTATTAAAGCTGTTCTTCTTCCTGTTTAGATGAACGCGAGCGAATTTTATCGTAAAAGCCCGTACTACGGAAAGTCAATAATTTATGGCCAAAATAATTGGCCAGGAAGCTAAAGCCCATACCAACCACATGGGAACCCGTTTCCCGATAGATTTTACCGAGTGTAGGGAATAGAGGAGTGGCAATCCACTCTAGTGTAAATTGAGCTACATACACCTGTACGACCAAGGCAACTAAAGATATGCCAAGAAATTTGATCGCTTCACGTCCTGTATTACCCGTTTTACCAGCCGCAAAAGCATATTTCTTAGTTGGCAGGAAGGTCAATACGGTTGCGGTCAGGTAGCCACACAGCACACTCGTATCAAAATCAAAGAATTCCCGATAGAAGATTCGACTAATAAAATTAATAGACGCTCCCAGCAAGGCCGTTAGAAAGAACGAGAAAAAGTCCTTAAAGTCTCTTTGTTTAGGCTGTTCGATACTGCTCACGTTCACTTTTTTACCGGATAAGAAGCGCTAAGTTTATTTATTAATTGGTTATTTAAGATCTCAAAAGTACAACTTAGGACTCAAAGGTGTATGTCACTATAGATGATAACTTAGGGTACGGTATGAACATAAGTGACTTACTTATCAGAAAAGACCCTGTAATAACCCAGGAGCGATACCTAATCCCAACGTTAGAATAGTCGCTATCAGTAATATATATTGATAAAAAGGAGCTACCCGAATTGGCTCTGTGGCGCCATTCCGGAAATACATAGCAATAATAACCCGGAAGTAATAATAAATCCCAACAGCCGACATAAGTACTGCCACAACTAATAACCAGATTTGGCCTCGCTCAACCGCGGTTGAAAACATGTAAAATTTACCCCAGAAACCGGCCGTTAGCGGGATACCAGCTAACGATAGCATTGACACTGTCATGGCAAAACCTAACATTGGATTCTGCCGGGCCAGCCCATTGAATGAGTCGAAGCTTTCGGCCGATGTACTTTCTCTGGATAACGTCTGCGAGCTACGTTGCTGAGCCACTAACAGGAGCACTCCAAAAGCCGAGATTGTAGCTACGGAATAGGCTAACGAATAGAAGACAATAGCCTGTTTGGTTTGTGCCCCGAGTGCGGCCAAACCGATTAGCAGGTAGCCCGCATGCGAAATGCTGGAATAAGCCATCATCCGCTTGAAGCTGTTCTGGTAAGCGGCAGTAATGTTACCGATCACAAGTGTGATGGCTGTAATAATGGCAAGAATTGTCCACCAGAACGAATAAACCCCATCGAATGACACATACAGCAATCGGAATAGAGCAGCAAAACCAGCGGTTTTGACCACTGTGGACATAAATGCTGTAAAAACCGTTGGGGCGCCGTCGTAAACATCAGGTGTCCAGAAATGGAAGGGAGCTGCTGATACTTTAAAGAGCAGGCCAATTAACAGCATCAAAAAACCGACATAGAGCAATAAAGAAAGACCTGCCTGCGGATTAGCGGCATAGGCTCCGATGCCAGCGACTGTAAACGAGCCGGTTGCACCATAGAGCAAAGCCATGCCAAACAGCATAATACCCGTGGTAAAAGCACCCATCAGGAAGTACTTCAGTGCGGCTTCGTTCGAACGCAGATTGCGCTTGTCGCTACCCGTCAATACATACATGGCTACCGATAGAATTTCAACCCCAACGAACAGCATGATCAGATTCTCAAAGGTGATCATCATTACGGCACCTACGAGCGAGAACAATATAAGAGCGTAGTATTCAGCCGGTTGGGCTTCCTCACTCTCCATGAAACTTCCTGATAGGGCAACCACCAGAAACGCTGAACCCAATACAATGGCCGTAAATACCATTGATAGGTTGTCAGTCCGCATCATATCGTTAAAGTACAGATAATTCTTATTCCAGTCGAGGAAGTTAATCGCCAGCGTTACGAGCAAAAAAAACAACGTAGCTGGTAACAGCACTGCCCTCGATTTCATGAAGCCAAGAAACAATAACCCAATACCAAAAACCGATAATAGAATGATGGGAAGCATATTTTTTTAATTCAATGTTTGACGTTTCAAGCTCAAGCGACATTGAGCTTTACTTCATGGACACCGCTGTGGTACCAATATATTTCATCAGATTGGCGACGGCAGGTTCGGTTACTTTTAAAAACGTATGTGGGTAAATTCCAATCCAGAACACCATAACAACAAGTGGAATAAATACCCAGCTTTCAGAAGTAGTCAGATCAGCAAAGGATTGCGTACGCGATGAGGTAGGGCCAAACATGCTTTTCTGAAACATCCGAAGCATATAAACCGCGCCGAAAATAATAGTGAACCCCGCAGCTAATCCCAGGTAATGATTGTAGGTGAAGACGCCATGTAGCAGCAGAAACTCACCAATGAAGCCATTTGTGAGCGGCAAGGCCACGCTCCCCAACAGCATAATCAGAAAGTAGACTGTCAATTTGGGAGTTGACTGCGTGATACCACCAAGCTGATCAAGCTGGCGGGTGTTTGTGCGGGAAAAGATTACGTCGGCCACAAAAAACAGGCCCACTACGTTGATTCCGTGTGCCAGCATCTGCACCAAGGCGCCCTGCATCCCGGTTTCGGTTTGCGAGAATACACCGGCCGCCATGAGTCCTACGTGCGAAAACGATGAGTACGCGATCAACCGTTTCATATCGCGCTGGCGAATGGCGATAATAGCCCCATAGATAATACCAATGACTGCCAGAACGACGGCCGTTTTTCCCCAGGTCTCAACACCCAATGGCACAATTGGCAAAATAAATCGAATCAGTCCATAGACCCCCATTTTAAGCATAATCCCGGCCAGTAGCATGGTAGCGGGCGTTGGCGATTCAACATACGTATCGGGTTGCCAGGTATGAAACGGGAAAACGGGCATTTTAATGGCAAAGGCAATAAAGAAGGCCCAGAATACCCAGTTCTGCGCACCGGGAGTAAGTTTCAGTTTATACAAATCAACAATGGCGGCTGAATGAGCTGATACGTTAGTAGCGGGTGTCTGGTAGTATAAATAGACCAAAGCCAGTAACATGAACAGACTCCCAAAAATCGTATAAACGAAGAATTTAAACGTAACAGGAATACGATTCTCACCACCCCACATGGCAGCCAGAAAATAAATCGGAATCAGCGCGGCCTCAAAGAAGAAGTAGAATAAAAATGCATCGCGAGCGGTAAAAACACCCATCAGTGCCGCCTGCATGTACAGCATTAGCGCGTAGAACGTAGCCGGTTGCTTGTACGACCGATTAAAGGTTGATAGTACAATGAACGGAACGAGTAGGCCCGTCAACAAGACCAGCAGCACACTAATGCCGTCGATACCAGCACTAAATCGGATCCCTAGCGAGCCAATCCAGGCATAGTCGAAGCCAAACTGGGAGCTTGTATCGGGGCGAAACCGGAAGAATGCATAGCCAGCAAAAATCAGTTCAACCAACGCGGCCACCAAAGCCATCTGTTTTATTCGTTCTCCCCGAAACAGTAGAATCAGGGTAGCCGCTACGACAGGGAAAAGAATCAGGAATAGTGTAAGCATGTACTGATTAATAATTTATGACCGAAATGCCGGCCTAAAGACAAGTTACCGCGTTGTATATACCTTATAACCGGATGAAAAAGCGTAAGGCAAAAATGACGACAATGCTGACCACCATTGCCAGGACATAAAAGCCGATAGACCCACTTTGTAGTAGCCGCAACTGTGCCGAACTTTTCTGTACAAGCCAGGCAACCCCGTTTACGACGCCGTCAATCAGACCTTCACCGAAACTGTACAGCGCATCACCCATGCTACGAATTGGTCGGATAATGATTGCTTCGTACAGTTCGTCTACGTAGTACTTGTTGTAAATGACCTGCTCTGGCAACGACCGTTCGTCTGTTTCGGGAGCCGGAACGGCTTGGCGGCTGATGTACATAACGTATGCTACGATGAGTGCCAGCAAAGCAACACCCGCCGAAACGGCCATTAGTATATATTCTGTGCTGTGCTCAATGGTCGATTCAGCAAACGCTTCGGGATTGACTTGCCGCGATCCTTCGAACAAAGGAGCCATAAATTGGCCAAGCCAGCCATCACCTGGCAGATTAAGCGCCCCGCCAACAGCCGACAGAATGGCCAGAATAATCAGCGGAATTGTCATCGAACCAGGGGACTCGTGGAGATGATGCTTCTGCTCGTCTGTTCCCCGGAATTCACCGAAGAAGGTCAGGAATAACAGGCGGAACATGTAAAAAGAAGTCAGGCCGGAACCCAGAACACCCAATGCCCACAGCAATTTGTTGTGCTCGAAAACGTGCGCCAGAATTTCATCCTTCGAGAAGAATCCGGCAAAGGGTGGTAAACCCGAAATAGCAATTGTTCCAATCAGGAACGTAACGAACGTAATGGGTAGCGCTTTCCGCAGGCCACCCATTTTACGAATATCCTGCTCGTCGGACATGGCGTGGATAACGCTACCCGCACCCAGGAATAACAGGGCTTTGAAGAACGCGTGGGTAATAACATGGAACATGCCCGCGGTGTAAGCCGTTGCGCTCAGCCCCAGAAACATATAGCCCAACTGCGAGACCGTCGAGTAAGCCAGCACTTTCTTGATGTCGTTTTGCAGCAGACCAATGGAAGCCGCCAGCAACGCCGTTGCGATAGCAATTCCTCCAACAATTTCGAGCGTGAGCGGAGACAAAGTATACAATACATTCGAGCGAACGACCATGTAGATACCAGCCGTTACCATCGTAGCTGCGTGAATCAGCGCCGACACAGGCGTGGGACCAGCCATCGCGTCAGGAAGCCAGGTATATAATGGAATCTGCGCTGATTTCCCCATCGCTCCAACGAACAATAGAAGCGTAATCGCCAGCACCGTTTTATCGCCAATTTCCAGACTTGTCGCCTGCTTGAAAATATCCAGATATTCAACCGTACCGAACGTATTGATCAGCATGAATATACCCAGCAGAAAACCCAGGTCACCAATGCGGTTCATGACGAAGGCTTTACGGGCCGCATTGTTGTAGCTAATATTCTTGTTCCAGAAGCCAATGAGCAGGTAGGAGCATAGACCAACACCTTCCCAACCAATGAACATGATGACGTAGTTTGACCCCATCACCAGCAAGAGCATGAAAAATATGAAGAGGTTCAGAAAGGACATGAACTTGCCGAAACCTTCATCGTGACTCATATAGCCGATGCTATAGAGATGAATCAGCGAGCCAACACCCGTTACGACCAGCAACATTAACAACGATAACTGGTCGATCTGGAAGGAGAAATTGATATGCAGATCACCCACACTAATCCAGTCGAAAAGCGTCGCTACGATGGGTTGCGCTTGCTCAGTACTGACAAAAGATCTGAACAGAATTATTGATAGCAGAAACGAAGCCAATACAGCCGCCGTCGCGATAGTTCCGGCCAGACCCTTGGGTACCCGGCGAAAGCCAAGGCCGTTAATAAGAAAGCCAATCAGCGGAAAGAGTGGAATTAACGCACAGAGTAATTCTATTTTCATAAAAATAGGTATTAGTCGTAAGTCGTAAGAAAACCCTGCGTTAGTCACTTACGA
The DNA here is from genome assembly GCF_054777855.1 of Spirosoma jeollabukense. Classification (NCBI taxonomy): domain Bacteria; kingdom Pseudomonadati; phylum Bacteroidota; class Cytophagia; order Cytophagales; family Cytophagaceae; genus Spirosoma; species Spirosoma jeollabukense. The sequence continues at coordinate 285,516 of NZ_BAAHAD010000007.1, forward strand.
CTTACGACTTACAGACTTACGACTAATTTTTACCATTTCAATTTGTTAAGTAAGCCCACGTCAATGGAGCGGGTATTCCGGTAAATCATGACAATAATAGCCAAGCCAACTGATACTTCAGCGGCAGCAACGGCCATGATAAAAAAGACGAACACCTGGCCGGCTGAGTCGGAACGATAGGATGAGAAGGCGATCAACAATAAATTGACAGCGTTCAGCATCAGCTCAATGGACATGAATATGATAATGGCGTTACGTCGGGTTAGTACACCAATAATGCCAATAACAAACAGTGCGGTGCTGAGAATCAGATAATACGTAAGCGGTATTTGTTGAATGACTTCCGGAATGAGGACGTCCTGCGTGGGTTGCATGGCTTGCCGGTTAATAGAAAGTGTCGCAAAGGTAAAGATTATTCGCTATTGGAGGAAAGGTGTTTTCCGACTCCCCTGCTGATCGACGAAATATCAGGCGATCTAAATCTGTTTTTAATGTTAAATTATACGTACTGAACAAAAATGTACCAAAACGCCGGTTGTCCACTGGCTGATACGATAAGTTGATTATCGCTTTGTAGTAGTCAGCCCATTGCTGAACATACGCAGTCGAATTTCGGTTAGTCGACGTTTGGTATCAAGCGGAAATTCCCCTTTTAGTATCCAATCGTAAAACGAAGGTTCTTTTTTTAATACATCCAGTACCGGTGAGCCTTTATGTTTTCCAAAGTTAAAGACCTCTTCACCTTTGTCGTTGATAATCATTCGGCCGGCAAGGTCAACATTTTTGTTGGCGGTCAGGCTGTGTAGCATGTCGATATCATTATCGAAAACAACTTCCTGACCACTATCGGCTTTGGCAACCATACCCATATAACGCTGTACCTGAGCATCAAGCACTTCGAGGGTAGCAATGGTATCGGCTTCGGCACCGTGTGCGCCAATCAATTCTTTGTTGCAGTAAAAGCGGTAAGCGGCCGACAGATTTCGGGGTTCCATCAGGTGAAAAATTCGTTGCGCATCTACCAGTCGCCGATTTTTCATGTCAAAGTCCACGTTAGCCCGCAAAAACTCTTCGACCAGCAGCGGTACGTCGAAACGGTTGCAATTGAAACCCGCCAGATCGCAGCCATCGAGAAACTGCGACAATGTCCGGGCGACCGATTTGAAGGGAGGGGCATCTTTCACGTCATCGTCATAGATGCCATGAATCATGCTCGACTCCAGCGGAATCGGCATGCCGGGATGAACACGCTGTGTTTTGCTAACGACCTCCCCGCCGGGCAACGCTTTAATGATACATATATCAATAATGCGGTCTTTGGCGATATTTATTCCCGTCGTTTCGAGGTCGAAAAAAGCGAGCGGTTTCTTGAGTATAAGTTGATGCGTCATAACCAAACCAGGATTTCGCACGGTTTGGCTGCAAATGTAAACACGTTTCGCCGGAATCAGGCTTTTTTCAGTACCTCTACCCACTTTACCCCCTGCCGGACAGCGTCGGGAAGTGGCATACGGTCTGCCTGCATCAGTTCCCTAATGGCAATTATATCCTGATCGCGTTTAAGTCCGGCTGCCGCTCTTATCTGCCCATTCTGAATATAAAGTGCGAGAAAGGCATCATCTTTTTCGGGATCACCGTCATAGATAATATCGTCAATCTGTGTGGCGTGACCAACATAATTGATACGCTTGCCCTGCTGATTGGTCCAGAAAAAAGGCGCCATTTCATATAGTTCCTCCTTCCCCGCCATGTTTGAACCCGCTACGTGGCCCTGTTGACCTGCCACTTTCCAGTGTTCGATACGTTGCGATCCGTCAGCTACAGGGTAATGCGCAATATCTCCAGCTGCGTACAAATCATTGAAAATCTGCAAATGTGCATCTGTTTTAACGCCACCATCTTTTTCGAACGTAACGTCTTTCAAAAAGTCAGTACGTGGCTTAACGCCTAACCCCAGTAAGACAAAATCGGCGGAGAGCCGTTCACCATTGTCGAGTATGACGGCATTAACCGCCCCATTACCCTCCAGATGATCAACTTTACGGCCTAAGTGAAACCGGATGCCTTCCTTTTCATGCCAGCCCTGCACAACCCGACCAATTTTTTCACCCAGCATTTTCTCAAAAGGCGTATTTTCCAAACCCACTACGTCTACGTCGCTACCGAGCTTCTGTAAACTCATCGCCCCTTCCAGGCCTATAAACGAACTGCCGATAATCACCACACGCTTGCCCTGTTGCCCCAAGTCGCGCAACGTCTGGCTATCGTGCAGACTGCGAAGTACATACACGCCTTTGAGGCCAGTTTCCAACCCGGGCAGCGAATTCGGTTTTCCTCCCGAACAGACAAGCGCCTTATCATACGTGAGCGTTTCACCGGAATCCAACTCAATCCGTTTTGTCGTCGGATCAAGCGACGTTACATGCTGATTTGTGCGGATTTCGATACCATAATCCTGATAAAATTCTTCCGTACGTAGTGGCATCCATTCATCAGGCGCTTTACCCTGAAGATAGTCTTTCGAACAGTTTGGCCGGTCGTAAGGGCCTTCCTGGCTTTCGGTAAGCATCACTATTTTGCCCGTAAAACCACCTTCACGCATTCCCTCAGCCGCAAAAGCCCCAGCTCCTCCACCGCCTACAATAACATACGTTTCCGGATTGGCTTCATCGAGTGCGACCATTGGATTCTCCAGGCTTTCTTTGTCCGTCGTCAGGCGTACAAACACCTGATCCCCTTCGATGCGCACCTCATGCGTAGGTAATCCATTGAGCGCCGGCGCTTCCAGCCGATGCCCGTCCCGAATATCGAAACAGGCATTGTGCCAGGGGCAAACGAGCCGATGGCCATTGAGCAAGCCTTTGGCCAAAGGGCCCTGATAATGAGAGCATTTGGGATAAAGTGCATAGTATTGGCCGTCGGCACGGGCCAGTAATACATCCGTATCGCCCACGCGAACTTCTTTCAATTCACCATCAACAAGATCATTAACATGGCAAACAGCGGCTTCAGTGTAGTCAGCTAACATGATGGATTGCAGTTTTTTGTTATAAACTATGAAGTCCATTAGATTGATTTATAACAAAGTCATACTAACCCACAGGCAGACGTAACGAGAAAGGCTTTTTTATCTTTCTTACAATTAATTTACTGTTTATAAGGGGGACAAGCATTACTTTTGTCATCCCTAAATCAGCAATCACAGAACATCCTACTGTTTGCAACCTTTCGTTATATCAAATAGTAACGCGCTTTTTAATTTTCCGTCTATAGCTTAATACGCTTTATCTAATTTTCATCCCTATAGTTTTCCCTGAATGAATACCAATGTTTTAGCTGTCTGTTGCCTGTTGTCGGCAACAGCTTTTGCACAGAATATACGTGGTCGTGTTACCGACGAATCAACTAAAAGTCCATTACCGGGCGCAACCATTGTCGTTGTTGGCCAGCAACTTGGCACAACGACGAATGGTGAAGGTGATTTTTCACTGAAGCTAGCACCGGGACCGTATACGTTACGTATCAGTTCAATAGGTTTCGAGCCTCTCGACCAGGCAGTTACCGTTGAAGCTTCTGGAACAACGAACGTAAATCTGGCTCTCAAGCCCACGCAGACCAGCCTTAGTGAAGTAATGGTAGTAGGTTCGCGCAACTTGAACCGCTCCGTCACCGATTCGCCCGCGCCCATTGATATCATTGATGTACGGCAGGTAACCTCAAAAACGGGCCAGTTGGACGTAAACCAGTTGCTACAATTTGTGGCCCCATCCTTCAACTCCAACCGGCAAACCGGCTCCGATGGTGCCGACCACGTAGACCCGGCTTCCCTGCGCGGGCTTGGCCCCGACCAAACGCTGGTATTAATCAATGGCAAACGCCAGCACCAGTCGTCGTTGGTTACGTTGTTTGGCACACGCGGCCGAGGCAACACGGGAACTGACCTGAACACGATTCCAGCGGCAGCGATCGAACGTATCGAAATTCTGCGCGATGGCGCTGCGGCTCAGTATGGTTCCGATGCCATTGCCGGAGTTATTAATATTGTTCTAAAAACGAGTACAAATCAACTGACGGCCAATGTCAACTACGGGGCTTATCAGGCCAAATACCGTTTCGATAATCAGAAATTTGATGGCGGCAATCTCAATGTGAATGCCAACTACGGCTGGCGCATTGGCAAAACCGGCTTTCTCAACGTAACAGGCGATTATAACCAGCGCGATCATACAAACCGCGCCAACACGCCCGGTATCGACTCAACGCTTCAACGGCGTCAGTACGGTGATTCGAAAATTACGAACTCATCGCTCTATGCCAACGCCCAAATTCCGCTCACGACCAATACACACATTTATGCCTTCGGAGGCATCAACGCACGCAAAGGCGATGCCTATGCCTGGACGCGTGCCGCCGACAGCGACCGGAATATTCCCTCTATTTATCCTGATGGGTTCGATCCAATCATTACCAGCAAGATCCTTGATGGCACCTTCGCGGCTGGGGTACGTACTAATTTCCGTGGCTGGAACGTAGACTTTGGTAATATTTTCGGGTCGAATCGTTTCGATTATGGCGTTAAGAATACGCTCAATGCATCAATGGGTCCCGCTTCACCCCGTGAGTTCAAGGCAGGTGGTTTTCAGTTACAACAGAACGTAACGGGTTTGCACTTCACTCGCTTTTACAAGAATACGCTGCAAGGGCTGAACATCGCTTTCGGGTCAGAATTCCGGTATGAGGACTACAAAATTTTTGCGGGTGAAGAAGCGTCGTATAAAGCATACGACATTACAAAAGCCGCTGGTTCACAAGGATTTCCTGGTTTTCAACCAAGTAACGAACTGAATAAAAGTCGGACCAATCTTGGCATTTATGTCGACGGCGAAGTCGATATCACGAAAGCCTTTATGATTGGCGCGGCTGCACGCTACGAAAACTACAGCGATTTCGGTAGTACGTTGAATGGAAAATTATCGAGTCGCTTTACAGTCAGTCCCGCGTTTATGCTACGTGGTACATTGAGCACAGGCTTCCGGGCTCCGTCGCTGGCGCAGACCTATTTCAACTCAACTATTACCAACTTCGTCGGCGGTCAGGCGGTACAGGTGCAGATCGCGCAGAGCGGCAGTGCCATTACGCAGGCGTTGGGCGTTCCGCCCCTTAAGCAGGAAACCTCGCTTAATGCCAGTTTGGGCTTCACGAGTCAGTTAGGGAGTGGTTTTTCATTAACAGTCGATGCGTATTACGTTCGCATTAAGGATCGGATTGTCTTGACAGGGCAGTTCAGTGATAATTTACCGGCTATTTCTGACGCCTTGCAGGCATTGAATGTGAGCCGGGTACAATTTTTCACAAACGCTATTTCAACCCGGACACGCGGTATCGACATCGTTTTAGCACACCATACGCAGCTAGGCAATGGCCGTTTAAATACATCGCTGGGCATAAATTTCAATTCGTTAGATACAATCAGCGTCAACACGAATGCTAAATTGAAGCCTTATAAAGACCTTTACTTCGATCTGCGCGAGTACTACTTCGTGAAAGCGTCGGCTCCGCCATCCAAGATGAACCTAACGATTGACTACAGCATCAACAAATGGGCTTTCCTGCTACGTTTCGTGCGTTTTGGCGAAGTGAAACTGGCAAACTGGAGCTACGAGCCGAATAACCTTGACATATACAAACCTAAAGTCACTACTGATTTATCGATCTCGTATCGCTTTACGCCACAGGTCGGTTTGTCGATTGGTGGGTCGAACATTTTGAACGTATATCCCGATATGCACCGCGCCGACCTCACTGAGTCGGGTGGTGCCTGGGACCCCGTTCAAATGGGTATCAACGGTGCGTATTGGTTCGGCAAACTGAACTTCCGGTTTTAGACTAAGACGTGAAAGATTGTCAGGCTAGACAATCAAAAATGCCCATTCGTTATGTCGACAGTTGACATAGTGAATGGGCATTTGTGTTGCTCTGTGAACAACACCGGGTTGAAACCCGGCGTACTACAAAAAGAAAAAGCCGACGCAATTATCGCATCGGCTCAAAATCATATAAATCAATCAAATTCTGCCGGGCTGCCAGCGCAGTCCTACTTCGACGTCGCCATCACCATTTTAATATTCAGCTTGGCGCCGGTTTGTAATACATCTACTAAGTCCTGAACGGTTAGGGTTTTGTCGAAACGCACCACAACTGTGGGTTCAGCAATGCCCGCCATCATCGTTTTAAGCTCGGTCTCCAGATTCGCAGGATCAACCGGCTTCTTATCGATAAAATATTGTTTGTTCTCGTCTACCGACAGCGTCACCTGCTTTTTGCTCAACTGCTGCGTCGACGCGGCTTTGGGAAGCATCAGTTTAATGACGTTCGGGTTAGCCACTGTCGAAATGATCAGGAAGAACAACAGCAAAAAAAACATGATGTCGTTCAGCGAGGACGTCGCGACTTCGGCAGCAAACTTAGTTTTTCGTCTGAGTTTCATAAATAGTAGTCGTTAGTGATTAGTCGCTAGTCTTATACTACTGACTAACGACTTCAACTGATGACTTTTTTTACCGCATCCGGGCCGGTTCGGCGGTGGGTTTCTGAAGGACTTCGATAAACTCGAACGCATTCATTTCAAGCGTCAGCGTAAAGCGCTCGATCATCATGTTCAGCAGGTGATAGCCTGTGTAGGCAATAACCCCCACAATCAGACCAGCTCCCGACGTAATCATTTTCTCGTATAGACCACCGGCAATAATCCCGACGCTGATGTTGTCTGAAAGAGAAATGTCGTAGAAAATACGGATAATCCCAGAAATAGTCCCGATGAAACCCATCATGGGAGCGATACCGGCAATAATGCCCAGATAGCCCATATTACGTTCCAGACGAGACAGTTCAATCTGGCCAACCGTTTCGACCGTGCCTTCAATTTCCCGAATGGGCGATCCAATCCGGCCAATGGCTTTCTCGAACACCCGACCCATGGCAGTACGTTGGTTTTTAGCAAATGACTCTGCCGATTTAATATTCCCCTGCGCCACCAGATCACGAATGTTGTCAATGAAATTGGCATCCGATTTAGTTTGGGAACGGATCACAAAAAACCGCTCAAAAATCAGGTAGAGGGCAGAGAAAAACAGGAATGCGATGGGAATCATGACCCAACCGCCTTTGGCTACCAAATCAAACAATTGCAGACTTTGGGGTTGAGCAGCTGCCGTGGCTGATAATGATGCGGCCGCGGTGTCGACGGCCGGAACCTGAAGCAATAGCATACGAACGAGTCGGGTAAATAGATGAGTTTGAGACCAGTGGTCGTTATGAAAACAAACGAGTTGGTTTCGTCGGATATTGTTGTCAAAGATAAGGAAGCATCTTGAAATCGACAGATAAAATTAGCCAATGCCCGCGAACGGCCTACATGTGATACCGTTGAATGTATTCCCTCGGCGGCATGCCGGTAATCTCTTTAAACTGACGGTTGAAATTCGATAGGTTAGTATAACCGCAATTGAAGGCAATTTGGCTAATGGTTTGCTTCGATTCGCGCAGGTGCCGACAGGCATGTTCGATCCGTACTTCGTTGAGCAGGTGCGAAAATGTTTTCCGGGTGTGTTGCCGAAAAAAACGACAGAAAGCCCCCGGCGTTAAATTCGCTACGTTCGCAACATCATCCAGCGAGATGGGCGCTGCATAGTGCTGAAAAATAAACGAAAACACCTGTTCCAGCCGCCGGTGATCGTCGAAACGACGAGGCTGCTCGTAGGCCGTTACGGAAAGCACCTCGCGATCTGGGCTGGTAGTCAGCTTGTCCAGAATACTCAACAGACTTAAAAACTGCTCGAACGGGCGCAGGCTAGGCAATACTTCCAGTTGAGTTGCCAGGGGATTGCCCTCCCGACACCGGAGCCGGACCCCATGCCGGGCCTCCTGCAAGAGCTGGTTTAAATGCCGCGTTTCGGGTAGGTCCAGCACATTCGTCTCCACCTGTTCTGGACGGAACAGCACAGAAACCGACGTTGAGCGTCGGGTTGAATCGGGTTGAAAATAATCAGGATCGCTCCGCAGTACATGCGGCAGATTAGCTCCTAATACTAAAATATCATACCGGCTAAAGCGATCAATCCGGTCACCCGCAATCAGCGTTCCCTCCCCTTCCAGAATCAGCGTCAGCTGAATTTCGGGGTGGAAGTGCAACTGGCCATAGAAATGTGGCAAGTCGTCCTGTTCCACCCGAAATGATCGGTCATCAACCGTAGGGACTTTGAACAATAAAGGCTTCATTGGTATGGATTTGACGCTATTTATCCATTAATATTCTCAATATAGTGAAAATAGTATCATAACCGACGAATTGCAAGCTATGTCTTTTTGCACAGAATACTGAACTTTGACTAACAAATGTCAAACCAGCTACTACGTATGAACGTCTCTGTACAGTGGGAAGGTGTTTACCCCGCGCTCCTGACTCCGTTTACGGCCGATGACCAACTGGATCTGCCACTTTTTGAAAAAAATCTGCACGCTCAACTTGAGGCCGGTGTCCACGGATTTATTATTGGCGGCTCGTTGGGCGAAGCCAGCACGCTGTCAAATGAGGAAAAAATTGATCTGCTCAAATCGGGTTTGGCCGTTTGCGACGGGAGCGTACCAGTGCTGATAAACATTGCCGAACAGGCAACCAAACAGGCGATTGCCCGCGCGCACGAAGCGGAAAGCAAAGGGGCTGACGGGTTGATGTTGCTGCCGCCCATGCGCTACCCCGCTGATGCCCGAGAAACCGTTACGTTCTTCAAGGCAGTGGCCCAGGAAACGTCGCTGCCGATCATGATTTACAACAACCCGTACGACTACAAAATCATGACGACCGTAGCCATGTTTGAGGAGTTGGCCGAGTTACCCAATATCCAAGCCGTTAAAGAGTCAACCCGCGATCTGACCAACATTACCCGGATGCGTAACGCCTTTGGTGACCGGTTCAAGCTAATGGGTGGTGTCGATACGTTGGCGCTGGAAGCGCTGTTGCTGGGTTGCTATGGCTGGGTAGGTGGTCTTGTCGATGCATTTCCCGCAGAAACTGTTGCCATTTATGAACTGGCGAAAGCAGGCCAAGTGGCCGAAGCGCTGGAAATCTACCGCTGGTTCATGCCATTACTCGAACTGGACATTCATCCGAAACTGGTGCAATACATCAAACTGGCAGCTACTGCAACGGGTCTCGGTTCAGAATACGTTCGGGCCCCTCGCCTACCGCTCATTGGTGCCGAACGGGAGCAGGTTTTGACCGTTATCGAAACGGCACTGGCAAAGCGGCCGACTAACGTAACACGGGTAGAAAGCCGAACTTTTTAAACCCTACTTGCGGGTTTCCACTCGCACTACATCATGTCCGAATTTCATTTTTTTTGCATCGATGCACATACTTGTGGCAATCCGGTACGGGTCCTTACGGGCGGCAGCATCCCGTTTTTGCAGGGCGAAAGCATGAGCGAGAAGCGGCAGCACTTTCTGCGCGATTACGACTGGATTCGGAGGGGGCTGATGTTTGAGCCACGAGGCCACGATATGATGTCGGGAAGTATTCTGTATCCACCCACTGATCCGGCCAACGACGCGGGTGTACTGTTTATCGAAACATCGGGCTGTCTGCCCATGTGCGGCCACGGTACCATCGGGACCGTTACAGTCGCTATAGAGCAGAATTTAATTAGGCCCAAAACGCCGGGTGTACTCATGCTTGAAGTACCCGCCGGGCTGGTTCGGGCAGAGTATGTGCAGGAAGGTAAGAAAGTTACGTCGGTGAAGATTACGAATATCAAGTCGTATCTGGCCGCTGAAAATTTGACCGTTGACTGCCCAGACCTTGGTCTGTTAACGGTCGATGTAGCCTACGGCGGCAACTTTTACGCCATCGTTGACCCACAACCTAATTTCCCCGGGCTAGAACACTATAAAGCCGAACAACTCATTGCCTGGGCGCGGGTTATGCGCCAGCGGATGAACGAGCAATACACGTTTGTGCACCCAGAGAATACGACAATTAACGGGCTGAGCCATATTCTCTGGACAGGTAAACCGCTTCAGGAAACATCGACCGCCCGAAATGCCGTTTTCTACGGCGACAAAGCCATTGATCGATCACCCTGCGGAACGGGAACGTCGGCACGGATGGCCCAATGGTACGCCCAGGGACGCCTTAAACCGGGTGATGTATTCGTTCACGAGAGCATTATCGGTTCAATCTTCAATGGACGTATTGAAGCCGAAACTGAGCTAGCAAGTCATCCGGCCATTGTGCCGAGCATTGAAGGGTGGGCTCGGATTCATGGCTACAACCACATCATTCTGGATGAAGCCGATCCATACGTATTTGGTTTTCAGGTAATATGACACATATCGGTATTGTAGGTGGAGGCATCATCGGGCTTAGCTCGGCGTATTATTTGCATAAAGCGGGGCATCGCGTTACGTTGTTCGATCAGGCGCCCATTGCCGACGGTTGCTCGTTCGGGAATGCGGGAATGATCGTACCCAGTCATATTATTCCGCTGGCGCAACCGGGTATGATCGCCAAGGGCATGCGCTGGATGCTGAAATCGACCAGTCCGTTCTACGTCAAACCACGACTGAATGCTGATTTGCTCCGTTGGGGATGGTTATTTTACCGCCATTCGACACCCGAACACGTCGAGCGATCCATTCCGCTGCTGCGCGACCTGAGTTTACTGAGCAAAACGCTGTATCAGGATCTAGCAGCCAACGGTGATCTGGAATTTGAGTGGCAGGAACGGGGACTGCTCATGCTCTACAAAACGGCTTCAGCCGAACACGAAATGGTCGAAGAAGCCGATGTGGCAAATCGTGCTGGTATCGAAGCAAAAGTGCTTGATGGACAACAAGTCCAGGAGTTGGAGCCGAATACGCGCGTTGATGTTCGTGGGGGTATTCTATTTCCTGGCGATGCCCATTTGAATCCGGGAGAACTGATACGTTCATTGCTGTTCTTTTTACGAAAGAAAGGCGTCACAATTCTGGAAGATCACACTGTAACAGGCTTCGGGAAGTCCGGCTCCCGCGTTACAACCGTGCAAACGTCGCGGGGCGATTATCCTATCGATGAGGTTGTTGTGGCGGGTGGAGCCTGGTCGCCGGTTATTGCGCGACAAGTAGGACTGAACCTTTCGTTGCAGGGCGGGAAAGGGTACAGCTTCATGCTTCGGAACGTAGCGAACAACATACGTGTGCCCGCCATTATGCTCGAAGCCCGCGCGACGGCCACGCCTATGGGATCAGATCTGCGCTTTGCCGGTACCCTTGAAGTGGCCGGTACGGATATGAAGGTGAACATGAGCCGGGTGCGCGGTATCGTTCAGTCCATCAATCAGTATTATCCAGACATCCCGGTCGAGATGCCGGTTGTTGACACCGTCTGGCGGGGGTTAAGGCCCTGTTCACCAGATGGTCTGCCGTATATTGGACGTATCGAAAAATTCGATAACATAGTACTGGCCACGGGACACGGCATGATGGGTCTCAGTCTGGGCCCGGCAACGGGCAAACTGGTTAGCGAGCTTATTAATGGCGCGACAAAGAGTATGGATATTTCGGCTTTTAGTCCAGATCGATTTGCGTAAAGCGGCATTTCATAAGTAAATCGGGCTAATTTTGCCTTATTCTTACTGCATTTGTATCTAACCCGTTATGACTAACGCACCCATAACCACTACGTCTCCAATCGATTCATTTCAAGGCATCAACCCCGCTACAGGTGAAGCTTTACCCGGTTTCTTTCAGGAAGCGACTACCGACGAAGTAGCGCAAGCCTGTGAGCTGGCCGCAAAAGCATTTAGCGAATACCGCAAAAAATCAGGTGCTGAAAAAGCCAACTTCCTGGAGCAGATCGCTACCGAAATTGAAGCGCTGGGCGATGAATTATTGACACGAGCCCAAGCCGAATCGGGTTTACCCTTAGCCCGCTTAACGGGTGAGCGCGGCCGCACAACGGGTCAGCTTCGTCTATTTGCCGACTACCTGCGTGAAGGTTCCTGGGTGGATGCGCGCATCGACACTGCCCTCCCCGATCGTCAACCGCTTCCCTGCCCCGATTTACGGCAGATGCTACGTCCGTTAGGACCAGTGGGCGTATTTGGCGCGAGTAATTTTCCGCTGGCATTTTCCGTAGCCGGGGGCGATACGGCTTCGGCGCTGGCCGCTGGTTGTCCGGTTGTGGTGAAAGGCCATCCAGCCCATCCCGGTACGTCAAAATTAGTGGGCGAGGCTATCAGTCGGGCCGTTACAATCTGCGGTATGCCCGCTGGTACGTTCTCAATCGTGCAGGGACATACTGTAGCAGTGGGCATGGCGATTGTGAACCATCCGGCTATTAAGGCCATTGGCTTTACTGGCTCATTTCGAGGGGGGAAATCCCTATTTGATGCAGCCGCCCGCCGTCCAGAACCAATTCCGGTGTATGCCGAAATGGGAAGTACCAACCCTGTTTTCTTTCTACCGAAAATACTTCAGGAAAAAGGCAGTATACTGGCGCAAAGCTACGTTGGTTCCGTTACGTTGGGCGTTGGTCAATTTTGTACAAATCCAGGTCTCGCCGTCATACAGCAATCGCCCGAAGCGGATACGTTTTTGCAGGAAGCAGGTAATACGATTACGAAAAGTCAGCCTGCGGCTATGTTAACACAAGGCATTCAGCGAGCGTTTACGGAAGGAATCGGTAAGTTAAGCGGAACCGAGGGCGTCAACGTACTGGCACAGGCCACAGCTGTTGAAAGCTTTGCTCATGGGACGCCAACCCTACTAAAAACCACCGCTGACGCCTTAGTCGCTAATCCGGCCCTGGCCGAAGAAGTTTTTGGCCCAAGCAGCGTAATTGTTGAAGCGGGTAGCCGTGAGCAATTACTAGCTGTCGCGAGTGGACTTGAAGGCCACCTGACCGCCACCGTGTATGGTACGGATGATGAGTTGCTGGAATACGCTGATCTTCTCGAAATTTTAGAGCAGAAAGTAGGCCGCCTGCTCATCAACGGCTTCCCAACGGGCGTTGAAGTGAGCCATGCGATGCAGCACGGTGGTCCCTATCCGGCCACAACTGATTCGCGCTCTACGTCAGTTGGCACCAACGCTATTCTACGATTTGCCCGCCCCGTTTGCTATCAGAACTTTCCGGATGCGTTGCTTCCAGATGAACTCAAAGCTGCTAATCCCTTGCACATCTGGCGCTTAGTCGATGGCAAGTGGACGAATTAATTATTGGTCAACAACTTCCCGAAAGTTCTAAACTTTCGGGAAGTTCCATCTGCATAAATTTAAGAAACCAGCAATCTTCACTTCCACTGAATTACATCCAGTACGTTCGGGCAGAAGTCGTATTCCTCAGGCTGGTTTGAACCGATCAGCAGAAGTTGGTCTGGGGCGAGTTGACGGACCTGTTCGTGGTACCAGGCGGCTCCCTGCCGGTCCAGATTGGCCGTTGGTTCGTCGAGGATAACGACTGGAGAAGTAGAGAAAAACGCTAAACCAAGCTTAACCCGCTGCTTCATGCCCGATGAAAAATACTTGATTTCCTTGTGCCGGGCGTGGCTTAATAACAAACGGTCAGCCATGATTTCGGGCGTCAAATTCGCTTTGAAGGGTTTGAAGGTCTGGTGAAATATCAGCAATTCATCCAGCGTCAGCTCTTCAATCAATTCAAGATAAGGGGCTGCAATGCTAACCTGCCGGAACCAGTCATCTGGCTCAAGGTCTTTACCCGATACGTTATACGTCAGCTTACCTTCTGTAGTGGGCAAACTTCCGGCAATCAACTGCAACAAGGTAGATTTACCACTGCCATTCGGTCCCACAAACGTGTAACTCGTCCCGGCTGTGAGGACTAAATTCACGCGCCGAAAAATCCATTCCTTCCGATATTTCTTGCCAATTTGTTCGCAGTTGATCGTCAGCATCGCACGTCCATCACCGTGGCCGGTATCCCCACTAACCTGCCAATAAAACAAATGGCCTGTGGGGACACAGGCCACGGATAAGCATCATCTATTACTCGTTTGGAAACGCCCGCACGATATAACGCTTTATTCCCTTTCGCCATTCGACGATGGGCCGCGCATGATACCCCGCTCCGACGCACGAATAAAGTTAACGATTTCGTCACGCTCATCCGACGGCGGTAGTTCCAGCTCGATCTGCGTCAGGGCATCCGCATTGTTTAGGCCCCGCATGTAGATATAGCGGTAAATTTCCTGCACCTGGTTGATTTTATCGTTATCGAATCCCCGACGACGTAGGCCAATCGAATTGATGCCTACATAAGACAGTGGTTCACGGGCGGCTTTTGTGAACGGCGGTACGTCTTTCCGCACCAGTGAGCCGCCCGAAATCATGGCGTGGGCACCAATACGTGTAAACTGAAGCACCGAACTCGATCCACCGATAATTGCCCAATCGCCCATGTGCACATGGCCGCCCATTTGTACATTATTGGTTAGAATGCAATGGTTACCAATCCGGCAATCGTGCGCTACGTGTGCATAAGCCATAACGAGACAATCGGAACCAATTTCGGTTTTCCAATGCTCTTCGGTTCCCCGGCTGATGGTAGCGTATTCACGAATGGTTGTATTGTCGCCGATGAACGTACGCGTGTATTCGTTTTTAAACTTCAAATCCTGGGGGGTCGATGAAATAACAGCTCCCGGATAAATCTTACAGTCGCGGCCAATGCGGGCCCCTTCGTTAATCACCGCGTGCGAACCAATCCATGTTCCCTCGTTAATCTCAACGTCTTTATGGATAATAGCAAATGGCTCGATAACTACATTCTGCGCGATTTTCGCTTCAGGGTGAATATAGGCTAATGGTTGAATCATGTTTTTTAATGATGAATCGGGGCCGCCCGTGCGGATGAATGATAAATGATGAATGACTGATAAGCTGTTACAGGGCACCTATCATCCATCATTCATCATTTATCATTTCTTTTTGACCAAACTGGCAATCATGTCGGCTTCGCACACCAGTTGGTTGCTCACGTAGCCCCGGCCCTGCATTTTTACGATACCGCGTTTCATGGGCGAGGTAAATTCACATTTAAAGATTACCGTATCGCCGGGCAAAACGTTGCGCCGGAAACGGCAATTCTCAATACCCACCAAAAACGGCCAGTAGTTTTCAGGGTCAGGTACCGTACTAAGCACCAAAATACCACCCGTTTGTGCCATTGATTCGAGCTGCATCACGCCCGGCATAACCGGATTTCCGGGAAAGTGTCCTGGAAAAAAAGGCTCGTTCATGGTAACGTTCTTGATACCCACTACGCTGTTTTCATCCAGTGCGATGATTTTGTCAATCATCTGAAATGGGTAGCGGTGGGGCAGCAACTGCGAAATCCGGTTGATATCCAGCACCGGCGGTTGGGTTGGATCATACTGGGGAACCTGATTCGCTGCGTTCTTCTGAATCTGCTTCTTGATCTTTTTAGCAAACGCTACGTTGGCTGCATGGCCAGGGCGGGCCGCCAGAATCTGCGCTTTAATGGGCCGACCAATTAAGGCCAGGTCACCTACCATATCCAGCAACTTATGACGTGCCATTTCATTCGGGTAGTGTAACTGAATATTATTCAGAATACCCTCCTGCTTGTTTACGCTCACTTTTGGCTTATGCAGCAGGTCGGCCAGATAATCCAGCTCGCCGTCTTTAACATCGCGATCGACAATAACAATGGCATTAGTCAGATCACCGCCTTTAATGAGATTCTGCTTGTAGAGCGCTTCGAGTTCATGCAAAAACACAAACGTACGGCAATTCGCAATCTGCTCGGGAAACAGGCTAATATCATTCAGATAAGCATGCTGGCTGCTGATAACCCGTGAGTTATAATCGACCATCACCGTCAGTCGATAGTCATTCAGGGGCAGCGCAGCCAGTTCAATATCTTTCTCAGGATTGCGGTAATGAACCGACTCTGTCACCTCATAATAATTGCGTGTAGCGTTCTGTTCTTCGATACCCGCTTCACGTAACGCGTTAATGAATTGAATCGAAGAGCCATCCAGAATGGGCGGCTCGGGTCCATTCAACTGAATCAGTACATTGTCTAACTGCAAACCCACCAGCGCAGCCAGCGTATGCTCCACGGTATGAACGCGCGCACCGCTTTGCTCGATGGTTGTGCCCCGCGAAAGGTCAACAACATTATCGACGTCAGCATCGACAATAGGTTGTCCGGGCAGGTCAATACGTTGAAATTTATAGCCGTGATTCGATGGGGCAGGCAGGAACGTCATCGTTGCTGAAACGCCCGTGTGCAACCCCACCCCCGATACCGAAACGGCCTTCTGAATCGTCTGTTGTTTGGTATTCATTATACGTCTTTAGTCGTCAGTCAATAGTCGACAGGTACCAGTCATTCTTATACGTACCTAACGACGGCCCATTTACGACTTTTTTTCACTTTCGTTTTTCTTTTCCAGGTTTGATAGCCGCTGTTCCAACGATGGCAACCGCCGGAAAATAGCCAGGGAACGCATGCTTTCTTTGAGTCCGAACGCAGGCGAACTATTGATCGCCGTTCCTTCTTCTTCAATACTTTTTCCTACACCCGACTGAGCACCCACTTTAGTGCCATTAGCAATGGTTAAGTGACCGGCAAAACCAACCTGACCCGCAATAACACAGTTATCACCGATTTTTGTCGAACCTGAAATGCCCGTCTGACCCGCGATGACCGTATGTTTACCAATCTCAACATTATGCCCAATCTGAATCAGGTTGTCAAGTTTGGCGCCGGTCCGAATAATAGTTGAGCCCAGTGTTGCACAATCAATGGTCGTACCAGAGCCAACGTTCACAAAGTCCTCCAGAATGACATTTCCAAGTTGCGGAATAGTTTTGTAGCTGCCGTCGGGTTGGGGCGCAAACCCGAAACCTTCGCTACCAATCACCGCGTTGGGATGAATGACACAATATTGGCCAATCACGCAGTTGTCCAGAATTCGGACACCGGCATGAATAATCGTGTTGTCGCCAATACGAACGTTATTGCCAATGTAGGCATGAGGATATACCTTGACGTTGTTTCCGAGCTGGCAGTTTCGACCAATATAAGAAAACGCACCCCGGTAATGCTGCTCACCAATTTGACAATCTTCGCCGAGATAAGACGGCTGTTCGACGCCAACCCGGGCAAAACTCAGTTGTTTGTGATATTCTTCCAGCAGGCGGGTAAAAGCTGAGTAGGAATTTTCTACAAAAATAAGGGCAGAGAATACCGGCTTTCTAGGTTCGAACGACCGGTCAACAATGACCGCCGAAGCTTGTGTCGTATAGAGATACGATTCATATTTAAGGTTCGACAGAAACGAAATATCGCCTGGCTTTCCCTCTTCGATCTTAGCTAATCCGGTGATTGCCAGTGTATCATTTCCGGCGACTTCGCCCCCCAGCAGTGTGGCAATCTGCTTGACTGTAAACTTCATATACGTATGACGGCCGTCGCAATACACTCTTTTTTAGCGAGTGATCGGGGCGCTAAGGTAACTAACAAATTGCACTTTTCGTATAAAACAACCTTAAATAGTGATTAAGGCAAATGCGACAACGTAGTAATTGACGAATCAGCGGCTGCTTTAACGTATCAGCAACCCATAATTTTACTCTATTTACAGCCTTAATTTATCCAGACCTTTTGCCCAGCAAACGTAATATCGGCGAACAATCGTTGTCAGCACCTGAATATTCGATAAATCCGAAGCATCAGCGATGTCAATCACCTTACCGGATTTCAGCTTGATATTAATTCGATCCCCGGAAGGCAAATAAGCCGCATTCGTCGCCTGGCCTTCAACCAGGAAATAAGACAGTACATCATCAGGCAATCCCGTCCGACGAAGCTGTCCTTCCAGTTCATTCAATAATTCGCCCGCAAATGGTTCTGTCGATAGTATAATTTTAAATAATTTCCGGTCAAGCAGCATCTGACAAATTGTCGAAAGCACCGGATCACTGTGCAGCGCCCATTGTTTTATGCAAGCCCAGACATCAAAATCATCTAACGTAGTAAACGCATCGAGATAGGTGCGATTGGTCCGAAAATCAGCTAATGAGATGCTTTCACCCAAAAATAGTTTAAACGCATCCGGGGCAAAGATCGACTCAGCCCCTTTGTTCGACGACCCGGCCTGCCGGATAAGAAACCGCGCCCGGCGCAGAATTTGGATCAGCATCGACTCGCAGCAGATCGATGTTTTGTGCAGGTAAACCTGCCAGTACATCAACCGCCGGGCATTCAGGAAATTTTCTACACTCAGGATTCCCTTAGCCTCCACAACCAGTTGATCGTCGACCAGATCAAGCATCTTAATGATTCGTTCAGCACCAATAGCTCCTTCTGCAACGCCCGTATAATAACCGTCGCGGTTAAGGTAATCCATTCGATCCATATCTAACTGGCTCGAAATGAGTTGATGGAAAAAAGGCCGCTCATACGTTCCTTCAAACATGCGGATAGCCAATGACAACGCTCCACCGAATTGCCGGTTGAGATCGTGCATAAGCAGCAGCGAAATCTCTTCATGTGGTACGTTGTCTAACAAACAGCATTCCAGTACGTGTGAAAACGGGCCGTGACCAACGTCGTGGAGCAAGATGGCAATCTGAGCCGACTCACACTCCTCGCTGGAAATCGAGTGACCTTTACTTTGCAGCGTACTCATGGCTTCCCCCATCAGGTGCATAGCCCCCAGCGCATGGTGAAAGCGTGTATGCAGCGCCCCCGGATACACATACTCCGAAAGTCCCAGTTGTTTGATCCGCCGAAGCCGCTGAAAATAAGGATGTTCCACCAGATCAAAGAGCAATTCGCTCGGAATGGTGATAAATCCGTAAACGGGATCGTTGAGAATTTTTTTCTTATTGGACTCTGCCATTGAACAAAGGTAGTTAGACCAGACTACCCAATCAGCAGGATTATGTTCTGAAAATTTGGCAGCTTCTGTGCTGATGTCCAAAAAATTCGTAATTTTGCATCGCTGAAGTAGATTCATCTAGCAGCAAAGGGCTTGTAACTCAGTTGGTTAGAGTACCTGACTCATAATCAGTAAGTCGCAGGTTCGAGCCCTGCCTGGCCCACATTGATAATCAAGCACTTACATCTAAAATCGTAAGTGCTTTTTTTATTGTTTACACATCTCCCCTATTTCTTGCGAAGCTGCTTGTTGTCAAAACCGTTTATCAGACCCCTTATATACGGCCCGCTTCACCTGGTTCTGCTTGCCTGTCTGAGTCAGTGTAAGCAACCATCCATTCCTGTTCCGGCCAATACCACACCCACCCGCGACGATAACATAGCGCGGGAAAATCCCGACGGAGCCTAACGCTTATTTGATCCACCTATTTGTAATTGGCAAGCTTATCCTAGTATTTGCAACTCTGATTTTACCCTAAAATAGTAGTCTATATGCCTTTTTTTTATTCATCTAAAGTATATCTGTTTCAACTACTTGTGTTCATCTTCTTACCTCTTAGCAGTTATGCCCAGGAGATGAGCAATTATGTTGCTAATGTAGCGAATGCATCTTCGCCAGGTTTTGAGAATACACTGGTTGGCCCACTGACTGGTAATGCTACAATGATAAACGGGGGTGGTCACACCTTCGTTGGATATGAGGCAGGCCATGCTCATACGACTGGAGCAGTCAATACCTTCATCGGCAGTGGGGCTGGTAAGTCTAACACGGCAGGTAGTTACAACACTTTTCTGGGAGGCAGAGCAGGACAAGCCAATACTACTGGGAACTATAATGCCTTTGTCGGGATCTATGCGGGTGTTCAAAATAGTTTAGGTTATAGAAACACGTTTGTAGGAAGCTGGTCGGGTGCCGGAAATACCTCCGGTGCTAACAATGTGTTTATGGGTTATAGTGTAGCCAGTAGAAATAAAACGGGCGTCTATAATGTGGCATTGGGTGTACGCGCATTGGATAGTAATGAAAGTGGCAATTCCAATGTCATGATTGGCGATTCAACGGGTTTCAATAATAGTGCTTCACAAAACGTATTCATCGGCAGTCAGTCTGGAGTTAGTAATACGACTGGTAAAGTAAATACCTTCCTGGGTTATCAATCGGGCTATACTGCTGTGGCTGATTCCAATACATTCATGGGGTATCGATCAGGTTACACCACTACATCAGGCAAGGGTAATAGTTTTTTTGGAGCCCTCTCAGGTCGGGGCAATGCCACAGGTAATCATAACACATTTGTAGGAAATAGTGCAGGGCCAACCAGTAGCAGTACGGATGACAACGTGTATATCGGCTTTAATACGGGTAACCATGACAGTGGCTCACGTAATACATTTCTTGGAACGGGGGCCGATGCTATAGCCCAAAACCTAACTAACGCTACAGCAATCGGTGCAGGCGCTACGGTAGCTACCAGCAATGCCTTAGTACTTGGCAAAGAGGCTAGTGTGGGCATTGGTACGTCGGCTCCTACAGCCCGGCTAGAAGTCGTGAGTGAAGCTCCTGGCATTAGCGGCATACGCATAACGAATCTAACCAACAGCAGCCCGGTCACCCATTCAACCGATCAGTTTCTGACCGTTAATGAACGAGGAGACATCATCAAAGCTCGCTATCAACTCCGCATTAATAATACGGGTGAATGGAGCGATAAAGTCTTCGACCCAACGTATCAACTTCGTTCCCTCCCATCGGTAGCTGGCTACGTTAATCAGCATGGGCATTTACCGGGCATACCTTCAGCTGAACAGGTCGTTCAGGACGGAATGGATCTGACGAAGATGAACGCTATGCTATTGGAGAAAGTCGAAGAGTTGACCCTGTATAGTATTCAGTTAGAGAAAGCGAACCAGCAGTTAGAACAGAAACAGCAGACCGATCATCAACAACAGCAGGTTGAGATTGACGAATTGAAGAGACTGGTTAAGCAGCTAGCTAAAAAACAGTAGTCTTGACAAACTCTGGCCGCTGGTTTAGCGGGCGCTGGTGCAGGTGGTTTAGCCGGTGGCTTGATCGGCGCTTTAGTCAATTCGGGCATTCCAGAAGAAACAGCCAAAGCCTACGAATCCGGTCTTAAAAGTGGGGGTATCGTTGTAGGTGTGCATCCTCGGGATGAAGCCGACAAGGCGTATTTGACTCAACAGGGTTTCCACTAAGACCAAGCCCATCGTCGGACGACACGTCTTTTTGTGAATAGTACAAATTGACAACTACTTTTTTCTCACTAAAGACAGAGCGGTATCCTATGCCGCTCTGTCTTTAGTTGAAAGAATGGTATCAACTAGTACTTACCTTCTTAATCATAAAACGAATAGCAAGCCCCATGTAGATAATGGGTGCTGAGGATTTCTATAAATCCTCCCCTGGGTCAGTGACATATAGTCCTGTAACCAGTTAATGAACACAAAGCAGTATCCAGTGAAGCAACTTAAAGTAACAATAAGAAAAAGACACAACGACACCTGCGGTTTCATGGTTTAATAGTGTCTCAGTTTGAATTTCTGTGTGGACTCTCCTTCATAAGAAGAAAAAATTTACATATCGTTTTTAGGAAGGGCAAGGTGTTTAATCATGAATCAAACGGCTAACGTCGTATAGATGAGAAGTGCCAACGTTTCCTAAAAGACTTCCCAGTGATCAAGTGCATATACGTCTATTTTATAGGCTTGTACCCAATCAGTTAACGCCCAACAGTAACCAGCAAAACAAGCTAACGTACCCCAAAAAAGATTAACTTTTTATCCTCTACGCTTATTTTGGTTCACTCTCCCCGTAGCAAGCCAGCCATCTATGATGCCTTTTATGTACTAGCGTGAGCCACCCTTTTTGAATGAGTCCAGCCCTAACGTTCGGTAATAACTGAGCGTGTCAAAATCTCGGTTGAGAAACTTGGCAAGTTTCCTCTACAAACGTATGCTTGGTACCTTTTACCTTTAGACGGATTCGTTTCCGCAGTTAATTTCAATTCATATTTCTTGTAGTGTCGTCAATGTTGTTTATCGGCCAACTTCTTCACATCGTCACTATTGACTAGTTTCGACGTCTGGCACTTATCTCCATCGGGCTGAACTTTGAGTTTGCCCGAGGACATCCAGGCAAGCACAGTGGCTTTGTACGATTTACGCGTAATGCCATTTTTGACAGGTGTGACGATCACCCGGTCACCCGGCGCAATAACTCGGTTCATACGCAAGCTGCCTCATTTATTATTTAGCTGTCAATATATCATCCCAACGTGTCGTACACCTCGGCGATAAATACTTTTTGCTTCATCGGACGATCGGGGCAGGTGTTCGTAATAGGAGCAAGCCCTGCTACGGCTAAAGTATGAAGAAGAGGTAGCGGGAGGAGATTGCCCGGCTTCAGGGGATGAGTCCGAGTGCGGTCAAGATGCAGCTAAAGCGCAGTCGGGACAAGATTGAGCAGTTATAACAAGTCCATATCACCCACTAGGAAAGAGTGTCTAGGCTGAATTTATGAAGGATTTTATCCAACTTGTGAACAATCCTATGGCGCATGTGACCTATCACCGCCTAGCCAGTTAATAGAATATTGATTTACATGGATAAGCCCTGGCCAATCGGTTGAGGCTTGTTTGTTTACTTTTTAATCAGTGGTTTGTGACCTTACCAATAGGTTTACAGTCAAGGTGGATGCTAGTACTAGTAAGGGAGGCTCGGCGGCTGTGGAGGTCTGCTTGAGCTTCCCCCATTGAGGTCCATACTTATTGAGGATGAACTCGCTTTTTATCTTCGTTTCCCTAGGCTCACTGACGAATTCGGTCGGAGCTGCTGGATAGGATTTTATCGGCTCTAACGAAAAAATTCTTGAGTAAAATGGTAAGAAATATAGCCATTTAATAAATTTTGATCTATCAACCTAGCAATCAAAAAGGCTATACCTGATTTATCATTACAGACTCCTGACAACTAGTTAAACACAGAATTTTATAAAATCCAGTTCCCCTATCATTGAAGTAACGCTGAGCATTTATTTTCTTATTTTAAGCCTATTGGTCAGAGTTGAGCATTTTGAACTGAGCTTGATAAGGAGTCGGTTAATCCATTTTATGGCTAATTCCTTATCAATTCGTGCATTATGAGATCATGTTTTCTTCAAATCCACTTGTGGTTAGTTGTAGGAGCGGTTCTGCTCACAGTTACCCAAGGAAAGACTCAAAGCTGCTCAACGGTTAAAGATGGTAGTTTCACCGATCCAACTACCTTTACCTGTACAGGCACTACGTCCCCACCCAGTCTTACTTTTACCGGTACGATCAACATCACCCACATTGTGGAAATTCCCCGGGGTATAACCATAAAATTTGATAATCCGACCCGTATCAATGTATCAGGTGGCGGCCAGATTACCATAGGTACAGGGGGAGGGTCAAATGGGCTGGATCTCAATAATGCGGGCTCATCGATTAATCTGGCTAGCTTTGATAATGATATCCGTGGGGTAATAATCAGTCCTTCCTTAAAATAGGTACCTCCACCTGCGGTGGACCTTTTCAGGGCAATCAGAATAACCAGGGCAATGGCACTCATATCTTCGGCCCTAAAATCCTGACCCAGAGTACAGGTTGTGCCGGTGGAGCTTTACCCGTTTCCCTTGTATCATTCACGGCTAAAGTTGTCGGACCGCAGGTCCTTCTTTCCTGGAGCACGGCTTGGGAGCAAAACGCCGAACGCTTTGTGCTCGAACGTAGTGCTGACTTAGGGGAATTCAATGCGGTATCGGAGGTGCTGGCGAAAGGCAATACGATCTCCACGCAACAGTATGGTGCGACGGACACTAGCCCCTTGGATGGTCCTAACTATTACCGGCTGAAACAAGTCGATGGGGACGGATCGGTCCATTACTCTCGGCTTATCTCAGCGGTTGTGCGCCGGGATGCCGTTGGAATGGTCGTGTACCCTAATCCGAGCATAGCCTCAGGTAACCGAGTGCATTTGCAACTTTTTAACGCCGAAAAGGCGACCTTCCAATTGCATACCCTGACGGGTCAGTGCATACCGGGTCATATCGTGAGTACATCCAGGGGTGAGGTTGACTTTGTCGCTGATTCCCTTTTAGCCACCGGCCTATATATACTGGAAATGAGTAGTGGGCCTATTCGACAGACCGTACGGGTAGCGGTTCCATAAAGTAGCCTTGTTGCCAAAATTCGCTTGCGAGTGGCAGCGTTGATGAGGGCATCCGTTATTGTACGCTCACATGAGGTACTGGTGAGCGCGTTTTTTTATCCCTGTAGGTTTGGCGCCCCCTATTCGCCTATTCTTAACTGAGTATAAAGAACTACAGCCAGGCATTAGTAGATGCTGGCTGTAGTTTTGTTTTTCAGAGCGTCTAGTCGACCTCCCGGCAAAACCGGCAAAAGGGGTATGTTTGGCAGACTACAGAACATACTAAGCATACCCAAAACGCGACTATAAAAGGGCATTTTGCCCGTAATGACCTGCATTATGTCTGCCCACAGAAAAGGCCCCCTATACACTCCTTTTTAACCTTATCCACAGCCATTCCCTCGGTCCTGTGAATAAAATTTCCTAAAAAGGCGAAATGCCTGAATTGGCCCGGCTGAAGGTACTGATTCAATGTACTCAATGCGCTCCGCCTGCGACCCTATAAAAGGAAAATGCGGGAATTCGGGCGTCTATTACTTTCATTATTTCCTGCCAAATCCGGCTAAAAAGGGGCTTTTGTGATCGTGGGAGGATATGGTCAAACGGGCAGAAGGAAAGATGTTGTTGAGACTGCTTTTTCTACCAATCTATATGGGAACTGTGATATGGGCATAGGAGTTATCAAAACAGCCACTCCCCATTGGAAAGTGGCTGTAAACGATCCTCTTTTTCTAATTACTCTTTCTCCTTTTCTCTCTGTCCTTACTTACTAAAGTATTCCAATTGATCGGCATCGGTGTTGTTGGTCATAGTAACCTCTCCGCCACTGCCGCCTACTAGTGTAGCCGTGACGCTGAGATTGCCCTTGTTTACACCGGGTGTTAAGAGGCTACTTAGCCCCACCGATAGCTTGCTTCCCGCTTCAATGGCCTGGGTCGTAGTCAGGATGTAGGCATCCGTATTAGAGGTGGCATCAAACGTCCACACATTATTCTGCACTGGACGCCCCAGAAAGCTAGTCGCACCCGGATCGAAACTCAGGCTCATCAGCAATGACTTGGCGATGTGCACCGTGATAGTGCCATTAGTCGAAGTTGAGTTGATCTCGAACACATCCACCACCAGACTGCCGGTCGTGGTGCTGTAAGCCAGAGAGGGCGTCACATATAGCAGGGGAATCAGATCAGGCGGCAACATAGCCTTGACGTCCACCGTTAGAGTCTGGCTACAACTACCCTCGGTAACCACAACAGTAAAGGTTTGCAGGCCAGCCGTTGTCAGGGTGGCCAATACGTCGGGACTTGTGGCGGGGCTACTCAGGCTAGCTCCATCGGAGGCACTCCACAAATAGGCGCTACCGCCTGTGGCACTCAGGCTAACGACACTCCCTATCAAAGCCGAACTTAATGAAGCGCCCGCTGTGGCAGCAAGGGTATTGTTGAAACTAATGACCTGAGAATCGGTAGCCGTACAGCCATTGGGCGACGTCACTGTCACTGAATAGGTGCCTGCCGTGGTGATTGTCCGTACCGCATCGATGGAGGCATCATCCCAGAGGTAGGCATCTCCCCCCGAAGCCGTTAGCGTAACGGACGTGTTGGCGCAAGTCAGCGGACCGTTGTTGGTCAGGCTAGCCGTGGGCAAAGCCGAAACCGTCAGGGAAAAAGCTGTGCTGGTTACTGAGCTGCAACTGCCGGTTACCACCACCCAATAGGAGTCAGCATTGGCCCGTTGCACGTTGGTTAGCCTTAGGGTGTCCGCCTGTTGGGCGGTCCCTAAGGAGGCCCCGTTCTTGTACCACTGATAGGTGGGATTGGTACCACTCGCTGAAACGGTGGCCAAGACGTTAGTCCCTATACAAACACTCGATTCATTAGTCGGTTCTTTGGTGATCTTAACAGGAATGCTACCCAACAAGACCGAAGCACTAGAGCCATTGCCAGTAATAATATCTAAATGATCATCCTTATTTATATCACTCACTGTCAATGAGTGAGGACTACCTCCGACAGAATATTCAGTAGCCGCCAGGAAGCTTCCGCCTGCTTTCCCTAATAGCACCGACACACTTCTCCCGCTATAATTTGCCGTGATGATATCCGAATAGCCATCCCTATTTACATCGCTTATCGCCACCGAAAAAGGGCCCCATCCTGCTGAGTAGTGGATGGGAGCACCAAAACCACCACCCACTTGCCCCAGCAACACGGATACACTTCTATCGCCTAAGTTGGCCGTGATGATATCAAAATAGCCATCAGCATTGATATCACTCACCGCCACCCCATATGTTCCATTCCCTGCTGGATAGCTAACGTAAGATCCAAAGCTTCCGTCTCCCTTTCCCATCAACACCGCCACCGATGCGTCGTCGATACCATTATTGGCCGTAATGATGTCGGAATGGCCATCAGCATTGATATCACGTACTACTAAATGCCCGCTCCCTGCCGGGTATAGGGTTGGCGTTCCAAAACGTCCATCTCCATCTCCAATCAATATTGAAACTCTACTAGTTGATGCATTGGGTCCGGTTGGGGCTATATCAAGGCGACCATCTGTGATTATGTCAAGGTGGCCATCACCGTTAACATCGCTCACGGCAACATAATTTGGTGTAATTTCTGCGAAATAGAAGCTAGGAGGTCCAAAGCGCCCGCCCCCCTGAGCCAACAAGACCGTGACGTTAAAACGATATTGATTAGTCGTGATGATATCAGGCCGCCCATCTTCGTTGACATCACCTACCGTCACTCTATAAACTGCCGTCCCCGCGGGGTAATGTTGAGGCCCTAAAAACTTTCCCCCCTCCTGACCTAGAAGAACCCAAACTACATCGCTACCGCCGACGATAATGTCGGCGATACCATCAGCGTTAACGTCGCTCATTACCATCGAGAGACCCCACCAGATGGATAGCTAATGGCTGGTTGGAAACATTGAGCCCTCAACGGAGATTGAGCCATGATTACCTCACCCGTTAATAAAAAAAGAAGCCCATGAGAGTAGTATACCACCACCCACTTGCGGAGAGCCAAGTGTAGAAAATGGGCCATAAACTAAAGTTGAGTTGAAGAGGTGAGTGTCTGGTTAAAGCATGAAACGATTTGAAAAATCAAGGCAATAGGCCATCGCCGATTAGTGTGTATTTGCCAACGGTAGTGAAAAAATGTGAAATAGCAGTTCTATATAATTCACAACAACAGATTTTGAATAGGCTACATAGATAGCACATTTGTTACTATAAGTAAAAACAATTTAACTATAATTTATCATTAAGACATTTAATAGTAAAAAGGTAAATAAAAACTAATGCAATGTATAGCTATAAATAGTAAATGTAGGGGGCGGTTAATACCCAGCCTCAATACCCACTAGTCTTTCTAAACTGCATTCAGACCAATAAACTGCCGACTTACTCCCTATTCTCCAATACAGAAAAAGCCCCGCACTACGAATAGGCGGGGCAATGACCCAAGGGCTGGTTTCGGGGTGCTAGGAGGCCCTATAGGTATGGGAGAATGGGCTTTGAGTCTGTCGAGTGGCATCTTCCGCTTTGGAAGGTTACTCTAGCAACTCAGCCGGAAATTCTGAAAACAACCGCTTAGGCCGGGTCTTTCGATAGAGTGTTAACTCTTTAGCTGATTTCTGCCCCATGGCTACGATGGTAGCCTCTTCCGACATGTCCAACTCGTTTATGCACCAAGCGGCAAAGGTTTTTCGAGCGGTATGGGATGTAATGCGTTTGTTGATGCCCAGCACGAGCATAATTTGACGGAGCAGTAGGTTGTAGTCACCCAATGGAGGAAGGGGCATATTAACACCATTATACTTGTCCATCAGCTCCCGGACTCTTTTTGAGATGGGAATATAATAATCCGTACCCGTTTTTATTCGTTTCCCAGTGATGCCCTTCGATTAGTCTAACCGAAGCCGGTGTAAGGGAACACATGTCCTGATAGGCAAGGCCCGTATGACAAGCAAACTCAAAGCAATCAGCCGCAGCCCGTAAGGCGGGCAAGAGCGTTGCTTCACGAATGACAGCAAGTTCTTCCTGGGTCAAACATTCCAGGTTGGGGCTTTATCTACATGAATACGAACGTGAAGCAGCGGGTTCTTCATGATTATTTCACTTTCAGCCGCCCACAGAAGTAGGGTTTTGACAACCTGGCGCGTCTTGTCGGCGGTCTGCTCGGAGTTGCCCCGTGTGGTGATCAGATAGACCCGAAATCGCTTTAATGGGCCGGGGCTAAAATCTTCAGCCGCTTGCTCGTAAATACCTTCAGATCTAAGAAACTCAACCAGCGGTCTAAACTTAAATCTATAGGTGCCTGTGGTAGACAAGTTCGCTTTTAGCGCTGTCTTTTCGGCCAAGAACTTTTCAATCAAATCAGGAATGGATGGTCGAACCCTACCACCATTGATAACCGCCCGCTTAACCCCCAAAGCATTCATAATAACATCATACCTTTCGTGCTGATTGTAAATCTTATTGAGTTTGTTTTCACATTCAACAATTGCCTTGTTAATGATGACCGCCTGTGGATCATCTCGCTTGACCTTTTGCTTGTGCATATCCCAGCTAGCAATTGGAATCATAATTATTGACAGCACTGTATTCAACATACCCTTTACTGAGGGCGTAATTCATCAGCATTTTCAATAATGAAATTACCTTGTCCACCGTCGCGGGGCTGTAGTGCTCACCATTGGGCTTACGCTCCCATTAAGCCATTCTTTTAGATTGGTGGCAAACTCATATCGAATGGCCCGAAGTGGTATCTGAGTGCACTTTAAATGCGTCAAATACCCATAAATCAACTCCCACCGCTTGGGGTACGTATGTCGTCAGTGCAATTTGGTCACCCGTCCTTTTCCTGCGGTCAGAAATAATAACAGCTCTTTTGGCTGCCATAAACTCATTGTAGATGCTCAGTAAAGTAGCCTTCTTTCCTACAACCTCGCCACTTCGGATGGCCTTCATAATGATTTGCCCATCGATCGGTTTATCCAACTGCCTCAAGGCCTGATAGCCTCGATGCTATTCTTACAGTCAGATAAGACTTTTATTAACGCCTTACTTTCGGGGCCAACCGCTTTGCTTTGCGACCATGCCAAATAGCCTCAAAGCTGTTGATACCCGTCGAATAGGGGCCGTAGAACCCCGTATATCGGCCGAATAGCTGCTGAGGGGCGAAGACCCCTTGCGTAATCTAAGCGCCCCTGCGGCCTTAAACACGGTTCAGCAGCTACGGCAGTTTCAGGTGCAGATGAATGAATTTGTCGAAAGTAAAATAAAAGAACTGGAAGGCAAAGCCGCCTTTCTTATAGAGTAGGTTAGTAAAAACCAGGTGCTGCTAGTGCCGGGTCTTTTTGTGGTGTTACTCGTAGACCTACCGCACGATAAATTAGTTGGCTACTGGTTATTTATCCACGCAGAATTCCTCTAACCGTGCACTAACTTTCTGGTTTTACATGCTTCCTTGACGTAGACTTTATGAAAAAATATTACGTTCTGTTGACTTTTATAGTTACCAATCCACTCTTGGCTCAAACTAACTACATTCAACGGCAAGCCAACTCCTCAACACCTACTACCGCCAACACATTCGTAGGATCCCAGTCGGGCAATTTAACGATGACTGGTTTTAACAACTCTTTTTACGGTTTTCAGTCCGGAAGCCTTATTAGCTCAGGTGGTAACAACACCTTCATGGGTAGCAATGCGGGCGGTTCGACAACCTCGGGTGGCTTTAATACATTTATGGGCAGCACAGCGGGTCTGTTTACAGATGTGGGCAAGAACAATACGTTTGTTGGGGCCGTGTCCGGTCAGCAAAACACAACGGCTTCGGCTAACACATTTGTGGGGAGCTATGCCGGGTCAAAAAGCCGGACAGGCCCATCTAACTCATTTCTTGGGGCTTATTCAGGTTTTTCGAATCAAACCGGTTATAGTAATACCGCCCTGGGCGCCTATTCAGCCTACAAAAATGAGATGGGTGTTTACAATATTATGATTGGCGATTCGGCGGGCTACAACAATACGGTGAACGGGCAGGTGATGATTGGCTCAAAGGCCGGTTATAACACGACCACCGGCGTATTTAATACCTTTATCGGCCTTCAGTCCGGCTATACGAACACCACGGGGGGCTTCAATACGGCGCTGGGCTATGGCACAGCTACGTCTAACACGACAGGGAGTAGTAATGCTTTTTTAGGCAGTTCAGCCGGTTTACAGAACACCACGGGCTCCTACAATAGCTTTCTGGGGAATCAGGCAGGGTACAAAAATCAGACGGGCAATTCCAATATTTATATAGGTCATCAGGCTGGTATCAATGCGACTACGGGCAATAACAACATCATTATTGGTCCTCAGTCCGGTACGGCCATTACCGACGGAAGCGATAACGTCCTGATGGGCTACAACAGCCAAGCAGAAGATGGGCTGCACAATGCCACCGCCATCGGTGCCGGATCGCGGGTAGCGATGAGCAACGCCCTCATTCTGGGCAACCAGGTCAACGTGGGCATTGGCACGTCTGCGCCTAGAACCCGTCTGGAGGTGGTTAGTGAATCACCCAATGAAAGTGGTCTCCGACTCACGAACCTAACCAGTCGGAGCCAGTTAGCACAAGCCACGGATCAATTTTTAACCGTCAACGAGCAAGGCGATGTAGTCAAAGCGCGGTATCAACTTCGCATCAATAACGCTACAGAGTGGAGTGACAAAGTATTCAGTCCAGCTTATGCGCTTCGCTCCCTCTCCTCAGTTGCCTACTACGTTAGCCAACATGGTCATTTACCCGGTATTCCCTCAGCGGAGGAGGTGGTTCAGAATGGAATGGATCTAGCCAAACTAAACGCTACGCTGTTAGAGAAGATTGAAGAACTAATCTTATACAGTATTCAACTGGAAAAGAAAGTGAATCGGCTGGAAGATCAACAGGCAGAAGTAAATGAGCTGAAACAACTGGTCAAGCAGCTACTGGAGAAGAAATAAAGCGTCTACTGGTTAGTCCAAAAACGCAAACAGGCGCTTCAATTAAATTACGGCTTAGTGATTGACCATTAAATAAGGATCGTGCTTTAAATCGTATTTATGAGCTTTATTGGCTGAGGCAATAAAGTAGACCGTAAAAAAACTTACGGTCTACGCAACTTGTTGACTATCTTTAGGTTCGGTTTATGAGTGGTTTAGATTAACCCCGCCTGATCCGGCGAAACGAAATGGCGAGCGTGTGTAGAGAACAGTCTAAATTGACCAGAATCAGGCTTTGTAGCCTAGACATTAACCCGTTAGGTATAAACTGATTAATTTTGGCTAAAAGGCTGAACACTTTTGTCACTTAGGGTGATTTGTAATTATGAAGAATAAGTCATCCAAAAAGCATCCATTCGACAATTTAATGGCCCAATATAAAGCCCTTGTATGGCAGCAGGTGATAACTCCGACGCTACTTGAGCACCCTGTGCAGGCCCGACTCTTTGCGGAAGTAGGCTTTCGCCCTTCGCCCCATTGAATGGCTCCCCTACCAGCTAAGCAGTCCATTGTCAAAAAACACCTCCCTGAGCCGATAGCTTACTAACCATGAAACCTAAACGCACTGTAGGATGGTATACCATCTCTTGTTGTCCATATCCCCTTAAGCGCTAGGAAACTCTACGTCTACCACTCAGTTGGATCTGACTGTCCATTTTTACTAAATGCACGGAGTCAAACCAACTTAAGGTTACAAACTTATCGGCCTTATGATTGGGGTGATTAAGAAAGCTAACGAAAGCTTTCTGCTGATCTGGCGTAATGAAATGAATGTAGAGCTGTTGTGGGATGTCTACAAAGGTAGGGTATGAGTACTGGTAAAGCCCCAACGCGGGGCAATTAGGTGAGGGAGACATGTAGGCTGTATAAGTTCGGTGGCCTCAAATATGCCTAAAATAATTTTGCGAAAACTATATACCCTCCTTAGTTTATAAAAAAAATAACCAATCTTAAAAGTAGTATAATTATTGAAATAAGTAATAAATCAGAAAGTCGACCGATTAGCAAATTCATCTTTATCGCACTAAAACATGGAGATGAATCTTGCCCCATCGCTGAAAAGCCTCCTGCTAGCCGAAGTTACTTAGTAATATACTCTTCTATGTTCGCAGGCTAAGTTCATGGAACTATAAAGCCCTGCCAATCGCTCAGCAGGTTGTTTCAAACTCCTTCTACAATGGGTGCTAACTCCCAAACCACTAGCACTTATTCTAAGCTCAAGAGTGTCAGTAGGGAAGCTTTCTCCCTTTGAAAATTATGTTATTTTCACCTCAATTGACGGTATTGACCGTTTCCTAAAAAGGAGAATTAAATAGTGATTAAAACGTTGGTTATCAGTACACAAGAAAATAACTTGATCCTACTATCCGAGAGAACTCGGTTTCTTTAACCAAGTTTTACCCTTCCTAAATCCTTTAACAATGGAAAATGTTGATATAATCAAACAGGAAGATATATCTGTACCACCAAGCGAACTTCACCCTCCTATTACCGTCATTGCTCAGGGCGCAACCGAAGCTCCGGAGAAGTCATTAAGTCAGATAACCAAGATTATTGTGGCGGTACATGGCATTGGGGACCAAAATGCATTTGGGACCATTCAACAGGTTGTCAATCAATTCTGCACCTTTTACAAAGAACCGGCGGCTATTCCTCTAGGTATGTTTCACACTAATACCAAGCAGGTGGCTTTTTCTATTCCTCCACTTTTCCCCCCAAAACACTTCAAAGAGCTTGCTTTTGCAGAGGTCTATTGGGCTAAAATCCCGCGCGCTGTTGTTAGTGATCAGCATACACTAGAAGAAGCAAAGGCCTGGGCAGCTACTATCGTTGAGCGGTTACGGCTGCGGTGGAAACAGAAGCACAACCCGAGTAGTTTCAAGGATGTCGATTTTAATCGAATAAAGATCGTATTGCTGGAAATGATTAATACAATTGCCATTTTGGAACGGTTGTGCTTTCTGGCGGATAGGGCGGGGCTATTCACGTTCGATTTGAAAAAACTGCTTGACGACTATTTGGGTGACGTGCAGGTGGTGGCCGAATTTGAGCCCAGTCGGCATGATATTCTTAAAACGTTTAATGAGGTGATGAGTAGTGTTCACAAAGCTCATCCCGATGCGGAGATACACATAATTGCCCATAGCGAAGGCACCGTCGTTTCTTTTCTAGGCTTACTAAAAGCTGCCAGCAAGTTAAAACCAGCGCCCTGGCTGGATAAGGTCAAGGGATTTATGACTTTTGGCTCACCGATTGATAAACACCTGGTATTGTGGCCAGAGCTTTTCCCGGAGAATTCAACACCCGGAAAGCAGGTAAAAAAAGTACCAATAGAATGGCGTAACTATTACGATAAAGGGGACCCAATCGGTTTTGAGTTAGACGATGCTCGGGCCTGGTTAGAAGAAAATAAATGGCATGGGTTATTTAATTTCACCGATAAGGATGATTTTGGTTTTATACGCTACCCTTTTCCTGGCAAAGCCCACGTGGACTATTGGACCGATGAGGATGTATTTGGCCACTTTATTCACACCGTAGTTAAACCACCTTTAGATAATCAGCCTAATTTTCCCCCTCCTGGTGATAAAAATTTGAATAAATGGCTGAGCTATATCCTTCCCTATATAGGTGTATTTGCTATTTTACTTTTAGGCGTTTATGTGCTGTTTAAGGGGATATTTAGCTTAAGTCCCGCCAATGGAGATGATAGTAACGATGATTTCGTTTTTGTAAATGTCCTAGGGTCGGCAATTCTCTTATCCGGCATTATGGTTATTTCCCGTATCCCTCGCCTAACACGAGACGTCTGGTATCAACTTTATGCCTTTGGTTATTTCACACTAACCATAATCCTGTATTTATATTTATTACATAGCGAGTTTGCCATTGAGACATGGTTCTATAAAAGAGTGGGGCTCGATATTATTAATAAATTAGATTACGGGTTTGCGTACGGCCGCATTTTTATAACCTTGATTGCCATCAGTATTCTGTACTTTTCCCACCGGATATTCCCGAAACTAGGTATAGAGCCATTTCTGATCCTCGGCACGATCGTTATTGTTGTTTTGACCTCTTTTTACGTTAAGGACAACAATTCAAAAACGGACAAACCGCTCTGGCCTCTTTTCATAGCAACAGCAGCCTTTTTCTATTTATGCTGGTTAGCCGCATTAATCTTTGATCTTGTCTTTGTCTGGCACGTACACATTCGGAGTTCGTTTGCATTAGCCAAAATGAAAACGGTACGCCCCCAAAGTACCGAGTTAGAAATGTCGTAAGCAACTGGTTTACGACAAGGCTACTGCCTTTCAGTCGATATAGTTCTATCATTCTTTTGGCAGAATTACATTCACTTATGACGTTCCTTGGCCGATTTACAGGCGTGGCAGGACTTGCATAAACTCATCACGTTATTCTCATCCAGCGGTTCTCCTCCAAAGCGTATGGGCTTAATATGATCGCCCACCGTAGCTACGGTCAGGATCTTCTTTTGCAGGCAATGTTCGCACAAGGGCTGCTTTTCGAGCTGACGCTTGCGCAGGTGTCGCCACAGTGCGTTTCGGTAGAACTGGTTGGGTACCCCGCCCTGGGCTTCATTGGCCCAACGGGAGACAGGCTTGTTCTGGGTCATCATCCAGGGGCGAACGATCTTCTTTATTGTGGTCATACGAAAATTAAAAAGTACTTTGTCAATAAAAGTAAAAATAAGATAATATGACTGATAATCAATCAATAAGAGTATAAATATTTAGCCAGATAGACAATGATGAGGCCAAGGTGCTACTCTTTGGCAGCTACCTGACTTGGCGTGGGAGAATAGTAACGCAGAGAAAAATGTTACCACTATAACAGTTAAGAATATTTTATATATTGTATTAAATAAAAATATTAATTTACATAAAATGATACGCCATGCCCCCACGTTACCAACTCATTCTTTTTCTGGGAATTACCCTACTGTTTACTTCCTGCCAGGATCACCAGCCTGCTGAACCCCAGCCTACGCGAAGCCGACTTAAGCAGATGCTGGGTAGTTGGGATACTGGTCGAGATACGGCCCATTATTCAATAACCTATGAATATGATGAATCTAATCGGCCCAAGCTACGTCGTCGGTTGAGCGGGGTTAATTACTACTATATCATTGACTATGAGTACGATGCACTGAATCGACTAACGCTGATCAATTCAGAAACGATTCGTGCTTATATGCCGGGCTATGATCTGATGGGGTACAAGCTAAAGCTAACATATAGCCCTGCAGGCAATTATGCCACGAGTTGGTTCATAACAGCCTATGACAGTACTGGCTATACGTATTCGCTCTACGACTCGATTCGCTATGAGCTCAATGCCGCTCATCAATTAGTTCGGGAAGTAAAGTACGCTCAGTTCACTGGAGTAAATAGTTACGTTAGAGACTCAACCGTCTATGTTTATACAGGTGAGAATCTAACTCAGACTAGGGAGTACCAGACAGCGATAGCCAATCCACAGGCTTTTATTACGACGTATGAATACGATACCGGACCAAACCCTTACTTCGGATTAAGCGGTGACTTGGTGGATCGTCCGGAGCTTTACCATAGTAAAAACAACAAGACTAAACGGATAGACCAGTGGATATTTTACCACTCAGGCCAGATCATATCAACCAGTGTACGCACGTATGTCAATAGCTATGACGCTCGAGGGCGGCTCAGCCAGGTCTCAAGCCGAGACAATTTTGATAGCGCCAAGGAATCCTATCACTACGAAGACTATTAAGACTATTATTGGGCATGACACTCCTCTTGATGCTAGAGAGGGGCACTAAAAATCTCTAATTACTTTTGGCCCGCGAATCGCTGTCCTAGTCTTTCACACGTGCCGTCAAAATTGGGGAGGGGGGTGCACATGGTTTTCATATGTTAACAACTTGTTATATGAGTTGCCAAAATGGTTTGCCTGACGCGAATCGCTAGCTAGTTTTAGGCATACACCGTCAAAAGTCGGCAGGGGGCTCCGTAGTTTTCATATGTTCGCGTTCTACGGTTTGGTTATACTCTGCAATAACAATGACGAGTTGGGGCAGGTTAGACGTAGAGGTAATTCAACTCAACGTATGAACAACGCAGGCATTAAACAACAGATCAATTCGGAAATTCAGGCATTCCGAACCTTGCCCCCCAGCGTGGACAATGCCACCGTTCGGCAGCAATATCATCAGATTAAGGAACTGGTCAATAACTTATCGGGCAGCACCGCCGACGAAAAAGAACTCTATTTGCAGGCGGCCAATGTGGTCAATTTGTTTAGTCAGAAGGATGAGGGCTATTTTCTTACTGCCAATGGCAGTGACGTTTCGCAAAAGACAGCCGTCTTGCTCCGGTTACAGGAATGGGCCAAGCGGGCGGGTGATCTCTTGCAGGATTCGTAAACTTGTCGTCGTCTACGAGAAAAGTTAGCCTGAGCATTACTTGCTGGGCTAACTTTCTGGTTTCACACAACGGCTAAGCTACTTTGAATACCCCCCGCTGAGCGCCCGTTTTATTCATTAACTTACTTAGCTTACTTTCGGTCGGCTTTTTCTTGACGGCAGGAATGTTCTTTCTCGACACGGGCGTAAAGCCAAACTGACTGGCCCACTTCATGGCCTGGGTGCTGGCTTCGTTGTAGATCTTCAGCAGTGGCGGGGTTTCAGCGTAGTAGATCTTACCATCTTCATCCCTGCATTCCCGTACGACACCTTTCTTTAACTCCTCGGCCGCTTCTTCCGCAATTTGCAGGTGCATGCAGTAGAGTCCCAGCGAATACAGGTCCGTTTCTACCAATAACTACTCAGTTTGGAGCACTTTTGTGTACTTTTTCCAGGCTTTTCGCCCCGTTTTGTTGAGGTAGGCGGGTGGTTAAGGCAGGGATTATAAAGCGATACGCTCAACAGAATCGGCTCCTACGCGGTCCTTTCGGTCGGTTCCGGTCAGTTTCTTCTCTTCCTGGGTCTTTTTGGGCATTGACATAGTGGTAAATTTTAGTTGTGAAATGACACCGTTTTTTTTGACTAGGCAGCGATTCGTGGCAAGGGTCCTGTTTAGAGATTTTGGGTACCCCTCCCCTGGGGTCTGCTCTGGCTGGTTCAGGAACATATGAAGGTTTAGAAACCCCCTATGGAGTTTTACACGCATACAGATGAAAGGGAACAGCGATTCGTGGTTAGCAAGGTGCTGGATTCTGTTTATACCCTCCCAGGCTCTAGTTACTGGTACTTAGTGGGTAGTCTGTCAGCATTGAGATTACACTTTCGTTCTCACCGTAATAGTCACCGGGAAAGCTTAGCCGCAGCATAGCATCTAACCGTTCTAAGTCCTCAGCAAAGACCAGCAGTGCCCGCAGGGTTTTCAGCGAATCAATGAGTTGTTTGATCTGATCCTGGTTGAGTTCGTAATTCTCTGTTTCAGCGATCAGCTCCCAGGTCAACATGTGCAGTCTATTCGCATAGCGCCGGATGATGGGATCGGTAATGCGTTCTGGTTCGGGGCTTTCATCGGTCTGATCTAAAGCGATAAGCATAGCTTTACTTGGAAAGTAATCGAGGTAGTATTCGTATTTGTCGTCGTAATGGGTCTTGACCATGATTGCTTTGTGGTTTGCAGGGTTGCTAATCCCAATTGATTGAAGGGTGGATACTTACGCTGCCACTCAAAGAAGGTTAGCTCTTTGATCTGGGGCACAGCACCGGGCGGATTAAGTCCATCTAGTTCGGCAGGATAGCTGTCGACGGGCTCACCAGTAAGTCGTTCTAATTGCGATTCATCCGGCTTGAAAATAGTGTTTAGACTAACTGTTGTCTCTGTGGCAATGATCGGAGCTATTTCAATGATGCCAATTGCCAAAATGCTTATAGGGGGTTTGGCAGTTGGCAGTATCGTTTTAGCGTAAAAGGGCTGGGCTGAGAAGTAGCTTTCGCGGTCGGGTTTCTCATCTGGATAGACAGGACTTGTAAGCCCGTAGCGTATTCCGTCACGAATTGTCTTTTGAGATTTACTCTTGTGATGGAACATTTCGTACGAATGTGGGCGTCCCCTAAATACTCTATACGAAAGTAATGTACCAGTTATGCAGGATACTCCAATATGCCATTTTTAGACAATTCGAGTTTAGAAAGGGCAACTCAAGGTGGAAAATTTGAATAGGATACTCCAATATGCCATTTTTAGACAATCTCTTACTTCTTAAACTATTACTATTAGAAAGCTATGTTTCACGATTTAAAAATAACCGGTTAATAAATAATCGGTTATTAATTTAGCCCGGATCATATATTAACTTACCTGTATTCAAAGTATATAATTCATTCCTTTTTGCTATGAACCATAAAAATAGGGCAACTGATCGATTTATTAGTTTAACCGAAACGATCTGTTTCGTCGATCATAATTCAATCATGCCGGAACGAAGTTCCCGGAGCTACAAACTGGTCATTTGCTTTGAAGGAAGTTATTCAGCGGTCGTCAATGGAGAGGCCTTGTCCAAATTGACGGGTTATATACTGGGAAGTAATGTCAAACATGCTGCTGATGCTACGGGGGCGAGTGTACTTGTCTTCTTTATTGAGTTGGAAAGCCGAATCGGTTGGGCCATTCGATCTCTGCTTGGCGATGCCAAATACCTCGATCTTTCTCCTATATTGGCTATCGATCCGTTTCAACAGTTGCTGGCCAGCGGCCTCCCAGCCCTACAAGCCGGAACCATAGCTGATTTTGCGGATGAGGTTGTCCTGACACTTTTCCCCACGCTGCGCAGTCAACCCATGCCGGTTCTAGACAGGCGAGTCTTTCAAGCGCTGGCCTACATCGACCTCAACCTGCATCGAACCGTTATGCTAAAAGAGATTGCGGACTTGATTAGTTTATCGCCAGAGCGAACCCGTCATTTGTTTAATGAACAAGTCGGTGCACCCTTCAGCGAATATATCCTCTGGAAGCGTATCAAGTCAGTGGTCTGCGCCGTTAAGCGGGATAAAATGGACTTAGGGGATGCCGCCCTGCGGTTTGGTTTTGCCGATCACTCCCATTTTGGCCGCGTTTTCAGGCGTCTATTTGGCTCGCACCCGTCTTTTTTGCTGAAAAATTTGCCGAATATCCAGCTTATCTCACCCTCGTTGCAGAAAGCGACCGAACATCCGGTTTAGTAAACGGTAGGGGTATCTAACATATTTAGGGTAAATCCGCCAGATTACTGGACATAGAGCCAACCCGACCAGTAATCTGAAAGTATTGTACCAGTTATACAGTAT
This sequence comes from Spirosoma jeollabukense, assembly GCF_054777855.1. Taxonomy (NCBI): domain Bacteria; kingdom Pseudomonadati; phylum Bacteroidota; class Cytophagia; order Cytophagales; family Cytophagaceae; genus Spirosoma; species Spirosoma jeollabukense. Next base: position 325,002 of record NZ_BAAHAD010000007.1, read on the forward strand.
ACCCGATAGCTGTGATCTGTTTCACCGAGTTTGATAAGTGGCTATTTAAAGAGATGGGGTTACTCCTTAAATGACACAGCCCAATAGATCCAGGATATTACGTTGGCAGCAATACCCAGCCAGGGATTAACAAATGACAGTCCAAAGCATATAAAATTAACCAGTATACCTATTTGATAGCTTTTTGTTACTGCCGATACGATTTCATCATTTGCTGATGAATGGAGAAGCGCTCTGGTTTTACTGGAAGCTATTTTCCAGACTAACAAAAAGGCAAAATTTACCAGTAAAAAATAACCTGTGTAAAATTCTACAGCAACATTTCTAGCCGATGTCTCGATAAACTGACCAACCGTTTTCGTGGGAAAAGGCACTAAAGCGACAATAAGTAACAATAGTCCGTTGGACAATATCAGTTTACCACTTGGCTTTTTGATAAACTTGAACATCTGATGATGAGCCAGCCACATCAGCAACACTGTCGCAAAGCTGTTAAAATAGGCAACGTATTTAGGCCACAGCTCAACAATGTGATGTAAAAGCGTGGCATCCGTAGCACCTTCGTATTCCTCAACACCTATTTCCAGGGCCAGTAACGTAATGGCTACACCAAAAATACCGTCGCTGAAGGCTTCTACCCGACTCGTACTTTCGCTCGATTCGGTATTCATTACAATTGCTTGTTCAGTCTTCATCAATTTCTTCTTTATTGCTTTTGAATATATTTGTGATGGTAAGCCCAAAGGAGACAATAAAATCATATTTTGACTTTTCCACCAGCACCACGTTTTCATGGATGTACTCCAGATTTCCCCGTAAGGCAACCTTACGACTAATTGGAAATTCGGCACCAGCCAGGGCATATACCCGATTGTTAGGCCCCTGAAAGGCGGGCTGCCAGTTAACCTCATAAACGAGCCGCATTCGCTCACCTGGCAACGTCTGGGTACCAGCTACGAAGGCCTGCAGGCGCCATTTGTTAATCACATCACTTGTTTGAGCATAGTTTTCAAAATGATCGCCTTCGTACTTACTGCTTTCGTAAATGACAGCACTGCCTAAACGCATGTAGCTGTTTTGATTCCCTAAAAGGCGGTATGCAACACCTGGCCCTACTTGGTACTGAAAATCGATACCTCGTCGTAAACTTTTAGCCAGTGAGACAATAACAAAGGGATACACACGCCCTCGTTGCCCATAGGATAGGATGTTCCGGGACGTAACGTCATTAGTTGTTATCTCATGGTCACGGTTTTTATAGGTATAGGAGGTACCAGAGAAAAGCCCCCAGTTGTGGCCATTGTGTGCTAACTCGGCCCGCGATGAAGAGATAAAATCGTTAACATTACCGCCTAATATGATGCCGGTTGTTGTAACCCGGTATTGCCAGCGGGTAGTATCCGCTTCGTTAAGTTGGCCAAAAGCAGAAAAACAGTAAAGCAGACAAAAACAAATAGTAAGGAAACGCATAATTTAAGGTTTGAAAGTAAAGACGACAGCTATTTAATAGCCTGGCTCATAATCAACCCTAAAACAGATTTCCGTCGGTGTTGATACAAGTGTAGGACTGGGTTATTTTTGTTAATTCTAGGTTACATACAGCGACAAAAAAACTAATTGGTTACTCATTGAGTAGGCATATCTTATCTACCATGAGTCATGAATACCCGCTTTTCAAATCAGGTTATGTAACAAGCTCACTTTGGGATCAGAGTCGTTCATTCGTTAGCTTGGCTTTGTCGGCAGAAGTTCGTCGTCATCACTACGATCAGGTTACTATTACCCTTTCCGATTTCTTCAACTAGTCAATCGAGGGGCAGAAATCAAAGAGCCTGCGAAGTATTACCGCGAATCGGAGCGTTCCGTATGCATTCTCTTGTGCTTATTTTGTAGGTACCCTATCAGTAAAAGCTTCTACAGAACTCTTTTCTTTTTCCCCTATTTCTAGCTGTGAAATTATCCCCATGCCGTTTTAGCTTTTGAAATGAGGCAATTTTTTAGCCGATACAACCTTTATAAATTGTATGATTTATTGCGATTTGAGACGCTGTGTTTTCACAAAGTCACCTATTAAAATAAAAAAATTCTATTCGTAAATGAGTTACTATAATTTAGAAAACTATTAATTTACTTTATCTGAAAATTTGGTGACTAGGCGATCGACAAACAAAGATATCATGTCGCATTTCTGATATAATTGCACAAAAAGGCTAGGCTGATTGCGTGTCACAATCTTATGTAGTTTAATGAGTATTCCTTAGTGGGGCCTTATCGTTTCGACTACCAGGGAATACGGCAGATCCATTCCTTGTCTAGCGGGTCGGATTCTGGCCATCTCGCCTGATTGATTTTTGCAGAAGATCGACGTATTGCGCACCCACCGCTACTTTGGTCGTATTAATCCATACGCATCTGGCTTCAACGGCTGTAATATGATTCAGATTAATAATGAAAGACTTCTGAACCCGCATAAATTGAGTGGCCGGTAATTGTGCCTCCAGGGCAGAAATCGCATGACTGACGACCGTTATCTCCTGAAGAGTATGAATTTTGGTATAGGTGCCGTGGGCTTCGATAAACTGAATATCATTGAAACGAAATCGTCTCTGTTGGCGGTTCGTTTGAAGAAAGATACTGTTTGCGAATGGATTATCCAGGCCCGTCCGGCTTCCGCTCAAGGCCCGGTTTATAGCTTTATACAAGCGGAATCTTTCGAAAGGTTTAACCAGAAAACCAACAACATCAAGTTCATAACAGCGTGCCGCATACTCCAGGCCCGCCGTTACCACAATGACAGGTGGCTGGTTGGGCGTGTCGTGCAGGAATTCGATGCCTTGCTGGTCGGGCATGTGCATGTCCAGAAAAATCAGGTCGTAGGTCGTGGTCACCAGCCGATGGTAGGCATCGGCCGTTGTCTGACTCCAATCCATTTGTTGAAACAAAGCTTGCTGTTTCAGCATCTCCATCAACAGTTGAGCGTCAAATTCATTGTCTTCAATCAGCAAGCAGGAAAGTTTCTTCATAGTAAATTAAACGATAGTAATAGAAGGAATTTAAAGTCGGACTCGCGTATGGGCGAGGTGCTACGTACTGCATTTGATGTATAAACAACTAAATCGCAGACTAAATGAGCATTAAAGTGCTGATTGGCAATACCAAAGATATGTATATACTACTATATAAAAGTACAGTACTTACTATTACGTTAGAATAAATCAACGTTTTGACGGTCGAAAATGGGTTTGTGACCGGTTTGACCTGTTTACCTATTAATTTATTAGATACTATACGTTAGCTTTAACAAATCAATTCAGGGGTTACAAGAAGATAAAAAGTCAGGTTTGGCTAGAGAAAAGAGACGGTGGCCCCTGTGCCCACCGCAACCTATTGATACACCAGCGAGCCTCTGCATTCAGCCGCTAAGTCTACAACGCTTAACTATATCAAAACTATGATACCATTTATACTGTCTTACCCGCTCCCTGGTTGTGCTTACAAGGTGACGCCCGATCAACAACGCTGAGCCTTTACTCAGCTTCTATACCCTGCTTTCTGTATACCTTTCACTAGAGCGATATGTTCACTTGAGTGAAACCGCCGGCCCTATGTCGCCATAGGCAAAGGCGTACATCGTCAATGTCTCCTCTAACGTGCTTACCGTGCCCTATCTTACCAGAAAAATTCTATTTCTCGCAACGTATAACACGAGTTTCCCGCCGAACCGATTTCAGGGTATAAAACTGGTCGTCAGTGTTGAAGGTACCTTTACCTGCGTGGTAGAAGGACAAACCTTATCGAAGCTCAATGCTCTGGTTATCAATCGGAATATGGTTCACTCCCTTACAGCCACCCAGGCCCGTTTGCTGATCTATTACATTGATATTGATAGTCTGCTGGCCTTTAGCATCCAGCGCACCCTGGGCGATCAACCCTGGCTGGACCTGTCGCAACAACTGGCGGCCCCTTCTTTCTGGCAGCAATTTCCCAATCGGCCAGCCGTTTTGCTGGATACGTTGCCGGATGTCGTTGCCGACCAGGTATTAACCGCGCTGTTTCCGGCGCTATCGCCACCAGTGATGCCCGAAGGCGATTGGCGGGTCGATAAATTAGTGGATTTTATAGACCGTCACCTTGAAAACCCACTCATGCTGGCTAATCTGGCACCCGTTGTATCGCTATCGAGCGAACGGGTCAGGCATCTGTTTATCGAGTACGTAGGGGTAACCCTTAGTCAGTACGTGGCCTGGATGCGGGTGAAGCGGGTCATTCAGCATAATCTGGAAGAGGCCGTACCGCTGGGTCAGGCTGCACATCAGTTTGGCTTCACCGACCAGGCGCATTTTAATAAGATCTTCAAGCGCATGTTTGGGCTAAATCCATACGTCTTACTCAAGAATAAACGTATCAACTGGGTAAATTGCCCCACTGGCTGAAAAACAATCATCTTTTTAACTTCTTAGACGAAAATAGCCGATATATACTATTTTGTTATTTTTTCAGGAAAGACCTTTGTCAGTTTGCCCACACGGTTTACGTATACCTCTAACCGTTATAGATATACGCATCGTTGCAAGGAGTCCTTAGTATTAATCTTATTGAACTTCTTCCCGGTCCATAAATTGTTGGCAGGAGGCTTTAGCTATCGACTAATAGGCGGAGGCTAAACTAACCTGACTACGTACCATCCTGCTTGTTATCCAGCCTGCTCCCTGCGTCCTGGTACCGCCCGATGTAGGATAGGCGGCTGGCTATTTTAAAATTACTTACTAAGTAAACAATATTATTTAAAAATTATATTTAATCATAGAAAAGTTAAAAGTCAGCCGATTTGTTCTAGTTTGCCATATTGGTACAAGCGTACTTTGCCTAGTAGAAAAATATATTCTACGTATATAGGTACCCGTTAGAAGGCTTATGCTCACTTTTCAGGCAACTTTATTGAGCTATACCAACGACAAATGGCAATCAGGCAAATGACGCATTTTATTATTTTTGACGTGTCAACCAAACGCCCTATCTGTTGATGATGGTCCCCTATCGGGGGTGAGCAGGCCAGCCAGTTGACTGAATCCTTCCAGAGAGGGCTGAAATAAGTAGTCAGCACTGCCTTTAAAATAGCTTTTTTTGCCGACCAGCCGACTTATCCGTACATACCTCAAGCGAGGATGATTTAGCCGTACCCGCCATTGTATTACCGATACGCTATACGTAATTTTTAAACGTATGGCAGACTCGTAGCCAGTGTACTAGACCGCTACGGATTAAAATCCTTACAAGTTTAATGAATACCCGAAACGCCACGCAAAATCAGCCGGAATGTCCTATTTGTACTCCGTTTCATGCACTTTCTTTGCTGGCTCGCAGCTTTTAGTATACACTTTGGTTATGTTAGTAAAAGAAATGTTCTGTTTTTCGGCCTACGACACCCACTTTCTGTCCAGTTATTTCCCCGGCATTAAACTCATCATCAGCCTGGAAAATAGCTTTAGCGGTGTTGTCGATGGACAATACCTACAGAACGTTACCAGCCTTATTATCAATCGCAACATTACGCATTCGCTGGAAGTGGCCGATGCGGGGGTGCTTATCTACTACGTTGATTACCATAGCGTGCTGGAGCCCGCACTGCTGGTCCGCCTGAACAATCGGCCCTGGCTCGTTGTAGAGCCAACGGCGAGCGGGATGCCCAACGTGATCGATCAACTCCAGGCGAGCCTGTTCCCCAAATCGAGCTTACCAATACGCCCTGCTGGCAACTGGCAGCTCGAACCCATATTCCGTTATATGAATACCCACATTCGGGAAGCAATCACGCTGGCCGATCTGGCCCCCCTGATGTATCTGTCTACGGAGCGAACCCGGCACGTGTTTATCGAGCAGGTAGGGATGCCGTTCAGCCAGTATCTGATCTGGATGCGCCTTAAATTGGTCATCAAGGCCGCCATTGAGGAACCCCAGTCCCTGGGCGAACTGGCTACGTATTACGGATTCGTCGATCCGTCTCATTTTCAGCGGCTTTTCAAGCGGACATTCGGGATGAATCCGAATCAGTTGCTCAAACAATCGTGGCAAAGTCTGCGGATGATCCGATAAGCAACGGCCAACCCCGTCTTTTGCCTGAGCACCCTTATTTTACCCATTTATTAGCCGTTCCATTCTAGTTTTCCAATGCACGGACCAAGACCTTTGTAGGTTTTGCTATGCAATTTACGTATATAGGCAAGCGTTAGCATTGAATTGTAATGGATTTAGCCCTGGAGCGGCCGAACGGCGGCTGGCAGGGCTATGGCACGATAGACGTGGCCTGCCACTGAATCGATCCGTTCGGTAACACGAACGAGCCAACCGGTACCAACATCTTCCCGAGTAGGTACTAGTATGGAGAACAAAGTATGCCTGCCACCATTTTCTGTACCCTATAAGTAGCAACAATGGTTGTATATACATCATATGAAACCGATTTAATCAACGTATTACTTACTATTTTCCTTAAAATTGGCCTGGTTACTACTAAAGTTAGCCGATTTGTACAAGTTTTGGCCCGTATAACTACCTACTTTTGCTAGCACATTTCTACCTACTTCTAGTCGAAGGATTTGGTAGAGCATCAGGATTATTTACTCGACATCCCATAATTAATCAGAACGATCGACCCGGCACGGACTACCCCTCACGGCCTGGAACAGGTGTTTTTTGTCCGGTAGCCGGTCAGTAGCCTAACTCAGGCGCTCTGCTACGTGAGCCGTTACCCTGTCGACCTACTGAAACTACCCATCTATGCGGAGCCGATTCATCGGATGACCCGTATGGCTGACGGTGAAACAGGGCCCATGAACGCCCTTTTGGTAACAAAAGAAGAATCGGCTAAATGAGCCTGTGTTCATGCAATTGGACTTAATTAATAATAAATAGTAAAAAATGTGACGGACTACATAAACCCCTGTCACAACCAGACAATTTCCAGATACGCAGATCGGGTGACCCGAATACTATTTCCCGCCAGCCCGCCCCAAGCGGGCACCGGCAGGACGATGGCAGTTCATTTTATTGTTCGTTCATTTCGTACCCAAACATAACCCGCCAATGCCGCACGAGTGCCCAATGGTGGCAGCCGGGCAAGCCAGCTTTACCCCGGCTGCGCGCCAATGTAGTACCCTATGTTTAGTAAAACAGTTAACCAGCTTCTCACACGATGCAAAAAGACACCCGGCACACACGCCGACCAATCACAATCCGTATTTCTTTAAACACACAAATCATGAGACACGTATTTACACGAATGCAGGCCACCAGCCGCTGGCTGCTCGTCCCCCTGCTGGTATTTTTAACATTTACAAGCCTTCGAGCCCAAACTTATCCAGTTATCGATAGAGGAAGTCCTTGCGCTTTCTGTGTAGCAGCAGGTTGGACGACGGTAGTTGGGACACCGGATATTGTACTTGGAAATGGGCAATATCCTAACAATCCTACAGCGACGGTATCTGATATCTCAGGTACATCCCCTTCTGGAGGTAGCATGGCATTGCTGTTGGCCGATCCCCCAAATGGAGATGAGGCTATCAGTTCTACCATTACCGGACTTACTACCGGCATTCAGTACCAAGCGCAGGTCTACTGGCAACAAGCAACTGTGACTAATGGTAGTTTTCCTTCGTTTGCTGGTGGTAGCTTCGACATGACTATCAACGGGGTCAAACAAACGTACACGTCCGCCGGGGTTACCGATTCATGGAATGTAGCTACACTTGTTTTTACTGCTACGGCAAGCACGGCAACCCTAAAACTGCAAGTAAATAAAAATGGCAATGTTAACCCTGGGTATGCAGCAATTGTCGTTGATGATGCTGGAATTTTATCGGTTACGCTTGCATGCACAACACCCGCAACACCCTCCATTTCAGCCACCAATCCAACCTGTTCGGTTAGTACGGGCAGCGTGACAGTTGCCTCGCCGGTCAGTGGCGTAACCTATACCCTTTCACCAGGGGGCACCACCAGCACAACGGGCTCATTTACGGGGCTGGGCGCCGGCACCTATACGGTAACCGCAACGAATGGAACCTGTGTTTCAGCGGCTTCCAATTCGGTTACCGTCAGTGCTCAGCCAGCCACCCCATCGGCCCCCACGTTTGGGGCGGCCACCCAGCCCACCTGCGCCGTGCCAACGGGCACCATCAACCTGACGGGCCTGCCCGCTTCGGGCACCTGGACGCTGACCCGCTCGGGCACCAGTAGCGCCACCCTCACCGGCAGCGGCACGACCTATGCCAACACCGGGCTGGCCCCAGGCAACTACACCTACACCGTAACCAATGCGTCGGGGTGTGTCTCTACCGCGTCGGCTACCCAAACCATCAATGCGGCTCCGGCTGCTCCAACCATTGCGACGCCCCCCGCTCCTCAATCCTATTGTGCTGGGGGGAGTGCTACGTTCACGGTTACGCCTTCGGGCACCGGCCCCTTCACCTACCAGTGGCAGGTATCGGCCGATAACGGCGCAAACTGGTATAACGAAGCGGCTAGTAATGCCGGACCGCCCGTCGTCTCAGGTGGCACCAGCCAGACCCTGACCTATACCAATATCCCCGCTTCGTTCGGGAGTCGTCTTTACCGGGTGGTCGTCGGCAGCACTACGGGGTGTGGCTCGGTTACTTCCACCTCCACCACCCTGACCCTCAATGCCGCTCCAACCATTGCGACGCCCCCCGCTCCTCAATCCTATTGTGCGGGCGGGAGTGCTACGTTCACGGTTACGCCTTCGGGCACTGGCCCCTTCACCTACCAGTGGCAGGTATCGGCCGATAACGGCGCAAACTGGTATAACGAAGCGGCTAGTAATGCCGGACCGCCCGTCGTCTCAGGTGGCACCAGCCAGACCCTGACCTATACCAATATCCCCGCTTCGTTCGGGAGTCGTCTTTACCGGGTGGTCGTCGGCAGCACTACGGGGTGTGGCTCGGTTACTTCCACCTCCACCACCCTGACCCTCAATACCCCGTCAACGCCCACGTTTGGGGCGGCCACCCAGCCCACCTGCGCCGTGCCAACGGGCACCATCAACCTGACGGGCCTGCCCGCTTCGGGCACCTGGACGCTGACCCGCTCGGGCACCAGTAGCGCCACCCTCACCGGCAGCGGCACGACCTATGCCAACACCGGGCTGGCCCCAGGCAACTACACCTACACCGTAACCAATGCGTCGGGGTGTGTCTCTACCGCGTCGGCTACCCAAACCATCAATGCGGCTCCGGCTGCTCCCGTTACACCAACCTTGAGCGGAACAACGGCCACCAACGCCTGCCCAGCCACGACGGCGAATCTGAGTGCGCTGGTTACCAGCACTGCTCCGTCGGGTGCTACGCTTGAGTTTCATACCTCGGCGACGCCAACGGCGGGGAATTTGGTCAGCACACCCGGCGCGGTCGCTGCGGGCACGTACTATGCTTTCTACCTGAGCAGTGGCGGTTGCTACAGCCCGGCTAGTGCGGCCATTACGGTAACGATCGCGACCTGTGGTACGCCTGATCTGACGCCGATCATGACGGTGCTGCCGTCTACGGTTTACGGAACGACCAACATCACGATCGTGACTGACGTCTACGAAGTAAACAGTGTGGCCACCACGGGTCCAACCTCCATTTATATCTCCAAAGATGCCCTGATCACGGTGACCTTCAATAGTGCCGCTACGTTCCTCAATGGCAAAATCGTGCAGAACAGTGCCTGGACATTCGACGCCGTCAGCAACAGCAGCTATTACATCCTGACGACTACGCAGTCGATTTCGGGGGGCGGCAAGCTATCCTTCGGGCTCAATGCGGTGCTGACACCCGGCGCAACAACCGGGGCAGCTACCGTAAGTTCGACGATTCTGGGGGGTAGTGGTGGCGAAACGAATGCGGGTAACAATACCGATTCGGAGAAGATCAACTACTTCGCTAACTAAGCCATCCTGAATTCATCCGGTGGTCCTGGCCATAGGGCCAGGACCACCTAAACGCAACTATTATGATTCGGTATAAAAGTATTTTGTTAGGTGTACTGGTCTGGCTGCTTCACCTGACCAGTTTTGGACAGGCGGATCCGGCCGTGACCAGCCGCAACCTGCTCCCCGCCCCCATTGTGGGGGGCATAGGGACCCCCCTGTCGATGACGTTCACCATCGGTAACAACGGTGCCCAGCCCATTTCAGGTGCCAATGTTATCAACCAGATGGGCTTTACCATTACCCTGGGCAATTGCGACCCCAGCCCGGCGGGTACGGGGGCGCTGTCGGGGGCCCTGCTGAACTATTTCGATATTATATACGTAGCGAGCAGCAATTCCTTTCTGGCCACCCAGAAAACCGGCGTCGTGCTGAATCCGTTATCGGTTTTCGATCTGGTCATTGCCGCTACCGTAACGCGGGCTTCGTCCTCGTCGGCAATCGACGACATAGGGGCTTCGTGTAATATTCAGCCGCCCCCGGCGCTGAATACCCAGCCAACGAGCAACGATTTTGCGTCCATTTATACCCACACGGTATCACCGCTGCCTGTTTCGCTGGTGAGTTTTACGGCCCAGGGCCAGACAGACCACACGGTACTGCTCAACTGGAGCACCAGCTGGGAGCAATCCAACAAGGCCTACGTGGTCGAACGGAGTAAAGACCTTACTACGTTTGAGGAAGTTGGCCGGGTCACCGACGTAGCGGGCACCAGCAAAGCCATCAATACCTATCATCTGACGGATGCCCGGCCTTATCGGGGCACGAGCTATTACCGGTTGAAGCAGCTGGACCTGGATGGCAGCAGCCGGACCTACCCGGCCGTGTCGGTGAATGTAGAGGGGGTATACGGCGTGTATCCTAACCCGATCAGCGCAACTGGGTTTACGCTGTCGCTGGACGAACCGGCCACGGCCATTCTGCACCTGTACAATGCATCGGGCCGGTCGGTTGACCTACAGAAAAACAGCCAGACCGAAAGCAGCGTCGAGTTAAAAACGACGGAAAGCCTGCCGTCGGGCATCTATCTGCTAACGGTGGAGGAGCGGGCTCAGGTTCGCAAATACCGACTGGTGGTGCAATAATCCGTTTACTTTACGAGTCGCCAACTTAGGTTCCCGGGGTCGCCCAAACGGTGGTACTACGTTGAATACGATCCATTTGCTGCCTTAACCATCCACCGGGAAGGCGACTCCGGGAAGGTAAATAAATCGGTTTGGGGCCACGTGGGCATTAGCTCCCGCGTGGCCTCCAGCGGATGGATTGATCGTAGGGCCGTTCCAACCCGCAAGCCAACAGCCGGGCCGTGTGGCCGCACCGATGCCACCAATGCAGGCAATCATCCCTTTCTCCCCTTAGCTTATGAGCACCAATCACGCGAGACGCCAGCGAGTCGGCCCGGATACCTTTACCCGGAACAGCGCCCTGCTACACTGGAAAAATCAGCCCCAATCCGACCCGACCGTAGCGGCAGACCCCACCTATCCGGCGGAAACGCATTCTTCCGCCGAGCCGGTAGAGGAAACGGCCGACGGCTCTATGGGCTCCGCCCCGACGGGTGATCCTGGCGAGGACATTCTTCGGCTACTCAGGAAGGGCGAAAGTGTAGAGCAGGTTTCGATCCTGTTGAATACCTCGAAAACCCTGGTCAAACGCTGGCAACGTCAGCTAACCCACCCCGCGGTAGAAAAAATGGATGGCCGACGGCTCTATAACGACGCCTTTAAGCTGGACGCGATTCAGCAAATCAAGCAGGGCGTCAGCGTCCGGCAGTTGTCGCTCAAATTAGGGGTGTCGCAGGTTACACTCCACAAATGGAAAAATAAGGAATTACAGGATCGTACCCACGACCAGCCCCTCACGCTCCCGCCCGCCGGAAGCCAGAGCATTGACCCGCTGATTACCGACGCTCCGGAGCCAATGCCTGGCAGCGACCCCAACTTACGGAAGGAACTTCAGAGCCTGCGGGAGGAGCGGGACATTTTAAAAAAAGCGTTAGTGATCTTACTACGATCGAGTTAATTATCGCCCTATTCCCAACCCATTAACCACTAGTCCTCCCCCTACAGGGGGCTGGACCGGCCCGGTTGATCCACTCACTTACCAGGATTACAGAAAGGCGGCTGGTTTTACAGACAGCCTTTTTTACCTGAGCGATGCGGATCGGTCCCCGGCAACGCGAACGTTTCCCGTGGATCTTCCCCAGCACACCGTTTGGATTGATCGTCAAGCGTACATCTTATTTTTCAGTAGCCTTATTGGGTCTTATTACCATGGAATATTTTTCGGATGAAGAATTAGTGCGTCTATACCTAAAAAATGAAGGGGCTCACTATTTAGAGCAAATTTATATCCGCTACCGCACGCTGGTGTATAACAAGTGTCTGTCGTTCAGTAAAGATCCGGTCGAAGCGCAGGACATGGCCCAGGATGCGTTCCTCAAACTCATGGGCAAACTGGGCACTTTTCGGGGGGAGGCCAAATTCTCGACCTGGCTTCACATCGTCATCCTTAATTTCTGCCGGAATCAATCCCAGACCAAACGCAACAGCCAAAAGCTGTTTTTAGACTGCAACTGGGAGCAGCTGGACATGGCCTCTGACGATACGGCTGCCGAGCAGGCCGAACAGGCCGCCCAACAACTGGAATGGTCCCTTCAGCAACTGTCCAGTCTTGAGCAACGGGTCTTAAGGATGAAGTATGAAGACAAGATCAGTGTGCGCGAGATTGCCCTCCTGAATGGGCTCACGGAGTCGGCTGTGAAGATGCGTCTCAAGCGGTGCCGGGACAAACTGCGGATCATGTATGCTGCACACGTCTAGCAGGCCTTCTTCTTCCCACGGACGGTTGGTTCGGAGTCGGCACTCCGACTGCTGCCGAATCTACACGCCAGAAAATGGCCATTCCATTCAATCAGAAGGGGCAATTCAACTAATCAGAACGGAATTTCTACTTGATAAGCCTTTACTAACAGCCTGATAAGCAGACATAAACTAGATCATTAGCGGCCGTCGGTGCGGTTTACTAACGTGTGAAAACGCCCGTTCACATAAAGAACGCCACTATCTACGTTTTAGTAAATAGTTGTGACTTAATTCGAAACACAATAGCGCTAAGAATAGCCTTATCGTACAATTTTTTCATGGTATTATGTGCCAATTTTGCTGCTTACCGCTACTAGACAACTTTTACACCAGATAATTTTCAATGGCCCTGGCTTGGCTAGGACTAATGAAAATAGTCCATTAGTTGGTTTTCGAAGCACTCAGACATGGATAGCCTTATTCGTTACCTTTTTTTAGTACGACGTCTTATCAAACCTACAAACCTATAATATATCATGCCGACAATTCATTTAAATGGACAAGAAAGAGAGGTGACTTCCCACCCGGATATGCCGCTTTTGTGGGTGATTCGAGAAGAGTTTAACCTCACGGGTAGCAAGTATAGTTGCGGCCATGGCGTATGCGGTGGCTGTGTATGCGAGGTTGACGGGGCTCAGGTGCATTTATGTAAGAATACGGTAGCCGACGTACAGGGAAAAAAAGTCATCACCATTGAAGGGCAGGAAGGCCCTGTGGCCGAAGCCGTATTTAATGCCTGGCTGGCGTTGGATGTGGCCCAATGTGGTATGTGCCAACCGGCACAGATCAACAGTGCGGTTATATTATTGAAGCAAAATGTTAACCCCACAGATGATGATATTGATGAAGCGATGAAGCATAATCTTTGCCGCTGTGCAACCTACCAACGCATTCGGAAGGCCATTCATCTAGCTGCTACTTCACTACGTAGCAACTAGCCAACGCATTTTATTTTTTACACTCGTAAAAATCTGTCTTTATGAACCCCGAACAAGCGCCTTCACAGGATACATACATTTTTCCCGCTGAGCCAAACCCGCTAGCCTTTATCATCATAAATGCTGATAATACGGTAACCGTTATCAGTAAGCACTTAGAAATGGGCCAGGGTATTTATACCGGTCTGGCCACCTTGGTAGCTGATGAACTGGATGCCGCTTTTGACCAGATGCGGGTGATCACGGCCCCCGGCCAGCCTACGCCCCAAGGCCCTTATGGCAACGCTCTTTTTGGGGGTATACAGGGAAGTGGTGGGCAAACGGGGATTCATTCCTCCTATATGATCTATCGCACGGCAGGCGCAGCGATGCGACAAATGCTTCTATCGGCTGCCGCCAAAAAACTGGGGACTACTACGAATAACCTGACGATTAAGGCCGGTGTCATTACCGATAGTACAAGCGGTAAAAGCCTAACCTTTGGTGACATTGCCCAGGAAGCTATGGCCGAGCCGGTCCGTAAAGATGCCGCGGTGAAAGATCCCAAAGATTTTACCTACATAGGCAAGCACTTCCCCCGATTGGACGCCAACGATAAAATACACGGTAAGACGCAGTTTGTACAGGACATAAAGTTACCGGGTATGATTACTGCCGTTATTAGACGGCCTACCCGCTTTGGATCAACCGTCAAAAGTTTTGATGCTACTGAAACCCTCGCCTTCCCGGGGGTACGTCAGGTCGTGGAGTGTCCGTTTGGCATTGTTGTCGCTGGCGATAATTTTTGGAGCGTTTACGAAGGTGCTGACAAGCTAAAAGTGGAATGGGACTATAGCAAGGCGTATGATTTCAGCAGCGACAGCATCCGAGCCTCTTTCCGGGAATTGCTCAAGCAGCCAGGCACCACAGCCATTGATTATGGCGACGTTGACGCTGCCTTGGCCGGTGCTGCCAAAAAATTGACGTATGAGTTTGAAGTGCCCTACAGCGCTCACATGCCATTCGAGACCATGAACAGCATTATGCAAATTCATGAGGATGGGACGATTGAGATGTGGGGTCCTTCACAAATATTTACCATTGATGGGAATACGGTTGCCGGCATGATGGGCATTAGCCCCGATAAAGTGAAGTTAAACATGACGCAATGTGGCGGTTCCTTTGGTCGTCGAAGCGGCCCCCACGCCCTTTGCTGGGTGGAGAATCTGGCCATTATCAAAGCGCTGGGTACGAATAAGCCCGTAAAACTGATGTACAGCCGCGAAGACGATGTAAGCAGCCCCGGCACGGTCTTGCGCCCCGGCTTCATCCATCAAATTGAGGCAGGTCTTGATCAGGATGGAAAACTGATTGCCTGGGCACACCGGGCTGTAGGCCAATCCATATGCAAAGGCACCGCTTTTGAAGCCTCCGTCATCCATGACGGAATTGACTTTATGAGTGTAGAAGGCTCGGTCGATCAGCCGTATGATCTACCAAGTCACCGCCTGGATCTTCATTCACCCGAATTACCGATTACGGTTAGTTGGCTGCGTACATCCGGAACCTTCCACAATGGGTTTGCTCACGAGAGTATGATCGATGAATGCGCCCAGGCCGCTGGCCAGGACCCTTTTGCCTACCGGATGGCTCTGATGACGGACGACAAGCGTGAAAAAGAATGCCTGCGGCTGGCTGCGGAAAAAGCCGAATGGCACAAACCGTTAGCGCCTGGCGAACCGGGCACACGCCGTGGACGGGGTATAGCTGTAGTGCCGGCCCACCGGAGTTATGCCGCCTGTGTGGCCGAGGTAACCGTATTTTCTAACAACGATTGGCGTATTGACCGGCTGGTATGTGTTATGGATTGCGGGATGGTGATTAACCCGGATAACGTCATCGCGCAAATGGAAGGAGCCGCGTTATTTACCCTTGGCATGGCTCGTTACAGTCGAATTACGTTTAGCAATGGGGGTATCGACCAACGTTTTTACAGCGACGTACACATCACGCGTATGCACACATCACCTAAAAAAGTAGAATGCTATATCGTGCCAAGCACTCAGGGGCCCAGTGGTAGCAGCGAAACCATGGGTGCTTGTATAGCTCCTGCCTTGGGTAATGCCCTTAAAATGGCAACTGGCGAACGCATCACTACCGTTCCCATGATGCTCACCGGCGAACCGGCGGAAGAACACTGGGATGTACCGGCCATTCTCAATACGTTTGAGGGCGCTCTCAAAACAGAACTGGTGTAATCTATCCCTGAATTACCTAAAGTTTGTTTCTAACTACAGATAAGTGGCGATGTACCAAAGCCTTTGGTACATCGCTAAACTACCGTATCCTAGGTAGATGAACGAGTTTGAATTGCTCCATGAAAGAGATAAGTCGTATAGTTGAGGTCTTTAGACACGTTGATTTTACCCACCGCAAAGCAGCCTTGGCAACAGTTGTGTGGGTTGAAGGCTCCTCCTACCGTCGGCCGGGGGCGCGGATGCTCATCACCGATGATGGCCGTTGGGAAGGCGCTATCAGCGGTGGCTGTCTGGAAGGCGATGCGCTACGCAAAGCCCGCCAGGTCATGCTCGATGGAGTACCGATCGTCGTCACCTACGATACGATGGACGACAATGCCAACAGCTTCGGGGTAGGCCTGGGCTGCAACGGGATTATTGATGTATTCATTGAACCCATCGATCCAGATGATCCGCTCAATCCGATTGTCCTGCTGGAGACGTTTACGCAGCAACGGGTTGTTCAAGTCATGGCTACGATTTTAAAAAGCCATCCGGAAGGGGACCAGCTACAGGTTGGAACCCGCTATATAATGTCTGAATCCCATACCGAGGCTTTACCCGACTGGTTACAGGCTGATATGGAGGTTGTACTTGCGACGGGAAGGCCTATAAGTCAGGAGTATGCTAGTCCATCAGGAATGGTCAACGTATTTATCGAACGGATTGACCCCAGTATTGAGCTTATTATTTTCGGAGCCGGGTATGATGTGATCCCAGTCGCTAAACTGGCCAGTGAGTTGGGTTGGCAGGTAACCATTACAGACGATTGCATTGCCCATCTAGCACCCAAACGGTTTCCGGTCGCTACCTGCGTGTTACACGCCGATCGCCAGGCTGTACTCGATAAGTTAACGATTACCAACCGGACGGCCGCGGTGCTGATGTCCCATAACTTTAATTATGACCGGGCCGTTTTGAAAGCCTTACTTCAGACCGACGTTCCTTACATTGGCATGTTGGGGCCACGCACACGGTTTGACAAGATGCAGGACGAATTTGAGAAAGAAGGGTTTTTCAATAGCGTAACCAGCCAAAACCGGGTACATGCGCCAATTGGGCTTGATTTGGGCGCTGAAGCACCTGACGAAATTGCACTTTCGATTATTGCTGAAATAAAAGCCTTATTTGCCAAGAGATCGGGCGGCTTTCTTAAAGATAAGTCCGGTCCCATTCACAAACGACTTACCAGTCCTTCGCTGGCTTAGAAGTAGTACCAGTCTAGTTATGTTAACTAGGCTGGTACTTACCAAAGGCCTTTATTGTCTCTATCTGCATCAGTACAGTCGTCATCCTATTTTACAAAGGGGCTAGACTTAAATTCATTGCTATTTCGTTTTGCTCGTAGCGCTGATAAGTACGGCTATGGCGTTTTAATCGGTTTTAAGAATAATCAGGCCTAGTATCGTCTGTGGAAAGCGTGCACCTTGTGGAGAGATAGCGAATAAAAGCCGCAGCCAATAGACAGTTACCTTCGGCAGTTGAGTGTCTCAACTAATATTTATTAGACCGTCTCAGAAAACAGCCTGATCATATTGGGCTGTTTTCTTTCAAGTGTATATGTGCTTGTAACCTACAAGCACATATGGCCTAACAAAATGCCTTGAGTAAATCGAGACTAAGCCCGAAGGGGTCCCTCATCTCTATTTTACCTCATCTACTATACGGTTCGTAAGACCGAATAAATCTCGAACTCTTTTAGTAAAAAACAAATGATTTACGATAATCACAATCGTCCCATTACCTATCTCCGATTGGCCGTCACAGATCGCTGTAATCTACGATGCTTTTATTGCATGCCTGAAGAGGGCATTAAGTATCTGCCGAAACGGCAAGTGCTGACGTTCGAAGAAATGGAGCGTGTTGTTGCTGTGCTGGTCAGCTTAGGCATAAACAAAGTGCGCATCACAGGTGGTGAACCCTTTGTGCGCGCTGGCCTAATAAGCTTTATGCACCGATTAAGCTACTTGAACGGACTCAATGACCTATCCATAACTACAAATGGGGTGTTAACGGGTCCTCATGTAGCGGATATGGTGGCATTGGGCATTAAATCGGTGAATTTAAGTTTAGATACACTCAATCGGGATCGGTTTCGTCAAGTCACCCGGCGTGACGAATTGCCGGCCGTTCTGAAAACACTAGATAGTTTGTTGGCCGCTGGTATTCAAACAAAAATAAACACGGTTGTTATAGAAGGCCAAAATATACAGGATATACAACCATTGGTTGAATTAACCCGAACGTTGCCCGTTGAAGTTCGCTTCATCGAGGAAATGCCCTTCAACGGCGAAGGAAGCCATTACCCGAGACTTTATTGGACTCATCAACGTATCATAGCCGAAATTCAGTCTTATTACCCTACTTTACAAAAACGGACAGATAGTACATTTTCGACGTCGGCAGGGTACCAGATTCCAGGTCATCAAGGAAGAATAGGGGTGATTGCAGCTTTCAGCCGAACGTTTTGTGGCACTTGCAATCGCATTCGCCTAACCGCCCAGGGGTCGCTCAAAACCTGCTTATATGGTGATAGTGTTTTGGACGTCCGTGCGCTGTTGCGGGAAGGCGTCTCCGATCAGGAACTGGCAGACGCTTTCCTACTCGCGTTCGCCCACCGACCAGTCAATGGCTTCGAGGCTGAACAAAAGCGCTCTATCCTTAGTGAATCGATGGCTACCATTGGCGGGTAAATTTCATCGTTTCTTACTCCCGTGACCAGTGAAAATAGAGGGCTTTTTTTAAGCTATTATATCGTACCTCACGAGTAAAAGGCAAAGCATAACGAAACCGCACTATGCATTCATAGAACAGCGGTCACATTTTTTCAGAAATCAGATAACCTATGAATGCGTCTATTTCCGTGTTGTTATTTGGTATGACCCGTGACCTAACGGGTCAGTCAAATGTATTGGTACCCATTCATGAGCCAATCCGGGTTCAGGATTTACTTAACCAATTACATCAGGCCTATCCTGAGTTGGCCGGTCTCCGCTCACTTTTAGTGGCCGTGAATGGCGAGTATGCCGAAATTGATCAGTTCATTGGACCTTCCGACGAGATTGCTCTCATTCCACCTGTAAGTGGAGGTTAATTTCAGCGAGGTACGATCCGTTTTGTCGCTTTACAGCATTTATACTTGAACATCGCTTGTTGATGCCAGGCGTTCAACCGCTCAGGGGTAACTACAAACTGATTAAATAAACTGATTGATGATAGTAATAACAACAGATCACATTGATGTCGCGGCTGCCTTAAAATCCATAGAATCAGAGCAGGCGGGTGCTATTGATTTATTTTTGGGTGTAGTCCGTAACAAAACTCACGAGCGTTCAGTAAACAGGCTTGAATACGAGGCCTACGACCGAATGGTTATTAGCGAAATGGAGAAGATTGCTGAGGAAGCCAATCGGCGCTGGCCCATTCTACGGTACACCATCATCCATCGAAAAGGTATCCTGCAAATCGGTGAAATAGCGGTCTTAATTGGGGTAGCCACCGCTCACCGAAATGATGCATTCGTGGCTTGCCGTTACATCATAGACACCATCAAACAGACCGTTCCCATCTGGAAAAAAGAAGTATTTATAGATGGAGAAGAATGGGTAAATACGCATCCTTAGAGCGTGTTGGGGAATTGAGAAAGGTGGAGAGTCGTGTCAACTTTGTATCGACCAAGATGCAAAATCATGACCAAACAGTGGAAGCCACTGACCGACCCTCAATGAGCCGCAATTTCACCTTTTTTCGATCTAAAACGCAAGCGAAAACACGAATTGCGACAAATTATCAACATCATTCTGTGGCTGTTGCGAACCGGTTGTCAATGGCGTAATTTACCCCAAGAATGGCCTAACTGGCAGGCCGTTTACTGGAACGCCAGCCCGGTATTATTTTGAGCAGTAGAAACAGGATGGCACCTTTGAGCGAATCAATGCCGCCTTGAATCGAATAGATCGAAAACAAGTCGACAAAGAAGCTTATCCGTCTGTATTATGTGTTGATGCACAGGGCCGGTCCGCCGGTGCGGTTAAACTCAATCCCATGATTTGCGAATATCGAGGTATAGATGTCAATAAACGGGTCAACGGGCGAAAACGAGAGTTTGTTGTGGACTCGGATGGGCGGCTATGGGTGGCCGATGTGCATGCAGCTAATGAAGCGGAAGGCCCGGCGGCCATTCCCCTGATCGGTACTATCCTCTGGCGGGCAGGAGAACGCCTGGAAAAGGTTTATGGTGATCAGGCCGCTTCGGCCTTTAGATTTGAGCCAGTGTAAAATTCCAAGAATGTCCTACCTTGGAAAGCTCTCAGAATGAGAGTAAACCAGTGCCAGTGGGGATG